>JALZOJ010000056.1 GCA_030857175.1 Myxococcota bacterium | reverse complement strand
CTCGGCGATGTCAGGAACGAACCCGGTCTGTCGTCAGGAAGGCAGCCGGTCTACCGACGGGTGATCCTGATTACGAGTGTCAGGAAGGCTGCCGGTCCGATTTGTCAGGAAGGCTCCCGGTCGCACAATCCTGTCAACTTGATTTCGCCGATATTAGCGCAAGTGATGGACACTGGGTCTAAACCGGGTAGATCGCTGACACATCAAACCGGCGACATCGCTGACAGTCAGTGCTCACGGCGAGCATGCGCGCGATCGCGCGAGGCTCCTTCGCGCGCGCCCGATGACAGTCGGTCCGGACAACATCGCTCGGGAGAACGCCCACGCCGCTGTGGACAGCCGCCGCTCGTGTGACCTGCGCGACGCGATGGGCTCGTAGCGCCGACGCGCAGCTCACACTTCGCGAGTCACGATGTCCAAACACCGCCTGTCGATTGCGCCTGCCCACAGCGATTTGCCCCGCACGATCGACCGTGGACGCTTCAGATCAAAAAATTGTTTGGTCAGATCACGTCGTGCAGCTCCTCCACCATCCGGGCGGTCGGCGGTCTCGAGCTCGACTGTCTTTCGCCTCGCCCAACAAATGTTGATCTGAAACTTCCACGGTCGATCGTGCGGGGCAAATCGCTGTGGGCAGGCGCGATCGACAGGCCCCGTTTAGACATCGTCACTCGCGAAGTGTGAGCTGCGCGCGTTTGCTCTGCGAGCGCTACGCGTCGCGCAGGTCACACGAGCGGCGGCTGTCCACCAGCGACGTGGGCGTTCTTCCGAGCGATGTTGTCCGGATCGCCTATCATCGGGTTCGTCAGACAGCCGCTAGGCGAGCGATGCGGTCCTTGCAGCGATCGCGCGATTGGTCAGGTCGTCCACTTCCAAGGCGGCGCTTCGAGCGGGCCGCGCTCGGCGACGACGGTCTCGCCGCCGACTTTCGCGAGCTCGATGCGCGTGCCGTCGCGCGTCTTGCAGATCGCGTCGACGAGCGGCGCCGCGTGTGACACGACGATCACCTGCGAACGCTTCGCGGCCGCGACGATCTGGCGCGCGAGTGGGGCGAGCACGCGCGGATGCAGCGAGGTCTCGGGCTCGTTGAGCACGAGCAGCTCGGGTGGCCGCGGCGAGTGAAGCGCGGCGAGGAGGGCGAGATAGCGCAGCGTGCCGTCGGAGAGCTCTGCGCCTTCGAGAGGCCGGTACACGCCGGGCGCATGAAACTGAAGCTCGAACTTTCCAGTGGGCGAGTCGAGGCCACCGAATTCGATTTCGATGCGCGCCCCATCAAACGCATCGGCGATGGCTTCATGCAACGCACCCGCATCGCGGCCGCGAGATCGTGGCCGTCGTGAGCGAGCACTGGTGTTCGAGTCCCGATCTGCACGGCGCGAACGGGGCTGTCTGCATCGGTGCGTATCTGGTGGTAGAAGCGCCACTTGCGTATGCGCTCGCGCACGATCGACAAGACCGGGTATCCATGAGGCTCGGCGAGCTGTGACAGCACCGACTCGCCTGGATCGATCTCTGCGCCGAAGGTGACGGGACGGCCCTCTTCGTCGCGCAGCATCGCGGTGGCGTTGCGGCGCTCGAGGAGACTAACCCGCGGCTTGGAGAGCGTCCGGATGGTCTCTTCTTTCACCACCGGATCGAGGAGGAACGCCGTTGACCTGCGCGCATCCTTCGGCAACCCGAGCCGCAGCTCGAAGGCGATCGAGTCATCCGCGAACCCGATCGACAGCCGCTTGCCCTCCGACTCGCGCGCTTTCTTCGATGGCGCGCCGGCCCACATCGCCGACGGCATACCGCCTTCCTTCGCGAACGCGCGAGCTAGCTGACCATCCGCCGCGTCGACGAGCAGGCGCAGCGCGCGATACACGTTCGACTTGCCGGTGCCGTTGCCGCCCGTGATCGCGGTGAGCGGACCGACCGCAACCACGAGATCGCGCAGCGAGCGGTAGCCGGCAAACGCGAGCGTCCGGATCAACGAGTCGCGAACTCCATGACATCGTCGTCGAGGCGGCCGCGATCGATCAGCATCAGATCGAGCGCGTAGTTCTGATAGAGCTTCCACGGCACGATCGATCCCTGCTTCGGCAGCTGATCGATCACGCGCTGCACGTAGCCCGACGAGAAGTTGAACAGCGGGACCTCCTCCACGTCCGGGTCGCGCTTCGGCGTGCAGCGCGCGTAGCCGTGCTTGTCCATGTAGTTCACGAGGCGGCACACGAAGCGGCTCGTCAGATCGCACTTGAGCGTCCACGACGCGTTCGTGTAGCCCGTCGAGAACGCCATGTTCGGAACGTCGCTGCACATCATGCCGCGATAGACCATGGTCTTCGACGGCTCGACGCGCTTGCCATCGACCTCGAGCTGCATCTTGCCGAACGGCCTCAGCGCGAGGCCGGTCGCGGTGACGACAAGGTCCGCCTCGAGCGTGGTGCCCGAGCGAAGCCGGATGCCGGTCTCCGTGAAAGACTCGATGTGATCGGTGACGACCGATGCGCGGCCGGCCTTGATCGCATCGAACAGATCGTTGTCGGGCACGAAGCACAGGCGCTGGTCCCATGGCTTGTACGACGGCGTGAAGTGTTTCTCGACGATGTCCGCGTCGCCGAGCTGCTTCTTGACCTGATTGACGAGGACGCGCTTCGCGTGATCGGGGAATCGGCGGCACCACTGATAGAACGCCATGCCGAGCAGGACGTTCTTCCAGCGCGTGACGGAGAACGCGCGCTTCGTCGAGAACATCTTGCGTGCACGCGCCGCGAGTGGATCCTTCGCGGGCACCGACATCACGTAGGTCGGCGAGCGCTGCAGCATCGTGACGTGTGCGGCCTTCTTCGCGAGCTCGGGTACAAGCGTCACCGCGGTCGCGCCGCTGCCGATCACGATCACGCGCTTGTCCGTGTAGTCGATATCCTCGGTCCAGAACTGCGGGTGCACGATGCGGCCGCGGAAGCTCTCGCGACCGGCGAGCTCGGGCGTGTAGCCCGCGTCGTAGTCGTAGTAGCCGACGCAGAGGTGGAGGAAGCTGCACGTGAGCTGCGTGCCGTTGCTTAGGTCGACCGTCCAGCGCGACGTCTCGCTCGACCACGACGCGCGGACGGCGCGCTGGTTGTAGCGAATCTTGCGATCGATGCCGTACGCCTCGGCCGTCTCCTTGACGTAGGCGAGGATGGTGTCGCCGGCCGCGATCGAGTTCTCGTCGGTCCACGGCCGGAACGGAAACCCGAGCGTGTACATGTCCGAGTCCGAGCGAATGCCGGGATAGCGGAACAGGTCCCACGTCCCGCCCATCCGCTCGCGACCCTCGAGCACGGCATACGTCTTGTGCGGACACGAGGTCTGAACGTGATAGGCGGCATCGATGCCCGAGATGCCCGCTCCGACGATCAAGACGTCAACGTGCTCCACGGCTGGAGCATACTCTCGTCGTGGCGCGTAAGAAGCCGGCAGCAGCTCGCACGTACGTGCGGCACCGGCAGCAACCGGCCTGGGGTGTTGGCTTGCTCGTGTCGGCCGGCAAGGTCGACAACATGTACGTGTTCGCCGACGGAACGCGCCGCGTGTTCAAGGCGGCTGAATGGCACTGGTTCCTCGACGAGGTCGAGAAGCCCGCGGACGCGGACGTCGTCGAGCGGCTGGAGCGCGGCTTCGCGTCGGGTGGCGCGTCGACGCCCAAGGCGATGCACCTGGACTTCGTCGCGCAGATCCGCGCGAACCGGCGCGATGGCGGCGTGTACCTCGCATACGCGGATTGGCTGCAGGGTCAGAAGGATCCGCGCGGCGAGCTGATCGTGGTGCAGCACCAGCTCTCGAAGAAACCGCGCGACGCGAAGCTCCTCGCCGCGCAACGCGAGCTGCTCGAGCGGCACGCCGACTACTTCATGCCGCGCGCACTGCGCCAGATCCTCGACCAGAACGCGGGCTGCAGCGTGGTGTGGCGCTACGGGTTCCTCACGCACGTGAAGCTCGCGCAGCGGCCGCGCGACTACTGCGATCCGGCGCCGGTGCTGCCGGATCTGCTCTCGCATCCGTCCGCGGAGTTTCTCGAGAGCCTCGCGCTCGGCCCGGTCGGTCCGCGCGGGACGCACTTCATGCCGTGTCTCGAGCGGATCGTCGAGTCGCGGCATCCGTTGCTCGAGGAGCTCATCTGCGATCAGTCGAACGGGCCGCAGTCGCGCATCGGCAACATCGTGCCGCTATTTCCGGCGCTGCCGAGCCTCCAGCGTCTCGAGCTCCGTGGCCACACCGTGCGCGTCGCGTCGCAGACGAGACACGCGCAGCTGCGATCGATCAAGATCCGCACGGACACCAAGCTCGGCATCGCGCCGCTCGTGCGCAGCAAGCTCGCGTCACTCGAGACACTGGAGATCGAGATGCCGGACTTCACGCTCACGCCGGCCGACGTCGCCGCGATGCTCGATGGCAAGCGCATGCCGTCACTCGCGCGGCTCGTCCTGCGCGGGACGCGGAAGACGCGCGCGATCCTCGACGCGATCATCAAGTCACCACAGCTGCCGCGCCTCACCGAGCTCGTGCTGACCGACGGTGATCTGCCCGCGCGCTCGACCGAGCTCGCCATCCTGCGCGAGAAGCTTCTCGCTCACCTCCGCGTGCTCGAGATCGATGGCACCGAGCAAGAGGATCCGCGCGAGGCGAGGCGCGCGACGGAGCGTGGCGTCGTGGCGAATCGCGCCGAAGCTGCACGCGCGGAGTGGGCGACGCTCGCGCGCGACGACGAGATCGTGTGGGGCGAGCGCGAGGGTCACGCGACGTTTGTACGGCTCGGCACCACGCACACCGGCTGTAGCTGTGACAGCGAGACGCATCCGTGCGCGCACGTTCGCTCCCTCCAGTTGTTCGCGCCGGTCGCGCAGACACTCGAGGAGCGCGAGATCCCGGACGCGGTCATGCGCCGCCTTCGCCGGGCGTGACGCCCGACCCGTGACACCGATGCCGCGGTCCCGCGGTGAGGTGGCATCTCGTGGCAGGCAATCGTGCGGAACTGCACGAAACGGCGTGGCTCGCAGCTTGGGTAGGGCGGAGACATGCGAGTCCCCCAGCTGGCCCTCGGGTTTGTCGCGTGTGCGGCGCTCTTGATCGAAACACCCACCGCGTACGCGTGCGGCTGCTTATCCCCGCCGGCCGTCAGCGAGGGTGAATACGCGGTCAACCAGCGCGCCGAGCAGATCATCTTCGAGGTCGAGCCCGGCTGGGTCACCGCGCACGTGCTCATCAAGTACGCGGGCGATCCGGCGAAGTTCGCGTGGATCGTCCCGGTGCCCGAGGTGCCGGAGCTCGCGATCTCGCCGCTCACCGCGTTCGGCATCCTCGATCGCGCGACGTCGCCGCTCGTCAACGTCGATGTCCAGGACATCTGTCCGATCTCGGAGTACTCGTGCGCGTACCCGGCCGTCGAGTCGTGCAACCGCGGCTTGGCCGGCGACGACGACCCGAGTGGGTTCGCCGATGCTGGCCTGTCGCTGGATGCGGGCGCAGGAAACGGCGGCGTCACCGTCATCGACGAGAAGATCGTCGGCGACTACCAGACCGTCACGTTCCGTGCGAGCGAGGCTGCGCTCGCGACGCAGTGGCTGCGCGACAACGGCTTCATCGTCAACAACACGACGTCGATCTACATGGAGTCGTACGTCCAGGCGAACATGGTGTTCGTCGCCGCGAAGCTCGTGCCCGGTGCCGGTGCGAGCTCGATCAAGCCACTACGCCTCAAGTACCGCGCGCCGTATCCGCAAGTGCCGCTCGTGCTCACCGCGGTCGCTGCGGAGCCGCACCTGACGGTGACGTCATTCATCTACGGCGCGAAGCCGTTCAAGCCGCAGGGCCATCCGATCGTGACCATCGATCCCGAGCGCATCGCGCAGGACGAGACCGGTCGCACGAACTATCCGATGGTGCTCGCGCGCACCGTCGACGAAGCGGGTGGCGACGGCTTCGTGGTCGAGTATCGTGGCGGCCCGATCCGTCCCGACTTCGGCGGCAACGGCAACTGCTGCTCCGCGCAGAGCGATGTCTGCGGCATCTCGAACAACAACCAGTGCGAGTGCCCGCGCGGCGAGAACGATCTCGAGGACTGCAACAAGACGAGCGACATCGTCGAAGGTGTGAAGCTCCTCGACGCACTCGCGGACAAGTACGGTGCCGTCACGCGCATCACGACGCGGATCTCCGCCGAGGAGATGACGTTCGACCCGGCGTTCGAGTCAGACTTCGGAACGGCGCCGACGACCCAGCGCCTGTCGCTGTTCGGCCGGCAGTCGAGCCTGAACAACTGCGAGAGCGCCGTCGTCGACAAGCCGGCCTTCGAGCAACTCGACGACGTGCAGGGCTGCGCGACGCTGTACTGCGGCGCGGGCCAGTGCATGACGACCGCCAAGGGCGCCGCCTGCGCGTGTGATGCCGGCTACGTCGCACAACGCTTCACCGATCTGGACGGCAAACCGTCGGTGACATGCGTGCCGCAGACGCCGCCGTGCGACCTGCGCGCGGGCGGCGACGTGCTTCCGGATGCGTGCGCGAGCGTCGACTGTGGGGCAGGCGTCTGCATGGATCGCAACGGCGTCGGCGTGTGCGGATGCAATGCGGGCGCGGCCGCGATCGCCGGCACGAACAACTCGCCGCGCTGCGAGGCGATCACCGGCTCGAGTGAGACGCCCGGCGCGCAGGACTACAGCGATGCGCTGAAGGCGCTCGACGTCTGCGCGCCGCCGCCGCCGTCGTGCGGTGACACTGGTTGGCTCGTGAAGGGCACGAGTCCGCGCCCGGGTGTGGCCTGCGGCAACAGCGTCCCCGACCCGACGTCGATGGTCCCGAAGCTCGGCAGGTCGTGCGGCGGCTGCTTCGGCTGCAGCACCGACGGTGAAGCGCCGATCGGTGCGCTCGTCGGCGCGATCTGGGTCTTCGGCGCGCTGGTCGTTCGTCGACGGAGGCGCTGATGCGGATCGTCCTCTGCGCCGCGCTCGTCGCCGCGTGCGGCAGCCAGGAGAAGACCCGCGAGCCGGTGCCCGTGTCTCGCGGGTTCGAGGCGCGTCTGCCGCGCGCGCCGGGCGAGCTCGCGCCGTCGTTCGCGAGGATCGAACGCGAGGTGCAGGGCGGCGATCTCAGCGAAGGCACCGTGCTCGCGGACGTCGATAGCTGCGCGACCTGCCATCCCGATGTCGCGGCGCAGTGGTCGTCGAGCGCGCACTCGTTCGCCTCATTCGGCAATCCGATCTATCGCGCGAACATCGAGAGCTTTCGCGGCATCCTCGGCAAGACGGCGAGCCGCCACTGCGCGGGCTGTCACGACATGCCGCTCGCCGTCGACGGTCTGATGACCGCCGATGCGCCGATTCCGCCGGCTGATCTGCGCTCGCACTCGGGCGTCACGTGTCGCCTCTGCCACGGGATCCAGTCGACGTCGCACGACGGCAACGGCAGCTACGTCTGGAACGCGACGCCCATCGACGCGCCCGCGCTCGACGACGCGGCGTCGATCGCGCGGCACAAGAAGCAGGTCACGACGAAGGTCGACACCGAGCTGTGTGTCGGTTGCCATCGCGGTTTCCTCTCGCCCGACATGAACATGCCGGTGCATCTCTCCGGCATCGACGAGCCCGGCCAGTGGAGGAGCTCCGCGTACACCGGCAACGGCATGGGCCGCGTCGACAAGGTCGAGAAGCGCGACTGCATCTCTTGCCACATGGAGCGCGTGCCGGTCGGCAAGGACGAGCTCGGCGCGAAGCACGGCACGGTCGCGTCGCATCGCTTCGTCGGCGGCCACACGTGGATGGCCTCGATGCGCGACGACGACGAGCAGCTGCGGCTCACACGCGCGAAGCTCGAGGGCGCGGCGTCGATCGACATCGCGGGCGCTCGCACGGCGCTCGGCCGCTGGCAGCTGCCCGCGGACGGCGCACCGATCGCGGCCGGCTCGCACGTCGAGCTCGACGTCGTGATCCGGAACTTGCTCGTCGGTCACCGCTTCCCCGGCGGCGTGCTCGACATCCAGGACACCTGGATCGAGATCGAGGTCGCGGATCGCGCCGGCAAGCGCATCGCCTCCTCGGGCTTGCAACACGAGCACGCCGCCGACGACGCCGACACGCACGTGCTGCGGACGATCGTCGTCGACGAACGCGGCGATGTCCTCGAGGAGCACGAGATGGCGAAGTTCCGCACGCAGGTCGCGACGCAGACGCTCGCCGCGCGCGAGGCCCAGGCGGTGCGCTACTCGTTCGACGTGCCGAAGCGCGTGCAGTTGCCGCTCTCCGTCACAGCGCGCCTCCGCCATCGCAGCCGCTCGCTGAAGATGCAGGCCACCGCATGCAAGGCCTCGCAGACCGCGGAAGGGCAGGCGTTCGCCGCGGGCGCACGCGGCACTCGCGATATCTCCCTCGATCCGTGCAAGCCGCAGCCGATCACGCTCGTCGCCGAGACGCGCATCGAGCTCGGTGCCGGCGCGAAGCTGACCACCGCGCGTCCCGCGTGGGAGCGCACGTACGAGCACGGCATGGCGCTCGTCGCGAGCCTCGTGCAGCGGCTCGACGAAGCAAAACACGTCCTCGAGGTCGCGCTCGCCGCGGCCCCCGATGCACGCGCCCGCGCGATGGTGCACGCGCAGCTCGGCTGGGTCGCGTCGCGGCAGAACCGCGTCGACGATGCGCTCGCGCACGTCGCCACCGCGCGCAAGCTCCTCGGTGCAGACCCGCCGGTGCTCGACGCGATCGTCGCCGACACGTACATGCGCATGAACCGCTACGCGGATGCGGTGGCGCCGGCGAAGTCATGCACGACGCGCGCGCCGCAGAACGCCGGTGCGTGGGCCGTCTACGCACGTGCGCTCGTCGCGGTCGGCGATCACGTGACCGCGCTCAACGCCGCGAGCAAAGGCCTCGAGCTCGCGCCACGCGATCCGAGCCTGCTCTCCTCGCAGGCGACGTCGCTCGCGGCGCTCGGTGATCCGAAGGCCGAGGCCGCGCAGACGGCGTACACGCGGTTCCGCGCGCCGGATGAAGCACCGGGCCTGCGGATCCGGTGCGCGCACGGCAATGCAGCCTGCGCGCGCGATCGCAACCCGGTCCATACGCTGCCGCTACGCCCTGAATAACGCCCTCGCAGGACTTCGCATTCCTTCGTCATCCGCCACTCGACCCGGCGCCATTGGCGCGACATAGTCGAGGCGTGACCCGGCCACAGGATGCGCCCGACGCCCGTGCGATCCAACACGGTAGCAGAATCGGCAAGTTCGTCGTGGTCGCCGAGCTCGGCAGTGGCGGGATGGGCGTTGTCTACGCGGCGCACGATCGCGAGCTCGATCGACAGGTCGCGCTCAAGGTGATGCGCGGCGCGGGCGAGGACGCGGACGAGGATCGCGTTCGCATGCTGCGCGAAGGCCAGGCGATGGCGCGCGTCGTCCACCCGAACGTCATCACCGTGTTCGAGGTCGGCACCGAAGGCGGCATGGTGTTCCTCGCGCAGGAGTTGCTCGACGGCGGCACGCTCGGGCAGTGGCTCGAGAAGCCACACTCGCACGCCGAGATCGTCGACAAGTTCGTCGCTGCGGGTCGCGGGCTCGCCGCCGCGCATGCGGTCGGCCTCGTGCATCGCGACTTCAAGCCCGACAACGTGCTGCTCGGCAAGGACGGTCGTGTGCGTGTCGCCGACTTCGGCCTCGCTCGCACGATCGGCGCGTACGCGGATCCGAAGATGATGGCGACCGCGCCGGGCGGTGGGCCGACCCGCACGGACATCGACGTCACGAAGAGCCCGATGGCCCACAACCTCACGCGCACGGGTGCGGTGATGGGCACGCCGATGTTCATGGCGCCCGAGCAGCATGAAGGGCGGCGCGCCGACGAGCGCAGCGATCAGTTCGCATTCTGCGTCGCGCTCTGGTACGCGCTGCACGGCGACTGGCCGTACGAGGGCAAGACGTCGATCGCGCTCGCCGACAACGTGATCAACGGCGTGATGAAGCCACCGCCGAAGACGTCCAAGGTGTCGCCGCGGCGACGCAAGATCCTGCTGCGCGGGTTGTCGAAGGACGCGGCCGATCGATATCCCTCGATGGAGGCGCTGCTCTCCGAGCTCGTCATTCCCGAGGTGAAGTCGGGCAAGAAGATCGGCTTCGCGATCGCAGCGATCGTGCTGGTCGGCGGCGGCGCGGCGACGGCGTTCATGCTGCTGCAGGGGCGTGCGGAGAAGCCGGCCGTCGTCGTCGAGGACACGCCGAAGCCCGTCGTCGCGCAGGACACGTTCGATCCCAGCTTACTCGTGCGCGCGGTCGATCAGGGCACGCTCGACATGGCGGAGACGGTGTTTCGCAATGACGCCGGATCGATGTCGCAGTCGAGCGCGGCGGTCATGCTCGCGCTGCGCGGTGACCTGCCCGGCGCAGAAGCGAAGTTGAAGGCGGCCGAGGCGGTCAAGGGCACCGACGCGAAGTCCGCGGCGTATGTCGACATGGCAGCGTCGGCGATCGCGTACGCGCGCGGCGAGCTGCCGACCGCGGCGGAGCGCAGTGCGAGGTGCGCGAGCGCGCTGAGCGGCAGCGATGCGATCGGCTCTGCGATGTGTCTCCAGATCCAGGGCGACACCGCGGCGGAGATGGACAACACGCGGCTCGCGCGCGACGCGTACAACTCGGGCAGCGTCATCGCGCAGAACCTGAAGGACAAGCAGATCGAGAGCATGTTCCAGCTCTCGGTCGCGCAGCTCGACTTCGACGAGAAGCACGAGGACGTGTCGCTCGATGCGGTCAACAAGCTGCGCAAGGAAGCGCGGTCGCGGCGCGCGGCGAGCTGCGAGGCCGGTGCGGCCGTGCTCGCGTCGCGCATCTTGCTCCGCAAGGCCGATCAGCAAGCGGCACTCGATCAAGTCGACGACCTCGATCCCAAGATCCTGCAGGCGTTTCGACTGCAGGCGATCGCGCGCATCGCCGTCGGTGAGGTCTACGGCTACAAGAACGAAGCGGACGAGGACGGCGTGATGGGGCTCGATCGCATCGCGGACGTTCAAGACGAGGCGCAGAAGAAGGAGCTCTGGGGCGTCGTGCTCGAGGCGAAGCTCGCGCGCGTTCGCGTGAGGCTCACGCTCGCAGTCGACGGCGCCGAAGCAGATCGCAAGGCGCTGATCACGGAAGCGAACACGCGCGGCTACAAGCGCATCGCGCGGCTCGCGCAGACGTACATCGCCGAGAGTCCACCAGCGCCACAGTGATATGGTGGCGGCCCATGGCCGACTGCCAACTCTGCGGCGGGAATCATCCGGACAGCGTCCCCGTGTGCCCGCACGCGCGCACCGGCCAGCAGCACGACAAGTACATCCTCGGGCCGCTGCTCGGAATCGGCGGCATCGCGGCGGTGTACGCGGCGACGCATCCGGTGCTCGGCCGCGAGATCGCGGTGAAGATCCTGCACAAGCGGTTCGCGAAAGATGCAGAGTTGTCGGCGCGGTTCGTTCGCGAAGCGCGCGAGACCGCGGCACTCGGGCACACGGCGTTCGTGCGCGTGTACGACGCGGGCACGACCGCCGATGGCTGCGCGTTCATCGAGATGGATCGCCTCGAGGGCAACGAGCTCTACAGCCTGCGCAAGCAGGTCGGGCCGTTCCCGCCCGAGCGCGTCGTGCACCTCGCGCTCGGGATCCTCGATGCACTCGCGGCGCTGCACTCGCGCGGTGTGATCCATCGCGATCTCAAGACGCAGAACATCTACGTGGTGCCGGCGCCGACGGGCGAGCAGGTGAAGCTGCTCGATCTCGGGTTCGCGAAGGTGGAGGACAACCTCCAGCTCACGTCGAAGGAGCACATCCTCGGCACGCCGTTCTACATCAGCCCGGAGCAGTATCTCGATCCCTCGGCGGTCGACGGCCGCGCGGACATCTTCTCGCTCGGCATCATCATGTTCGAGCTCTTGATCGGCGACTGGCCGTACGATTGGACGAACAAGCGGGACCTGCTCGGCAAGGTGATGAAGGGCGATCTCGAGCGCCATCCCGCGAAGCGGCGCGTCGACGTACCCGCGTGGCTCGATGCGATCATCGCGAAGGCGCTCGCGCACAAGCGCGAGGACCGGTTCGAGTCGGCGGTCGTGATGAAGGCAGCGCTCGAGCAAGGAGAACCACCGGAGAAGCCGGGGTTGCTGAGCCGCTTGTTCGGATGAAACCGGGCGCGGCGGCGTGTGTCTCGACGAGCGATGGAGACGAGAAACATCCTGCTCGTCGTCGCGGGCTTCGTGCTGATCGTCGCGTGTGTGGCACTCGCACGCGGGTGGATGCAGGTCGCGGAGCAAGCCGGCGTCGAGACCCAGAAGTGCGAGTCGCGGCAGCGCAAGCGCGTCGCTGACATCCCGCGGATCATCGTCGGGACCGACATCGTGTACCGCGGTGAGGCCCTGATCTCCGTCAACGCGCTGCGCTCGCGGTCGGTGGCACGGATCGACGAGCTCTACGATCGGCTGAAGCTCGATCGGCGCACCGACTGCGACGCGAGCGTTGTCTGCCTCGATAACCTGATCGTGCTCGAGCTCGTCACGTCGCTCGACGCGCAGCTCGCGAACCTGATCGTGAACACCGCGTGGGCCGCGGGGTACGACGTCATCGCATCATCGCCACGTAACAACACGTGGTGATCTAGCGCCGGCCGGCTTCGTCGTCTTCGGCATCGAGCTGGCGGCGCGGCGCGATGCGGATGATCTTGCCTTCCTCGCGGTAGCGGTACCAGAGACCGTGCGCCTCGAGGACGGACTCGAACGCGCGGTCCCACGGCACGCTCTTCAAGTAGACCGTCGTCTTCCCGTTGATGTCGTCGGGGATCACGAGGTTCATCTTGCCGACCGCGGTCGTGAGCATCGGGAGGAGGTCACGCAGCGGCGCATCCTTGAAGTCCATGTCGAGCTTCTGCGCGCTCGGTGGCAGGCGCTTGTGCGCCGACGGAGACCGTTCGGCGGCTTCCTCGCGCTCGGCATCGAGCTGTCGCCGCGGCCCGATGCGCACGAGGTTCGAGTCCTTGTCGTACGCGTACCAGAGACCCTGCGCTTCGAGCACGGACTCGAGCGCCTCGTTACACGGTGCAGCAGTGATCTGCGCGTTGACCTTCGTGCTGATGTTGTCGGGGACGATCAGGTTGAGCCCGCACGACTTCGCCGCGACGCCCATCGCCTCGTGGAACGGCGTCGACTTGAACGACCAGGTCACGCTGGTCTTGTTGTCGAGGCGCGGGCTCGGCTCGACAACGCCGATGATGCACTCGATGGTCGTGATCTTGCCGGCGGGGAGGCGCATCTTCTGCTCGCAGCGCGCGGCGCCACTCGAGATCTTTAGATCACGCAGCCCCGCGGGGACCGGGACCTCGAGGCCGTTCCGCACCGTTCCGAACCGTTGCTCGTCGATGTACAGGGCGGCCTCGATGCCCTTCGGCAGCACGACGCGCAGCGTCGCCATCTCGGTCGTGACTGCGGCTGCTTTTTTCTGTTCCTCGAGCCGCGACTTGCGCATCGCGACGCCGACTCCGACGCCGGCTCCCATGACCGCGATCCCCGTCGCGATCCAGACCGCGTGATACGCGCGCGACCGCTTCGGCTTCGAGACGCTCTTCACCAGCTCTTCACGTCGATCCAGCATTGCAAGTGCCTCCTTGGCCGAGGCGAACCGCTCGCGCGGATCCGTGGCCGTTAGCTTGTCGAGATACGCACGCAGCGGCGCTGCGACGTTCACCGTGGTCTTGGTCTGTGCGAGGCGCCATGGCTCTTGCCGCGTGAGCAAGTACATGAGCGATGCACCGAGGGCGTAGAGGTCGGTCGTCGCGTCGACGATGCCCGCGAGCTGCTCGACGGGCATGTAGCCGAACGTGCCGACCGTGGTCATGCCGGCCGTCGCGCCGTCGACGTATGCGGCGCCGAAATCGACGAGCGCGATCGAGCCGTCGGCCCGGCGCACGAGGTTCGCGGGCTTGACGTCGCGATGCACGATCATCGGCGACAGCGACTGCAGGTAGACGAGGATGCCGAGCACGTGCCGCGCGACGTCGACGATCTCGGCCTCGGTGTACCAGCGCTGCTCGATGCGATCGAGCGTCGTCCCATCGACGAGCTCCTGCGCGAGGTAGTAGCGCGTGTGCACGCCGCGGCCTTCTTCGAAGCTCGCGACGAAGCGCGGGATCGCCGGGTGCTCGAGTGCGCGCAGGAACTTCGCTTCACGCTCGAACGCGTCGATCGTGCTCTGCGACGGCGCCTGTACGAACGCGAGCTCCTTGAGCGCGACCTGCTTGCCGTCGGCATCGTGCGCGACGTACATGCGGCCGTGCGCGTTCGAGACGAGCACGCGCTCGATCACGTAGCCGCCGGGCCGCACCGCCGCGCCGCATGCATCGCAGCGCTCGCCGCGCACGATCTCTTCGCACGCGACACAGAACGTCGCCGCGGCGGTGGCATCGCGAAGCAGCATCTCGAAGCGCGCCTCGTCGGCCACGGCGGCCGCGACGGCGGGGTCATCCGCGATCTCGCGCTCGAGCGCGGTCACATCACCATCGAAGTTGCCGGTCACGTACAGCTCCAGATCTTCGCGGTTCATGGCGTCGCCTCCAAAACACGGCGAATGTGATTGCGCGTCTCGCACAGGATCTGGCGAACGCGTTGAAGGGAGAGCCCGACCTCTTGCGCGGCAGTCGCGCAGGTCCCGCCGGGTGTGGCGTAGACGAGGCGAAACACCTTGCGCGCGGTCGGCGAGCAGGTCTGCAGCGCGTCGAGCATGCGCTCGATCTGCTCGCGGCTCGCGACGACGCGCTCGACGTTCGGCTCGGGTGCGGCCTCGGGGACCGCGGCGAGTACACGCATCTCGACCTTGCGGCGCTGCATCTCGTTCAGCGCGAGGAAGCGCGCCTGGCGGATCGCGAGGCCGGGGAAGTCGAGCTCGACGAGCGAGCCCACGGCATGTTGCTCCATGAGCCGTGTCCAGGTCGCCTGGACGACCTCCCTCGCGCGGTCGGGCGTGAGCCCGAGGGCGAGGACCGAGACATAGACCCGGTGACCGTGACGACGAATCGCGTCGTCCCAGATCTCGGGGGTTCGGGTCTGCATCGCTTCCACGGCCCAAGAACAAGCCGGCCCCGCGGACCATATCGCTGAAAAGTTATCGATTATGATGGCGGCGGTGGCGATCGACGAAGGGCTTGAAAAGACGATCGCGGGTCACCTCGCGACGGGCGACATGGCAGGGGCGGCAACCGCCGCGCTCCAGGGCCTCGGCCCGCAGATCCTCGGCTATCTGTGCGCGACCATGCGCGATGACGACGTCGCGTATGACGTGTTCGGTCACTTCAGCGAGGAGCTGTGGAAGAGCATCAGCGCGTTTCGCGGCGAGAGCTCGTTCAAGACCTGGGCATACAAGCTCGTGATGCACTCGATCGGCCGTCACCGTCGAGATCCGTATCGCAACCGCGGCCGCGCGCTCGCCAGCGACGAGGTCTCGGCGCTCGCGCTCGACATTCGCTCGCGCACGCCGCGGTTCAAGCAGACCGAGATCAAGGATCGCATCGCGCGGCTCCGCGAGTCGCTCGAGCCCGAGGAGCAGACGCTGCTGTTCTTGCGCATCGACCAGGAGATGTCGTGGAACGACGTCGCCGCCGTGCTGTCCGCGGAGGGCGAAGCGGTCGAACCAGCGGCGCTTCGAAAGCGGCTGGAGCGCGCGAAGGACCGGCTTCGCAAACTCGCGGCGCAGGACGGCCTGCTCGACGAATAATCGGTCACAAATCGGGCGAGCCGGCACTACCTGCCATGCCCGGATACCGTGACGCTGTCAGCGCCGTAGTGGACCTCTCAATTGTTGCAGCTGCGAGCGCACGTCATCAGAAGCATGGGTGGTTTCGGCCCTCGTCCGTGTTACTGCGGCGGGCGAATCCCATGAAGCTCCTCTGCGTATCGCTCCTCCTCGCCGCCGGCTGTCTCGGCATTGATTCCGACGAGCCGACCGAAGCGGAGGTCGAGTCCGCATCCGTTCCGACCACGGTGCAAGGCACCGCGGGGCAGGGCTCGACGATGCAAGGCTCGACGATGCAGGGCTCGACCATGCAAGGCTCGACGATGCAGGGCTCGACGATGCAGGGCTCGACGATGCAGGGCACCTACGCGGGCGGCGGCGTCTCGAACGCGCAGGTCTCGGGCACCGCGATCATCTTCTGGAAGAAGGTCGGCGGCACCTGGGAACAGCGGTTCCCCCACAAGATCTGCTACTGGAACTCGAAGCGCACGATCATGTCCTCGTGCACGCGCACCGCACTCGGCGCGCCGATCAACGGTTCGACGTGGCCGACCACCTTCGTGAAACCCGATGGCCAGAGCGTGACCGTCACGCTGCGGATCGATGCGGTTCGGCTCGACAACACGCGCGCGATGTTCCCGCTCAACGGCTCGGACTTCGCGACCGGCTCGGTGCTTTCCTGCGAGAACCCCGACGGCTGCCGCGTCAACAGCGACATCTATAACTACGACGTGCGCGTCGTCGATGTCCTCGATGCGAATGGCAACCCGGAGTGGCTGTGCCCGGCGGGACAGACGGCACTTCCGCACGCGGGCTCGTGGAGCGCGACGGGGCAGCACACGCCCAGCACGACCCGGTTCACGTTCGCGTGTACGAACGGCACGATCGCGAAGTGCACGCGCTGGGGCTACCGCTCGTACGACCGCGCGATCCGCGACAACGATGCCGCTCAGAGCAAGATCTCGCTCGCGGGTTATCACCAAGCCTGCGTGCGCGCCGCGATGGCCGACTACTGCGGCACGGGCAAGTCGATGACGAAGAACGGCACGCTCGTCGACATCTACGACTACAGCGCGAATTCGCAGATGGGCTTCATCCCGAAGACGCGCGGCTTCGTGAAGCCGAACTGGGACACGGCGACGGCGTTCGTCAACGAGTCCCACTTCGACCAGGTCGGCGGTTATTTCATCGATCACGCTCGCTACGACGAGCTGCAGATCAACCCGGCATGGAACATCAACCAGACGTGCCCGGGATTGTTCTGGGCGAGCTCGGAGTTCTTCGCCTACAACCGCAACACGCCGGCCGTTCCGCCCTTCGTGCTGGTCGATTCGACGCCGGCATGCGCGCACTCCGAGTTCACGGTCGGCAAGTGGCTGCACCACGAGTGCAGCCGGTGCAGCGACAACGCACCCGCGTACTGCAACGACCCGACGGATTCGCGCGGCTGGGATCAAGGCTGCGTCGACGCCGTGAAGGCGAGCAACATGTGCGTCAATCAAACGACGGGCGCGGCGTACCCCGACGAGGTCATGTCGACGCACAGCGAGTGTTCGGTCGGCCCGGGCCTCAAGATTTACGACACGGGCTGCACCCTTCAGGTCTGCCTCTCGAACCCGAGCTGCTGCAACCTCGGGCTCACCGAGTGGAGCCAGTCCTGCGTCAATACGGCGAACGCGCAGTGCAAGGGTGGCCGCGAAGGCGTGGTGCGTGGCTTCTGCGGGACCTCGCTCATCGCGCCGCCACCGGGTGGTAGTACCTTCTAGCGCGTGGATGACGAGCCCGAGCCGCTCGACTCGCTGCTGGCAGCGGTCGCGCGTATTCCTGCGAAGGACGTCGAACAGCTAAAAGACTGGGAGCCGCCTGCAGAGCTCGACGAGTATCGGCTCGTCAAGCCGCTCGGCCGCGGCGGCATGGGCAGCGTGTGGCTCGCCGAGGATGGGCTGCTCGACCGGCTCGTCGCGATCAAGTTCATCGCGCACGCCGCGCTCGATGATCACGCGCGCGAGCGGTTCGCGATCGAGGCGCGCGCCGCGGCGCGGTTGCAGCACGGCAACGTCGTCACGGTGCATCGGTTCGGCGAGATCGCGGGCCGGCCTTACATTGTCTCGGAGTACATCCGTGGCGACAGCCTCGACAAGGTCGAGCGACCGATGCCGTGGGCGCGTGTGCACGAGCTCGGCATCGCGCTCTCGCGTGGGCTCGCGGCGGCGCATCGGCACGGCATCGTGCATCGCGACATCAAGCCAGCGAACGCGATCCTGAGTCGCGACGGCGAGGTCAAGCTCGTCGATTTCGGGCTCGCGAAGCTCGGCGACGCGACGGCCGCGCGCGACTCGAGGCCGGTGATCCTGCACCCGCTCGCGACCGGGACCTCGCCGACGGTGCCCGCGTCCGGCGATGGCCTGCTGACGGCGCCGGGGTCAATCGCGGGGACACCGCTCTACCTCGCGCCGGAAGTGCGTGCGGGCGAGCAGGCGAGCCGCCGCTCGGACGTCTATCAGATCGGCTGCATCCTCTACGAGCTGGTGACAGGGCGCGCACCGCTGCTCGACGCCGGCACGTCCGCCGATGTGCCGCAACTCCGCGTTACCGGCGAGGGCGCGAGGTTCGCGGCGATCGTCGATCGCTGCCTGCGGCGCGTACCCGACGAGCGGTTCGCTTCGGGTGAGGAGCTGCGTGAAGCGCTCGAACGGATCGCGGCGCCGCAGGTCGGTGGCGAGCTGCCGGAAGGCAATCCGTATCGTGGGCTCGTCGCGTTCGAGGCCGAACATCGCGGGCTATTCTTCGGACGCGGACTCGAGATCCGCGCGGTGATCGAACGGCTGCGCGCGGAGTCGTTCGTGCTCGTCACCGGCGACTCGGGCGTCGGCAAGTCGTCGCTGTGTCGCGCGGGCGTGTTGCCGCACATCGCCGACGGTGCGTTCGGCGATGGGCTCGCGTGGGTCGCGGTGCAGCTCGTGCCGGGACAGCGTCCGCTCGCGACTCTCCTATCCGTCCTCGCGCCACATGTCGATCTCGACGAGGCCGCGCTGCTCGAGCGCATGCGCGATCAGCCGGGCGATGTCGGCCGCGAGCTCCGTCGCGCGCTCGGTCGCACGCGCGGGCTCGTCGTGTTCGTCGATCAGCTCGAGGAGCTCGTGACGCTCGCCTCGCGCGAAGAGGCCGATGCGTTCGGTCACGTGCTCGCGCAGCTCGCGGGCACGCCGAACATCCGCATCCTCGCGACCGTGCGCGGCGACTTCCTCACTCGCGTCGCCGAGCTGCCCGCACTCGAGGCCGAGCTCGCACGCGCGCTCTACGTGCTGCGCCCGCTGTCGGCCGAAGGGGCGCGCGAAGCGATCGTCGGTCCCGCGCGTGCGAAGGGCGCGCGCTTCGAGTCCGAGGAGCTCGTCGAGACGCTCGTCGCGGCGGTCGCGGCGGATGCGGCCGGCAATCGCGAGCACGTCGAGCTGCCGCTGCTCGCGTTCACGCTCGCACAGCTCTGGGACGCGCGCGAAGCGGAGACGATCAGCGCGCGCTCGCTCGAGGCGATCGGCGGTGTGCGCGGCGCGCTCGCGCGGCACGCCGACGGTGTGATCGAGTCACTGTTGCCCGCGCAACGGCTCGCGGCGCGCCGCCTGCTGCTTCGTCTCGTGACGGCGGATCGCACCCGCGAGCGGCGTGATGCGGCGGCGCTCGGTGTCGAGCACGATCTGGTCGCGCGCGCCGCCCTCGATGCACTCGTGCGCGGGCGGCTCGTCGTCGCGCGCGGCGCAGGTCCGCCGATGTTCGAGCTCGCACACGAGCGCTTGATCGACGGCTGGCCGACGCTGTCGGAATGGCTCTCGCGCACTGCTGAGATCCGCGCGCTCCACGCACGCCTCGGCGCCGCCGCCGCGGATTGGGAGCGCATGTCCCGCGCCCGCGAGGCGCTGTGGCGCGAACGTCAGCTCGCCGAGCTCGCGCAGCTCGCCGCCGAAGATCTGACGCCGAGCGAGGCCGCGTTCGCGAGCGCGTCGCGGAGCGCTGTCACCCGGCGCCGTCGCGCGCGGATCGCGATCGTGATCGCGGTGCCGGCGATCGCAGCCTCGTTCTATGTCGGAGCACGCCTCGTCGCGCAGCGCGATCTCGCGAACACGATCGACATCAAGGTCGGCGAGGCCACGCGTGACCTCGCGACCGCGCGCACCGCGAGCGACGAGCTGCTCGCGTTACGCGAGACCTCGGTCGCAGAGTTCGAGGCGGGGAAAAACGTCGACAAGAGCTGGGGGCTCGCGCGCCGTCGGGAAGCCGAGGCGGCGGATGCGTACGCTCGCGCATCGCGCGCGCTCGAGGCGGCACTCCTCCTCGACACGGAGCGCCGCGACGTTCGCCGACAGCTCGCCGAGGTCACGTTCGAGCGCATCGGCCTCGCAGACCGCACGTACCGGATCTCCGAGCGTGATGATCTGAAGACGCGGCTCGCGCTCTACGACGACAACAACGAGCTCGCGCAGCGCCTCGTCGCGCCCGCACAGCTCGAGCTCGCGATCGAGCCGAAGACGGCAACCATCACGATCGATGACAAGCCCGCGACGGCGAGCCTGGCGCCCGGCACGCACGTCCTCGTCGCGCAGGCGCCGGGTCACGCGACGGTCCGCGAGTCGGTCTTCGTTCGCCGTGGCGAGCGCAAGCACATCGCGTTCACGTTGCCGCCCGCCGCCGCGGTGCCGCGCGACTACATCTACATCCCGCCGGGTGAGTTTCTCTACGGCAGCCGCGACGACGAGCCGATCCGCCGCTTCCTCAACACGGCGCCGATGCATCCGCGCCGAACGCCGGGCTACTTGATCGGCAGGACCGAGATCACGTACGCGCAATGGATCGAGTTTCTCGACGCCATCTCGCCGGCCGAACGCGCGAAGCACGCGCCGCAGATCGAGAAGACGACCACGATCCACAAGAGCGGCGGCGTCGTGCTCGAGCGCGTCGATAACACGTGGAAGCTTGCCTTCGCGCCCGCAGGCCTCGTCTACGAGGCCATTGCCGGCAAGCCGATCGCGTACGCCGGCCGCACCAAGCGGCAGCAGCAAGACTGGCTGCGCATGCCGGTCTCCGGCATCCACGCCGAAGACGTGCAGGCCTACGCCGCGTGGCTCGATCAGACGAAGCGCGTCCCGGGCGCGCGCCTGTGCACCGAGCCCGAGTGGGAGCGCGCCGCCCGCGGCGCCGATGGCCGCACGTTCCCGAACGGCGACGCGACGCTCGCGCCCGACGACGCGAACATCGACGAGACCTACGGCCGCCACGACGCGGCGTTCGGTCCCGACGAGGTTGGCGCACACCCGGCGACGACGAGCCCGTATGGACTCGAGGACACCGCGGGGAGCCTGTGGGAGATCACGAAGTCCTCGACGGGCGCGCTGCTCCTGCGCGGTGGCTGCTACTACACGGGTGTCTACGCCGCCGTGCTCTCGAACCGCGGCGAGATCATCACGCCGACGTTCAAGCACGTGTTCGCCGGCGCGCGCATCTGCGCGGACCTATGACCGCCAGCGCCACGTGACCGGGGTGCGACGCAGATGGTGTCGCGCCGCGATGATGCGTGCGCGCAGAAGCCCGTTCGAATCCTGTCGGGGATGGCCAGCGCTGAAGTCGATGACGATCGCGGAAACAGTGATAGAGACGAGCCATGAAACAAGCGCTCTTCGCGGTGCTCCTGCTCGCGTGCTCTAGCTCTCCCAAGAGTCAGTCAGCCGAGGCACCGAAGCCCGATCCGATTCCGGATAGCAAGCCAGCCGCGGTCGAGACCACGAAGTCGGCCGAGGCGGTCGCCTCCGACGATCCATACCTGTGGCTCGAGGATGTGAGCGGCGAGAAGTCACTCGCGTGGGCCCGCGAGCAGAACAAGAAGAGCCAGAGCGAGCTCGAAGCGGTGCCGGGCTTCAAGGAGACGCGCGATCGCATCCGCGCGATCCTCGACTCGAAGGAGAAGATTCCGGGCGTCCAGAAGCGCGGCAACTTCTACTACAACTTCTGGCGCGACGCGCAGAACCCGAAGGGCCTGCTGCGGCGGACCACACTCGCCGAGTACAAGAAGAAGGCGCCGAAGTGGGAGGTCGTCCTCGACATCGACGCGCTCGCGAAGGAAGAGAAGGAGAACTGGGTGTACGCCGGGTTCGGATGCGTGTACCCGAAGTTCGATCGCTGCCTGCTCTCGATGTCGAAGGGCGGCGGCGACGCGAAGGTCACGCGCGAGTTCGACATCACGACGAAGAAGTTCGTCGCCGACGGCTTCATCGTCCCCGAGGCGAAGAGCCGCGTCAGCTGGAAGGATCGCGACACCGTCTTCATCGGCACGAACTTCGGCGAAGGCACGATGTCGAAGGCCGGCTACCCGCTCGTGATGAAGGAGTGGAAGCGCGGCACGAAGCTCGAGGAAGCGACCACGATCTACCAGGGACAGCCGACGGATATCTCCGCCGCGGCGGGCCGCTCGTGGGATCACGGCAAGTCGCACGACTTCGTCTACCGGATCATCAGCGCGTACTCGAGCGAGATGTTCGAGCGCGGCGCCGACGGCAAGCTGACGAAGATCGAGATTCCGGCGGATGCGAACGCGGGCGTGTGGAACGAGCAGTTCCTCGTCACGCTGCGCAGCGACTGGACGATCGAGGGCAAGCAGTGGCCGAAGGGCGCGATGCTCGCGATGCCATACGCCGACTTCAAGGCGGGCAAGCGCAACTTCACGATGCTGTTCGAGCCGGCGCCGAACAAGTCGCTCGAGGACGCGGCCGAGCTGAAGAGCGGGCTCGTCGTGAACGAGCTCGAAGACGTGAAGAACAAGCTCTATCTGTGGACGTTCAAGGGCGGCAAGTGGTCGAAGAAGCCGTTCGGCAAGCAGTCGCTCGGCACCACGTCGCTGTCGTCCGTCGATGGCTACGGCGAGACCGATGACTACTGGCTCGTGCACACGGACTACCTGACGCCGTCGACGTTGTCGCTCGGCTCGGTCGGCAAGCAGGCGACGGTGCTGAAGACCTCGCCGGCGTTCTTCGACGCCAAGGGCCTCACCGTCGAGCAGCACTTCGCGACGTCGAAGGACGGCACGAAGGTTCCGTACTTCCAGGTCTCGCGCAAGTCGCTCGCGCTCGACGGCAAGAACCCGACGGTGCTCTACGGCTACGGCGGCTTCGAGGTCTCGCTCACGCCGGGCTACGACGCGATCAGCGGCTCGTCGTGGGACGAGAAGGGCGGCGTCTACGTCGTCGCGAACATCCGCGGCGGTGGCGAATACGGCCCGGCGTGGCACCAGGCGGCGAAGGGTCACGAGCGCCAGAAGGCGTACGACGACTTCATCGCGGTCGCCGAGGATCTCGTCAAGCGCAAGGTCACCTCGCCGCAGCACCTGGGCGCCATCGGTGGCTCGAACGGCGGCCTCCTCACCGGCGTGATGCTGACGCAGCGCCCGGATCTGTTCGGCGCGATCGTCTCGATGGTTCCGCTCGCCGACATGAAGCGCTACCACAAGCTGCTCGCAGGCGCGTCGTGGATGGAGGAGTACGGCGATCCGGAGAAGCCGGAGGATTGGGCCGTGCTCGCGAAGTACTCGCCGTATCAAAACCTCAAGAAGGGCGCGAAGTATCCGCGCACGCTGTTCACGTCGTCGACGCGTGATGACCGTGTTCATCCGGCGCACGCCCGCAAGATGGTCGCGCGCATGATGGAGCAGGGCCACGACGTCCTCTACTGGGAGAACATCGAAGGCGGCCACGGCGGCGCGGCCGACAACGAGCAGAAGTCGTATCAGCAGGCGATGGCGTACACGTTCTTCGCCAAGCAGCTCGGCTTAAAGTGACGGCGGCGCGCAGCTGAGCGTCGCGTAGGTGTCGAACGCCGGCTGCGACGCGCGCTGCAGCTGCACGCGCTGCTTCGAGCCGGCGCAGGTGTCATCGGCGACGATCTGGAACGGAACGTTCGAGGTCGTCCCGTCCGCGCGGTGATCGGTGACGATGCAGTCGGCTGCCGGCGGCTGCGCCTCGGCGAGGCAGGTGTCGTTCACGAGCGACTTCAGCGCCTGACCGAGCTGCGTCGCTTGTGCGTTGAGATCGTCATTGCAGATCGACGTGACCTTCGAGCGCGGCAGACCGCTCGCGAGCGCGGCGAAGCGCACGCCCGGATCGGCGACCGCGGTGCCGGTGCTCGTCGTGAAGTCGCACGCATGCGCGAGAGCGAGCGTCGACATCCCGTTGAACGTCCGCATCTCGACGGACACCTTGAGCGGGTCCGCGATGACCGCGCCGAACATGACGCGATTCGCCTCGCCCTTCTTGAGTCCGACGAGGAACTCGCGAAACGGCGCGACGTCCGCGACGTACGCCGAGGCCGCGCGCGGCTTGCACTGTGTCTTTGTACCGAGCACCGCCAGATCCTCGGCACACTCGACGCCGTGCCGGAAGCATCGGAACGAATCGAGCCCACCGAGGTCTCCGCCTGGGGGACCGTACAGCGCGGGCGTCGACGCCGAGCAATCGTCCTCATCCGAAAGGACGATCACGCCGAGGTTCGCGTGCTCGCGCACGAAGCCCGCGTTGTTCGCGTTGGCGTCGAGCGCCATCCGCATCGCGCCGAGCTGCTGCTCGAAGCCGCAGCCGGTGCTGCCGAGCTTCGACATCGCATCGAACGCCTCGGCGATCGTGCCCGCGAAATTGTCGGTGCCGTCGCGGCTGACCTCGAGGTACTTGCCACTCACCGGCGCCGCGCCGACGATCAGGTTGCCGCCCTTGCCGAAGTCCGCGCAGCCGCCTTGACCGACCGAACCGATGGGCGCAGCGGGCGTGCCGCCACCACTCGCGCTCGTGCCGAGGTCCGTGCTGACGACGCCGAGGTGGAGGTTCGGTAGCCCACCGTCGGCCGACGCGAGCTGTGCGAGCAGCGATGGGAACGCGCGGTTGAACGCGTTCTGCTTGTCCGCCATCGAGCCCGAGTCGTCGACGACAAACAGCACGTCGAGGCTCGGCGTGATCGTGAGGACGTGGCGTCGCTCGACGGGCGGAGGATCTGGGATCGGAGGATGTGGATCCGCGCAAGCGCCGGCGACTGCGAGAAGGAACCAATGTCTGTTCATGCCGCTATCTTTCAGCAACGGATGCGCCACGCGGAATCGGGACCTGCGACAGCCCGAATTCCGGACAGCAATGTCGTACCGTCGCCGCGCGCCCACGTGTTCTCTGCACTTTGGCGTCGTGCGGGACGCTCGAAAAACCACCGGTCGTCGCGACAGCACTGCCCGGTGCGTCGCCCTCGCGAGTCGTCGCGAGCGAGATCGCAAGCAGAATCGGAATGAGGCGACCGCAAGAACGCGGACTTGATCGAGCTGATCCGCACGGTGCGATCCGCCCCACCCAGCCCCCAATTTGGTGGAGACAACTGACCGCATTCGGGCCGATCCGCGGCACTCTCGGGCCCAAGCGTGCGTGATCACGCGTGTGCAAATTTGGTACGGGGCTGGCTTTGAACATCGACATGCTGTTGGCGCGCGGAGCGATTCAGGACCGGCCTTTTGGCAAGACGGTCGGCTCGATCGCTCATCGTGGCGTCTCGGGTCAGCTGACCGCCGAGTGCGATGGCGGCACGTACGCGATCGTCTTCGACCGCGGCCACATCGTCGCGGCGACCTCGCCGAACGTCTCGGATAGCGCCGCGGCGATCGCGCTGGCGCTCGACCTCATCACGCCCGCGCAGATCGCGACGATCGAACGCTGGCTCGACGCGGTGCCCGAGGCCGAGGAGCTGCATGTCCTCGCGACCGTCGCGCTGATGACGGCGGACGAGATCCATCGCCTGCGCCGCCGCGTGATCGCGCAGCGCGCGGCGCGGATGATCGCGCTCGAGCATGGCGAGTTCGTGCTGACGTCGACGGTCGGGATCCAGATCTACCCCGATTGCGAGATGCACGTCGGCGGCGTGATCTATCAAGCCGCGCGGCTCTACATCTACGACACACAGCTGCGCGCGTTCGTGACCGCGATGGGCACGCGCTTCGAGCTCCGCGCCGATGCGCATGACGAGCTCATCTATTACGGCTTCGGCGACGCCGAGCGCCCGTTCCTGCGCGCGCTCGCGACCGGCATCTCGATGGAGACGATCCAGAGCATGCCCAGCGAGAGCGATCGCCGCATCGCGCTGTCGACGCTGTACGCGCTCGCGTCGTGCGGCGGCGTGTACTGCGAGAAGCCCGCGACCGTCCGCTTTGCACGCGGCACGCGGGGCCCGGTGCGCGACGCTCGCGACAGCACGCCGCCGATCACCGCGACGGATCAGGCCTCGCTCGCGACGGAGCCGCTCACGACGAGCAACGCCGAGGAGGCGTTCCAGCGGGCCGAGGGCGCGATGCGTGGTGACCGCATCGACGACGCCGTGTTCGATCTCGAGCTCGCGACGCAGCTCTCGCCGAACGAGCCGCGCTACTTCGCCGCGCTCGCGTGGGCACGATTCTGCCGCGCGCCCGACAAGTCGAAGGTCGCGAACCAGACCCGCGCGATGCTGAACCGCGCGATCACGCGCAGCGACGCGCCGATCCTGCCGCATTACTACCTCGGCATGGTCGAGCGCATGATGAACCGGCACGAAGCCGCGATCGGACACTTCCGCGAAGTGCTCGAGCTACAGCCGAATCACCAAGAGGCCGCGACGGAGATTCGCTTCCTCACCCGCAAGTATTAGCGACACAGCGGGACGTGCTCGAGCGCGAGGATCTTGCGCTCGTTCGTGACGGTGGCGATCCACCACCCGGCGTCGTCGAGCAGCAGGAGCGCGCCAGCGCCATCACGAAGGCGCACCGCGTCCGCGATCGTGAACCCGACGAGCAGGTCGTGCTCCCACAGCTTGCGGCCGGTCGTCACGTCGAACACGCCGAACCGCGGCTCGCTCCGATCGGTGATGAGGAACGTGTGCTCGTCGAGTTGCACCGCCTCACCCGGATCCCATGCCAACAAGTCTGTGCCGCTCCGCGCACCGATCGAGTCGTAGAGCTGACCGTGGTTGTCGAGGGTGGCGAGGATGAACCTGCCCGCGACGATGGCCCGGCTCTGCTTCACCTGCGCGGTCGCGAACACCTCCGCCGGCGGGATGAGCTCCATCGGCTGATCCCTCTGCGTCCGCCAGACCTCGGAATCGACGACGACGAGCTCGAGGTCTGATGTCGTGCTGATCTTCGCGGCATCCGTTTGCGCGATCTTCTCTGCGAGTCGGGTGTGCAGTGAGCGGCAGCTGTCGTTGCACGCGGAGAGCACGCCGCCATCCATGCGCACCTCGGCGGGCCGGATCCATGCGGTCGGGCGCGGCGCCTTGGCCCGGTGCGCACCATCGCGCACGCAGGTCTCTCCCCAGCATGCGAGCGGATGATCCTCGTGCACGGCGAGCGTGACCGTTGTCGCCGGTGGTGCACACGCGACCGCGCGGGTCTGCGCCGCATCGCGCGGTGCACTCGAACCCGAGCCCGATCCGTTCGCGGGTGCGCTCGATCCTCGGCACGCGACGAGCAGCACCAGCAACGCGCGCATCAGCGCAGCTGTTTCCAATCGGCGCGGGTCTTGAGGTACGGGCCTTTGAACGGCGGCGCACCGGCAGCGGGGCCGAGCACGTAGTCGGCGCGGCGGTTCTTGATCTCGTCGACCTTGTCGGCCGTCTTGACCTTGAGCACGTCCTCGCCGAAGCCCGCGACGACGATCGGGATCGTGATGCCCTTCTTCTTGAAGTACGAGCCGATCGCGAGCGCACGATCGAGCGAGAGCTTCCGGTTCTTGGGCGAGTCACCGACGGTGTCGGTGTGGCCCGCGACGTAGAGCTTCATCTTCATGAACTTCTCGCTGCGCTTGATCGCCTCGGTGATCTTCGCGAGGGTCGCGTCGAGCTTCTTGGTCTCGGCCGCTTCGATCACCGCGCTGTCGGTCGCGAAGTTGACGTCCTCGTGATCGATCGCGACCGACCACGGAATCAGCTCGACGTTCGACGCGACGCCATCGCTCGCCGACACGCGCAGCTTCATCGTCATCACGCGCGAGCTCGCGGGTTGCGTCCACGTGATCGGCAGCCACTTGTCGGCCGGCTCGCCGGTGAGCTTCGCCGTGCCCTTGCCGATCTCCTTGCCGTCGTCGCCGATCACGGTGAGCTCGGCGGTATCGGCCGCGCGCGAGAGCTTGAACTGCAGCTCGCGCTTGTCGAGGTCGAGGTGCTCGGCGTCGTACGTGACCTTGATCGGCGCGCTGACGCGCGTGTCGAAGATCAGCTGGTCGCTCCACTTCT
Organism: Myxococcota bacterium; assembly: GCA_030857175.1. Taxonomy (GTDB): domain Bacteria; phylum Myxococcota_A; class Polyangia; order Haliangiales; family Haliangiaceae; genus JABFXX01. The sequence goes on along the minus strand of JALZOJ010000056.1, from coordinate 20,349 downwards.
GCCCGCCGGCCTGCGCGCTGATCGTGCCCTTGTACGATGCCTTGCCCGCGGCGCCGTCGCCGATCGCGATCACGACCGACTTGCCCTTCGCGAGCGAGCCGCCCTTCAGCGAGAACTTCTTGCCGTCGTCACGCTCGAGCTCGATGCGCACGTCCGACACGTTCTGCGTCGCCGTGACCTGGATCTGTGGCTTCTGCCCGACAGGAACTTCACCTCGGAGCTGAAAGCTCACGGGCTGCGCAGCTGCGGTTACCGCGGACAGCGCCACGACGATGATCGCGATGAGACAACGCACGCCCCGAGAATAGCGCTATGACTCGGCGCGTGCTTCGCGAAATCGCACACCTCATCCGCCACGCACCCGGCACGCTCGCGCTCAAGCGCAAGCTGCCACAAGACGAGCTCTATGCGACATTGATCGCACGCGCCGACACCGCCGGGCTCGCGCTCAAGCGCGGCGCGCTCGCCTCCGGGCTTGCGGGTCACGTCGTCGAGGTCGGCTGCGGCACCGGCGCGATGTTCCGGTACTACGCGGGCGTCGATCGGGTCACGGCGATCGAGCCGGATCCCGCGTTCGCCGTCCACGCGCGCAAGGAAGCGGCGCAGGCGCGCGTGCGCATCGACGTGCTCGAAGCGAGCGGCGACAAGATCCCGCTCGACGACGCGTCGGCGGATGCCGCGGTGATCGCGCTCGTCCTGTGCTCGGTGTCCTCCGTCGATAACGTCTGCCGCGAGCTCGCGCGTGTCGTGCGGCCCGGCGGCGAGCTGCGCTTGATCGAGCACGTGAAGAGCGAGCACCGGATCGCAGGCGCGCTGATGTCCGCACTCGATCCGCTGTGGCTGAAGCTGAACGGGCAGGGCTGTCACATGGACCGCGACCCGTTGCCGGCGCTCGAGCGCGCGGACTTCGAGGTCCTGCGCACCGAGCCGTTTCAGATCTGGAGCGCGGGCATCCCCGCGTTTCCGATGCGGCTCATCTACGCGCGCCGCTGGTAGCGGCGTGAAGGCGCGGGCGCACGAGGCGAATCGCCTGCTGCAGCGTCCACGAGAGTGACTGGTCCGCACCGACCGCGAACGAGCGCAGCTCGCGGATCACGCGCTCCGGGATCACGACGGTCAGCATCTGCTTGTCCCCGGACTCCGTCGGGATCGAGAGTAGCGGCGCGTTCATCGGCAATACGAGGTTGCCGGGTGGCTTCGGTGGTGGGGCAGGGCGAACGCGCGGCGACGGCGGGAGCGAGCCCTCGGGCGGGATGTCGTCGAGGAGCGGCGTCATCTGATAGAGCTGCTGCTTCGCCGCTTCCCACGCCGCCCAGAGGATCGTCCCGACCGTGGTGTGCAGCCGCGCGGCGATCTGCGCGAGCTCCTCGCCCATCCACGACGGGAAGTACAGGCTCTCTTCGATGGTCGCCTCGGCCATCAGATCACCCGCACGATCCGGTGATCTTTCTTGCCGCCGCTCACGACGAGCATGCTCTCGGTCGCGAGGTGATCGAGCGTGACTCGGTGCCCCAGGCTCGTGATCTTCACGCGGTTGACGTACGCGCCGCCTTGCTCGACGAGGCGGCGGGCCGCGTTCTTCGACATCGGCTTGCCGGACTCGCCGAGCGTGCGCGACAACAGGTCCACGATCTCGATACCGGCCGCGAGCTCGGCGCGCGGGACCTCGACGGTCGGCACGATGCTCGAGATCGCGCCGAGGTCACCGTCGGTGAGGCCGTCGAGCGAGGTGCCGAACATCACGCGCTGCGCGGTCTCCGCGTTCGCGATCGCGCGCTCGCCATGGATCCAGCCCGTGAGCGCGCGTGCGAGCTCGCGTTGGCCGAGCCGCTTCGCGCGATCCGCGTCGTGCTCGCGCAAGAGCGCATCGATCTCCTCGACGGGCTTCAGCGAGAACCACTTCAAGAACCGCGCGACCTCGTCGTCGGCGCGGTTGAACCAGTACTGGTAGAACGCGTACGGGCTCGTGCGCTCGGGGTCGAGCCACACGCGCTCGCCCGTCGACGTCTTGCCCATCTTGCCACCGCTCGAGTCGAGCATCAGCGGCGCGACGAGCCCGAACAGCTGCTGCGCGCCCATCTTGCGCGAGAGCTCGCAGCCCGCGGTGATGTTGCCGTACTGGTCGCTGCCGCCGACCTGCAGCCGCACGCCATGCGCCTTCGCGAGGTGCACGAAGTCGAACGCCTGCAGCAGCATGTACGAGAACTCGGTGTAGCTGATGCCGCTCTCACCCTCGAGGCGCGAGCGCACCGAGTCCTTCGCCATCATGTAGTTGATGGTCAGGTGCTTGCCGATGTCGCGCAGGAACTCGAGGAACGAGATGCCGCGCGTCCAGTCCGCGTTGTTCGTCATCAGCGCGCCGTTCGTCGGGCTCTCGAAGTCGAGCAGGCGCGACAGCTGCGCGCGAATGCCGGCGACGTTGTGCGCGAGCGTCGCGTCGTCGAGCAGGTTGCGCTCGTCGCTCTTGCCCGACGGATCGCCGACCATGCCGGTCGCGCCGCCGACGACGATCACCGGCTTGTGGCCGGCGAGCTGGAACCGCTTGAGCATGATCGTCGGCACGAGGTTGCCGACGTGCAGCGAAGGCGACGTCGGGTCGTAACCGGCGTAGAGCGGGACGACGCCCTCGGCGAGGAGCTTTGCGAGCCCGTCGCGATCGGTCACCTCGTGGACAAGGCCACGTTGCTCGAGATCGTCCAGAATTGCCATCGGGCAGCAAAGCTACCCCAGGGCGCCTCTAGAAGCGAACGCCGACCTCGGGCCCGTAGAGCGGTGGTCCGACGTTGAAGTCGAGGACGCGGAAGCTCGCTTGCAGGTACTTCCAGCGAACACCGGCGCGCGCCGCAGTCGCCTTGATCTCGTGATCGAACCACATCTGCTGGACGTCACCGATCAGCGAGAGCTCCTGCGAGAGCGTGTGCTCGACGCGCAGGCCGGCGATCGGTCCGTACAGCTTGGTGTCTCCCATGACGTCGCCGTTCGTGCGCACGTGCACGACGCCGCCTTCGAGGTACACGGCGGTGTCGCCCATGTCGTCGATGCGCAGGCCGCCCATGAGCGTCGGCATCTGCATCGTCAGCGTGCCGACGGGCTGCCGCTCGAAGTAGCGCGAGTACGTGCCGGTGACGCGGAGTCGCCAGTCGGTGACCGCGAGCTCGATCGATGCGGACCCGTCACTGTCGGCCACTTTCTGCGCACCGGCGTACGCGGAGAAGACGGCGGGCGGACGCACGGGCTCGTAGTAGCGCGAGCGCCGCTTGACCAGCACCATGTTGCCGCTGTGGTGGATCTGCGGGGAGTAACACTCGTCGGTGTCGTGCTCGTCGATGACGCGCCCTGTTCCGTCGTAGCAGACCTGCGCGATGTTGCTGGTGTCCTCGCGCGCGTTGCCGCTACTCGACTGCGGAGAACCTGACGAGCCGCCGCGCGATGCGCTGCCGATCCCACCGCTGACTTTCGACAGCGCGCCTCCGCCGCCACCTCCTCCGCCACTCGGTCGAGCAGCAGCAGTTGTTACAAGGAAAGGAATGGAGAGGAGCGCGAGAAGGTGCGGCCGCATGCTTCGCGCCACTTCATCAAGCGTGCCGCGAATCGCGTTGAATGATCGCGCGTGACTAGCGTCTGCACCTTCGTCACGCGATCGATCCGGCCCCGAGGATTCTGCGGAATCTGCATGGGACTGTCGCGCGAGCGCCACACTCACGGAGCGGGCGATGACTCGAACGTGATCTTCGCCTTCGGTGCGGTGATCTGGATCTCGTCATCGGTCACCCACACCGGCAGCTTCGTCGCGAGCTCGTCGGTTCCATCGTCCGCGGAATTGACGATCACCGGAAACTCGAGCTCCTGCTCGACGCTGTTCCCGAGCCCGACCTCGCGCGCGACGAACGTGTGCGTGCCGGCCGCGAGCGTGATCGTCGGCCCCGGGACTTGCGGCGGCGGCATCACGGTCTTCGTGCGGCACGGGACCTCGATGACCCCGGCCGGCTTGCCATCGACGCTGATCTCGACCTTGCGCGGGGCGACGCCGTCGCAGGTCTCCCTCGACGAATAATCGTCGAGCACCACGATCTGCAGCGGCGTCGGTGCGTCCGCGCGGATCGTCGTCGGGGCGGACTGCCTGGTACAGGCGACGAGAACGAGCAGGGCGAAGCGCTTCATGTCAGATCCGCGACGAGCTTGGCGACGAGCATACGGCAATCCGCGTAGACACCCGGTAGCTCGCGCGGTTCGTCGAGCATCTCGACGAGCCACAGCGCATCGATGAGCCGCGCCGTGTGAAGCCAACCCTCGGGCAACGTGCCGTCCGCTTCGCGATACCCGCGCTCGAAGTCGGCGGCGAACTGCGCGTCGTAGCGTTGCGCGTACCGGAACACCGAACCGATGTCGACGAGCGGCGACGCGCAGGTCGCGGCTTCCCAATCGATCACGCCGCCGATCCGCCAGCGCTCGCCCATCGCGTGCTGCACGATCATGTTGCGGCCGCCGAGATCACCGTGCGAGAGGCATGGCTTGCCCCAGGTCAGGCGCGGCGCCGCGTCTTGCAGCAGCTTGTTCAGCGCGTCGGCCATCTGCGGTCCGAGCCGTTCGCGGGCACGGCGTGTCGCGAGTCGCTTGCCCGCCCACTCGACGTGCGGCGTGACGTCCCAGTCGCCGGGCCAGTCGAACGTCGCGAGCCACGCGAGGAAGCGGCCCAGCGGCTCGGCGAGCGATGCGAACGCGGCGGGCGGTTGTTTGCGCCGGCACTCGTCGATCGTGATGCCCGGGATCCAGCGATAGACGATCGCGCGGCGCTCGGGGTCGGTGCGCACGATCTCGGGCACGGGCAGGATGCCGGCCATCTTCGTGATCGTCGCGACCTCGTCGTTGAACGGCTGGTCGCCGCCGGCGTGATGCTTGACGGCGAGGACCTGCGCGTTCTCGAGCGTGATCCGGTGGATCGTGTTCGTGAGTCCACCGTCGACCGGCTCGACCTTCGCGATCGGCTCGACGATCAGTCGCGCGATCTCGTCGTGACTGACGTCGATCAGCGGGAAGACGCGCGGGTCCACCCGCCCGTCATATCAGAGGATGACGTCGACGCACGAACCGAGATCGAACAGCAGGAAGACAAGCGCCTTCTCGTCGGCGTCGAGGCCCGCGCTGCAGCCCGCGGGGAAGCTCGTGTTGACCGAGTTTCCGGACAACGAGACGTGCATGCCTGCGTAGACGACCTTGCCACACTGGTTCTCGGGCATCGCGCCGACGGGCGTCTTGAACGAGAGGTAGTGCGTGGCGCTCCCGCCACCCGAATAGAGCCAGCGCGTCGTCGGCGGGTTGACGGTGGTCACGTTCCCGATCTTGTCGTTGAGCGCGACCTGGCCGGGCGTGGTCGAGGCACCGACCGCGACGAGCCACTGCGCGAGCGCCTGGCCACCTGGGTGTGTGGTGTCCACGAGATCGGGACTGGTCGTCGAGCCACTCGTCCACGTCGCGGTACCTTGCCACTGCGGGATGAGATTCTTCGCCCACGTATAGTGGTAGTGCGAGCCGAAGACGCGACCGCCCAGGTCGGCGTACTGGCGCAGGACGTCGGGTGCGGTCTTGTTCGCGTGATTCTCGCTGCCCTCGCAGGAGTTGATCACCATGTCGAACTTCTTCAGCTCCGTCAGGTTGCCCCACAGCGCGGCCGCCGCTTGCGGCGTGCCCGGCGCGGAGCCGCCCGAACCGTTGTAGAACGTGAAGGACTTCGGGCCGTTCGAGTCGGTGCCGAACTCGCTCGCGTCGACGCCGAGCTTCGGAAAGATGCACGCGAGACTATCGAAACCGCCGGTGACGACCGCGACGCGCGGCATCTGGCCCTCGCTCCGGTTCTTTGGTAGACGCAGCATGCCGTCGGGAACCGGGTTGTCGACGCAGAGGCCCGGCGGCGGCAGCGTGACCGTGCGCAGCCACTTGCCCGTGTGGACGGCGACCTGGATTCCGCCGACGCTCATCGGCAGGTTCTCGAGGCGGAACTTGCCCTCGGCGTCGGTCGTGGTCTTCGTGATCGCCTGGCCGGGGGGATCGCCGCAGACATCACATTGCACGCCCGCGGGCAACTGCGGCGGCTGGGCGAACGGCACGTAGACCGTGACGCCGGCGAGCGGCAGCGTGCCGTTCGGAGCGAACACTTTGCCGGTGAGCGCCGTGATGCACGGCGCGTCGGCGGTGTTCGCGTCGACGGTGTCGTCACCGTTGTTGTCACGCTTCGCCGGTCCACATGAGGAGAGGAGCAGCGCGGCGATCAGGAGTTGAGCAGCAAGCTTCATAGCCCGCGCACCCTAATCAAATGTTCGCCCGAATGAAATTGTGGACTTCTGTGGGCACAACGTTGCCACGCGCCCGTCCCCTGACATCACCTGTAAGGACGCTGTCGCCGGCGTATCAGTTTGCGAAGGTGATAGGGTCCGCCGCTTGAAGCGTCTTCTTTTCTCCATGGTTTTTGTAATTGGTTGCGGTGACTCCAGCGAAAAGGTTCCGGATCCGGTTTGCGGTGACGGCCTCGTGGAAGGCAACGAGATGTGCGACGACGGCAACGACGTCGACACCGACAGCTGTAACAACGTCTGCAGTCAACCGGGTTGCGGTGACGGCGTCATCAACTTCGACGAAGCGTGCGACGACGGTAACGACGTGGAAGGCGATGGTTGCGACACGAACTGCACGCAGTCGTTCTGTGGCAACGGCATCAAGGATGCGACCGAGGCATGCGACGACTCCAACACCGTCAGCGGCGACGGTTGCGACGTCAACTGCAAGGCCACGGCTTGCGGCAACGGCGCGATGTCCACCGGCGAAGTGTGCGACGACGGCAACAGTGTCGACGGCGACGGCTGTGACTCGAACTGCACCGTCACCGGCTGCGGAAACGACATCGTCGGCGCGAACGAGCAGTGCGACGACGGCAACATCATCAACGCCGACGGCTGCAGCGCGATCTGCACCGACGAGACGCTCGAGGTCGAGCCGAACGACGACGGCACACCCGCGACGGGCGCGAGCGGGATCACCGGCAACGATTTCTCTGCGACCGCTGCCGACGCCAACTTCGTGACCAGCGACTCGGCGACGATCGTCGCGGCGCTCGACCCCGTCGGTGATGAAGACGTCTTCAAGCTGACGAATACGGGCACCGTGCCCGCGCGCGTGCGGCTCGATACCTGGAACCTCAGCACCGGGTTTGGTCTCGGCATGCCATGCGGGACCACGACGGGAACGCTCGATACCGGGATCCAGGTCAAGAACGCGGCGGGGACAGTCCTCGCGTCGAACGACGACAAGGCCACCGGCGACAACTGCGCGGGCCTGACGATCGCGCTGTTCCCGACCGACGTCGTCTACGTCCAGGTCGTCGAGTTCGGCGATAACGCCGCGGCCGCGAGCTATGCGCTCGACATCAAGTACTCGCCCGCCGTCTGCGGCGATGGCGACGTTCAGCCGGGCGAGCAGTGCGACGACATGAACACCGCTGCAGCCGACGGGTGCAGTGCGACCTGCCAGATCGAAGGTGCTTACAGCGAGGTCGAGCCGAACGAGGATGGCTCGCCATCGACGGGCGGCACCTCCTTTGTTGGCAACGACTTCGGCTCGACGCATCCACTGAACAATGGCGTGCTGACCACCGATGTGTCGATCCTCGGCAGCCTTACGCCGCTCGGCGACGAAGACGTGTTCGCGTTCACGAACACGCGGCTCGTGGCTGTGGAGGTCACGTTCGATGTCTGGAGCATGGCCCCCAACTTCGGCATCGGCGTGTCGTGTGGCACGGCGTTCGGTACCGTCGACACGGTCTTTCAGGTGCGCGACGCTTCTGGCGGCGCGCTCGTTCCCCACAACGACGATCGCAACACCACCGACAACTGCTCGAAGATCACGTTCAGCCTGTTCCCCGGTGAGACGAGGTTCCTGCATCTGACAGAGAACGGCGACAACGCCGTGATCCCCGCTTACGCACTCGTCGTCAAATACGCGAACGTCATCTGCGGTGACATGGACGTCGGTCTCGGCGAACAATGCGACGACGGCAACACGACGTCCGGCGATCTCTGCGACTCGACCTGTCAGATCGAACCGTTCTGCGGCGACTCGATCATGCAGCCGGTCGAGCAGTGCGACGACGGCAACATGACGGCGGGAGACGGCTGCGATTCGACCTGCCAGGTCGAAGACGCGGTGACCGAGCTCGAGCCCAACGAGGACGGCTCGATCTCGACCGGTGGCAGCGGCTTCCTGGGCAACGACTTCGCGAGCGCGAACGCGGACGCGAACGGCGTGTTTACGACCTCGACGCGGATCGCGGCGCGCCTCACGCCGGCCGGTGACGAGGACGTCTTCGCGTTCCGCAACCCCGGAACCGAGCCCGTGCTCGTGCAGTTCAACACCTGGAACAATGCGCCGGGTTTCGGCTTCGGCGTGTCGTGCGGCACCTCGACCGCCTCGATCGAGACGGGCTTGCAGATCAAAGACGCGGCCGGCACTTCCCTGACAAGCAACGACGATAAGGTTTTGGGCGACAACTGCGCGGGCGTCGCGTACGCGATCTTCCCGGGCCAGACGGTCTACGCGCAGGTCGTCGAGCTCGGCGACAACGCTGCGATCGCGAGCTACACGCTCGACGTCGTCTACGCGCCGTTCCCGTGCGGCGACGGCGCCGTCGGTGTTGGCGAGCAATGCGATGACTCGAACACCGCCTCCGGTGACGGCTGCACCAATTTTTGTCAGCTCGAGAACGCCGTGAACGAGACCGAGCCGAACGAAGACGGCTCGCCGCAGACGGGCGGGACCGGCATCGTTGGCAACGACTTTTCGATCGCGAACGCGAATGGTCCGTTCACGACGTCGAAGCGCATCATCGCCAAGCTGGCGCGCGAGGGTACGACCCTGGCGGGTGACGAAGACGTCTTCGCGTTCACCAACCCGCTCGCGGGCCCGGTGATCGCGAGGTTCGATACGTGGGACCTCGCAGTCGGCAAGGGCATCGGCGTGGCGTGCGGGACGACGATCGACACCGGCATCACCATTCGCACCGCGACGGGCACCTCGCTCGCGGCCAACGACGATCGCAACGGCGCGTCCGATAGGTGCTCGGGCCTCACGATCACGCTCGCTCAGGGCGCCACCGTCTACGCGCACATCGTCGAGTCCGGCGACAACTCGAATGTCCCGAGCTACCTCCTCGATGTCGTTTACTCGCCGATCATCTGCGGTGACGGCGTCATCGGTCCGAACGAGCAATGCGACGACTCGAACGCGACCAGCGGCGACGGGTGCAGCAGCACGTGTCAGTACGAGCTCGTGTGCGGCAACGGCGTGTTGCAAGCCGGGGAGCAGTGCGACGACGCCAACATCGCCGACAGCGATGGTTGCAGCGCGACCTGCGTGATCGAGAACCGGGTCAACGAGGTCGAGCCGAACAACACGATGAGCGACGCGACGGCGAACGCGGTGCAGATCTCCGGCAACGTCTTCGTCGACGGCGCGATCACCCCGGCAGGCGATCTCGATCGCTTCCAGGTAACGGTCGCGACCTCGACCACGGTGCGGTTCGAGACGTTCACGTCATCTGGCGACTGTTCGACGGCGACGATCGACCTCCGTCTGTTCGATTCGACAGGTGCATCGATCGCGAACGACCTCGAAGGCGCGGGCGTCGGCCAATGCGGCGCGCTGACGATCTTCCTCGGCGCAGGCACGTATCAGGTGCAGGTCGAGGAGCGCGGCAATAACCTGGCGGTCGCGTCGTATCTGCTCCAGGTTTCCTTCCAAGCGAACGGCGGCAACGAAAGCGAACCGAACGAGACCATCGCTGCCGCCGATGCGAACCTCGCGAACGAGACCTACGTGTTCGGCAACCACATGACGGTCGGCGACGTCGATGTCTACGAGATCGTCGTGCCGGGCGGCGGGCACATTCGTGCGGAGATCGTCGAAGGCGACCGCCCGACGGAGACCTGCGAGGGCAGCGGGATCGATAGCCACGTGACGTTGCTCGACGACACCGGTGCGACGGTCGCCGAGGACAACGACAGCGGGCGTGGGTTGTGCTCGCTGATCGACGGGTCGGGATCTGCGCCGCTCGATTCGACCGCGCGCAACGCGAGCCTGTTGCCGAAGACCTATTACCTGATGGTCCGCGCTTCCGCGTTCGCGACGACGAGCGCAGCGCAGTTCGTGTATCGCCTGCAAGTCACCGTGCGGTAAGCGCTACGACAGCGAGAACGGCGTTCGTTGCGATTCTCGCGCCGGCACACTGCAATGGTCGCGCCGTGGGAAACGCAACATCCTTGTCGCGATCAGCGCTCGAAGGTTTGCGGCGGCGAAACGTTCGCGAAACGCAGACGGCCGATGATCGCGCGATGGCAGTACTCGACGGACGGCTTCCCGCGCAGGTCACGCTCCCCGACAGCACGACGGTCACGCTACGCGAGCTCCACGTGAGCGACGAACCGATGCTGCGGAGGTGGTTCGCGTCGCTCTCGGCGCAGACGCGCTATCAGCGGTTTCACGGTCAAAGTCGTCGAGCTGTCGCCCGCGGCGTGGCGCTACCTGACCCGGATCGATCAGCACGATCACGTCGGCATCCTCGCGCTCGATGGCGACGAGCTCCTCGGCGTCGCGCGCATGATCCGGCTCAGCGACGATGACGATGGCGCCGAGATCGCGTTCGTCGTCGGCGACGGCCAGCAGCGGCGCCGCATCGGCTCCACGCTGCGTGACATGCTCATCGCGATCGCGCGCGCACGCGGCTACCGCAAGCTCTACGCGTACGTGCTTCCGGAGAACATCGCGATCCGCCGTCTCCTTGGCAAGCAGGTGACGGATCGAGGAGGCTTGCTCGAGCTCGCGCTCGGCTGACTAGCGTTTCTTGCGCGCTTGAACGTACGCATCACCGACGGCGTAGACGTGCGTGACGACGTGCGCCACGCCGATGATCCCGCCGAGCAGCGGCAATCCGGTCATGAACGCGGCGCCGGTCGCGAGCGCCACGCCGAACACGCCGAGGGCCTTGGTGCCCTGGCCGTTGATCAGCTGGCCGACGCCGGGCACGACGAGGCTCGCGGTCGCGGGCACGATGCCCTTTGCCTTGCTCGGCTTTCCGAATGGTCTGGTCATGACGTCAGCGTGGCAGGTCGTGCGCAAACGCGTACACCGAGGGTAATTTGCGTGGCGCACGCGCACGACCGCGCGCCTGCGTACCGCCCGAACGGCTAGCGCGCGTAGTCGGACGCGCGGGTCTCGCGCACGACAACAACGCGAACTTGGCCGGGATATGTCGCTTCGCTCTCGATCGCGCGGGCGATCTCCTTCGACATCACGATCGCCTGCGCGTCGTCGACCTGGTCGTTCATGACCATCACGCGGATCTCGCGGCCGGCTTGCAGCGCATACGCGCGCTCGACGCCGCCGAACCGCTTGCAGATCGCCTCGAGGTCGTCGAGGCGCTTGATGTACGAGGCGAGCTGCTCGCGCCGCGCGCCTGGCCGCGCCGCCGAGAGCGAGTTCGCCGCCGCGACGACGTGATCGAGCAGCGCCTGCGGCTGCGGGCCGCCGCCTTCGTCGCCGTGATGCGAGGCGATCGCGTTCGCGACCTTCGGTGACTCGCCGTGCTTGCGCACGAGCGCCGCGCCGACCTCCGCGTGTGGGCCTTCGTGCTCGTGATCGACGGCCTTGCCGATGTCGTGCAAGAGCCCCGCGCGCCGCGCGAGCTTCACGTTCGCGCCGAGCTCCGCCGCGATCAGGCCCGCGAGGTACCCGACCTCGATCGAGTGCAGCAGCACGTTCTGCGCGTACGACTGGCGGAACTTGAGCCGGCCGAGCAGCTTCACGAGCTCGGGATGCACGCGATGCAGACCGAGATCGAATACCGCCTGCTCGCCGGCTTCCTTGCAGACCTTGTCGACTTCCTTCTCCGCCTTGCGAACGACCTCTTCGATGCGCGTCGGATGAATGCGCCCGTCGGCGACGAGCGCCGAGATCGCGAGCCGCGCGATCTCGCGGCGCACGGGGTTGAAGCACGAGATCGTGATCGCTTCGCTCGTGTCGTCGATGATCATGTCGATGCCGGTCGCGGCCTCGAGCGCGCGAATGTTGCGCCCCTCGCGACCGATCAACCGGCCCTTCAAGTCATCGGACGGCAGCGGCACGACCGCCACCGTTCGCTCGTGCACGAACTCGCTCGCGAAGCGCTGGATCGCCGTCGCGACGATCGTCTTTGCGCGCGCGGTCGCTTCCTTGTGCGCGTCATCCTCGATGCGCTTGATCTCGATCGCCGCCGACGCGTACGCCTGACTGCGCACTTCCTCTTCGAGCTTCTTGCGCGCTTGTTCCTCGGTCAGGCTCGCGATCTGCTCGAGCTTCTTGCGCGCCTCCGCCTGCGCGACCTCCGCCTTCTCGACCGCGGAATCCGCCTGCTTCACCTTGCCGTCGAGGCTCTTCTCTTTCTTGTCGATCTCGCCGAGCTTGCGCTCCGCGTCGCGCCGCTGCCGCTCGACCTCGCGCTCCTTCGCGACGACACCCTCCTCGCGCTTCTGCAGCTCGGTGCGCCGGCTACGCAGCTCGTCGTCGAGCTCCGTCTTGTGCTTGCGCGCGACTTCCTTGCCCTCGACCTCCGCCGACTTCTTGATCGCGTCGATCTCCGACTGCGCGGCCTTCCGGATCTTGTCGGCCTCTTCGGCTGCAGCCTCGCGCGCCGCACCGCTGTCACCCTTCGCGCGCCCGAGCCGCGTGCCGATGAACACGCCGCCGACAAGTCCGATCACGACGGCAGCAAGTACGTAGAGGGGATCCATGTTCATTCCGCGACGGCGTGCGTCGCGACCTCGGTGATGATCGCGTCGAGGGCCACGTCGTGGCTCTCGCGCGGAACGTTCTCGACAACCTGACACTCGAACGCGAGCCCGATGCACTCGGCATCCGCGCGCGCCGCCGTCAACGTCGCATCGTAGTGACCCTTGCCCCAACCCATCCGTCCGCCCGCGCGATCGAACGCGAGCCCGGGCACGACGAACGCGGCGATCGTCTCGATCGCGACCGCCGTCGCATCCGCGCTCGGCTCGCGCAAACCCCAGCGCGTTGCACCGAGCGCATCGATCGCGACCTCGAAAAACGCGAGCACGCGTGACTCGTCGACCACGCGCGGATACGCGACGCGAAACCCGCTCGCGCGCAGCCGCTCGTCCAGCGCCGCCGTCTCGACCTCGCTGCCCTTGTGGGCATAGAGCGCGATCAACGATCCACGCACGCAGCGCATCGCGATCACCTCCGCCGCCCGCTCGCAGATCACACCACTCTTGTCCGTGCGCTCGCGCTCGGTCAGCCCATCGCGTCGCGATAGCAGAAGGCGCCGGGTGTCCGGCTTGGCTCGACCGGTCAAAGAATTCACGTGCGAGAGCAAGGGAATTGCGGTCGCATCATAGCCGCGCAGCCCGGCCGTTCAAGCCGCAAGCCCACGAATCGCCACGGGAATCAGCAGCCGCTCAGCGCGACGCTTTTTGATGATGCTGCATGATGAAGTTCGCGAGCGGCCGATTGCGCTCCGGCTCGTCGACGAACCGAAACGCCATCCCCGCGCGATCATCATTGTGCTCGACCCGCACCACCTCCGCGAAGAGCAGCAAGCGCTCCTCGCCGGGCAAATCCACATCGAGCTCCGCGATCGATCCAGCACGCACCCACTCGGGCGCTCTCAGGAACAGACCGCTCCGCGACACGTCCTCGATCAGGCCGTCGATGACGACCCCGGAGCACTTGCACTGTGCCCGGACAGAGACCGGGACTCGAACCGCTTCCCGCTTGTCCATCTCCTGAAAGGTACGCTACATACCCACGGAGAGAGAATCAATTCTTTCTTTGTTCTCACGTGGTTCGCTGCGTCGTTCACGCACGCTGGTCCGACCGAATCCGTCCGGCTATCTTGCAATCCGCCTCTTGGTCGTGCAGATTGCTGCGCCTTGAGGGCCCATAGCTCAGTTGGTAGAGCACCGGCCTTTTAAGCCGAGGGTCGCAGGTTCGAACCCTGCTGGGCTCACCCCTCGAGACTCCGCTCACTCTCGAAACTCGCCGTATCCATCGATCCAGACCCCGTCGTCCAGAGGCCTAGGACACCCGCCTTTCACGCAGGTAACACGGGTTCGAATCCCGTCGGGGTCGCTCGCAACTCACTCGCACTGCTCGCTTCGCTCGCAGGCTCGCGCGTTTCTCGCGACCGGCGTCCCGCTTCGCGGTCCGCGCGTTCTCGCCTTCGGCTCGTCCGCCCGACGGGATTCGCGCCCTCTCCCTCGCACCACTTCGTGGTGCTCCGTCGACTGGCGTCGAATCCCGCGCGCGTGTTCCAGCGGTCGTGTTGCGGACGATGAGCCGATGGGCGGCGCGCAAGGAGATTCGAGGGACAACCTAGCCGACCGAGAACACGGTCGGTGCGGAGGAAATGCCTCCTTGATCATGTACTGCACCACGCTATTGGCGCGTGCGGTCGAGAGGTACCAGTTGTTCTGGAACGCTCTCGTCTTGATCGGCTGGTTGTCGGTGTGTCCCGCGACGACGAATCGGCGATCCTTGAACTGGAGGAGGATCTTCACGACTTCGCTGAGCGCCGTCTGGCCCGCCTTCGATAGCTCTGCCGAGCCACGTTGGGCCCACTCTCGGACGGGGTTGCGTTGACAACGTGGACTCCCCAGCTCACGCCGAACGACCAAAACGCGACCGCGAACCACATGAAGAATCGATCGCGCTGCATGTGCCAGAAGTGCAGGAAGAAGACGCCGACCGCGACGCACATGACGGTCAGACCTCGATAGAGGAATTGCAGTATGGCGTCCATCACCGCGACTCCCAGATGAGACCGATCAGGAGACCCAGAATGGACACGAATGCCGTCGCCGTTCGAAACAGGCGGAGGTCGAATTCCGGAAGCACGAGCAGGTCGATGAAGAGCACCGTGCTGTTAAGGGCGAGGCCAAAGAAGCAGAGCATGCTCAGCAGCAACAGCCGCGTACGCTGCGGTGCTCGAAGCGGGCGCCGACGACTGCGTTGCAGCGCCGTTCAGCGAACGCGAAGTGCTATCTCGGATCCTTGCATCCGTACGGCGCGCCCGTCGGAGCTGACGGGATTCTGCTGACTGATCAAGCGCTCGTCACGATGTAGAGAATCGAGGCAACGCCGAGCGCTGCAACCAGCGCCGCGACTGCGACGGGCCCCGTCGAGCCTGGCTGGATCGAACGGCCAGCGATGAGCGCGCGTCGCGCAGTCACGAATCGAACGGCTGCGATCGCGTGACATGCGGTGCCGAGCGCCACGATCGCGATACCCAGCCATGGCCCCATCGAACCATTGTCCCGGTCCGGGTACTCCAGCTGGAGCCATACCGACAACCGCGCGACGACGAAGCCGAACGCCATCAGGGTCAAGCCCGTGCGGATCCACGCGAGTAAGGTGCGTTCGTTGGCCTGGAGAAAGCGAAGGTCTGGCTCGTCTGGCATCAGGCCTACGCTCGCATGGAATCCACCGTGGACCTCATGCTCGCTCGCGTACGCCTCCATCTACCTTTCCGTGAACAAACGGTCCGGCGCATTTCAGGTGAAGCCAGAATTCGCGCGCATGTCATCACCAGGTGGAGCACGTACTTCAACTTCGCGAATCTCACCGAACCGGTCCGAGCGACAACGATTCGGATCGCGCCGCCGCTTCCAGCGCGACTCACTTCGATGAACGTGATCGAAGATGAGCGACCGAACACCATCGAGATGAAGCTACTCGCTGATCTGATGTTGGTGGTTGCGTCGGTGGCACGAACCGACGACACGCACGTCTGGTTGTGCTCAGCGGTGCCGGGTGCTGGGCGATCGAGGTCGATGACGAAGCGAAGCAACTGAAGCTGTTCCTCTACGCGGTGCATACGGCAACGCAGATGCCTCACCTCCGCGAGACGCCGATGACGCATCACCTGAAGCTGCTCGCCGGTCACGCCAGAGCGCGCGAAGCAATCGCGCGAATCTGGCCGGAACTGCTCGAACGTTCGTGATGTCCACGGCGAACGTCGCTGTGGCGCGCGAACGTACGCGTAACAAGCTTGCTCAAGCGGCGCGGTAGGCGCGTTCGAAGAGCGTGTGACACGGCTCTGTGATCAGGTGCTTCACGAACCGGCCGTGCGTCGTGAACGCGAGCTTGGACTCCTCGATCGGCAGGTTCAGCTTCGTCTTCTTCACGACGGCACCGCGCGCGAAGATCTTGCGGCCGGCTCCGTCGACCTTGGCCTCGACGACAAGCTCCTGCCTCACGAGCTCGGCAGCGGCGGCGTCGTATTGCTCGGCGGTCCAGCCGTTCCATCGCTGAACGTTCGCCTTCGTCGGTTCGGGGAGCGCGATCACTTGCAAGTACAGTGTGGCCGGGTCGGGCGATACCGATCGATCCTTCGCCACCTTCGCGACGAGCGCAGGAGCCGACACGTTGGGATTGGCCTCGTACGCGTCCTTCGCGACCGGCGACTTCGCGACACGCTCTCCGAGTGCGGCAAAACCGTTCTGAACAGCAGATGTAATCGACGGAGGAACAGCGACCATTCCTCGAAGCCTATCTCGGTTCGCCGGACCCCTTCATCGCCCCGAACCGACACTGCACCTCCCCGCCACTCACGGTGCGCGCTTTGCGAGCACCTCCGCAACAACCGCGCGAAACAGCGTGTTCGCCAGCGGCGCATCGGATGGCCGGCCGTCTCCGGGCGATATTAGGGCGTGCGGGTTGACCCAGCTGTCGGGCTCGCGCGCTTGCAGCGACGCCATCCACTCAGCGGGATCACTCCGTGTGCTGAACAGATAGCTCTCGATTTGCGCGAGTTGCTCCGCGAGCGTCGGTGGCGCTGGCTCGGGCGGCAGCACGAGCTCGGGATGGTTCACGCGCGAGAGTACGGCGCGAAGCCCGCCATGCCCGGCGATCGCGAAGCCCTGCCACAGTGCCTCGTAATGGCGGCGTGATGTGCTGCGCCGAACCTGGTACGCATCGAGCTCGAGGCGCAGTGCGCGCGTGTCGATCACGATCGCCTCGCTCAGGCGATCGACGAACGACGACTTCTCGGACTCCCACGGTGCGGCCGGCTTGCTCGCCCACAACTCCAAGGCCTCGGCGAGGTCGGGCAGGCGGCCGAGCTCGTGCACGTGCGGGGCCCCCATCTCCACGACGGCGGTCGCGTTTGAGCGCGTGAACCGCAGGGCACCATCGACAACGACGAGCGTCGACATGTAGCCTTCCTCGCGGCCACTCGCATCCGGGTCGTCGACGTCGAGCGCCGTGTCCGCGAGGTGTTCTGCCTCGACGGAGCTCGCCGGCAACCCGACGGCGGTCGCGATCTCGACGAACGACGCTGCGTCGTGCACGCGAAACCCATCGCGTGCCCACACGACGCGCATCAGCACGACCAAGAGGTCGCGCGCGGGGCCGTAGATCTCGCCGCCGTTGATCGTCAGCGTGCGCGTATCGAGGTCGAGCGCCGCGCCGCCTTCGCCGAACACGTCGTCGACCCAGCCGTCTGGCTTGCACGGCTCGTGTCCCGCCAAGAATCCACGGGCCGCCGCGAGGCCCCAGAACCAGTCACGCGGCACGCCGAGAGCGCCCCAGTGGGAGTAGTAGAGCGTGATCTCGCCTCGTTCGCGCACGACGTAGTTGCAGCGATGACCCATGGTAGGAAGACGCCGGGGAAACTTGGTGGTCGCAGGGATTGTGAAGGCGACCGGTTGTTTTTGGCGCGCGACCCGTGCTTACGCCGACGTCACCACGATCATCACCTAGTGTACCGTTACGCATGGCAACCCCCGTCTACGAAGCTGAGGCGCTCGCGAAGCTGCTCGAGAGCCGCTTGAACAACGAGCAACTCGGCCAAGTCGCGAAGCTGGCCCCCGGCGCGGCAGTGCCCGCGTTCTGCCGGCAGGCGCTGGCGAAGTACGAGGCGCAACCCGCGGTGTGGTCTGGCGCCTTCGAGCTGGTCAAGAAGCGCCAGGTCACTCGCGCGGGCTAACTCGATCGAACCAGCTTTCCTCGCTCATGGCGCCGTGGTGGCCGCGTCGGGGGTAATCGGTCGCGCCGTGATCACGAGGACCGGCGCGTTCTCGACTACCTCGAGGACGCAGGGCTCGTCGAGCTTCACCGCGCGTCGCACGTCCCTGCTGAAGAATAGGACTGCCAGATCGTCGAGGCATGTGTAGGTGGTCTTCCCGCCGCGCTTCAGTCGCAGGACGCCCGACTTCGTGACGACCGGCGTCGAACAACTGACCTTGCGGTACTTCTGGATCGAGCCGCGCCACAAGTAGAACGTCAACCCGACGAGCGGTCCGACAACTGACGTCGCGAACCCTGCAAGCCAGTCGTGAGCGAGGAAGCGCGACACACCAAAGGCGAGTAATCCGGCGCTCGTCCCGAGCCCAACGGGAAGCAGGATCCAGAACCAGATCCGCTGCCAGCGTGTCCACCGCAGCACCAGCGCGACTTCGGCCTCCGTCAGGGTGCGCTTGGCCATCGCGACGTCGACTCTTCGCGCAGGCCGGGCACCAACACGCGATGAACGGCTCCGCTTTTTCATCGCGGTGCCGCTTCGGGAAATCGAAAGATGAGCTTCAAGGCGGCTTCGAGCTCGGCTTCGGATTCTGCGCCGAGGCCGGTGTAATGCGCACCTGCCTCGGGCTCACCATCGCCTCATGGTAGCAGATGGTCCCGATTGCAAGTGGTCCCGTCGGGGTCGCTCGCGACCCTACGCCGGCGAGAACGCGGCGGCGCTGTAGGCGCGTTCGAAGAGCGTGTGACACGGCTCTGTGATCAGGTGCTTCACGAACCGGCCGTGCGTCGTGCGATGCTGGGAACGGAGGTCGTGATGGTTGCTGTCGAGACACTGTCGGAAATCGCGCGCGACTGCGTCACGGTCGCAGTATCCCTGTTCCAGGCAGCGCTCATCGGGATCCTTGCCGTCGTCGTCGCCGTTCCGATGTTCACAAGCGAAGTGAGGAGAACCCGGTGTAAGACCACCGAGGTCACCGCGATGTTTGCCGAGCTAGCGTCCAAGCAGGAGCGCTACAAGAACGAGAACAACACGTACCTCGTCGTTCCCGAGTGCCCCACGCCCGTGGGCTCGACTCGGAAGGCGGTCTCCGCTTGCCAGGGCACGGGCAGTGCGTGGAAGCAGCTCGGCATCGTGCCGCCGGAGCAGAAGCTGCGTTGCAGTTACGAAATCTACATCGGCGATAGCGCGACGGCACCGACGGCACCGGTCGGCGCCACGGTGTCCATCCCGACGACGTACATCGCGACGAGTTGGTACATGGGCCACGCGCGCTGCGACATGGATAACGACGGCGTCGTAGCGCACTACGTGACGTCGAGCTTCGACGCGACGATGCAGATCACGCGCGAAGGCGAGTAACGCTACCGCCTACCGCCCGACACCGCGCGAGGTCGCACGCGACGCTCTTAGCGCGTGACGTCGCCGCAGCGCCCCAGGTGACGTGCTACATGGGGGCGTGAAGAAGGCGAACCCAGTAGCCGGGATCTGGGCGTACGCCGAGTTCGGGGCGGTCATCATCGCGATGCTGCCATTCATGGCGGTCGCGTCCTGGCGTCACCGCAATGACCCCACACAACGCGTGCCGGGCCAGTGGCTGCGCCGGATTGGCCGTATCTCGTCGCGGATCTCGACGCTGTGGAAGTTCGATATAGAGGGGCCGCGTCCACCCGATATCGACACGACCGGCTACGTCGTCATCGCGAATCACCTGTCACAGGCTGACCCATTCCTCCTCTCGTTTTTGCCGTGGGACATGCGGTGGGTCGCCAAGAAAGACCTGTTCGAGCAGCCGATCAGCGGTTGGGCCATGCGCCTCGGCGGTGACATTCCGCTGAGTCGCGGCGAAGGCGAGAGTGTTCGGGCGTGTCTTGCCGAATGTGAGCGCGCGCTCCGCGGAGGTATCTCCGTGATGATGTTCCCCGAGGGAACGCGCTCGCCCGACGGCGAACTCCTGCCGTTCAAGGACGGCGCATTCGATCTCGCGATCCGCGCTGGCGTGCCGGTTCTTCCGATCGCGCTATCCGGAACGCGCGCCATGCGCCCCAAACACTCGCGTTGGTTCGGCAAGGCCCACGCTCGCGCGACGATCCTCGCTCCAATTCCGACGACGGGTATGACCGCAGCAGACATCCCATCGCTGCGCGAGCGAGCCCGCGCGGCGCTCGCGCAGGCACTGCCCGAGCTCAGCGCACGCTAGATCGCTCGCACGGCGAATCCCGCGCTCGTGTCCCAGAGGTCGTGGTCCACATCATTTCACCGGCACGTCACCAGTCACGCCAATCATCTAG
>JALZOJ010000145.1 GCA_030857175.1 Myxococcota bacterium | reverse complement strand
AGCAGCCGCTGCATCCCGGCTTCACCATGCCCCAATTGCACCCACAGGACGCGCGACGATAGCGCGCTTCCCTTGACGTTCGACACACCCCTACTATACGCCGCACAAGTGAGTAAACACGACCCCATCGCGCGGCTCGAATCCATGGAGGCGAAGGCGGCCGAGGCCGGCGGAACGGCCCGCATCGCCAAGCAGCACGAGGCCGGCAAGCTGACGGCGCGCGAGCGGATCCAGGCGCTCCTCGATGACGGGAGCTTCGTCGAGCTCGACAAGTTCGTCACGCATCGCTGCGCCGACTTCGGGATGCAGGAGCAGAAGATCCTCGGCGACGGCGTCGTCACCGGTCACGGCACCGTCGACGGCCGCCCGGTCTGCGTGTTCGCGCAAGACTTCACGGTGTTCGGCGGATCGCTGTCGGGCGCGTACGCGCAGAAGATCTGCAAGGTGATGGACCTCGCGACCAAGATCGGCTGCCCGGTGGTCGGGCTCAACGACTCCGGCGGCGCGCGCATCCAGGAAGGCGTCGAGTCGCTTGCCGGCTACGCCGACATCTTTCTGCGCAACGTGCTGTCGAGCGGCGTCGTGCCGCAGCTGTCCGCGATCATGGGGCCGTGCGCGGGCGGCGCGGTCTACTCGCCCGCGATCACCGACTTCATCCTGATGGTCGATCGCACGTCGTACATGTTCATCACCGGCCCCGAGGTGATCAAGACGGTCACGCACGAGGAAGTCTCGAAGGAGCAGCTCGGCGGCGCGATGACGCACGCGAGCAAGTCGGGCGTCTCGCACTTCACCGAGAACGACGAGCTGTCGTGCATCGCGCGCCTTCGCGAGCTGCTGTCGTTCATGCCGAGCAACAACTCGGAGGATCCGCCGAAGCGCCCGACGAACGACCCCGTCGATCGCGCCGATGCGCTGCTCGACAGCGTCGTGCCGCTCGAGTCGAACAAGCCGTACGACATCAAGAAGATCATCAACGCCGTCGTCGACGATGGAAAGTTCGTCGAGGTCCACAAGGACTACGCGAAGAACATCGTCTGCGGCTTCGCGCGCTTCGACGGCCGGCCCGCCGGCATCGTCGCGAACCAGCCGAACCACCTCGCCGGCTGCCTCGACATCGACGCATCGCTCAAGGCCGCGCGGTTCGTGCGGTTCTGCGACTGCTTCAACATTCCGCTCGTCACGTTCGTCGACGTGCCGGGCTTCTTGCCGGGCACGAACCAGGAGTACGGCGGCATCATCAAGCACGGCGCGAAGCTGCTCTACGCGTTCGCCGAGGCGACGGTTCCCAAGATCACCGTGATCACGCGCAAGGCCTACGGCGGTGCGTACGACGTCATGGCGAGCAAGCACATCCGCGCCGACATCAACGTCTCGTATCCGGCGGCGGAGATCGCCGTGATGGGTCCCGACGGCGCGGTCAACATCATCTTCAAAGGCGAGCTCGACAAGATCACCGACGAGAATCAAAAGGCCGAGGCACGCGCTCGGTTCACGGAGGAGTACCGCGAGCGGTTCGCGAATCCTTACAAGGCCGCGTCGCTCGGATACATCGACGAGATCATCCGTCCGCGCGACACGCGGTGGACGATCATTCGCTCCCTGCGTACGCTCGCGAACAAGCGGCAGTCAAACCTGCCGCGCAAGCATGGCAACATTCCGCTCTAGTCTGTTCGCGCTGCTGCTGGCTGCGTGCCCGTCGCCGAAAGCGCCGAAGCCGCTGCCGCCGCTGCCGCACACGGCGTACGCGCACTACCTCGACGGCAAGCTCGCGGCGTATCGCGACGACTGGCCGAGCGCGGCGGATGCGCTCGCGCAGGCGGCCGCCGCGGCGCCGGATCAGCCGATGGTCGCGGTCGAGCTCGCGCGCGCGCAGTGGAAGGCGAAGCGACCCGAGGCGGCACGTGCCACGCTCGCCGCCGCGCGAACGAAGTGGCCGAGGCACGCGCAGGTCTGGCTCGCGTCCGGTGATGCGATGGCGCCCGGCACGCCCGCCGAGGCGATCAAGGCGTATCGCCGCGCGATCGATCTCGAGCCGACCGACGAGCGCGCGTATCTCGGGCTCGCGAAGCTCGAGGATCCGCAGCGTGCACTCTCCACGCTGCGGCGCCTCGTCAAGAAGGCCCCCGATTCCGTCGACGGGCGCTACCGCTTGGCCCAGCGACTGTCGAGCGTCGGCAAGCTCGGCGACGCGATCGCGCAGCTGCGAGAGGTGCTCGAGCGCGATCCGGACCACATCGACGCGCGCCTCGATCTCTCTCGCGCACTGCGCCAGCAAGGTCAGCTCGTCGAGGCGATCGGCCAGACGCGCAGCGCGTTCGATCGCAGTGGCCAGGCGCTCGACGTCGCGGAGGAGCTGTACTGGCTGCTCTGCGAAGCGGACGATCGCACCGCCGCGATCGATCTCCTGACGCTGCTCGACGACGATCGCAGCGACACCGAGGCACTCGCGACGGTCGCGCGGCTCGAACGCGGGCTCGGCCGGCTCGACGATGCACGCGCCGTCGCGCAGCGGCTCGTCAAGGTCGACGCCGAGCTAGGAGCGCTGGTGCTCGCCGAGGTCGAGATCGTCGCCGGCGATCGCGCGAGCGCGCTGAAGCGAGCCCTCGCGATCCCCGACACGTCCGACCGCTTCCTCGACGCACGGCGCGTCGCTGCGGCGGCCGCGGCTGGCGAACCGCAAAAGATTCTCGACCTCCTCGCCCCCGCGCGCGCTGCGAAGCCGACCGATGTCGACCTCGCCACGCTGACCGCGTTCGCGCTCGTCGATCTGAAGAAGCCGAACGACGCGATCGCGCTGATGAACACGCTCGACGGCGCCTCGGCGCTGTTCGCGAAGGCACGCGTCGCCGATCACGCCGGTGACACGCGGACCGCGCTGGAGATCGTCGAGGCGATCATCCGTGCGAAGGCCGACAGCACGTCCGCGCTCAACCTCGCCGGCTACATCCTCGCGGACAAGAACGAGCGGCTCGCCGATGCCGAGCGCTACTTGCGCCGCGCCCGCCAGCTCTCGCCCGGCGATCCGGCCATCCTCGATAGCTGGGGCTGGCTCCGGTTTCGCCAGGGCAAGACCCGCGAGGCGGTGCGGATCCTCGATCGCGCCGCGCGGTTCTCGCCGCTCGAGCCCGAGATCCTCGTGCACCTCGCCGCCGCCTGGGCCGCCGACGGCGCACCTCGGACCGCACTCACGACCCTCGATAAAGCCGCGGCTTTGCGGCCGCCTGCCGCCGTCCAGCAGCGGATCGACACCCTCCGTTCGACGCTCGCGCGGGCGCGGTGATACGATGGCTGCATGAAGCGCTGGATGCTGCTCGTGGTCCTGACCGCTGCGTGCGGCAAAGGTCCTTCGGAAGGCCAATGCAAGCAGCTGCTCGAGCACCTCGTGGACCTCGAGTTCAAGAAGGCGGGCGCGAGCGCGACGGCAGAGCAGCAGAAGAACGACATGGCGAAGCAGAAGGCCGCCGTCGTCGAAGCGAAGCAGACCGAGTTCATGGCCGTGTGTGTCGAGAAGACGGCAAAGAACCGCGTCACGTGCGCGCTGGCCACGACGGATCTCGACGCGCTCACGAAGTGCGATTCTGATTAGCCGAGCGCTTCGAGGACCGCTTCGGCGACGACCTCACCAACGGCCGTAGCCGCCGTCGCACCGTGACCGCCGAGTGCGGCCGCCCAGACAAGCCACGGTCGCGCCGGGTCACGCCCGAGGCGCATCATGCGATCCGGCGCGAAGGCACGCTGGCACGCCCAGCGCCGGACGATGTTCGCGCGTGCGAGGTCCGGCGCGACACCGAGCCGTTCGCGAAGGCGCGCGTCGGCGTCGTCGGACGGTTGTTGATCCGCCGCTTCGGTGACGTCGGCATCGCACGGAGAGACCAGGATGTTGTCGCCGTCGGCGCGCATGTACAGCTCGCGTGCACCGAGGTGCCAGAGGTACGGCGCACGAGCCGCGGGCGCGGCCTCGACGACGAACAAGTGGCGCTTGAACGAATCGAGCGGCGGGTCGCCGGTCAACGCGCCGGCCCACGGGCCCATCGCATCGACGACGAGCTGCGTGTCGATGCGGCCATGAGGCGTCTCGACGTAGCCGGGGGCGACGTGCGTCGCGGTCATGCCGAGCTCGATGCGAAGGTTCGCGGACAGCGCGCGCAGCAGGATGCCGGCGTCGATCACGCCGTCGCTCGGCACGTGGATCGCGGACGCGAACGCGAGGCTGGTGAGCTGTGGCCAGGTGGCGAGCACGCGTGCGCGGTCGAGCACCTCGTGATCGATCGCGAGGCGCTGGGCGCGCGCGATGTATTCGCCCGCGTGCGTGACGTCTTCGAAGCACAACACGCCGCCGGTTGGCGCCCAAGCATCAGCGAACTCGCTGCGCAAGCGCGCGGCGCCACGAATCGCGAGCGCACTTGTCGCATCGTCCTCGCAGAGCTGGCGGCCGAGGCCCGCACCACGCCCGCTCGCATACCGGCCGAGCATGCTCTCGCGCTCGAGCACGATGCTCTCGACGCCGTGCCGCGCGAGCGCCCACGCCGTGGCACACCCGGCGAAACCAGCGCCGAGGATGACTACCGGAGCGCTCGCCACGCGCGTGTTGTTA
>JALZOJ010000098.1:5000-15067 GCA_030857175.1 Myxococcota bacterium | reverse complement strand
TGGCTTCCGACGAAGAAACGCAGGGCACACTGCGTGCAACCCTGACAACGCGTGAAGCTGCTCGCGGTGGTCGCGGTGGTCGCTGGGTGTGCGTCGACGCCACGTGCGACATGTGGCGCTGACTGGAACGCGCTCTCGCGCGACCGCGGTGTTCCGAAGCTCGATGTCGGTGCGCCCCCGCCGATGTTCATCGATCACGTGGACATCGCCGGTGTCGACGCTCGACTCGCAGGGACCTTGCGCACCGAGCTGCAGACCCGCGCGGGAATGGTGCTCGAGCACGCACCGCTTCGCGAGGATCTCCGGCGGCTGTGGAAGCTCGGCGTGATCGAGGATGCGAACATCATCGCAGACGAAGGCGTGGTCACGTTCGTGCTCACGCCGCGCCGCACGATCACCAACGTCGTCCGCAAGGGTGGCGACAAGCTCGCGCAGTCGCGGTTCCGCCAGCTCGAGAAGGCGCCGTTCGAGCCATCGCGCATTCACCGCATGACCGAGGCGCTCCAACAATCCTACGTGCGCGAGGGTCGGCTCGACGCGCACGTCGAGGCGCGCCAGCGCGTGCACGCGGACGGCGTCGACGTCTGCGTCGCGACGAATCCCGGCCCGCGGATCACGATCGCGAAGCTCGAATTTCCCGGCGCGAAGGCGGTGCCCGCAAAGGCGCTGATGAAGGTGCTGCGCGGCAAGGAGGCGAACCTCAACCGGCCCGGCGGCGCGTTCGACGAAGCTGCGCTCGCGTACGACGAGCTGTTCATCCAGGTCGAGTACTGGGAGCGCGGTCACCTGGACGTGCAGGTCGGCAAACCGAAGGTCTCGCGGCGCGGCAAGCGGATCGACGTCGCGATCCCGATCGACGAAGGGCCGAGCTATCGGCTCGGCACGATCACGGCACCGACGAACGTCGACCTGCATAGCGGCGCCGTGTTTCGCCGCTCTGACGTCGTGAAGGCACTGGCGTTCGTCAGGGAGACGCTCCCCGTCACGAATGTCTTTCCACGAACGCAGCTCGACAAGGAAGCGCGCCGCGTCGACATCACGTTCGAATTCGAATGGAGGTATCCATGGGACGCGCTGCGTATCTGGTTGGCGCGCTCGCGCTCGCCGCGTGCGTGAAGCAGCCACCGATGCTGTTCGGTGCGCGCATGCCTTCGGGCTGCACGGAGAAGACGCGCACCGAGCGCTGCTACGGCTGGATGATGGATCGCCTGATGATGACGGTCGCGTACAAGCCGTATCACGACGACGCGATCCGAGCGTATGTCGCCACGGTCGGGGCGCGGATCGCACGCGCGAACAACGACTCGCGCCGGTGGACGTACCGCGTCCTCGACGACGATACGGCACAAGCGTACGCCGGCTTCAACTCGACCATCTACATCACGCGCGGTGCGCTCGCGATCCTGCGTGATGAAGCTGAGCTCGCCGCGATCCTCGGCCACGAGATGGGCCACACGCTGTCGGGACACCACCGCGAATCGATCGCGGAAGGTAGTCGCGACGTCGGCGAGACCGATCTGCAACGCTGGAAGGACCTGCGCCATGCACGCGACGACGAGATCCAGGCCGACGAGCTCGCGGTGATCCTGCTTGCCCGCGCCGGCTACGACGTCCATGCGGTCGAACGCATGCTGCGTGCACTTGGCGGCGGCGATCAAGAAGACGACGAGGACGCCTCGGATCAGCGGCACCCGGTCTGGCGCGAACGCATCGCACGCGTCGCGGCACTGGCCGCGCGCTATCCGGAAGGCGAGCGCTTCGTCGATCGCTATAACGAACGCGTCGCGAAGCTCGTCGTCGGCGACGACCCGAGGTCGATCGCGGTGGTCGGGACGACGATCATGTTCGCGCGCGCCGGGTTCGCGCTCGACCTGCCGGCCGACACGAAGTGGTTCATCTGGCAGAACATGGTGGTGTTCGGGACACCGGACGAGTCGGTCGCGGGCATCGTCACGCTGATCGATCGCGACATGGCCGACGAGTCGAAGAAGGCCGCCAAGGACACGCACACGGAGGTCAAGCTGCTGGCTGACGCCGCGGTCACGATCACCGTCATCCGAGACGAGAAGAAGCCGCGGAACCTCGTCGCGCTCGCGAAAGCACTCGTCGCGCAGTCGCGCGCGCCACGTCCCGAAGAGGTCGCGCGCTTGCGCCCGATGCGCTTCGATCCGACGAAGCCGCGCGCGATCTGGGCGCGTTAGGGCGCGACGAAGATCGGGTTCGTCATGCCGAACGGCTTGCGACCGCGATGCACCGGCTCGAGCGTCTTGTCACCATACGCGGCGATCACGACGAAGCCGCCGGTCGCCGCGGCTTGCACCGGGATCGATCCGGTCCACCGGATCGTCGCGTCGTTCGGATCGGCGTCGCCGGGCATGATCGGGATCGTATCGACGGTGGTGCCGTCGACGACGACCTCGATCGTGTCGACATCGATCCATGTCGCGGCGCGCACGACGACGTCGACGTTCATCGGATTGCCCGCGCCCGTGACGGTGTCACCGGATTGGGCGGTGCCGATCCTCGCGGTGACATAGACGCCCCCGCTCACCATGGAGCGACCGGCCGCCAGCTGGTCGCGCACTTGCTCCTTCGTGACCGCGCGCGGGTCATCCGTGCCGAGCCGGATGCAGTTGCGTGGATAGCCGACCGGTGAACCGGCGAGGTCGTGGCTGTCCGAGTTACCGACGGCGAACACCTTGCGACCGGCCTTGAGCAGACCGAACCAGTCGGCGATATCGCCCTGCCGCTTGTCCTGCCACGCGGCATCGTTCAGCACCTCGACGAGCGTGAACTTCGTGTCCCAGTCGGCCTCCGACTCGACGAGCCCGTTCGCCGGATTGAAGCCGACGTAGTCGAAGTAGTTCGCGCCGCCGCGCGGGTGATTGATGATGACGACCGGCTGCTCCGGCCGCGCACGCACCGCTTCGAAGACGACCGGCGGCGCGAGCGTCTCGAATGGGGTGTCGAGATCGTCCGCCGTCGGATAGCGCTGCCACTTCGGCGCGCCCGCATTGATGAGGCCCTTCTCGGGCAGGAGCGGGAACACGCCCATGTGTCCCCAGACCTCCATCGACGTCAGCTCGATCGAGCCAAACCCCGCGGCGAACGCTTGCACACCGAGCGCCGCGATCTCCTCGGTGAAGTCGGCGACGTATTCGTGATCCGAGCGCACGGGGAGCTCGAGCCCGTCGCCGACCGCTTGCGCGAGCTTGAGGATCGAGTTGTCACCGGAGTCGTTCGAGCGCCACGTGTGGATGTGGAAGTCGGCGCACTGCATGCCGGTCGTGTCGACCGAGTGATCCATCGCCGCGTTGACCGTCACCGTCTGACCGGCGGCGAGCGTCACGGTCTGCGTGACGATCTCGTATTCGAAGCCGCGCGAGACGACCACCTGCCACGTTCCCGGTGGCGCAGCGAGCGTGGCGTCACCTTGCAGCGCGAACGTGACCTGGAGCCGACCTTCCGGCATGCGCGGCTCGCCGTAGTGCTTCGGTACCGTCGGGATCGCCTGTCCCGGTGCCGGGAGGATCTGCACGCGGACCGGAACGCCCGCACCGTTCTCGCGCGCGACGACACGCACGGTTCCTGTCATCGGCAGATCGATCGCGACCGGACCCGCGCCGGTGCCGGGGCTCGCCAACCCGAGCGCGTTGCCGTAGCGGAACGCCTCGAGATGAACATCGGCATCAGCGGGAACGTGCACGCTGAACGCGCCGCTCGCGTCGGTGAGTGCGCGCGACAGATACTTGTTCGCGCCGTCGAGCGCGTGCACGTGGACGAACGCCGCCGGCTGCCCGCCGCTGCGCACCGTTCCCGTGATCACGCGATCTGGTGTGCCGAGGACACGGTTGACCGCGGCGACGATGCCGTCGGCGCTGGGCCCGCCGATCACGATCTTCGCGTGCACTCGATCGATCGTGCCGCACGCAGGCATCGTGAACCCGGTGCCGAACGCGCCGAGAAAGCCGCTGACGGCGACCGACGAGCCGAACGGTCCATCGCCCGGAATGTAGGCCCAGCTCGTCGCGCGGTCGTCGACGAGCGCGAGGTACGGCGAGCCACCGATGTCGTTCGAGAAGCCGCCGCCCGGCGTGAACACCGGCGTGCGCTCCGTGTACATGAAGCCGTGCATCCCGCTGGGCATGCTCTTCTCCTCGCCGCGCGCGGACGTGAAGCGGAACCGCACGTCGACGGCCTCTGCATCGGGCGCGAGCTCGTAGTCGATCGTCGCTTCGATGTCGTCGAGCGCGTCGGGATAGACCGAGTTGATGATCGGCGGAAAAAACGGAACCGGGTGCAGCTTGCCGCGCGCGCGGATGATCGCCGGTCCGCCCTGCGATCCATCGGCGATCACCGAGACGCTCTGGGTGACCACCGTCGAGCGGCCCGCGACGAGCAACACCTCGCCGAAGTTGTTCGGGCGAACCATGCGCCCGTCCTCGACGACCGCGAGCCCGACCGGACGCCCGCCCCACGGATCGTAGAGGTCGCTGTCGCCCGCATCTTCGATCACGAGCGCGACCTTGTTGTTCGCGAGGACGAAGTCGCCGTCTTGCCACGTGATGAGTCCGCCCGTTACCGGCGGTAGATCCGTCCCACGCACGCGTCCCGCGCGGGCTTCGCCCGGCGCTGCACCGAGTGGTTCGGCGTGGCCTTGCTCGTCTCCGTCGGCGAACGGCTTCGGCGTGCCGGGACAATCGGAATCACCGCCGCACGCCGCGACAAGCGAGAGAACGAGCAACAACTTCATCGCAACGACAGTAACGCAGTCGTCACCGAGCGGTCCGGCCTAATTTTCCTCAGTTCGCGCGACCAGCGCCGACGACAACGATCGACCACGAGACATCCGGCTTCGTCTGCGGCTGCGCGGGGTTCCGCTCGATGCGAATCAGCTCACCCTTCTTCAGCTCGATCGTCGCCTCGCCCGGCGTACGCGCCTTTCCGTCGGCGAGCTTCCATTGCAGCGGAACAGCATCGGCGCGAACGACGACGATGTATGTCCCGGTCTCGCCGGTCCAGCGCAGGAGATCGACGTCGGTCCTCGTATCGAGATAACCGCGCAGCTCGTACGTCGGCTCGATCGCCGTCGCATCGGCCTCCATGTTGTTCGGCTCGATCTCGCCGGCGTCGGCGCGCTCCTCGAGGATGGTCAGCTCGTACGCATCGCTGACGTTCTCCGTCGGTTGCTTCTGATCCTTCGCGAGCGTTTGCCCGACGCTGACGATCACGGGCCCGTCGATCTTGCGCCGGTGCAATGCCTCGCCTTCGCCGACGCGGCCCTCGTCGATCGACGTGCTGTGCCCGCTCGTGTCGTCGATGCTGATGTTGATGTCGATGTTCGGGACCGCCGTCACCATCACCGTGACGACGCGCCGGCCGCTGCCCTCGAACCGGAAGAAGTCCTTGTCGCCTTCGGTCGCGCTGATGCGCTTGCCGATGAAGCCGCGCACGGTGCGCCCGATCGCGTCCGCGGTCTCGATGCTGTTGTTCGGCTCGCGCTCCTCGCGCGTGACACCCGGCGGCCTCAGCAAGAGCCAGCCGATCGCGGCGGCGCCGCCGGCAGCGAGCAGCACCAGCGAAAGCCAGACCGAGACGCGGCGCCGCTTGATGCTCGCCTCGTACGCGTCGATGTCGGAACGGCGCAGGCGCACGTCGCTGCCGGCGTCGTCGTGCGTGTCGAACACGAGCGTGCCGCCGCCGAGCTTCTTCGAGACCGTCTTGGGTCCCGTCGCGTCGACGACCGTCTCGAGATAGATCTCTTCGATCGCCTCGCCGAGCTGCTGCGCGGTCTGCCAGCGATTCGCCGGATCGCGTGCGAGCGCCTTGCGGACTAAGTGATCTACCGACGGTGGGATGCCCATCTTCGGCATGCGCATCGACGGCGCATCGGGCGCCGCGGTGAGGTGCTTCGTCAGCACGCCGACCGCGGTCGTGCCCGAATACAGATGCTGGCCGGTCAACACCTGGAACATCAGCGCGCCGAACGAATAGATGTCGCTACGCGAGTCGACTTCCTCGCCGCGGATCTGCTCCGGCGACATGAAGTACGGCGTGCCGACGATCTGCGAGCGCTCGGTCTCGCGCTTCGGTGCGTTGCGCTCGTCGAGCTTCGCGAGCCCGAAGTCGAGGACCTTCGCGTAGTCGCGGCCGGCCGTCGAGCGGGTGATGAGCACGTTCTCCGGCTTGAGATCGCGATGCACGATGCCGTACTCGTGCGCTTCTTGGAGCGCGCCGCAGATCTGCGCGAACAGCGCCGCCGCGCGTGCCCACGGCATCGGCCCGTCGCGGTCGACGATGCGGCCGAGATCCTGGCCGCGCACGTACTCCATGATGAGGTAGAGCGCGCCGCCGGCCGTGCCGAAGTCGAAGACCTGCACGGTATGCGGATGGTGCAAGCGCGAGACGGCGGCGGCTTCGCGCTCGAAGCGATGCACGATATCGGCATCGTCCGCGAGATCGCGATGCAGCACCTTCATCGCCGCGACCTTGCCCATTCGCAAGTGCTCGACGCGATACACGACACCCATGCCGCCGCGCCCGATCACCTCGAGCACGCGATACCGACCGTCGACGATCTTGCCGAGCCACGCCTGATTTGAATCGGAGACGCGGCGGTCCTCGGAGAATGCGGTGCTCTGTCCCGTCGGATCTTTGACCGCGGCTTCGAGTGCGCTCGCGCGAGTCATGTCCGCGCCGCACTCGCGGCAGAATCGATCGGGCTCTGCGTACGAGCGCCGACACCGAGGGCACACGAAGCGCTGCGCGGGTGTCGAGGCCATCGCTCGGGCGAGCATACCTCTCTCAGTCGGTGTCGGCGATCGGTCTCCACTTCCAGGCACTGCCTGAAATGGTCAGGAGGCCGGCGCTCGTCGATTTGCGCGGACCAGGCAACCGCGTGGTCGCGTCGCTGGTCCCGGGTGTGAGAGGCACCGCGGCGCCGTCGCGACCGCCCGTTCGTGCAGGAGAAGCCGCAACTTCGACGGGACCGTGCAACGCGATGTCGATCTCCTGTGTCGCTCCAGGGACGAGCGCGAGCTCGCCGGCGGGTTCGCCTTGCATGGTGACGCGCGGCGCTTCCGCCGATGCGAGGATGCGAATCCCCTTCTGCGCGGTGAGATCCGCAAACGCCGCGGCGATGTCATCGGCGCGGAACGCGCAGCCATCGGCGCCCGCGACGAGCCGGCTCGCATCGATCGCGCCCGCGATGGTCGCGATCGAGATGCCGGGCAGCTCGATGCGCTGGGCGAGCCGCCCGTCGATGACGTGTTGACCTCGCGCGCGCAGTGCCGCGATCGCCGCGACGAGATCCGTGACCGGCTCGAGATCGCCGGGCAACACGACGAGCGGCCGCTTGTCATCGCCGAGCACACCGAGCGTGGCCTCGAGGTCCGCGCGACTACCGCCCATGCCGCCGAGCGCGATCACGAGATCGACGTCGGCGAGCTTCGCGCGCAGCCGCCCGAGCGCCGCGAGTGTCTGCGGCGCGGCGCCACCCGCGTCGGCGATCACGCCGATCGTGATCGCACCGGCATCGCCGCGCTTCATCGTGTGACCCGCGAGCGTCCACGCGCCGAGCGTTTCCTCGACGAGGTTCGGCCCGCTCGGCGATGCGCAGCGCCACGGCGCTAGCGGCGCTGCTTCGATCGCAGCGATCACGGCTGGCCCGATGCGCGTGCTCGGCGGTGCCGACGAGCCACCGCACGCGGCCAGCACGATCAATCCGTAGAGCCGCCGGCCTCTTTCCACAGCTCGAGAATCTTCGGCGAATAATCAAACTTCCGCAGCACGTGCGACTCTTTTCGTGCGCGCACGGCTCTGAAGCTCTCGATCGCCAGCTCCTTCTTGGCCAGGGCCGCCGCCGCGAGCCCGCGCAAAAGTGACACCTCGACCGCTTCGTTCGTATCGAGGTAGTCGACGTCGAGATCGAGCATCAGCGTCTCGATCACCTTGATCTCGCCGGTGCGCCACGCGGCCCATGCACGTGGGATGTTGCTCGCTGCACGCTGCGCGGCATCGCGCCGCGCCGCGCGCCGCGACTTCGCCTCCGCATCGACGGCCGGCGTCTTCCACGCCGCCACGCGCACATTGAAGATCGGGATCTGGATCGACTCGTCCTTCTCGAGCGACGGCTTGTCGGTCATGAAGTTGTAGCCGCGCAGCATCTCGGCTTGCGACTTGTCGTTGAAGAACGATGCGGCGATGCTCGTGAACGACTCGTTGCCCGCGGCCTTGTGCTGGACGGTGAACGGCACGTGGAGCTGCGTGCCTGCGGGCAGCCGATCTTCGGGGGACATCTTGTTGAACTCGGCGAGGTAGACGCCGCGCCGCGCGTCGCCGAGGTACGTGCCCGCGAGCGTCTCGAACGTGTCGTTCGGCGACGTCGTGATCTCGCGATTGATCGGAATCTTCAGACGCTCGCCATTCTTGAGCGGACGAGGGTTCGCGATCTTGTTCTCGGCCATGATGAAGGTCGCCTTCTTGCGATCTCCGTAGTACTCGGCGGCGATCAGCGAGAGCGTGTCGCCGTCCTTCACGCGGTAGTTGATCGTGTCGACGGCCGCATCCTGCGCGAAGGCGGGCGCGATCCAGACGAGCAGCGCGAAGACAACACGCTTCACTTCTCGCTCTCCTTCTCCGACGACTTGCCACACGCATCGGCGGGGACCGTCTTCGTCGACTTGCCGGTGGTACAGAAGTCGACGCTCACGAGCTGCGCTTGATCGATCGAGCTCGACGGTACGTCGACGTGGCGCTCGATCGGCTCGTACCAGTCGTGGACGAACTTGATGACGTGCGGGCCCTGCACGAGCTCGGTCGGCATCTCGAACGGCGTGACGCCGAGCTCCTTGCCGTCGACGACGATCCGCGCCCACGGGTACGCGTGAATGCGCGCGAAGCCGCGGCCTTCCTTGACGTACGTGAGCGGCTTGGTCTCGGGCGTCGCCCCGAGCGGCGCGACGTGGATGAGGCCGAGCATCAGCGCCATCATGCCGAACGTGACGGCGTGCGCGACCATGCCGGCGCGCACCGCGTGACGCGCTTGCATGTTCGTCGGTGCCGCGAGCACGCCTGCACCACCGAGTGCCGCCGGGTTCAAGTACTCCTCGGCCTCGAGCTCGGTGATGACGTTCTGCGCGCGCAGGAACAGCACGAGTCGCGCGTGGTGATTCATCTCGACGTGCTTCGCGAGGAAGCGCTCGAGCGCCATCGTGATGTGCTGCGCGCTGCGCCAGCGATCGCGCGGCTGCTTCTCGAGGCACTTGTCGATGACGCGCTCGAGCTCGCGCGGAATCTCCGGGTTGATCTTGCGAACGCCGTCGTGTTTCTCGAGGCGGATCTTGTGCATCGCCGAGCGCTTCTCGTCCTCGACGAATGGCTTCTTGCCAGTGACCATCTGATAGAGCACGACGCCGAGCGAGAAGATGTCGCTGCGTGCGTCGAGCTTGTCGCCGAGGACTTGCTCGGGAGACATGTACGCGGGCGTGCCGATGCCGGTGCCGGCCTCGGTGAGATCACCAAAGCTCGTGTCGCGCGCGATGCCGAAGTCCATCACCTTCACGCCGCCGGCGCGCGAGATCATGACGTTCGCGGGCTTGATGTCGCGATGGACGATCGAACGGTAGTGCACGTAGTCGAGTGCACGTGCGACCTGCATCGCGATGATCGCCGCGACGTCGTACGGGAGACGTCCGCACTTCTCGAGGAGATCGTAGAGATCGATCCCCTGCACGTACTCCATCACGATGAAGAGCGCGCCGCGCTCTCGATGGAAGTCGTAAACGTGGATGATGTTTTCGTGCTGGAGGTTCGCGAGGCTCTTCGCTTCGCGTTCGAAGCGCGTCACGACGTTTTCTTCGTTCGCCGCGGAGCTCTTCAGCGCTTTGATCGCGACGGTGCGCCCGAGAGGGTCCTGGATCGCGCGGTAAACCACCGCCATTCCACCGGAAGCGACCTCCTCAACGATGCGGCAGTTGCCGATGCGTTCGAGCATGGTACCCAGCGGAGCGTAACGGATTGGTGGTGCTGGGGGTCAGGTCTGGTCTGTAGAAATACGGAAACCGCTG
>JALZOJ010000098.1:0-2500 GCA_030857175.1 Myxococcota bacterium | reverse complement strand
TGATGACTTGGCCATCTGCCGGAGCGACTCGAGGCTGTGCATCATCGACCCTAACGGGTCGGGGGTACTGGTCTCGCAGCTGTTGATTCGAGGGTCCCAACCTTCGAGTCGATGACTGCGAGCTCGGACAGCGTCGTGAGCAACAGTTTTGGTGGTCAAGCTATTAAGAGCATTCGGTGGATGCCTTGGCTCCAAGAGGCGAAGAAGGACGTGGTAAAACTGCGATAAGCGACGGGGAGTTGTTAACAAGCATTGATCCGTCGATCTCCGAATCGGGAAACCGACACAGAGTTATGTCTGTGTGTCCCCTGGCTGAATACATAGGCTGGGGGAAGCGAACGAGGGGAACTGAAACATCTCAGTACCCTCAGGAAAAGAAATCAAATCAGAGATTCCGCTAGTAGTGGCGAGCGAACGCGGAACAGCCCAAACAGTATGTATGCAAGCCTGCCGGCGTTGTACGTACTGTGTTGTAGGGCCATCCAGGTATCTCGGCAGAGATACCAAGGGACACTAAATGAGTAGTCGAACAACCTGGGAAGGTTGGTCATAGAGCGTGATAACCGCGTAGACGAAACTCAAATAGACCCTGGGTGGTTCCTGAGTACAACGGGACACGGGAAACCCTGTTGGAATCTGGGAGGACCATCTCCCAAGGCTAAATACTACTTGGAGACCGATAGTGAACCAGTACCGTGAGGGAAAGGTGAAAAGCACCCCCGCGAGGGGAGTGAAAAGTTTCTGAAACCGAATGTTTACAAGCCGTGGAAGCACTATGACCGCAAGGTAATGTGCGACCGCGTGCCTTTTGCATAATGATCCTGCGAGTTACGATGTCCGGCAAGGTTAAGTCGCTAGACGAAGCCGAAGCGAAAGCGAGTCTGAATAGGGCGTCTAGTCGGATGTCGTAGACCCGAAACCCGGCGATCTATCCATGGGCAGGCTGAAGAGCGGGTAACACCGCTTGGAGGGCCGAACTCACCACAGTTGAAAATGTGGGGGATGACCTGTGGATCGGAGTGAAAGGCTAATCAAGCTGGGTTATAGCTGGTTCTCGCCGAAACATATTTAGGTATGGCGTCTGAGGTATTCTTCTTCGGAGGTAAAGCACTGGATGGGCTAGGGGTCTTACCCGATTACCAAACCCAACCAAACTCTGAATGCCGAAGAAAGCGACCCAGGCAGACAGGCTATGAGAGCTAAGTTCCATGGCCAAAAGGGAAAGAGCCCAGACCGTCAGCTAAGGTCCCCAAATCAGCACTAAGTGGGAAAGGATGTGGAGGCACATTGACAGCCAGGAGGTTGGCTTAGAAGCAGCCATCCTTTAAAGAAAGCGTAATAGCTCACTGGTCAAGTGAATCTGCGCCGAAAATGTAACGGGGCTAAAGTGTTGTACCGAAGCTACGGATTCTAGTTAAGACTGCGGTCTTAGCAGAGTGGTAGGCGAGCATTCTCTCGACTGCGAAGGTCAACGGTAACGATGGCTGGAGTAGAGAGAAGAGCTTATGCAGGATTGAGTAGCGATAAAACAGGTGAGAAACCTGTTCGCCGTAAGCCCAAGGGTTCCTGGGTCAAGTTAATCTTCCCAGGGTTAGTCGGTCCCTAAGCGGAGGCCGAAAGGCGTACGTGATGGGAAGCAGGTTAATAGTCCTGCACCACATTGGATGGTTTCTACAGAAGGGACGGAGAAAGGCGATCGAGCCGGGTATTGGATACCGGTTCAAGCGAGTAGGGAGACTCTTTAGGAGGCCTAGTGCCACAAACGGAGAGTCAATCCTGAGACGTGATGAGGAGAGCGCTTGCGCTCACAAACTCGATGATCCTCAGCTCCCAAGAAAAGCTTCGGTAGAGTTAACCGCTGATGTGACCGTACCGCAAACCGACACAGGTGGGCGGGGAGAAGATCCCAAGGCGCTTGAGAGAACTCTGCCTAAGGAACTCGGCAAAATGACACCGTAACTTCGGGAGAAGGTGTGCCCTCATTACGTGAACCTGCACAAGGGGAGCGGAAGGGGGTTGCAGAGAATCGGGGGTAGCGACTGTTTATCAAAAACACAGCACTCTGCGAAGTCGCAAGACGACGTATAGGGTGTGATGCCTGCCCGGTGCTGGAAGGTTAAAGAGAGGACTCAGCCGCAAGGCAAAGGTCCGAACTGAAGCCCCAGTAAACGGCGGCCGTAACTATAACGGTCCTAAGGTAGCGAAATTCCTTGTCGGGTAAGTTCCGACCTGCACGAATGGCATAACGACTTCCCCACTGTCTCGGGCAGAGACTCAGCGAAGTAGCACTAGGGGTGAAGATACCCTTTACCCACGACAGGACGGAAAGACCCCGTGAACCTTCACTACAGCTTGACATTGTTTGACGGAAAGATTTGCGTAGGATAGGTGGGAGGCTATGAAGCAGGGATTCCGGTCTCTGCAGAGCCAACGTTGAAATACCACCCTGATTTTTCTGGCAAACTAACCTACACCCGTGAGCCGGGTGGGGGACACTGTC
>JALZOJ010000144.1 GCA_030857175.1 Myxococcota bacterium | reverse complement strand
GCCGACGAGAAGCGCGCCTTCACGCTCGTCCACAGTGCCGTGCGCGCGTTGGTCTCGAAGTCGCTCATCAGCGTGTCGTAGTTGGCGGCGTCGTTGTCGCGTTTCAGCGTCAAGCCCTCGGTGTTCGTCGCGCGAAATGACAGGCCACCGAGCAGCTTCTTGCTCTCGATCTCGTACAAGAGACCGGTCGCGCTCAGCTTCGCCGGGGTGTACGAGCTCCCGAGCATCATCGGTTGGTCCTGGTTGCCCATCACGAACAAGACGTACTTCGCACGCACCATCTGCTCGAGCGCCGGCGCGAGCTTGACGTCCGCATGCTCGCGCACGTACGTGACGGCGTTCCATGGATCGTCGACGAGCGGTAGTAGCTCGAACGGCCGTGCCTTGCTCGCAGTCACGAACGGCAGCCCGGTCTCTCGGTACGCGATGATCGCGTTCCCGGTCCTCCTGAAGTCGAGGTCGTGCACTTCGTCGGTCGGCCAAGGTGCCGACGACTCGGCTTCGATCTTGATCTCCGATCGAAGACCGTAGAGCGCGACCTTCTTCTCGAGTGCCTTGGACCTCAGGGCCTCGTCGAGGAGCGCGGCGTCCGCCGGCGGCGGTGGCTGCGCGGGCGCTGGCGCGGGACGCTCCTTGCACGCGACCAGCGCGAGCAGAACGAGCGCTAGCGAAGACCTTCGACCTTGATCCACGGTCCCGCGGTGTACGGGAAGGACTGGTCGAAGTGCACGTGCGCGACGTACCACAACGTGACGTCGTCGCCGTCGAGCGGCTCGTCACCGACGTACGCGGCGGGGAACGTCGCGCTGCCGGCGGCGCTCCGCGGCGAGAACGGTGCCCACTCGCCATCGTGGTAGCGAATCGCGAACACCTCGGCATCGTCCCAGCTATGCGGGCGGATGTTGATCGAGGCCTTCGATCGGTTGTCGACCTGACGCCACACGTTGCCGTTCTCGTCGGCTTCGCCGCCGTACGGGAACCAGCCCTCGTTCTCGATGCGATGCCACTTCGAATCTTCGAAGCGCTCGAACGCGTCTTCTCGCGCGCCGTCGAGATCGAAGTCGAAGCGCCAGTGCGGGTGATACGTGTGCTGATCGTGGACGCCGGGACCGTAGATCGTGAGCCACGGGCAGAGGCGGCCGTCGTCGTGAAAGCGCCAGAGCTGCGTGTATTGATACGGGCCGGCTTCGAACGCGGCGGACAGCTCGATGCCACCGCGAAACGACTGCACGCGAACGGGTCCCTGCAGCGTGCGCGCGCCGAGCGGCACCCACCACGGACCGTGCGTCTCGATGGTGTCGCTCTCGACGTCGAGGCTCTGCCGCTGATGATCGACCGTGACGTACGGCATCGAGCCCTCCCAGAGGACGCGACGACCGTTGAAGTCGGCGAGGTAGATCATGATCCCGGCGGACTCGGTGAGCCGCCAGTGGAACTTCCAGTTCGCTTCGCTGATCACATTCGACATCACCACAGCTCCGCCGGGACCACCTGGGTCACCGCATTGTCGAGGAGATCGACGACCGCGACGAGCGAGCTGTGCCCGTCGGCGCGACCGAACACGACGGCGGCGCTGCGCCGCGCGTACGAGATGTCTTTCGCCGTGCGTCCCCAGTAGTGCATCGTCATCTGCGGCACGTCGCCGAGGTTGAGCTTGCTGCGCACGCGATCGTCGACCATCGCGATCGAGACGGCGAGCGCTTCTTCATCGCGCGACAGCATCGGCTGGCCCTTCGAGAGCTCGAGATGCGCGACCACGCCGGCATCGAGGTCGACGCACGCATCGACACAGCGGTCGGATGCGTAGTCGTATGCGACCACGCGCGCGAGGCGATGGCCCGCCATCCAGTGCGGCGGCTTGACCACGAGTGGCTCGGTGCAGATGACGCGATAGCGTCCGACCTTCGCCATCGTGGCGAGCCGGCGATCCTCGGTCAGCGTGCGGAGGGCGTCCGCCACCTCGCCTGGCGTCAGCGGATCGAAGAGCATCGGGTCCGCTTGGGCGACATCGGGAGCGCCTCCCCGCCGGGTTTCTTTCCCGGCCTTCCCGTTACTTTTCCCGTTGCGCTTGGGCTCCGGTTTCGCCTTTGACTTCGCCGGCTTGGCCGCTTTCACGGCCTTTCTCGCAGACGCCATATGGCGCGCACTATACACGCCTTTAGATCGCCTTCCCTTGGCCGTGCGTTCGATTCGGGATGCGGACACTCCTTGGTGCTCTTCTCTTTGCTTCGACCGCCGCCGCTTTTGCGGGCGGTTGCTCGGCCGCGCATGCGGACCGGGTCTATGTCCCCTCCAGCTCCGGCGCCCGGATCGCGCTCGGCATCGCGCCCGCGAAGCTTCGCGCGCCTTACGACGTGCAGGTCATTCGCGAGAACGGCGAGCAGCTGCCCACCTACGGCCAGCGCGACCGCTTCTACGTCCAGGGCAATGTCGGCGAGCGCTACACGATCCGCATCACCAACCCGACGCCGAACCGCGTCGAAGCGGTCGTCACTGTCGACGGCCTCGACGTGATCGACGGCGAGAACGGTGACCTCCGCAAGCGCGGCTACGTCGTCCCGGCGTACGGCGACGTCCGCATCGAAGGCTTCCGCACCTCGCAGGCCGACGTCGCGACGTTCCGCTTCTCTTCGGTCGGCGAGTCGTACGCCGGCAAGAAGGGCAAGGCACGCAACGTCGGTGTCGTCGCCGTCGCGATCTTCGAAGAGAACGCACCCGAGCCCGATAACCAGATCATCGTCGGCGGTGGCGGCTACGGTGGATACCAGCCGCCGTACGACTTCGAGGACGACATCTCATCGCGCGCCCCGAGCAAGGACTCGAGCCGCGGTGAAACCGTCGGCTCGCGTGACCGCGCACCGGCGCCGCCGCCGCAACCCGGCCGCGTCTCGAAGCGCGCCCCCGCGGAGGCGCCGAGCTCGACCGGCGGTAGCGCGCCGCGCCAGCAGCGCTTCGACGAGGGCGACTCGATGGAAGAAGAGTGGGTCGCGCCGAAGACCACGCAGCGTAACCGTCCGGGCCTCGGCACCGAATATGGCGAGTCGCGCTACTCCGCCGCATCGTTCACGCGCTTCGTGCGCGCGAACAACCGCCCGATCGCGATCGCCGAGCTTCGCTACAACGACTTCGCCGGCCTCGTGGCACTCGGCATCCACGCGCAGCCGCTGCCCGACGAGCGCGAGATCATGACGCGCGAGACCGCCGATCCGTTCCCCGGCGACCACACGTACTCGCGTCCGCCGCGCTGAATCCGGTCGGCGCGAAGGTTTGCTACGGTGGCGCCATGCAGCGCGCCTGGGCAACGAGAGCCGAACACGATCAGGGTCCGCTGGACTGGGTTGCGGCGATCAACGAGGACTCCAAGGTCGAAGACCACATTCGTGTGGCGCTGGAGGTCGCGATTCTGCCCGATGCGACGATCGCCCAGTGCCAGGTGGGCATGCTCGCCGTCGAGTGCGTGACCTACTTGCAGGGTGGCGACGCCGACCTCGATCCACGCGTCCATGTGTGGATGCGGGAGGTGCACCCGAATTCGGACGAGGCGCTGCGGGCGACCGCGCTCGAAGCGCTCGCCCATCTCCGCGCTCACTCGGCGCTCGCGACGCACTGGCGTAGCGAGCCGCCGGAGCGCCAGGCGGAGTGGGGCACGTCCCTCGACAACCTGCGCGATCGACTGAGCACCGCGAAGCGCAAGTCGGATCCGCGCAAGGATGCGCGCATCATCGCGTTCGCGAAGAACTTCGAGACCGCCAAAGATCACCTGCGCGTCGCGCTGGTCGCGTACGAGCTCACCGACGAGCCGAGCGTGCACGTCCGCGTCGCGCCGGGCCTCTCGATCGTCGTCCACTACGCAGAGGTCGACGACCTCGAACCGTTGGCCGTGCCGGTCGAGCATGCGCGCGCGTGGAAGCGGCTACCGAAGGATCTCGCGAAGCTCGCGGCGAAGCGAACCCGCGACGTGAGCAACATCCGCACGCACATCCTCGAGCACGATGGCTTCGAGCTCAGCCTCGCGTTCGGCAATAGCTCGTTCACGGCAGGACTCCTTCCGTATGCGAGCCTCTTACTCCGTGAAGGAGGTGCGCCGCACGGGATGCTCGTGTCCGCGCCGAACGCGGGTACGGTCGCGTATCACCGGATCGTGGATGAAAAATGGAGTGAAGCCGCTGTCGCGCTCATCGCGCAGGTGCGAGACATCTACGACAGCTCCGCGGCGCGGATCTCGTCGCAGCTGTGGTGGTGGCACAAGGGCAAGGTCATCGAGCTGCCGTACGTAACGGTCGCGGACCAGGTCGTCATCGAGCCGGTCGACGAGTTCGTCAGCTGCGTGAAGAAGCTTGGCGGATGACGCGCGCAGTTCGTGGTAATCCTCGCTGAATGACGCGCGTGCTTGTCGTGCTCCTGCTGCTCGCCGGCGTGGCGAGCGCGCAGAAGAAGGCGCACTCGCCGAAGCAGGCGAAGGCCGCGAACAAGACGGCCTTCGAGAAGGCGCTCGGCAAGCTCAAGGTCAAGCAGATCAAGCTCGCGACCGTGCCGGCGGAACCCGAGGAGTCGACGGACGACGCGCACTTCGTCGGCAATGTCGTGATGGATAGAAACGGCCACCACGATCCGACGTTCGTCGTCGA
>JALZOJ010000055.1 GCA_030857175.1 Myxococcota bacterium | reverse complement strand
CGGCCGCACCGCGCGCGGCGTCGCAGCCGGGCGTGCCGGTCGCACTGCGCGCGGCATCGCAGCCGGGCGTGCCGCAGCCATACATCTCGCAGCCGTACGAATCGCAGCCGCACGAATCGCAGCCGCACGAATCGCAGCCGCACGAATCGCAGCCGCACGAATCGCAGCCGCACGAATCGCAGCCGCACGCTCCGTCACATGCGGGCGCACCCGGCGCGACCCAACGCGCGCGCACCGAGTCGGTCAAGCGCGCCGCGATCGAGAAGCGCCGCATGTACATCATGATCAGCGCCGCGCTCGCAGCGCTCGCGCTCGGCGCGCTGCTCGCCATCTTGCTGCGTTAGTCCGAAACCGCCGGACACCCTGACACGCTCGTCATGGCGCGCGGCTGCAAGTCGTCGCTCGTCGAACCCGCCGCGACGACGAAACACGGAGTTCCGCGCCCCGCGTGTCCGAACCTCGGACAAATCACCCGGTTCGGCGCGGTAATTATGTCGGACATATTTATTTCTTCACACCTCGCCGAAACGGCATTTCGAGTGCGTCGCGGCTCGGCCGGCAGTGACTCTCGCGCGCTTCGAGCTACTCGTGCAGCGCGGAGTCGATCGCCGCGCGAAGCTGCGGCATCGGCACGTTGCCGATGATCTTGCGCCCGTTGATCACGAACGAGGGCGTTCCCTGGATCTCGATCTCCTTCGCGGCGTCGACGTCCTTCGCGACATCGTCGGCGTACTCGTGGCTGTCGAGCGCGGCGCGGAACTTGGTGACATCGAGGCCAGCCTGTTGCGCGAGGCCGATCAGCGGCTCGCGCGAGAGGTCGTCCTGGTTCGCGAGCATGAGGTCGTGCAGCTCCCAGAACTTGCCCTGCGAGTCCGCGGCAAATGCGGCCTCGGCGGCGAGCTTCGCGGACTCGTGCACGGGGAGCTGCTTGACGACCATGCGCAGCTTGTTCGGGTACTCGTCGAAGAGCTGGTCGAGCGAGCCGAGTGCGGAGCCGCAGTACTTGCACCGCATGTCGGTGAAGACGGTGATCACGACGGGAGCGTTGGCGGGGCC
Organism: Myxococcota bacterium; assembly: GCA_030857175.1. Classification (GTDB taxonomy): domain Bacteria; phylum Myxococcota_A; class Polyangia; order Haliangiales; family Haliangiaceae; genus JABFXX01. The sequence continues at coordinate 48,470 of JALZOJ010000055.1, read as the reverse complement.
ACGCGAGGCGCCGCGCTCGAGGCCGAGCTTCTGGATCTTGTCGCGCGGGATCGAGCGCTCGGTGTCGGGCGCCGGCTGCACGAACGCGTTGGGCGGGAGGCCTTCGGGCGTCGGTGATGGCGCGATCGCGGCCGGGCGCGGCGTGGCCGGTACGAACTTCTGTGCGCGCGCCGCGGGCGTGGTGGGTGCGGCGGCGATCTGTGCGGCGGGCGTGTTTGTCGTGCGCGCGTCCTTGATGACGTACGCGGTGGTGCCTGCGGCGGCGAGCGCGGTGACTGCGATGGCAACTTTGATGAACATGTTCGTGCTTCCTCCCGATCCGGGTGCTGGTGATGCCTCGACATGGGAGGGCACGATCATCGGCAGCGCGGCGATGACACCCGCGACGAGGCTCTTGCGCGGCAAGCCACGCAGCGAGGTCTCGACGAGTGAGGTGACACCGTTCGCGAGGTACTGGCGGCCACGCGCGAGACGTTGCAGTGCGGCTGACTCGCTGATCTCGAGCGCCCGCGCTACGTCACGAATCGATCGTTGCTCGCGATAATAGAGGACGAGCACGTCACGATACGTCTCGGGCACGCGCCCGAGCGCCTCGCCGACGACGCGCTCGGCCTGCGCTTGGCTGACGTCGTCGAACGGGGTGTCGCGTGCGACCGGCGCGAGCTCGTCGGCGGTCGCGAGCGTGGTCTCGCGCGCGAGGCGCTTGCGCGCCTTCTTGGCGAGGTTGCTCGCGATCCCACACAGCCACGAGCGCAGGCGGCCTGGCTCTCGGAGCTGATCGAGCTGGCGCCATGCCGCGAGGAACGTCTCTTGTGCCACATCCTCGCTCAGCGCCTGGTCACGCGTGCGGCTGTAGGAAACCGCACAGACCACGTCCTGGTACCTCTCGACGATCGTTCCAAACGCGGCATGTTCGCCGCGCTTGCTCGCTTCGAGCAGCTCGGCGTCCGTGGCCACGGCCGCGATCGTGTGTCCCATGTCGATCATGAGTGCTTCGCGGCGCGGATCACATGACAAAGAAACTGCACGTGCCCTTCAACCAGTGTGAAAGCCTCGGCATTTCCCGGATAGAATGGAGATCCAATGAGGCGCCGCGAAGTCGTAAAGCTCGGAATCATGGCGATCGGTTGCGTGGGATGTGGCGGAGGCGGCGGGGAGGAGACGACGCCGGATGCGCCGGGCACCACGTCGGGCTTCGAGGTGTGCGGCACGAACATCTGCGTCAGCCTCATGGAGCCCGTGAACGCGGCGCTGCGCGACGTCAACGGAGCGCGCCCGATCAACGTCCCCGACAAGATCATCATCGTTCGCACTTCGGCGACGACGTTCAGCGTCCTGTCACGCGTGTGCACGCACAACAATTGCGGCGTCTCGTATCAGCCATCGTCGATGGAGCTCGCGTGCCCGTGCCACGGCTCGCGGTTCGCGCTCAACGGCGCGGTCACGCGCGAGCCCGCGACCCGCGCGCTCAAGAGCTACACGCACACGTTCGACGAGACGACGCAGGTCCTGACGATCACGATCGCGTGATGCGCGCGCTCGGCTGGCTCAGCTGCCGCCCCGCTCGCTGACAGGAAGGCACATCACGCGTGTAGCGAGCACCTGCCATCACGCAGTTGCGGCGCTTCGCGCGTTGGTCCGCGACTTCCATGAGGAGCTGCGCATGACTCATCGCGCGCGCCGGGCCCTCGTGGTTCTCACATCCTTGCTCGCGATGACACCATGCGTGGCGAGCGCCGAGACCAAGATCGGCGTGGAGACGCCGGTCACCGGCGAAGACGAAGCGCTCTATCGCTGCAAGAGCCGCACGGCCGAGGTCGCCGTCAGCTTCAAGCCCGACATGGAGCTCAAGGAGCTGATGACGTGGGTCGTCGGCTTCACGTGCAAGAACTTCATCCTCGATCCCCGCGTCGTTGCGACCGGGAAGAAAGTGACGGTGATCGCGCCGAACAAGATGAGTGCGACCGAGGCGTACCGAATGTTTCTCGTCGCACTGTCCACGATGAACCTGACCGTCGTACCGAAAGGCAACGTGCTGCGAATCGCGGATGCAGGAGCATCTCGCCGCGACACCGTGCCGATGCTCAGGAAGGGCACGCCCACCGACGACCAAGTGGTGCGCTACATCCTGCGGCCGACGTACGCCGCACCCGACGTCCTCGTACAAGCGTTGGCAACGCTGAAGTCCGAGGTCGGCGAGGTGCAGCAGATCGGATCCATGCTGATGCTCACCGACTACGGTGGGAACGTGCGCGACATGCTGTCGCTCGTGAAGATGGTCGACCTACCGAAGGGCAGCGAGGGCATCTACACGATCACGATCGAGCACGCGAACGCGCAGGTCGTCGCCGACAAGGTCGGCGGCATCCTCGGCGTCACGAAGGAAGTCGCCGCCGCGCCGAAGCCGGGCAGCCCGCCGACCGCGCTCACCTCCGCGCTGACACCGTCGAAGGTGATGGTCGACGAGCGCACGAACACGATCATCCTCGCCGCGAGCGACGTCGCGTTCGAACGATTCCGCGCGCTCGCGAAGCGCATCGACGTGGCGCTCGACATCGAGGGCGGGCAATCGGTGCACGTCTACCGCCTCTCGAATGCGATCGCCGAGGAGCTCGCGAAGACGATTAACGACACCGTCGGGCAAACCGGCCAGACGGCAGCAACGCCCGGCGCCCCGAAGCCACCGCCCACGGAAGGCGGCGTCGGCACGGCCATCGACGGCAAGGTCCGCGTCATCGCCGACAAGCCAACCAACTCGCTCATCGTGCTCTCGACCGGCCGCGACTTCCTCGCGCTCAAGGAAGTGATCATCTCGCTCGATCTGGCGCGGCCGCAGGTCTACATCGAGACGATGATCGTCGAGGTCACGGTCTCCAATGACCTCACGACCGACGGCTCGGTGCACGGCGCCTCCGCGCTCGACAAGGCCGCGATCCTCGGCGGCATTCACACGACGAACCTCAACTCCGCCGCGCCCGCGCCGACGGAGAACAACCCGACGGGGGGTGTCATGTCACGCGGCTTGGTCGCGGGCTTGCTCGGACCGAGCATGTCGGTCCTCGGCCTCACCATCCCCTCGTACGGCGTGCTGTTCAACGCGCTCTCTCACACCTCGCGCACGAACGTGCTGTCGACGCCGAGCATGATGGCCCTCGACAACGAGACCGCGAAGTTCAAGGTCGGCAAGTCGATTCCCCTCGAGCGCACGACACAAACCAACTTCGGTACCCAGACCAACGTGGAGTTCCGCGAGCTGAACCTCGAGCTCGAGCTCAAGCCGCACATCACGAGCGACAACCAGATCCTGCTCGAGGTGAAACATGCCGCCGAGGACGAGGGCGACATCAGCAGCTTCGGCGTCACGCTCAGCAACCGCAACTACGAGACCCGCGTGCTGGTGCGCGATCAGCAGACGATCGTGATCGGCGGCATCCTGCAGGAGAAGACCAAGCTGACGAAGGACTCGGTCCCGCTGCTCGGTGACATCCCGCTCCTCGGCCGCCTGTTCTCGTACAACAGCAAGGAGAAGCGCAAATCGAACACGCTGATCCTCCTCACGCCGTACATCGTGCGGAACCAGTTCGACCTCGAGCGCATCCGCCTGCGCAAGATGCAGGAGCACGAGGAGTTCGTGGGCTCGCTCAAGGCCTTCGACGGCATGAAGTACACGCCGAAGATGGACTACGGCCGCAAGCGCGGGCTCGTCGAGGAGATCAACCGCTCTGTCGAGGGCGTCGAGGAAGATCAGCGGACGATCGAGAGGATGGGCAAGCCCGTCGTCATCCCGTCGGGCCCGATCGAGCTGCCGGCGGAGGAGTAGTCGTCCGGGTGTCCGGCGGTGGCTGTAATGGGTGCGACCTGTATTTTTCTGATTACAGGTCGCACCAATTTGTTCGGCGTGACACTGGTCGACACTTGCAGACAGGTGCGACCAGTCACCGAGCGATGACAATTACTCGACGGCTGCTGTCCGGCGACTGGTCTGTCCGGCTGTCCGACTGGTCCGACTGATTACTCGGCGGCGGCTTCGAGCGTGATCTCGAGCTCGAGCTTGTCGTCGGCGGCGGCGTTCGGAATCGCGACGCCCGAGAGCTTGTTGCGAACGCAGGCGTCGGCATCGGTGTTGCCGGTCGAGACCTTCACGATGCTCGCCTTGCCGCCCTTGAGCGCGACGCCGACCTTGGTCAGCTTCGCCTTCGGCTTGCCATCCGTGCACGCGAGGAGGTCGAGCTTGCGCGAGCGGACCGCGGTGGTGAGCGCGTCGCGGAGCGCATCGGCCTTCGAGAGGCCGGCCTTCGTCGTGCGTGGTGCGAGCGGTTCGGCCGGCTTCATGATCGCCACGTGCATCCACATCGCCGAGTCGGCGGCCGGCAGCTTGACCTTGCCGAGTGTCTTCCCGACGCAGGCGTCGTACGCCTTGTTGCCTGACCGGAACGCGGCGCCCTTGCCCGCGACCCATGCGAGCGCTTCGGCGGGCTCGGCCTTCGCGCCGCGCTTGGCGGAGCACGCGGCGATCGCGGCGCTCGCACCGTCGAGCGCGGCCGCGATGTCCTGCGCGCGGTTCGACGTGTAGCCGATGCGGTTGACCGTCAGCTGCCACGTCGCGGTGTGCGCGTTGACGAGCACGGCGGCAGACGACACGCGCGGCGATTCGAAGAAGGTGCCGTCGGCTTGGGCGAGATCGATGCGGCCGACGATCCCGATCGGCGCCGTGAGCGGCTCGTTGACGACCATTTGCTTGAGCGCGCCCGCGAGGCACGCGTCCAGCGCGGGCTTGCCGCTGCCGTGCACGCGCGCGGTCGTGACGGCCCTCTTGGTGCTGACCTCGACCGAGAACACGGCGGAACCGGTCGCGGGCGTCTCGGCACACTTCGCGAACCTGAGACTGGAGGCCTTGGTGTCGATGAGCATGCGCTTGTCGGCGGCGAGCGTGGTGCCGAGTGCCGCATCCTCGACGAGCTTGTGGCTCTCGGCCGCGGCGGTTCCCGTGAGGAGCGCGAGTGTGATGAAGGTCTTCACTAGGAGCTGCACGATAGCATCGAGCAACCCGGTTTGGACGCGGCCCACGCGGGGCGCTTCTTCGTGTAGCGCTCGCGCCCAGGCTGCTCGGTGTACGGATGGCGCAGCACCTCCAGGAGCGAGAGGAGCTCCTTGCGGTCGCCCGCTTCTGTCGCCTCGATCACTTCCTGTACGAGGTAGTTGCGCGGCACGTACAGCGGATTGATCGAGTCCATGCGAGCGCGGCGCTCGGCGTCGTCGATGCCTTCACGCTCGACGCGCGACCAGTACGCGCGGAGCCAGTCCGTCGTGATCGCGCGCTGCACCACCGTGGGCGGCTCGTAGTAGGCCTCGCCGAGGATCTCGAACGGGTCCTTCGCGTGTCGCGGCACCTGCGCCAAGAGGCGGAAGAACAGCGTCATGTCGGTCTCGATCTCGACGAGCAGGCCCGACAGCACGGAGAGCAGATCGTCGTCGAGCGTCGCCAGGTCCGCGCGGCCGCTGAGGCCAAGCTTGCGCAGCATCGTGTTGCGGTAGTGCGTGCCGATGACGTCCGGGTAGCGGTCGATCGTCTGTCGCAGCGGATCGAGATCGTCCAGCAGCGGCGCGAGCGAGCGCGCAAACTGCGCGAGGTTCCAGTGCGCGATCTGCGGCTGGTTGCCGAACCGGTAGCGCCGGCCGCTCGCGTCCGTGATGTTCGGCGTCCAGTCGAGATCGAACGGCTCGATCCAGCCGTACGGGCCGTAGTCGATCGTCAGGCCGAGGATCGACATGTTGTCGGTGTTCATCACGCCGTGCACGAAGCCGACGCGCATCCACTCAGCGACCATCCACGCCGTGCGCTGCATGACTTTCTCGAAGAAGCTCGCGACGTCGTGGTCTGGATAGAAGCGCTCGAGCGTGAACGCCATCAGCTGCTTCAGCGTGGCCTTGTCGTCGCGCGCCGTGTGGATCTCGAAGTTGCCGAACCGCAGAAACGTCGGCGCCACACGGCACACGACGGCACCGGGCTCGAGCTTCGCGTTGCCGTCGTAGAGCATGTCGCGTTGCACCGGGTTGCCCGTGAGCGCGAGCGAGAGCGCACGCGTCGTCGGCACGCCGAGGTGAAACATCGCTTCGCTGCACACGAGCTCGCGCAGCGACGACCGCAGCACCGCCCGCCCGTCCGCACGTCGCGAGTACGGCGTGGGCCCTGCCCCCTTGAGCTGCATCTCCCAGGTCTCGCCGCGCGCGTTGACGACCTCGCCAAGCGTGATCGCGCGACCGTCGCCGAGCTGACCGGCCCACGTGCCGAACTGGTGCCCGCCGTAACACGCGGCGTACGGCGCCATGCCCGGCATGACCTTGTTGCCGGCGAGCACGTCGGCGAGCTCGGGCGTGATCGCTGGATCGAGATCGAGCAGCGCCGCCACTTCCGGCACCACGACGAGCAACTCCGGCTTCGCGACCGCCGTCGGCTGCACGCGCGAGTAGCACGACTTGAGCACCTGCCGCGTGGTGTTCGCCTCGCTCGGATCGCCGGGCAACGCGCGCACGAAGCGATCGGCAAAGGACAGCGCTGCGATCGGATTAGCCATCAGGGTGTACTCGAACGGTCGGTGCCAGATGCTGCAATCTGGCATGCGTGTCGATTGGCGTCGCGCCCAGCTCCAACGTTTGTAGCGAGTCCAGCTTCGCCGTCGAGAGCGCATCGATCCCGACGCGCGTGAAGGCGCCCTGGCGCAGGTCGATCGATTCGAGCTGCGAGACGATCGGAGATGCCGCGATCGCTTCGCACAGCACATCCGAATTCTCCGTTCCCCAAACGGACAGGTGCCGCAGCTTCGGCAGGCGCGCGAGCATCTCAGCCACCTTGGCTGCATCGAGTCGCCCACCGTCGATCGTGAACGTCTCGAGCGAGGGCCACGTGCGGTTGGTGACGATCCCGAGCACCACGGGCCTGACATCGGTGACAACGAGCTCGCGCAGGACGATCGCGATCGGCAGATCGTGGAGCCCGCGCACGAGCTCGCCGAAGACATAGTCATCGTGGTTGCGAATGCGCGCGCTGCGCAGAAATCCGCAGCGCCACCTCGCATCGATCAGATCGCACAGATAGTGCTGTGTCTGCTCGTCGTAGATCGTCTCGCCGAGCACGCCCCACAGCCGTGAGGCGAGCTGGAACTGCAGCATGGTCTCGGTGCGCGCGAGCTGTTCGCGACGTGCGGTCTCGCCGAAACGCGGCAGCGCCTCCTGCGCGTGCTGCACGGCGATGGTCTCCGCCCGCACGCACGAAGCCGTCGGCGGCGAGTCGGCTGCAGAGACGGTCTGCTTCCCACTTCGCGCGCAGAGGTGTCGTGTATGCGGACGTCGCTTGTTCGACGAGCGCAACGCCCTCGAAGCGTCGCGTGAAGACTTGCTGCTCTCGCAGCTCGATCTCCCAGCGTTCGGTTCCTCGCTCGTACGCGCGCAGCAAACGGCTGAGACTACCAGCCCTTCTTGCCGCGACGACGGCAACCGCCGACCGCCGCCTGGACGTTGATGATCGGCGAGGCACCGGGCCCAGCGACAACGCCGCCACCGCCGCCGCCACCGCCGCCGAGCATCAGCATCATCAGCATGAGCTGCATCGGATCGCTGCCTTTGTTGTTCTGGTTCGCGAGGTCTTTGATCGACGACGTGATCTGCGTGAGCATCGCGTTCAGCGAGTCATCGCCCTTTGCAGCGCGCGAGGCGGCGCCGGCAACGGCTTCGAGGAGGGTCGGGTCGATCGAGGCAAACGTATCGTTCGGGGTGGACATGGCTCTGGGCTCCTGGGGGTGAGGCTGGTGCGTGACGATTCACGGATACAGCAGCCGTTGTGCCAGCAGACCTTCCCAGCGAGATCAGAGCCTTGCGCCGCAGATCATGGGTAACGCATCCGGAAGACGCCTCCCCAAGTTTACGACGACCGGCGCTACTCGATGCGCTGAATGATGTGGATGCCGAAGTCGGTCTTCACGACGCCGACCTCGTTCACATCGAGCCGCAGCGACAGGTCCTTGAACGGCGGGACGAGCCCCGCATCCGGCGTCACCGGATACGCCTGGCCCGTCTTCGCGGAGCCCTCGTCTTCGGAGAGCTCGGCCATCAGCTTGTCGATCTTCTCGCCCTTCTTGAGCTTCGCGACCGTGTCCTTCACGAGCTTCTCGAGATCCTTGCGCGAGCGCTTCTTGCCGCGCTCGTCCGTCGCGTGCACCTCGGTCCAGCCGAGCAAGATGTGCTTGACCGACGCCTTCTGCGTCTTCATCTCGCGCTTGAGAATGTCGACCGAATCGAGCGGGTCCGGCGCGGGCGGCGGCGGCGGCGGGACGCGCTTGATGACGTGCCAGCCAAAGTCCGTCTTCACGAGGCCGACCTCGCCCTCCTTCAGGCGAAGCGACAGGTTCTCGAATGGCGGGATCATGCCGCTGCCCGCCGTGACCGGATACGCCTTGCCGCTGTTCGCCGAGCCCGGGTCTTTCGAGAACTGCTTCATCAGCTCCTTCATGTCGGTGCCGGCCTTGGCCTTCTCGAACACGTCCTTCGCGATCTTGTCGGCCTCGGCTTTCGTCGGCGCATCGGGCGCCGCACGCGCACCGCCGGCGATCGAGATCAGCACGTGCTGCACGTGCGCCGTGATCTTCTCCGTTGGTGCCGGGCGCGCGAGGATGTCAGCCGACTCGAGCGGATCGAGCGGCGGTGGCGGCGGCGGCGGGACGCGCAACATCACGTGGTAGCCGTAGGTCGTCTTCACGATGCCGGCCTCGTTGAGCTCGAGGCGCATCGCGAGGTTCTTGAACTCGGGCACGAACGGCGTATCTGCCTTGATCACGTATGGCTCGCCCTTGAGCGAGCCCGGATCTTCCGAGTGCTGCTTGACGAGCGCGTCGATGTCGGCGGGCTTCGCCTTCATCTTCGCGAAGACCTCCTTCGTCAGCTTCTCGGCGTCCTGCTGCGAGCGCGCCTGCGCGCGCGAATCCATCCCGCCGCGATACGCCGCGGCGAGATCCTTCCAGCCGATCAGCACGTGCTTGACCGCGACCTCGGGCGACGTGGTCGTGCGCGCGAGGATGTCTTTGCTCTCGAGACCGCTGACCGGCGCGGCACCTTGCGAGCCCGAACCAGCGCCGGCCTTGTCCTTGTCGACCTTCTGGCAGGCGAAACACAGTGCAACTACGGCGAATAACAGGAAGCGCTGCATCGGCGCATCCTGACTCCCTACGGCTCGAACTGCAACCGATGCTGCTTGATGTCGAGCGTGCGGCAGCGTTTGTAGCCGTCCCACTCGTCCGTATTGATGAACGCGTACGAGACCGTGTTCCCGCCGGCGGCCTCGATGGGCAACGGCGCGCAGCCATAGCTGCGATCCTCCACGAGCAAGCGATGCTTGCCCGCGGGCAGCTCGAACCGCTTGTAGACGAGGTCCTTGCCGTTCCGCTCCTGGACCACGTCGATGCGTCGGTTCTTCGCGCTCACGACCGCGTTGCCGTCAATGCGCGGCTCGGCCTTGAGAACGCAAAAGCGCTGGCCGCCCGGGTCGAGGCTGCACTCGCTCGATGCGTAGGTCAGCGGCGTCACGAGATCGACGACGTGTTCGCCCGGTGAGATCTGCAAGTGGATCTCGGGGCGGTCGCGCGGCTTCATCGTCGGCACAGGGCCGGGCCGCTTCTTGATCTCGCCGTCGACGAGCACGAACGCGGCGGCCAGATCGATGGAGTCGCGATCGGTGACATCACCCGTGGCGATGATGAGCTTGCCCGGCGTCACCGAGAGCTGACCGATCAACGCTTCGACCTCCGCGCGGTCCTTCGCATCTGGCGTCATCGCGAGATACGTCTCGTAGCTCCGGATCGCCTGGCTGAGGAGCACGAGGCGGCGTTGCACGTCGGCGACGTTGTAGATCGTGCTCGGGTGCGGCGAGATCGCGTGCGCCTTCTCGTAGAGCGCGAGCGCGGCGCGCAGGTCACCTTTGCCGTCCATCTCGGTCGCCGCTGCGAACGCATCGCCGGCTGCCTTCGTGAACTTGTCGGGGACGCGCTTCGTCTTCGATTCCGCATGCGCGACGCCCGCGAGGGCCACGACGAACAACAGCACTCTCATTTCTTCACCTTCGGGAACGCGACCTTTTGCGCGGTGACCTTGATCGGCTGGCAAGTGCCCTTGTTCGGCGACTCGCGCGGCGCATCGATGAAAACGTAGACGAGCCCGTCGGCGGGCACTTCAAACGACACCGGCGAGCACGCGCGGCCCGGCCGGTAATAGAACGTGTCGACGCGTCCTGGAGGCAGCGTGAATCGCGCATTCACCTGGAACGTCTTGTCGCCGTCCTGCCAGTTGCCGGCGTATCCGGACGTGCTCATCACGACGTTGCCGGGTCGCTCGCTGTTGGCAGACTGGTGCTTGTAGCCGAGCGGCTTCGCTTCGAATGTGTCGTGGCTGTACGAGCTCGGTCCGATCCGATCGACGACGTGAAACCCATCCGGCACCTGGGTGACGAGCGGTGATGGACCCGCCGGCTTACCGTCGATGAACACGACCGCATCGAGGTCATCGCCGTCGACGACGAGTGTCGCCGGCGTCTTCGCGAGCTGATCGATCAGCTTCTGCACGGCCGCGCGATCGGGCGCGTTTGGCGCGAGGTCGAGATACTGCTTGTAGAGCTCGATCGCGCGCTTGTAGTCCTCCATGCGGCGCTCGAGATCCGCCATGTTGTAGACGGCCGCGGGCAGGTCCTTGAGCCGCTGGTACCGCGAGACCGCGGCTTCGTAATCGCCTGCCTTGTCCTTCAGGATCGCCTCGACGTACGCCGACAGTTGATCCTTGTCGAGGCCGGCCGGCGCCAGCTTGCGTACCGGTTTCGGCGGTGCCGCGAACGCGACCGAGCTCATCACCAGAGCGAATAATGCCCAACGCACGGCGCGACAATAGCGCGTCAGTCGGGCTTGAAGAACAGGGGAAACTGCGCGACGGCGGGCGAGCCGGTCGCTTCGAACGCGAGCCCGCGCGAGACGAGCGCCAGGCAGTTGCCGAGCTTCGCGTTCGCCGCGTCGTGCGTGACCGCGCGCACGCCCCCGGCAGCATCGACCTCGACGCGGACGGTGACCTTGGTCGCATCGAGCAATGGGTCCGCGTCGAGTGCGCGCTTCCAGCAGCGCACGAGCGCGGCGCGTCCCCCGTTCAGCGCGCGCACGACCACCTCGTCGGCGGCCTGGGCGAGCCGCGCGGGCCTCGGTGCTTCGGGCTCCGCCATCGTCACGCGTTTGGGCGCGCGTTCGTTGCGAACGCTCACCGGTGGTCTGGTCTGCCGCTCGAGCGGTCCGATGTCGAATGACGGTAGCCACCGCCATGCGATCGAAACGACAGCGACGTGCACCCAGGACATCAGCACCAGAATCTCATACGGCGATCGTCCTAACAATGAAGGCGCGTGGCTCCGGCCGCCGCACATGTCGCCGTGGGCTATGTTCCCGTCGATGAACAACGACGACGTGTTGCTCGCACCATGGTCCGGTCCACACGGTGGGGTACCGCCCTTCGACGCGGTAGATGTCACCCGCCTCAGCGACGCCATCCGCACCACGATGGAGATGCGGCGCGACGAGATTCGCGCCATCGCCGACGCGCCCGATGCGCCGACCTTTTCGAACACGATCATCGCGCTCGAGAACGCGGGCCGTCCGTTCGCGCGCGTGATGTCGCTGTTCGAGACGTTCAGCGGGACCATGAGCGACAAGCCCATGCAGGCACTCGAGCAAGAGATGGCGCCGGTGCTCGCCGCGTTCTCCGACGAGCTCACGCAGAACGCGGCGCTGTTCGCGCGCATCGCGAAGGTCTACGAAGCGCGCGCCGCGCTCGCACCCGACGAGCAGCGACTCGTCGAGACTCTCTATCGCGCCTTCGCGCGGCGCGGGGCGGCGCTCGGCGCCGACGCAAAATCGCGCCTCGGCGAGATCAACCAACGCCTCGCCACGCTATTCACGACGTTTGGACAGAACGTGCTCGCCGACGAGGAGAGCCAGTTCCTGCTCGTCGATGACGCCGCCGGGCTGCCCGAGACCCTCGCCGAATCGCTCCGCACCGAGGGCGGCTGGCGGATCGCGAACACGCGCTCCGTCGTCGAGCCGTTCCTGACGTTCTCGACGCGCCGCGATCTGCGCCAGCGCGTGTTCGAGATGTTCGTGCAGCGCGGCGAAGCGACGAACAAGCCCGTCATCACCGAGATCCTCGCGCTGCGTGCCGAGCGCGCGCGGCTGCTTGGCTTCGCATCGCACGCGCACTGGACCCTCGACGACAACATGGCGAAGACGCCCGACACCGCGATGGATCTCATGATCAAGGTGTGGCGCGCAGCCGCCGCGCGCGTGCGCGAGGAAGTCGCGGACATGCGGCGCATCGCGCCCGACAAGATCGAGCCGTGGGACTACCGCTTCTACGCGGAGAAGGTCCGCAAGGAGAAGTTCGATCTCGACCAGAACGCGGTCAAGCCGTACCTCGAGCTCGCGAACATGCGCGACGCGATGTTCTGGGTCGCACAGCAAGTCTACGGGCTTCAGTTCGCGCCGATCCGCGTGCCGACCTATCACCCCGACGTCACCGCCTACGAGGTGACCCGCGGCGGCGATCGCATCGGCCTCTGGTACTTCGATCCCTACGCCCGCGACGGCAAGCGCAGCGGCGCGTGGATGAGCGAGTACCGGACGCAGGAGCCCGACACGACGCCCATCGTCTCGAACAATGCGAACTTCGTGAAGGGCACGCCCGAGCTCGTCTCGTGGGACGACGCCGTCACGATGTTTCACGAGTTCGGCCACGCGCTGCACGGCCTGCTCTCGAAGGTTCGGTTCCCGACGCTCGCCGGCACGAACACGCTGCGCGACTTCGTCGAGCTGCCGAGCCAGCTGCACGAGCACTGGCTCGCGACGCCGCAGGTCCTCGGCAAGTTCGCCCTCCACTACGAGACGAAGGAGCCGATTCCCGCCGCGCTCGTCGAGAAGATCGAGCGCGCGAAGACGTTCAACCAGGGCTTCAAGACCGTCGAGTATCTCTCCGCCGCGATCTACGACATGAAGATCCACACCGCACGCGCCGAGAATATCGATCCGAACGCGTTCGAGGCGCAGGTGATGGCGGAGATCGGAATGCCGCCCGAGATCGTGATGCGCCATCGTCCGACGCAGTTCACGCACGTGTTCGCGACCGACAGCTACTCGGCCGGCTACTACTCGTACCTCTGGGCCGACACGCTCACCGCCGACGTCGGCGAAGCGTTTCAAGCGACCGGCAGCTACTACGATCGCACCGTCGCGCAGAAGCTGCACGACGCGATCATGAGCGTCGGCAACTCGGTGCCGCCCGAGCACGCGTTCCGAACGTTCCGTGGCCGCGATGTCGATACGAACGCGCTGATGCGCGACCGCGGCTTCGTCTGACTACTCGAACCCGGTCGGGCGCAGGAATCGATCGTGCGCGCCGTTCGTGATCTTGATGTTATCGAAGCCGAGCACCCACGCCTTCGCGTTCTTGCCGTGGCTGCGGAGCTGGGTCTGCAGGGCGTCGGCGGCCTGGTCGATCTGCGCGTCGGTGTCGCTGAGCCCTTCGATGATGAGGCTCTTGTTCTGCACGAAGACGCGGACGGTCGTCACGCCGGCTTTTTCGTAGCCCCGCTGGACCTCGGTGGCGAAGGCGGCGCGACCGCGCTCGGTGCCCGTCGACTTCGACGCCATGTACACGAAGATCGAACCGATCGTGACGGCGATTGCGAGGAGCTGCGCGAGCGTGCCGCGGTGCGCGTTGTCGTGACGGAAGACCTTCTTCGTGACCGCGAGGATGAGGACGACGCCGGTGAGAACCGCGACGCCGACCCACAGGATCGACGAGCCGGTCTCCTTTGCCTGAAGCATATTGCCGAGCCCGGTGAATGCAGCGATGCCGAGCGTCCAACGCTGCGCCCACATCCGCCGCGCGAAGACCCCCGCGACGAGCGGCAGCATGGCGACGACGAACACGGTGTTCCAGAGCGGAAGTAGCGTGCCGACGTAGCCTTCATCGTACGCGACCCACGCGAACACGGCGAGCGCGACGAGCCAACCGACGAGCGCGATCGCAGCGACACGCGTCGCGATCACCTGCATTGGACTCGCCGCCGGTTGCGACTCGTTGAGCACCGACATCAGCGGCAGCTGGCTCGCTGCACTGGCCGCTGCAGACGCGACCTCGAGCGACGTGCCGCAACGCGGGCAAGCCGCGTCGCCTTCAGAGATTTCGGTCGTGCACGTGGGGCAGTTGATCGGCGCCATCTCGTCCTCTTTCGCGAGGCACCCTAGCGCAACTCGACGCTCGAGCGTGACGAATCCGCCGGTGGAGCGAATCTGATACGTTTGCCCGATGCGCGCGCTCTTCGTCGCACTGCTCGCAGGCTGCAACTTCGTCTACGGGCTCGAAGAGACGAAGCTACGGCCACCTGATCGGGACGGCGATCTGGTCGACGACGACGACGACAACTGCCCCGATGCCGCGAACGAGAACCAGGCTGACGGAGACCACGACGGTTTCGGCGACGCGTGTGACCTCTGCGCGATGAAGAAGACGGCGTTCAACGCCGACGAAGATGGCGATCTCGTCGGCGACGACTGTGACCTGTGCCCGGCCACAGCCGACTTCCAAGTCGACGACGACAACGATGGCGTCGGCAACGAGTGCAGCCTGGGAACGTCGACACGCGCGGTGTTCTTCGATGGTTTTCACGTCCTCGATGACACGTGGGTGTCGTCGTCCGCCGAGTGGAGGCTGGCCACCAGCACGATCGCACCGGACGTCGTCGACGACGGCGGACTCCAGAATCACTCGGTCGCGGTCGACGGGCGGATCTGGGTGATGGAGGTCGGGGTGCGTGTGAAACGTGCGTGGACAACAGGCGATCGTCTCGGACTCGGAATCGTCGCGCCAGACGGAACACCGTTGGTGCGCGGCCACGTGAGCTGCAACCTCACGTGCGAGGCGTTCCTCGAAGTCGGTGGCCAGCAACTCGACCGCGGCGATGTCGCCCAGTCGGATCCGTTCGTCCGCATCGCTTTGTTCAGCACACCGCTCGCCGCTGGAGGCACGCGGTTCCGATTCATCATAGGCAACGTCTCGGCGCTGCTCGCCGAGGTCACGACGCGCGTCGCCGGCGCGCCGGTCCTCTACAGCGCGCCCGAAATCCAGCTCGCGCATATCACCGTCTACGCGACCGACATGTAGAGGGGCGCGGACCTGGCCGCTGTGGCTGAGCGGGCTTGCGCTGATGCAACGGCCTGTTCACGCGATTCTCTCGTTGCAACGACGTGGTTCTCCCGTCGTTGCTCACGTGGGGGCCACGCCCAGGCCTTAGCGGCTTCACGCGCGATCCGAGCACGTTGGGTTCATGAACAACGCAGCTCGCAACCTGACGGTCCTCGCGGTCGCCATCTCATCGTCGCTCGCCTCGGCCCAACCGTCGGCGGGTGAGCTCATCGACCAAGCGGAGGTCGATGCGGCCAAGCGCGAAGAGTCGAACCAGCCGAAGCGCCGCCGCCACGGCCGCATGGCCCTCGAGGCGCTCGCAATCCAGGCGATCGGCACCGCGTGGTACTGGCGCAACACCGGCGACGGCTTTGGCGAATCGAACGTGGTGGACTGGCAACTCGGCTTCAAGGGCGACTCGCTCGGCAAGAAGCTCGAGCTCGGCAGCGACGGCTGGCGCTTCGACGGCAACTCGTTCGCGCTCAATGCGATCTGTCACCCCGCGTTCGGCGCGCTGACGTACTGGAGTGCACGCAAGAACAACTACGGCGTCGCCGAGTCGTTCCTGATCTCGACGCTCGTGTCGGGAAGCTGGGAGCTGCTCACCGAGTGGGCCGAGTACGGCAGCATCAACGACGCGCTGTCGACCTCGACGACCGGCGTGCCGCTCGGCGAGGCTGCGTTTCAACTCATGCACAACTGGCGTCGCGCGCGGTACGTGATGCAAGTCGGCGCCGGCGCGCAAGCAGGCGAAGGCTTCGTGTCGCTCGGCGGCGGCGTGTCGCTCGACACGACGCCGACGACCGGCGACGGCATGGTGGTCGGCGGCAACAAGGTGAACGTCGCGATCGAGGTGCCGTTCGATAACGGCGTCCGCGCTGTCGAAGGCGGCGTCAAGACGTCGCTCGTCGGTTATTACAAGAACGGCGCGAGCTACAAGCTGTTCGCGGGAGCGAGCGGCGAGTTCTACTACCGCGATCAGAAGCAGCGCGACTCGCGCGATTGGGACTACCTCGCAACGATCGCGGTCGGCCCGACCGTCGACCTACAAGTTCGTCGCGGCGACATGACCGTCGATCTCGGCGCGGACCTCTATGCCGACTTCGGCATGCTCAAGGCGGTCGCGTTCGACAGCTGGCGCGAGCAAAATCCGATGGAGACCGTCCGCAACTCGATGCAGGACAAAGAGAAGCCTTACTACTACGCGCGCGGCTTCACCGCCGTTCCGCGCATCAACCTCGCGTATCGCGGCGTCAACGTCGGCGGCAAGCTCGCACTCAGCAAGTACGACTCGCTCGACGGCGCCGACCGCGACCAAGAGATGATGACGGCTGACCCGCATATCGTGGATGTCGACGTGTCGGCGCAGGCGTGGGTCGGCTACACGCACAAGAGTGTGACCGTTGCGGTCGACGGCCGGATGCACTCGCGCACGGGCACGATGGACGGCGCCCGCGGCGACGCGAGCGAGCGCACGACGTTGCTGACGGTCGGATACCAGCGCTAGGTCTGCGGCCAGCCGAGGTGGACGCGCTCGGCTTGCGAGCAGAACGGACCCGCGAGCTTTCGATCACCCGCGATCGTGACCTCGTTGCCGTTCAGCTTCATGTCACCGCGAAACGCCCAGTACGCCTTGCCGCGCACGAGCACCTCACACGTGTGGATCGTTTGCGTGCAGTAGTTGTTGTTCGGGCTGCAGAACATCGTCTGGTACGCGCGTCGCGTCGCGACCTGCGTCGTCAGCCCGTCGAGCTGCACCCAGAGCGGTGAAGCTTGCCCGATGTCGATGCGGTAGCCGGTGTGCTTGCCGATCGTCAGCGGCTGGAGGTCGAGCAGCTCGTATTCGGTGCCGCGCCCGAAGAAGCCGCCGGAGACTCGCCACTCCTTCTTCTTCTCGACATAGAGATAGACGCCGCCGTCGACCCACTTGCCGCCCTCTTGTTGATCGAGTCGAACGAGCCGCGCGCCCGCGATCTGCTTCACGACCGCCGGTCGCCCGTGCTTCTCGAGGCACTTCGTGAGCTGATCCCACGTCTTTCCCATCGGGCACGCGTAGTACATGCCCGGCTCCTCGATCACGAACCGCTCGGCCGACGCCGTCTGGGCGAACAGCGCGACCACCAGGAGCCACCGCACGCTTCGAGTATATCCCAGCCCGAACGGCCACTTGCGCCGAAGTTTTAGAGGAACCTGCATCGGGCTCGCGGTGTCTGCTTTGGCACCATGCGCCGACTCGTCTGCGTCTACCTCGCGGTGTCCTTGTCCTGCCGTCCGTCGGCGACGCCGTCGAAGCCGCAGATCGCCGCGGTGCCGGCGGCGTCGGTCTCGTCGACGACGAAGGCGCCGATCCAGGCGGGCGGCCGGCGCACCGTGACGATCGATACGTCGATCGCGAGCGGCAACGTCAGCGTCGAGCTCATCGAGGGAACGGCGACACTCGCGCCCGCGACCACGACCGACCTCACGCCGAACGAGACCCGTGCACTGCTCGCACGGCTCGAGCCGCTGCCCGATCTGTCCGCGCAGAATGCGAAGGCACCGACCCTGCGCGCGCCCTCCCCGCCTCCGCCGCGCGCCGGGACGGTGCAGCCGATCGCGTTCGCCGTCACGCACGGCAAGCTCGCCGGTGACATGCCCGGGGCGGCGCCGCAGCGCCCCGCGCCCGAGCCACCGTCCCCACTCGCGAAGCCGGAGATCTCGCCGAGCGGCGACGTCGAGAAGGAGAACGAGATCCGCATTCGCTTCAGCGACGCGATGGTGCCGGTCGCAGCGGTCGGGATGTCCGACAAGCCCGTCGCCACGATCACGCCAGCGATCGCCGGCACGTGGCGCTGGATCGACACCCGCGTCGCGACGTTCACCGCAAAGAGCGCCTACTTCGCGAACGCGACCGAATACGTCGTGACCGTGCCCGCCGGCGCGAAGTCGATCACCGGCAACACGCTCGGCGAGCCGGTGACGCAGAAGTTTCGCACGCGCTCGCTGACGGTGACCGGCGTCTTTCCGACGGGCCCGCTGCGTCCGGACTCGGCCGTTGCCGTGCAGCTCGATCAAGGCTTCGACGCGAAGGCGATCCAGAAGTTCCTGCGCGTCGTGCACGCGAAGCGCGCCGTCGCGTATCGCGTGATCTCGCTCGAGGAAGCGGAGAAGCTGTGGGCGAAGAACTCGACGATCAGGTACGACAAGGCCGAGCTACCGAAGCGCCTCGGCAAGCATCATCTGTTGATCGCGCCCGTTGCCGGCTGGCCCGCCGGCGTGCGTCCGCAGATCGAGCTCGCCGCGAAAGCGCCGTCGACGGAAGGACCACTCGTCGCCGACCGCGCGAGCCACACCTCGTTCACCGTCGCGCCGGCGTTCCGCGTCGCGGGCGTCGAGTGCACGGGGACGTGGGTGCCGCGGATGCACGGCAGTGCGTGCCCGATGCGCAGCTACATGACCGTCGCGCTCACGAACAGCGTCGACGCGACGTCGTTTCGCTCGACCAAGATCCAGCTCGAGGGTGAAGAATTCGAGGACCACAAGCCGTCGGGCGATCGGTACTCGCTGATGGTTCCCGACGGCGTTGGCCGGACGATCAATGTCGCGATCGCACGCGATCTGATCGACGTCTACGGCCAGCCGCTCGTCGGTCCGAATCGGCCGTCGTTCCGCGTGGCGCGCCAGGAGTTCGCGCCGATGGTGCGCGCGCTATCCGGGCTCCAGATCCTGGATCCGCGCTGGGAGGTTCCGCAGTGGGTGGTGACCGCGGAAGAGGTCACCGCGCTCCACGTGCAATTGTTTGTGGTCAAACCAGCCGACTACCTCGCGTACGAGGCGTTCGAGCGCAAGGAGCGCGGAACGCCGCCCGGCAAGCTCGTCCTCGACAAGTTCCATCCGGTCGGCAAGCGGCACGGCGCCATCCTCCGCACCGACCTCACGCCCCACCTCGGCGCGAACGGCACGGGCCACGTGATCGCGGTCGTGCACGCGCAGCCGACGCAGCCGAGCAAAGGCTGGACGCCGAAGACGTCCGCATGGCTCCAGGTCACGCGGCTCGCCACGAGCGCGCGCGTCGACGGCGAGCACGTGAACGCGTTCGTCCAGGACATCTCGCCGAAGCGTTTCACGAACCCGATCGCGAAGGCGAACGTCTCGCTGTTCGTCGAAGGCCGCGCGGAGACGAAGGCCGGCGCGACCGACGCCGACGGTCATGTCGAGCTCGAGCTGCTCGCGCCCGCGAAGACGTGGACGAACAAGCAGCGCGGCCCGACAACGCTTCTTCAAGTCACGACGAACGACGACTCGATGTTCACGCCATTCCGTGGCAGCCACGAGCGCGCGCAGCGTCGTCATGAAGCGCGCTGGTACGTCACCGACGATCGCTTCACGTACAAGCCGGGCGAGAAGGTCTACCTGAAGGGCTGGGTGCGGTGGACGCACTCGGGCAAGAATCCCGATCTGGCGCTGCCCGCAGCGAGCGACACCATCGCGTACACGCTCGTCGACGATCGCGGCAACAAGATGGCCACCGGGACGGTGCCGGTCTCCGACAACGGCGGCTTCGATCTCGAGGTCGACCTGCCCGCGAACGCGAACCAGGGCACCGGCACGTTCACGTTCATGTCGAAGCAGTCGTCGGTGCGCCATCCGATCTCGATCCAGGAGTTCCGCCGCCCCGCATACGCGGTGAACCTCGACGAGGACGTCACGCACAGCGGCGCGACCCACGTCGTGCTCGGCGAGGCGCTCGAGATGCAAGCGACCGCGAAGTACTACGCCGGTGGCGGATTGCCCGGCGCGTCCGTCGAGTGGCGCGCCGAGCTCCAAGCCGCGACGTACGTGCCGCCCGGCTGGAGCGCGTACACGTTCGATCCGCAGTCGAAGTGGGACGCTCGCCTCGGCGAATTCGAGGTCACGAAGCCGCATGCGATGTCGGGCAATTCGAGCTCGACCGCGATCTTCGGCGTCACGCAGGTCGTCGCGAAGAAGCCGAGCATCCTCACCGTCGATGCGACCGTCACGGACGTCGATCGCATGGCGATCCGCGCGAGCTCGCGTCCGATCCTCGTGCACCCGAGCACGCTCTACGTCGGCACGCGCCTCCAGCCGCGCACGCACGATACCGTCGAGGTGATCGTCACCGACATCGACGGCAATCCCGTCGCCGGCGTGCCCGTCGACGTCAAGATCAGCGCGCGCTTGTGGTCCGAGCGGGGCCGCGACGACGCGAAGGTCATGGACACGCAGCAGTGCAAGCTGACGAGCCAGACCGAGCCGCAGACGTGCAGGGTCAACCGCAAGGACGTCGAGTGGGTCTACTCGACCGTCGCGACCGTGAAAGACGCGCGCGAGCGCGTGAGCTTCACCGCGATGGACTTGCCGTGGTTCAGCTGGGAGCGCGACGCCGAGCTGGTGCTCGTTCCCGACAAGAAGACGTATCGTCCGGGCGACGTCGCGAAGCTCGAGATCAAGTCGAAGGAGCTGCCGGCGATCGCGAACGTGACATTCGCGCGGCAGGGCGTGATCAAGCAGCGCCGCGTCGAGCTCAAGACCGCATCGACGTTCGTCGAGCTGCCGATCGAGCCAGGCTTTCTCCAGAACGTGCACGTGCTCGTCGATCGCTGGGCCGACCGGCGCTGGAAGCACGGCCCGAAGACGCTCACGTACCCCGAGATCGTCTCGACCGAGCTCGACCTGCCCGTCGAGGTCGAGAGCGCGCGCCTCAACATGAAGACGCGTGCGCTGAAGACGCTCGTCGAGCCCGGCGAGCAGGCGACGTTCGAGGTCGCGATCACGCACGAGGGCAAGCCGAAGGCGAACGCCGAGGTCGCGCTGATCGTCGTCGACGAAGCCATCCTCGCGCTCTCGGGCAAGTCGCACGCCGATCCGCTCGCGCCGTTCTATCGCGAGGTCCGTCACGGCACGACGCAGTTCGACTCGGTCGATCTCGTCGACGACGCCGGAGATGATCTCTCGGGCGTCCCCGGCTTCGAGCGCTACAGCCTCGACGAGCGCGGCTTCGGCCAAGGCGGCGGCGGCGGCACGGGCTACGGCACGATCGGCAGCGGCCGCTACGGAACGATGGGTCACGGTGCGGGCTCGAGCATCGTCGTCTCGCGCAAGGACTTCCGCGCGACCGCCGCGTTTTCGCCGCGCCTCAAGACCGACGCGAGCGGCAAGGTCCGATTGACCGTCACGATGCCCGACAGCCTCACGCGGTTCCGCATCGTCGCGCTCGCGACCGCCGATACGCGCTGGTTCGGCAAGGCCGAGAGCGCGATCGTCACGCAGCGCAAGGTCAACGCGCGCACCGTCGCGCCGCGCTTCCTCTCGCAAGGTGACAAGTTCTCGCTGCCGGTTGTCGTGCAGAACCTCGACCAGGCGCCGCGCACGATCGATGTCGCCGCGCGCGCCGCGAACCTCGTCGCCGTCGGGCCCGCGGGCC
The DNA here is from genome assembly GCA_030857175.1 of Myxococcota bacterium. Classification (GTDB taxonomy): domain Bacteria; phylum Myxococcota_A; class Polyangia; order Haliangiales; family Haliangiaceae; genus JABFXX01. Next base: position 26,788 of record JALZOJ010000055.1, on the reverse strand, counting down.
GGCGCGTCACGCTGCAGGGCGGCCAGCGCGCGGAGGTCCGCTTCGACTTCACGACGAGCGAGCGCGGCAAAGCGGTCGTGCAGACGATCGCGGTCTCCGGTCAGTTCGCCGATGCGTCGAACATGGACATCCCGGTCTACGAGCCGGCCACGACCGAAGCGTTCGCGACCTACGGCGTCGTCGACGACAAGGACAAGCACGAGCGGCTCGAAGTGCCGGCCGACATCTTCCCCGACGTCGGCGGCGTCGAGGTCGAGCTCGCATCGACGCAGCTGCAATCCCTCACCGATGCGTACTGGTACCTCTACGCGTATCCGTACGAGTGCGCGGAGCAGCGATCGAGCCGCATGATCGCGACCTCCGCGATGTTCGACATCCTCGAGGCATTCGCGAATCCAGGGCGGCCGACGAAGAAGGAGATCGAAGCGCAGGTCGCACTCGACCTCAAGAAGCTGGCGAAGGACCAGAACAAGGACGGCGGTTGGGGCTACTTCGACGGCATGCGCTCCGATCCGTTCGTGACCTCGCAGGTCGTCATGGCGCTCGCCGCGCATCACGGCAAGGTCCCGCCGAAGATGATGGCGAACGCGGTCAAGCTCGTCAGCGGCGAGACGAACGCCGTCGTGAAGAAGCTCGAGACCGCCGCCGCGAAGGCGAGCATCGATCGCAAGGAGCGCTCGCAGCACGCGTACTGGGTCTCGCTCGCGGCCGCCTCGTTCACTGCGCTCTCCACGACGAAGCTCGACATGCGCGCGCGTGCCGAGCGGCTGCACGCGACCGCGTCCGCACTCGGCGCGTATCCGATCGACGCGAAGGCACGCCTCCTCTCACTCGTCGCGAAGCTCGATCGCGCGAAGCCGATGCGCGACAAGCTCGTCGCCGACATTCTGTCCGCGACCCGCGAGACCGCCGCCGGTGCCACGGTCGCCACCGCGTACGAGGAGGACGAGCGCGCGCTGTTGGTCTCGAACAACAAGACCACGGCGCTCGCCCTCGACGCGCTGATGCGCGAGGTGCCCGAGCACGCACTCGTCACCAAGCTCGCCCGCGGCGTGCTCGACGCGCGCGATCGCGGCCGCTGGGCCTCGACGCAGGAGAACCTCGTCGTGATGCAGACGATGCGGCGCTACTTCGACACCTACGAGAAGGCGACCCCGAACTACACGGGCCGTTTGTGGTTCGGCGCGGCGGCCTATACCGAGCAAGCGTTCGTCGGCCGCAGCACCGAGCGCGGCGTCGCGCAGGTCGGCTGGGATCGCCTACCCGCGAAGACCGGCCACGATCTCTCGCTGCAGAAGACCGGACCGGGCCGCATGTACTACCGCGTCGGGATCACGTACGCGCCGAAGAACGTGAACCTCCCGGCGCTCGATGCCGGCTTCCTCGTGCGCCGGCGCTACGCCGCGATCGACAATCCCGCCGATGTGCAGACCTTGCCAGATGGCCGCATCAAGGTCCGGCTCGGAGCGCGCGTCCGCGTCACGCTCGAGACGGTCAATTCGACCCGCCGCCATGCGGTCGCACTCGTCGATCCGTTGCCCGCCGGCTTCGAAGCCGTGAACGAGAATTTGGCGATTGCGGAGCGTACACAGCGTGTGCAAGCCGATTCGCACTGGGACTTCCGTGCCCACCGCGACACCCGCGTGGAGGTCTTCAAGATGGACCTCGCCGAAGGCCGGCATCAGTACTCCTACACAGCCCGCGCGACGACGCCCGGCACGTTCATCGCCGCGCCGACGAAGGCCGAGGAGATGTACAGCCCGGAGACCTTCGGCCGGTCGACCGGCGTTGCTGTCGTCGTGGAGTGATGCGTCGGCCTCAGATATCTGAGGCAACGAGACAACCGAGTCACGGCGCAGTCGGATCTACATGCCGGCAAAGTGCAGTCATAAACATTTGGTGACGGAATGACGGTTGCAGGCCTCGTGCGGCACCAAGGATACTGAACACCCTGGGAGGTGAGCCTGTGCATTTGAAATTGGTCCTGCCGTTGGCTCTGTTGGTTGGTTGTCACGAAGGAAAAACGCCACCGCCGTGGGGTGTGCCGGTCACCGGCGGCACCATGGCCGTCTCGCGAAGCGGCAGTCACGCGATCGTCGCGGACCCAGATCGCGATCGCATCATCGCGATCGATCTCGCGACGCGTGAAGTGACGTTCGAGATGGCGCTGCCGAAGGGCGATCAGCCCGGCCGCGTGATCGAGGACGGCGCCGGTCGCTTCCACAGCGCGCTGCGCGGTGGCGGTGCGCTGCTCACGTTCAGCCTCCAGGGCGAGATCCTCAATCGCCGCGACGTCTGCGCCGAGCCCCGCGGGCTCGCGTGGGATGCGGCGACCGAGAACATCTACGTCGCGTGCGCGACGGGCGAGCTCGTCACGTTCCAGGCCGCCGGCGGCGACGCCACGCGGTCGGTTCGCCTCGAGCGCGACCTTCGCGACGTAATCGTTCAGGGCGACAAGCTTGTCATCACCAAGTTCCGCTCGTCCGAGATCCTGACCGTCGACAGCGCCGGCGCGATCCTCGGTCGTGTGGTTCCGCCGACGGTGCAGCGCTTCGCCGGCTTCGGCGGCGGCTTCCCCGAGGACGGCGGCACGGCGCCACCGCCCGGCGGCGAGTCCGGCCTCGTCAACGCGGTCCCCGCGGTCGCGTGGCGCATGGTCTCGCTCCCCGACGGACGCATCGTCGTCTCGCACCAACGCCAGGTGCAGGACAAGCTCGGTTCGAAGCAAGAAGAAGGCGGCTACGGCACGGGCTGCGGTAGCCCGGTCGAAGCCGCGATCACGGTGATCGCGCCCGGCCAGGCGCCGATCGCGGCGCTGCCGATCGCACAGGGCGCGCTGCCGATCGACATCGCCATCAGCAAGGACGGCTCGAAGATCGCGGTCCTCACCGCGGGCAACCGGAATGTTCGCGTGCAGCAGACGTCGTTCGCGCTCTCGAGCCGCGACATGAACGACTGCCGTCCGCCCGAGTTCCCGGATGACCCGAAGGACGAGGACGACATGGACGACGACACGGATGAAGACACCGATGAAGACGTCGACGAGGGTGGCGCGCCGACGGCGCTGTCGTTCGCGCCGAACGGCGACCTCGTTGTCTACTACCCCGAGAAGCCGATGCTCGAGATCCATCGCGGCGGCGCGCAGACGCTCGCCCCCGAGCAGATCGTCCTGCCCGGCGCGCCCGGCGTCGACGCTGGTCGCACGGTGTTCCACAAGCAGACGGGGATCGGTCTCGCCTGCGCGTCGTGTCACCCCGAAGGTCGTGAAGACGGCCTCGTGTGGGACTTCGTCGAGTTCGGCAAGCGCCGCACGCAGAACCTCGCCGGCGACATCCTCCAGCGCGCGCCCTATCACTGGAGCGGCGACATGAGCTCGCTGCCCACGTTGATGGACGACGTGTTCGCGGTGCGCATGGCAGGCGGTGCGCTCAGCGAGCGCCAGAAGCGTTCGCTCGGCCCGTGGCTCGATCGCATTCCGGCCCCGGCGCCGGCATTCGTCGCGGGCATCGACGTCATCGAGCGCGGCAAGCAGCTGTTCGAGTCGCCGCAGACGGGCTGCCTGTCGTGTCACGGCGGTGCGCTGCTGACGAACAACGTCCTCGTCGATGTCGGCACGGGCGGCAAGTTCAAGGTGCCGAGCCTCCGCGGCATCGGTGCACGCGCGCCATTCATGCATGACGGCTGCGCGAAGACGCTGACGGACCGCTTCACGGTCTGCGGTAACAGCACGTCGCACGGTCTGACGCAGACGCTGGCACCCGAGCAGATCGCGGATCTCGTCGCGTACCTCGAGACCTTGTAGACCCTCGCGCTGCCAGCTCGGCACGCGACCCAGACGCGATCCTCGAACGAGGATCGCGTTTTGTATTTCGCTTCACTGGTATCATCGAGGTGGTGCGGGGGCATCCACTCGTCGAGCAAGCACACGCGACGTTGTGCCGGCTTGCCGATGCAGCGCCGGCGACCGACGCGGTCAACGCGACGATCGGCGAGATCGAGCGCGCGTGGGAGAAGCCGTTTGCCCTCGGTATCGGCGGCGATCTGCAGGCGCGCACCGAGCTCTTGAACGTGGTCTGCGATGGCCAGGTCTTCGACCCGCACGACCGCGCGCTCGGCGGCGCCGCCGTGCGCGTCAAGCGCGGCACGATCGCGGGCTTTCGCGCGGTCCGCGATGACGGCTCCGTCGAAGAGCAGCAGATGCCGCCCGATCGCACGCAGGACATCGCGACCGCGCGTGCGCGTGCGACCGCCGCGCGCGGCGAATACAGCGAGCGCGAGAATGCGATCGTACGAGTCGAGGGCACGCTGTCGAGGCGGCCCGCGTGGTGGGCGATCTGGCTGTGGCCGATGTACTGGCTCGCGATGTGGCGCTCGAAGCAGCGGCGCACCGACCGCAAGCTCGCGGACCTCGCACTCACGGAAGCGCGCGCGCAGCTCGACACCGGCGAGAGCGACGCGACGGCGATCGAGGCACACGTACGCCTCGCGACGAAGCGCTACTACGAATCGCTGAGGAGCCTCGCGAGCGGCGGGCCGATCGGTGCGGGGGTGGTCGAGGTCGACATCATCGTCGCGAAGTCACCGCTGCCCGAAAACACCGAGCTCGTCGAGCTCTCGGGCGCGTCGCGTGCGGGCGCCGAGGTCGACGCGGTGCTGCTCGCGCAAGGCGACAAGATCTTCGCGCCCGTGCGCGGTGGTCATCCACTCGCGGTCGGCGATCACGCGCAGCTACTCGGTGCCCTGCCCACGCTGCTCGCCGACGCGCGTGCGCTGCGCCTCGCGAAGCGCGTCGAGCGCAAGATCCGGACGGTGCTGGCCTCCCTCGCGGATGCGATCGAGCGCAAGGAAGCGACGTTTCGCTCGCGCATCGCGCGACTCCAGGCGCTACGCATCGAGGACCCGAGCGCGTTCGCGCGGACGCAGCTCGAGCGCGTGCACGGTGACATCTCGGCGAGCGTGAACGCGGTCGTCGAGCACTCGTCGGTGCACCTCGGCTCGGAGCTCGCGCAGCTGCAGCACGAGTGGGTCGGCTCGATCGCCGATGCCGCCGACGCCGACGTGCTGAAGGCCGCGCTCGCGAAGGTCGACGAGGAATGGCACACGCGCCCGCGCCGGATCGCCGAGGAGGTTCGCGTGCTCGTCGTCGGCGGGCTCGGCGGCAGCGCGCGCGACCTCTACCCGACGGTCGTCGAGGCCCTGCACGCGTACGGCCTGCCCGAGGAGCACATGAAGCTGCGTGCTGCGCCGGAGCTGCCGCCGATCACGCTGTTCCCGTCGCTGACCAAGAACTCGACGAAGCTCGAGCGGTCCAACTGGTTCGTCGGCCTGTTCCGCTCGTTCGAGACGCGGCGCACCGAGCTGAGGGGGAAGGTGCACGACAAGGTCGAGCACATGCGCGAGGTCGCCGGGTCCGAGCTGCTCGATGCGGAGCCACGCCTACATCATGCAATCGGAACCGCTCTGACGAACCTGCTCGAGACCGCGCTCGGCCATCAAGGGGCCTGGCTCGACGCGGCTCTCGACGAGGAACGTGCACAGGTCACACGCGACCGCGAAGCGATCCTGCCGTTGCTGTCGGTCCATGACGCGGTGCGCGCCGAGACCTCCCGGCTGGCCGAGATGATCGCCCAGCTCGAGCGGCAGCAGCCCGCCATCGCGGTGGCCGCAGCGGCGGCCGAGACGGCAAGCCTGTCGCGGTAGTACCATGCGCGCATGCGCGTTCTCGTCGGCTTGCTGTTCGTCGTTTCGGGATGCGGTGGCAATTCAGGCGGTGATGATGGCCTCGACTTCGATCACATCGAGATCGAGCCGTCGTTCGCGAACGTGACCGTCGAGCTCGGCAAGACCGTCGCGCAGCCGTACATCGTCTACGGCGTCAACGGCAGCAAGAAGCAAGACATCACCGCGCGCTGCGGGCTCGACGTCGATGCGAACTTCGGCTCGTTCACCGGGCCGACGCTGACGATCCGCGCGCATGGTGGCAAGACCACCGTCGATGCGAGGTGCGGCACGCTCGCGGGACAAGGCGTCTTGACGGTCAACCTCGAGGGCTCGCTCGTCGTCGGGCCGAACACGCCGCCGAACGCCGCCGACATCTTCGGCAACGCGACGCTCACGACCGACGCCGCGCGCTCGCCGCTCGTCGAGTATCCGATCGACAAGGCGGTCTCGCCGAAGAACATCCCGTCGATCGAGTTCCAGTGGACCGCTGCGGGCAACGACCTCTTTCACGTCGCGCTGCGCTCCTCGTTCGCGAAGGTCGATGTCTACACGACTGCGGTCGAGGCGCTGATGACCACGCCCGACTGGGAGTCGCTCGTCGGTAGCGTCGCGGGCGAGAACCTCCAGATCACCGTCGAAGGTCTCGTGCAGGCGGCGTCGGCGGCGAAATACGCGAGCTCGCTGACGTCGCTCGTCGTCACGAACGACAACATCGACCAGACGGCGATCTATTACTGGGCGTCGTCGCAGGGCAACATCATGAGCCAGACGTTCGGCGACCCGACGCCGCCCGCGCTCGTCAAAGATCAGTGCACGTCGTGTCACTCGGTCTCGCGCAACGGCGCGCGCATCGGCTACAGCCGCTGCCTCAACAACGACTGCGGTCAGCTGTTCGCCGGCTTCATGAAGTACGACGCGGTCACGCAGACGTGGAATGAGTCGTACAACGCGAACAACGCGACGATCCAAGGCTCGTACACGACGTTCGCGCCGATCGGCAATCCGTTCCCAGACGACAACAAGGCGCTCGCGATGGTCGGCATGTCGAACGGCACGCTCGCGCTCTACGATCCGGACACCGGCGCACCCGTCGCGTCGAACCTCGCCGTCGCGTCGCCCGCCGGCCGCTCCGCGATGATGCCGGACTGGTCCGCCGACGGAAACAAGGTCGTCTACGCGTCGACGCCGACCCCCGGCCAGTGGATCGATCTCGACGGCGGGCGCATCGCGACGATGACGTATGCGTTCAGCGGCGGCACGCACACGTTCGGCACGCCGCAGAACATCGTGGCGGATCCGATCACGCTGCCCGGCGGCACGTATCAGAACTTCTTCTTCCCGAGCTTCGCGCCCGACGGCAACATCGTCGTGTTCAACGCCGCGCGCTCCGCGTGGCGCAACTTCAGCCCCGGCGGCATGCGCGGGACGGGCGCGCGCCTGATGCTCGCCGATGCGAACGGCGCATGGACCACGGACCTCACCGCGATGAACGGCGGCACCGGCGACGGCGGCGTCACGTGGGCGCACTGGGCACCCACGATCTCGAACGAGTACTACTGGATCGTGTTCTCGAGCGAGCGCAACTACGGCCACCGCACGACCGCCGCGACGAGCGCTGGCTGCATCGCGAACGGTGTCTCGCAGTGCAAGCAGATCTGGCTCGGCGCGGTCGCGAAGAACAAGCTCGGCACGATGGCGGACCCGAGCGCACCGCCGATGTGGCTGCCCGGCCAGAACCCGCTCGCGAACAACATCAGTCCCTACTGGTCCGTTCCCGCGAAGCTCCAGTAGTGGAGCTGCCCGAGGCGCTCGAGGACGCGATCTGCGCGGCGCCCGACGATCGCGAGGCCTACCTCGTCGCCGGTGACTGGCTCCAGGATCGCGGGCTCCTGCAGGGCGAGCTCGCGGTCGAGGACGATCGCGAGCGCATGATCCAGCTCCTGCCGCCCGCGCTGCGTGGCGACTCGCCGTTCACGATCGAGTGGCGGTGGGGCTTCGTGCGCGGTGTGCTGCTCGCGTCGATGCAGGATGCGAGCGAAGCGCGGCTGCTCGGCGAGCTCCTCGCGTCGCCGATCGCGCGGTTCGTGCAGAAGCTCGTGATCCAGGACGCCAGCTCGCGGCTGATCGACGCGCTGTTCGTGCGAGAGCCACGCGCGCTGCGCTGTCTGCGCACGCTGATGCTGTTCGGCGATGGCGAGCTCGACTTCGCGCGGCTACGGTTCCCGCTGCGGCGCCTCGTGCTGCGCGGCGTGCGTGAGAAGGGCGAGCTGACGGTGCCGACCCTCCTCGAGCTCGCGATCGATCGGACCAGCGTTCACCTCGGCCCGCTGCCGGCGCTCGAGATGCTGCAGCTCGGAACGTTCGATGCCGTCGATCCCGATTGCTGGCTCCATCCCGAGCTCATGCCGCGCTTGCGTGCGCTGACGCTGAGCGTGACCGCGCCGCTCACGACGCGGGTCTGGCGCGACGCACGGATCGCACAGCAGCTCGAGCGACTCGACATCTTCGACATGACGCCGGGCATGCAGACCGAGCGCACGTTCGTGATCGATCGGCGCGTGCCGGGCCCCGCCGCCCTCCTCGCGATGGTGGGTCCGCAGCGTGGCTCGCTGATCCCGCTCGTGTCGCCTCACCCACTCGCGACTCGCCGTCGCGCGCGACACGCAGAGCTCCAGCTCGACGGACAGTGGACCGTGCGCCGCGAAAACGAAGCGGCGCTCACGTTCGTGAACGGCTTCGACATTGTCGCCTGCCCGCTCCGCACCCACGACGAGATCGCCCTCGAACACCACGTCCTCCGCTTCCTCGAAGGCGACGTCGACCAGACGGCCGCCCTCCTCCGGACCCGCTACGGGCTCTGACAGAGGCCCGTGCTACGCCCTCCGCATGGCGAAGCCCGTCTCGATCGGAACACCGAAGTCTGCCCACGCAACGCGCGTCCTGATGCTCGGCTCCGGTGAGCTCGGCAAGGAGGTCGTGATCGAGCTGCAGCGCTTCGGCGTCGAAGTGATCGCGTGCGATCGCTACGCCGATGCTCCCGCGATGCAGGTCGCGCATCGCAGCCACGTGATCGACATGCTCGATCGCGCCGCCCTGCGCGCCGTCGTCGAAAAAGAGCGCCCGCACCTGATCGTCCCCGAGATCGAAGCCATCGCCACGCAAGAGCTCCTCGCCCTCGAGGCCGAGGGCTGGACGGTCATCCCCACCGCGCAGGCCGCCCGCCTCACCATGGACCGCGAGGCCATCCGGCGCGTCGCCGCCGAGCAGCTCGATCTCCCGACCGCGCGCTACCAGTTCGCCGACACGTACGCCGAGCTCCAGGCCGCCGCGCGCTCGCTCGGCCTCCCCGTCGTCATCAAGCCCATCATGTCCTCGTCGGGCAAAGGCCAATCGGTCGCCAAGACCGAGGCCGACCTCGAACGCTGCTGGCAATACGCCCAGACCGGCGGCCGCACGGGCGCAGGCCGCGTCATCGTCGAAGAATTCATCCACTTCGAATCCGAGATCACGCTCCTCACCGTCCGCTCGGTCAGCGGCACCTCCTTCTGCGATCCGATCGGCCATCGCCAGGTCGGCGGCGACTACGTCGAGTCGTGGCAGCCCCACTCCGCCATGTCCGCGCTCCAGACCGAGCGCTCTCAGGCGATCGCCAAGCGCATCACCGACCACCTCGGCGGTCACGGCATCTTCGGTGTCGAGCTCTTCCTCCTCGCCAACGACAAAGTGATGTTCTCCGAGGTCTCACCGCGCCCGCACGACACGGGCATGGTCACGATGGCCACCCAGCCGTGGTCCGAGTTCGCGCTCCACGCGCGCGCCATCCTCGGCCTCCCCATCCCCGCGATCCGCCGCCACTCCGCGGGCGCGAGCGTCGCGCTGCGCGCCGAGTCCACCCTCGCGTCGCCGGTCATCGATGGCCTCGCCGAGGCGTACGCCACGCCCGATGTCGACGTGCGCTTCTTCGGAAAGCCAAACGCAGGCCCGCGCCGCCGGCTCGGTGTCGTGCTGACCACGGCGGCGACGCCAGAGGCCGCGCTCGAGACGGGCAAGCAGGTCGCGTCGAAGCTGCGCCTGCGCGACGCGAACGAGAACGCGTCGTAGCGCGCGATCCTTCGTGCGTACGCGAGTGCACGGGGCGCGCGTAGGGAACCAAGGCCGCAGAGGTTTTTTGGCGCGCGTCGGTGCGTGAGCGCGCCCAGGGTCGAGACGCTAGTGGCGTCGCGCTTCGAACGTGTTCGCAGGTGTTCCGCACGTATTCCCGATCTCAACACAGAGGGACAAAGCGAAACAAAGGCCACAGATCGGAACCTTTTTCCTTCGCGCGTCAGTGCTCGAGTGAACCCAGGGTCGAGAGCTTGCGGCGTCGTCGCCTCGAACGGTTCGCCCGTGCGCCTCGCGTTCATGCAAAGAAAGTTCGCGCGCATATGCCTCGCGTTCTGGTCGTGCGGTTCACGACGAGCACCAACGCCCCAAGACTTGCGACGCCGAGTACAGGTCGCACCTGTCGACGCGCGAGTACAGGTCGCACCTGTCGACGCGCGAGTACAGGTCGCACCTGTCATCGCGCGAGTACAGGTCGCACCTGTCTACGCGCGAGTACAGGTCGCACCTGTCATCGCGCGAGTACAGGTCGCACCTGTCATCGCCGAGTAATCGACCTTTACCGATCGATCGTCTTTTTCGTACTTCGTGGCTTCGTGGCTTCGTGTTTCGACTTCGGGGCACGAGCATGAACGACCACGGCCATGCCACCCGACACACGCGCAAGTCGCGCACCCGACCACGCACGACCCGCGCGCTACCAGCCGATGGGACGGCGCGCATTCGGCGCGAGCGGCGCGAGCAGCGACGACGTTGCGAGATCCAGGTCGGCCGGCGCGGGCGTGTTGAAGTAGTCGTCGTTGTTCACGTCGAGCAAGAGGCCCTCGGCCGCGAAGATGTCCCACGGCGGGTCGTTGGTCTGGGCGCGCGGCGAGTACATGAGGTCGCGCGACGTCGTCGGCGTGAGCGGCTCGAAGATGTGGCCGCTCGCATGCTCGTGCGGTGAAGCGTCGGGGACGAAGCCTGCCGTGTGGACGATCTCGTGGAGCATCGCGTAGTCGGTGTAGCCGGGCGCGAGCGAGGCGCGGCCCCACGCGGGTGCGCCGCAGTCGATGGTGGTGCCGAATGGGACGCCCTTGAGATACATCGCGGCGACGCGCGCCGTGATGAGCGGCGGCCAGGCGCCCGCGCCACACGCCCAGGAGCTGGAGCCCTCGTAGTAGACCGCGTAGGCCTTGTTCGGCGCGATCATCGCGCGGTTGGTGAGCTCGCGCTCGATGCGCTCGCGGACGAAGGCGATGCCGGTGTCGATCGTGTTGTTGCCCGGGTCCGAGCCCTTCAGCTGCGCGTCGGTCGAGGAGAGGCGCACGAAGCCGATGTCGACGAGGCCGCTGGTGGTGTCGAAGCGGAGGTAGGCGCCACTGCGCGCGTGGAACCAGGTCGCGAACGAGCGGACCGAGTTGCAGATCTGCCCGCTGGTGTCACGCGCGAGGTCTGCGCCATCGGACGGCGTGACGTAGAGGATGCGGATCTGGTCGTGGCCGTGATCGTCGGGGCGATCCGTGAGCGAGCGGTCGGTGGCGCAGCCGGTGGGCACCGCGGCGATGTCGGTGCCCGGCGCCGCGTCGGGCGCATCGGGCGTGCCGGGCGCATCGGGCGACATCGAGGCATCGTCGGAGGCACATCCGAGCAGGAGGAGACAAATCGATGCGAGCCGCACGGCGGCCCATCATAGCTGCTGTTACAACCAGCGCGATGGCGAAGGAGATCGAGCGTAAGTTTCTGGTCGACCACACGTGGAAGCCGCCCGGCAACGGCACCGCCTTCGAGCAGGGGTATCTGAGCTCGGTGGAGGAGCGCGTCGTTCGTGTCCGCATCGAGGGCGACAAGGCGAAGCTCACCATCAAGGGCAAGACGAAGGGGGTGACCCGCACCGAGCTCGAGTACGAGGTTCCCGTCGACGACGCCCGCGTCATGCTCGACGGGCTCTGCGAGAAGCCGGTGATCGTGAAGCGCCGGCATCTCGTCGAGCACGCGGGCAAGAAGTGGGAAGTCGACGTGTTCGGCGGCGACAACGCCGGGCTCGTCATCGCCGAGCTCGAGCTGGCGTCCGAGGACGAAGCATTCGAGAAGCCCGACTGGGTTCGCGAGGAGGTCTCGCACGATCCTCGGTATTACAACTCGAACCTCGTGAAGAAGCCGTTCAAGAGCTGGTGAGCTAGCGGTACGGGCTCGCACCCGGATCGATCGCGACCAGCACGGCACGCAGCGCCTCGACGAGCTCGCGCACGCGCACGGCGTCGACCTTCGTCCCGCCGAGCAGGAGGGATGCACTCACGACGCCATCGCTGATGTGCAGATCGCGGAGGTCGGCCGGCCACGCCGTCAACTTCTCGACGAGCGCGTCGGGCGTGCTCGCTGCGAGCGCGTCGGATGCCGGGCGCGGCAGGGAGAGCGTCACGCGGCGCGCTTGTTCGCTCGCGTCGTTGGGGCTGCCGACACTCGCGCGAATGCAGTACGGGGTGCCCTGCTCGTCCCATTGCAGGCCGAGATCGATCGGCGTGTGGTCGAGGGCGCCCTCGATCGAGAGGTCACCCGGCGTGAACCGCCCGCGCCAGCGCTTCGCGAGGTCGGCCAGCGCAGTCGCGTCCACCTCGAGGCCCGGCGGCGTGGGGATCGTGCCGCGCGTCCCTGCGATCGCGGTCGCGAGGTCTGCGAGTGCGAGCGCGATGCGGCGGAGATCCGGCTCTTCGACGGAGAGGATCGGCCGCTCGAACACGAGCGCATCGTCGTCCCATCGGAGGAGCGGCCCGATCGCCTTGATCGCCGCGAGCGCGGCCGGCGCTGCCTTCTGCAGAAATGGAACGGCTTGCTCCGGCGAGCGCGCCGCGACGAGGTGCGCGCGATCCCACGCCGCGATGTCGATCTCGATATCGCGGAAGAAGACGTGCCGCAGCGACGAGCTCTGCGTGACCGCGAGGCCGATGCCGAGCGACGGATGCGCGACCCGCGCGACGAGGAACGTGCCGTCCTTGCCGCGATACGCGTATCCGATCCCGAGATCGCAGCCGTCGTGTGCGCGCTCGATCAGCGGGCTCGCATCTTCGTCACCCTGCGCGACGATCCAGCCATTCGGCGTCGCGAACTGCTCGAACGCGGCGATCACGCGCTGGTCTGCGAGCCGCGGCGCCGCATGGAGCTGCGCGGTGGTTGCGGCGGCGCTCGCGTCGACGATCTCGAGCGCGACCGCGACCTCTTCCTTACCCGAGAAGAACGACCCGTACGATGCGATGAGGTGCCACGCGACCTCGTGCGTGATCGTCTTGAATGACGGCGTCATCGTCGCCGGCAGGCGGAACTGGAACGGGACATTGGTGCCCGCCGAGCCCGCGGGAAGTGTGAGCGCGATGTTGTACGTGGCGCCGCGGCGCTCGCGGACGCGGCCACCGCGAACGAGCCGGATCGTCGGCACGAGCATGATGTCGAGCTCGCGCGGCTTGCGATCGTCGACGTGAAACACCGCGCACGAACCGACGAGCGTCTCGCCGACGATGAGGCGCGTCGACGCGAGCGAGAGCTCGAGCCGCGGCTTGCCCACGGCCGCGGTCGCCTTCGTGCTGCTCACCGCGTACGGGAGGCGCTCGACCCGCGGCGGCGGTGGCACGCGCACGGGGACGTGGAAGCGGTAGCGGCCGTCAACCCACCACGGAATCGAGACGTGCACGAAGATCTCGAACTGCGCCCACGCCGGTTCGAGGCCGTGGCTCGGTGCGCATCCTGCCGGGAGATGGAAACGCGCCGCGTAGCGCGACTGGCCAGGTTGCAGCACGCCGGCATCCATCACGCGCGCGGCGAGCTTCGGGAACGCCGCCTCTTGCGCGACGCGGCTCTCGCCCGAGCCGATCGCCCAGCCCTGCTTGCCCGTCCCGCGCACGTCGATGAAGTCGACCTTCGTCTCGCCCTTCGCGGTGACCTCGATCTCGATGAGGGCGTCCTGCCCCACAAACCATGTGGTCGGCGCGAACACCTGAACGTCCGGAGCGGATGGCAGGAGACCCACACGCCGAAGCTACCCCGAACGCGCACGGCGCACAGTCGACGGTGCACGGCCGCACGGCGAGCGCTCGTGCAACGCGGCATACGCGAATTGCCGTAGGTACAACACGTGCAGCCCACCGGGGCGTGCGCGCCCTCGCCACCCTCGTGATCATGACCTCCGCCGCGCACGCGGAGCCCCTCGCATCCGGCGTCGAGCCGACGGGACCTACCGAGCCGCCCGCAGCGCTGATGGCCGTTCCGACGACGGTGCGGGCCCCCCTCGACGAACCCGACTGGCAAGCCGCGCCATCTCCGCGCGACGCGAGCGGCGTCGCACGCGAGGATGCGCGGACAGGCCGCTTGTTGTGGATCCCGCGCGCTCTGTTTTTCTTGCCGCGGATGGCCGTGTGGACCGCCGCACAACCGATCCGCGGCGTCGCCTACGCGTACGAGCGGTACGATGTGCCGACCAAATCGAAGAGCGCCACGTCCAGCGATGCGCGCAGGTTCGGCATCTACCCGACGGCCGCATACGAGACCGGCTTCGGCTTCACGGCAGGCGGCCGCCTGATCGTGCGGGATATTTTCGGCGCGAACGAACGCGTGAAGCTGCGCGTGGACTTCGGTGGCCGCTTTCGTCAGGCGTACGGCATCAACCTCAAGAGCGGCGATCGGTTTGGTGATCGGCTCACGCTCGAAGTCGACTCGAGCTACGAGCGCCGGCCGCAGGAGCGGTTCTTCGGCATCGGCAACGGCGGCAAGCTCGACCAGCCGCCGCCGATGCCGATCGATCCCTCCGTCGACAACACGTCGATCGAGTCGCGGTTTGGCGAGACCTTAGTCCGTAACGTCCTGACGGCCGACGTCCGTATCGTCGACAGCCTGCACGCGCGCACCTCGGGCGCGCTCATGCTCCGCGAGCTCTCGGGCACCGACGATCCCGACAGCATCACGATGCGCTACGACACCTCGAAGCTCGCCGGCTTCGAGGATGGCGTGCAGAACCTCTACATCGAGGAAGAGCTCGTCTACGACACGCGGCGACCCGCGAAGTATCAGTCGCACGCACTCGACGTGACCGGCTGGCTCGCTGCCGCCCATGTCGGCATCACGCGCGGGATCAACGGCGACCCGTCGAAGTTCTGGACGTACGGTGGCGAAGTGCAGCGCTACTTCGATCTCTACGACGGCAGCCGCGTGCTCGTGCTGCGCGGCCTCGTGGAGGCGATCGCCGGTAGCGACGGCCGCACCGACGGCAAGGTCTCGTTCGTCGATCTGCCGCGCCTCGGTGGTGCCGAGCACCTGCGCGGCTATCCGAACGGCCGGTTCCGCGATCGCTCGATCGCACTCGGCAGCGCCGAGTACACGTGGAACCTCGGAAACTTCCTCGCCGCGTTCACATTCGTCGACGTCGGGCGCACGTTCAGCGCGCTCGACAACGTCGAGACCGACGATGGCCTGCGTGTCGGCTTTGGCGGCGGCGTCCAGGTCCACACGGGCAAGAGCTTCTTGACCCGGCTGCAGATCGCCGGCTCGCGCGACGGCGACTTCTTTCTCGAGCTCGCGCTCTCGCCCACTGACGGCCGCCGCGAACGGGCGAGGAGGTTCTGATGAGACGGCTCGCGATCCTCATCCTCGTTGCCGCCTGTGCACACAAGTCACCGCCGGTCGGCGACCTGCGCTTCAAGGTCCAGGACCCCGTGTGGCGCGTCAATGATCGCGTGCCGCTCGCGAAGCAGCCGAAGGAGCGCGAGTACAACCGCACGCTCTATCACGCGGACGGCTTCGTGTTTCGTCGCACCACGCGCGCGCTGGAGATGCGCCCCGACCAGCGCGCGCAGGACGTCAACGCGCTCGACGAGGTTCCGGACTCGACGTGGTTCACGAACCGCATCGGCGTGCGCGACGTCTCGATCGACGAGCTACGCCGCGGCCCGAACGTGACGGCAAGCCCCTTCGATCACCGGCCGTGGACGATCACCGGCGCGAAGATCGGCGGCCTCTCGATCGGCTTCACGTTCGAGGACGCGCGCGGCGACAAGTACCTCCTCAAGTTCGACAAGGCCGACTCGCCCGAGATGGAGACCGGGGCGCACGCGATCGTGCTGCGCATCCTCTGGGCGATTGGCTACAACGTCCCTGAAGACCACATCGGTTACATCCGAGCCGAGGATCTCGTCGTCGGTGACAAGGCGAAGAAGAAGGGGCTGACACCCGACGAGCTCGCGAGCGCGCTCTCGCGTGTCTACCGCACGAACGACGGCCGCATCCGCGTGCTCGCGAGCCGGTTCTTGCCCGGCAAGCCGATCGGCCCGTACGCGCGCGAAGGCACGCGCAAAGACGACAAGAACGACGTCATCCCGCACGAGAACCGGCGCAGCTTACGCGGGCAGTTTCCGATCTTCTCGTGGCTCGGCCACACCGACCTCCAGGAAGACAACACGCTCGACGCGTTCACCGACGACAAGATCGTCATGCACTACCTGATCGACTTCGGCAAGGCGCTAGGGACGATGGGCTACCACCTCAAGTGGCAGACACCGGGCCACACGTACCGCCTCGATCTCGGCATGGCGTTCGAGAATCTCTTGACGCTCGGCCTTCACAAGCGCAACTGGGACGGCCTCGATGATCCGGGCTTGCGCGGCATCGGCATGTTCGACGCCGAGCACTACTCGCCCGGCGAGTGGCGCCCGAACAGCATGTACTGGCCGCTCGAGGACTCGGACCGGCACGACGGCTTCTGGGGCGCGAAGCTGCTCATGCGCTTCACGCCCGAGCAGCTCGCCGCGATCGTCGAGGAAGCGCAGTACTCCGACCCGCGCGCTGCGAAGTTCATGCTCGAGACCCTCATCGCGCGGCAGCACAAGACCGCGCGGTACTGGTTCGATCGCGTCGCGCCGCTCGACGCGTTCGAGATCGACAGCGACGTGAACGGCGCGCGGCTCTGCTTCACGGATCTCATGCTGGCGTACCAGCTGCGCAGCCCGAAGACGCTCTACAAGATCGACGCGTACGACGCCGCGGGCAAGCGCATCGGCGCGGAGCGTGCACTCGGCGCGATGCCGAACGGCCGCACGTGCGTGAACGGCGTCGCGCTCGCGAACGACTACACGATCGTGCGGCTGCGCGTGCAGCGCAGCAGCCGCGAGCTGCCGCCGGTCGTCGTGCACGTCTCGCGCGACGCGAACGGCCTGCGCATCATCGGGCTGCGTCGCCGCTGAAGTTGTCCGGCCGATCTCGCGCAGTTACGAAAGCTCGAATAGTTCGTACCAGTTGATTGTCTTCAATTGGTCGGACCATGCGCAAGATTGCTATCACCTGTGTTCTGTTCGCCGGGTTGTTCGCGAGTCGGCCTGCCGAGGCCTGTCGTGGCAACGCGCGTTGCCCGCTGATCGTCGGCGTGTTCGCGTATGGCCTCGCCGCTGCGGTGGTCGGCGGTTACGCGTACGGCACGGGGTACTTCGCGTACCACGACCTCACCGACGAGACGCAGACGATGAAGTACGGCGTCGGCGAGCTCGCGTACAACGGCACGTTCGGCGCGATGTTCACGTACGGCGCGATCGAAGCCGCGAGAGACGGCGACGTCGGCACCGCGGTCATCGCGGGCACGCTCGGTCTCGGGCACAACGTCCTGGCGGTGCACGGCGCCTGGCGCATCAAGACCGAGTGGAAGGATCCGGGTCACGCGCCCGACAACACGCGGACGTGGATCGCGGGCATCGCGTACAGCGCGAACACGCTCGCGTGGACGGCCGGCCTGCCGGGCGAGCACGGCCGCACGTACGGCGTCGTCGA
Source organism: Myxococcota bacterium (assembly GCA_030857175.1). GTDB lineage: Bacteria > Myxococcota_A > Polyangia > Haliangiales > Haliangiaceae > JABFXX01. The sequence continues at coordinate 9,187 of JALZOJ010000055.1, read as the reverse complement.
GGCCGCGGTCAACGCGCCGATCGCCGCGGGCCTGGGCTACCTCGCGATCGAGCGCGGGCGCGATGGCGAACGCGGCGCTGCACTGTTGTACGGCGGCATGGCGGCGATCTCCGGCGCCCTCACCTATCACGGCCTGCGCACCGCGATCTCGCCGCACCAATCGCGCGCACTCGACTTGCTCGGCACCGACGTGATGCCGACCGCGGTCTCCGATGGCCGCGAAGTCGCGCCTGGCATCGCGATGAGCGGCACCTGGTGACTAGCGAAGCGGTGTGACGAGCACGACCGGCAAGTGATCGCTGACCTCGGAGAGGTAGCCCGGCAGCGTTTGCAACCGCGGGATCACGAGCTGCGCGCCCGCGAGATCGTCGGCGAGCGCGGCGGTGGTCGTGATGTGATCGAGCATGCGTGACGACGGCACGAACGTGATCTCTCCGGCGTCGGACGCGGCCTTCGTGTGGACCGTGTAGAGGTCCGGCGCGCCGAGCAGCGGTGCGAAGTTGGTCTGGCCGATCGTCGTGTTCAAGACCTCGTTGTAGTCACCGGCAATCACGATCTCGTCCTCTTCGCCGTTTGCGATCATCGTTCGCATCTCGGTGTCGAGCCGCTCGAGCGCGAGCCGGCGGCGGTCGCCGTCTTCGCTCGACACGCCCGCTTTGAGGTGCAGCCCGATGACACGGATCGAGAGCGGCGCGTGCACGCCGTCGTTGATCGCGAGCAACATGGTCAGCGGCGGACGCGGAAACTCGTAGGTGCTCGCGGTGAACATCAGCCGCGTGCTCGACGGCGTGACCATCGCCGTCCGGTAGATGACGCCGATCTTCTGGTAGTCGGTCGGCGTGTAGCGATGCTCGGAGAGGATGCCGTCGTGCTCGGGCAACCGCGCGAGCAGCTCCTTCCACGCGGTGTCGCTCGCGATCTCCTCGACGACGATGACGTCGAGATCGAGGCTCGTGATCAGATCGGCCACGCGAGCCGCCGTGGTGCCGCGCGCCGGAAAGTTCTCGATGTTCCACGCCGCGATCTCGAGCGTGTCGGCGCTGCCGAGCCGCATGAACGCGTCCGTGCGCGGCGGCGGATACGTGCCCGCCGCATCTGGCATCGCGTCGGGGCCGGCATCCGTGCTACCGCGACACGCGACGAGCGCGAACAGGAGCGGCAGGTAGCGCACGCCCCTTGGTATCACTTTTCGCGGACGGCGAGCATGGTCATCATTCCGGCCTCGGCATGCTCGAGGATGTGGCAGTGCATCATCCAGTCGCCTGCGTCGAGGGGAATCACACCGATGTCGATGCTCTCGCGACCGTGCATCAGCACCGTGTCTCGAAAGAACGGCTCGTCGACGGCGACGCTGTCACGCGCGAGCAGCTTGAAGAACATCCCGTGCAGGTGGATCGGATGCAGGCGCGCGCTCACGTTGACGAACCGCAGGCGAACCCACTTGCCGCGCGCGAGCGTGAGGCCCGGATCGTGATGGTGCTCGTGCCCCGCGAACGCCTTGTCGTCGATCGTCCACTCGATGCCGAACCGGCCGCCTTGCCGCGCGTCGAGGCGAAACTCGTGCGTGACGGGCTGCGCGAGCCCGCTCGCCCACGCCGGCACGTGCGCGCGCGCGGGTGACTCGAACGCGGGTGCGGGAGCTGTACCGTCGACATTGATCTCGGCGAGCCGATTCGGCCGCTGCGGGACGAAGCGATCCATCACGACGAGCGAGCGACCAGCGCCTTTGATGGTGACGTCGAGATCGAGGCGATTGCCGGGCGCGAGCTCGAAGCGCGCGAGCTTCGCCGGCGTGCGCGCGTATAGCCCGTCGACGGCGATGATGTCCGCGTCGAGGCCGGCGAGATCCGGCGCGTAGACGCGGCCGTTCGAGGCGTTCAGCAGGCGCAAGCGAATGCGCTCGCCGGCGGCGACGGTGAGGACCGTGTCGGTGCGGCCATTGACGGTGACCGCGTTGCCCCAGCGACCGTCGTGCGCGAGATCGTGCATCGTGTTGAACTGGCCGAAGATCTGTCCGTCGGCGCCGAGCATCCAGTCGTCGAGGATCCACGTCACCTCGCGCGAGAACGGCGGCGGCTGCTTGTCCTCGACGATCAACAGGCCATAGAGCCCGCGCTCGACCTGCTCGCTCGATCGGACGTGTGGATGAAACCAGAAGGTGCCGGCGTCCTTCGGCGTGAACTCGTAGACGAACGACCCACCCGGCCGGATCGGCGGCTGCGTCGCGTGCGGGACGCCGTCCATCGCGTTCGGGACGCGCACGCCGTGCCAGTGGATCGTCGTCTCCTGCGGCAGCTTGTTCGTGAACTTCACGCGCAGCGTGTCGCCGAGCCGCACCCGCAGCGTCGGGCCGGGGACGGTGCCGTTGTACGCCCACACGCGAAGCCGCTTGCCATCGATGAGCTCGACCTCGGTCTCGGCTGCGACGATCTCGTGCTCGACGAGCTTGCCGTCGGCGGTCGCCTTCTCGGGATACGCATGCGCGAACTCGTCGACGAGGTCGGGCGTCTTCGAGGACGAGCGACACGCGCAGAGTGCGAGCACGAGAAGCCACCGCATGCGAATCGAGAGCTAGCACGCTACGCTGCTCCTGTGCGGCTGCTCGTCTACGATCGAACGTGCGTACACGATCGCGGCCGCCTCTCGACGGTCTGGAGCGCCGGCTCGCGGCTCTACCGCATGCTCGGACGCATCGATGCGTCCCGGGGCGTCGAGTCGTGGGACGAGGCGTTCGAGTGGCTCGCCTCGCACGACGAGCCGATCCGCGAGATCCAGTACTGGGGTCACGGCAAGTGGGGCCGCGCACTCGTGCGCGAGGACTCGTTCGATGCGGACTCGCTCGCCGGTCACCATCGCGATGCGATCGCCGCGGTGCGCGAGCGCCTCGCACCCGACGCGCTCGTCTGGTTTCGCACCTGCGAGACGTTCGGCGCGCACGCCGGCCACGACTTCGCGCAGCGGCTCGCCGACACGCTCGGTGCGCGCGTCGCCGGCCACACGTACATCATCGCGTTTCACCAGAGCGGCCTGCACGGCCTCGCGCCCGGCATGCGCCCCGACTGGTCTCCCGAGGAAGGGCTCGCCTCCGGCACCGCTGCGGATCCGAAGCGCGCGCTGTGGTCGAAGCGAACCGCGCCGCGCACGGTCACAGCGCTGACGGGAAAGATTCCGCCAGCGTGGTTCACCTCATAGCGGCGTCGCCCACGGCAAACGCCACGGACCGTCGTGCTCGAGGACGAGCGTCCGGTACACGTAGTGCTGCGCCTTCGAGACCTTGTTGCGGTCGCGGCGGCGCCCGTCGAGATACGCCGCCCCGTACGTTTCCCATCCGGTGAACTGCGGCTGCACCACCCGCGCCGCGGCCAGGCACGCGTCGAGCGCAGCGGATTCGTCGAGCCAGCCGGCGAGGTACGCCTTTCCAGCGATGAGCGGGATGCGGCCCGTGTCCCATGCGGGCCACTTTGCGCGCGTCAGGAGGGACGAGATCCGTTCGTGCACCCCCGTGGCGTCACGCAGCTTCCAGTCGCCGAGGAGCTCGCGCGCTGCTTGCGCGGCCTCATCGCTCCGCGGTGCGCCGCCGAGCAAAGTCGGGTTCTCGAGGTCGAAGCGGATCGGGATCGCAGCGAGCGCGATCGACCAGCGCTGCGCATCCGAAAGCACGACGAGAACGTATCATGCTGCCGTGTCGCTCGAGGAAGCACTAGCGCTGTTCGAAGATGGCGACGTCGATGGCGCCGCCGCCGCGATCGCGGGCTTGGTTGACGAGGATCCGGATCGCATCGCGCTGCTTGGACGGATCGCGACGGCGCGCGGGCAGTCCGACGAGGCGGTGCGGGAGCTCGAGCGCGCCCTCGCGATCCGCAAGCGGACGGGCAGCGAACAAGCCGCGCTCGGCCATGCGGAGATCTCACGCTGTCACTTGTTCTTCAGTGATGTCATGCAGGCGCGCCGACAAGCGAAAGCGGCCGTCAAGCTGTCTGGCGATCCGCGCTGGCTCGTGCTGATCGGCGATGTCGAGCGCACAGCGGGCAACACGGCGGACGCCGAGAAACACTATCGCGCGGCGCTCGGGAAGCAGCGGGGTGTCGAGCGCCTCGAGGCTCTGCGGGGCCTCGGCAACGTGCACTACCTCACCGGGGATGGTCGCGCGGCCAAGAAGCGCTACATGGAAGCACTCGCGCTCGTCGACGAACAAGAGAGCTACGTCGCCGGGCAGATCAAGGGCGGCATCGCCGCCGCGCTGCACCTGCTCGACGACGACGACGCATTCGAACAGTTCGAAGAAGCGATCGACATCTTGATTCGCACGTGCGGCGAGAAGCACAGCGATGTTGCGGTCGCGCTCAACAACTTCGGGCTCGCGCTCGCTGCGACCAATGCGCGGCGTGCCGCGGCGGTCACGCACTACGCAGTCGCGATCGGCGAGCATGCGTTTCCCGCAGGCAACCCGATGCTCGCGACGCTCGTCGGCAACCTTGCCTATCACTGCAGTGAAGCCGGCAAGCCGTTGCTCGCCCTCGCCCACTCCGAGCGCGCGCTCGGGCTGCAGACCAAGCTGGTCGGACCGTGGCACATCAATGTAGCGACGATCATCTCGAACATTGCGAACTACGAGCGCGAGCTTGGTCGCGACGACCTCGCGCTCGCACGCGCGAAGCAGCTTGCGAACATGGCGCACGAATTCGCGACGGAGGAGCGGGAGGTCACTGCCGCTGTCTTGTTCTCGACCGGGACGATCCTCCTCGAGCTTGGCGACGACGAGGCGGGGGCGATGGCGCTGTACGTGAAGGCGATCGCCATGCGCGAGCGGCTGCACGGGAAAGATGGCGAGCTCGTCGTCAACACCACTTGCAATGCTGCCGCGCATCTCTACGAAGCCGGTGCACGTGATCAGGCGGTGGCCTTCTTGAACGCGGCGAAGAAGCGCACGACGGACGCGGAGAACCGCGAGATCTTCGCCGACATGATCGACGCGATCAAACAGGGTGACCGCGCACGTGTTCTTGCAGGCACCGAGCTCGAAGAGGATGACGAAGCCTGAACGGCTGTCGCGCGTTTCGCGCCATCCGCGCGTCACGAGAAGTGGTGTAGCTTCGCTCGGTGCAGGCGCATCGAACGACGAAGTGCACAGCGGCGGGTCATCGCGAGGTCACGATCCAGGTCACGAAGCCGCCGCCGATCACCGATCTGCACCAGATGCTCATCAGCTACTTCGAGGCCTCGGCCGCGCGCGGCACGAAGTTCCTCCCCGGCCAGACCGTCCAGATCGGCTGGTCGCTCCTCAAGCTGTGCGATCGCACCGACGGCACGCTCGGCGTCATGGAGCGGGAGCTGACGCCCGACGTGATATGGGTCGAGCAAGTCGATCGCGCGCTCGTCGACGTCTGGCTGCAAAAGGAGATCGCCGCGAGCGTCGGCCTGCTCGATGCGCTCGCCTTTCCGCGCCAGGACGACAGCGCGCTCGTCGCCGAGTGCGCGATGAAGAAGACGCAGCTCGTGCTGACGCGCCTGCCGAACGACGATCTGCCCGACGATTTCTCCGGCTGGATGCTCGCGTGCGCCGAGGATCACGATCACGGTGACCGCAAGCAGCTCTCGCTCCTCGGTCTCGCCGCGATGCAACCCGGGCTCGTGCAGCTGCTCGCGCTGCCGCACGGCACCAGTGTCCTCGTCCTCTACCTCGAGAAGGCGAACGCGCCCGAAGGAATGCTTCGTATCGAGCCTCACGTGTTTCGCGACGGCGAAGAGATCGTCCCCGCGCGCGGCACGTACCTCGCCGCGCTGCAGACCTAGGTGCCGCAGACCGCTGCGGTCCAAGATCTTGACCACGCACCATTTGCGTGGCGTGGTCACCGGGTGGAGCGCGGAATCGCCAACATTCTCCATCGCGAGACCATCGCGGTGATCGTGGGCAGTCAAACGTTCGAGCGCGGAGAGAAGTGTTTTGCCGCCAAGCGAGTGCAGCAGGTCGAGGCCACGCGCGGCGAGCTGCGCGGTCGGGTGATGCCGACGGAGCGCGACCGCGCGCCGTACGTCGTGCGGTTGTGGATGCGTGCCGAGGGCCTCGCATACGAGTGCACGTGCCCGATTGGCCGCAAGCTGCAGTTCTGCAAGCACACGGTCGCGATCGCACTCGCCCACCTCGACAACGAGCGCGCCGAAGCGGAGCGCGGCCTTCACATCTTGCGCGAAGCGCTGTTCACAGTGCAGCCCGCCGCGCTCGTCGAGCGGTTATTGGTCCTCGCACGCCGCAATCCCGAGTGGGCTGACGAGCTGAAGCGCGTCTGCCTCGACGCGCTCAGCGGTCAATGAGCATTCGCGGCTACTACCTCGGCTGTCCCGGATGGGGGATGAAGTCGTGGGTCGGCCGACTGTTTCCGCCCGCGACGAAGAACGCGGACTTCCTCGCGCGCTATGCGGAAGTGTTCAACACCGTCGAGGGCAACACGACGTTCTATGCGCTGCCGACCGCAGACGTCGTCGCGCGCTGGCGCGAGCAAGTGCCAACGGAGTTTCGGTTCTGCTTCAAGTTCCCGCGTACCGTCACGCACGACAAGCTCCTGGTCGACGCGGCCGCCGACGTCGCGACGTTCCTCGAGCGCATCGCGCCGCTCGCCGAGGACGACAAGCTCGGCTCGCTGATGCTGCAGCTGCCGCCGCGGTTCGGACCCGAACATGTCGATCGCTTGCGCGAGTTTCTCGACGCGCTGCCGGCGTGCTTTCAGTACGCCGTCGAGCTACGGCACGATCTGTTCTTCGCGGGCGGCGTCGAGGAGGACGAGGTCGTCGAGCTCCTGCGCGAGAAGCGCGTCGATCTCGTGATGATGGACGCGCGTGGACTGCACGCCGGCAACAGCCTCGCGCAAGCCGACGTCCGCGCGCGCAAGCCGAACCTGCCGGTCGTGATGCGCGCGACGGCGACGCACCCGATCACGCGCTGCGTGCCACACGAGTCATTCGCAGAAGGCCGCCACTTCGTCGAGACCTGGGCACCGCAGCTCGCGCGCTGGATCTCCGAGGGCAAGACGCCCTACTTCTTCATGCACGCGCCCGACGACACGTTTGCGCCGGAGAACGCGTACGCGTTTCACGAGATGCTACGTGCGCACGTGGACGTCGGCGAGCTCCCGGCATGGCCGGGCACCACACGCCAGATGTCGCTGTTCGATTGATCGCTCGGCGATCAGCTCGTCGCCATCGACGGCTTCTGTCGGTAGTAGTTGGCAGGTCGTCTCCCTCGATACACAGCACCGCGCGGCGAAGTCGGGAGATTTCCACGAGCGAACGTGTGGCATCGCCGCTGCACTACTCGCGAGCAGGGGGAACCGACAATGAAGAAGCAATCTGGGAAGAAGCTGAGTCTCAAAGCAGAAACCGTCATGTCCTTGCAGCAGGGCGATCTCGCCGCCGTTCAAGGTGGCGCCACACCGGCGGCGATCTTCACGGCGAGCGTGCGCTTTTGCGCCGCCGTCGGGCAGTTCGCACTCAACTCGGCGCAGCGCAGCTGCATCACCTGCCAGTGCCGCCGCTAATGCTGCGACGGCTCGTGATCGTGTTGCAGCCCGTGCTGCCGCTGTTCTGGTGAAGAGTTATCGTCAGCGCCATGCGGTACGTGGCGCTGACGCTACACGAGGCGCAGCACCATGCGCACCTCGCACGCGGTCTCGCGATAGCCGAGCTTTTCGTTTACGTGACGCATTGCCGGATGCCCCGTCGCGGTCGTCAGCGTCATCTCGCCACGTGCGAGCGCTGCATCGATCCACGCGACCTTGAGGGCCGTCGCGATGCCGCGGCCGCGGAGCTGTGGGCGTACGCCGGTGCCGATCGCGCTCGTGAAGCCGACGAGCCTACCCCGCTGCTCGGCGACGATCGCCTCGGGCGCCTCGCCGATGATCGCGTTCCAATCGACGACGGTCCGCGCGTCGCCCGGTAGATCCGGGTCGGACTCCGGCCAGCCCTCGCGCGCAGCCTCGATCACGTCGAGATACGAGCGGCGGGCGTCTCTCGCTCGCGCCGCGAAGTCCCCGAGTGTGACGATCGCGATCGAAGCGCCCGCGAGCCGGTCCATGAGCTCGCGCAGGTGGTCGTGGCGCGCTTCCGAGAGGACGAGCAACAGGTGATGCATGCGCATCGTCTCGAGGAAGCCGTGCTTGCCGGCGAACGCGAGGCTCGACGCGTCGTCGGCCATCGGCCGTACCTGCACGCTGCGCGCACCCTCGCGCCGCGCGATGTCGAGCACGTGCGCGAGCAGCCGCTTGCCATGTCCCCGTCGGCGGTGCGCTGGCTCGACGACGAGATCGATGCGGTACTTGCGCGCGTGGACGCACCACAGCCGCGCGCGGCCGACCTCGACGTCGCCATCCCGAGCACACCAACGCTGACCGTCGACTGCGACGATGGTCATTCGATATCTTCCCCCGGATGGTGCGACAGCGACAGGGACATCGCCGCGACATCGGTGAATCCAGCTTCGCGGCGTAACCGTGGCCCACGGCGGCGCGATCGTTGGCTCGATCGATGAAGCCGCGGCCTGCGTGGACTATCCGACCCTCGTCGCCGTCGACGGGCTTCGCTATGCGATCCCCGCCTCGCTCGCGTTCGCGATCTTCTGGATGTGGAAGTGGGATGCGCTCGCGCATCGCCGGATCCAGGCGCGCCGCCCGAGTCGCAAGGCGTTCGCCCGGGAGATCCGCTACTCGATCTCGACGACGCTGATCTTCGCGGGTGTGGGCTGGTGCATCGCGTGGCTCGTCGAACGCGGCGTGTTCGAGCTCTACGCCGACGTCGATCTGTACGGCTGGCCCTACTGGTTCGGGAGCCTCGCGATCGCGATCGTCTTCCACGACGCGTACTTCTACTGGACGCATCGCGCGATGCATCACCCAGTCCTGTTCCGCACGTTCCACCGCGTGCACCACCTCTCGACGAGCCCGTCGCCTTGGGCGGCCTACGCGTTCGCACCACCGGAGGCGGTCATCGAAGCGCTCGTGCTACCGGCGCTGCTGTTGTTGCTGCCGATGCATCACCTCGCGCTGTTTGCATTCCTGCTGTACATGATCGTGCGAAACGTGATCGGCCACCTCGGCATCGAGCTGTATCCGCGGTGGTTCGCACGCAGCCGGATCACGCGGCACATGACGACGTCGACGCATCACAACCTGCACCATCGCGATCTGCGCGGGAACTA
>JALZOJ010000097.1 GCA_030857175.1 Myxococcota bacterium | reverse complement strand
ACGACATCGTCGTCTTCACGAAGGTCGTGGAGACCAAGAGCTTCACGGGCGCGGCCGAGCAACTCGGGCTGCCGAAGTCGACGGTCAGCCGCAAGCTCGCCCAGCTCGAGGAGCGGCTCGGCGTGCGTTTGGTCCAGCGCACGACCCGCAAGCTCGCGTTGACCGACATCGGCGAGGCGTACTACGCGCGCTGTGCGCGGATCGTCGCCGACGTCGCCGCCGCCGAACAGCTCGTCACCGACATGCAGTCGACGCCACGCGGCCGCGTGCGCGTCACGGCGCCGATCGATCTGTCGACGAAGTACCTCGGCACGATCATCTCCGAGTTTCTCGCCGCGCATGGCGACGTGTTCGTCGAGCTCGAGGCCACCGACCGCGTCGTCGACCTGATCGAAGAGGGCTTCGACCTCGCGATCCGGTTCGGCCAGCTCCCCGAGTCGACGCTGATCGCGCGCAAGCTGTGCACGACCGGCGGCATGCTCGTCGCGAGCCCGAACTACCTCGCGAAGCGCGGCACGCCGACGAACATCGAGGAGCTCGACGAGCACGACCGCTGCCTGTTCACCCCGACGCCACGCGTGCAGAGCTGGATGCTCGTCGACGGCGACGACCAGACCGCGTACGAGTTCGGCCGCCCGGCGCGGTTCGCGAGCAACAACGTCGGCGCGGTCTACGCCGCCGTGATCGCGGGCTCTGGCATTGGCCACCTCTCCGAATTTCAGGTCGCGTGCGACATCCACAACGGCAAGCTCGTGCACGTCCTCCCTGCGTGGCGCGGCCGCTCGTTCGACGTGCACGCGGTTTATCCCGCACGGCAAAATTTGCCGCCGCGCCTCTCGCTGTTCATCGAGTACTTGCAGAAGGCGATGGATCCGCCGCCATGGACAAAGCCCGAAGCCGGGTGACGTGTATCGTCACCGCATGAACGAGACGCTCGAGTACCTTCGCAACTTCGCGGAAGTCTGGCTGCTGCCACTCGGGCTGCGACTCATGATCGCCGCCCTGGTCTTTCTCGTCGGGCGTGCGATCGCGAAGGCGCTGATGCGCGCGTTCGATCGCGCGATGGAGACGAGCAAGCTCGACATCTCGCTCCGCAAGTTCCTCCACGACGTCGTGTACGCGGTCATGCTCGTGGCGGTCGTCATCGCCTCGCTCGATGTCGTCGGCATCGAGACGACCGCGGTGATCGCCGTCCTCGGCGCGGCGGGTCTCGCGATCGGCCTCGCGCTGCAAGGGTCGCTGTCGAACTTCGCGGCCGGCGTGATGCTGCTCGTGCTGCGGCCTTACAAGATCACGGACTTCGTCGTGCTCGGCAAGTACGCCGGCCGCGTCGAGGCGATCAAGGTGTTTCACACGATCCTCGTCACGCCCGACCACCGCGAGGTCGTCATCCCGAACGGCGAGATCATCAAGGCACCGATCGAGAACCTCTCCACGCTCGGGCGCCGGCGCGTCGACTTCCTCGTCAAGGTCATGGAGCCGCCCGATCTCGCCGGTCTCAAGAAGCTGATCGAGACCGCGGTGTTCGGTGACAACAAGGTCTCCGCCGCGCCGCCGCCGACGATCGATGTCGCCGAGGTCAGCGAGTCCACGGTCAAGCTCTACGTGCAGCCGTGGACCATGGTCGAGCACTACCACGACGTCGCGATCGGTACGATGGAGCGGATCCGCGACGCGCTACACGGCGCGGGCCTCAAGTTCTCGGTGAGCCTCCAGCATCATCAAGGGCTGTGAAGCGCGTCGTCGTCGCCGCGATCGGGCTCGTCGTGGCGGGCTACGCGCTCGTCACGCTGCTCGCGTTTGTCCCGGTGTTCCCGTGCTCGATGCTCGAGCACTTTCGGCTGCAATCCATGTTCGCGGGCATCGCGATCGTGGCCGTCGCGCATCGGTCGCGCTGGCTCGATGCGTCGCTGATCGCGTGGATCGTCAACCTCGCCCTGGTCGCGCCCGATCTCGGCACGAGCGCCACGGCGAAGCAGGGCACACACGTGCGCGTGCTGTTCTGCAACGTGCACGCGTCGAACACGGACTTCGCGGCTGTCGCGTCGCTGATCGCCGACACGCAGCCCGACATCGTCGCGCTCGTCGAGACACGCGCGCCCTGGTTCGAGAAGCTCGCGCCCGTGCTCGCGGGTTACGAGCGCATCGAGCACCCTCGCGAGGACAACTTCGGGCTCGGGCTCTACGCTCGGGGCACGGTCACCGGCGGCGTCGAGCACGTCGGCACTGACCTGCCGACGATCATCGCGACGGTCACGCTCGCGAAGGGCCCGCGGATGTCGTTCGTCGTGACGCACCCGTGGCCGCCGGTCACGAGCTGGATGCTCGACGAGCAGTGGAACCACCTCGCGGCGCTGTCTCATCGCGTGCGCGAGCTCGCAGCGCCGGTCGTTTTCGCGGGCGACTTGAACGCGACACCGTGGTCACGTGTGTTTCGCCACGTGATGGGAACGACCGAGCTCTGCGATACGCGCGCGGGCTTCGGCTATCAAGGCAGCTATCCGGCGACGAGCGCGATCGTGCGGATCCCGATCGATCACGTGCTCGTCTCGTGCGGCGTCGGCGTACGCGATCGCGAGATCGCGCGCGACGTCGGGTCGGATCACCTGCCGGTGATCGTCGACCTCGTGTTCAGTCCTTCTTGAGATCTCGCTCGATCATGTCGAACGTGACGTCGACGTCCTTCGAGTAATCCGCCCACGCCGCATCGGTGATCGTCGGCATCGCCGCGATCTTCGTCGCGAGCTGCTCGCGCCGCGCGCGCAGGCCGATCGCAGCATCCTTGGACGCCGCGTCGCTCTTGGTCCCGAGCGCGGCGAGCGCGGCATCGAGCTTCGCGAACCGCGAGCTCACCGCCGCAGCGTACGCCGCACGCGCCTCGGCGAGCGTGGTCTGCGCAGAGCCGAGCGTCTGGCGATTTTCCGCCAGCGCCTTCTCTTTGTCCGCCAACGCCTGCTGCTCCGCGAGGAGCTGTCGCTTGCGGCGTTCGACATCCTCCGCGTTCGTCGCGATGGAGCGCTGCTTGTCGCTGAGCTCGGACTGAGCCTTCGTCAGATCGCGCGCGGCTTGGTCCGTGACCTCGGAGTTGTCCTTCTTGTCACAGCTCATCACTGCGACGAGGACGATGGCTGCGAGGATCGCCCGCACCTTACTTGGGAGCCGGAACGTTGGTATTCGTCGTCTCGGTCTTCTTGGTCTGCGTCGAGCCATCGGGCTGTTCGGTGACCGTCTGCGTGGTGTCGACGCTGGTCTTGTCACCGGTATCGGTCGTCTTCTCCGTCTGGGTGCTGGTCGTGGTCGTGGACTTCGGCGGGGCCTTGCCACCACAAGCTCCAACGAACAGGAGGGCGGCACTAAGGAAAGCAATGCGATTGAACATGCCGAGCCCACATGCAAGCGCGAGCCCGTGCTCACGGTCGTAGAAAACGCGCTGTTGCACGTCTCGTGCGAGCCGAAGTGGGCGCATGTAGCCCGCGCAGGTCAGCCGACGAGGCGCTGGCGCTCGGCAAGGAGCGCCGCGCGACGGCTCGCAAGATCGTCGTGGCGCGCGCGTAGTGGGGTGAGCAGCGTTTCAATCCGCTCGATCCGCGCGACCATTGGTGTGCGGGCATTCGCAATTCGCTCCTCGCGTGTGCCCTTCCCGAACAGGCCCTTGACCCACGCGTCGGCGAACGTCGCGTCGGTCGGGTCGACGTCGAACCGGTCCTCGAACGACGAGGTCGCGACCTCCGCGAGCGCGCGGTGGAAGAGCGAGACCTTGGCCTGCGCGTCGCCGGCGAGCGCCTCGGCTGGCTTGGAGCCGAACTGCACCGTGCGATTCGCCACGGCGTCGAGCGTCGCGAGGATCTTCGCGAGCGCCTCGAACGCGGCGTTGCCGGCGATGACGGCGTCGGCGAGCGGGACGAGCTCGATGTCGATCGATTCGATGCGAATCGCGAGGTCCTGTAGCGTGGCGCCGGCGGTGGTGCCGCTCCGCACCAGCGCTTCTTCGCGTGCGGTGCGTGCGGCGACGAGCTCGGCCTCGAGCTGCTGAGGCACGAGCTGTGCGAGCCGCCGCTCCACGTCGGAGGCCTGGCGGCGCAAGGCGTCGAGCGAGCCCTGCGCTTCGCGGAGCCGTGCTTCCGCTTCGGCGGCCTCGCGCTTCTCCTTCTCGAGCGCGCCGTCGCCGGCGAGGATCGTCTCGAGAAAACCCATCACGCCCGTCGTGAGGCGCGCGACGTCGTTGCGCTCGTACTGCAGCTCGACGGCGAGCTGCTGGACACGATTCTCCTCGTTCGCGATGTCACCGCCGAGCACCGTGCGAACGCGGGTGAGGTGCTCGCGCTCCGCGATCGCCGCGGTCACGGCACGGAGGCGGTCTTCGGCGTCACTCATGCGCGCCACGCCGTGACTGCGAGCCAGAGCCAGCCCGCGAGGAAGAGGACGCCGCCGATCGGCGTGACAGCCCCGAGGACCTTCACGTCGGTGAGCGCCAGCACGTAGAGCGACCCCGAGAACAACACGATGCCGGCCTGGAACATCCAGCCCGGCCCGCGGCTGAGCAAGACCCCGGCGAGCACCATCGCGACCGCGTGAATCAAGTGATACCGCGCGCCGGTCTCGAAGATCTCGAGCGCGCGGGGCGTGAGCCGTTCGCGCAAGCCGTGCGCGGCGAACGCACCGGCTGCGACCGCGAGTGCCGCGTTCACGGCACCGAGCGCGACGAGGGGAGAGCGAGCCATGCCGAGACCTTACTACCTTGTTCGCCCAGTGGAACGGTGCGTCCGAATCGCTCGTCTTGTGGGCGCACGGGCAGGTCGCTACCTCTAGTGCATGCCGAACATTCAAGAGCTCGACACCAAGCTCAACGACGCCATTCTCTCGGGCAAGGCCCTCGAGGCCTTCGACGAGCTGTATGCCGATGACGTCGTCATGCAGGAAAACGCCGACGAGCCCTACGTGGGCAAGGACTTCAACCGCAAGCGCGAGATCGAGTTCTTCTCATCGATCGAGCAATTTCACGACGGCCGCGTGCTTGCCTCTGCCGTGAACGGCGACGTCTCGTTCTCCGAGTGGGAGATGGACGTGACGATCAAGGGCGCCGGTCGCATCAAGATGAACCAGGCTGCCGTCCGCCGCTGGAAGAACGGCAAGATCGTGCACGAGCGCTTCTATCACAAGTGATCGAGCAGGCGCTTCGCGTCGCGTTCGTCGATGCCGCGCACGGCCGCGACCTCCTGGACGAACAACGTCTCGAGCTGGCGCTTCTTGTCGTCATCCGCGGGGAGGTACGGATAGAGCCGCGCGAGCTTCACGAGATCGTTGCCCGCGTTCGTGACCTCGTTCGCGAGGTCCGCGGGCGGCTTCGTGACCCGCGCGTTCTGTAGCTCCTCGCCGAGGATCGCGAGGAACGTCGAGAGCTCGCCCTTCGTGCTGATGTGGCGTAGCGGCGGTCGCGTGGTCGCCTTGACGTCGAGCAGCATCGAGTCGCGCTCCTCGCCGACGACGCGCAGCGCGTAGACTGTCTCCTGGGTCGAGCTCGACTCGTCGGAGAGCTTGTTCCGGGGGCCGATCGCCGAGATCGTCATGACGGCGGTCGGCTGGAGGACGACCTTGTCGCCGACCTTGAACGTGGCGGCGGGCTTCGTGGCACCACCGGGCGAGACAACCTTTCTCATCGGCCGACAATACCTCAGCCGACGATGACGTCGACGACACCGGCGCGCACGTCTTCAGCGCGAATCGCGACATCGATGAATGCGCGGATCGTGTCGATGTTCGTCGTCGAGTGCAGCGACAGCGTCGCCGCGCGAAACCGCCCGCCACCCGCGAGCGCGAGCGGCAGTAGCAGCTGATCCGCGAGGTGCTCGCCGACGGGGACGTCCGCATCGAGGTATTCCTGCATCGCGCGACACGCGCGCTCGGCGACGACCTCCGCGCGCAGGCCCTTCTCGCCGATGCCGGTGACGAGCTCGCGGCCTGATACGGATCCGCGATCGACCTCGAGCATCAACACGTTCGCGGGTCCTCCCGCATCGGTGACATCGCGGACCTCGCACTCGATCTTCGACCAGCCAAGCAGCTCGCGCACGACACCGAGCTCGCGCTCCGCGACGTGGGTCGGCAAGCGCGCGAGGATCGCCGTCGCATGACGTTCGCGGATCGGCTGCGTCTCGATCACGTCGATCGGCCGCAGCTCGCCCGGCTCGACGACGAGCGTCAGCTGGCCGCGATGCTCCGTCAGCTCGTCGTGCGACGCGCGCCCGCCACCACCGCTCGCGAAGCCGTGGCGATCGAGCTCGAGCGTCACGCGCGCACCCATCGCCGCCAGGTGCGGTAGAAACACGCGCGACAGAAACTCGAACGGCGGCGCCATCGGATTGTGCGTGCCACCGTGAACGACCGCGCGCAGCGGGTGCTTCGCGACGATCGCCGCGACCAGGATCGTCTGCACGACGAGCGTCGTCGAGCCGGCGCTGCCGATGTCGATGTCGAGCGTGCGGTCCTGGATCTCCCGCGGCCGGAAGTCGAGGAACTTCGAGCCGACCTCGGCGCCATACACCTCGGCATCCGACAGCTGCGCCGCCGCGTGCACGCACGCGAGATGTTGCCGCCGCAGGCCCGGCTTCGCCCGGCCCGCGCGGATGTTCGTCATCAGGAGCGGCTTGCCCGTGATCATCGAGAGCGCGAGCGAGGTGCGGAGGATCTGCCCTCCGCCCTCGCCCCGGCTTCCATCGATCTCGACTACCCCTTCACGCACACGACTTGTCGCAGCGTGTGGACCACATCCACGAGGTCCGCCTGCGCCTCCATCACCTTGTCGATCGGCTTGTACGCCATCGGCGTCTCGTCGATCACGCCCTCGTCCTTACGGCACTCGATGCCCTGCGTCGCCTGCACGTGGTCCTCGACGGAGAAGCGGCGCTTTGCCTCGCCACGCGACATCGCACGTCCCGCACCGTGGCTACACGAGTGGAACGCCTCTGCCTCGCCCTTGCCGCGAACGATGTAGCTACGTGCACCCATCGAGCCCGGGATGATACCCAAGTCACCGAGGCGTGCGCGCACCGCACCCTTGCGCGTGATGAACACGTTCTCTCCGAAGTGCTCCTCGCGCTCGACGTAGTTGTGGTGACAGTTCACGGCCATCTCGCCGAGCTCGAACTTCGGCAGGCCGCTCTTGTTCGACTTCGCCGCATCGATCACCGCGCTCATCATCAGCTGCCGGTTCGTCATCGCATAGCGCTGCGCCCAGCCGACCGCCTCGACGTAGTCGTCGAAGTGCGCCGTGCCCTCGCGGAAGTACGCAAGGTCCTTATCCGGCAGGCTGCCCAGCTTGTGGTGCATGTCCTCCTTCGCGAGCGCGATGAAGTAGCTGCCGATACGGTTACCGACGCCACGCGAGCCCGAGTGCAACATGAACCACACCTGATCGCGCTCGTCCAAGCACACTTCGATGAAGTGGTTGCCCGTGCCGAGCGTACCGAGGTGGTTCTGATCGTTGCCCTGACCGATCTTGCGGTGCTTGTCCGTGATCGTCGCGTACTGCGTCGACAGCGTCTTCCACGACTTCTCGACGCCGGTCGGAATCTTGTGCCACGCGCCGCGATCACCGCGGCCGCCGTTCGACGTGCGGCCGTGCGGCACGGCCGACTCGATCGCCGTGCGCAGGTTCTTCAAGTTGTCGGGCAGCTGGGACGCCGTCATCGACGTCTCGACCGCCATCATGCCGCATCCAATATCGACCCCGACGGCGGCCGGAATGATCGCGCCCTGCGTGGGCACGACGCTACCGACCGTCGCTCCGATCCCGAAGTGAACGTCGGGCATGACCGCGACATGGCGGAACACGATCGGCAGCTGCGAGATGTTCGTCAGCTGCTTGCGCGCCTGGTCCTCCATCGCAACACCGCGCGTCCATGCCTTGATGGGAACGCCATAACCCGTCTCGATCAGCTCGTAGCTCGACATCGGAATTCTCCTGCCGGCGCAATCTGCCAGCGGCTCGGCGCTCTCGACCAAAACAGATGGTCGGGCGCAAGCGGGGACCTTTAAGTAAAGGTTCACCCGGCCTCGCGCAAGCCCAGATTTACAACCCCGCGCGCCGCCTGGCGAGCAGCCGCCGGCGTGAGGCGTGGCCGACCCGGAAAACTCGCGCTTGTCGCGGGTCGCCAGAGAGAGTTTCGGGAACGTGAGCGCGCTGTGAGCTGCGCGTGATCACACGCCCGACCGTGCTGCGCGCACGTCAATGTCGCATCATGAACCGCGCCGGAATTCTCGTGCTCCTCGCCTCGCTCGCGACCACCGCATGCACGACCCGCAAGAGCGCCGGTGTCAGCGTCATCGTCGGGTTCGGTATGTTGGTCGGCGGCGGCATCGCCGCCTCGACCAGCGATCAGGACGGCAACGCGGTCGGCGCCGGTGTCGCCTTGTTCCTGACGGGCGCGATCGTCGCGCTCGCGTCGGGCATCGCCGTGGCGGCGATCGGCGAGGAGAAGCCCAGCGTGTCGCCCACGGACGTCGCCGTGCTGCCACCGCCGCCGCCGCCCCCACCGCGCAAGGCGCCGCCGCCGAAGTTTGTCGTCGCCCCGGTGTGGCCCGAGGAGATGTTGCGTCTCCGCCGCGTGGCGCGACACCTCGCTCGCAACGGACACTGCGCTCAGGTGCGGGACATCAGCATTCAGGTCGAACAGCGCGACGCGACGTTTCACCGGCAAGCGTTCGCCATCGACGCGGCGGTCGTGCCGTGTCTCATCGCGCCCTGATGTTTCGGATTGCCTGGGTGCAATCTGGACCGATCGGGACAACGAGTCCCGTGGTGTCCGACGGGATTTCGCGCGGTTGTCGTTGGTACAGGCCGTGCTGTGTTGGGCCGCGATGCGTTCATTCAAACCTCTCGCCTGGCTGGTTGCGGGTCTGATCTGCCTCGGCGGAACGGACGCGCTCGCGAAAGAAAACGTCGACTGGACCGAGTACCTCGAGCCCAAGGGCGGCTCGAAGACCCAGCTCACCCCGACAGGCAAGACGACCACCGCGAAGGCGACGAAGAAGAAGACCGTCGCGAAGAAGAAGGCGTCGAAGGGCAAGCGCTCGAAGCGCCAAGCCCGCCGTCGCTAGCGGTAGCCCTGCGCCTGCAGGTTGAACAGCGTGGCGTAGCGGCCGGCTTGCGCGAGCAGCTCGTCATGCGTGCCGCGCTCGACGACGCGGCCGCGGTCGAGGACGATGATCTGATCGGCCATGCGGACGGTCGAGAAGCGGTGCGAGATGACGATCGCGATCTTGTCGGTCGTGACCTCGCGGAAGCGATCGAAGATCTTGGTCTCGGCATCGGCGTCCATCGAGGCCGTTGGCTCGTCGAGGACGAGGATGTCGGCATCGCGGCGCATGAACGAGCGCGCGAGCGCGACCTTCTGCCACTGACCGAGCGAGAGCTCGCGGCCGTTGCGGAACCAGCGGCCGAGCTGCGTATCGTATTTGTCGGGCAGCGTCTCGATGACGGGCTTCGCGAGGCCGCGCTCGGCTGCGTCGTCCCAGCGCTGGCGATCGTTGTATGCGAAGTCGTCGCCGGCGCCGATGTTTTCACCGACGGTGAGCTGGTAACGGACGAAGTCCTGAAAGATGACGCCGATGCGGCGCTGGAGCGCGGCGAGTGACCACTCGCGGAGGTCGCGCCCGTCGAGCGTGATGCGGCCTTCGGTGGGCTCGTAGAGGCGTGTGAGGAGCTTGATGAGCGTGGTCTTGCCCGAGCCGTTTTCGCCGACGATCGCGAGCTTGCTGCCGGGCGGGATGTGGAGGTCGATGCTGTCGAGCGCGATGTCGCGTGAGCCCGGGTACATGAACGTGACGGCCTCGAAGCGGACGCCATCGCCGGGCTTGGTGCCCTCGGTGGCGGTGCCGGGCGGCGTCATCGTCGGAGTCTCGAGGAACTCGTAGAGGTTCGAGAGGTAGAGGTTGTCTTCGTACATGCCGCCGATGTCACCGAGCGCGGCGGCCATCGCGGACTGGGCTTGCTTGAAGACGACGACGTACATCGTCATCGCGCCGATCGTGATCGCGGCTTCGATCGTCGAGACGGCGATCCACAGGTACATGCCGTAGAACGCGATCGTGCCGATCGTGCCGAGGATGAGGCCCCACACGGCGCGGCGGATCGTGAGCGCGCGGTCGGGAGCGTAGATCTTCTCGAAGATGGCGCGGTAGCGCGCGAGGAAGCGCGGGCCGAGGCCGAACAGCTTCACCTCCTTCGCGTGATCCTCGCGCGCGAGGACGGTCTCGACGTAGATCTGCTCGCGCGTCTCCGGCGTGCGCCAGCGCGAGAGGCGGAACGCGTCGCCCGAGAACTTGAGCTCGGCGACGAACGGCGGGATCGCGGCCGCGATCAGCACGCCGAGCGCGAGCGGCGAGAACGCGGCGAGCAACACGCCGAGCCCGATCAGCGTGATGAGCGACTGGCCGAGCTCGAACGTCTGCGAGACGAGCGAGAGCGGGCGCTGAGAGGCCTCGCGGCGCGCGCGCGTCATCCGGTCGTAGAGCTCGGAGTCTTCGAACTGCGTGAGCTCGAGCGTCAGCGCCTTCTCGAGGATCTGGACGTTGATGCGAAACCCGAGCTGCTGCCGGATCAAGCTGCGGAACATCTGGAGCAAGCGACCGGTGACCGCGAGTGCGATCACGAGGCCGAGCTCGATCGCGACCCACTCGATCGCGACGTCGCGCGCAGCGGTGGTGCCCAGCGATGCGGCGGCCACGATGGCGTCGATCAGGTGCTTGCCGACCCACGCGATGCCACCGGGCAACAGGCCGGCGATCAGACTGCCGATCGCGAGACCGAGCGTGAGCGTGCGATTCGTCGACCACACGAGCTGGATCGCGCGCCGGCTGTACTTGAAGACACCGAGGTAGTTGCGCCACGGCACCGGCTCTTGAGGCGGCATGTCCTTGCCGGCCTTGTGCGGATCGATCGCCTTGCCGCCGGTCCCCGCGCCGCCACCCGCACCACCACCGCCGCCGCCACCACCGCCACCGCCGCCACCACCGCCTTGGGTGAGAGGTGCAGGTGCTGCGATGACGGCCATGCGCCACTGTAACGGGCGGCCGCGCCGCCGCCCACTCGCTCAGCGGCTAGGTTTTACGGGTAAGGCCCTTGCATCACGGACAGGGCACCTCGCGCGGCGCGTGCGCCACATCCTCGACGGAGTCGGGACCGCGCACGTCGAGGATCCACAGGTTCGGCCCGCCGGTCTGCGCCATGTACGACAGATCCGGGACGACCTCGCGCGCCTTGATGCGCGCCGCGGTGCCGACCGCCGGAAGGTCCTCGCTCGCGCCCGCGATGACGTATTCGGTGCCCGCTTCGTCGCGAAACATCACCATCGGCGAATCGGCGCGCTTGCTGCCCGCGGGGAACTGATGCAGCACGAACGTGCCCTTCAGCATCTGTTCGGGACCGAGCTCGAAGATCAAGTTGCGCCCGCGCTCGGGCTTCACGAACCGGATCCGATCGACGCGGTAGTGCGTCGCGCTGATCGCCTGACCGAACGGCCGATAACACGTGCCGGTCACGATCACCTCGCGATTCTCGAACGGCTTCCACAGCTCGCGCGGCCGGTAGTCGATCACCCAGCGGTCCGCGGTGCCGAAGTCGAGCCACACGCCCTGGAAGTTCTTGCCGCCGGGCTCGGCGTCGAACCGGACGATCGCTGCACGTTCGTCGGCCGCCTTCACACGCGGCTCCTGGGGTGTGGTCACTGGCCTTGGCTCCGCCGTCCAGCATGCGACGAGCAGCACGAGAGCTGAAGCGCGAGCGAACATGTTCTGCGTCTGCGTTACCATGAAGGGGATGGAGGAACGCGTCGAGAGCAAGGGCTTCTTCGAGATGCTCTGGGACTGCGACCACTGCGATACGAAGGGCCTGCTCGGCAAGAGCCAGCGCCACTGCCCGAACTGCGGCGCGAAGCAGAACCCTGACACGCGCTACTTTCCCGAGCCAGGCAAAGCGCAACGCGTCGATGGCCACAAGTACGAGGGCTCGGATCGCACGTGTCTCGCGTGTAACGCGCCGCAGAGCGCGAAGGCGACGAACTGCACGCACTGCGGCGCTGCGCTCGACGGTGCGAGCGAGGTCCGCGGCGTGGTCTCGGCGGTCGCGCCGAAACCGAAGCGCAAGCGGTGGCCGATCTTCGCGGTGATCGCGGGGGTGTTCGTCGTGATCTTTTCGATCTGGTACTTCTTCATCCGCACGAAGGACGAGAAGATGACGGTCACCGCGCACCGCTGGGAGCGCGCGATCGACATCGAGGAGTTTGCCGATCGCGACGAGACCGCATGGCAGAACGAAGTTCCGCGCGACGCGCGCATGGTGACCTGTCATCGCGAGGAGCGCTCGTCGCGGCGGATCAAGGACGGCGAGACGTGCCGCATGGAGCGCGTCGACCGAAAAGACGGCACGTTCGAAGAGGTCGAGAAGTGCCGCCCGAAATATCGCAGCGAGCCCGTCTACGACGAGAAGTGCCGGTTCACGGTGCGGCGGTGGAATCGCGTCGACAGCGTGCGGCTCACGGGCGCCGACTTACAGCCGGCGTGGCCGTCGCACGTGCCGCCGCAACAGGCCGTCGAATCGCTCGGCGCGCGCCGAGCGGGTGCGCGCCACGAGAAGCTGCTGCTCGATTTCGGCAAGCAGACCTGCGAAGTCAGCGATGCCGCGTGGCGGAAGTACAAGGTTGGCAGCGCGTACACCGTCGAGGTGCGTGCCCGGTCCGGCGAGGTCGTTTGCAAGTCGCTCTGATCGCCTGCTCGCGGGCTGCAACGAATTCTATGGTCTCGATGGGACCAAGCTTCGGCAGCCCCACCGAGGGCGTGTTCTACGTCAACCAGCGCTAGCGCTTGCGACGTGATGTCGTCGACTGGACCTTGCGCCGGCGCAGGCGCGTGGCCTCTTTGAGGCGGCGCTCGGTGCGCTCGATCATCTGAACCTGGCAGTGCTTCGCGCCCACGCCGCTGCGCTGCACGTAGCTGCCGTCGGACTGCATGTCCCACGCACCGCGCTGATCGGAGAGCTGCGTGTCGAGGAGGTGCCGCAGCTCGCTCTGCAGCCGCCCATCTTCGACGGGGCACAGCACCTCGACGCGCTTCTCGAGGTTGCGCTGCATCGCGTCCGCCGAGCCGATGTAGTACTCGGGCCGGCCGCCGTTGTGGAAGTAGTAGATGCGTTCGTGCTCGAGGAAGCGGCCGACGACCGAGATGACCTTGATGGTGCTCGACACGCCTTCGAGGCCCGGCCGCAGGCGACACGTATCGCGCACGATCAAATCGATCGTCACGCCGCGCTGCGAAGCGCGATAGAGCGAGCGCGCGATGTCGATGTCTTCGAGCGCGTTGAGCTTCCACTGTATGTGGCCGCGACCGCCGCTGCCCTGGATCGCGATCTCGCGCTCGATCTTCTCGAGCAGCGCTTGCTTGAGCATCTTCGGCGCGACGAGCAGCTTGGTGTACTTGCGGCGCGGCTTGTAGCCCGTCGTCAGGTAGTTGAAGAGCTCGGTGAGATCGCGACCGATGGCGTCGTCGCACGTGAACAGTCCGAGGTCCGTGTAGAGGCGCGCAGTGCCGGCGTGGTAGTTGCCCGTCGCGATGTGCGCGTAGCGGCGAAGCCCGTCGAAGTCGCTGCGCACGACGAGCGTGACCTTCGTGTGCGTCTTGAGTCCGACGACGCCGTACGTGACGTGGATGCCGGCGCGCTCCATACGCGTCGCCCACTTGATGTTCGCTTCTTCGTCGAACCGCGCCTTGAGCTCGAGCACGACGGCGACCTGCTTGCCGTTCTTCGCGGCACGCACGAGGTGCTTGATGACCTCGGAGTCCTTCGAGGTCCGGTACAGCGTCATCTTGATCGCGCGGACCTTCGGATCGTCCGACGCTTCACGCAGGAACCGCTCCACCGACAGCTGGAACGACTCGTACGGATGGTGGACGTACATGTTCTTCGTCTCGCGAATCGAGTGGAAGATGTTGCCGTCCGTGAGCAGATCCACCGGCGGAAGTGGCGTGTGCGGTGGATCGCGTAGCTCGGGGATGTCGAGCAGCGCGAGCTCCATGAGATCGCGCTGGCCGAGCATGCCTTCGGCTTCGAAGACGTCGGTGCCTTCGTCGAGGCCGAGCTCGGCGGCGATGCGGCCGCGCAAGATCGGCTGCATCGTGCGCTCGACTTGCAGACGCACGACGGGCGCGAAGCGGCGCTCGCGCAGCTCGATCTCGATCATCTCGAGCAAGTCTTCGGCTTCTTCTTCGTCGCGCTCGGTGACCGCGTTACGCGTGACGCGGAACATCGCGCACGCCTCGACTTCCATGCCCGGGAACAGGAGATCGAGGTTGTTCGCCATCACGTCGGCGAGATCGACGAACGTGCGCGACTGACCGACGCGCATGAACCGCGACATGCCGCCGCCGATCGGGACCTTCACGCGCGCGAGCATCGAGTCACCCTCGTTCTCGTAGCGCAGCGTGACGAGCAAGTTGAGCGAGAGGTTCGAGACGAACGGAAACGGGTGCGCCGGATCCATCGCCTGCGGCGTGACGAGCGGGAAGATGTTGCGCAGATAGTGCTCGCGCACCCACGCCTGCTCCTTCGGATCGAGCTCCTTGAACGGCGCGAGCCAGACGCCGGCGGACTTGAGCTCGCCGATCACCTTCTCGAGTAGCTGGATCTTCTTCTTCTCGAGCGCCGTGATGAGCTCGATGCAGTCCGCGATCTGTTGCTGCGGCGTGCGGCCGTCTGCGGTGACCGAGTGCACCTGCGCGCCGACCTGTTGCTTGAGGCCACCGATCCGCTTCTGGAAGAACTCGTCGAGGTTCGAGCTGATGATCGCGATGAACTTCACGCGCTCGAGCAGCGGCACGCGTTCATCGCCGGCTTCTTGCAGCACGCGCCAGCAGAAGTTCAGGTACGTGAGCTCGCGGTTGAGATAGAGCTCGGGCGAGTTCAAGTCGGACGGGATGAAGTCGCCCATCGAGGGTGCGGGCGGCGTGCGGCCGGCGAGCTCGATCGTGCGAAGCGACGGCCGCTCGGGCGGCATCTCGTCGGTGACGACTTCGAGGCGGTGGATGCCGGAGACCTCGTTCGGAAACGATACTGGCGAACGCTCTGCGGACATTCGAGCGAAAGTATACCGCCCACGTGACGAGAGCGTCACAA
>JALZOJ010000054.1 GCA_030857175.1 Myxococcota bacterium | reverse complement strand
ACGCAGCTCCTGCCCGAGCTCGTAGCCATTCATGCCCGGGAGTCCGATGTCGAGCACCGCCACGTCGGGCGCGAAGTCAGCGATGGCTCGAAGCGCCGATGGTCCATCGTAGGCCGCGCGAACGTCGTGCCCCAGCTGAGACAGCGCGAACGCCATGAGGTCTGCCGTGTCCTCGTTGTCATCGACGACGAGGATCTTGTAGAGCACCGAATCGGCCCTGGTGTGTCGTGCCTCGACAGCGAGCGGGCCCGACGACGGTGCGCTGAATGCCGGCAGCTCGACGATAAACTCGCTGCCCGTTCCGCGGCCCTCACTGCGTGCGCTCACTCTCCCTTGATGGAGCGCGACCAGCGTCTTCACGATCGCAAGTCCGAGCCCGAGTCCCCCTTGCGAGCGATCGATCGATTGGTGTTCTTGCGCGAACATGTCGAACACGCGCGGCAGCATGTCCTTCGCGATGCCGACGCCATTGTCCTCCACGCTGAGGACGACGTCGCTGCCTTGCTTCGAACCGGTCACCACGATCCGTCCGCCCTCCGGGGTGTACTTCGCGGCGTTCGTGATGAGGTTGGCCACGACCTGGGCCATGCGCGCCGGATCCGACTCGGTCACGAGCCCTTCCTCGGGAACGTGAACGACGAGCTCGTGCGCCTTGCCTTCGAGCAACGGGCTCACCATCTCGATCGCGTGCTCGACCAGGTCCGAAAGCTCGATCGGCTCGCGGTGAAGCTCGACCTTTCCGCCCGTGATGCGGGAGATGTCCAGGAGATCGTCGACGAGGCGCACCATGTGCCGAACCTGGCGCTTGATGATCGCGCGCTCGGCGATGCAGGCGTCGGGATCACGCAGCTCCATCAGATCCGCGGCCGTCATGATCGGCGCGAGCGGATTGCGCAGCTCGTGACCGAGCATCGCCATGAACTCGTCCTTCGCGCGTTCACCAGCAAGCGCCTGTTCGGCCAGCTCGTCGGCGCGAACCGTCGCGAGGACGAGTTGTTCGTTCGCCCTCATCATCTGATCGGCAACACGTTCGGATTCGACGCGTGCATTGGCGGCGTCTGCATGCGCACGCGCCACCTCTTCACGGAGGCGGATGATCTGCTCGCGCTCCGTCAGCGGTTCGGTCCGTTTGTCCATCGAGATCACAGCAAGGATGCGACTGGAGCACGAGCCCGTCGCTCCTACAACGGAAGGACAGCGCTCGATCGCGACGGTCGTCTTTCACAGCCGTTGTGTTGGTGGGCGTACCGTTCTCGACGGAAACAACGGCCTACTTCTGAACGCGACGAGCCGCTCCCGACAGGATTCCTACGTAGTCGTGCAGCGGCTCGCCAAGGACGATGCCTTCGGGCCCGATCTCGTAGAGGCGCAGATCATGCGAGTGCTCGAAGCCTCGCATCTTCGCGACGAACAAGACCCGACGCATCTGCCCGTCGAGCTCGACGTAGCGCTGCAGGATGATGCCATCGGCGAGGAACGAGATATCGTGAGGACTGAGGCGCAGCTCGGTGTACACGTCCGTCAGCTCGGCGGTCATCACGATCGTGATCCCGAGCTTCGTGAGCGAGCCGACCATCCGGTACAGCGACTCGCGGAAGTCATCGCGAAACGTGGGCGCGAGCGCGAGCTCGAATCCCATCAGGGAATCGATGACGACGCGCGTGGCTCCGAGCCGCTGCACCGCGGTCGCGATCTCGTCCATGGTCTCGTCGACCGAGAGATCGAGCGGCCGGAGATACAGCATCTCGAGCTGGCCGCTCGCGACCAGCTCGCTGAGACTATCTGCTGCGGGCGTCGTCGCGAGGTATTCGGTGGGCGCCTTCTCGAACAGTGCGATCACGCCGCGTTCACCGTTCCGGACGCCTTCACGGATGAACTGGGTCGCGAGCACCGTCTTGCCGGAGCCCGACGGCCCCGTCACCATCACGGAATAGCCGCCTGGGATGCCGCCGCCGAGCATCTCGTCGATGCCCGCGATGCCTGTCATCCGCCGCAGCTTGCCGTCGGCATGCGCGCCTACGCTCCGCTCGGGATTGGGAAGGCGCGGATAGATCCGCAGTCCCTCGTCGGTGATCTTGAGCGTGTGCAGGCCGGGGATCGTGGCTTGCCCGCGCATCTTCACGACCTGGAGCTTCCGGACCACGGAGTTGCGATCCACCACTTGCGACAGCCAGACGACCCCGTCCGCGACCGTGAAGATCGGGTTGGCCTCCGCCTCGCGCTCCTCGTACTCGCCGATCAGAAACGTCGTCGCCTCCCAGCCGGTGAGGTGCAGGGCCAAGCGCTGGGCGAAGCTCTGCAGCTCCAGCTGCCCCGGCTCCGTGGACTTGCGAACGACGGCACGGAACGAGTCCACGAACACGAGCTTGGGGTTCGTCGCTTCGACTTCCTCGACGATGCGCTCGAGGACCAACTCGAGCCCGTGCTCGAGCAGCTCGGCACCGAGGTGCAGGAACCGAATGCACCCGGGAATCATGGTCCCATCGAAGAAGGTGTACTGCTGCTGATAGCGCAGCATCTTGAGCGGCGGCTCACCCAGGATCGTGATGAACAGCGCGGGGCGTTCGACCGTCGCCGTCGCGAACATGATCTGGTGCGAGAGCGTCGTCTTTCCGCCGCCGGGACCGCCGGCGATCAGGTTGAAGGAGAACTCGGGAATGCCGCCTCCGAGGACTTCATCCAGACCACGGACACCCGTGGCCAGCCGCTTGATACGTACTCGCTCGCTCACTTCGTCTCCTTTGCGGTCGCCGACGGAAAGATCGCGGGCCACACCTCGTGCAGCAAGCTCGCGACGAGACCTTTTCCGATGAATCGTTCGAGCAGCTCGATGAACGTCGACAGCGCACGAACCGCTGCTTCCAGCGCGACGTCCGGTGGCTTTGTTTCGAGGCACTGCCGCAGCGCCTCGTAGGGGCTTTCCTTGACGGTCTTACTTCTCAGACAGGGATGCGAGGCGCCTGCGAGATGGATGCTGCGCTCGAACATCGTGCGCATGCCCAGCTCGCCGACGAGCCGCGCGAGGTGCGCAGACGCGAGCTGCGAGACGGAAGCGGCATGCGCCGCGATCGCCTTCGAGCTCCCGACGTCCACACCGGTCGAGAGAAGCACTCGCACGGCGACTGCGACTTCGGGCGTCATCGCAGGTCGCCGAAACGGTGCGTCAGCAGCAGCAATGTGGAGTCAGCCTTCAGTGGCCTACTGTCGCACTTCTCGTCCATAAAAGGCGCGGCCTCGACGATGATCAGGAGGCGAGGCGTCTCGCGACCGTGTGGCGGATCCGCGCGAACCACAAGCGCTGGCAACCAAACGCTTCGTTCGCGCCCGCGATGATCAGGCTGGGATTCGCACGGCGAGCGCCGGCTTCCAGGTCAACACCGAGCTCGCGGTAACGCGCTCCCGGCGACGTGTACGCCCCGAGATAGGTCCCCGCGTGCTCGAGCGTTCGTGGCAACGCGCGACACAGATGGCGGCGGAGCAGGCCGTGCAGGAGCGTGTTGCGCTCGACGGCGTAGACCCAGCCAAGTGCGTGCGCTTCGTGGGGAAACCTTGGAACGAGGGGACCTGCGAGGGACTGGAGATCCCGCGTCGTCGCACCGAGCGAACGCAGGTCATTGCGCAACAGCGCGACGCGCGTGCACTCGCGAACGACGCGCGGCGCGAGGTCCGGAGTCTGGATCAAGGCCTGTTCATAGCGAGACTCGAAGCCGTAGACCGCCTCGAGGAACGTGCGGTAGCGCTCGGTCGTCGGGGCGTCGTCTTCGAGAAGCGTGAGGCGATCTGAATCGGCGCTCGCGTGATGTGACTTCGTCTCGAGCGCGAGGCGAAGCAGCATCCAGGATGGCGAGGCGAGCGTCACGACCGGACGTCGTGCAAGCGATGGGCGCGCGCAAGTCGACGACAAGTCGTGGAGTCCCGTGCGCGAGCGCTACGGTGTGCCCGCTTCACTGCACGAGGATCGAGCCCTGCCCAATCGCCGCGATGTCCCATGTCTGGGCGCGTTCGGCCGCGGTCGTCGGGAACGTGCCGTCCTTCGACAGCGCTGTCTCGAAGCGCGCTTCGAGCGTGTAGTAGCCCGGCAGATCGAGATCGGCCCACGCGCGCAGATCCGCGCACGTACGCTCGAGGTGCTTGCCCGGCTCGAGCGGCGAGATCGTGCTGATGCCGCCGAAGTCGGGAGCGTCCTTGATGGCGACGGGCTTTCCGTTGCGCGAGATCACGAACACGAACTGATTATCGCGCGCACCACGCTGCCGGCCACCGAGCGTGACGCCGACGGTCCGCTTGCCTGCATTCTCGATGCGCAGCACGACCGGAATCGGCGCGGTCTTGTCCATCGACGCCTTCGGCGGGAACCGCCACGAGTAGCGAAGACCTTCATCGAGCTTCGTGCGCTCGTGAATCGGAAGACCAAAGGCCTTCGCGATCCGCAGCGCGGCGGCGCGGTCGAGGACGAACGATGTCGTCGTTTGTTTGCTGTCGCGGCCGGTGCCTTGCGAGCTCCACCAGTTGTTGTCGACGCGCACGTACTGGTAATCGCCTTCGTGCTGCAACGGGAGGACGACCCAGAGCGTGAACGTCTGGTTGTCGTTCGACGCCGAGAGCATCACGAGCTCTTTCGGCGTTGCGCGATTGCGCAGCCGGATGTGGCGATCGCCGACCACGATCGAGCCCTTCTCGGCCTTCGCGAGGATCTCGCCGCTCCACAGCTCGGGCTTCCTCTTGCCACCAAAGGCACGTGACGCCACAAGCGACGCGAGGACCATCCCGAACACCCGGCGCGTGAGCATTCACGATGTGGTAGCAGATCGGCGGGAGCCTTTCCGCCGCTCATTCGAGGTAGCCGAAAGCCGGCGACTAGGCGATCGCGCGCTGCTGTTGCGTGATGCGTTCGTCGGTATTCGCGACGGGCTTCACCACTTGCTGCGTCAGCCAGCCGTGCAGCGACTGGACGCTCTGGCACGCACTCGCGACGATCTCTTCGACGTCGTACTGCTTCGCGAGGCGATCGAGCATCACGCCGTACTGGCGCCAGCGCATGTCCGCGTTGTTCGAGCAGCTATAGAGGAATTGATTCGCGAGCTGGATCACGACCGGCATCTCGCTCTCGATCCGGAAGCGCATCGCATCGACCTGCAACATCAGTCGCTCGGTCGAGTACATCCAACCGGCGGCTTGCGCGACGTTCTCGAACGGACCGATCTCCTGACGGCGCGCGAGCAAGTGATGCTCGTGGCGCGTGAGCCCGAGCGAGAGCAAGTCCGACGCGATTCGCCCGGCCTTTGCGCGCATGGCGACGAAGTCGAGATCGATCCCGGGCGTCATCGTGAGCGCCGACTCGAGCGGTGCCTGGAAGCCGTAGAAGATGCAGAGGAAGCGCCGGTATCCCACAGTCGTCGGGAAGTCGAGGGGCCCGAGGAGGGCCTCTTCGATTTGCGCGTGTGCACCACCGGTCTCGAGTGCCAGGCGCGCCAGCGTGGAGGATCGACCCATGTTCGGGCCGCTGACATTGCACGCGGAGCACCAAACCGGCCTCCACAGATCCCCGATGGAAGGCTCGCGATTTATTGACGCCGATTCGACTCGTATTTCAGACCACGGAAAATGAGCGGAATTTGCGCGCGCGCGGGTGCCCGGTGAGATCGAAACGCGCACCCACATGTACCCGGTATCACTGCATCTTGGCGGTGATGCATCACGGGCACTCGGGTCCGAGCTGCGCGAGATCCGCAAACGAGTCCGGGTGTGGGCGTAGCCACACCAGGTGACGGCCGACCGTGGCCGCGCCGTTCGCGTAGTCGTACGCGGTGTATTCGCCGGGACCGGCGACGATCACGACCTTCGCGCCGCCACCGTCGGCGAGCACGGCGAACAGCGGCAGCGGTTGTTCCTGCGCCTCGGTGACCTGCTTCGGCTCACCGTCGGGACCGGCGATGAACACGCCGCTCCACGTCTCGGCCTTCCAGTCGCACGCCGCGGCGCCGGATGTCACGAGCCAGTTCACCGCGCCGGCCCACGCGACCGGCTTGCCGCCGAGCTCGACCTGACCGATCGACCACAGCTTCTCGCACGCGGGCGCCGTGCACTCCTTCTGCGGCACGAGTGGTGCGATCACGGCGGGGATCGCCTTCTCGCTCACCGGCCGCTGCCACTTGCCGTCCTGGCCCGTCGTGCCGACGCGCACGCCGACCGACTTCGGCGCGATCACCGAGCACTGGCCCGGCGACTCGTTCGATGCGAGCGCGATCGCGGTCTCGAGCTGCGCGTTCGACGGCGGCGCGCAACCGGAGAGCTCGATGCCGTACGCGATGTTCTTCGTCGGTGCGTCGATCGCGGCCGCGTAGTAGCTGCCAAACGTCAGGCGACACGGCGCCTGGTTCGGCAACATCAGCCACAGCGACGACGGCGGCGCGGGCACGCCCGCTGCTTGCGCGGCGGCGGTGTCGATCTTCGCGTATTCGGCGACGCCATCGAGCGTGTCCACCGTCTTGTCGTGGAGTGGCAAGACCCAGCCGGTGTGCCCCTGCCCCTTCGTACCTTCCTCGGGCGCGAGATAGGACGCGACGAACACGCCGCTCGCCGCGGGACAGCCAACACCCGCAAAAGGCTTGGGGCCGTCGGGCGTCTTCTTCGGGCAAGCCGTCAGCACCAAGCCCACCACGGTCACGAGCAAACGCATGCGCCGGAACATGCGCGAGCAAGTCTTCGCGATCAAGCCGGTCACCGGCTCGTTCGAGAAGATTTACGCATCACGCTCTCCGCGTGCCGGGCTCTACACGAGCGATGAAAACAACAATCACGCTCTCCCTCCTCTCACTCCTCTCTCTCTCCACCTCCGCCTGCCTCGAGGACGCTGCGCAAGACGACGTCGCGGACGGCGACGCCGAGCTCGACGAGACGGAACAGGCCGTGACCTGGACCGGGCTCTCGCCGTTCTATCAAACGCAGACGACGAACACCGTGTCTTGCTCGTTTCGCGACTGCAGGAAGGATCTCGGCGCGGCTGCCGATATGACCTGCTTCCTCGCGGGCATCAAAGGCAGCCTGTCCGAGGGATCGTCGAACTACCCGGCGGGCGCGCAGGTCTTCGTGTCGGGCACGCGCTGGGTGCTCCAGATGCTGAATCCGTTCGGTAGTGGGATCGGCGCTCGTACCGTGTGCATCCCGAACAAGACCAATCGCATCATCTCTCGCGCGTGGCACTCGACAGATCCGGTCGACGTCATCCCCGCAGGGACTTCGAAGCGGCGCTGTTTCCTCGGGGGTATCTGGAACTACGGGACTGCCGCGTTCTCCGGGTTCAACACGACCGTGAACGTCCAGCGCAACAGCAACGGCACCCATACGATGGGCGGTGTGTTGCCGGCGGGCAGCAACGTGCGGGCCTACTCCACCTGCGTCGATCTCGACGTCGATCTCGGTGGTGGAGCCTGGGGGAACGGCACGCCCAACAATGTCTCGAGCGTGCTCGCTCAGAATGATGGTGGCGTTGCGTGTGGCCTCACGGGCATCGGTGGACACATCCAAGAGATGAATCAGGGCGCCGATATCACCTATGCGAGCCCGAACTGGGTGTGGTCGATCTCGGCGTACGGCAGTGCCTACGCGCACTGCTTCAAGTAGTGGCCGCTCAGCCGTCGGCGATGCCGAGGTAGCGCGTCACCATCGCGGTCGCCTCGTCGATCAGCCGCGGGTCGCGCAGGCGCTCGGGGGCGAGCAGCGCCGCGCGATGGACGATCGCTTCGATCGACGTGCAGAGCAGAAACGCGGCCGTGTCGACATCGACGACCGCGAGCTCGTCTTTGCGCGCGGAGAGGATGCCCGCGACCATGCGCCGGCTGATGTTATCGGCTTCGATCAAACGCGCGAGCCGGCCGACCCGCGGTACCTGTTCGGTGAGGATCTTGTGGAGCTCGGGGTTGACCGCGTGCGCCTTGATCGTCAGCTCGATGACGGCGCGCACCGCCTGAGACATCGGCAGCTGCGCGACGCGCGTGAGCTCGTTCAAGATCTCGGAGTTCATCTCCTCGATGTGCTGCTCGATGAGGGCGGCGACGAGCGCCTCCTTCGACGGGAAGTATTGATAGAGGGATCCGATGGAGACGCCGGCGGCCTCGGCAACCGCGTTTGTGGTCAGACCGTCGAAGCCCTTCTTGACAAGAACCCGAGCAGTCGCCGCGAGGATCGTGTCCACGGTGACCTTGCTGCGTTCCTGGCGGGGACGTTTCCGGGGCGTCGTCTTGACTTGGCGATGCATGGAGGGACCTCAACAGTCGCGACCAAACGCGAGTTGTTAATGTGAGTAAACGCTCGCATTCTAGTTCCAGAATGGCGACGTCCTCCAGTCCTTTCGTACTTCCTCGAAAAATCGTCAGCTCGATCCCCTCGCTCCCGGGGCTGCCGCTGCTCGGCAACCTGCTCGACTTCCGCAAGGACCGCCTCGGGCTCCAGGACCGCGCGCAGCGGCTCGGGCCGATCGCACGGATGGCCCTCGGCCCGATCCCGGTCTACACGATCACCGACGCAGACCTCGCCCATCAGGTGTTCGTCACCGAGGCCGATGCGTTCAAGAAGTCCGCCGGTCTGCGGTTCATGGAGCCGCTGCTCGGCAACGGCCTCCTGACGGCGGAATTCGACGTCCACAAGCGGCACAGGAAGCTGCTCGCGCCCGCGTTCGCCCCGAAACGCACGGCGACGTACGGCGACGTGATGGTCGCCGAGACGCTCGCGCAGATCCGAGGCTGGAAGCCGGGCGCGCGGATCGATCTCGCCAACGAGATGATGGAGATGACGCTCGCGATCGCGGGCAAGACGCTGTTCGGCGCGGACGTCCGCGGCGATGCGCGCGTCGTCGCCGAGGCGCTCGAGATGGCGATGCGCGCGCAGCTCGCAAATCTGACCTCGCCGATCCAGCTGGGCTACAAGTGGCCGCTGCCGCGCCACCGCCGCATGCGCAAGGCGGTCGGGATGCTCGACGAGATCGTCTATCGCATGATCGCCGACGGCCGGCGCCTCGGCACGGATCGCGGCGACGTGCTGTCGATGCTGCTCCTCGCTCGCGACGAGCAAGACGGCACGGGCTTCACCGACAAGCAGGTGCGTGACGAGGTGATGACCCTCTTGCTCGCCGGCCACGAGACGACGGCGAACGCGCTGACGTGGGCGTGGTACGAGCTCGGCCGCAATCCCGCGGCGCTCGCGCGCGTCGAGCAAGAGATCGCGGAAGTGCTCGGCGATCGGACGATCACCGTCGACGATCTGCCGCGCATGCCGTGGACGCTCGCGACGATCGAAGAGGCGATGCGGCTCCATCCGCCCGCGTACATGACGGGCCGCCAGGCGCTGCGCGAGGTCTCGATCGGCGGGCACACGATCCCCGAGGGCTCGACCCTGATGATCTACATCCGCGGCATTCACCGCCGCGCCGACTACTTCCCGTCGCCGCTCGCGTTCAAGCCCGAGCGCATGTTGCCCGACGCGAAGAAGGCGCGCCCGCGCCACCACTACCTGCCGTTCGGCGCCGGACCACGCGTCTGTATCGGCGCGCACTTCGCGCTGATGGAAGCGCAGCTCTGTCTCGCGACGATGGTGCAACGCGCGAAGCTGCGTCCACTCGCCACACACGTCACGCCCGAGCCGCTCGTCACGTTGCGGCCGAAGGGCGGCTTGCCGACGGAAGTCGTCAGCCTCAAGGCATGAAGCGCGCGCGGTTCGCGGGCGACGGCAGCTCGCAGCTGTCGACGCGCCCGAACATGCGATAGCGCAACGCCGCGACCACGCGATACCCGAGATCGAGGATGAACCCCGGAAACCAGCGCAGCGCATGCAGCCACCGCCACGGTGCGCGGAAGTGACGCGACATATGAAGAAACGCTTTGCTCCGCAGATGCGCGCGCTCGCCGTCGATGAAGACGACCGAGTCGAGGTTCTCGGGGATGTTCGGGAACTGCGCGCGCAGCGCCTGCGCTGTCTCGCCCTGCAGCGGCGCGAAGCGCAGATCGTGATCGCCCTCGTGGCGCAGGATCCACCGCACGGACTTCGCGCAGAGGCCGCACGTGCCGTCGTAGAGGACCAGCGGAGCGTTCATACAGACATCTTGCCCGTTCCTCCGCGCACGGCAACTGCTGCTAAGGTGGGTCAGCTTGTCGCTCGTGTTTCGCCTGATGCTCTCGGCCGCGATCTCGGGCGCGATTCACTATTACGTGTGGCACCGCTACACGCGGCGCACGGAGATGCCCGTTCGCTGGCGCCGCATCATCGCGGTGGCGATGGTGGTCTTGTGGATCTCGATCCCACTCACGACGGCGCTGCGCAACGTGGACGCGGGCGTCGCGTCGGCGATGAGCTGGGTCTCGATGCCTTGGATGGCATTCGCCGGACTTTCGTTTGTCGTGCTGATCGCGCTCGACGCGGGCTTGCTCGCCATTGCCATCTACAAGCGCATCGCGAAGAAGCAGCCGATCGCGCCCGATCTGTCGCGACGGCGTTTTCTGGCAAGGGTCACCGGTGGCACGGCGGCCGCGGTGGCGGGTGCTAGCGTGGCGAGAGGCATGATCGAAGCGCGTGGCGAGCACGAGGTCGTGGATGTCGAGATCACGCTGCCGAAGCTGCCGAAGGCGCTCGACGGCTTCACGATCGTACAGCTCACCGACCTGCACGTCGGGCTGACGATCGATCGACACTTCGTCCAGCGCGTCGTCGACAAGGCG
The DNA here is from genome assembly GCA_030857175.1 of Myxococcota bacterium. Classification (GTDB taxonomy): domain Bacteria; phylum Myxococcota_A; class Polyangia; order Haliangiales; family Haliangiaceae; genus JABFXX01. The sequence continues at coordinate 39,538 of JALZOJ010000054.1, read as the reverse complement.
AACAAGCTCTCGCCCGATCTCGTCGCGCTCACCGGCGACTTCGTCGACGGCAAGGTCGCCGACCTGCACGAAGAGATCGCGCCGCTCGCGGGCCTCCGCGCGAAACACGGCGTGTTCGCGGTCACCGGCAACCACGAGTACTACTCGGGCGTCGAGCCGTGGGTCACGCAGATCTCGACGCTCGGCGTTCGCTACCTGCGCAACGAGCGCGTCGTGATCGGTGACGCCAACGCGAGCTTCGAGCTCGCCGGCGTCGAGGACCACAACGCGACCGGCAAGCACAAGGAAGATCTCGCGGCGGCAACGCTCGGCCGCGATCCGAACCGCGCGCTCGTGTTGCTCGCGCACCAGCCGAGGCAGGTCAAGCGCGCGGCGCTGCACGGCGTCGACCTCCAGCTCTCCGGCCACACGCACGGCGGTCAGATCTGGCCGTGGCACTACATCGTCAAGCTGCAGCAAGGCGGGTTGCTCGCCGGCCGCTATCAGCACCAGGCGACGCAGCTCTACGTCTCGCGCGGCTGCGGCTACTGGGGCCCGCCCGTGCGGGTCCTCGCGCCGCTCGAGATCACGCGCGTCATCCTGCGCGCCGCGTGATCCCACTGGGGTACAACCCAGGCCATGCGCCTGTCTGTTGTTGCGCTCCTCGTGCTGGGGTCGTCTGCCAGTGCGGCACCAACCAAGATGACCCTCGAGCAGGCGATCGCGAAAGCGGTCGCGAGCCCGCGCGTGCGCGTCGCCGATGGCGACTCCGCGATGGCCGCCGCCCGCGTCGACGAAGCGGATGCGGCGCGCTTGCCTCGTGTGAAGGCGACCGCGTTCGGAACGATCAGTCCGGACATCGACTGCTTGAATCCCGACTGTACGCGGACCGGACCCGAGAACTTCGCGTTCGACTTCCAAGGCCTGTTCGGTGGTGGACAGCTCGAGATCACGCAGCCGCTCTACACGTTCGGCAAGATCTCGCACGCTCGTAACGCGGCGCGCGCCGGGCTCGGTGCGCAGCGTGCACTCGCCGACGAAGCCGCGGGTGACACGGCCGTCGACGCCGCCCGCGCGTACTGGGGCACCAAGCTCGCGCGCGAGCTCGGCTTCATGCTCGATGACGGCATCGAGGAGATCGGAAAAGCTATCGCGAAGTTCGACGAGCGCACCGGCAAGGACGCGGTCTCGATCCAGGATCGCCAGCGCGTCGCGATCCTGCTCGCCGAAGCGAAGGTCCAGCGCGCCGATGCCACGCAAGGCGAACGCCAGGCGATCGCGGGTCTGCGCGCCGTCACCGGTGTCAGCGAAGCGGATGTCGACGACACGCCGCTCGCCGCGGTCACCCGCGACCTGCCGAAGGCCGCGACCGGCGACGCGCGCCCGCAAGCCGTCGCCGCCAAGCAAGGCGCCTCCGCGTACAACGCGCTCGCAGCGCAGGCGACGAGCTACTACTTCCCCGATATCGCGCTGGTCGGCAGCGCGGTGATCGCGCGTGCGCAGGGCGCGGATGATCCGCCGAACGCGTACGCGAACGATCCATTCAACCGCACGGGCGTCGGACTCGTGCTCGCGCTGCAGTGGCAACTCGAGCCGTGGAACGTGAAGGCGCGCGTCGACAAGGCCCGCGCGGAGGCGCACAAGGCGCGCGCGCAGAGCGAGCTCGCGAGTGCGGGAGCGCTCTACGACGCCGAGACCGCGCTCTCCGAAGCGGTCGCCGCGCGCGACAAAGTCGCAGCGGCCGATGAGGGTGTCAGAGCGGCACGGACGTGGCTCGCGTCGGTTCTCCAGGCAGATGCGATCGGCACGGCAGAAGCAAAGGACCTCGCTGATGCGTACATCGCGTGGTTCCAGATGCGCGCAAGGTGGGCCCAGGCGGTCTTCCAATGGAACGTCGCCGTGGTAAGGCTCGGACGAGCCGCTGGTGAATTCCGGGCCGGTGGCCGCCGTCCGTAGAGGAGCCCATGCTGCGAAAGCTCGTATTTCTGATGTTCTCGGTGTTCGCCGTGCCAGCCCTTGCCGCCCCGGGTCCAGGGACCACGGCGGTCAAACAGGCCAACGACACGATCTCGAGCCAGCTCAAGACCAAGGTCGCCGCCGGTAGCAAGGAAGAGAAGGAGCTGGCCGCGAAGGTCACCGCGAGCGTGCGCGGCTTCCTCGACATCGATCAGCTCGGCAAGCGCGCCATGGTCGATCAGTGGGCGAAGCTCTCGAAGGAGCAGCAGACGCAGTTCGTGACGCTGCTCCGCGAGCTGATCGAGGCGAACTACGTGCGTGGTCTACGCGCGAACCTCTCGTACACCGTCGAGTACGTGAGCGAGGCGACCGACAAGGACGGCAACGTTGTCGTGACGACGAAGGTCAACACGCAGCGCAAGGGCCGCCCGTACTCGATCGAGGTCGTCTACGTCCTCGTGAAGGACGGCACCAAGCTGCGCGCGTTCGACGTCAAGACCGACGGTGTTGGCCTGATCGAGAACTACCGCACGATGTTCAACAAGGTCATCGCCAAGGACGGCTTCGCGGGCCTCATCGAGAAGATGAAGAAGAAGCAAGCCGACGCGGCGGGCCCTGCGGCTGCGGCGCCCGCGCCGACCAAGGCGAAGACCTAGCCCGTAGCTCACGCGGGCGCGCGCTATTTAGGTCATAAACGCGGCATAGTCGCGCCGATGCGTGACGTTGCTGCCGCCTGGCTCGAAGAAGATCCGGATCCGTCCACCGCCGAGGAGCTCCGTGCGCTGCTCGCCGCCGTCGACGGTGGGGACGTGAACGCGACGAAGGAGCTGACCGAGCGCTTCACCGGCGCCCTCGAGTTCGGCACGGCGGGTCTGCGCGGCATCCTCGGCGCGGGGCCGCAGCGGATGAATCGCGTGCTCGTGCGCAAGGTCAGTGCCGGGCTCGGCGCGTACCTCCTCGCGAACGTGCCCGACGCGAAGCGGCTCGGTGTGGTGATCGGCCACGACGCACGCCGCAACTCGCGCGTGTTCTCCGAGGACACCGCGCGCGTGCTCGCCGGCATGGGCATCCGGGTGTATCTCGCGCATCGCCCGTGGCCGACGCCGACCACCGCGTGGGCCGTCGTCGACAAGCGCGCGTGCGCCGGCGTGATGGTCACCGCGAGTCACAACCCGCCCGCGTACAACGGCTACAAGGTCTACTGGGGCAACGGGGCGCAGATCATCCCGCCACACGACATCGGGATCGCCGCCGCGATCCTGAAGATCGGACGCAGCGATCAGCTGCCGATGCCGTCGCTCGACGAGCTTCGCGGAAGCGGTGCGGTGATCGATCTCGACGAGTCACTGCACGACGCGTATCTCGACAAGGTCGTCGGCTTGCGCGCGAGTGCCGATGTCGACGGGCGCGCGCTCGTCATCGCGTACACGCCGCTGCATGGTGTCGGCGCGCTGTCGGTCGAAGGGGCGCTCAAGCGCGCGGGCTTTCCGCAGTGCCACACCGAGCCGTCGCAGCGCGAGCCCGACGCGGAGTTCCCGACGGTGGCGTTCCCGAATCCCGAGGAGAAAGGCGCGATGGATCGCGTCCTCGCCCTCGCGGCCGCCAAGAAGGCCGACCTCGTCCTCGCGAACGATCCGGACGCAGACCGCCTGTGCTGCGCGGTTCCCGAGGGTGCGGGCTACAAGGTGCTCTCCGGCGATCAGATCGGCGTCCTGCTCGCGGACTACTTGCTCGAGGTCACCGCGAAGGACAAGCGCATGGTCGCGACGACGATCGTCTCGTCGCAGCTCCTCGGCTTCCTCGCGAAGCAAGCGGGCGCGGACTATCGCGAGACGCTGACGGGCTTCAAGTGGATCGGCAACGCGGCGATGGAGTACGAGCGCGAGCATCACGGCCGCTTCGTGATGGGCTACGAGGAAGCGCTCGGCTACAGCGTCGGTCCGCTCGTGCGTGACAAGGACGGCGTCTCGGCGGCGGTGATCTTCGCCGAGCTCGCGGCGTGGAACCGCAAGCGTGGCAAGTCCGTGCTCGATCACCTCGACGATATCTATCGCAAGGTCGGCCTGTTCGTGACCGAGCAGGTCTCGCTGACGAAGCCGGGCAGCGAGGGCATCGCGCAGATCAAGGCCGCGATGACGCGGTTCCGCGCGTCGCCGCCGAAGGAGCTCGCGGCCATCGCGATCGAGCAGGTCGTCGATCTGTCCAAAGGCGAAGGCGGCCTGCCGCCCTCCGACGTGCTCGTGTTCAAGCTCGCCGGTGGTCGCCGCGTGATCATGCGGCCGAGCGGTACCGAGCCGAAGCTGAAGAGCTACTACGAGGTTCGCGTCGAGGTCGGCGCGGACGAGCCGATCGGGACGGCGCGCGGGCGTGGGCTCGCGGAGCTCGCGAAGCTGCGCGATGCACACCAAGGGCTGCTCGCATGACCTCGCAAACGACGTCATCGCTCCGGCGTAACGCGCGTCCCTGTCCGGTGACACGTGTACGTGTCCGGTTATTGGTCGCACCTGTACCTGTCCGGTTACGGGTCGCACCTGCACGTGTCCGGTTACTGGTCGCACCTGCACGTGTCCGGTTACTGGTCGCACCTGCACGTGTCCGGTTACTGGTCGCACCTGTACGTGTCCGGTTACTGGTCGCACCTGTATTTTTACTCTTCGCCTTCGCGTGCAGCGGCAAGTCCACGCCACCCGCCGGCACACCCGATCAACCGCTCGTGAAGGTCACGACCGCCGTCGAGCTCGCGGTCGGGCCCGGCAACATCGCGATGACGCGCGAGGGCTGGATGTTTGTCAGCCAGCACCAGTTCTACGAGCCGCCGCATCCGGTCGTGCAGGTGCGCGACGGCAAGACCGAGCCGTTCGCGGCGAAGGCCGTCGACAGCGTGCTCGGGATTCGCGCCGACGAGACGGGCCTCGTCTGGATGCTCGACAACGGCATGCGCAACAAGACCGCGCGCAAGCTGGTGTCATGGAGCCCGACGGCGAACACCGTCGAGCGCACGGTCGATCTCACGAGTGTCTCGCCCGACGATGCGTTCTTGAACGACCTCGCCGTGGATCGCACGCACGACTTCGTCTACATCGCGGATCCGGCGAACGGCAAGAACGCCGCGATCATCGTCGTCGATCTCGGCACGAACACGGCGAAGCGCGTCCTCGAGGGCGACGCGAGTGTCGTCGCCGGGACGATCGATCTCGTGATCGACGGCAAGAAGATCGACGCGCACGTCGGCATCAACCCGATCGCGCTCGACGCCAAGGACGAGTGGCTCTACTTCGGCGCGATGCACGGCACGAAGCTGTATCGCGTGAAGACGAGCGAGCTGCGAGCCGGCACGCCCGTGCCCGAATTCTATGCAGACCGTCCGATCACCGACGGCATCTCGATCGACACGGCCGGCAACATCTATCTCGGCGACCTCGCGAACAACGCGCTCGGCATGATCGGGACCGACCGCACGTACCGCGTGCTCGCGCGCGGCCCCGAGCTGTCGTGGATCGACGCATTCAGCTACGCGCCCGACGGCAACTACTACATCGTCGTCAACCAGCTCCATCGCTCGAAGCCGCTCAACGGCACCGACGCGACGAAGCCGCCGTTTCACATCATGCGGTTCAAGCCACTCGCTCCGGGTCGCGTCGGCCGCTAGGCAACACGCTGCCCCAGCCGGCATCCGGCGTCCCGACGAGCAGCGCCGGCGGGATGCGATCGATGATCGCGGCGGTGCGCGTCGGCAACAGCGACCAGTGCAGGGTCGGCTTCTCGTGATGCGCCGTGTGATGGCCAACGTTGAGCAGCAAGCGCGAGAGAAAGCCGAAGTGGTTCAGCGAGCCGTCGTAGGTGTTCGTCGACGGCGCACCGTCGTGCTGCTGGAACGCGACCCAGCCGACGAGCCAGCGCAGCACGACGTTCGGGAGGATGAACGCGGCGAGCGCGACGACCGGATCGATGGCGAGCATCAGCGCGTAGAGAGCGAGCTGGATCGCGAGCTGAACCGTCAGCCGCCGCTGCAGGCGCCGGCGCTTCGCCGGGTAGCGCGCCGCGATGCGATAGCCGTCGGGAATCGTCAGCGCATCGGCCGCGACCATGAAGACGAGGCGGCGCACCAGCGTCGGGCCGCGACGGAGAAAGCGTTCGGAGCCGGCGACGTCGCGACGCGCGTCGAGGTAGTCGAGGTGGTGGCCCAGCGAATGCTGGAGCTCCCAGACCGCGGTCGTGTGGCCCGACGCGAGCGAGAGGATCACGTCGTAGACCGCGTTCGCGATCCGATGACGGAAGATCGTCAGGTGACCCTGCGCGTGCTGGTGCGCCGGCGCCGGGAGGCGACCGGCGAACGAGAGCGGCACGATGATCCAGAGCCACACGTGATCGATCGCGAACCCCAACAGGCCAAGCACTACCGCGCCGGTTGTTACCAGCGTCGGAGCGAGGTCGAGGTTGTAGCGAAAGAGTCCGGTGGTGTTGGGTCGCGCTATTTGCGATAGAGGACCTGACACAGGCGGAGATCTTCGGCGCGGAACACGCCGGCGAGACTGGTGAGATAGAAGTGCCACATGCGGCGGAAGCGTTCGTCGTTGCGAGAGCGCAGCCGAGGCCACGTCGCGCGGAGGTTGCGATCCCACGCGAGCAGCGTCGACGGATAGTGAAGGCCGAGCTCGTGAACGTCGGCGGGTGCGCCAAACGTAGCCTGTGTGGCGGCATGCAGCTGCGGGAACGACGGCACGACGCCGTTCGGGAAGATGTAGCGATCGAACCACTCGTTGCAGACGTAGCGCGACGCCGGCGAGATGAACGACTGGAGCAAGAAGCCGCCGCCGGGCGCGAGACACGCGTCGACGACGTCGAAGTACGTCGTGAAGTTCTTCGGGCCGACGGCCTCGATCATCTCGACGGACGCGACGGCATCGAACCGGCGGCCGAGCGCCGGCAGCTCGCGATAGTCCATGCGCGCGAATTCGAGGTGCGGATAGAGCGTGCGCGCGACGGTGCAGTGCTGCTGCGAGTTCGTGATGCCGAGCGTCTGCACGCCGTAGTGCTCGGTGGCGAAGGCGGCGAGGCCACCGAAGCCGCAGCCGATATCGAGGAGCGTCTGCCCCGGTTTTAGCTCGAGCTTGTCGCAGATCAGGCGGAGCTTCGCGCGCTGCGCATCGGCGAGCGTCGCGCCGGGCGCGTCCCAGTACGCGCACGTGTACGTCAGCGTCTCGTCGAGCATGCCGCGATACAGGTCGAGGTCGAGATCGTAGTGCGCGAGCGCGACCTCGCCGGCGCGCGCGCGTGACTGCATGTTGCGGATGCGCGCCAACGCGTTGCGGAGGTAAAACACCCCGCCCTTCTCGTGCTGCGCACCGACGCCGGAGGCGATGAGCCGGAAGAGCAGCTCGTCGATCGCGTCGCAGTCCCACATCCCGTCCATGTACGTCTGGCCGATCTGGAACGCGGGGTTTGACATCATGCGTAGGAAGAACGCCGGATCGTGCACGCGGATGTCCCACGGGCGATGACCGTCGATCTCGATGTCGGCGGCCGCGAGTGCGCGCCGGACCGGGAGCTCGGTGATGCGATCGAACGTGCGGAGCGTCAGCGCAAGCATGCGGGTGGGATCCTTTCCAAGATCTGCGCGGTGCGGACGGGGAGCAGCGACCAGTGCAGCGTCGGCTTCTCGTGATGCGCGGTGTGGTGACCGACGTTGAGATAGAAGCGGTTCGTCAGCCCGAAGTGCGTGACCGAGCCGCTGTAGACGTCCGCCATCGGCACGTCGTGATGCTGCGCGTGGCTGAACCAGAACACCGCCCAGCGCAGCAGCAGCCACGGCACGACGACGAACAGGAGCGCGAGCCGCGCATCGATGGCGAACGCGCATGCGAGCGCGCCGAGCTGCACGAGGGACTGGTAGACGAGCCGCACGCGCTGCCGCGGGTATCCGCGAGAGATGCGCCACGAATCGAGCGTCGACATCGCGTCGCCGAGGACCGTGAACACGAGCCGGCTCTCGCCGAACCGATGGTTGTTTGCGGGATCATCGACGCGCTCGAGGTACGACTGGTGGTGACCGCGCACGTGCTGGAGCTCCCAGACCGCGGTCGTGTTGCCGGCGGCGAGCATCAGCACCGTGTCGTATGCAGCGTCGAGCGGCGGGTTGCGAAACACCGCGTAGTGCGCGTGGCAATGCTGGTGCACGGGCGCGATGCTGCGCATCACCGTCGAGACCAGCCACAGGAACGCGAGCGTTCCGGCCGAGAGCTCGACGGCAAACGGCACCGCCGCGAGCGCCGTGCCCGCCGCGATCACCGATGCAGGAATGACATCAACGCCACGAAACATTGGTGCTGTCCATGCTGGGGCGCGACGGTGGCGCGTTGTCGTCGAAGGGATGGCGGAGCTTGTGCCAGAGCGCGCGGACCGCGTCGGGCAACGACACGCTCTGGTAGGCGAGCCCGTTGCGCACGCAGAACGCTTTGATCTCGCGCGCGACCTTGCGGTAGTTGCGGCGCGGCATCGTCGCGAAGAAGTGATGCTCGATGTGAAACGACAGGCCGCCGAGCAGCCACGCCGAGATCCGGTTCGTCGCGCCGAGGTTCTGCGTCACGCAGGTGACGGAGCGCGCGAAGTTCCAATCGCTATGCGGCGCCATCGGACGGTGAAAGTGATTGAGCGACGCGGTGAGCCCGAGGATGTACGCGGCCGCCATGCCGGAGCCAAGAAACACGAACAGGTGATCCCAGAACGCGAACAGGCCGAGCGCCCAGCGCAGCGCAACGCCCGCGAGGGTCCAGTACTTCTTGTTCGCGATCGCGTGGCGCGTCCCGATGATGATGAAGTACGGCAGCGTCAGCGGCAGCACGACGAGGAACCAGAACAGCGACTGCATCGGCACGAACGTGTCGCTCGTGCGTGCGCGCATCATGTTGTGCCAGACGACGGGACCGGTATCGATCGCCTGGTCCGCGCCGATCGTGTTCGTGAAGCCGTGGTGCATGCGATGCACGACGTACTGGTAGTCGAGCACCGACGTGCCGACGAAGAGGATCGACATCATCTCGGCCCAGCGCTTCGCCGTCGCGCGGTCGGTGAACACCGAGTCGTGGCACGCGTCGTGGACCCACCACATGACGTTGAGGCGACCGACAAACAGCGCGAAGAACGCGGCCACCGGTGCTGTGTCCATCACGAGCCAGCCAACGACGAAGAAGCCGAGACCGCGCAGCAGATCGAGGAGGAACCACCACTTCTTGTATTGAAAGAGGCCGCGCTCGCGGAACGACTGCCAGACCGCGCGGAGATCGCGATCGACCGGCTTCAGCGTCGCCGCATCGATCTTGCCGACGACCAGCTTCTTCGGTAGCCGCGGTAGCTCGCCGCGAATGCCGTGCGCGTTGATCAGCGGAAACGTCGCGTCGCCGCCGCGCAGCTGCAGGATCTCGCGGCCGCCCGGATGCTTCTCCGCCCACGCGGTGATGTCGTAGACGTCGTCACCGACGACGATCCAGCCCCTGTCGCGGACCTCCTGCAGCGAGATCACGACGCCTGCCTCAGCGCGACCGGCATCGGCACGCGCGCGATCCGATGCGCCATGTGGGTCGCGTGCTCGGTGACACGCGCCATCGTCGAGAACGACAGCGCTTCGCCGACGAGGTACGTCGCGTGTTGGCCTTGCCAGCGATCGATCGCGGCGAGCCCGCCGCCGGCCATGAACGCGCTCGTGAAGTGCGGGAAGAATCGCCAGCGCCGCGCCGCGCGAACGTTCACGAGCCGGCCGCCGAGCCTGCGCATGTCATCGCCGATGCGCCGCGCGAGCTCGTCGTCGGTGATCGCGTCCGGCGCGAACAGGTGAAACACGAAGATGTTGCGATCCGCGTAGCGCTTCACCCACGCCATCGGGTGCCCCATACGCTCGCGCGTCATGTTCTCGTCGATGTAGCCGACCGATGCGCGGCCGGGCGTGACGCCTTCGACCTCACACGCGATCGTCGAGTACGGATACGTGCGGATGCTCGAGAACCACTGGTGCTCCGCCGGCGACGCATCGAGCACCGAGAGCAGCTGGCCTGGATCGCATGTGATCGCGATCCGGTCGAAGCGCTCGGCCTTGCCACGCGTGTGCACGACGGCGCCCTGCCCGTCGCGCGTGATGTGCGTGATCGCCGTGCTCGTGCGGATCTCGCACGGCAAGCGCTGCGCGAGGCGCTGCCAGATCGGTTGCGTGCCGCCGCGCCACATGAACGGCGAACCGGTGGCCAGCCCGACGAGCGTCTGCGGCTTGACGAGGTTCGCGTACATCAGCGCGGGCACTTCGTCGTCGAAGCCGTAGCCGTAGCCGGTGCGGTAGCAGAGCATGCGCTTGCTCGCGTCGTGGAGGCCGTGCTCGTCGACGAACTGTTGCCACGGCGCCGCGCCCGCTCGCGCGTGCACGCGCGTGTACTTCATCGCTTGTGCGACCACGCGCGGCAATTCGCGCGTGCGATTGAGCCGGCGCGTCGTACCCGTCTGCAGCGACCAGTGCTCCTCGAGCGGGAATGGCTGCGTCTCGATGCCAGCCTCGCGCGAGGCCGAGAGAACGTGCTTGTAGTCGATCGGCACGCCCATCGTCGCGCCGAGATCATGCGGGCGCCCGTCGAGGTCGACCGTGCACGACTTGCCACCGACCTGCACGTCGCGCTCGAACACGACAACGCGATCGAACCCGAGGTCCGTCAGCGTACGCGCGAGTGTCAGGCCCGAGGCGCCGCCACCGAGGATCGCGATGCTCGTGGCAGACTTCATCCTTCGACCGCTCCGCTCGAGGTGCCACTCGCGATCGCGCTCGGGGTCCACAGCTCGCGGCGGGCGCGCTGCGGCGGCAGCTCGACGGGCTTACCGTCGAAGCGCAGCCGGCGGCCCGGATACACGAACGTGCGCCACATGTAGCCGACGAGCGATCTCTCGTCGAGCGCGGGGTGCATGTTGGGCACGACCTCGGCGACGTGCGCCGCCTTGCCCTTGGACCAGTGGAGCGCCGGCTTGCAGTGATGCGCCGAGTGATAGCCGTTGTCCATGATGAACCAGTTGAACGCCGGCGACAGGAAGTTCCGCGAGTGGTTGTACTCGCTCTCGTGATCGCAGCCGTCGTGCTGCACGTAGCCGAAGCCGACCATCAGCAGCTGCCCGATGATGTTCGGGCCCCACACGAGCACGAGCGCCCACGGTCCGGCGAGCGCGATGATCGTCGCGAAGAACGCCACGACCGCGGCTGCTTCCCAGCACACCTGCGTGAACCAGCGCGGGCGCGACTTCCGCATCTCCGCGCAGTACGCGAAGTGCAACAGATGGAGATGCACCGTGCCCATCGCCATGTGGTGCACGAGGTTCCAGAGGTTCCAGCGGTGCCGCACTTCCGTCGTGCGCAGGATGTCCTTCGGCGTCTGCAGCCCGAGGTGATGCGAGAGGTTGTGGACCGGCACGTAGACCGAGACCGGATAGCCGATGCACAGCGAGAGCACGCACTGCCACGCGCGGTTCGCGCGCTTGTTCCAGAACACGGGCGTGTGCATCGCGTTGTGCGTGGAGATCAGCTGGATGAACGCGGACGCCGCGAGCGCCGGTACGCACCACGCCGCGACGAGCGGGATCGACATGCCATCGCGGACGCACGCGACGACGGCAAGCGCGATCGCGACGTGCATGGTCGCGAACCCGAGTACGCGCACGTCGGACGCGTGACGCAGCCACCCACGATGATCACCCACGATTCACCATCTACTTCTTCTTCACCGCCGCCGTGGTCTCGGGCTCGAACATGCGCCACACGACCTTGCCGGCATCCTCGAGGCTCTTGTCGTCGAGCGCGATGTAGCCGAGACGCCCGGCTTTCACGAGGCCGACGAACGCGCCGAACATCAGCGCGATCACGACGTCGACCCGCGGGCCACCGACGCGATCGTGCACGCGCTTCGCGACCATGAACATCGGCACCAGCGTCGACAGCTCGATCTGCCGGCTCTCGGCGTCGAGGTACTCGACGTGATCCTGCATCTCGAGGAACCGGAACTCGTGCGGCATCTCGCGCGCGTACACGGCGAGGCGGCGCCACAGCTCGAAGAACCACGCCTCCCCCGCGCCGGCCATGTCGAGATCCGGATCCTGGAGCCCGTCGAGCAGGTGCGAACGCAGCCGGAGCTTGCAGTCGCGATACAGCTCGTTGACGAGCTCCTGCTTGTTCGCGAAGTAGTGGTAGAGCGTGCCCGTCCCGACGCCCGCCGCCGCTGCGACCTCGGGAACCGCGACCCCGTGGAAGCCGCGCCCCGCGAACATCTCGAGCGCCGCGTCGAACAGGCGGCGGCGCTTGTCGTCCACGATGGGACGTCCGCGGCGTTTCGGAACCACCCGTTTACGCTTCGAAACTTCGTTCATAAATTCGAGAATCGCATGCCTCGCTCCGTCGAGGTGGGGTCCAAACCCGACCCGAACCGGCGCTGCATTTCTCGAACGAACGTTCATTCGGAAATCTAGATAGCCAATCGGCGCGAGTCTGTCAACGCAGATCCGCCTGCCCAGCGCGCGATCGCGCGATGTCAGCGAGATCGATACGGGAGCTGTCGCCCGCTTCGTTACTCGGAGATCGCGGCTTCGATCATCGCTTCGCCTTCGCGGAACGTCGGGTACGCGAGCTCGATCTCCAGCTCGCGTTTCAGCTTGGCGTTGCGGATGCGGCGATTGCGAAAGCTGACCTTGCGGCCACCGGGCTCGAACATCGAGCGCTTCTCCGGCAGCGGCAGGCCCATGCGATCACACAGCCACGTCGCGTACGCGAGCTGCGTCGTGGGCTCGTCGTCGGCGACGAGGTACGTCGACTTCGGCGGCGCCTTCTCTTCGGCGGCGAACACCACGCGCGCGACGTCGTCGATGTGGATCCGCGAGATCGCGTGCTGGCCGTCGTCCAGCAGGCGGTACTCGCCCTTCTTCAAGCGCTCGCGCACGCCCTTGCCCGGCCCGTAGACGGGCGCGAGGCGCAGCGCGATCGTGCGCACGCGATCGAACGAGCAAATCTCGAGCTCGCGCTCGTCGGAGAGCACGTGCGCCATCTCCTGATCGCCGTGCACGACGGGCGTCTCCTCGTCGATCCAGGTCTCGTCGTCGGGACCGTCGCCATAGAGCCCGCTCGACGACAGATAGACGAACGTCGAGATGCCGCCGCCGTACGCCGCCTGCAGCGCGGCGCGGATGATGTGACCCGGCGGACCGCCGACGCGCGACATCGCGTAGACCGCCGTGCCGCCCTGCGAGCTCGCGAGTACCTGGGTCAGCTGCTTGGGCTGCGAGGCATCGAGGTACTTGATCTGCGCCCCGAGCTCGCCGAGAGCCGCGATCTTACCGGTCGAGCGGCGGCAGACGCGCACGGGGCGCCCTGCTGCGAGCGCCGCACGCGCGATGTGCGACCCGACGTAGCCGCAGCCGAGGATGACGAGTGGCGTAGTCACGGGCGAAGCTTAGCCGCCTTTGGTAAACATCGGGTCATGCGGAGGTTGTGTCTCGCGCTCGCGCTCTCCGGCTGCTCGATCATCGGCACCCGGTCGGTGGCCGAGCACGGCGCGGAGAAATGCACCACGACGGCGTTTCCTCCTGGTGTCGACACCGTCGCCGTTGCCGGCGCGATCGCATTTGCGACCTACGCGTCCCTCGAGATGAAGGACGTCGATCACATCGCGATCCCCGTCGCCGCCGGCGTCGGCCTGATCTACGGCATCTCGGCGATCGTCGGCTACACGCGCGTCACGCGCTGCAAGCGGGCGCGGATCAAAGAAGGCATCGCGTACTAGCGCGGCATCGCGAGCACCCACGCGGAGCGCGAGGGCGTCGCGACGAACAGCTTGCCGCCGGACCACGCGAGGCTCGGTGTCGGCGCGCCGTCAAAGTGCCACACGTTCGTGAACGTGCCGTCCACGGCGACGCGCTGGATCGTCGCGTTGTTGTCGGTCGAGACGTACGCGATCGCGAACGCGCGGTCGCCGGCCCCGACGATCGAGACCGCCGAGTCCGGGCGCGCGTGCTCGAGCGCCTTCACGATCGTGCGGCCCTTCTCGGTCACGCGGTGCAGCTTCGTCGTGCCGTGCTTGTCGCGCGTCGCGAACAGGCAGCTGTCGCGCACGCAGCCAAAGCCGAGCAACGTGTCCTTGGTATCGATCGGCACCTTCACGACGAGCGAGGTGCACTCCTTCTTCGTACAGAAGTTCATGAGGATCCGTGCGCCTTCGCGCCAGAGCAGCGCGATGTTCTGCTCCGCCGATGCGATGGCGCACCACGAGGCCTTCGTCGGGGCGTCGACCGCCTCGATGACGTCGCCTGCCATGCGGTCCATCGGACCGTGGACGAACCAGACCATGCCGTCGGACTCGAGCCAGCCGATGCCGAACCGGTGCTCGTTCGTCGCCGCGCCCTCGCACAGCTGCTTGACGTTTTTGCCCCACGTCGAGTCAACGTTCGGATTGCCGTCGGAGTCGAGGATCGCGAGCTTCATTCGTTTGCCGTCTTGCCAGCCGACCGCCGTCCCCTCGCGCGTGCCGGCGAACCGCACGTTGCCCTGATCGAGCCGCAGCGGCATCTCGCGCTGCTTGTTGCCCTCGCGATCGAACTCGACGACGTGCTTGTCGGCGAGCAGTGCGAAGCCATCCGAGATCACCGCGGCTTGCGGGCGATGCGGATGACTTGCCTCGTCACCACCACGGCGCCACCACCACACGACGACCAGAGCCACGACCACGAGCCAGCGCTTGCGCATGCGGGCACCTTACATCGGTCTGCGCTACACATCGTTCGTGAAGCAGTTCTTCGCGCTCCAGACACGAACGGAGCACGCGAGCGCGAACCGGGAGCTCGTCCGGATATTTCGGGAGTACGGTGCGAAGCGCGCGAAGGTGCGCCTGCACGAGGGCTCGTTCGATTCGTACTTTCTCGCGCCGCTCGATGTCTGGCTGGTCGCGCATCGCTTGCCGAATCGGTTTCGTAACGCGCTCGGTCCGGGCGATCCCGTCGCGCGCCGCAACTTGTGGCCGAGCATTCAGCTGAACCTGGCGCTCGCGCCCGGTTCGGCGAAGCCACGTGCGCGATTCGTGCGCGACGAGCGTGGTCGCGTGTGGCTCGCGCATTCGGGAACGCTCGGTGGCCGGCAGACCGGCATCTCTCGCGAAGGCTTCTTGCGCGCGCTGGGCGGTGGTTGCCACGTGATGATCGACGACGTGCCCGAGGAACTGGTCGTGCTGGGTACGTTTGCGCAGCCCGGGCCGTTGCTCGAGGAGCTCGCGCGGATCACGCACGCGGCGCACGAATATCGGTCCGCGCTCGCGGCCGGCTTACGCTAGCGTCACGGCAGCATGCCGAAGAAGCGCTCCATCTGGTCCTTCTGGCGCGGCGGCATGTACTCGAAGTTACGACCGCGGTCGATGATCTCCCAGAACTCTTTCGACTCGACCTTCGCGAGCTGCTCGCGGATCGCGGCGAGCCGTTCGCGGTCCTCGCCGGCCATGTCGTTGGCGATCTTCTTCGCGCGATCCTCGGCGCCCGCGGTGAGGTAGTAGCAAGCGAGCTTGATCTGCGCCTTGCGAATGCCCTGCAGGCCAGCCTCTTGCCGCTTGAGGCGCAGCGGCTGATCGAGCTCGAGGAACATCGCGAGCATCTTCTCGTCGAGGTCGAGCTTGCGGTCGTGTGCGTGCGCGAACTCGCAGATCGCGGAGACGTCGTATGCGACCGTCTCGGTGACGAAGCCAAGCTGCATGTCATAGCTCGTGCGGCCGTAATAGATCATGTGCCGCACGCCCTCGATCGCGAGGTCGTTGGCGCCGCTCTTGATCATGCTCTCGACGAGCAGACGGTACTGGTTGAGCACGTTGTACGCCGTCCGGACAGCCCGCGCGTTGAGCGCCGCGCGCAGGTAGCTGTTCATGAACCGGAACGCGAGATCGACGACGTTGCGATCGTTCTTCGCGAGGGCGGCCTCGCCGACGTAGCGCGTGTCGATCGCGATCAGATAGTTGATGTCGGGCATGTCGCCCTGCGCCTCGGCGTAGATACCGAGGTACTGACGCAGCGCTTTCCATTCGAGCCACGTGTGATCGGCCTCGAGGTCACGCAGTGACTCGGGATCCATCGCGACGAAGTCCGGGTTGTCGCGAATCTCCGCGCCGATCGTGAACCACTGCTTCTGCGCCTGATTCTTGACCTCGAGGTACGCGACGACAAAGTCGCGGATCGCATCGACCGCGCGGCTCGCGATGATCTTGTCCTTACCGCCGATCGAGTTGGACGTGATGTCGGTGAGCTCCTCGAGCGCGGCGATCGCGGGCGCCTGCCCCATCGTGATCGCTTCGGTATCGCGCTCCGTCGCAGCCGCGCGCACGTCGGCGACCGCGTCGCGCTGGATGCGCTCGACGAGGTTCGTCGGCGCGAGGAACCGGAACACGTACATGAAGTACGGCAGCATGATCACGAGGCCGAACACCGTCGCGCTTAGGATCGCGACGACCGTCGCGCGCGGGACGAACTCGGGATGCAGCGAGAGGCTCGCGAACACGCCGACGACGCACGTCACGACGTAGTACGACATCACGAACACGTTCGTGCGGTCGCGAAGGAACATCTGCGCGACGCCGGTGTAGCGCTCCGAGGTCAGCTGCACGAGGAGCGAGACGACGGTGATCACGATGCCGAGCACCGCAGCCGTCATGCCGGCGAGGCCTGCCATCGCGTCCGCGATCAAGTTCGGCTCGAAGTACGTGTAGCTCGTCACGCCCTCGGCGTGCGGGTGCGTGCTGCCGCCCGTCAGGTTGTGGTCGAACAGGTAGAACGTCGCGAATCCGATCAGCGCGATACCGCCCAGAATCGCAATCGGGACCAACCATAGCGACATCCCGCGCCGATGCTGGCGACGTCGCATACGCCGGCGCACATTCACGTGGCGACCTTACAACACGGGCCGACGCGTTGTATGGTCTGCACCGTTTAACCAGGAGTCACGCAATGGCCGATAACTCGCTCGAGGAGCGCGGACGCGCGCTGGAAAATCAGTTCTTCGAACAAGAGAACAAGCAAAAGCTCGCGGCCATGAAATCAAAGCTGGAGGGCCAGCAGACGCGCGAAGAGCTGCGCAAGGCGTCGGGCATGACCGACGAGGCCGTGCTCGACAAGCTCGTGTCACTCGGGCTTCGCGCGAACACGATCGCCGCGCTCTCGCTGGTCCCGCTGATCTTCGTCGCCTGGGCCGATGGCTCGATCCAGGACAGCGAACGCAACGCCATTCTTCAGGGCGCGCACGGCAAGGGTCTCGAGCCAGGGACGGACGGCCTCGAGCTGCTCACGACCTGGCTCGCGAAGAAGCCGGCCGACGAGCTGTTCGACGCGTGGGAGGGCTACATCAAGGCCCTCGCCGCGCAGCTCAACGACGAGCAGAACCGTCTCCTCAAGAACCAGATCGTCGGGTTCGCGAAGATGGTCGCGACGTCCGCGGGCGGCATCCTCGGCTTCGGCAAAGTGTCGGGCACCGAGGAGAAGGCGCTCTCGCGGATCGAAGCCGCGTTCGCCCGTTGAAGTCAGGTCTTCCGTGAAGCTGCTCGGGCGCACCGGCGTCAAGGTCTCCCGCATCTCGCTCGGCGCGATGGCGTGGGGCGGCGACGCCGACGAGGCGACCGCGGCACGCATCTATCGCGCCGCGCGCGACAAGGGGATCAACCTCGTCGATACGGCCGACGTCTACAACGACGGCCGCTCCGAAGAGATCGTCGGCCGCCTGATCGCGGGTGATCGCGACGACATCATCCTCGCTACGAAGGCGTATTTCCCGACGAGCAAGGACCCGAATGCACGCGGCTCGTCGCGCTACCACCTCGTGCGCGCGGTCGAGGCGTCGCTCAGACGGCTCGCGACCGACCGCATCGATCTGTTCTATCTGCACCGCTTCGACGACGTCACCGATCTCGGCGAGACCCTGCGCGCCGTCGACGATCTCGTGCGCGCCGGCAAGATCCTCTATCCCGCGTGCTCGAACTTCGCCGCGTGGCAGATCGCACACGCGCTCGGCATCGCGGAGGCGCGGAGCTTCGCGCCGCTCGTCGCCGTACAGCCGATGTACAACCTCGTGAAGCGGCAGGTCGAGGTCGAGATCTTGCCGATGGCGCGGTCGCTACACGTCGGCGTGATCCCGTATTCACCGACGGGCGGCGGCCTGTTCACCGGCAAGTACGGAACGAACCGCACGCCTGACTCGGGCCGCGTGCGCGACAACAAGATGTATCAGGTGCGCTACGGCAACCCGGCGTACCTCGAGATCGCCGAACGGTTCGCGGAGCTCGCGAAGGAGCTCGGTCACCATCCGGCGACGCTCGCGGTTGCGTGGGTCGCGTCGCATCCGGCGGTCACGAGCGTGCTGATCGGCGGGCGCTCGGTCGAGCAACTGACGCCGACGCTCGCGGCGATCGATGTCGTGCTCGACGACGCGACGCGTGCGCGGATCAGCGCGTTGTCACCGGAGCCTGCGCCTGCGACGGATCGCAACGAAGAGCGATCCGAGCACAACTACGGCGCGCGCTAGCTCAGAAGCCGAAGTTGTTCGGGAAGTTCGGCGGCAAGATGCCCGAACGGAAGAGGAGCAACAGCACGCCCGCCGCCGCCGCGACGAGGCCGATCAGCATCTGCCACGGCGCGAGATTTTCGGCGAGCTCCGCGGCGCGCTGCTGGCCAGCGCCGAGGCGACCCATCAGCGGGATGGCGAACATGAAGCCGAGCAGGATGCCCGCGAGCACGCCGCCGAGCATCGCCGCGCCCATGAACGGGGTAGCCTTCGTGGTCTCGAGCAGCGCCAACGGGCCCCAGCGCAGGAGGTTGATGATCGCGAGCACGAGCGCGCCCGCGCCGATCAGCGCCTGGAACGGAAGCAGCGAATCGATGATGCGCGCCGCGTTGGGCTTCTTCGCGACGATCAAACTAGATGCGCCGAGAATGCCAGCAGCGATGAGCACGAGCGCGAACAGAATTTCCATCGTGACCTCAGATTGGCTTGATGACGCGGAGTTGCAACAGGAGAACGAGCGTACCAGCGACGACCGAAAACGCACCGACGAGCACCTGTAACGGTTTCGGTGTCTGCCTGGGAAATGCGAGGCATGCGCCCGCGGCGACCGCGCCGTAGCTGATGCCGGCGAACGCGACGACGAGCAGCGGTGGTCCCTGGAGGATGCGCAGCGGGCCCTTGATGAGGTACGAGCCGCCGGTCACGAGCAGCGCGATTGCGAGCAAGCCCTGCATCGGCAGGACCGAGTCGAGCTGCGCGGGCGTGACTCGCTTCGCGAGCGCGACCCATGCGATCAGCACGATGCCGCCCACGGTCAACAGCGATGCCTGGAGGTACTCCACCCGCCTGGCATCGTAACTCAGTACGCGTCGACCATCATCAGATTCGCGCGCGGCCGTCCGTCGTGCCGGCGCCGCGCGTGGGCGCGAAGCTCGTCGACGCCTTCACCCGACAACCGTGAGAGATCATCTCGCCACCGCCGCGCGAGCGCGGGATCCATCTTGTTCGCGGCGCGTGCGCCCCAGAGCAAGAGCTGCCCGCGGCGGTACGGCTCGGTCTCGGTCGCGAGGCCCGCATGCACGTGAACGAGCGCGCGATCGGGCGTGCCCGACTCGACGGCGAGCCACGCGGCGGCGAGGCGCAGCGACGGGTCATCGGGGCAGACCGCGATCGCCTTGTCGATCGCGGCCTTCGTCGCGGCGACGTCGTGCGAGCCTTCGTACGCGCGCACGGCGTCGCGCACGTGACGCGTCGCCTCGTCGTGCGGCGCGACGAAGTCCGGCAGCGGCGTGGTGGTGAAGCCGGGCGCCGTAACGGAGTCGGGCTCCCAGCCACCTCGCGCGCCTTCCCACTGCCACGCGACGTGTGCCCATGCGCCTTCGCACGACGGTGCGCGATCGACACCGAGCCACGCTTCGCGCGCGCCGGGCTTCGCGACGACGCAGTGCACGTTGAGCGGCTGCGCGAGGATCGCGCCGAGGTGACGTACGCGCTCGGGTGCGTTGACGTCGCGGCGATCGCCGAGGAAGCCGGCGATGTCGCGCGCGGTGAGTGCGCGCTCGCGCGTGTCGACGAGCTGGCGCAGCCGCGCCTCGCGGCGGTCCGAGTGGATCGCCCACGCCGCGCTGCCCGAGAGCTCGCCGGCCTGCAGCGTCTCGGTGCGATAGCGGTTCGTGCACGCGATGTACTCGGATCCCGGGCGCGGGCGCACGACGTCGGCGTGCGGACCGGCAAGCTCGACGACACAGCCTGACTTCTCGCGCGCGCTGCCGATCGCGATACCCCAGCTCGACGACGCGCGCTTCTCCTTCGCGATCGCGATCGCATCTGCGAGGGTCTCGGCGCGGCGTGCGATGTCGTGGACGAGGTCGACGATCATCGCGCCGCCCCAGGTGATGCCGCGGTGCCACCGCGTGTGTGGCGCGAGGATCAATCCCGCTTCGTTGACGACGGTGACGACCGGCGTGTCCGCACCGCGCGTGGTGAAGAAGCCGTAGCGCTGGCCTTGGTCGGGCACGCAGACGACGAATGCGGGTGCCGCGTCCCAGACGCCGACGCCGGGAAAGTCGAAGTTGCGGCCGAACAACAGCTCGCCGTCCTCGGTCGTGCGCCCCCACGCGATCAGCGTCGAGCACGCGGGCACGGCGGCCGCGACGGCGCGCGCCATCAGTGGGCGCGAGAATGGGCCGAGCTGCGCGCGTGCGACCACCGAGACGCAGTTCTGCATCGAGTCCATGGTTGCGAGCGTGAGCGCAGCGCCCTTGGCATCGTGCCGCGGCATCACTTCGCGAACCGCGTCGACGAACGCGCGTGTGCGCGCCGCGAGCTCGGGCGGACGCTCGCGTGCGAGCCGCGCTTGCCACGCATTCGCGATCGCACGGACGGCGAGCTTCGCGGGCCTCGGCATGTCGCCGGCGAGCGTGCGCTCCGGCATCGTCTTGTAGAACTCGTACAAGCGCACGGCGTCGTCGGCGACGAGGCGGCCGTGCTGCGCGCCCATCTCGGCCTGGGTTCCGCGAAGGCGTGCGACGAACAGCGGGCGACGAGGCGTTGATCCGTTCATGACTTCCTCTTCTTCTTGGGCATGCGCAGCGGTTCGATGATGCGTTCTGAGAGCTCGAGCACGACATCGTCGGGGCGCGCGATGCCGAGCACGTGATGGACGAGCACGCCGTCGACAACGGCGAGCACGAGATCGACGATGCGGGCCGGATCGCACCGCCGCACTTCCTTGCGCGCAATGCCCGCGCGCAGATCCGCGACGAGCGCATCGCGCGCACCGATCACGATCTTGCGCTCGCGCTCGAGGATCCGATTGACGTCGCCGCCGCCGACGGCCCACAGCTGCAAGAGGCCGCCGATCAGCTGCGGTCGCTCGCGATGAAACTCGATCGTGGCGGTGGCAATGGCCCGCAGGCGATCGAGCGGATGCGAGAGCTCCTGCGTCCGCGCGATCACCGACGCGGCGAGCGCGCGATACGTCTGCTCGAGCACGGTCTCGAACACCGCATTGAGATCGGGAAAGTAGAAGTACAGGGTCGGCCGCTTCACGCCGAGGGCCTCGGCGAGCTCGCGCATCGACGTCGACATCCCGCGCGCGCGCAGGATCTCGAACGCGGCGTTCGCGAGCTCGGCTCGTCGGGCAAGGTCGGGACGGCGTGGCATAACCTGACACTGTGTCAGTACTAGAAGCCTGACACAGTGTCAACGTATCCAAGAGGAAGGGCCGCCCGAGCAGCCGGGTATTAAGAACGTTCCGCAGGGGTAACCAAGCGACACCGCTGGGCGAACACCATCGATTCAATGTCCGCCAGAGATCCAATTCACATCGCGCTCGGTTACCCTGACGGTCACTCGTGGAGCTGAACGTCGTGTCCCGCGAAGAAGTGGTGCTGCAGAAACCGGAAGATGCCCGGTTCCTCGTGCCCGTCTTCCACACGATGAATGCGTGCCCGGGGGCGGCGACGGCCTACCTCCTGCGGCGCATCGCGTACTGCGCCGGTGCGTACGCGCCGGGCATTCAAGAGGCCATGTTTCACGAGCTCAACACGTCGCGCGAAGGCGGCACCCTCGAGAAGGTGCAGCGCTGGTTCGCGATGCGCGTGTCGTCGCTGCATCAGCTCGGCTACCGCCTGCAGTGCCGTCGCGTATCGACGCCGACGCAGACGATCCTCGACTGGGTGAAAGCAGGCCGTGGCTATCGCGGCGCGATGCTCCCCACGAACTACAAGAAGCTGCACCCGATTCCGGGCTCTGCCGGCAAGGACTCTCCCGACGACGCGGTCGCGTCACACGCGGTCGGCCTCACGATCGATCGCCTCGACGCGATGGGCGACGAAGACCTCGTGATGATCGATCCGTGGCCGGGCGTGAAGGGCGATGCGAAGGACAAGGCGCCGGTGCACGCGCAGATCGAGCAAGCGCACCGCGATCGCAATTTTCACGCGCTGCTCTACTTCTGGGTCGGCTGGTCGTAGCTCCCGAGGGGAACGAGCGCGAGGCCGGTCGCCTTCGTCGCATCGCCAACGAGCGCGTGCGTGCCGCCGAGCCAGCCGAGCCACGCGAGCCCGAGGACGTCGCGGCGCCACGTCGCGAGCGCGGGGAGTGACTGCGCGGCGTCGAGGCCGCGTTCGTCGACGACACGCGCGAGCTCCTCGGCATCCGCGCGGGTCGCCAACAGGCGCGCCGCGACGCCGGTCTGCTCTGCCACGAGCTGCACGATCGCGAGCAGCATCTCGGCCCAGCGCTGCGCGCGAGTGCTCGCGGCGCGCGAGAGCGGCGGCGGCTCGACACCGATCGATGCCGGCGCTTCGAGCGCGGACAGGATCTCACCCGCGCGCTTGCGAGCGATCGGCGAGATGCCTTTCATCGAGCGAAGTGCGTCCTCGTCGTCGGGCTTCAGGCGCACGATGTCGACGAGGACCTTGTCGTTGAGCACCTGGCCGAGCGGCCGGTCGAGCTCGATCGCGGTGCGCTGTCGCCACGCCGCGAGCGCCGCCACCCTCGCGAGCGCTGCGGCATCGAGGCCGCGCACGCCGCCGACCTGACGCCACGCGGTCTCGGGCGTCACCTGCGTGGCGGCATACGCATCCGCCGCGACGAGCGCGCTCTCGGCGCGTGCCCACGCGAGCCGCGGGCCGAGTCGCTTCGCGAGCTGCGCGTAGATCGCGGGCAAGTGACGCACGTCGGAGTCCGCATACGCGATCTGCGCGTCACTGAGCGGGCGCCGTCCCCAGTCGGTCCATTGCAGCTCCTTGCCGAGCGACGTTCCGAGCAGCTCGTTCGCGAGCGTCGCGAACCCGACCTGATCGCCGACACCCGCGAACGCGGCCATCACCTGCGTGTCGAGGATGTGCGGCATCGTCACGCCGAACCGCGCCGCGAGCAGTGCGAGATCCTGCCTGCCCGCATGAACGATCGCGCACGTGTGCGCGGCGAGCGCCTTCACGATCGGACCGACGTCGACGGCGAGCGGATCGACGAGTGCGACGTTTGGGCCTTCCTCGGCATCCAACGACTGTTGCGACCAGGCCACTTGCACGAGGCACAGCGTCGGCGTCAGCCGGTCCTGCGAGAGAAACTCGAGGTCGAATGCGACCACGGGAGCCGCAGCCAGCGCAGCCGCAATGGTCGCCACTTGATCTTCATCGGCGACCAACGGCACAGCCAACAGTGTACCTGCTAGATTCGCGGCCTCAGAGGGATCGATATGACGAACAGCTTCGGCAGCAAAGCGAACATCACGGTCGGCACCAACAAGGTCGGGCTCTACCGGCTCGACGCGCTCGTGAAGAGCAAGGTCGGTGATGTCGAGACCCTGCCCTATTCCCTGCGCATCCTGCTAGAGAACTTGCTGCGCTACGAGGACAACAAGACCGTGCGTCCGGCCGATGTCCAGGCCGTCGCCAGCTGGAATCCGAAGCAGCGGGTCGAGCACGAGGTGCAACTGCGCCCCGCGCGCGTGCTGATGCAAGACTTCACCGGCGTCCCCGCGGTCTGCGACCTCGCGGCGATGCGCGACGCGTTCGTCAAGCTCGGCCTGCCCGGCAACGCGATCAATCCGCTCAACGCGGCCGACCTCGTCATCGATCACTCCGTCCAGATCGACGAGTACGGCACGAACGCGTCGTTCCGCAGGAATGTGGAGCTCGAGTATCAGCGCAACCACGAGCGCTATCTGTTCCTCCGCTGGGGACAGCAGGCCTTCGCGAACATGAAGGTCGTGCCGCCCGGCACCGGCATCTGTCACCAGGTCAACCTCGAGTACCTCGCGCGCGTGGTCTGGACGCAAGACGGCGTCGCATATCCCGACTCGCTCGTCGGCACCGACTCGCACACCACCATGGTCAACGGCCTCGGCGTGTTCGGCTGGGGCGTCGGCGGGATCGAGGCCGAAGCCGTCATGCTCGGCCAGCCCATGGCGATGCTCATCCCCGAGGTAATCGGCTTCGAGCTGCGCGGCTCGCTGCCGCCGGGCACGACGGCCACGGACCTCGTGCTCACGGTGACGGAGCAGCTGCGCAAGAAGGGTGTCGTCGACAAGTTCGTCGAGTTCTACGGCACGGGCCTCAGCTCGCTCTCGCTCCCCGACCGCGCGACGATCGCGAACATGGCGCCGGAGTACGGCGCGACGATGGGATTCTTCCCGGTCGATGCGGAGACGCTCGCATACCTCCGGTTCACCGGCCGCTCCGACGAGCACGTGCAGCTCGTGGAGCGCTACTGCAAGGAGAACCTCCTGTGGCACGAACCGACGAAGCAGCTCCGCTTCTCGGACCAGTTCTCGCTCGAGCTCGGAACGATCGTGCCTTCGATCGCCGGTCCCGCGCGGCCACAAGATCGCGTGCCGCTCTCGACGTCGCGCCGCGCATGGCGCCGCGCCGTCGCCGGCATCCTCGGTGACAAGTGCGGCGCGGATGCGCCCGCGCTCGAGGCGTGGTCCAACGAAGGCGGTCAAGTGGCGCCCGGCCACCTCGCGGTGACGAAGGAAGTCACGACGGAGAAGGGCACGTTCCCGATCGGTCACGGGTCCGTCGTGATCGCCGCGATCACGAGCTGCACGAACACGTCGAATCCGTCGGTGCTCATGGCCGCCGGCCTCCTCGCGCGCAAAGCGATCGCGAAGGGCCTGATGACGAAGCCGTGGGTCAAGACGTCGCTCGCGCCGGGCTCGCAGGTCGTCACCGACTACCTGACCGAAGCCGGCCTGATGCACGACCTCGAGACGCTCGGCTTCTACCTCGCGGGGTACGGCTGCACGACGTGCATCGGTAACTCCGGCCCGCTCCACGATGCGGTCGTCGAGGGCGTGAAGGACGCCAACCTCGTCGTGTGCTCGGTCCTCTCGGGCAACCGCAACTTCGAGGGTCGCGTCAATCCATCCGTGCGCGCGAACTATCTCGCGTCGCCGCCGCTCGTCGTCGCGTACGCGCTCGCGGGCACGATGAACACCGATCTCGACACCGATCCGATCGGCACGGGCAGCGACGGCAAGCCGGTCTATCTCAAGGACCTGTGGCCGACCTCCGAGGAGATCGCGGCCGTGATGCGCAGCTCGATCCGGCGCGAGCAGTTCGTCGAGCGCTACGCTCACGTCCTCGACGGCGATGCCGACTGGCGCGCGCTTCAGATCCCGGCGGGCGACACGTTCGCGTGGGACGACAAGTCGACGTACATCCGCAAGCCGTCGTTCTTCGACGACCTCGGCCCGACGCCGAAGCCGCTCGCGGACATCGGTGGCGCACGCATCCTCGCGATCCTCGGTGACTCGGTCACGACCGATCACATCTCGCCCGCCGGAAACATCGCGAAGGACTCGCCGGCCGCGCGCTACCTCGACGCGAATGGCGTCAAGCGCGCCGACTATAACCAGTACGGTGCGCGTCGCGGCAATCACGAGGTGATGGTGCGCGGCACGTTCGCGAACATCCGGCTCAAGAACCTCATGCTCACGGGCGTCGAGGGCGGCTTCACGAACTACTTCCCGAAGACCGGTGGCGCAGCGGAGCAGATCGCGATCTACGACGCGGCGATGCGCTACGTGCAGGACGGCGTCGGCCTCATCGTGATCGCGGGCGAGCAATACGGGACCGGCTCGTCGCGTGACTGGGCTGCGAAGGGCACGCTGCTCTTGGGCGTGAAGGCCGTGATCGCGAAGTCGTTCGAGCGCATCCATCGCTCGAACCTGATCGGTATGGGCGTGCTGCCGCTGCAGTTCATCCCGGGCGAGGACGCGAAGACGCATGGCCTCACCGGCGCGGAGTTGATCACGATCGAAGGCATCGCGGGCGGCGTCTCGCCGAAGAAGCGCCTCTCCGTTCGCGCGTCGTCGCCGGGCGTCGAGAAGAAGTTCGAGGTCATCGCGCGCATCGACTCGCCGCAAGAGGTCGAGTACATCGTGCACGGCGGCATCCTCCAGTACGTCCTGCGCCAACGCGCAGCCGCACTGAAGGGCGCGTAGCTCACTTCAGCCGCGGACCGAAGCGGCGCGGCAACAGGCCCAGCGCCTTTGCGCGGTCGGCGAACGTCGACTTCGGAATGCCGAGGAACTCGGCGGCCGCGCGGATCGAGCCGTGCGTCGAGAGCGCCTGCTCCATCGCGCCGCGCATCATCGCGTGGTACGGCTGCAGCGTCTGCTCGTCGAGCCCGATCAGCGGCGTCTTGTGGCCGATGCGCAGCTCGGGGAAGAAGTCGGCGACGCCGAGCTCGTCACCGCCGAGTGCGATCGCGCGCGAGACGGCGTGGCGGAGCTCGCGCACGTTGCCGGGCCACGCGTACGCGAGGAGCGCTCTCCATGCGCCTTCGGACACGGTCTTGGTGCCGTGCTCGATCGACGAGGTCTCGAGCATGTGCTCGACGAGCTCGACGAGATCGCCCATGCGCTCGCGTAGCGGCGGAAGCGCGAGCACGACGGTCGCGACGCGGTGATAAAGGTCGACGCGAAGGCGCGACGCGTCGGTGCCGAGGCCCTCGAGCCGATTCGTCGCCGAGATGATGCGGACGTCGACGCCGCGCTCGCTCGTCCCGCCGACGCGGCGGACTTGCCGCGTCTCGATCGCGCGCAAGAGGTGGGGCTGGAGCTCGAGCGGCAGCTCGCCGAGCTCGTCGAGAAAGAGCGTGCCCCCGTGCGCCTCGACAAAGTAGCCGTCGCGCTCGACGTGTGCGCCCGTGAACGCGCCGCGCTCGTGACCAAACAGCTCCGACCCGATGAGCTCGCGCGGAATGCCGCCGCAGTTGACCGGCACGTACCGGCCTGACCCGCGCCGCGAGCCCTCGTGGATGACGCGCGCGAGCAAGTCCTTGCCCGTGCCGGTCTCGCCGACGATCAGCACGTTGCAGTCGGTCTGCGCGGCGCGCAACGCCTGCTCGATCGTCGCGCGAAATGCCGGGTCATGTCCTCGCATCGCGACGAGCGCGCTCTCCTCGGCCGCACCCGGTCCGGACACGGCGACGAGCGTGGTGCGTCCGATCGTCAGTTGCGAGCCAATGCGCAGCTCGGCACCCTCGACGAAGTTTCCGTCGACGCGCGTTCCGTTGCGCGAGCGCCGGTCGCGCACGACAAGCGACCCACCGGTGCGCCTTTCGAGGACGCAGTGCATGTCGCTGATGTACGGATCGTCGAGGACGAGGTCGCAGCTCGGGCCGGAGCCCACGACCCAGCGGCGCTCCGCCGCGGGCAACAAGTGCGTCTTCGATTCGCTCGTCGATCGAAGGCCGACGACAACGCCGGTTCGGCGCCCTTCAGGCTCGAGCGTCGAAGTTTGATCATCACGGAAGTTGGTCATCGGTTTCCTCCACCAGAAGTTCGGTTTGGCGCGCGGTTGTCGTTCACGTGGCGTCCGGGTTGCGGGCGTCGTGCCGTCGCAAGCGCTCGAACGCGCACGGGCCGTTGTCCGGAGTGTCCGGATACCGGCCAAACGCCGGACGAAACGGCTGACCCCAGCGCGACGAAGCTTCTTCGCCGCTACAAAACTTTCAGCGGCTCGGTGTCACGGCGAGACGGTCACGGAGCCGGGCGGCAGCGTGCCGGGGCCCGGACCACTCGATGCCGCGATCGCGAGTCCCGTGATACCGGCCGCGACGACGGCGGCACCACCGATCACGTACCAGCGGCCGTACCACGGGCGCTTCGCGTCGGCGCCACCGGAGGTGAGTGCGATCTCGAGCGGCGTGTCGGGCGCGGCGATGCGAGCGATCGGAGCGCCACCGGCGTCACGCGCTTCGACGTAGTACTCGAGGACATAGGCCTTCGACGACGCGGCAGGCGTCACGCGTGCGCGCCACTTGCCATCGCCACGCGGCAGCGCGCCGATCGTCTTGTACGCGAGCTCGCCGCGGCGGCGGGTCGCGACGATGATCTCGAAGACGCGCTCGCTGCCACGTGTGGCACGGACCTCGAGCTCGATGAGCCGCGCGGCGGTGCCGGCGGTTGGAGCCGCGTGCTCGAGGTCGGCGCCCGCGTTGGGGTCGTAGTTCGGGATCAGCTGCTTCTTGAGCTCCTCGAAGAACGCGCGGATCTTCGGCGAGCCCGAGGTGTCGCGTAGCTGATAGCCCGGATCGATATCGAGGATGCGCTCGAACGTGGCGCGCGCCGCGCCCTCGTCACGCTTGATGAAGTGCGCGAGGGCCACGATCTCCAGCGCGCGCAGGCGCTGGGCGCGGGTCGCGCGGGCGTCGCGCGTGACCGGCGAGAGCGCCTGGATCGCGGCCGAGTACTCCTGGTCGTTGAACAGCGTCTGGCCCTTCGCGAGGAAGGACTCGATCGCCTGCGCGTCCTGCGCCGAGTCGGCGTGTGCAAACGAGACGGCGAGTAGCAAACAGATTATCGCGCGAGCCATCGCACTCCCTCCGGGGTCGCCAGCACGGCATCGAGATCGCCGTCCTCGTCGAGATCGATCATCACGACATCCGAGGCTGCATCGAGCATCGGCGTCTCCTCGCGCGTGAACGCGTCGGGCTCGCCGTGTAGCGCGAACGATTCTGTGGCGCCCGCGACCATCGCATCGGGCTCGCAGCGGCCGGCATCCCACGACGCGAACGCGATCGCGGAGGCGATCGGCGCGGGCTGTGGCAGCCGCGGGAACGATTGATCCTCGAGCTGGCCCTCGCGATCGATGTAGAGCTTCATCGGCGCGCCCTTCACCGCGACCGCGAGGTCAGGGTCGAGATCCGGATCCCCGTCGGCATCCGCGAACGCGAACGACGCGACATCGAGCGGCGCCGGCGGCACGACGCCATCGTTCGGCTCGAACAGGCCGTTCGTTCCACCGAGCCACGCCGTCATCGGCGCCTTTGCCTGCCCGACGATGAGATCGGCATTGCCGTCGGTGTTGACGTCGCCGAGCGCCAAGGCGCGCACGGAGGTGACGCGGCCGCCGGCCCTGAGGTCCTCGTCGTCGAGCGTGAACTTGCCGGCGCCGTCGTTGTACCAGAGCGACAGCGTCGCGCCGATGCCGGTCACGAGATCGACATCTCCGTCGTGATCGATGTCCGCCGCGGCGAGCGCGGCTTGTGGACCCGACGAGAGCGGCGCGCCGAGCGTGAAGTTCTTGTGATCGCGCCGCCACACGATCGGCGCGTCGCCGTCGGTCGCGACGATGATGTCGTCGTCGCAATCACCGTCGATGTCCGCCGCGATCGCGGCCACGACGTTGCCAGCTGGTAAGGGCGGCCCGGCGACCGCCGTGACCTTCGAGCCCTGCGCGTCGATCACCACCGCCTCCGCGCCGAGCGCGACGACGATGTTTCCCGAGCCGTGCGAGGCGACGAGCCGCGCACTAGCCGGCCCCACGGCCGCGCCCATCGGCGACGGCACGCCGGAGCGACCGATCGGACAGCGGTCGAGCGCGATGCGTACGTCGCCGTCGAAGCTCGTCCGCGCGATCGAATACGCGACCGGCACGCCCCCGCGATCGCCGCGCACCCACAGATACGCGCTCCCCGCGCCGCCCGGCGTGACGCGCAGCGTCTGCGGCAGCGATGCGAGCTCCCCGACCAGCGGATACAGCTGGCCGAGGTGCCCACCGTCCTCGTCCGTGTCGGCGATGCCGACACAGATCGCGTCGAGCGCGCGCGGGATCGGGCGATCGCCCGCGACCTCGAGCGTGATCGAACCGTCGCAACTAGCGACGAGGACGACGGCGGCGAAGTAAGAACGCACCGAGCGCGAACATGCCACATGCGAGCGCGCCAGAACCACCGTTGGCCGTCGAGCAGCCACCGGAAGATCCATCAGGTGTGACCTGCGTCGTGATGTGAACGTCGGGGCCGAACCAGATGACGCCTTCTTCGACGAGCTGGAATGCCTCGTCGATGACGGTCGGCTCTTTGACCTGCGGCGCGATGATGTCGAACGTGAACGTGCCGGTCTCACCGGCGCGCACGCGGGTATCGACGGCGGCGGCGCGGTTCGGCGAGATCCAGTCACCGTCGACGAACAGCTCCGAGGTGCGGTCTTGCGGCTGCGCCGTGCCGAGCCGCGTGATGTCGAGGTCCCACGCCGAGGACCCGTTGTTCGTGATCCGCACCGTGACGGTGGCGCGCTCGCCCGAGACCATCGTCGGCGGGACGTCGACCTGGACGTCGGCGGCCGAGAACGAGCCCGGCCCGCCGACCTTCACGAGATTGATGTAGTGCGCCCAGTCCCAGCCCGGGCCGGGATCCGTGTGTGTCGAGCAGTCGGGCGCGTCGCCGTGCCCGACGATCGGGCCGAGCGCTTTCTCGATGTTGTACTTGTCTGCGAGGTACGAGGTCAGCTTCGCCGACTCGCTGTACATCGCTTCCGTGTACCACTGCGCCGGTTTCTCGACGAAGCCTTCGTGCTCGATGCCGATGGTGGTCGAGTTGAAACACTTGTCGTGCCACGCGACGTTCTTCTCGTCGACCATCTGCGCGATGTGGCCATCCGACGAGCGCACGACGTAGTGCGCCGACACGCCGGCGGCGGGGTTCTTGAACCACGAGAGCGTGCCGCTGTAGCTGCCTTGCGTCGTGTGCACGACGACGTTCGTGATCGACGTGCGATTGCCGACCGCGTAGTTCGCCGTCGAGGCGGGGATCCACTCGGCGCCGGTGTAGCCGAGCGCTTGCGTCGTGGTGTTGAACCCCGTCGTGGGCTTGCCACCGCGGGCAGCGACGACGATCGAACGGCCCGCGGCGTCGCGGCCATCGAGACCACGCGCGAGGATGGTGCTGACTTCCGATCGCAGCGGCGGTGAGAGCGTGACGAGAAAGTCATCGAGTGACACCGCGTCCGGCGCGTTCGCGCGCAGGAGTGCGGCGCCCGCGCGTAGCGATGCGAGCGTGTCCGTCCGCGCGGCTTCGTCGGTGACGCCGGCGAGGCGTGCGCCTGCTTCGAGATCGGCGCGCGGCAGGCCGAGGATGCCGTACGTCTCGAGACCGTGCGTGTGCATCGTCGTGGGCGAGATGTGCTCGAAGCGCGTCTCGACGTACGAGAGCGTGGCGAGGAGCTCGGCCGGGATGCCGGTGTCGTACGACACGCGCTCGAACGCTGCGACGAGCGGCGAATCACCACCGAGGCCCACGCGCGGAGCCGCCGGCTCCGTTGAAGGAGCTACACAGGCGGCCAATACACAAGCGAATCCCGCCACGCGGGTCCCTCTTCGCATGGGCGCATCCTAGATCAACTCGCCCGTATTTCGCGAACGGAAATACGCGGAACCACGTGCCCACGACTGTCAGCACCGACGGCAGTATATGATGCGCGTTGTGCCAGCCGACGGCGGCATTCGGTTCGGCTCGTACGTGTTGCTGCGGCGCATCGCGCGCGGCGGCATGGCCGAAGTGTTCCTGGCCCAGCAGCGCGGCCTCGAGGGCTTCGATCGCCGGGTCGCCGTCAAGCGCATCCTCCCGCACCTGGCGGACTCGCCTGACTTCGTGAAGATGTTCCTCGCCGAGGCCAAGCTCGCGGCGCAGCTCTCTCACCCGAACGTCGTGCACATCTACGACTTCGGCAAAGTCGACAACGACTACTTCATCGCGATGGAGTACGTCGAGGGCATCCACAGCGGCCAGGCGTTCAAGCTGGACAACGAGCGCGAGCGGTTGTCGCCGACCTTGGTCGCGCGCATCGGCGCCGACGCCGCGACCGCGCTGCACTACGCGCACGAGCTGACGAACGCGCAGGGCAAGCCGCTCGGCCTCGTGCACCGCGACATCTCGCCCGCGAACATCATGGTCTCGTACGACGGCGTCGTGAAGCTGTGCGACTTCGGTATCGCGAAGGCGGCCGCGTACTCCGATCAGCTCACGCAGCCCGGTCAGGTCAAAGGCAAATACGCCTATATGTCGCCGGAGCAGACGGTCGCCGCGCCGCTCGATGGCCGCAGCGACGTGTTCTCGCTCGCGATCGTCCTCTGGGAGCTGCTCTCCGGAAAGACGATCGTCTCGCGCGGGGATCCGGTCGAGGCGATGCGGGCGATCCGCGATGGCAAGCTGCCGCCCTTGGACAAAGCCGCGCCCGGCACGCCCGAGCCGCTGCGCAAGGCGATCATGTGGGCGCTCGAGACCAAGCGCGAGCGCCGCGCGAGTGCGGCCGATCTCGCGACCGCGCTCGAGGCGTTCATCAAGGCATCGCCCGAGCTCGCCGGTCCGATGCAGCTCGCGCAATGGGTGCGCACGCGGTTCCCGCGCACCGACTCGACTGGACCGCAGACCGCGATCCCCGTGCAAGGATTCGGCACGAGCGTCGCGCACGGCACGATGGCCGCGCCGGGCACGCAGGCATCGCGGATCTTGCCGCTGACGCCGCAGACGGGGTTCGCACCGGCGTCGCAGATCGTCGAGCACGACGACGACAACTCCGAGACGATGATCGCCGCCGAGCAGCCGATCGTGCGGGACTCGCAGACGCTCGACGCCGAGACGCTGTTCGACGGACGCAAGCCGGCCAACCGCCCGACCACGCCCGCACCACGCGCGGTGACACCGAAGCCCGCGGTCGCGCGCATGAGCGAGCAAACGCTGATCGCGCCGGATCACCGCGCCGCGATCGAGACGACGGATCGCGACCTGCCGCTCGACGTCGGCGACGACACGCAGGACTCGTTCTTCGAAGGCGAGACGATCCAGCAGAGCGGCTCGAAGCGGCCATTCGTCCCGAATGAGAATGCCGTCCCGACGCGCGCGCAGGCGTTCCAGTCGATCCCGCGTTCGCCGGGCGTCGCGCCCGAGCTCAAGCGTCCACAGACGCAGATGCCGGGTGCGGAGACGACGATGGGCTTTCACCGGCGGTTGCCGAAGAAGCGCCTCTACATGATCGGCTCGATGTTCGCGCTCGCGATGCTGAGCTTCTCGATCGTGCTGTGCGTGAAATCGCCGTCGAAGCGCGCCGCGACAAAGCCCGATGCGGCGATCGTCGTCGCAGCCGATGCAGGCGTCGATGCGGACATCGCGATCGCCGACGCCGCCGAGCGCGCACCGACGATCACCATCGACGCACCCGCCGATCGTACGACGATCCTCAAGGTCAACACGCGCCCGCCGGGCGGCACGGTGAAGGTCGGCGACCAGACCCGCACCGCGCCCGCGGAGCTCGCGCTACCGGCGGGCAAGCACGAGATCGAGATCGAGCTCGAGGGCTGGCAGCCCGAGAAGCGCGAGGTCGACTTGCCGTACGGCGTCGACACCGTGCTCGAGATGGCGTTCTCGAAGCGCGTCGTGGTGCGCCCACCGCCCGGGAAGCAGATGGGCAAGCTCAGCGTTCGCACCATCCCCTGGAGCGATGTCTACATCGGCACGCGCAAGATCGGTCAGGCGCCGTTCGCGGACATGGAGATGCCCGTCGGCAAGTACACGTTGCTGTTCAAGCACCCGTCGAAAGAGCCGGTGCGCCGCACGGTCACGATCACGCGCAACAAGACGACGAAGCTGTCGTTCAACCTCTAGTGCTCTGCGAGGCCGGTGGCCCAGGAGTACTTCGGCTTCGTGTTGAAGTGATGCGTCGAGGCGATCACGCGGACCGTGCCCGACTTGCTGCGCATCACGATCGACTCGGTCTTCGCGCTGTCGCCGAAGAACCGCACGCCGTCGAGGAGGTAGCCCTTGGTGACGCCCGTCGCGGCGAACATCACGTCGCCCTTCGCGAGGTCCTCGAGCCCGTAGATACGGTGCTCGTCCTTGACGCCCATGCGCTCGGCGCGCGCCTTCTCCTCGGCGCTGCGGAAGCGGAGGCGGCCTTGCAGATCGCCGCCGACGCACTTGAGCGCGGCCGCGGCGATCACGCCTTCGGGCGCGCCACCGGTGCCGAACAGGACGTCGATGCCCGACTCGGGGTTGCACGTCATCACGGCGCCGGAGACGTCGCCGTCGCCGATCAAGCGGATACGTGCGCCAGCCTGGCGGACCTCGCCGATCAGCTCGGCGTGGCGATCGCGATCGAGGATCACCGCGGTGCAGTCCTCGACCTTCTTGTTCTTGGCCTTCGCGATGCGCTGGAGGTTCCAGGTCGGCGATTCGCGCAGATCGATCTGACCGCGGGCCTCCGGGCCACACGCGATCTTTTGCATGTACGTGTCGGGGGCATTCAAGAACTGGCCGTCGTCGGCGATCGCGATGACGCTGATCGCATCCGGCGCGCCGGTCGCGCACAGATTCGTGCCCTCGAGCGGGTCGACGGCGATGTCGACCTTTGGCGAGTCCTTGCCGTCCTTCCAGCCGGCGCCGACGGTCTCGCCGATGAACAGCATGGGCGCTTCGTCGCGTTCGCCCTCACCGATCACGACCGTGCCGCGAATATCCATGGCATCGAAGGCGCGGCGCATGGCCTCGACGGCCACGTGGTCGGCTAGCTTGCGGTCTCCGCGGCCCATGAGGCGCGCCGATGCGAGGGCTGCGGCCTCCGTGATGCGGACCACTTCGAGTGCCAGATTGCGGTCTTGCATGCGGCAGGTGTACGCCGCAGGGTCTAGGGGGTGCAACCCCCTACTGCGTCCTCGATCAACGCGCGATGATGCATCAACTCATGAGCCGCACTCTTCTCACCCTCGTCCTACTGTTGGTTGGTTGTAAAAGCGGGGACAAGCCGAGCCACGGCCCTGCCCTCACCCCCATGGTCGCGAACCAGCTCAAGGCGCTGACGCCCGACTGCGAGGTGCGCGCCGCGAAGAGCTCGAAGGGGACCAAGGAGCTCCGCCTCTGCAAGGGCAAGCAGGCGATGATGACGCTCCACCTCGACGAGGAGCGAAACCTCAAGCAGGTCGAGATCGGGATCTGGGCGTCGATGCTCGACGAGGCGCGGATCCTGCTCGAGCAGACGTTGCGCGGCGTCATCAGCGACAAGGCGATCGAGGCGATGACCGCGCGCCTTCCGAACAACAAGTCGGATCCGGTCGTCGTCGACGGCGTGCGCGTGAACGCGTTCTACACGCAGGCGCCGAACGAGAACCCGCGCTACACGGTCGACTTGGCCTGGTGACCCACGATGCGAGGAATCGCGTCGCGGAGCATCGGCGGCAGCGCCTTGGGGCGCCCGTCGTTGCCGATCACCGCGTGCCGGGTGTGACCCTCCGCGAGGAGGTCGGTCCCGCGCATCACGCGATATGCGAACCGCAGTGAAGCGCCCCGCACCTCGCTGACGTCGGTGTCGAGGACGAGCAGGTCCTCGTAGTACGCGGGCCGCTTGTAGTTGCAGTGCGCCTCGACGACCGGCAGCGCCACGCCCCACTCGACGAGGTCCTTGTAGCTCTTGCCGAGGTCGCGCCAGTAGGCGGCGCGAGCGCTCTCGAAGTAGCGCAGGTAGTTTGCGTAGTAGACGACGCCCATTTGATCGGTGTCGCCGAAGATGACGCGGATCTCGTGTTTCATGAGCCGGCGATCCTGATCACGCGTGCGGGACTCTGCACCACGGAGAGCGCGTCGGTCTCCGCGAGGGCGCCGCGAACCGCGCCCTCGCGCGCTTCGTGGGTGAGCACGACAACGGCGACCGGGCCCTTGCCGCTCGTGTCTTGCACGACCTGCGCGATCGAGACGCCGTGCGCACCGAGGATCGTCATCAGCTGACCGAGCACGCCGGGCTGATCGTGGACGCCGAAGCGCAGGTAGTAGCGGGTCTTGATATCCTGCGGGGCGAGCAGCTTGCGAACCTCGACGGGGCGGGGCCGGATCGGTGCGGCGGCGCCGGCTGCGCGCGCGAACATGTTGCGGCCGATCTCGATCATGTCCGAGACGACGGCCATCGCGGTCGGCAGCATGCCGGCGCCCGCGCCGTAGTACAGCGACGGGCCGAGCGCGTAGCTGTGAACGTAGACCGCGTTCTTCGGACCGCCGACATCGGCGAGCAGCCAGTTCGCGGGGATCAGCGCGGGATGGACGCGTGCTTCGACGGCACTGCCGTGATCGCGCGCGTAGACGAGCGGCTTGATCACGTAGCCGAACTTCTCCGCGTACTCGATATCGATCGACTCGACGACGTCGATGCCGTCCGTGGGAATCGCGTGGACGTCGATCTGCATCCCGAAGCAGAGGTTGATGAGGATCGCGAGCTTGTGCGCGGCATCGCCGCCGCCGATGTCGAGCGTGGGATCTGCCTCGGCGTAACCGAGCTCCTGCGCTTCGCGAAGGATCTCGGCGAACGGCCGCCGCGTCTCGGTCATCGTCGAGAGGATGTAGTTCGACGTGCCGTTGACGATGCCGTGCAGCTGCTCGACGCGATCGGACGCGAGCCCTTCGCGCAGCACGCGAATGATCGGCACGCCGCCGCACACGGCGGCTTCGTAGTAGACGTCGACGCCGGCCTTCTCCGCCGCGGCGAACACCTCGGCGCCGTACTCGGCGAGCAGCGCCTTGTTCGCGGTGACCACTTGCTTGCCGGCGGCGATCGCGGCGAGCACCGCGTCTTTTGCGAGCGTGGTGCCACCGATCAGCTCGCACACGATGTCGACATCCGGACGCCGCACCGCCGACTCGAAGTCGGTCGTCAGTAATCGTCTGTCGACCTCGACCACGCGTTTGGCCTTGTCCGGATCGCGGACGCAGATCACGCGCACGTCGAGGCGTGCGCCTAGGCGCGCTTCGATCGCGGCCGCGTTGTCCGCGAGCAACTTGGTCACGCCCCCGCCCACGTTGCCGAGGCCGAGGAGTGCGACGCCAATCTCTCTCATCGCACGGGATGTATCACGGCTCGCCGGATGCATGGACACGCGGCAGGAGGCTCGGATGTTTGATTATGTGCAACAGAACGGAATTAGGTCGCAGCGCCGCGGCAAGATGTACGGCCTGATCTTCGTGATCGTGGCGATTCTGACGCTGGCACTCGTGTACGCTTTTTGAAATCGACCAGGCTGCGGAGGACAACCCATGGCTCTCGACCACTACGTCAATGATGAACGCCAGGCGCTGCTTACTCTTGGATTGCTCGCCGTGTTCGCCGTCATCGCAGTTGCGCTGATCGCGTACGCGGTCCTTGTCGCCTGAGCGCTTGCGCGGGTAACGTCCGCGCATGACCGAGATTGTCTGGCTCCACGCTCGCGAAGTTCTGGATTCCCGCGGCAACCCCACGGTCGAGGCCGAGGTCGGGCTCGACGGTGGCGCACTCGGGCGTGCGATCGTGCCCTCGGGCGCATCGACGGGCGAGCACGAGGCGCTCGAGCTGCGCGATGGCGACGCAGCGCGCTATCTCGGCAAAGGCGTGCTGAAGGCGGTCGATCACGTCCGCGACATCATCGCGCCGTCGCTGATCGGTATGGACGCCACGGACCAGTCGTCCATCGATGCGGCGTTGCTCGCGCTCGACGGCACTCCGACGAAGTCGCACCTCGGTGCGAACGCGATCCTCGCGGTCTCGATGGCGTGCGCGCGCGCCGCCGCACTCGCACACGAGCTGCCGCTCTACCGCTACCTCGGCGGTGTGGGCGCCGTGACGCTGCCGGTCCCGCTGATGAACGTCATCAACGGCGGCTCGCACGCGGACAACAACCTCGACATCCAGGAGTTCATGATCGTGCCCGCGGGCTTCGATCGCTTCGAGGACGCACTGCGTGCCGGCGTCGAGACGTTCCACCACCTGAAGAAGCTGCTCTCGTCGCGGGGCAAGGCGACGAACGTCGGTGACGAGGGCGGCTTCGCGCCGTCGCTCGACAATGGTGACGAGGCGCTCGCGCTCCTCATGGAGGCGATCGGCAAGGCGGGCTACAAGCCGGGCGAGCAGATGTTCCTCGCGCTCGACGTCGCGGCGTCGGAGTTCTTCGACAAGAAGACGAACGCTTACGACTACGAAGGCAAGCAGCGCTCGGCACAGGACATGGTCGACATCTATGCGGGCTGGGTCGCAAAGTATCCGCTCGTCTCGATCGAGGACGGCCTCGCCGAGAACGACTGGGAGGGCTGGAAGAAGCTCACGGACAAGCTCGGCGCCAAGACGCAGCTCGTCGGTGACGACCTGTTCGTGACGCAGACGGCGCGCCTCGTGCGCGGCATCAAGGAAGGCATCGCAAATTCCATCCTGGTCAAGGTCAACCAGATCGGCTCGCTGAGCGAGACGCTCGACGCCGTGCGCACGGCCCAGCACGCGCGCTACACCGCCATCATCTCGCACCGCTCGGGTGAGTCCGAGGACTCGTTCATCGCGGACCTCGCCGTCGCGACCAATGCGGGCCAGATCAAGACGGGCTCGGCGTCGCGCTCGGATCGCATCGCGAAGTACAACCAGCTGATCCGGATCGCCGATCAGCTCGGCGACGATGCGCGGTTCGCAGGCACGTCGATCCTCCGTCGCTGAAGCTCACCGGGTCGGAGCAGCACGGGATACAGCGCGAGCATGCCCCACGGGAAGATGCCGAGCCGCAGCCCGATCGCGATGCCGAGGTGAAACGCGATGCCGATCGCGATCCACGCGATGCGGCCGTAGCGGCACACGGTGCCGAGGCGACCGGCGCGCGCCGCGCCGATGTACATCGCGAGATACAGCGGTGCGCCGAGCTCGAACAGCATCGTCAGCGCCGTCGCGATGCGCGCGAGCGGCATCGGGATCCACGCGGCGCCAAACCGCGTGACGTGCGGGTCGGCCATGATGTTCGCGAGCGCGGTGAAGCCGCCGTGCGGGAACCACGACGCGCCGCCCTTGTTCATCCCGCCCGAGAAGTAGACCCAGACGAGCTGGAGGAGCAGCAAGTAACGCGGCCACGCCGGCACCTCGTGCGCCATCGGCCGTCCGAGCTTCGTGCGAACGAGCGCGTCGACGGACCATCGCGCGTGGCACTGCGAAAATGCGAGCACACCGGCGACGATGCGCAGCAACGTGTCGATGCCGCGCTCGGCGTTCGGTGACACGTACGCGAGCTGTGCGGAAGCGAGCACGAAGACGACGCACGACACGCGCGTGAGCGTGCCGGTCAGGATGCCGATGCTCGCGAGGAGCGCGACGAGCCACAGCGTGTGCGGTGACAGCCAGGGCTCGAACGCAGCCGCGAACCCGATCGGTGGTTGCGCGTACACGACCTCGACGAGCTCGGTCCGCCACAGCTCGACGTAGTCGTAGGTCAGCACGAGCCCGACGAAGATGCGCACGAGCGCGAGCGCGGCAGCGTCTTCGCGACGGTCCCAGAGCTCGACCCACGC
>JALZOJ010000053.1 GCA_030857175.1 Myxococcota bacterium | reverse complement strand
GCGCACTCGAGCAAGAGGACGTCGCCCCACTTGTGGCTGATGCCCTGAAACGTGCCTGCCTCGAGGCGCAGCCGCGTGTGGCGACAACCCGCGAGATCTTGGCGTGTGACCTCGGCGGGTGGCCATCCGAGCGTGACGAGGCGCGTTTGCAAGTGGTTCTCGTCGAGCCCGACCGCGGTCAACGCTGCCGCATCGGTGGCGAGCGGAGGCGGCGGCGCGCCTTCGAGCAGGGCATCGGCGAGCTGCTTCGATGCAGCCTCGTCGGCGATGCCGCTCTCGGGCGCGGTGGTGTATGCGAGCAAGACGCGATCTCCGTCGATGATCGTCCACGAGCCCGGGTACGACGCCTGGAATCGCT
This sequence comes from Myxococcota bacterium, assembly GCA_030857175.1. GTDB lineage: Bacteria > Myxococcota_A > Polyangia > Haliangiales > Haliangiaceae > JABFXX01. Next base: position 50,362 of record JALZOJ010000053.1, on the reverse strand, counting down.
TGGCCTCGCTCTTCGCGGTCGCGTCGGAGTCGCACATCATCAAGACGACGAAGGCCCACTCGCGGCGATGGCCGTCAAAGACCCCGGCCTCGTGGCGCGTCCGCATGTAATTGCAGCGGCCCCAGATGTCGCGCGTGACCTCGGCTGGTGGCCAACCGATCGCCGCGAGACGCGCGCGCAATCGGGCCTCGTCCAGACCCTTGCCTGTCCCGGACGACGATGGCGAGGAGCGCGAGTCGGAAGCCCACGGGCGGACGGCGAGCAGCACGATGGTGATCCCGAGGAGCGCGATGAATGCGACGAGCACGGGGACGACGTACGTGCGCGATCGCCGCTCGACATTCGGTGCCGCGAACGGCCGATCGGCCGGGCCGCGCTCGATCGCGGCGAGCATCTCGGCGGCGTTGCTGAAGCGGTGGTCCCGATGCTTCGCGGTCGCGCGCGCGATCACCGCTGCGAACGGCCCGCCCGTGACGGCGGGCGGCAGTGGAACAGGATCGGGTGAGACCTGTGCCGCGCACGTCGCGATCGCGGAGCTCCCACCGAACACGGGTGTGCCGGTGAGCGCCTCCGCCATCACGAGGCCGAGCGCGTAGAGGTCAGCGCGCCCGTCGACGCGCTCGCCGAGGACTTGCTCGGGCGCCATGTAGCGCGGCGTGCCGAGCGTCTGCCCGGTGAACGTCAGGTTCGGTGCTTCGCTGTCGGCGGCGACGCCGAAGTCGAGGAGCTTCACGAAGTCGGCATCGCCGGCGTAGTCGACGAGCAAGATGTTCGACGGCGTGATGTCGCGATGCACGATGCCGCGTGCGTGCGCCTCCTCGAGCGCCTTGCACACTTGCGTCGCAACGCGCGCGAGCCGCGCGGGCAGCATCGCGCCCCGCTGGAGCTCCACCGCGAGCGTGCGGCCGCGCACGAGCTCGAAGACCATGAACGGCGTGCTGTCGCTCGTGACGCCCGACTCGTAGATGCGGACCGTGTTCGGGTGGTCGAGGCGCTGCACGATCGCGGCCTCGCGCGCGAAGCGACTGCGGATCTGCTGTGCGTCTCCGCGCAGGACCTTGAGCGCGACCTCGCGGCCGCCGTTGCGATGACGTGCGCGATACACCGTGCCGTGACTGCCTTCTCCGAGCAGCTCGAGGATCTCGAAGCGCACGTCGAGCTCGGCAGGTCGCGTCCTCAGCGCCAGCGCGAATTCACGCGCGGTCGCGAAGCGTAGAGCCGGATCCCGCGCGAGCGCGCGCGAGATGACGTGCGCGAGGGGGCCGTCGGGCAGCGCCGGAATCGGGCCGTCGAGGATCTCCGAGAACACGGACTCGATCGTCGTGCCCGGAAACGGTGGGCGACCCGTCACGAGGTGATAGAGCGTGGCGCCGAGCGACCACAGATCCGCGCGCGGGCCGACGTCGCGCGCGCCGCGAATTTGCTCGGGCGCCATGTACCGCGGCGAGCCGAGCACGACACCGTCGTGCGTCACCGACGACGCGAGATCGATAAGCTTTGCCAGGCCGAAGTCGAGCACGACGAGGCGATCGCCGCGCGCGACGAACAGGTTCGAGGGCTTGATATCGCGATGCACGATGCCGAGCGCATGTGCTTCGCCGAGCACCTCGCAGGCTGCCGCGATGTAGCGCGTCGCGCGATCGAATGCGAGTGGGCCGCGATCGACGATCGATTGTAGATCTTCGCCCTCGAGGAGCTCCATGACGAGGTATGGCGCGCCGGTGTCGAGGACGCCGAGGTCGTAGATCCGCGCGACGTGCGCGCTGTCCAGCGAAGCGGCGAGGCGCGCCTCGCGATGAAACCGTGCGAGTGCGATCGCGTCGCGCGCGAGATCAGTCCGCAGCACCTTGATCGCGACTCGGCGACCCAGTCCGAGCTGGACCGCCTCGAGCACGCGACCCATGCCGCCTTCGCCGATCACGCGCTCGATGCGATAGCGGTCGGCGAAGACGCCGCTCGGTGGGAGCGCTGGAGCCGCCGTCAGGGTCGTATGTGACGCGGCCGGCGGCGCGCCGATCGCAGCGGCGACGAGCTGACGACACGCATCGCAGTGACCGATGTGAAGGCGTGCGTCGCGCGCCGGTGCGTCGGCGAGCTGCCCTTCGAGCATCGCCGAGATCGTGTCGTCGCCGAGGCACGCCACCACGTGCGTCATGCTACCGCGGGCAATGCTCGTGGTGCGGGCTGGCCCTCGAACACCGCCGCGATCGACACGAGCACGTGCAAGATCTGCTCGATGCTCGGTGCCGCGCTCATCACGCTCGTCGGGGTCATCGTGAACGAGAGCGTGTTGCCCGCACCGATGACATGCACGTACGCGAGCTGCGTGAGCGGAGCGATCGCGACGGCGAGTGCACGCGAGAGCTGCGGATCGTACGCCTCGAGCACGAGCTTCTCGTCGAGCGCCGGGTCCGCGAACCGCTGCACCGGCATCGGGGCCTCGTTTTCGCGGGGCTCGAGACCCGTCATCGCCTTCTTCAGCCGCAGCTCGAACGGCGTGACGTTGCATCGCGAGCGCACGGTGAGCCGCAGGTCGCTCCAGGTCGTGGTCACGTTCTCGCTGAAACCGACCTGGAGCTCCTCGCGACAGAACAGGACGAGCTCGGTCTCCGCGCCGTAGGGTCGACCCTCGAGGCGAAGCCGGAACTCGCCGAGCTTGCCGCCGATCTGCGTGGCCGCCACCTGCTTCAAGAAGCCCTTCGCGGAGCCCGTGTTCTGAACGCTCGGGAGCACCGAGCGCGTCGCGAGGTTGTGCTCGGGGTCGCCCTCGACGACCTGCATCCCCAAGCGTTGCGCGATCCGGCCCGCGCGCAGGTGCGCGTACTGGGTATCGAGCCGCTTCTTCATATAGATCATGAAACCGAACGTTCCGGCGACTGCGAGCACTGCAAAGACGATCGTGGACATTGTTGCCTCCTGTCCACGTGACGGACGCCGAGGCCTACCGTCTCATTTTGAGACGCCTGGCCTCGGGCTCCGTCATGCGGGTGGAGGACATATGAAACGCACCAGCATTCTCATTCTGATCGCGCTCGCCACCGGATGTTCGAAGACCAGCGCCGGCGACGATCCCGGCGCTCGCAAGTCGGTGGAGTCGGCAACGGGCCCAGCCAGGGCCGGTCTGATCGCGAAGATCAACGCCTACGTCGGCTGCATCAACAGCATGAACCCGCCGATCCGCGATAGCCGCAAGCGGTACTACGGGTGGGCGAGTCCGCAGAAAGGGCCGACGATGGACGGCGCGGGTCAAGGCATCAGCGCGGTCACGCGAGAGACGACGTACGGCTACCAGTGCTTCAAGAACCGAGACCAGGGACTCGATCACATCGGTAAGCTGCCGCCCGTCCCCGGCCTCGACGAAGCCGGCGCCGCGTACCAGAAGGCGTTGAACGACGTGATGGCCGCGATGAGCGCGGCAGCCGAGTACTACGACCACAAGGACTACAAGGACGACAAGCTCGCGAAGGGCAAGGAGCACCACGCGAACCTCGTCGAGAAGTTCACGAAGTTCGAGGAAGCGACGCACGCGCTGGAGGTGTCGATGCAGACGATCCAGGACAAGCTCGGCGCCGAGCACCTGGTCGAGCTCGAGAAGAAGGAAGGCAAGAAGGCGCGCTGGCACCAGGCGAAGCTGATGCACGCCGCCGACATCCTCGTGCGCGTGGCGAGCGAGGGCGAACAGCCCGATGCGGCCAAGTTGACGGAGGCGGGCGAGGCCTACGCGAAGATCTTCGCCGATACCAAGGCGTGGACCGACGCGAACAAGGCCGAAGCTGACAAGGAGAGCTCGTGGGGCTCGCTCGTGCGGGAAGGCGACGAGGTGCTCACCGCGTGGAAAGAGATCGCGCGCGTGCTGCGCGACAAGAAGAAGCTGCCGGATTCTGGCGACGGATCTGTCGACGAATTGATCACCGAGTACAACTCGCTTGTCAGTACGTCGAACGGCCTCTGGGACTGACGGTACGCTACCCGCGTGCTGTTCGAACCCCTGACGTTGCGCTGCGGCCTGACACTACCGAATCGGGTCGCGCTCGCCGCGCTCACCAACTTCCAGTCGCACGCCGACGGCCTGCTCGCCGACGAGGAGCTCGCGTTCCTCGCGCGCCGCGCCGACGGCGGCTTCGGCCTGATCGCGACGTGCGCCGCGTACGTCGCGCTCGACGGCAAGGGTTGGAACGGGGAGCTCGGCATCGATCGCGACGCTTGTCTCCCCGGCCTCACGCGTCTCGCCGAGCGTATCCACGCGGGCGGCGCGCGCGCGATGGTGCAGCTGTTCCACGGCGGCGCGCGCGCCGACAGCACGCTGACCGGCGAGCCGATCTGGAGCGCGTCCGCGTGGACCGACGGCGCGCTCGCGCCGCGCGCCGCGACGACCGACGACATCACACGCACGATCGATGCGTTCGTCGCCGCCGCCGTACGCGCGGAGGCCGCGGGCTTCGACGGCGTCGAGCTCCACGGCGCACACGGCTATCTGCTGTCGCAATTCCTCTCGACGACAATGAACCTGCGCGACGACGAGTGGGGCGGCACGCTCGCGAGCCGCGCACGCATCCTGCGCGAGCTCACGCAGCGCATCCGCGCACGATGCGCACCGTCGTTCGCCGTGGGCGTGCGCATCTCGCTCGAAGACTTCGGTCAGGCCAAGGGGCTCGATCTCGACGAGTCGCTCCAGGTCTGCCGCTGGCTCTCCGACGACGGGGCCGACTTCATCCACGTCTCGCTGTGGGACGTCGCGCGCAACACTGTGAAGCGCCCCGATGTGCACGCGCTACCGCTCGTGCGCGAAGTCCTTCCGAAGGACGTCGCGATCATCACCGCCGGCAAGATCTGGACGCGCACGGATGCGGAGCACGTGCTCGTACGTGGGGCGGACGTCGTCGCGCTCGGCCGCTCCGGCATCTTGAACCCCGACTGGCCACGCGACGAAACGATCCTGCGCCCGCCGATCACCCGCGCCCAGCTCGCACAGCGCGCTGTCTCGCCGGTGTTCGCGCAGTACCTGACGAAGTGGAAGGGCCTGGTCGCGGACTAATCCTCGACGTCAGACGGCTCGTCCCACTGCGACGCCTCCGGCGCCGGTTTCTCGATCCGCTCGAAGCTGAGCGTGAAGTAGAGGCCACTCTTTCCCTGCTTCTCGAATGCACGGACCGTGTACGCCGCCTCGTCACTCACGATGTCGCCGGACCACGCCGGCGTGGGCGCGGTTTCCTTCGGCGCATTCTTGGCGCGGGCGGGCTTCGGCGGCGCCGGTTCGAGGACACCGCGAAACACGTCCGGTGGGAACGTGTTCTTGTCGCCGCGGGGTGGGGCGAGGGTCATTGCCAGCTGCTCCTCCCGATGCCACCCGCGGATCTCGTACGCGGTGCCGTCGATGGTGCAGTCGCCGTGAAAGTCCGGCTGGCTGGGCTTCTGCTTCTGCGCGTACTCGAAGAGGTTTCCGCGATCTTGGGTGCGCTTGTCCTGCGACATGGTCCGGCAGACGTAGACCACAGGTGGAGGCTCGATGCACCCCGTGAAGTGATCGACGTGCGTGTTTCGGGTCCGGCCTGATAGGGTGCCGCATCCCGTGACCAACGAGCTGGAAGGTCTGATCGCCGATGGAGTCATCGATGAGGTCCTCGGCCGGCTGAAGAGCGGCAAGGAGGCGAACATCTCGCTGGTCCGGCGGGGCGGCGTCGTGATCGCGGCGAAGGTCTACAAGGACCGCGCGACGCGGAGCTTCAAGAACAACGCCGAGTACAAGGAGGGCCGCAAGGTCCGCAATAGCCGCACCCAGCGCGCGATCGACAGCGGCGGCCGCTTCGGGCGCGATGCCGCCGAGCAGGCGTGGAAGTCCGCCGAGGCAGACGCGCTCTACAAGCTGGTTGGCAGCGGGGTCCGCGTGCCGGAGCCCGTGATGTTCTACGAGGGCGTGTTGCTCATGGACCTCGTGTGCGACGCGGAAGGCCGACCCGCGCCACGGCTCATCGACGTCGCGATCGAGCGCGACGCCGCGATCGGCATCTATGCCGACCTGCTCGCGCAGATGATCTCGATGTTGTGCTGCGACCTCATCCACGGCGATCTCTCGCCGTACAACATCCTCGCAGCTGCCGACGGTCCGACGATCATCGATTTTCCGCAGGTCGTCTCGGCCGTCCACAGCTCACGCGCGGAGTTCTTCTTCCTGCGCGACTTCGACAACGTCGTGCGCTTCCTGGCGGGCTTCGATCCAAGCCTCGCCGTGCACACGGCCGACGGTCGCGCGATCTGGCGGGCGTATGTCTCGCGCGAGCTGACGCCGCAGTTCGTGCCGCCGCCACCGCCGCCACCCCGCAGCACACGCGGACCGGATCGGCGCTCGCGGCCTGACGATCGTGGTCGACGGCCCGATGACCGTGGTCGATCCAATGGCAACCAGCCACGGCGGTTCGGTGGTCCCTCGCAACCGTCTCGCGATGGTCGACCGCAACAGCCGCATCAATCGCGCGATGGTCGACCGCAACACCCGCAGCCGTCGCGTGATGGTCGACCGCAACAGCCGCAGCAGTCGCGTGATGGTCGACCGCAACAGCCGCAGCAATCGCGCGATGGTCGACCGCAACAGCCGCAGCCGTCGCGCGATGGTCGACCGCAACAGCCGCAGCCGTCGCGCGATGGTCGACCGCAACAGCCGCAGCAGTCGCGCGATGGTCGACCGCAACAGCCGCAGCAATCGCGCGATGGTCGACCGCAACACCCGCAGCCGCAGCGGCCACCGCAGCCGCAGCATCCGCCGCAGCCGCAGCGCGCGCGCGCCGACAACCGGCCGCGCGCCGACAACCGGCCGCTACAAATAAGCCAGCCACGCCCTCAACCACCGCGTCGCGCGCCAGCTGTCGTGGCGGTCCGATGGTCCGAGGACGGCCCGAAGAACGTCGGGTCGGGCGGCCGCCGTCGCCCGAAGCGCCGCTGGTGATCGTGGTCAGAGGCCTTTCGAGTCGGGGTGGTTGTTCCTCAGGAACTCGATGAGCGTCATCGGCTCGATGCCGGGCGCCGTGAAGTACCAGTCCGAACCGAACTTGTTCTTGCCCATCCGGTCGAGCAGCTCCTTCTTCGTCGACGCGCGGAACGTCAACCACAGCCCTTCCTTTCGCGCGTCGCGCGCCCACTCTGCCGACGAGATGACGTCCTTGAGTCCCTTGCCGACGACCTTCGTCAAACCGATCTGTCCACTCGGCTGCTGCTCGAGAAAATCGAGGATGCTGTCCGCGTAGACGACGAGCGAGCGATCTTGCGGCGTGTCGACGAGACCCGCGAGATCGCGAAACGAGTTGATGTCCTTCGAGACGGCGGCGAGCGTCTGCGTCGCCGTGTTCACGTTCGCGAGGATCTGCGGGAGGTGGGCGTTCACCGTCTCGTTCGTGCGGCGGATCTCCGTGCGCATGTCGTTCAGCAAATAGAGCAAGACAGCACAGACAACGGCCGCGAGCCCGAAGCACGACCACTTGAAGAGGCGACCTTCCATGTCGTGTGATGGTACCGCGCGAAGGTTGGGACAGCGTCGTCTCGATCGGCGTCGGATCGGGACGCGGATGTCCCATCGCGCGGCGGCGTCGCCCGAGTTGCGCGTGGCCCGCGACTTGCGACACCGGCAGCATGCGTTCAGTCATCTGGGCAATCACACTCTCGCTCGTCACCGTTTCGATCGCGGAGGCGACTCCTGAAGGCGAGGCGATCGAGGCCTTGCAGATCGGCCGCGGCGACCTCGCCGGTGGTCGCAAATATCTGCGCGACGAGCGGAGCGCGTTTCCCAAGGCCGTCGAGGCGGCGCGCGCCTGTCTCGAGCGTCTCGAGGCCGTGTTCGGGGCGCGTCCCGAGCTCCACGCCGTCACCGTCGGCGACAAGGTCACGTACGCCTCGCTACGCGCCGACTGCGAACAACTCGAGCGCGATGCGAAGCGAGCCGTGCAATCGGCGGCGAGCGAAGGTCTCGCGACGTGGAAACAGCGCCTCGTGTATACGGGCGCGGAAGGTTTTCCGTCGGCGACCAAGTGGCTCGCCGATGCGCGTAAGCACCGCAAGGCGAAGCGCTCGGTGGATGCACTCGAGGCGTACTCCTATGCGGTCGCAGGGTTCGACAGCGCGCGGTCGGCGCTCGCGAAGGCGCTCGAGGAGGTTCCCGAGGTCGCGCGTCACCCGCTTTCGCAGGGGAAGGGCAAGCCCACGATCTCCGTGCAGGCGCTCCTCGAGTCGGCGACCAAGCTTCACGCCGAGGCGAAGAGCGAGCACGACAGCATCAAGCAGCAGGCCTTCGCCGATGACGACGCAGCCGAGGCGGTCATGCTCGGCTCGCTCAGCGGCGACCGGAAGACGGTTGCCGGCGAGCTGGGCTTTCCGTCCTGGTACGAGGGTGCAAATGCCGTCGGCAGCGACCGGCGCGCGAAGGCGCTCGCGAGCTCGCCGTACTGGCGCTACGACTCGAGCTCGGGGTGTCGCGTGACCGTCCACTTCAAGGCCAACAAGCGCACGCGCACGGTTCAGCAACCGCCGGGCTGCAACGACTGACGAATCAGCTCGTGCTATGAGCGCCTCGTGACGGCCAGCCTCTCCGTGAACCTCAACAAGGTCGCGCTGCTCCGAAATTCACGCGGCGGGACGAACCCCTCGCCCAAGGTCGCCGGTCAGACCTGCCTCGACAACGGCGCGTATGGCCTGACGCTGCACTGGCGCCAGGACAACCGGCACACCCGGCAGGAAGACGTCCGCGTGTTGCGCTCCTTGTGCGAGCACAAGGGGGCGGAGTTCAACCTCGAAGGCGACGACCGCGAGGAGCTGGTCGCGCTCGCGGCCGAGCTCCACGTCACGCAGTTCACGCTCGTGCCGGTCAAGCCCGGCGAGGTGACGAGCGATCACGGGTGGGACCTGCCGCGGCAGCACGACCTGATCGCGCCGATCGTCGATCGGCTGAAGAAGCTCGGTATTCGCACCGCCCTGTTCGTCGACCCGATTCCCGAGATGATGGTGGCGGTCGCAGCGACGGGCGTCGACCGCGTCGAGATCTACACCGAGCCGTATGCAGCGGCGTGGGGCAAGCCGGCGTTCAAGGACGAATTCGAGCGGCTGAAGCGAACGGCGAAGGCGGCGGTCGCGGCGGGCATGAAGGTCAACGCCGGCCACGACCTCGACCTCCGCAACATGCCGCTCGTCGCGCGCGAGATTCCGGAGATCGTCGAGGTCTCGATCGGGCACGCCTTGCTCGCGGACGCGCTCTACATCGGACTTCCTGAGGCGGTGCGGCGCTACGCGCGCGTGTGTCGCGGTGAGGCAGCCGATGCGCCTGTTACCAAGTAGCGTTCTGTTGTGCGCGTGCGCCAGCGCGCCGCCGAAGCGCGTCGAGCCGCAGTGCAGCGCCGACGCGAACATCGTGCTCGCCGGTCAGGAGGACGTGTTCGCAGCCGCGGGCTGCCTCACGATCCAGTCGCTCACGATCCGCACCGGTGTGCCGCTCGATCTCTCCGCGCTGGGCAAGCTGCAAATAATCCGCGGCGACCTGCGCGTCGGGCCGACGGTCGGCGTCGATAATCTGGCGCTGCCGGAGCTGCAGTCGGCCGGCGCGATCACGATCGCGAGCAATCACGACCTGCACGGCGCGACGTTCGCGAAGCTCGTGTCCGCGCGCAGCGTGACCGTCGAGGGCAACCCCGCGATGACGACGCTGGTGATGCCGGCGCTCGGCAAGGTCGGCGAAACCCTGACGGTCCGCGCGAACGGCGACCTCGAGATCGTCGAGTTGTCGTCGCTCGTCACCGTCGGCGGCCCGCTCGTCATCGCGGATCACCCCGATCTCACGCTGCTGGAGCTCGGCAAGCTCGAGCGCGCGGGATCCGTGACGCTCGAGAATACGGGCGCGGTCGACGCGAATATCGTCGACGCCGTGCGTTCGAAAGCAGCGAACTAAGCGCTATCCTGCGCGCATGTCCCGCGACGTGCTCGAGCTTGCCGGTTCTCTCGCGCTCCTCGACGATCTGTACGAGCAGTATTCGCAACAGCCCGCGAGCGTCGATCCGAGCTGGCACGCGCTGCTCGCCGACGCGCCCGCGGCCGCACCCGAAAAGCCCACGAACGGGAATGGCCACGCCGTAGCGGCGGCTCCCGCGCCGGCGCCCGAGAAGCCGGCGAGCAACAACGGCAACACACCGCAGCAGCAGCAGAGCTATTACGTCTCGATGGACCCGAGCCGGCCGAACATGCCGCGCATGGGCCGCCCCGGCTCGGTGACGACCTCGCCGATCACGATCGTCGGCACGAAGCAGCCGAGCCACGTCTGGCCACTCGTCAACGCGTGGCGCACGCGCGGACACTTCGCCGCGAACCTCGATCCGCTCGGTCTCCTCGAGACCGCGTGGATCCAGGAGCTCGATGCCTCGACGTGGGGCTTTCTCGACAGCGATCGCAACCAGATGATCGAGCCAACGGGCGTGCACGGTCTGCCGCGCGCGACCGTCGACGAGCTCATCTCCCATCTGCGCAACATCTACGCGAGCTCGGTCGGCATCGAGTTCATGCACATCTCCTCACCCGCGCGCCGGTCATGGCTCGCCGAGCGGATGGAGACCCAGTTCATCAAGCCGCTCGCGAAGGACGTCCGCGTCCGCATGCTCGAGATGCTGATCAACGCCGAGCAGTTCGAGCGGTTCTGTCACACGAAGTATCCCGGCACGAAGCGGTTCTCGCTCGAGGGCAGCGAGTCGTTGATCCCCGTCCTCGACCTCGTGCTCACACACGGCGCGCGCCTCGGCGCGATCGAGTCCGTCATGGGCATGGCGCATCGCGGTCGCCTGACCACGATCGAATCGATCCTAAAGCGCCCGGGCCGCGATCTGTTCGGCCAGTTCGAGGATGTCGAGCCCGAGCTCTCGATGGGCGGCGGCGACGTGAAGTACCACATGGGCTTCTCGACGGACCGCATCGATCCGAACGGCCGCGCGATGCACGTGTCGCTGTCGTTCAACCCGTCGCACCTCGAGGCAGTGGACCCGATCGTCGTCGGTCGCGTGCGCGCGAAGCAGATGCGCCACCACGACATCGAGCATCGCCAGGTGATGGGGATCCTCGTGCACGGCGACGCCGCCTTCGCCGGGCAGGGCCTCGTTCCCGAGACGCTGCAGCTCTCCGGTCTGCCGGGCTATCGCACCGGCGGCACCGTGCACCTGATCGTCAACAACCAGGTCGGCTTCACCGCGTCGCCCGCAGAGCAGCGCTCGACGCCGTACTGCACCGACGTCGCGAAGATGCTCGAGTGCCCGATCTGGCACGTCAACGGCGAAGACCTCGACGCGCTCGCACACGTCGTCGAGATCGCGTGCGAGTTCCGCACGCAGTTCTCGTCGGACGTCATCATCGACATCTACTGCTACCGGAAGTACGGCCACAACGAGTCCGACGAGCCGAGCTTCACGCAGCCGCTCATGTACGAGGTGATCAAGAAGAAGCCGTCGCCCGTCGAGCTCTACTCGAAGCGGCTCGTCGGCGAGGGCGTCGTTAGCGCCGAGCAAGTCACCGCGATGACGCAGAAGCGCGTCACCGAGCTCGAAGGCGAGCTCGAAGCAGCGAAGAGCGCGAAGCGCCGGCCCGACGCGCCCTCGATGACGGCGATGTGGCGCGGCTATCACGGCGGCATCCTCGACACGCCCGACGATGCCGACACGAAGGTCCCGAAGGCGCTCCTCGAGAACATCACCGCCGCGCTGACCGAGCTGCCTCCCGACTTCACCGCGCACCCGAAGATCGAGCGCCTGCTCGCGCAGCGCGCCGAGATGGGCAAGGGCGCGCGCCCCATCGACTGGGGCATGGCCGAGCTGCTCGCGTACGGCTCGCTGCTCCACCAGAAGATCAACGTCCGCTTCACGGGGCAGGACTGCGCGCGCGGCACGTTCAGTCACCGCCACGCGATCATCACGGACATCAAGACCGGCCGCGAGCACATGCTCCTCGGCGGTCTGCACCCCGACCAGGGCCAGTGCCGGATCTACGACTCGCCGCTCTCCGAGGCCGGCGTGCTCGGCTTCGAGTTCGGCTACTCACTCGACTACCCCGACGGCCTCGTGATCTGGGAGGCGCAGTTCGGCGACTTCGTGAACGGCGCGCAGGTGATCATCGATCAGTTCATCACCGCGTCGGAAGACAAGTGGAAGCGCCTCTCGGGGATCGTGCTGTACCTGCCGCACGGATACGAAGGGCAGGGACCCGAGCACTCGAGCGCGCGGCTCGAGCGCTTCCTCGAGTCGTGCGGCGAACAGAACATCCAGGTCTGCCAGCCGACCACGCCCGCGCAGATGTTCCACATGGTGCGTGGCCAGGTGCTCCGCCGCCTGCGCAAGCCGCTCGTCGTGATGACGCCGAAGTCGCTGCTGCGCCTCCCGGCCGCCACGTCCACGCTCGACGAGCTCGCCTCCGGTCGCTTCCACCGCGTCTTGCACGACGAGCTCGCCGACCCCGACAAGGTCACGCGCGTCCTCATGTGCAGCGGCAAGATCTACTACGAGCTCGTCGAGGAGCGGTCGCGTCGCGCCGATCCGACGATCGCGATCGTTCGCCTCGAGAAGCTCTACCCGTGGTGGCCGCACCTCGTCGAGGAGTCGTACGCGAAGTATCCCAAGCTGCACGAGCTGTTCTGGGTGCAGGACGAGCCCTCCAACATGGGCGCGGGCACGTTCGTCACGCCGCGCCTCGAGCGGCTGCTCGCCGGCAAGGCCGTCAAATACGACTTCATCGGTCGCGCCGAGAGCGCTTCGCCGGCGACGGGCTCGCACAAGGCACACGTCCTCGAGCAGCAACAAATCCTACGGCAAGCGTTCGACGCCAGATAGACGCGTGTCACTCGACAGCCATCCGCGTCATTGCTTGGTAGCATGGCGCATGGCGGATCTCGTCGTACCCCAGCTTGGCGAATCGATCACCGAAGCAGTCATTGCGAAGTGGCTGAAGGAGGTCGGTGATTCCGTCGCCATCGACGAGCCGATCGCCGAGCTCGAGACCGACAAGATCACGGTCCAGCTTCCATCGCCCGTCGCGGGCGCGCTCGGAGATATCAAGGCGCAGGTCGGCGCGACCGTGAAGGTCGGCCAGGTGATCGGCACGGTCGAGGAGGGAAAGGCCGGCAAGGCCGCGCCCGCCGCGGCAGCCGCACCCGCGACCGCTGCCGCGCCCGCAGCGACCGCGAACCCGACACCACCGCCGTTCTCGTCGAACGCGCCACCGAACGCGACCAACGCACCGGTGCAGCAGACCTCGCAACCCGCGCAGCCCGCGCACGCGCAAGCCTCGCCGGCGCAGGCGAAGTCCGCCGCGCAGCAGCCGCAGCCGACGCCGACGCCCGCGCGCGCTGGTACGCCGGCCGCCGTCGTCGCCGGTGGCAACGGTCAAGCGATCGACAAGGACGCACTCCTCAAGCTCTCGCCCTCGCAGCGCGCCCACGCGCGTGAGGCCGGCCAGCTGCCGCGTGGTCAGGCCGCGTCGTCTGCGCCAACGCCCGGCGGTCCGTCCGTCGAGGATCGTCTCAGCAAGATCGATCCGCGCGACGAGGTCGTGCCGATGTCGCCGCTGCGCAAGCGCGTCGCCGAGCGCCTCGTGCAAGCACAGCACGAGTCCGCCTCGCTCACGACCTTCAACGAGGTCGACATGACGGCGATCATGGACCTCCGCGCAAGGTACAAGGAGTCGTTCGAGAAGGCGCACGGCGTGAAGCTCGGCTTCATGTCGTTCTTCGTCAAAGCGTGCGTCGCCGCCGCGAAGCAGTTCCCGGGCATCAACGCCGAAGTGATCGGCGGCAACATCGTCTACAAGAAGCACTACGACTTCGGCATCGCGGTCTCCGCGCCGAAGGGCCTCGTCGTCCCCGTGCTGCGCGACTGCGACACGCTCTCGTTCGCGGGCGTCGAGAAGGGTATCGGCGCGCTCGCCGAGAAGGCACGCAGCGGCAAGCTCGGCCTCGACGATCTCAGCGGCGGCACGTTCAGCATCACGAACGGCGGCATCTACGGCTCGATGATGTCGACGCCGCTGCTCAACTACCCGCAGACCGGCATCCTCGGGATGCACAACATCGTGAAGCGCGCCGTCGTGATGAACGACGAAGTCAAAGTGCGCCCGATGATGTACGTCGCGCTATCGTACGACCACCGCGTCGTCGATGGTCGCGAGGCCGTCTCGTTCCTCGTGGCGGTCAAGGATCGCCTCGAGGCGCCCGACCGCCTGATGTTCGAGGTCTAGGCGCGCGCGATCTTGCGCAGCATGCGGCGCACGATCATGCGGTGTGCGCGCGACCCGATCACGAGCGCCTTGTACACCCGGCCCGACACACCCGGAAACTCGGCGTACGTCTGCGCGCGCACCTGCGTGTCGTCGATCAGGAGGACGAGCGCGTAGCGCGAGAACCGGTGCTGGCCGCGCAGCTCGAGGCGCGAGGGGCGTTGCGCGTCGACGACGGCGAAGCCCGGCAGCGTCGCGCCGGTGACGTCGCCCGCGCCGGACCAGTCACCCGAGGCGCGGATCGGCGCAGCGCCGAGGACACGTGCGAACGCTGCGCCGCCGGAGAACTCGGCGCGCAGCGTGCGGACGACGGCGTCCCACGTTTGCTCGGCGCTCTTCGAGACGGGGGCTGCGTGCTCGTCGATATAGGGCAGGTCGGTCATGGAGGTTGGATGCCGGCGGGGTCAGCGGCGCTTCTTCGCGGCAGGCTGCTTCTTCTTGGTGGCGGGCTTCGTCTTCTTCGCGGCGGGCTTCTTCGCGGCGGGCTTCTTCTTCACGGCCGGCTTCTTCTTCGCGGCGGGCTTCTTCTTCGCGGCCGGCTTCTTCTTCGCAGCCGGTTTCTTCTTCGGCTTCGTCGACGCGACGAGCTTCCAGTCGGCGAGCTCGACGCTCCATTCCCACATCGCGTGCTTGGGCTCGCCGAGCACGCGCTCGAGATACGGATACGCGTGGAGCAGGCGCGCGATTGGCACGACCGTCGAGTTGTGCGAATCGTCGAGGTGCTCCTGCAGCTCGTCCCCGACGAAGATGCACCAGCCGCTGTCTTCCTTGTAGCCCTTCGTCGCTGGCAGGCGCTGCGCCATGCGCGGTTGCTCCTCGAGCGCGCGCGAGGTCACGACCGCCTCGAGCTCGGGATCCGGCGACGGGCGATGCAGCCGGCCGAGGTCGCCGTTCGCGGCCTCGGCGAGCGGAGCGGGCAGGGCGCTCGCACGCAGGTACTCGCAGCTCGCTTCGTCCCAGCGGAACACGCCGTCCCAGCCGACATCGATCGCGGAGTCGGTGACCGCCCACGAGCGGAATAGCGTCGAGGTCGAGAGCGCGCGGACGGTCGCGCCTTCCCTTGCCTCGCGCTCGGAGAACACGCGCCAGCCGCTGTCGTGCTTGTTCGTCGGCTCGACGCGCACGATCCACGTGGGCCACGCGTCGTTGCGCAAGACATCGACGCCGAGGCCGACGAGCGCGCCGAGCGTGCGGCTCTCGTTGTTGTCGATCGCGGCGACGTGGCGCGGCTCGAACGCGATCTCGTCGTTCGGGCTCAGCTCCTTCACGAAGAACGGCTGATTGTCGAGCCGGCCGATGAAGCCGCCGTTGCCATCGGGGCGCAGGACCTCGACCCACATCCGCTCGGCGTCGTAATTATCGACGGGCTCGGGCAGGCCGAAGACCAGCTTCACGAGCCAGCCCGGCTCGAGCGCGCCGCGCAGCTCGAGGCGCGGGATCGAGAACGAACGCGGGAACTCGCGTCGCGATTGTTCGCAATCTCGCAGCTCGTACGTGCTCGGCATCCGCGGAGCATATGCGAGCATCACAGGGTGGTGAGTCGCATCGACCGCGCGATCGAGCAAACACGCGCGCTGCGCGCCGGCGAGATCCGCGCACCAACACCACGCAGCCCGACGCGAACGATCGCGATCGGCGATCCGCAGACCAGCAGCACGCGCCTGTTCAGCGCGCTCGATCACCACGGCCTGCTCGGCGACGACGGCTGGCTCGTCCCCGACGTTCGGCTGATCTCGATGGGCGATCACTTCGATTATTACGTTCCCGAGCGCGAGGCCGGCCGCATCGAAGGCGTGCTCGTCCTCGGCTGGCTCGCCGCGCATCCACGCGAGCAGGTCACGCTGATCGCCGGCAACCACGACCTCGCCCGCGTGATGGAGCTGATCTCGATCGACGACGCGCGCTTTCTCGCCGCAGGTGACATGGCGCGCTCGATCTTCGACGGCCCCCGCGATCAGCGCGCCGCGCGCACCGCCGAGTTTCGCGCGCTCTATCCCGACCTCGCGACGACCGGCTACGCGGGCCGCGACTACAACGCTTTCACCGTCGAGCAACGCGTGCTCGTGCAGCGGCTCCTGCTCGCCAACCGCTTCGATCTCGCGCTCGCCGAGGACGACGTCCTGTTCACGCACGCCGGCGTCACCAACCGCGAGCTCGCGATGCTCGTTGTCGCGCCGGATGCGCACGCGATCGCAACGGCGCTGCAGTCACGGTTTGCCGCAGCGGTCGCCGCCGTCGCCGGTGACTGGCGCCGCGGCATCCCGACGCCGCTCTCGCTCGCACCGCTCCACGTATTCGGCGCCGACGGTGTCGAGGGCGGCGGGCTCCTCTATCACCGCCCCGCGGATCCCGAGCGCCCGAAGGCCGACGCAGAGTGGGAATTCAACGCCTACGCGCCGCGCCGCTTCGATCCGCGGACGCTACCCGCGATCACGCAGGTCTGCGGTCACACCGGCCACAGCAAGGCGTGGAAGGAGATGCCGCGCTGGCGCGAGCCGGGCATGACCGGCGATCGCGGTGGCCTGCGCACGCTGAGCGTGACCGGCGATCGCGTCCTCTACCGGCGCGGCATCCACGACGACGGCGATGCCATCGTGTGGATGATCGATCCCGAGATGCACTACGTGGCGAGCGCCGAGGACGTCGTCGTCTTCGAGATCACTCGCGCTCGGACGTAGGCTCGCCGGCCGCGTTGTTGATCTGCTCTTCGGTCATGTAGCGACCGCCCGCGGACTCGGGGTCGAGCGAGCGACGCTCCGCGCCAGGGCGCGTGGTGGTCTGGTTGCTCCAGTGCATGTATACGGGCTGGTCGGAGAGCTCGCGCTCGGCGTACTTCAGCTTGCCGTTCTCGTCGGTTTTGCTGCCCGACTCGATGTGCCGGTCGGTCTGCTCGTCGGTCATCGTGGTCTGGACGAACCGCTTTGCGTAGTCGGTCAGCGCGAGGCTCGCCTTGATCGCTTCCTTCGCGTCGGTCTTGCCGTCGTTCGCCTTGCCGCCGCCGTCGGCGACCATGGTCAGGCCCTTGGAGATATCGCCGTGGCAGAAGTGCTCGTCCCACGGGCACGCGGTCGCCTTCGTCGGCCACGCGTCGCAGACGGCGACATCGCCGTGGTCTTCCTTCTCGTGATCACCGATGTGCGCGAACGCGTGATCGATCGGCGAGCTGACCACCGAGATCGGATTGCCGACCGCTTTGATGCGGAGGAAGTAGTACGCGATCGTCGCCTGGTCCCAGCACGTGCCGCCGCCGCCTGCATTCGCGACGGTCGTCGGCGGGGCCAGGTGAAGGATCTCGGCCTTCGCGGCGTGGAACGCTTCGGGGTACTTGTCGGCGAGGAGCTTTCCCGCGTCGTTGTTGAACTTCCAGTGCGTCGTGTCGTCGATGTCGTCGCGCAGGATCGAGCCACGGTAGGCAGAGTTGCCGTTCGTGGCCTTGATGCCCTCGCGGATGTTGCCCGCGTGCGCGTTGATCTTCTTGACGTCACCGATCACCTCGTGGGCGATCGAGAGCCGCTGGTGAACCTTGCCGCTGACCTTGCGATCGCGCGTCGGGTCGAAGTCGCGGGTCTCGGGCGTGGTCGCTTTGGGATCACGTTCGGCCATGGTCTTGATGATACGGCCGAAGTCCGCGGATCCTGCCCACCCAAATCCAGATCGCCGTTACTTTGCGAGCTCCGCGGAGGTCGCCCCCGCCCGATCGGCGTCGGGGATCGCCTTCACGACTTCACGTACCTGTAATTTCTTGGTTTCTCCGCCGACCCAGACGCCCTCGAGGAGGAGCATGCAGCTCTCGCCAGAGCCGCAGAACTGGCCCCACTTGCCGGCGATCGGGACCGCCATCGTGTTGTCGGCCGCCTTGATCTCGAGTGCGTCGGGCTTGTCGCCGACGGTCGCGGTCGCGACGTTCATCTTGTTCGGCTTGAGCGTGACGAGTACCGGAAGCCGGACTTCCTTGTCCTTGTTCTGCTCGAGCCATGCGAGCAGCTGGTCCGCGGGATAGATCGATTGAGTCATCGCAGCATCCTGTGGTGATGGGGTGACCGTCGATCCCGAGCCATTGCCCTTGGTCGACGGTGTGGACGAGCTGCACGCGGCGATCACGCAAATGGCGAGAAGTCGGTGCATGGGCGTGACTATAGCGGACGCACCACGAGTGCAGCGCCGCTCAGCGGATCCTTCGGCGCGGGGAGCTCCGCATCGTCGACCTTCGCGCGCGCCGTGTGCGTGATGCCGGCGACGAAGCCACCGGGCATCGCGCCGAGCGCTGCGACCTCCTCGCGACCTTCGCCGGTCACGAGCCACAGGCCCGCGGGTACGCCGTTCTCGAACGCGGCGAGATACGCATCGTCACCGCCCGCCGCGGTCAGCCGCTGCTGATCGAGCCGGATCGTCCCCGAGAAGAATCCACCGACGACGACGCGATTGCCGACCGCGACGATCGTACGCACGCCGTCGAACTCCGCACCGCCGAGCTGCACCGCGGGACCAGGCAACCCGTCCTTCGTCCACCACGCGACCGCGCCATCGCCATCGCCCATGGTGACGAGCTCGGTCGATCCGATCTTGATCACCGACCGCGCGTTCGCCGCGACTGCGACGCGGCCCGCACCATCGATCGCGACACCAACGACGCTGTCATCGAGCTTGCCGCCGAACGTCTGCGACCATACGCGTGTGCCCTTCGCGTCGAGCATCGCGACGAAGCCGTCCGCGCGCGGCGTCTTGTCGTCGTACGCCTTGAGCGGCTCGCCGAGCAGCTCCGCGGTCGCCGCGAACGTGCCCGCGATCGCGATGCGGTCCCCGGACGTCGCGACACCTTGCACCGCATCTGCGAACACGCCGCCGACGCGAATCAGCCACGAGGTCTCGCCCTTGGTGTCGATGCGCGCGACGAAGCCGTCGGCCTTGCCCGCGGTCGAGACGGTCTTCGACCCGGCGCGCAGCGTGCCGGCGAACGAGCCACCGACGACGACGCCATCCTTCGTCGCCGCGAGCGTCGTGATCTGCGACCAGTCACTCGCATCGATCGCGATCGCAAACCGCTGCTGTCCCGTCTTCGCGTCGAGCGCGACGACGACCGCGCCCGGATCGCCGCGCAACACGAGCTTCGCCGCGGTCTTGCCGCCGAGCGCGACGTAGACGGTGTCGGCATGCGCTGCGAGCGCGCCGCCTTGGCCCGGCAGCGTCACGCTCCAGGCGGTCGCCGATCCGGTGCGCGCGGTGATCGCTGTGAGCTCGCCGATCGTCAGCGCTGCGAACGTCTGCGTGCCGTCGCTCGCGATCCCGCGCAGCGATGCACCATCACGACCGATCTCGATCGTGGTTGCTCCCACGACCGGCGTCGGACGACGCGGCGCGGGGCACGCCCAGAACAGGAGACAGGGCAGGAGCGCGAGCAGGGCGCGCCCCCTCGGCACGTGCTGCTCTACAGCTTCTCGCCGCGACCGCGCAACTCGGCGACGACCGCAGCCAATCCCAGCTTGTCGATGCGGCGCATTCCGCGCGCCGACACCTTCAACGTGATCCAACGCTTCTCATCCTCGAGCCAGAACCGCTTGTTGCGGAGATTGATCTCGAAGCGCCGCTTGGTGTGGCGGTTCGAGTGGCTGACGTTGTGACCGACGAGGGGCTTCTTGCCCGTTACCTGACACTCGCGCGACATGACACGTCTCCTAGATCTTCGATTCTTTGAACTCGACGTGCTTGCGAACGACGGGGTCGTACTTCTTCAGCACGAGCTTGTCGGGCGTCCGCTTGCGGTTCTTCGAGGTCGTGTAGAAAAAGCCCGTGTCGGCGGTCGACACAAGACGGATGAGCTCGCGGCCCGATTTACCCTTTTTCGCCATGGCTTTACTCCGAGGGGAGCGGACTTATGGCATGGGCCTCCCTTGCTTGGCAAGAGGCCAGAGCGCGACCGGATCTGGAGTATCTTCCGCGCCATGAGACTCGCCCTCGTGGCGCTGATCGTCGCCGGTTGCGGTAAGGGCGCAACGGTCGATAAACCCAGTGGAAACGGAAACATGAACAAGACCATGAACAAGGGCTCCGGCGCGACCTTCGAGCAGGGCGCCGCACTCTCCCCCACCGACAAGCTCGTCACCTGGCTCGATGCCCAGCAGCTCGACGGCAAGCCGCGCCTGATCCGGCTACCGATCGTCCTCTCGCGCGGGCAGGTCGGCTTCGACATCTCGAACGCCAAGATCGGCGGCGGCGCCAACGCGCTCGAGATCTACGCGAACGACTCGAGCATGGGCGTCGGGCTCGCGGATCGTGCCGACGACAAGTGCGGCGATGCCGCGACCTGCGCGTTCCTCGCCGAGGGGTACTGGCGCGGCAAACAGGCCGGCGGACTCCAGTTCGACATCAATAAAGCCGAGCCCTTGACTGCTGATGCGCTCGCCGCCGCGACGCATGCAGAAGTCGAGGGTGAAAGCGGAAACTAGGTTCGTATTACATCTCGAGGTTCCCATGTCCGACACGCCACAAGCCACGCCCGAAGAACGCAAGAAGTACACGGACAACACGAGCCCGGATAAAACGGTCTCCGGCAAGGCGATGACGCGGCTCAACCTCGCCGCCGATGCGATCGCGGCGACGAAGCGCGCGATCCAGCACCAGGGAAATCAGATTCCCGCGCTGCAGGCGACGAACCTCAACTCGCGCGCGCGGCTCAGCGTCATGCGATCGCAAGCGGCGTGGGAGTACACGCCCGAGGCCGCGGCGCTCGCAGCGAAGAACAAGGAAGCCGACGTCGCGGCGCGTGCGGACCTCGCACACGGCGGCAACTGCGGCGAGCACTCGTGGGTCGCGTATCACTACCTGCGCGAGCACGGGGCGGGCGAGACGATCAACCGCGTCGCGCCCAGCTGGATCGATCACGCGTTCGTGATCATCGGCGACCTCAAGAAGGACACGGACCAGGAGCTCGCGGCCTCGGATCCGTGGGTTAACAAGCCGGTGTCGTGCCTCTGGGAAGATCACTTCGCGACGGGCCCGCGCGAAAATTTGAACGCACGGACGATGGTCGCCGACGGTCAGAGCTTCAAGTCTGCGATCTGCGCGGGCCTCAAGCTCTCGAAGATCGGCGAGCAGATGCTCAAAGAGACGGCGTCCGACGAGAAGACTCAGGAAGAGACCACAACAAACGCGAAGGCGAACCACTACTGGAACCACGATGACGCGCGCGCCGGCGGTCACGAGTTCCACTACAAGCCGGAGCAGCCGGCGGCGGGCGCCGCGGCCGGCGCTGCGCCCGGCGCACGCGCGACCGAGCACGAGTAAGCGGGATCCAGCGTAGACTGAGGCGTGACCGAGGACGAATGGCCGCTACCGCTCGCGCTGTTGCCGCGAACGCCCGGCCCACGCTGCACGCGCGACGGCGCGATGCTGCTCCTCGATAGCGAGCGCACGATTGCTGCGGGGCTCGCGATCCGCGCGATCGCGGAAGCGTGGGACTCGGGGCGCATCGGCACGCGGAAGGAAGAGCTGCCGCGCGAGCGCGAGGTGCTCGGCCTGCTCGGCGTCACGAGCGGGCTCGCGCCGCAGCGCCTGAAAGAAGCGAGCGAGTCGTTGCGCGCGGTGATGGATCGCCACGCCGAGCTCGAACAAAAAGTACCCGGTCTGCAGCCGCTGCAGGAGCTGCTCGCCGAGTTCAGCATCAGCCAGCTCGGGCGCACGGTGCTCATGCTCGTCGTCGCGCCGCAGATGTGGGGCGAGATCGCGCAGCTCTACGGCGTGGTCGCGAACAACCCGACGCGCTCGATCGTCGACGAGCATCTGCTGAAGCTCTTGCTCGGCCCGTTCGTCAATCCGCACCAGCTCGCGTACGAGCTCGATCCGCGGCAGCCGCTGCGCCGCTTCGGCCTCATCCACACGACGAGCACCGACCCGCGTCCGTTCACCGGGCTCGCGCCGAATCCGCTCGTGCTCGCGCGGCTACGCGGCGAGATGCTCGACTCCGATCCGGCGGGCGAGCTCGCGATCCTGCCGCCGGGCAAGCCGATCGCGACGCTGCGCATCCCCGATGCGATCGCACGCACGATCAAGACGACGATCGGGCGCAGACCCGCGCGGCCGCTTCGCATCGTCGTACGCGGGCGCGATGGGTCGGGACGGCGCACGCTGATCTCGTCGCTCGCGGCGCTCGCGTACCGGGGCGTCGCGATGATCAACCTGCATCACGTCGGTGATTCGCGAGGCGCGATCAAAGATCTCGAGCGCTCGCTGCAGCGCTGCGCGATCGCGGGATGGATCCCGTGCATCGACGGGCTCGAGATGGTCGCCTCCGATGATCGTCCACTGCGCGAGCGACTGCGCCGCACGCTCGGCGAGTTTCCAGGCCCGATGGGACTGCGCATGGAACGCGAGGCCCAAGCGCCGATCGATCCGGGCTACTTGCTCGTCGATATCCCCGACCTCTCCGAGACCGAGCGTCTCGAGATCTGGCGCGCCGAGCTGTCCGCGCGCGGCGTCGCGTCGCCCGCCGACACGCTCGGTCCGCTGACGTCGCGCTGGCGCATCGGTCCCGGCACGATCCATCGCGTGGTCGCACACGTCACCGAGGGCGGCACGACGCAGATCACCAGCCAGCAGATCGATCACGGCGTGAGCCAGCACCTCGAGCGCAAGCTCGGCGACGTCGCGGAAAAGATCCGCTACCTCCCACGGCTTGCCGACATGGTGCTCCCGCCCGACATCATGGAGTCGATGACCGAGTTCCTCGCGCGCATGAAGATGCACCGCCAGGTGTTCGAGGACTGGGGCATGACGAAGGTCGCGAGCACGGGCCGCGGGATCACGGCGCTGTTCCAGGGCCCGCCGGGCACGGGCAAGACGATGGTCGCCGGTGCGCTCGCACGCGAGCTCGGCATCGAGCTCTATCGCGTCGACCTCTCGCGCGTGATGTCGAAGTGGATCGGCGAGACCGAGCGCAACCTCGGCAACGTGTTCTCCGCCGCCGAGGAATCGCAGGCGATCATTCTGTTCGACGAGGCCGACTCGCTGTTCGGCAAGCGCACCGAGGTGAAGTCGAGCAATGACCGCTTCGCGAACCTCGAGGTCAACTACCTCCTACAGCGACTCGACTCGTTCTTCGGCATCGCGATCCTGACGACGAACCTCGGGACGTCGATCGACCCGGCGTTCAAGCGCCGCCTGGCCTTCCGGGTCCACTTCCCGATCCCCGACGAGGAGCAGCGCGAGCAGCTCTGGCGCGCCCACCTCCCGCCGAGCCTGCCAACCGCGGGTGACCTCGACCTCGAGGACCTCGCGAAGAAGTTCCCGTTGACCGGCGGTTCGGTGCGCAACTGCGTGATGCGCGCCGCGTTTTTGGCGGCCGCCGAGAACGAGAAGCTGTCGCAGGATCATCTGATGAGAGCGGTTAGGCTCGAGTACAGAGCCGCAGGCAAGCTCAGCGAGTCCGGTCCGCTCGAATAGAGGGAGAAACGGGCAGTTGCACGCGTAAGATGCATCAACCCCATGGCTGATTACCTCGGTCCGAAGCCCGGCGAAAAACTCGAGAAGAAAGAAGTCTCGGCGAAGACGATGGGTCGGTTGCAAGTCGCAGCCGACGCGATCGCGGAGACCAAGAAAGCGATTCCCAAGCAGGGCAATCAGGTCCAGGCGCTGTCGTCGTCGAAGATGAACTCGAAGTACCGGCTCGAGGTCATGCGTAATGATTCGATGTGGGAGTACACGAACGAGACCTCACGCCGGCTCGCGGACGAGAACTTCGAAGCACAGCTCGCCGCGAAAGCAGATATCGCGCACGGCGGTAACTGCGGCGAGCACGGGTTCCTCGCGTACCACTACCTGCGCCAGCACGCGAAGGGCGAGAAGATCGCGGTGTCGTCGAGCGGCGAGCTCGATCACCAGTTCGCCGTGATCGGCGACCAGGCAAAAGAGTCGCCGAGCGAGATGGTCGTCTCCGATCCGTGGGTGATGAAGCCGACCGCGTGCTTGTGGGAAGACCACTTCGCATACGGGCCCGATCTCAACGTCGACTACGGCGGCGGGGTGGCCGACGGCAAGAGCTTCAAGGCGGCGATCGCGTCTGGTCTCAAGCTCAACGCGCGCGGACAGGCGTACCTCCAGAAGGCCGAGACCGAAGAGAAGACGAAGGCGATGATCGAAGCCGACGATCACGTGTGGTCGAACGACGACGCGGCTGCCGAGGGCAAGAAGTTCGACTATCAGACGAAGAAGCCGGCTGCCGCCGCGACCGGCGCGGGCGCGCGCGCCGAGCACGAGTAAAAGCTGCTAGCTTCGTCGGCATGAACCGGACGTGGTGTTTGGTCGCGCTCCTCGTGGCTTGCACGAGTGGCAAAGCGGCCAAAGATCCACCTCCCACCACCGCTGGCTCTGCCGCGGGGAGCGACGCGATGCCGACGATGAAGCCAGGTGCGCCGAAGCCGAGCGTGAATTGGGTCAAGGGGCCCGCGCTGACGTCGTCGGCGAGTGACCTCGTCACGTGGTTCGAGGCGCAGAAGCGCAACGACGAACCGCGCATGACGCGTGTGCCGGTCGTGCTCAAGCGCGGCGATGCCGGCTGGAGCACGCGCGGCGTGATGATCGGGCCCGTCGAGGTCTACATCACCGACGCGGCGCTCGGCCAGAGCATGGCGATGCGCGCGATGAAGTGCAAAGACGCGACGTGCGCCTTCATCGTCGAGGGCTTCTGGCGCGGCAAGCAAGAGGGCGGCTACCACTACGAGGTCCGCAACGCGCCGAAGAATCCTACGACGTCCGACGATCTCGCTGCGTTCACGCACGCCGAGGTCGAGGGCGAGAGTGGCAACTGACTGGTCACTGCCACCACTCGCGCTGATCCCGCGCCGCCCGGGCAAGCGCGTCAAGCACTCCGAGGCGCTGCGGCTCCTCGAGAGCGAACGCATGGTCGTCAGTGCGCTCGCGATCCGCGCACTCGTCGAGGCGTGGGACACCGGCCGCATCTCGAGCGGTGACGAGGCGCTGCCCCGCGAGCGCGAGATCCTCGGCTTCCTCGGCGTGTCGCAAGGTCTCGCGGGCACGCGCGTTCACGAGGCGCACGAGCAAGTCGGTCAGGTGATCGAGGCCGCACGCACACTCGAAAAATCGATCGACGGCATCCGCCCGATGGGCGAGCTCGGCGACGAGTTCGCGCTCTCACCACTCGCTCGCAAGATCCTCGTCTGCATCGCCGCACCGCAGCTCTGGGGCGAGGTCGCGCAGCTCTACGGCATCGTGACGGCGGGCGCGTCGCGGTCGATCGTCGACGAGCACTTGTTGCGCCAGCTCCTCGGTGAGAGCGTCAACTCGCACGATCTCGCGCACGAGCTCCTGCCCACCGGCGCGCTCCGCCGCTTCGGCCTCGTTCACACGACCACGGAGGACGCGCCGCCGTTCACCGGCTTCGCCCCCGATCCGATCGTCCTCGCGCGGCTGCGCGCCGAGCCGCTCGACGAGGATCCCGCCGGCGAGCTCGTCATCCTGCCGCGCGGCAAGCCGATCGCCTCGCTGCGCATCCCCGACGCGATCGCGACGCAGATCGCCGACGCGATCGCGCGCCGTCCCGCACGCCCGCTGCGGATCGTGGTCCGCGGTCGCGATGGCTCGGGCCGCCGCACGCTCCTGTCGTCGCTCGCCGCGCTCGCGAATCGCCAGCTCGCGGTGATCAACCTGCATCACCTCGGTGAGCAGGCGCGCGTCCTCTCGATGGCGGATCTGCGCCGCGCGCTCGAGCGCTGCATGCTCGCGGGCTGGGTCCCGTGCATCGACGGCCTCGAGATGGTCGCGGCCGACGATCGCCCGATGCGCGAGAAGCTGCGCCGCACGCTGGGCGAATACCTCGGCCCGATCGGCCTCCGCCTCGAGGCCGAGGCCCAGCCGCCGATCGAGCCGGGCTACTTGCTCGTGGACGTGCCGGATCTCTCCGAGACCGAGCGCCTCGAGATCTGGCGCGCCGAGCTCGCGGTGAAAGGCGTCGCGTCGCCCGCCGACACGCTCGGCCCGCTGACGTCGCGCTGGCGCATCGGTGCCGGCACGATTCACCGCGTCGTCGAGCACGTGACCGAAGGCGGCAACACGAGCATCACGAGCTCGATGATCGACCACGCCGTCAGCCAGCACCTCGAGCGCAAGCTCGGCGACGTCGCCGAAAAGATCGGCTACCTGCCCAAGCTCGCGGACATGGTGCTCCCGCCCGACATCATGGACTCGATGACCGAGTTCCTCGCGCGCATGAAGATGCACCGCCAGGTGTTCGAGGACTGGGGGATGACAAAGGTCGCGAGCACGGGCCGCGGGATCACGGCGCTGTTCCAGGGCCCACCGGGCACCGGCAAGACCATGGTCGCCGGCGCGCTCGCACGCGAGCTCGGCATCGAGCTCTACCGCGTCGACCTCTCGCGCATCATGTCGAAGTGGATCGGCGAGACCGAGCGCAACCTCGGCAACGTGTTCTCCGCCGCCGAGGAATCGCAGGCGATCATCCTGTTCGACGAGGCCGACTCGCTGTTCGGCAAGCGCACCGAGGTGAAGTCCTCGAACGATCGCTTCGCGAACCTCGAGGTCAACTACCTCCTGCAACGCCTCGACACGTTCTTCGGGATCGCGATCCTGACGACGAACCTCGGGACCTCGATCGACCCGGCGTTCAAGCGCCGCCTCGCGTTCCGCGTCCACTTCCCGATCCCCGACGAGGAGCAGCGCGAGCAGCTCTGGCGCGCCCACCTCCCGCCGACCCTGCCGACCACCGGCGAGCTCGACCTCGCGGACCTCGCGCACAAGTATCCGCTGACCGGCGGCTCCGTTCGCAACTGCGTGATGCGCGCGGCGTTCCTCGCGGCGGCCGAAAACGCGACGCTGTCGCAAGATCACCTGATGCGCGCGGTGCGGCTCGAGTACCGCGCAGCGGGCAAGCTCAGCGAGTCGGGCCCGCTCGAGTAGCGCTCCGTTCGACTCCGTTGGTCGTCGAATGCGTGGTCCGCGCGTTTCGTGCGGAGGTCATCGCGCACGTGTTCCGCGCGTCTCGTACGCACGTGTCCCGCGCGTTTTTTTGACACGGAGGGACAGAGGGAACACGGAGGCCACAGAAGATCTTTTTCACCATCGAGCCGACCCAGGGTCGAGAACGCGGACGTCGCGCATCGAATGGTTCGCTCGTGTTCCGCACCCGAGTAATTAGGCGTCCGAAGAGGGTCGGGTGTCGATCGTCATCGACGCGCTCGCCGCGCATGTTCGAAGCGTGCATCAACGTGTTCGAGGCGCGACGTCTATGTTCTCGACCCGGGGTTCGCTCGATGGTGAAAAAAGATCGTCTGTGGCCTTTGTCCCTTTGTCCCTCTGTGTTGAAAAAACGCGCGGAACACGAGTGGGCACGCGAGAATCTTTCGAGGCGCACGGTCGGCGTTCTCGGCCAGGGCCGGCTCGATGGTGAAAAAGATCTTCTGTGGCCTTCGTTCTTACTCTGTCCCTCCGTGTCAATTCCGAGGCACACGTACGGAACACGCGCGAACCGTTCGAGGCGCGCGGTCGGCGTTCTCAACCAAAGCCGGCTCGATGGTGAAAACGATCTTCTGTGGCCTTTGACGCAGCGTCGCGGCGCTACTCGTCGTCGTCGTCGTCGATCGGCCCCGTCGGCGAGCGGCCGATCGGCGCGGGCGTCGAGGGACGCGGCATCGGCGTCGGCGTCGGCGATCCGAAGACGCCCGAGTCTTCGTCGGCTGCCGACTCGCTTCCGCCCTCGGTCTGCAGTCGGGTCTTTCCGATCGGCGGATCGTCGACGGCGACGCCGGGGAGCGTGGTGGTCTTGCGCTTCGCACGGCGCTGCTCGATCGCCATTCCGACGATCGTCATGTCGTCGGCCTGCGCTTGATCGGCCGCGTGCGCGTCGATGTCGGCGAGGATCGCCTTGATCACGTCCTCGGTGTTACCGCGCGCGGTGCGAATACGACGCGAGAGGCGAGAGAGGCCGTACTCGTTGCCGCGGGCGTCGCGTGCTTCGAGGATGCCGTCGGAGACCATGATGAGCATATCGCCGGAGTGGAGCTGGACGCGCGCTTCGCCCGCCTCGAGCTCGGGCGTGACGCCAAGCGGTGGGGTGTGTGCGCGCTCGGCCTGCAGCGGGAACACGCGATCGCCGCGGCGGAGGAGCGGGACGCAGTGGCCCGCGTTCGTGAATACGAGGCTGCGCGACTCGAGGTCGTAGATGCAGTAGACGAGCGTCGCGAACATGCCGTCGTCGCCGAGGTTGGAGATTTCCTGGTTCACGCGGCGGAGGAGGCGGGCGGGGGTGCGCGCGATCGCGGCGCGCGAGCGGAGCTCTGACGTCAGGCGCGCCATGTAGAGCGCGGCGCTGATCGCTTTGCCGGCGACGTCACCGACGGCGAGGCCGAGGTGGGACGGGTCGTGCCAGATGAAGTCGTAGAAGTCGCCACCGATCTGATAGGCCGGCTCGTAGTGAACAGCGAAGTCGAGGCCGACGACCTGCGGGACGTTTGCGGGGAGGAGCGAGCGCTGGATCTGGCGGGCGACGCGGAGGTCGCGCTCGAGCTTTTCGCGGCGCTGGAGCTGCACGGCGACGCGCGTCGCGTGGATCGCCATGCCTGCTTGCGTCGCGATCGCTTGCAGCAAGTCGACGTCTTCCTGACGAAAGCCGTGGGACTTCGCTTCGACGTAAACCACGCCGTAGTGCGCACCGTGATAGATGAGCGGCGCGCCCATGCGCGAGCCGATGCCTTCGTCGTTCTCGTCGGACGCGTCGCCCAGGAGCACGCCGCGGCGGTCGCTGACGACGTGCTGGATGATCGTGCCGGGCACGCGCAGCTCGCCGCCGAACGGCGTCTTGCTCGTCGCGGACGGGCGATGACGCTGCGCCTGGACCTTGAGCTCGCCGGTGCGCTCGTCCTCGACGAGCACGCCGACGTCGTCGCACTGCGGGAACAGATCGAGCAGTGCGTCGACGAGCTTCTCGAGGAGCGCTTCGGCCGTGTCGGATGCGGCCGTCGCGTGGAGGATCTGCGTGAGCGCGTCGAGCTTGCGTTCGATGAGCCGGATCGCGCGCTGATCCGCGATGCTCATCATGCCGCTCGAGACCATCGCCATGCGGCCGGACTGCGAGTCCTCGCGGCTCTTGATGATCGAGGACGTGCCCGCATCGACGATCGTGACGTTCCCGCCCTCGGCGAGGAGCTTCACTGCGGTGATCTCGCGCGCCTCGACGCGAATGCGGTTATTCGCGATCACGATCTCGTCGTCGTGACGGAGCGTGGTGGCCTGCTGAACCTTGACGCCGTTGACGAACGTGCCGTTGTTCGAGCCGAGATCCTCGAGCGACCATTGGTCCGACTCGCGGAACAGCCGCGCGTGCTGGCGACTGACGCGCATGTCCGGGACGAAGATCTGGCAGTCCGAACGACGCCCGATGACGTACTCGCCGTCGGCGAGCTTGTAGCGACGCCCGGCAATCGGTCCGGCGAGGAACACGAGAGAGGGCATCGTCAGCAGGCATGGTTACCACAGAAAACCCTTGTCGTAACCAGGAGATCGGGTGGTGTTCGCCGTGACTTGATTGATCGTGATTTGGATGGTGTGCTGCCCGTGTGCAAGCGCTCGGCAACTTCATCGGCGGGGCGTTCGTCGCGCCGTCCGGACAGGCGCTCGTGTCGAAGAACCCGGCCGCCGATGGCGCCGTGGTGTTCGAGACCGGCTACACGGTGGGGGCAGTGGCGGAGGCAGCCGGCGCGGCCGCATCTGCGCAGGCAGACTGGGCTCGTCTGACGACCGCGGAGCGTGGCGCGCACCTCGAGCGATTCAAGCAAGAGATCAGCGCACGAGCGGACTTGCTCGCCGATGCGATCGTGCTCGAGACCGGCAAGATTCGCTCCGAAGCGAAGGCCGAGGTCACGACGCTCCTGAACCGGTTCGACCTGGTCAAAGGGGCAGTCAGCGCGGATCTGAAGGCGGGGCAGATCGCCCCCGGCGAGCACCTTCGCTACCAGGCGCTCGGCGTCGTGGGCGTGATCGGCCCGTTTAACTTTCCGCTGCACCTCTGTCACGCGCACGTCGTGCCCGCGCTCCTGGCCGGCAACACGGTCGTCATCAAGCCAAGCGACATCACGCCGCTCTGCGGCCAGCGCTATGCGGAAGCGGCGCACGCCGCGAAGTTGCCCGCGGGCGTATTCAATGTCGTGCTCGGCATGGGCGATGTCGGCGCCGCGATGGTCGCGGATCCGCGCATGCGCGGGCTCTGCTTTACCGGCAGCTGGACGGTGGGCAAGCGGATCATGGAGGCGGCGGTCGACAGGCCCGAGCTCTTGGTCGCGCTCGAGATGGGCGGCAAGAACGTCTGCGTCGTGCTCGACGACTGCGCGATCCGGCAGGCGGTGCACGAGGTCGCGATCGGCGGCTATCTCTCCGCGGGTCAGCGCTGCACCGGCACCGAGCGCGTGCTCGTGCATCGCAAGATCGCGGACCGCTTCGTCGACGCGCTCGCGAAGGTCGCGCGTGGGCTGCGCTTCGGCAATCCCGAGGACGCCGCCAACTTCGCCGGCCCGCTCGCCACGCAAGGCGCGCTCGCGAAGGTGGAACAAGCGCTCGATGCAGCGAAGAAGGGCGGCGCGGAAGCGGTCGTTCCCGGCGAGAAGCTCCCCGGTGGCTACTACCGCACGGCATCGCTCCACGTCGCGAAGCAGCCGATCGCCGGCTACACGGACGTCGAGATGTTCGGCCCCGATCTCTCCGTCGAGGTGATCGATTCCGACGATGAAGCGATCGCGCTGATCGACGCGAGCCCCTACGGCTTCGCGAACGCCGTGTTCACGGGCTCGCCCGCGCGGTTCGAGCAGTTCTACGCGCGCACGCGCTCCGGCATCTTGAACCGCAACCGCTCGACGAACCTCGCGAGCGCGAAGCTGCCGTTCGGCGGCGTCGGCAAGAGCGGCAACTATCGGCCCGCGGGCGCGTGGGCGCATCGCAACCTCACGGTGCCCGTCGCCGTGCTCGAGAATCCGATCGGCGCCGTCACCGCGAATCCGCACCTCGCGCCACTGTTGCCCGCATACGACCTGGATCGCCTCGAGTCGCAGCACGTTGGCGAAGAAGCAGCCGAAGCCGCGCGCGTGCTGCTCGATCTGCCGCGCCCGATGCACGTGCAGTTGCCCAAGGGCGGCAAGCTGCCCGAGAGCGAAGACTTGCTCGCGCGGCTCTACGCGGGCGATCGCGTCCCGAAAGAGAAGAAGCCGCCGGTGTTCGATCACCTGCGCTCGGCGGGCCCGTGGATGGTCTCGATCGATCGCGAGCCGCTAGCGATCCTCGACGGGATGAGCCAGACCGCGACCGTTGTCGGCGGCTTCGCCGAGGATCAGGTCGTGCGCGCGTACACCGAGGGCGAGTTCGGCGAGACCCTCGTCGAGAACGAGGACACCGCCGTCGGTGAGACCTGGGCCGCGGCGGACTACGCGTCGACGCTGCGCCAGCTCGTGCCGGGCTTGCCGCACGTGACGTTCGTCGCGTCGGGTGCCGAGGCGAACGAGAAGGCGATGGCGCTGTGCCGGATCAACTGCGCGCGCAAGGATGCGACAAAGGTCCTCGCGTTCGAGGGCAGCTTTCACGGCCGCACGCTGCTCTCGCTGCACGCGACGCACTCGCCGGGCAAGCGCACGCCGTTCGAGATCGACGGCTACAAGTGCACGTTCGCGCCGTACCCGGTGTGGAACGAGCCGGGCGACGAGCCGACCGCACCGAGCGGATTCTATGCCGCCGCGGCGATCGGCGACGTCGCCGAGCTCCACGAGCGCTTCGGCGACGCCGACGACGATCCGCTGCTCGCGGCCGAGGTCGCGTCGCTGACGGCCGTGCACGAGGCGCTGAAGTCGAACGAATACTTCTGCACGATCATCGAGCCGATGCAGAGCGAAGGTGGCGACCGGTTCGCCACCGAGCGATTCTTCCGCGCGCTGCGCCTGCTCACGCGCTTTCACACGACGTTCCTCGTCTTCGACGAGGTCCAGGTCGGCTTCGGCCTCGGCGGACCGTTCGCGTGGCACTCGAAGTTCCGCCTGCTGAACCAGCGCGGCCAGCCGGATTACCCGGACGCCGTCACGTTCGCCAAGCGCGCGCAGGTCGGCGTCGTGATGTCGCGGTTCGCGGATCCCGAGCCGGCGAGCGCACACAACGCCTCGCTCGTGCGCGGGCGCATCCACGCGGACATGGTCTCGACGTCACACAACGCCGAGCGCCTCGAGAAGCTCGTGCAGCCGCGCCTCGCACAGCTCGCGCGCGCGTATCCGCACCTCGTGCAGTTCCCGCGCGCTGCCGGCTACGCGTTCGCGTTCGATCTGCCGACGGCCGCGCACCTCGACGCGTTCCTCGGCCAGCGGTTCTGGCGCGGCGCGATCGTGTTCGGCGCGGGCACCAAGACCGCGCGCTATCGCCTCTCGGATTCGTTCCACGCGCGCGAGGTCGAGCTGCTGTTCGAGTCCGTGCGGCGCTCGCTGTCGTGGCTCGACGCGCACGAGGGCAAGAAGGCGCCGGAGTGGGAAGACGCCACGCTGCCTGCCGCGAAGCTGCCCACGCCGCCTGCGGAGCTGAAGTATCGAGTCGTCCCGCATCACGAGGCGATGGAGCATCTGCCCGCGATCCTCGACATCGAGTACCAGGTCTACGAGCCCGCGCGGCGCACGCCGCCGGCGGAGATTCGCGCCGCGATCGAAGATCCCGAGGGCGCGCTGCTCGTCGGTGAGGTCACCGGCGCGAGCGGCCCATCGCTCGTCGCCTTCGCGATCGGCGCGCCGCTCGAGCAATCGAAGGATGTCGAAGGTCCCGACGACGATCCGATGCTCGGCAAGAAGAACACGATGTACTCGGTGTCGATCACGGTCGCGCCGACGTTCCAGTCGTCGGGCATCGGTCGCAAGCTCAAGGAGCTGCAGCTGCGCGACGCGGCCGCACGCACGAAGCCCGACGGCACGCCACGCTATCGCTACGTCACCGGGCGCAACCGCGTCGGGCGCACCGCGCAGATGACGCATCTCAACCGCGTGTTCGGCGCGCACGTCGTCTCGGTGCTCACGGGCCAGTACGAAGATCCGGAAGGGCAGGCGATGTACTACCGGATCCCGCTCGGGGCGATCCGGCCCGACCCCGTCGTGAAGCAAGAGGTGCTCGCCACGCGCGCGAAGCACCCGAGCGCGGAGGGCGACGAAGACATCGACTTCGATCTCGCATCCGGCCTGACGAAGCCGTTCGCGCAGTGCGCGTCGCTGCAGGCGCACGAAGATCAGGGGCTGCTCTACGGCCCGGCGGTCAACAAGCTGACGCTGATGAACTACGTCACGCCGGCGACGGTGCGCGCGCTCGAGTGGCTCGGCGCGCTCGTCCCCGAGCTGCCGCACATCTATCTGACGTCGAGCCGCGACGAGTGCTGCGACAAGGCGCTGCGCCTGATCCGCGTCACGCGCAAGACCGCGCAGACCGCGATCAGCCTGCAGGGCGGTTACTACGGCCACACGGCCGCGTCGTGCCGCTCGCTCTCGGATCCCGAGACGCACCTCGGTGGGCCGGCGCACTTTCACTGGCCGCGCGTGCCGCACCCCGCGCTCGCGGGCACGGCCGCGACGATCGCCGCGATCAGGAGCGCCGTCGAGGCGGCCGGCGGCCCGTCGAAGATGCTCGGCCTGTTCTACGAGCTCGTGCAAGAACGCACCGGTCTCGTGCTGCCACCGGACTTCATCGCGGCGCTCGGCACGTTGCGCAAAGACCTCGATCTTCCGCTGATCGCCGTCGAGACCACGACGCACACGTATCGCAGCGGCAAGGGCCCGTTCTTGTCGGCCGCGGTCGGCCTCGTGCCCGACGTCCTCACGTGGTGGGGCGGTGCGCAGACCGGCTATCTGCACTGCGCGCCGAAGTGGTTCATCGCGACGCCGCTCACCCTGGTCTCGACATGGGACGGCGACGAGCTCTCGCTCGTGCGCCAGCATCACTATCTGCGGGCCGCACGCCACATCGATGTTGCCGGTGCATCCGCAGCGCTCGAAGCGGCGCTGTCACCGCTTGGCTCGCACGGCCTCGGCGCATATCGCGTCGTCGACGCGGGGACACGCGCGCAGTCGATCGCGAAGGCGCTCGAGGATCGCGGCATCGCGGTGCGCAGGTTCCCGAACAACCGCCTCGGCGTGATACCCGCACTCGATCAGATCGAGGCGGCGGCCGCGGCACTCGCGACGGCGGTCAAAGAACTATGAGAGTCCTCGAATTGCCATCCGGCGTGGCGCCGCGCATGTGGGGCCTGATCCACGGCGAGTCCTATCGCAGCGAGATCAAGTCGCTCGCCGAGATCCGCTCGTATCTGTGCACGAAGGTCGGCAGCTTCACGCAGCGCGAGCAGGTGATGGCCTGCGCGAAGGCACATCTGCCCGTGCTCGCGCGCTACGACGCCGCGCTGTACGAGGAGCTGCTCGGCATCGCCGAGGGTGCGCAGGTCACGCCCGAGGACATCGTCATCGCGAACCACTACACCGATCTGCGCGATCTCGATCCGGATCCGGCGACGTGGATCGCCGCGCCGACGACCGACATGCCGGGTGGCGTGGCGCACGGCCGCGGTGGTGTGGTTGCCGACGGCTGCAGCATGTTCTTCAGCAGCAAGATCCTCGCGCAGACCTGGGACATGCACGCGACCGCGATCCCGTACGTGATGGCGCTGCGCGTGCCCGAGTCCGAGGCCGGCCCCGCCTCGACGCTGCTCACCGTCACCGGCTGCCTCGGTATGGCCGGCATGAACACGGCGAAGGTCGGCATCGCGATCAACAATCTCTATT
This sequence comes from Myxococcota bacterium, assembly GCA_030857175.1. Lineage (GTDB taxonomy): Bacteria > Myxococcota_A > Polyangia > Haliangiales > Haliangiaceae > JABFXX01. Next base: position 15,290 of record JALZOJ010000053.1, on the reverse strand, counting down.
CCACCGACGCCACACTCGGCGTCGTCTGGCCCGCGATGGTCCGCAAGGCGCTGCGCGAGAAGACCGCGCGCGCCGCCTACGACGTGATCGCCGCGTCGCCCATCGGGTCGGGCCATCACTACTTCGTCGCCGATGCGAAAGAAGCGTTCGGGCTCGAAACATCGGGGACGCGCCGCAAGACGCTGCCCGTCGACACGCACTACTGCCACGCGAACCACTGCCTCGACGCGGACATCGAGGCGCGCTCGAAGGTGCCGCCGACGAGCACGACCTACGATCGGCAGAAGCTCCTCGAGGCCGACCTCGAGCGCGCGCCGGTGCACGACCTCGACGACGCGTGGCGCCGCCTCGGCTCGACCGACGGCTGGCCGCGCTCGATCTGCACGAACATGGCAACGCCGGAGGCGCCGCATGGTGTCGCGACCTGCGGCGCGATCGCGATGAACCTCATCACCGGCGAGGTCTACGTGCAGCAAGGCTTCATCAACAACGTGAAGCCGGAGCGCTACCAGCTGTGAGCGACTACCCGTTCTTCTTCACGTGGTCTGCACAGAATGCCGCGAAGCCGTTCGAGCTGACGGGCGGCGAGGGCGCGTGGTTCACGACCGCCGACGGTGGCCGCTGGCTCGACCTCGGCGCGCTGTCGTACCAGGTCAACGCCGGCCACGGTCAGAAGCGCATCGTCGAGGCGATCAAGCGCCAGGCCGACGAGCTGTGTCTGTCCGCGCCGAACGCGGTGTATCCCGCGAAGGTCGAGCTCGCGCAGCGCCTGCTCGCGATGGCCGGGCCCGGGTTCGAGCGAGGGAAAGTCTTCTTCACGCTCAGCGGCGCCGAGTCGAACGAGAACGCGATCAAGATCGTGCGCCAGGTGACCGGGCGCCTCAAGCTCGTCTCGCGGTATCGCAGCTATCACGGCGCGTCGATGGGCGCGCTCGCACTGACCGGCGACTGGCGGCGGCCGGCGCTCGAGCCCGCACTCGCCGGCGTGATCCACGTGCAGGACTGCTACTGCGATCGCTGTCCGTTCGGTCAGCGCGTCGAGACGTGCAGGCGCGAGTGCGCGACGAACATCGGCGAGACGATGCGCCTCGAAGGCACACGCACCGTCGGTGGCGTGTTCCTCGAGCCGGTCCCCGGCGCGAACGGCGTCCTCGTGCCGCCGCCGGAGTACTGGCCGATCGTGCGCGCGGCCTGCGATGCGGAAGGCGCGCTGCTCGTCGCCGACGAGGTGCTGACGGGCTTCGGTCGCACCGGCAAGCCGTTCGGCTTCCAGCACTGGAACGTCGTGCCCGACATCATCACGGTCGCGAAGGGCCTCGCGTCCGGCTACGCGACGATCGGTGCGGTGATCGTGCACGAGCGCGTCGCGAAGCACTTCGACGAGCAGGTCCTCGCATGCGGGCTCACGTACTACGCGCACCCGCTCGCGTGCGCCGCCGCGCTCGAGACGCTCAAGCTCTACGAGGACGAGCAGATGTTCGCGCACGCGGAGCGGCTCGGCCCCGTGCTGCGCAAGGAGCTCGACGCCGTCGCCAATCGCGTGCGCGCGAAGTCGTTCGTTCGTTCGCTCGGCCTGCTCGGCGCGCTCGAGCTCGAGAGCACACCCGATGGCTGGCAGCGGCTGGGCGTGGAGCTCGGTCGGCGCAAGCTCTCGCTGCACGTCGATCCCAAGCGCGGCACCGCGATCTTCGCGCCGCCGCTCTGCATCACCGAGGAAGAGCTCGTGGCCGGCATGCGCAGTGTCGGCGACGCAGCCGTCGCCGCGTTCGGAGGAGTGGCATGAAGCATCGGGATAAAGTCGTCGCATCGGTCGCGGATGCACTCGCACCGCTGCGCGACGGCATGACGATCCTCGTCGGAGGCTTTGGCCTCTCCGGCAACGCGGAGGCGCTGATCAAGGGCGTCGTCGAGCGCGGCGTGCGCGACCTGACGCTGGTCTCGAACAACGCGGGCAACATGGGCAAGGGCCTCGCGCAGTGGCTGCGCGCCGGCATCATCCGCAAGGTCATCTGCAGCTACATCGGCGCGAACGAGGATCTCCACACGCGTATGGCCTCGGGCGAGGTCAAGGTCGAGATCACGCCGCAGGGCACGCTCGCCGAGCGCATGCGCGCCGCGGGTGCGGGCATCCCGGCGTTCTACACGCCGACCGGTGTCGGCACCGTCGTCGAGGACGGCAAGGAGACGAAAGAGATCGACGGCCGCCGCTACATCATGGAGCGCGCGCTGCCGGGTGACGTCGCGCTGATCCGCGCGCAGGTCTCGGACCACTTCGGCAACGTCCGGTTCTGGCGCACCGCGCGCAACTTCAACCCGGTGATGGCCACCGCCGCGAAGCTCGCGATCTGCGAGTGCGACAAGCTTGTCGACAACGGGCGCATCGATCCCGACGACGTGCATCTGCCGGGCATCTTCGTTCACAAGATCGTCCACGTGCCCGAGCACGAGAACGCGTTCGAGTACAAGACGGTGAGGAAGCGCGCATGACGTTCTCAACCGAAGACATGGCCCGCCGCGCGGCGCGCGAGATTCCCGAGGGCTCGATCGTGAACCTCGGCATCGGCCTGCCGACGCAGGTCGCGGACTACTTGCCCGAAGGCCACGCGTGGCTGCACTCGGAGAACGGGCTCCTCGGCATGGGGCCGTTCCCGTTCGAGGGCGATGAAGATCCAAACCTCATCAACGCGGGCAAGCAGACCGTCACGGTGCTCCCCGGTGGCTCCACGTTCGACTCGGCATTTTCGTTCGCGATGATCCGCGGCGGTCACGTCGACCTCGCGATCCTCGGCGCGATGCAGGTCTCCGCCGGCGGCGACCTCGCGAACTGGGCCGTGCCCGGCGGCAAGGTGATGGGCATCGGCGGCGCGATGGACCTCGCGTCGGGCTGCCGCCGCGTGATCGCGATGATGCAGCACGTGACGAAGAAGGGTGAGCACAAGCTCGTGCAGAAGTGCGACTACCCACTCACCGCCACGCGGGTCGTCTCGCTCGTGATCACCGACCTCGGCGTGTTCGAGCCGACCGGCCACGGCTTCAAGATCATCGAGCTCGCGCTCGGTGTGACGCGCGAGCAAGCCGAAGCCGCGACGGGCGCGCCGCTGACTACGTGAGCGGGAACGGCTTGATGCCGGTCACCACGGCCGGCGTCATCGACGGCGCGGTTACCGCGTCGACCTTCGGAATCGTGACCGTGGCCGTGCGACGCACGCCGGGCAGGCCGGGGTGCGGCAGCAGCGTCGGGCGGTTGACCGTGACGAGCGTGCTCACGATCTCCGTCGCCGTGATCTTCGCGTAGCCATAGCCCTGCGCGTTGGTGTCCGCGTACTTGATGTGCGCGTTCTTGCCGTCGGTGGCCGCGAGCGCGGCAGGGATGTTCCTGACCGCCGCGTAGGTGCCGGCAGACTGCGTGCCGAACCGGAGCAACAGATTCAGATTTTCTGTGAACGGAGACGCGGCGCCGTCATTGACGGTCACCAGCGAGCGCAAGCTCGCCGGCAACGTGCGCGTCGCGGCCTCGTAGAACGAGAACAGCGAGTTCGACGAGATGCCGGCGGAGATCAGCTCGGTCATCACCGGCACCGGCACCGCCACGTCCGGATCGTCGACGATTTCGCCGGCGAAGTGCGCGTGGATATCGCCGGTGAGCGCGACGACGTTCTTGATGTTTTGCGTACGCAGGAACGTCATCAGCTCGGCGCGCTCGGTCGGATAGCCATCCCACGCGTCGCCGTCGAGGATGCGGTCGAAGCCGAGGCCCGTGGTGTCGCCTTCGATGAACATCCGCATCAGCGGGACTTCGTTGCCCCACAGCTTCCACGTCGCCGTGGACGCCATCATCGTGGCCTTCCACCACGCCTTCTGCGCCTTGCCGAGCATGGTGCCGACCGGCGAATTGCGGCGCGGGTTCGGGATGCCACCGACGGTCGCCGGGGGCGCCCCGCCGTTCGCCGTCGAGCCCTGGTCGAACGTGTTCACGACGGGCAGCGGGAGGAAGTTGCGAGGATCGAAGAAGACTTGTGGAACGAGCGCCGCCGTCGATTCCGGAATCGCGTGATCGCTGCGATACGAGCGCTCGTCGGTCATCACGAGCTCGACGTGTTTGCCCCAGCGCAGCGAGCGATAGATCGTCATCGCGCCGATCGCGGCCGCGTTGTTCGGCTCGGCGACGAAGTTGTCGGCGTTCGGCGCGGTGAACGGTGCAGTGCTCACCATCGCGCCCGCGAAGTCCTTCGCGTCCTGCGCGACGCCGCCGGGCCCGGTCGCGCCCGTCAGGTGCGCCGGCGTGTACTCGAACCACGCCTGGCTCGCCGCGAGCTTGCGGCTCTGCGATGGCTCGTCGACATCGACGGTGTCGCCGTAGTTCGCCATCGACTGCCACGAGTCATTCGTGAACTCGTGATCGTCCCACGTATGGATGAACGGCCAGCGCGCGCGCGCGGCCTGGATGCTGGGGTCCGACAGGAACCTCTTGTAGAGGTGGCGATAGTCCGCGACCGTGGTCGCGAACGTCACCACGCCGTTGCGTCCACCTTGCGGCATGGTCGGGACGGTGCGCGGGCTGCCGTCGGCGTTACGGATCGCGATCGGCTGGAACCCCGCGTCGATCGGGCGCTGCGAGGACTCGCCGATCGTCTCGTAGATCACGTCGCCGAGGTGGACGACGAAGTTGATGCGATCGGCGACGGGTCGCGCGCGATCGTCCTCGATCATCTGCAGATACGCCGTGAAGTGGCCGGCCTGGTAATCCTGGCAAGACACCCACGCGACGTTGACCTGCACGTCGGCATCCGCGTCGGGCGCGGTGTGCGTGCGGCCGGTGATGCTGTCCTGACCCGCGGTGAACCGGTACGAGTACACCGTGTTCGCCTTGAGCATGTTGACGAGCACGCGCACGCAGTGATCGCTCGCGAACGTGGCCTCGATCAGCTGCGAGACGACGGGCGCGGTATCGACCGACTCACCCTCGAACACCTCGACGCGAATCGAGATCGGTTGGCTCGACGGGTTCACGTCGGAGACGCGCGTCCACAACACGACCGAATTCGCGCGCGGATCGCCGGAGGCCACGCCTTGCGGGAACGTGAACGTGCCGCGCGCGGTCGGCGCATCGGGCCCCGCATCGGGCCCGCCGATGTTATCGCCACACCCGGCGAGCTTCGCTGTGACTACAAACGCACCTGCACCCCAAAGGAAGTCTCTTCGTCGCATCCGCGAATCCTGCCAGTTCCTGATGAAAGCTGGCGGATCGCGGCGGGCGAATCTGCTCCCTGGCCGCAAGATTTGGTGGGTGGCTACCGGCGGCGGCCCCAGAGGAACCGCAGCAGCGCCTCCGCTTTCGGCGCGAATGTGTCGAGCTCCACATATTCGGTCGTCGTGTGAAAGCCCGCGCCGCGCGGCCCGAGCCCGTCGATCGCGGGCACGCCGAGCGGCGCGACGGTGTTCGCGTCGGAGCCGCCGCCGAGCAGCGCGGCTTCGCCGTGGCCGAGGCCCGCGGCCTTCGCGCACGCGGCGTATTCGTCCCTCAGCGCTTCCGATGCGTCGGTGCGCTCGAGGGGCAGGCGGTTCGCGCCACCCGAGACCTCGATCCGCACGCCGGCCACCGAGGCGGCGGCGGTCTCGGCCGCAGCGCGCAAGCTCGTGACGAGCGCCTCGGCGTCGGCGACCTTCTCGTAGCGCATGTCGAGCGCGCACGACGCGTGCTCCGGGACGGTGTTCTTCGACGTCCCGCCGCTGAACTGCCCGACGTTGACCGTCACGCCGCGCGTGTAGTCGGTGAGCTGTTGCGCGGCGTCGACGAACTTCGCGAGCGCCCAGATCGCGTTCGCGCTCTCCTTGTGGTTGTTGCCCGCGTGGCCCGCCTTGCCGTGTGCCACGACCTGCATCGCCCCGACGCCCTTGCGGCGCGTGATGATCTTGTCCTCGGCGCGGCCCGACTCGAACACGAGCGCACAGGCGGCGCCGCGCGCGAGCTCGCGCAGGTGCTCCGCCGAGGTCGGCGAGCCGACTTCTTCGTCGGCGACGCACACCACAATGATCGGCAGCGACGCGAGCACGCCGATCTCGTCGAGGGTCGCGAGCGTGGCGCGAATGATCGAGAGCCCGCCCTTCATGTCGAGCGCGCCGGGGCCGGTCGCGCGGTTGCCGTCCTCGCGCCAGCCCTCGAAGTGACCCGGTGGGAACACGGTGTCGTGGTGGCCGATCAAGAGGATCGGCGCGCCCGGCGCCGCGGTGCGCCAGACGAGGTGCTCGCCGAACTGCTCGCCGCCGGAGATCCGGGTCAGCGACAGCGACGGTAGCGCGAAGGCTTCGCGCAACATCTCGCCGACCTTGTTCACCCCCTCGATGTTCGCGGTGTAGCTGTTGACCTCGACCCAGCTGCGCACCATCGCGTGCATCTCTGGGGTTCGTCTGCGGAGTGCTTCCAGTGCGGCGTCGAGTGTTCCCATCGGCTGGGCCATGGCATACCGTGCCCATCATGGCAAAGCGATTCAAGGCCGCCATCATCGGCGGCAGTGGCTACGGCGGCGCGGAGCTGGCGCGACGCCTGCTGATGCACCCGGATGTCGAGCTCGTGCGTGTCGCATCCATCGATCACGTCGGCGAGCCGCTCGGTAGCGTGCACCCGAACCTCGACGGTGCGACCGAGCTGAAGTTTGAAGACCTCTCGCCCGCCGAAGCGGCGAAGGGTTGTGACGTGGCGCTGCTCGCGCTGCCGCACAAGGTCACGGCCGCGAAGGTGCCCGAGCTGATCGCCGCCGGCGTGAAGATCGTCGACATGTCGGGCGACTTCCGGCTCCGCGACGCCGAGGTCTACGAGAAGTTCTACGGCGCGAAGCATCCACATCCCGAGCTGCTCGGCACGTTCGTCTACGGCTTGCCCGAGGTGAACCGCACGCAGATCAAGCAGGCGAAACACGTCGCGTCGCCCGGCTGCTTCGCGACCACGATCGAGCTCGCGCTGTTGCCGCTCGCGCGCGCGGGCCTGCTCGACAATGCGGTCGTGCACATCACGGGCATCACCGGCTCGTCGGGATCGGGCATCGCGCCGCAAGCGGGCACGCATCACCCGAGCCGCGCGGGCAACCTCAAGACGTACAAGCCGCTCGAGCACCAGCACGTTCCGGAGATCGCGCAGTTGCTCGCCGACACCGGCGCGAAGGGCACCGAGCTGCGGTTCGTCCCGGTCTCCGCGCCGCTCACGCGCGGCATCTTCGCGACGTGCTTCGTGGAGGTCGTGCCCGAGGTCGATGGCGGCAAGCTCGCCGCACTGTTCGACGAGTCGTTCGGCCGCGAGGTGTTCGTGCGCCGCCCGAAGAAGCGGCTGCCCGAGGTCGTCGCCGTCGCCGGATCGAACTACGCCGAGGTCGGTTTCGCCGTGGGCCCGGTCGCGAACGGCAAGCGCACGGTCACGTGCTTCTCCGCGATCGATAACCTGATCAAGGGCGGCGCCGGTCAGGCGATCCAGAACATGAACCTCGTGCTCGGTTGCGACGAGCGCGCGTCTCTCGAGGACGTCGGGAACTGGCCGTGAGCTCGCGGCCCATCGTCATCAAGATCGGCGGCGAGGTCGCGGGCTCGGGCGAGGCGGCGCTCCTCGCCGCGGACCTCAAGGCCCTGTGGGACGAAGGCGACTATCCGCGTATCGCGATCGTTCACGGCGGCGGTCCACAAGCAACTGCATTGCAGAAGCAACTGGGTCTCGAAACCAAGCAGGTCGCCGGCCGTCGCGTCACCGACGCCGCCACGCTCGACGTCATGAAGATGGCGGTCGCCGGCAAGCTCAACGTCGATCTGTGCGCGACGTTGCAGGCTGCCGGACTCTCCGCCGTCGGCCTTCACGGCGCCTCCGGTCTCGTCGTGCGCGCGATGCGACGTCCGCCGAGGATCTATGCCGGCGCGGGCGACGAGCCCGTCGACATGGGCTTTGTCGGGGATGTCGTCGGCTTCAACCTCGACCTCCTCGAGACGCTGTGGAGCGGCGGTCACATCCCCGTGATCGCGTGCCTCGGCGCCGATGCATCCGGCGGCGTCTACAACATCAACGCGGACATGGTCGGCAACCAGCTCGCCGCCGCGCTCAAGGCCGAACGCCTGTTCCTCGTGACGTCGACGCCGGGCGTGCTCAAGGACATCAAGGATCCGAATTCGCGGCTGACGAGGCTGACCGTCGCGGAGGCGAGGCAAGCGATCACCGACGGCGTCGTGACCGGCGGCATGATCCCCAAGCTCGAAGAAGCGATGGCCGTCGTCGACCAGGGCGTCGGTGCGATCCACATCCTCGGCAAGCTCGCCGCGGGCGACCTCATCCGCGCGGTGCGCGAGCCCGGCTCCGTCGGTACCACGCTCGTCGATTCATGAGCGTTTGCCACGGGCGGTCTTGGTAGCCGGCACGAATGCGGCCACGGCCTCGTCGGCGACGACGAGGCACTGCGGACCGGCCGCGTCTGCCAGCCGGTGCATCAGCGCGGAGATGGCCGCGTCTTCGTGATCGCCGTCGATCGTCACGTGCTGCGTCGCGCGATCGATCGCGAGCGCGAGCGTCTTGCCTTTGCCGAGCGCGCGGGTCGCCTCGTCGAGGGTCACGACGCGTGAGGGTGGTGGATCGTCGGCTTGAAGCCATGCGACGCGCGCGAGGGGATCGAGCTCTTCGACCATCGCGTCGAGTGGCACGATCCGCATGCGCTGCGTCTTCGACTTGCGGCGTTTCGGTTTCGGTGCGCGCTTCGGTGCGGGCTGTCGCTTCGCGCCCTTCGCCGGGATGAACCGGATCGGATCGCTGCCCGCATCGTCCTCGAAGATCTGCGCGCCGGCGCGATCCGCGAGGAACTGGCCGAGCACGGCGATCACGTCGTCGTCGAAGCCGCCGATGTCGACCGCTGCTTCATCATCATCCGCGGCCCACATCGCCATCTCGTGCGTGACGACGGCCTCGCCGTGGATCGTGTCCGTGCGTTCGAGGGTCACCAGCCACCTGTCGCTTCCCTCGTCGCGCGCGCGCCACTTCGGGAGCCGTGATAGCTCGGCGAGCGCGAGCTTCATGTCCTCGACGCTGATCACGCGCGACGCTCTCCCCGCCGGTTTGAAGGACGCGACGATCCCCATGCGCGCAGCGTAGTTCTTCAGTAGTTGTAGTAGTAGCCGTACTGGCGAAAGTACGCGCCGCGCTCGCACACGAGCTCGGTCCCGAGGCGTTCGGCCATTTCCCACTCGCCGGCGTCTCCGATGTTCGTCGGGAACAAGCCGCGCAGCTCGAGCAAGGCGTTGAACGCCGCGGCGTACCCGTGGACCCGCTCGGGGTCGACCACCACCTGCGCGTTCTCGGCGCGCGCCCACGTGCGGTGATAGTCGAGCAGCGTGTCGTGCATGCGTGCGCTGACCGGCAACGTCTCGAGGCAGCGGCGGACGAACGTGCCGTGCAGCTCGAGGTTATCGAACTGGATGTAGCCGCGGTCGGGCTCGATCCAGCCGCGGCGCGCCGCGAGATCGTCGAGGGCGAGCGCGCGATCGCCGAGCTCGAGCCGCATGCCCGGGCTCGCGACGCGCACGACGGGGCCCGCGAGCTCGACGAGCTGCGCGGCCGCGAGTCGCGTGATCAAGGCGGGCAGGGGCTCGTCGAACTGCGCGCCGTGCGTGTAGAGCTGGTTGCAGTCGGGGGCGAGGTCGACGAGCTCCATCAAGAGCTCGAGATCGTCGGCCTCGATGCGCGGACCGGGCGCGCCCTCGACGACATCGACGCGCATCTTCACGGCATCGATCTCGATCGGATAACAACGCGTGTCGAGCCGCGCGCGCTTCACGTTCGGATGCGGAAACGCGTCGAACGGCATGCGACCGACGATCGTGATCTCTTCGAGGCGCGGCGTCGCCTTGATCAGCGTGCGCACGAGCGCATCGGCGATCGGCACATCGCCGTGATACGCGATCGTCAGCCGCGACAGCCACGGTCGTTGCCTGCTCGCGAGCCGCTCGAGCGACGCCTTGACGCGCAGGCGTCCCCACGCGGTGTAGCCGCGCAAGAACGTGCCCGCCGACGAGTCGAGCAGCTCGAGAGGAAACATGCCGTCGCGCAGCTCGTGCAAGAACCCGTGCTGCACGAGGTGACCCGCACGCAACGCGAGCGCGTTGCCGAGCCACGCACCGAGCGCGGTGCGCCTGCGCTGCACCCACGTCTGCTGCTCGGGCCGCGGCGAGAGATCGATCGCGACGACATCACCGCGCGGATCGTTCTTCGAGAGCAAGTGGTCCGCATAGACCTCCAGCTCGTCGAAGCTCCACCCACGCTGGAGCGCCGCTTCCAGTTCCTCACCTGCCGCCATGGCCAGGTATGGATAGCCTAGCGGCCGAGGAGGTGCTGGGTGAAAAACGCGATCGTGTGACCGGTCTGGAGCGCCTGCGAGTCGCGCTTCGCCGCACCGTGGCCTTCGTCGGCGAACAGGATGAGGCCGCCCGGAATCCGCCGCCGCTCGAGCTCGCGGTAGATCTGCATCGCCTCGCCGACAGGCACGCGCGGATCGTTGACGCCTTGGATCGAGAGCAGCGGCGCCTTGATGCGCGAGATGTACGTGATCGGCGAGAGCTTCGCGAGCGCGTCCTTGTCCTTCACCGGATCGCCGTACTCCGACGCGCGCAGCGTGCGGCGATAGGCGGCGGTGTTCGCGAGGAACGTCTGGAAGTTCGCGATGCCGACGCTCTGCACACCCGCGTCGTACGCGCCCGCGAAGTACGTCATCGCCATCAGCGTCGAGTAGCCGCCGTAGCTGCCGCCCATCACGCCGATCTTGGGCGCCTTGCCGCCCGCCGCCCAGCTCGTCCGGATGTGTTTCGAGACGTCCTCGATGTCCGTGATGACGTCGAGGCGCTTCGGCCCGTCGTCGGCCTGCTTCCACGCCTTGCCGTAGCCCGTCGAGCCGCGCACGTTCGGCTGCACGTAGACGAAGCCCGCCTCGACGAACAGCTGCGCGGCGCCCGAGAACGTCGCGCGCGACTGACCCTCGGGGCCGCCGTGAAAGCTCACGATGACCGGGCAGGGCGCGGCGCACTTGGTGGGTCGCCGCACGAACATCGGAATCTTCGTGCCGTCGCGTGCCGGGTAGTACTCGAGCGAGGCCGGCGCGAACTTCGTCGTGTCGATCTCGGGCGCCATCGGCACCCGCCACGCGACCAGCTTCTTCGTCTGCCAGTCGTACGTCAGCGTCTGCGGCAAGAGCGCGGCGCTCTCGACCGTGAACTGCACGAACCGGCCGTTCAGCGACACGCCGCTGACTGACGTGTTGTCGGCGGCCGGCAGCTTCGGCAGGGGCAGTGGGCGCAGGGTCTTCGCGTCGAGGATGTGAGCGCGCTGATAGCCGTGCTCGTTGACGCGGTAATAGATGCGCTGCCGTTTCTCGTCGATGCTAAACGCTTCGATGTCGTGCTGGATCTCCGGTGTGATCGGCACGAGCTTGCCGGCGTCCAGCGCGTAGAGCCGGAAGAAGTTACCGAGCTTGTTCGTGCGTACGAGGACCTGGCCGGGCTTCGCACCGAGCTTCGCGTCGTACTCCTCGGACTCGTTCTGGCCGAGCAACGGCGTCAGCTTCTTGGTCTTCGGCTCGAACAGGAACAGCTCGTGGTCCTGCGTCCCGTTCAGCTTCTTCAAGAGCCACGTGTCGCCGCGCTGATCGTTGATCTGCCAGAGGCCCGGCGTGTCGAACACGCGCTCGCGCTGCTTGGTTGCGATGTCGAAGCGATAGATGGCGAACGATGCCGGATCGACGTCGTTCGCGCGGAAGTAGATCGACTTGTCGTCGTCGGAGACGAACTCGAAGAACGTCTGCACCTTCTTCGCGTGCTGGACGAGCTCGAGCGCGCCGCCCGCAGGCTTCATCAAGTAGAGCCCCGGATTCTCCTCGCCGCCGACGTCGCGGGTGACCACGACGAACGAGTCGTCGTGCGCGATGCCGACGACCGACGTCTTGTCCTCGCCACCCGTCATCTGGATCGGGAACTTCATGGCGCCGTCTTGCCGCCAGACCTGCGTCGCGTTCGTGACGCGCGTCGCGTAATACATGCGGTCGCCCCTCGACGTGATCACGCCGGGCTCCGCGCCACGCACGTCGAGCATCGCCTGAATGCGGCGCGAGACCGCGGGCTCGAGCGGCTTCGGCGCAAAGCGCGCGACATCTTCCTTGGAGACGCTCTCGGCGCCGAGGCCGCTATACGACTTCGGCTGCGCGAGCGCCGTCGCCGAAAATAAAAAGACGACGATCGCGGCGGTACGGTTCATGGGGGACTAAACCGTACCACCGCGTCGTCGTCGGCGAATTACATCTCGACGTGACCGCGATGCTCGCGCTCGAGCGCGCGCTTCAGCTTGTCGAGCGCCGAGTTCTGGATCTGACGGATACGCTCCCGCGACAGGTGATACTGGTCGCCGATCTCGCGGAACGTGCGCTCCTCGTCGTCGCCGAGGCCGAAGCGCTTGGTGAGCACGTCGGCTTCGATCGGCGAGAGGTGGTGCAAGAGCCGCTTGACCTGACCGGTCAACGTCTCGGTCGTCATGTCGTCTTCGGGCGAGTGCTCCTCGGAGTCCGGATCCGCCATCGTGTCGCCGAACGAGCGATCGTCGTCATCGTGGACCGGCCGGTCGAGGGACATCGGCTGACCCATGATGTAGCGATGCATCTGGTTGAGCTTCGCGAGCGGAACCCGCGCAGCCTTGGCCAGCTCCTGTGGCGTGGGCGGACGGCCGAGCTCTCCGACGAGCGCCTGGCGCACCTTCTCGAGCTGCTGCTGTGCTTCGAGCATGTGGACCGGAATGCGGACCGCACGTGCCTTGTCGGCAAGCGCGCGACCGATCGCATGACGGATCCACCAGCAAGCGTACGTCGAGAAGCGCAGACCACGGCGGTAGTCGAAGCGAGAGACCGCGTGCATGAGGCCGAGGTTGCCCTCCTGGATCAGGTCGGCGAGCGGCATACCGCCACGGTCGTAGCGGCGAGCCATCGTCACGACGAGGCGCAGGTTGGCACGCACGAACTCGTCACGCAGGTTCATCGCATCGCGATGCGCCTGGCGAACGTCGTCGAAATAGACACCGGCGTCTTTCGCCGTCGCGTCGTCCCACCACGAGATGTCACCCGCGAGTGCAGCGTGGCGCGCGCGATCGAGCTCGCGAACCACCGCATCGATGTGAACGCGATCGAGATCGAGCGCGCGCAGCTGCGTCGCGGATTCTTTGGCGGCAACGGCAAGCTTCTTGACGAGCTTGGGCTCCTTGCGCGCCTTCTTCGTGACGAGCATCTCCTCGAGGACCTTGGCGAGCTTCGGGAACTTCACCGGCTGCTCGAGGTTGGGCTCGATCAGCGCGAGGATGTGGTTCACGACTTCCGGGCGCGAGAGCACGCGCTCCCACGTCAGGATCTCGGTGTCCTCGATTCCCTGCGAAAGCTCGCGCTCGTCCTCGGGCGAGAGCAGCTCGTGCTCGGCCAGCTGACGAAAGTACGCAGCGAGGTGATCGTCGGAATCAGGCGACCGCATCGGACGCGCCACCTTCACGGGCGCGATCACTTCGACTTCCACCGTGGGCGTCGTCGCGGTCACCGGCGCGGTTCCACGCGTTGCTGCGCGCGGACCCGTCGTACGGTGCGTCCGCGCAGTCGACGTCGTCCGGTGCGTGTTGCGCTGCCGGCGGCGATTTGCGTGGGTGGTGGCCATGGCGATACTCCTGATTCCTGATTGGACGTCGTTTGGATTCGAACCGTTGCATCCGGCCCGCGATTCCCTACACAGAGAACTACGAACGAGATGTCTTCCCCGACTACCGTGCACGTTGCGCACCGACCCAGAATGCGCTAGCCGGTCATCCGGTCAGGTCAGGTCGCGCGAGCAGTATCAGCTGCTTAACGCGTCCACAACCCGTGCGGCTGAGACACAGCGGCTGCGCACTGTGCCACGGGTCGCAGCTTTGACAAGAAAGAAATGATCTCGGTGTCAGCTTTCGTGACAACCGTCTGAAGACTCGACAGCGACGAGCCGCGACACGATTCGAGATTTTCTAGGTCCTGCCAGAATCGATGACGGTCGACGTTTTCTCGACGGAGACGGCTGCGTCACCCTGCGACGTCTCACTGGACGTCTCTGTCGCGGGGGCCAAATGTTTCTGAAGACGATCGAGGAGCGCTGCTTGATCCGGATGAATCACGCGACGCGCGCGTGTGATCTCGATGAACTCGACCTTGTCGACTTCCCACGACGCACAGCGAGGCGCGGCGCCATCCGGTGCAGGTGCCGCATATCCGTGCACGCGTTTCTTCGATCGCGTGTAGTCGACGTACCCGAGATCGACCAGCACATCCGTGATGTCCAGCCCGGTCTCTTCACGCGTCTCGCGGCGCGCGGTGTCTTCCAGTCCTTCGTCCGGATCGGGCGCGCCTTTCGGGATGCCCCACGGCGCGCGCCGGTTGTAATTGCCGGCCGGGTGAACGAGCAGGACCTCGATCGAACCTTCGACATACCGGTAGAGCAGGGTGCCCGACGAAAGCTTGGCGCGTGCTCCTTCGGACATCCCTCAAAGACCGTGCAAGACCGGTCGAGGCAAAGCAAGTCTGTTGCAGGTATTTCCTGAAGTCTTCAAGAGTTGCCATGCAGACCGCCGCACGCGCACGTGCACGCGATCTCCCCACACACGATTGCTGTACCGTCGTGTTCATGAGCGATCAGCGACAGGCGTGGTTTGCAAAGATGATGGAGTCCGGACTCGAGAACGAGATCTTCATGCCGAGCGATGTGCTCGCGCACGCGACGCCCGACGTGCTCGCAAATCACCTGCCGCCGGAGCTCCTCAGCAAGGTGCTCCAGGCCTCGCTCGCCGCGGGCTCGATGACGCCGGAGCGCGTGCTCGAGACGGTCACGCCGGAGCTGCTCGCGCGTCACCTCCCGCATGAAGTCCTGTGGGCGTGCATCGCCGCCGCCGCAGCCCGAGCGGGTGTGACGAACACGGTGGCGTCATGAATCTGAAGGCGTTCTTCGTCGCGTCGCTGCAGTCCGCGCTCGATCTCGGGATCGCGACGCCCGACGACGTCTTGAAGCACGTCACGCCTGATGTCCTCGCGAATGTTCTCCCGCGCCCGCTGTGGGCCCGCCTGTTCACGGCGTGCCTGGGCGCGCCAAAAGTCAACGCGCAGCTCGTCGTCGAGACGATCGGCGTGCCCAACCTGTGCGAGCACGTCCCCGCCCAGCTGATCTGGGCGTGCCTCTCCGAGATCGGCAATCGCTCGCTCGGCAAGACGCCCGATACCGACGATGTGCCGATC
>JALZOJ010000052.1 GCA_030857175.1 Myxococcota bacterium | reverse complement strand
GCGCGCGGTCGAGCTCGGCGCGAGCTTCGGCGAGCATCGCGTCCCGCTGCGCGACGTTGCGCACGGCGAGCTCGAGCTTCGACATCGCGTCGAGCGTGACCCGCTGGCTCACGCGTGCGGTGTAGAAGGCGATGAGGTAGAGGAACTCGATGATGCACAGGATCGCGACCTGATCCTGCGTGCGCAGGCCGCTCATGCGGATCACGCCGCGGTCGACGATCACGTCGGTCATGATCCCGACCCCGAGCAGGCCGTGGATCACCGCGACCATGATGTACATGCTCGTGATGACGCGGACGTTCGAGCCGAGGCTGAAGAAGTAGACGCCGTAGACGAGCATCGCCGCGACCGGCGACGCCGTACCCCAGTAGTAGACGCCCGACATCGAGCCCAGGACGATCGGCAGGCCGTAGCGCGCCAGCGTCGCGGCATCGTACTTCGTGGGATCGCTCGTCATCGCGATCAGGCCCAGCGAGCCGAGCATCGAGATCGCGGTGCCGATCAGGACGACATTGCGCGCGACCGGATCGCCGTCCGTGACCAGCGCGACGATCGCACCGCCGATGCACAAGGCCAACACGACGCGCACGAAGACGCGCGACCGCTCGAACTCGTCGTGTCGCATCGCCTCGAGCGGTGACGCGGTCGAGCCCGAGCCGGACATCTTGGTCAGCGATGTGTGGCCGCCGGTCGGGCGCTTGCCGCGCAGTGGCAGCTGCTGCGTCGGCAGGCCGTGCACGGACTCGCGGGGGACGACGGTCGCGGTCTCGAGCGCCTCGCTATCGCCAAACTCGCCGTCGTTGGCGACCGCATATTGGCCAGACGGGGAGCGCGGTCCGAGATCGACCGTCGGATTGTCATCCGCCCCACCCATCTCTAAATGATACGCGTCCCCCGAGGGGCGCGCGAATCAGCGCTCTACTTGGTCTCGCAGCGCTCGTAAGTCAGCACATTGCATTCGCAATAGCCGGGATAGCAGGTGCAGTCCTCGCCCTTGTAGACCGTGGTGCAGTCCGGCCGCGTCTTGCACGTGGCCTCGGTCGCGATCGCCGCGCAGGTGCCGGCCGGCACGCACTGCGCGCCGCACGTCCCGTTCGTGCAGACCTGGGTGCACTGCCAGCCCGGGCCGCAGTCGACCTGCGCGCAGGTGTTCGTATCGGGCACGCACATCGGCTTGCACGTCGTCTGACCGTTGGTGGTGGTGCACTGCTCTTCGCAGTGCGTTCCCGGCACGCACGTCGTGACGCCGCAGCTGCCTCCGACTTCCGCGCCGCAGAACAAGAACGTCTCGCGAACCGGCGACGTGCGCAGCGACCCGTAGGTGCCGTCGTAGTGCGCCGTGCAGTTGTCGTGACGCGAGCACTCGTACGCATCGAGGTTCGAGCACGAGCCACCGATCGGACCCGACGGTGCCGTCTGCCAGCAGCCGCGGAACTCGCCCTTGCGGTCTTGCGTCGGGTACTCGGTGTATGCGGCGAAGCAGCCGGTCTTCGCCATGCAAGCGCCCTCGGCGAGGCCGTCGCATTCGCTGTAGCAGCTCCCCCAGTCCACGATGTCGGCCTCGGCGGCCGGGCATGGTCCGCAGCGATCGTCGCAGGGGTACCCGCCGGCGCTCTGGCACTCGCCGGTCGTGGGGTTGCGCCGAAGGTCCGGCGCGATCGCGGGTTTCACTTCGTCCCCGACGAAGTTGCACGGCTCGTCGTCGCCACCGCTGAAGTACAGGTCACAGCCGGAGAGGAGGACGGCGAAGGCGATGACAAGACGGCGCATACCCGACCATCGAGCAAGCATCGCGCCACGGGCGTAGACGTGGATCACCGCGCAGTTATCTGCTCGCGCATCAGTTTTTCGAGAGCGAGCCCTGGTGATCCGGTGGTTTCCCTCATTAGATACGCGCGTGTCGCGCTTCGTCTTAGCCTGGGTCTGTTTCTTCCGGATCCTGTTTGGCAAACAGCTACCGGCCGACGCCCAGCGGTTCTTGCCCGAAGGCAACAAGCCGCCGAAACAGCTGCCGCCGCCCGAGGAAAAGAAGCCGGTCGAGAAGCCGCAGCAGCCGAAGATCAGCGTCGCGCAGCACCAGAAGGAAGGCGCCCTCGCGCTCCTCGCGCTGCTCCAGCGTGAAGGCCGGTTCGTCGACTTCGTGCGCGATCCGGGCATGACCGACGCGGCGACGACGGACGCGGATATCGGCGCGGCCGTGCGCGCGGTGCATCGCGGCTGCTTGAAAGTGATCGAGCAGTACCTCTCGCTCGAGCCCGTGATGCCGCAAGACGAAGAAGCGAAGGTCTCGGTGCCGAAAGGCTTCGACCCTTCGGAGATTCGCCTGATCGGCGAAGCGAAAGGCGAAGCGCCGTACAAGGGCACGCTTCGCCATAAAGGCTGGCGTGTGGTAGAGGCCAAGCTTCCAACGCTCGCCGAGGGCGTCGATCGCATGGTGATCGCCCCGGCTGAAGTCGAGCTCTCCGCATGACACGCATCCTCGGCATCGATCTCGGAACCACGAACTCGTCGATCGCGACCTCGACGGAAGCAGAGCCCTCACACGCGGTGCAGATCACGCAGGTGACCGGTCCCGGTGAGACCGCCGAACGGCCGACGCTGCCGTCATTCTTGCTGCTGCCGAACGAGCAGGAAGTTCCGCCGGCGCACCTCCAGCTGCCGTGGTCTGGAGCGATGCGCTACACGGTCGGCACGTTCGCGCGCGAGCGCGGCGCGGAGCTGCCACATCGGTTGGTCTCGTCGGCGAAGTCGTGGCTGTGCAATCCATCGATCGATCGCACCGCGCAGGTGCTGCCGTTTCGTGGCGCGCAGCGCGAGCTCGAGAAGGAGATGGAGGGCGGCGAGCGCGTGTCGCCGGTCAACGCCAGCGCGCGTTACCTCGCGCATCTGCGCGCCGCATGGGACGACGCGAATCCCGACGAGCCCGCCGGCGAGCAAGAAGTGCTCGTCACCGTGCCGGCCTCGTTCGATCCGGTCGCGCGCGAGCTGACCGTCGTCGCCGCGCGCGAGGCCGGATTCGACAAGGTCACGCTCCTCGAGGAGCCGCAGGCCGCGTTCTACGCGTACCTCGCCGCGAAGGGCGATGGGTGGCGCAAGGAGCTCTCGCCCGGTGACGTCGTGCTCGTCTGCGATGTCGGCGGCGGCACCACGGACTTCTCGCTGATCGAGGTCGGCAATGCCGAGGGCACACTCGTGCTCGAGCGCATCGCCGTCGGCGATCACATCCTGCTCGGCGGCGACAACATGGACCTCGCGCTCGCCGCGATCGCGGGCAAGCAGATCACGGACGCGGGCAAGACGCTCGATGCGATGCAGCAGCGCGCGCTGATCCATCAGTGCCGGCGCGCGAAGGAGCTGCTGCTCGGCGAGAAGCCGCCGAAGAACGTCCCGATCACGATCCTGTCACGCGGCAGCAAGCTCGTCGGCGGGACGATCAAGACCGAGCTCACGCGCGAGCACGCGACGCAGTTCATCCTCGACGGCTTCTTCCCCATCGTGGACGCGAATGCCGCCGCGCAGAAGCGCCGCACGATGGGCCTACGCGAGATGGGCCTGCCCTACGCGCACGATCCCGCGATCACGCGCCACCTCGCCGAGTTCATCGGCCGGTTCGGCCGCATGCCGACGCACGTACTGTTCAACGGCGGCGTGATGAAAGCGGCGCAGCTGCAAGCGCGCATCATGGAGCTGCTGCGCACGTGGGCCGGCCGCGACGTGCGCGTGCTCGCCGGCGCGGATCTCGATCTCGCCGTCGCGCTCGGCGCCGCGCACTACGGTCAGGTGCGTGCGGGCAAGGGCGTGCGGATCCGCGGCGGCACCGCGCGCGCGTATTACATCGGCATCGAGAGCTCGATGCCCGCGATCCCCGGCTTCTCGCCGCCGATCAAAGCACTCTGCGTCGCGCCGCAAGGCCTCGAGGAGGGCTCGACCGTCGAGCTGCCCGATGACGAGCTCGGCCTCGTCGTCGGCGAGCTCTCGAACTTTCGGTTCTTCGCCGCGGCGACGCGCAAGGAAGACGGCGCCGGTGCGCTCGTCGACGCCGACACGCAAGGGCTCGTCGAGCTCGATCCCGTCGAGAAGCTCGTCGAGGCGGATGGCCAGCGCAAGGCCGGCGACCTCGTGCCGGTCAAGCTCGAGGCTCACGTGACCGAGGTCGGCACGCTCGAGCTGTGGTGCGTCGCGCGCGATGGCAACGGGCGCTGGAAGCTCGAGTACTCGGTCCGCGAGCGCGAATAGGCGTCCACCGCGCTCAGGGCGTATGATGGCCCTTGCATGCCATCGAGCCCGATCAACACGCTTGCCCACACGCTGGTACCGAACCTCGCCAAGCTGAAGGGCCACACCGCGTTCGCGATGGCCGTCGAGCGCAAGGACAAGGCGTTCTTCGCGCAGACCTGGCAACAAGCGTTCGTCGATCACGACCCGCAGTTCTTCTACACGACGAAGGACAACACCGACAAAACGGTGCAGTACCGCATCGGTGTCGTGAGCCTGCCCGAGCCCAAAGAGACCGGCGACGCGTACATGATCGCGACCGTCGTGAAGAAGAACGACTCTGCGTTCGGCCGGCTGTTCCTGCTCGAGAAGGACTGGGTCATGAAGACCAAGCAGGACAAGACGACGGTCACGGAGCGCGAAGGCGCCGGTGCGTCGGGCCGGCGCATGGTGCACGTCGACGGTCCACAGATCTCGGGCACGTTCGAGAAAGACGCCGCCGGTTTTGCCGACGCGTTCATGGAGCTGATCGTGCCGACGAAGGTCACGCGCAAGTAAGCGCCCATCCACGTCGGCGCGGCTGCGAACGATTCCGAGCCAAAATGCGGCTCATTGTGAATGGTGCTCCGTATGCATACGTCGTCGGTGAGATGGAACCGGTCGCCCGACCCACACCACCCGTGCCGGCGCTGCCCACGTTCTCGGCGTTTATTCGCGAGCGTAAGCAGGCGATCCTGGCGGCTTGGGAAGCGACCGTGCGTCAGATGCCCATCGCTGCAAAGATGGCGCGCCCTGCCCTCCTAGACCATGTCCCCGATTTGCTCGATCGGATCGCCGAGATGGCGGATGAGCTCGCTGCCGGCGAACTGCCGCGGCTGCCTCCCGACCTCGCCGAGGTTCACGCGGTCGAGCGCCTGGACGACGGGTTTGACCTCTCGCAAGTGATCGCCGAGTACGGCGCCCTGCGCGACTGCATCATGCAGATGTGGCGAAACGACAGCGCCGGCGAGAGCAGCACGCGCGCGTTGCACCAGGCCATCGATCGCGCCATCGGGGCGTCGGTGCAGCGCTTCACGCTCGCACGCGATCGGACCCTCGTCGCGCTCGATCGCATCTCTTCCGCCGCGCTCGAGACCCGCACGCTCGAGGAGCTGCTCGACCGCTTGCTGCGCGTGTTCCTGGAGACAACCGCCGCGGTCGACACCGCGACGGTCCTGCTCCTCGACGGCGACGTCTTGCGCGTACGCGCGAGCGTCGGGCTCGAAGCCGCGCTCGCACACGGATGGTCGGTGAAGATCGGCGAAGGCTTCGCCGGGCGGATCGCGCTCACGGGCAAGCCGCTCGCGCTCGAGAACGCGTCGACGAACGAGCTCGTCCTCAGTCCGCATCTGCGCGCGAAGAAGCTCCTCGCCTTGTTCGGCGTGCCACTCGTCGAAGCAGGTGCCGTGATCGGCGTGGCGCACATGGGCTCGCTCACCGCGCAAACGTTCTCGACGCAGGACCAGAGGCTGTTGATCGCGATGGCGAATCGCGCGAGCTCCGCGATCAGCTTGCACATGCTGCGCGAACGCGAGCAGGCGCTGCAGAAAGCTCTCGAGAGCTCGCTCGCTCAGCAACACGTGGAGCACGCGGCTGCCGAGCGCACGCTCGCCGTGATGGACACGATCCTCGCGGGATCCGCGCTCGGGATCGGGTTCATCGATAACGACCTGCGTTACGTGCGCATCAACGACGCACTCGCGACGCTCAACGGAATTGCCCCGAGCGAGCACGTAGGCCGCGGTGTGCGCGAGATCCTCGGCGACCAGACGGCGGAGCTTCTGGAGCCAATCCTCCGCCGTGTGCTCGAGACGCGACAGCCGACCGAGCACCTGGTGCTCCAAGGTGCGCCGCGCGACGCGCCCGATCAAGTCCGGTGGTTCGATGCGAGCTATGTCCCCGTCGTGACATCACACGGCGAGCTGCTCGGGATCGGAGCCGTCGTGATCGACGTGACCGAGCACAAGCGCCTGGAGACCGAGCTGCGCGATCGCGAGATCCACTTTCGCTTGCTCGCCGACAACATCTCGCAGCTCGCCTGGATCGGCGACGAGACGGGATCGCTCATCTGGTACAACGAGCGCTGGTACAACTACACGGGCACGACGTTCGAGCAGATGCAGGGTTGGGGATGGCGTGCGGTGCACCATCCGGCGCATCTCGACCGCGTCGTCGAAAAATTTTCGCGGCACCTCGCGAGCGGCGAGGTCTGGGAAGACACGTTTCCGCTGCGTGGCGCCGACGGCCGGTACCGCTGGTTCCTCTCGCGTGCGATGCCGATCCGCGACGAGCATGGACGCGTGCTGCGCTGGTTCGGCACCAACACCGATGTCACCGAGCAGCGCGTGATGCACGAGGCGATGGTGGTGCTGTCCTCCTCGCGCGACTACCACGAGACGCTCGAGCAGGTCGCGCAGCTCGCGGTGCCGACGCTCGGCGACTGGTGTGCGATCGACATCCTCGAGGGGAATGAAGTGAAGCGACTCGCGGTCGCACACATCGATCCGGCGAAGGTCGCACTCGCGCACGAGCTCTTGACGCGCTACCCGCTCGATCCGAACGCTCGTGTGGGCATCCCGAACGTGATCCGCACCGGCGTGACGGAATACACGGAGTCGCTCGACGAGCGCCGTCTACCGCAATTCGTGCGCGACCTCGGCCTCAAGGCGTATGTCGTCGCACCGTTGATCGCGCGCGATCGGACCTACGGCGCGATCAGCATCGTGTCCGCCGAATCGGGGCGGCGCTACACGAGTGTGGACATCGGAACGATCGAGGAGCTCGGCCGGCGTTGCGCTCTCGCGATCGACAATGCGCGACTGTTCGCCGAGGCGCAGCGCGAGACACGGTTGCGCGAAGACATGCTCGCGGTCGTCTCGCACGATCTCAAGAGCCCGCTCAGCGCGGTGCAGCTCGCCGCGAGCGCGCTGGCCGCCAACGCGGAACCACCGGCGAGAAAGTCGCTCGAGACGATCCAGCGCTCGGCGCGCCGGATGGATCATCTACTCGGAGACCTGCTCGACATGTCGAGTATCCAGGCGGGGCGCCTCGGCATCGAGCGCAAGCCGGAGGAGCTCGAAGTGATCCTCCGTGAAGCGGTCGAGTCGCACGAGCCGCACGCCCGCGAGAAAGGTCTGCGCATCGTCCGGCAGTGCGAGCTCCCCGGCGCGAAGCTGTCCGTGGATCGCGATCGCATCCTGCAGGTGCTCGGCAATCTGCTCGGCAATGCCATCAAGTTCTGCCAACCCGGCAACACCATCACGGTCGACTGCCGGCGCGTCGACGAGGTGGCGCAGCTCTCGGTCATCGACGATGGTCCCGGAATCACGCACGCCGAATTGCCCCGCGTCTTCGAGCCGTATTGGTCCGCCAAGGAGCATGCAAAGAAGGGCACCGGGCTCGGGCTGTTCATCAGCAAGGGCATCGTCGAGGCCCATGGCGGGCGGCTCTGGGTTGACAGCCGGCCCGGAGAGGGCGCGGCGTTTCACTTCACGATTCCGTTTGCGTGATGCGGCGGCGTGGATGCGGTAGGAACGCGGGATGGCCGCGCGGTACCTGATCGGCATCGACCTCGGAACGACGAACTCCGCCGTCGCGTTCGTCGACACCGAGGCAGCCGATCCGCGCGTGCGCGTGTTCGAGGTCCCGCAACTGGTCGCGCCGGGTGAGGTCGCGCCGCGGCGGCAGCTGCCGTCGTTCGTGTATCTCGCGGGCGAGATCGATCTCGCTCCGCACGAGACGTCGCTGCCGTGGCGGCCGATCGCGAAGACAGATCGCGACCCACAGGCCCCGGTCTCGACCGAGATGAGGCCAGTCGTCGGCGAATTGGCGCGCAGTCAGGGCGCGCGCATGGCGTCGCGCATGATCGCGTCGGCGAAGTCGTGGCTGTGTCATCCCGGCGTCGATCGCCAGGCCGCGATCCTGCCGTGGGGCGACAACGACGGACCGAAGCTGTCGCCGATCGGCGCGCAGGCGCTCGTCCTGCGCCACATCCGCGAGGCGTGGGATGACGCGCATCCCGACGACGCGTTCGAAGAGCAAGAAGTGCTCGTCACCGTGCCGGCATCGTTCGACGAGGCCGCGCGCGAGCTGACGCTGCAGGCGTCGATCAGTGCCGGTTATCCGCCGGTGGTGCTGCTCGAAGAGCCGCAGGCCGCGTTCTACGCGTGGATCGATGCGGCGCGTGGTCGAAAAGATCTCGCCGCGAACGAGCGCGTGCTCGTGTTCGACGTCGGCGGTGGCACGACCGACTTCACATTGATCGACGTCGACAGCGATGGCGACGGCTTCACGCGCACGGCGGTCGGCGATCACTTGCTCCTCGGGGGTGACAACCTCGACCTCACGCTCGCGAAGATCGTCGAGCAGCGCGTCGTCCAGAAGAGCGGCAAGAAGCTCGATGCGCTGCAGTGGCACGGGCTCGTTCACGCGTGCCGGCTCGCGAAGGAGACGCTGCTCGGTGACAGTCCGCCCGAAGCCACGCCGGTCAACGTCGCCGCGCGCGGTAGCAAGCTTGTCGGCGGCAACGTCCGCGACGAGATCACGCGCGAGGAGCTGCATCGCGTGCTGTTCGACGGGTTCTTCCCGCTCGTCCCCGCCGACGCACCGCTCGCGCGCGGCCGCAGCGGCCTCCAGGAGTTCGGCCTGCCGTACGCGGCGGATCCGGCGGTCACGCGTCACCTCGCGTCGTTCCTGTCGCGTCACGGCGCGAGCACCGTCGACGCGATCCTGTTCAACGGCGGCGCGATGACGCCGGCATCGCTGCGCCAGCGCGTGATCGATCAGCTCGCGCAGTGGCAGGGCACGCCGCCCCGCGAGCTGCCGTCCGTGATGCCCGAGATGGCGGTCGCGCAAGGCGCCGCGTATTACGGCCTCGTGCGCCGCGGGCTCGCGACGCGCATCAAGGGCGGCACGGCGCGCGGGTTCTACGTCGGTGTCGACGCGACGGGACTGCGCCGCCGCGTACCGACGACGGAGGCCGCGAGCGAGCCCGAGCCGGCGCGCTACGCGGTGTGCCTCGCACCGTCGGGCCTCGACGACGGCGCGCGCGTGCAGATGGAGCGCGACTTCAAGCTGGTGACGAACCGGCCGGTCAGCTTCCGGCTGTATTCGTCGACGACGCGCCACGACGAGCCGGGCGCGCTCGTGCCGATCGGCGACGGCAAGGCGGACTCGGTCGAAGACGGCAGCGACCTGCTCGAGCTACCGCCGATCGTGACGGTCTTGCGCGCGCGCGGTCGCGGCGAGGTGACAGTCCGGCTCGAAGTCCACATCACCGCGCTGGGAGCGCTCGAGATCTATTGCCGCGATATCGAGCCACCCAACGAGACCTGGAAGCTCGCGTTCGACATGCGCTCCGGCGGGACGACGCCGGTCGCGGATACGACCGCCGACGCCGCGCCACACCCGAAGACCGACGAGGCCAAGGCGAAGATCCAGGCCGCGTTCAAGAGTGGCGGCGGAATCGCGACGCTCGTGCGCGATCTCGAGACGCTGCTCGAGGCGCGCCGCGATGACTGGTCGCTGATGACGAACCGCGCGTTGTTCGACGCGCTCGTCGAGATCGCGCCGGATCGCAAGAAGACGGCGGATCACGAGCAGCGCTGGCTGAACCTCGCCGGCTTTCTGCTGCGGCCCGGCACCGGCGCACCGCTCGACACGTGGCGCTCGCGCGTGATGTGGGGTGTGTTCAACGAGAACCTCGCGCATCCCAAGAGCGAGCCGGGCAAGCTCGCGTGGTGGATCACGTGGCGCCGGATCGCGGGCGGGCTGCAGAAAGGCCAGCAGGATCAGATCTACGACCGCCTCGCGCAGCTGCTGCTGCCGAGTGCCAAGCAGCAGAAGAAGCTCGCCGAGGTGAGGGCGAGCAAGCAGGAGATGGCCGAGATGTGGCGCGTCGTCGCGAGCCTCGAGCGCATCGCGGTCCCGTCGAAGATCAAGCTCGCGGAAGAGTTGCTGCGCCGGATGGACACGCGCAAGGGTCGCGAGGACGCGGTGCACCTGTGGGCGCTGTCGCGTGTCGGCGCGCGCGTGCCGCTCTACGGCCCGCTCAACGCGGTCGTGCCGCCATCCGCCGTCGCGAAGTGGGTCGGGCAGCTGCTCGCATGGGACTGGCCGGAGCCCGACAAGACGGCGTTCCCGCTCGCGCAGCTCGCGCGGTGCACCGGTGATCGCACGCGCGACCTCGACGACGCGACGCGCGCGAAGCTCGCAACCGCGGTGCGCTCGATGCCGGGCGGCGAGCGCGCGGTCGTGCTGGTCGAGCAGGTCGTCGCGCTCGAAGCGCGCGAGGAACGCGTCGCGCTCGGCGATACGTTGCCGGCCGGCCTGCGCCTCGTCATCGATGACGATCGCCCGGCCGACGCTTAGTCGTTCGCGGCGCGCGGCGCCTTCGCGAATAGCGCGCCGCGATCCCGAAGCTCTTGTTCGATGCGGCACATCGCGTCCCAGATCGCGAGCGGGCCGTCGTTGCCCATGCCGCGCGTCTCGAGGACGAGGCCGTAGTGCCGCACCTCGACCGTCGCGGAGTACCCGCGAGCGCCGAGCGCGATCTCGACCGTCCAGTGCTCGCGCTCGCCGAGCTCCTTCTCGATCCGCTGCACGCAATAACGCGCGAACGCACCGAGCTCGCGCTCTTGTTTCGCACTCGTATTGGGTGCGAGTCGCACCTCGACCCGCTTCTGCTTCGCCGAGGTGATGGCCATCCGATGCGACGTTCAGAGCAACGGTCGTGCCCCGAAACGCGGAATCGCAATTGCTAGGAATGATGCAGATGAGAGTGCGCGTCGGCGCGCGACGCGCTGATGCGCCACGTACGTATGTGTCTCGCGCCTGTGCACGAACGTAAGCGAGCACATGTTCGTTTGACCCAAGTGCAGATTCTACGTACGGCGGGCTAGGTATCGTCCCGCAGGATCAACAAGCCACGCGGCGAGTCCGCGACGAAGATCAGCTTGCGCGCGAGATCGACGTCGAGGCCAACCGCACCCTCGAAGAACGCGCTCGACGTGTAGCTGGCCTGCGGATCCCACGTGTTGTAGTAGCCGACCAGCTTCGGATTCGCCGGATCGGCAAGGTCCATCACGCGCACGCCATCCTGGTAATACGTGAAGTACGCCTTGGTCCCGAACGCCATGATGTTGTGGATCGAGACGTGGTCGCGCGTCTTGTAGGAGCCGAACGGCTTCATGTACGTGGGCGATGCGGGGTCGATGTCGACGACATCGAGGTGCGCGCCGTAGGCCTCGTCACCGTGCAGCGCGATCTTGCGGCCGGCGGCGGTGGTCGTCCAGTTCGAGTGGCTCGTGCGCGCCGTCGTCTGTTGCCATTGGCCCTTG
Source organism: Myxococcota bacterium (assembly GCA_030857175.1). GTDB lineage: Bacteria > Myxococcota_A > Polyangia > Haliangiales > Haliangiaceae > JABFXX01. Next base: position 39,378 of record JALZOJ010000052.1, on the reverse strand, counting down.
AGCACAGGCGCCGACGGCGTCGTGAAGTCGACGATGTGCAGGCCCGCTTCCCACGCATTCAGGTACGCGATGCCGTTCGAGACCGAGAGGTCGTGAACGAGCGAGCCCTGCGTCGTGTAGCGACCGAGGCGCACGGGCGCCGCGGGGTTCGTGACGTCGAAGACGGGCGTGCTGCCGTCGTAGTTGCCCATGTACGCGTACGTCGAGCCGTTGCGCGTCTCCGTGAAGACCGTGTGCGCTTCCTCGGGAATCTGCGCCGCGAGCATCGGCATCGCCGGGTTCGTGACGTCGATGACGTCGACCGGATAGTCCGCGATCAGCGCGTAGCGCTTGCCGCCTGCAGCGTCGACGATCTTGACGTCGTTCGAGTAGCCGTCGCCCGTGCGCTGGTAGTGACCGAGCTCGACGGGTGTCGTCGGGTCGGTGACGTCGATGATGTAGAGGCCGTCGATGCGCACGAGATATGCGGTGTTGCCGGACACGCGCACGTTGAACGTGAAGCCGCGCGCCCAGTTCGCGCCGTTGAGTGATCCGACGAGCGTGAGCTTGTCGCTGACCTTCGGATCGTGGCGTTCCGCGCGGACCATCTTCGCGGTGCACACGCGGCACATCTCGCCGTCGCACGAGGCGCGCTCGGCGCGCAGCGAGCCATCCGGGAGGAGGTTCGACACGCGCTTTGCGATGATGACCGTGCGGCCCTGGGTCTCGAACGTGAGCCGATGAAAGATCGCGTCGTTGTCGATCGTGCCGGGGCGAGCCTGATCGCGATCGACGATGATGTCGCCGGGCCGCTTCTCGAAGTGGAAGCTCGAGACGCCGCCGACGCGCGTGCCGGTCAAGAACCACCGGCCGTCGGGATTCCAGCCTGCGAGCGAGCCGGGCGTGAGCTCGCCGAAGTCCGCCGCCGTCGCGAACATGTCGTTGCTCACCTGGGCGACGTTGACGCAGCCGACCAGCGGCTGCTCGACCGGTGCGTCGGGCATCGGCGGCGGCGGCGCGTCGGGTTGCGACGGGGAGCTGCTATCGCCGCAGGCGACGACGGCACCCAAAAGGACCACGAAGAGCAACTGCCTCATCGCGCACAGCTTTCCGTCCATTGCGTGCAGCGGCAAGCCCGACGGCCTCACAGGGTCTGCCGCCCTGCGATGCACGCACTGCTACGCGTGGGCGCCTCGGAAGTCGGCCCCATGGCTGGGAGTTTGCCCCCTCATGCCGCCCACGGGACGACGCACTCGATCGTGCACGCTGGGCAGGCTCCCGCGCGAGTTGTGCATCCGCGCCTCGCATGTTCGCGACGTCTCGTCGTTGTGATCTCGCCCGCGCGTGGCACAGCGGTCGCAGCAGCGGTTCGCATGGACATCCGCAGCTCGGACCATTCGATCCCCAGCATCGCGGGTCGTCCACGCGACAAGATTCGTGCACTCGGCACCGGGGCGCAGCCTACGGCGATGCAGGACCTGACGCAGATCGCGACAACGCTCGCGCAGGAAACGACACTGCGTCCCGCGATCGAACGGCTGCAGAAGGACGCGTGCCGGATCCTGCGGCTGCGCGATGCGATCTGCTTCTGGATCGACTGGCCGCATCGCATCGCGTGGACGCTCGGCGGCCGCGTGAGTCACGACCTCGAAGAGACGGTCATCGAGACGGCCGGCAGCGGCAAGCGCAACACGCTCGCGGGCGCGGTCATCGAGCCTGTCGGGCCAACGCCCGCACGCGCGGTGCTCGCGCTGCGCAAGCCCTCGGGCATCGCGTTCTCGCCGAGCGAGCTCGTCGTGCTCCAGACGCTCGCGGGCAGCATCGCGCCCGCGCTCGACAAGCTGATCCGCGCGAGCCGTTAGCGGCCGTTCATGAACTGCTCGGCGAACTGACGCAGCCGCAGCACCGACGGAATGCCCTCGCCACTCGAGAACGTCAGCGTGTCGGCAAACTTCACGTTGTCTGCCGCGCGCCACGCGACGTACGCGCGACCCGCCGGTGAGCCGAGCAACGCGTTCAGCTTCACCTCGTATTCGCCCTGCACCCGCGCGACCATCGCGTCACCCTCGGCGGCGAGACGGCCCTGGACGCCGTCGGCTTCGGCGGTGATGCGGTTCTTGTACTCGAGCGTCTCGGCCTGGATGTTCTTGATGCCGATCAAGTAGCCGTCGCTCACCGACGCCGGGTCGAGGCCGAACACCTTCGCTGCCTCGGCGCGCTTTGCTTCAACTTCGGTGGGGGGCAGCGTCGCGAGCTTCGCGCGCGATGCGCCGGGCGTCGAATCGACGACGTCGAGGAAGCCGACCTGATACGCGCGCTCGAGCTCGGCCTGGCGCTTGATCCAGTCCTGCTGCCGCGCGGAGACCTGCGCGCTCGTGCCTTGCACGAAGTTGTCGAGCTTCTGCTGCTCGCCGGCGAGCTTCTGGGCGGCGGCGTCGAGGAGCTTGTTCTGCTCGTTGAGCTGGATCTGCTGCAGCTGCTTCTCGTACTCCACGCGAAACGTCACGCCGCGCACGAGGACGGCCTGCGCCTCGAGGTTCATCGGCGCGAGCTGCTTGTTGAGCGCCTCGAGGGCTTTCACACTCGCGGCCTGTCGCCGGTCGCTCGAGTAGAAGCCGACCGAGTCGAGCGTCGCCATCTCCTCGCGGAGCACGCTCGTCGCGTTCTCTTCGGCGAGGCGCTGATAGCGGAAGCGCCCGTCGGGATCCTTCACGTGGTTACCCACGGCGACGAGCGTGTGCGCGCCGCCAGGCTTGATGCGGATCGGCACGGTGACGTCGAGCTCGACGGTGTTGTTGTCCTTCGTACGGATCACGAGGCCCTTCTGCGGACCCTTCTCGTCGTCGGTGTAATCGAGCATGAAGTAGCTCGACGGCAGGAGGATGAGCTTGTGGATGCCCGGCACGCGCCAGTGCCAGCCCGGGCCGAGATCCTCGTCGAGCACGCCGCTCGTCGCGGACTGGCGTACGCCGATCTCGCTCGGCTCGACGCGCGCGACGCACATCGCCGGCACGACCCACAGGAGGATGGCACCGAAAACGATGCCCTTCGCGACGCGAATCAGACCCTTCACTTCGCACCTCCAACCTGCTCGAGCTGCACGCGCTGCGGCGACCCGTCGTTCCTGAATGGCTGGATCTCGATCGTGACGCCCTTGAGCCGCTCGCCGAGCCGCTCCATCACACGCTCGACCGGCTGATTCTTGAAGGCCTCGATCTCGGCCTTGCGCGAGAGGTACTGCGCGTCGAGCTGCCCCTTGAGCTCGTCGGCCTTGCCCTTCGACGCGGAACGCGAGGCCTGACCGACACCGAGCTTTTCGATCTTGTACGTGTCGACGGCGCGCTTCGTCTCGGTCTGTGCAGTGACCGCGGTCGCGAGCGTGGTCTCGAGCTCGGCGCGCTTGGTCTGCACGATCTTGTTCTGATCGCGCTCGACTTCGGCGAGCTTGCGATCGCGCTCGGTCTTCGCGCGTGCGAGCTCGGAGTCGATGACGGCGAGCTGATTCTCCGTCTGGTTGCGCGACTCGATCAGGTCTTCGTACTCCTTCGTGAACCGCGGGCGTGGCGTGACGATGCTCGTCACCTCGATGCCGTGCTCGCCCAGGAGCTGGTTGATGCGCTTCTTCGCGCGGCCTTCTGCCTCGCCGAAGCTCGTCGGGTTCGAGACGCTGATCGTCGACTCGCGGCCGAACTCGTCGCGCAGGATCGATCGCGCGTACGGCAGCATCCACTCGTAGTACGCGTGGCCGAGGCCGGAGTCGCGGATCGTGCGGTCGGCCTTGTCGGGGATCGCGCGGAACAGCAGCGTCGTGTCGTTGAACGCGAACAGCGAACCGTCCGAGGCGCGGACATCGAGCTCCTTGCCCTCGAGCGCGTTCTTGTTCGCGGGGCCGCGCATGTGGAACGTCTGCGGCGAGACGTCGAGCATGTACACGGTGTGGATGCCGAACGGCAGCCGCATGATGAGGCCCGGCTGCGTGACGACCTCTGTGCCGCCGGTGATGTTGTTGATGCGTACGGCGACCTGACCGGCCTCGACGGACGCACACGATCGAAACGCAACGATCACCATGACGAGCGCGGCGGCGGCGAGCCAGATCCGCGACGGTTCACCCTTGGTGCCGCGAACGAACGACAGGATCGAGCGGCGAGCCCGCTCGGATGTTTCGGACATGAATCCCCCCAGCTCAGGTTACGCCAACGTGCCAGGCGACGGCGGCGCCGCGGCGTTATGTTCCGCCCGTGGCGAAGACCAAGAAACTCGCATCCACCGGTAAGGCGTCGTCGAAGGTGAAGCAACCCCCGGAGACTCCGCCGCTGCCCGCCGAGCGCGCGTGGAGCGACAAGCGCTTCTCCGGCCAGCGGATCTTCATCGGCGGTCGCTTCGAGAAACTTCGCAAGGACGAAGTCGTCGAGGTCTTGACCGCCGAAGGCGCGACCATCGACGCGACGCTGACCGGCGCGACCACGCTCGTGGTGCTGGGAACCAAGAGCACGTCGCACGAAGCGAAGGCCAAGAAACTCGGGGCCGTGACCGCGAGCGAGGACGAGCTTCGCAAGGACTACATCCGCCCGACCGCGGAACAAGCTGCCGGAATGCTCTCGACGCCGGCCGGCCGCAAGCGCCTCGCCGATCTGCTCGCGCTCAATCGCCGGCAGTACTCGTGGTCGACCGACGAGTACTCGTCGGTCGTCGTGGGTGGCTCGTTCGAGAACGCGAGCTTCGCGAAGGCCGCGCTGTGCGGCGTCCAGTTCCGCGACGCGAACCTCGCCGGCGCGAACCTCGACGACGTGGTGCGGCTGAGCAACGCCAAGAACACGAGCTTCCGTGATGCCACGGGCGCGAAGGCGGAGCTGTTCGAGCTCGATGGCTGCGATCTGACCAGCGCGAAGCTCCCCGGTGCGACGCTCAGCGAAGCGAAGAAGTGCAACCTGACGAGCGCGAGCCTGGAGAAGGCATCGCTGCGTGAGGAGCTCGTCGATTGCGACTTCACCGGTGCCAAGCTCGACGAGAGCAACTGGCACATCGTGAAGGTCAAGCGTTGCAACTTCACGGGCTCCTCGCTGCGCGGCGCGTCGCTCGACGACTGCGAGATCAAGGCGTGCAACTTCACGCGCGCCGACTTTCGCGACGCAGTCGTGATGGCGACGAGCTTCGACTTCGAATTCGAGGACTGCGATCTCCGAGAAGCGGACTTTCGCAACGCGGAGCTCGTGCGCTGCGTGTTCAAGAACTGCAAGCTCGACCGCGCACGGTTCGACGGCGCGAGAGTCGTCGACCCCGCGTTCCCCGGTTCCAATCCCGAGGCCGCGCTGAACCTCGTCTGGGCTGCGCCCGCAGCGGGCCCACAGCTCGCGGCGCTCGACAAGGCGTCGACCTCGTTCGCGCGCATCGTGATCAGCACACAACTAAAGACGAGCTCCAAGGCGATCGCGTGCGAGATCCACAGCCTCGAGCGCGGCACGTGGATCCAGGTGCACGCCGACAAGGACTTCAAGTTGACGTCGATCTCCGAGGCAATGAAGCTCCTCGCGCAGCTCCATCCCGAGGCGCGCGTCGATGAAGCCAAGCTGACGATCGAAGCCGGCCGTGGTTCGCTGAAGCCCGACGAGCTGCGCGCGGCCGTCCTCGCGGCGTGGCAAGAGGCGTTCGCATAGAGTGCGCATTCGTCGAGGCGCCGCCTTCACGTCAGCAATGCGATCAAGCGTCGCTGCGCGCCGAACCTATCGCGGCGTAGCGAGATCGGGATTACCAGCCGCCTCCGCACTGAGGACGAACGCCGTAAAGATCCGATCGTCGACGGCGCCCGTCTGCTTGTTGACGTGACCCGTCACGACGAACAGGGCAGGACCGCTCTCGCAAGTCGCGCGCACGAGCCAGATCGCGTCGACGTCCTCTAGCCAGCCCGCGAACATCGTCGTCGAGACCGTCGCAAGCTTGACGAGGGTCGGCTCCGTGGGCGCGATCGTCTTCTCGATCCGCTCCGGCTTGCACGTCCACGCGCGCTTCTCTCGCAGCCTCGCGCGGTGTGCTTCAGCGGCCTTCCTCAAGCGACCGTACGTCTCGTCCTTCGGGATCGCGGTGACCGTGAACGACGTGCCCTCGACCGGCTCGGCGAGACCGGCGGCGACGAGCGCCGGGCCGAGCGAGCCCGATGGCAGCACGACGAGGAACCAGTTCGATGGCGCGCCGAAGATCCCGGGCCACATCGACTGCAGCGTGTATGCGAGCACGTTGACGCCGAGCGTGCTCTCGACCGCCTTCCCTCCATCGGGGACATGCGATGCGGCGAGCTTGATGCCGGCGTAGACGAGCACGAACTGTCCACCGCGATCTTCCGTCTTCTCGAGCGCGACATCGTCCTCGAGCGCGAGGGCTTTGCCCCAGGATGCGATCGAGGCGGCGACGCGTTGATCGGGCGGAGGAGGAGGAGACGGCGGTTTCGTCGCCGGTCGCGCATGGCAAGCGACGGCAAACACGGCGAGCATCACGTGGCGCATGTAATGAGGACTCGCGAGCGGCGCGAGTAGTTTACGCGAGCGGCGCGACGATCGGCTTGCTCAGGCGATCGTTGCGCTGGCGCACGACGACGGCGAGAAGATCCTCCGCCGGCGCACCTGCGCGATGCGCTTGATCGACGAGCACCGAGGCGAGGCGCGAGCCCGCCGGACCTTGCTCGGCGAGCGCCCTGGTCCAGCGCAGCTCGTCTTGACCGCGCACGCTCGTCGAGGCGATCACGAGCAGCGAGTCCGGAGGGAACGGCGTCTCGCCACGCTGCGCGACGACGAGGCTCGCCCCGAGCTGCTGCTCGGTGCCACCACCTAGCGCGATCGTCGTCGGGCGCGTGTTGGTCACCGACCCCTCGGGGAATGCGACGTCGAACGCGACGGGACCGACGATCGTGGCGCCCGGGTGGCCCGCGGCGGCCCAGCGGATCTTCGCGGTGTCCGCGTCGAGGATCGCGACAAACGCGGCGACCGGCTCGCCACCGCGGATCACGCCCTCGGCGCTCGCGTTCAGCGAGGTGAGCAAGTCTTCGAGCGCGATCGGCTCGTTCGTGCTCGTCGCCGCGGCGAACGCGCCGGTCAGCGCGGCGGTCGCGAGCGCGGCGGCGACGCCGTGGGCTTGCGCTTCGGTGACGAGCACCGCGAGTCGGCCGTCGGGCAGGAGGCTCGCGGACCAGCCCGCGCCGGTCGTGCGCGGCGCGGTCCGATATTCGGCGGCAACGGTCCAGCGGCCGAGCTCGTCGTCGCGGCTCGCCGAGGCTTGGAGGCGCATCGCTTCGGCGAGCTCGACCTCGCGCGCCGTCTCGCCTTCGAGGGCCGCGGCACCCGTGAGCGCGACGTACGTGAGCGCGCGAGCGGCGGTGCGTGCGGACTCGACGACGAGGCCGCGCTCGGCTTCGCGCAAGGCGCCGCCGTGATCCGCCTCGACGAGGCCGACCAGCGCGCCGCGATCGATCAGCGGGACGATCAGCATCGTGCTCGTCGAGACGAGGGTCTCGAGCATCGGGCGAATCGGACCGACGCGCATCGTGCCGAGGTCACCGGAGGCGAGCAGCTCGCCGTGCGCGACGAGCCAGCGTGCGACCTCACCGTCGAGCGTACGCGTCGCTCCAGTGTCGACGGCGACGAGCACGACCGGCGCCGCGGGCGCCGACGGATCGTCGGGTGCGTCGCGCGCGATGCGGAACAGTGTCTTGACGTCGATCGAGACGCCTCGCCACAGCTCGCCGAGCCGCAGTGCGATATCGGCCTCGTTCGTGACATCGGCGAGCTGCGCGACGAGGACCTCGAGGGCGCGCTCGCGTGCGATGCGCACAGGCTGCTCGCGCACGACGGACCAGCTGATACCGAGCGTGATCGTCCAGATCACGGTCGCGAGCGCGGCGAGCGCGAGCGGGCTGATGTCCTCGAACAGCACGGCGAGCACGGCGACGAACGCGACCGCGATCAGCGTGCCGAGCATCTCGATGAACGCCGCGCGATCGAAGCCCTGCGGCCGCAAGAGGTCGGTCTTGAGCTCGAAGCGCAGCGCGACGACCGCGGCGATCATCGCGCACAGCCACGCGATCGGGTAGACGCCGGTGATCCCGTAGACGAGCAAGAGGTCGGTCGCGCCGATGGTGCCGAGCGCGAGCACGCCGATCAGCATGCGCTGCAGCTTCCGGCGCTCGGGGCCAGTCGTAGTGCGCCGCACGATCACCATGCCGATCGCGAGCCAGAGACCGATCTGAGAGAAGTGCAGACTCGTGAGCGGGCCCGGGCTCAGGTACATGATCCCCGACGGCAGCTCGTGCACGCCGGCGACGATCCAGTCGGTGCTCCAGCACACCGCGAGCGAGAGCAGGCCGATCGCGCCCGCGATGCGCGCGAGGTAGCGATGCCGCTCGAGCTGGCCCGACACACCGAGCAGCACGAGCAACAGGCTCGGTCCGACGAGCGCGATCGGCCCGTTCCCGAGGCGCAGCAGGCGCTCCGCGTCGCGGGGATCAGTCGCGAACGTGGCGACGGCGGAGCACAGCGTCCAGGGCAGCGCCGTCGTCGCGGCGCCGATCGTACCGAGCCGCAGCACGCGATCGCCGCGGACCAGCGCTGCGACCAGCGCCACCGCCGCGAGCGACACCCCGCATGCCAGATACGGCAGGCTCAGCCAGTTCCACCGGTACTCCACCGCGCCGGAGCTTACGCCAGATCGCTTCGAGGTCCGCTCGCTCGATGCTTCCGCCGAGCGTCCGCCCTGCCCCGCCGCGCGCCGACGCCAGATACACCTCGCGTAGGTGCGCGCGGTCCTCCCGCATGACGCCCTCGAGGCGCGCCTGCTCGGCGTCGTCGAGTCGCCCGACGAGCTCGGCCATCAGCGCGCGCCCGACCGCCGCATGGCGCACTTCGTCGACGAGGATCTCGTCGAGAACGGCGCGAATCGACGGCTCGGTCGTCGCGTTGCGATACGCCGCGAGCGCGTAGATCGACTCTTCCTCGGTGACGACGATCTCTCGTCCGATGATGTGCAGCGCGCGCACGAGCGCGGACTCGCTCGCGTCACGCGGCGGCAGCCCGACGTCCGCGAGATCGATCGCGAGGCCGTCGAGCCCACCGAGCCACTCCACGACGCGCGTCGTCAGCTCCGTGTGCCTGAGCTCGTCGCCGATCAGCCGATGCACGGCGCACTGCGCGGGATACGACGCCTCGAGATCGGTGAGCAGGCGCAACAGCTCGGCGAACACCGCGACGCTGCGATACTCGTCGACGATCCGCGTCGCCCACGCGAACCGCGCCGCCTCGCGCGCGGCGTCGTCGTACGCCGACAGATCGGGCGCATCGCGCGGCGCCGCACCCTCGAGCTCGGCGACGAACCGCCGGAACAGCGCGACCTTCGTCGAGCGGACGATCACCTCGACTCCTTCACGACCCGCGTACGCGCCGGCTCCGTGCACACCCACCTCACACCCGCACGCGTCTGGAACTGGACCTTCTCGCATTCGGGCGCCGGCGCGGGCTGGACGATCTTTGCCGCCGCCGGCGGTGGCGGTGGCGACTCGACCGGCTGGGTGCTCGACGACGACGTCGAGGTGGGTTCGGCGGCCGGCATCACCACCGAGGGCGTCGACGACTCCTGCGCGTGCTCGCAGGCGGCCATCGAGAGAACGAGAACGAGTTGAATGCATCGCGACATGCCCCCGTCGACGCGGGAGATCCGCAATGGATCTGCTTTTTAACTTCTTCGTTCGGGGCGCGTCTTACAGGGTCGTGACTTGCAAGCCGAGCGCGTAGCGGTTGAACCGGCACTCGTTGTCGCAGGTGCCGGTACCGTCGGGAACCACACCGATCACGTACGTGCCCGACGAGACCGGCGCGTCGAGGCAGGCGACATCATCGCCGTCATCGAGCGAGCGGTTGCCCGCGCACTGCGAGTCGATCGTCATCGGTGCTTCGCCTTCCTTGCCGAGCTGCAGCACGAGGCGCTGGAACGCGATCGGGAACACGACCGACGCGCGCAGTCGTGCGCTCGCGCAGCCATCGACAACGCGGAACGTGTAGAAGTCGCCGACGTCACCGGCAGGCAAGCAGCTGCGCGCTTCGGCGACGACCGACACGCAAGCGAGATCACCGATGCTCTGCGCGGTCGCCGGCGTCTCGTTGCTCGGCACGTCGGCGTTCCTCTCGCCGCACGCGAACGCCGCGGCGTTGCTCGGCAACACGCAGACCGCCGTTTCGCGGTTGCACCGCTGTCCTTCGGGGCACAGCTCTTCCGGACCGCACACGTACGAGCCCGGCGCGATCTCGGGCGCGCACGCAGTGGCGAACAACAGCGTTGTGAACACCGCGCGCATCTAAAAGCTCCACATCCGGGTCACCATTCCGCCACCGTCATGCGTGGGTGTGATCGCGACGCCGCCGGTGCGAATGACCGCGGTCTCGCTCTTGGGTGCGGTGAAGATCCACGTCGCGATCGCGCCGACGACCAGTGCGCCACCGAGCGAATACGCGATCGTCGCGCGCGACTTCGAGCGCTCTGCGCGATCGACGAGCCCGACCTTCTCGTCCGACCATGCTTCGCCGGTGAAGTAGTCGGCAGTGACTTCCTTCGAGGCATCGCGCGAATCGAGGTGCCAGTACACGCCGAGCGCCGTCGCGATCACGCCCGCGGCACCGATGCTGGCGATCAGGATCTTGTTGTTTTGCGAGCGCTCGCCCGGGATCTCGACCTCGATCTCGCGTGGCTTCAGGCCCCGGGGCCCCTCTGCGAAGCTCGCAACCGGAACACAGATCCCCGTCAACGCGACGACAAACCGAATCATGCGCGCACCTTGGCGCGCCGCAGCACCCGGGTCAATCCGCGTCATCTGAACCGGGCTGTCATCTAGCAACTCACACGCCGCGGATGGCATCATGACTCATTGTCACGGCGTTCTCCTCGTTATCGCGCGGACCTAGCGGTTACGGTCACCCCGCTCCTCGGTGGTGAACGCGTCGTCTGCCGTATCCGTGATGTATCGGGGGCCGGCCTCAGCCTCGGCACGACCATCGGCTGGTTCCCGATCGGGACGCGGATCTCGCTGACGCTGTTCGACGAGTGGAACGGCAATGCGCTCGAGATGATCGGCGACGTGGTTCGCGAAGCCACCGAGCCGTCGTGGATCCTCGGCATCCTCCTCATCGAACCACCGGCCGAGTGGCACGCACTTGTCGCGAGCGCCGCGCGCGTGTCGCTGCCGCCGAGCGACAAGCCCGCGAAGCGCCTGCGCGTGCTGGTCGTCGGCGATGATCACCGCCAGCGCGGCGCGATGGCGCTCTACGTGACGAGCGGCTGGGACATCTTGTTCGCGTCCGACGAGGACTCGATCGCCGAGGCCGTCCAGACGATCCAGCTCGATGCCGTCGTCGCCGAGCTCGACGATGGCGACCCGCGCATCCCACCGATCATGCAAGGCGTGCGTCGCGTGCAGCCGGGCGCACGCCGGATCGTGCGTGGCGAAGGTCGCGGCACCACCGAGCTCGTGCACCGCTTCGTCGCGCGCGATGCCGGCCTCGAGGCGCTGCTCGACGCGATGACCGCGGACATCCCGGTCGCTACTGAAAGTCCGAAGACCTGAGATCGCCTTCGAGGCTCTCGATGCTCGCCTTCTGCTTCTCGAGCACTTCCTTCAGCTGACGCTGCGCCATCTCCTCGCGAAGCCGCGCGGCGCGATCGCGAGATGCGCGGGCGACGGCGGTGAGCGACACCACCCGCGCGACGGTGACGGCGACGAGCGTCGCCGCCTCGGTCACGACCATCTGGTCCGCCGGGTCGCGAAACGCGCGATCGACCGCGATCACGAGACGATCGAACACCATCTCGGCATCCGCGAGAACGACCTCTTCGCTGTCGCCCCACGCGAGGCGGCGCGACACAGCTTCGTGGAGCGCGACGTCGAGGCCGGGCACGGACTCGCCACCGACGGTGAGCGCGCGCAGCACGGCGTCGAACACCTCGGCGCCCGGCGCCTCGCGATCGCCATGCTCGGCGGTATCGAGCACCTCGTCGCGAAGGACGGCCACGGCTTCGGTCATGTCGACGTCGGACATCTTCACCACTCCGTCGTTCCGCGCGCGCCCCACGGCAGGCTCGCGTCGATGTTGGTGGCGAACTTGCGCTCGAGCTCCGCGCGCCGGCGCTCGGCTTTCGCGACCTCGTCGCGCAGATCACTCGTGACCTGCGTGATCTCGCGCAGCCGCTCGGAGAACGGCGCGACGGACTCGAGCACGAGGCCGGTCATCGCGCTGACGAGCCGCTGGTGCGCGACGGACAGCGAGCGCAGCACCTTCGCGCGGTTGCTCTCGGTCGTCTGGATCTGGTGCACGCTCGACGCGATGATGATGCGCGCCTGATCGAGCGCGTCGAACAGCGGCATGATGCCCTGTTCGTCGACGGAGCGAACGCCGTAGAGCTCGCGCGCCGAGAGCACCGCGGTCGCGAAGTTGCCGCTGCCCTCGCTCGCGATCGCATCGAGCGCGACGAGGACTTCCTTGACGAGCTCGGCGCGCGGCGACGTGCGAGCCCGCGCGATCGTGATCGTCTTCGTGATGCCGTCGAGCATCTCGGTCGTCATCGTGGCGCCGGTGACCGGGCGATCGGGACGCAGGAATGGAATCGTCGGGCGATCGATGAAGCGCTCGCCGGTGTCGAGCCCATCGTCCGGCGGCTCGACGGTCTCCTGCATCTCGGCGTGCAGCTGGATCAGATCGGTATCGATCTGGCGTAGCTGCTCCGCGAGCAATCCACCGAGTGCGAGCTCGGCGACGACGAGCGCGCGGCTCACCGCGACGTCGAGCAAGAAGCCGAGGTTCGGATCCGCGCCACGGATCTCGTCGACGACCGCGCGCGAGGCGGTGCCGAGGATGTCCATCATCCCGCGTACCGGGGCCCACTCACCGCCGCGCTCGAACCACGCGCCCGCGAGGTTCTGCGCGAACGTCCACACGTTCACGCCGGTCGACTTCTCGAGGTCGTGAAAGACGGCCTGGCAGAGCGAGAGTCCGACGACGTCGAGCGCATCCTTCGGATCGAGACCGCGCACGATCGGATTGCGCGTGAGCCCGCGATCCTTCGCGACGATCAGGAACTTCTGCCGCTTCTGCCACCACGCCATCGCGCCGCTCGTGCGCACGAGCTGCGTCGTCGTCGGTGCCGCGGGCGGTGCCTCGAGGATGATCGTCGTGACGTTGTCACCGCCGCCACCGCGCAGCGCGAGATCGATCAGATCGCGCGCGACGTGCTGCGGCTCGTCGCCCGAGCCGAGGATGTACTGGATCGCTTCAGCCGACGCGTAGCCGTACAGCCCGTCGGAGCACAGCAGCAGCCGATCGCCCGGCTTGAACTCGAGCTCGACGAGATCGACCCGCGTATCAGGCCGCGACCCGAGGTTGCGCGACAGCACGTTCTTGTACGGATGACGCTCGGCCTCCTCGGCAGAGAGCAGCCCGCGATCCACGAGCTCCTCGACGATCGTGTGATCGCGCGTCAGCGTCTGCAGACGGCCGCCGCGGAGCAAGTAGCAGCGGCTGTCGCCGACGTGCGCGACGATCACGTGGCTCTTGTCGACGACGAGCACGGCGACGCACGTCGTGCCCATGCCGTGCCGCTCGCGATTCGCCTGCGCGGATTGGAACACCGCCTTCGAGCCCGCGAGGATCGCGCCCTCGAGCAACTGCTTCGGCGGCAACGTTAGCCGCTTCTGCATGACGAAGTCGCGAATCGCGTCGCGCGCGGTCTGCGATGCGATGTCGCCGGCGTTCGCGCCGCCCATCCCGTCGAGCACCGCATACAGCCCGCGCGCCGGCTCGAGGATCAGCGAGTCCTCGTTGGTCTCGCGCACCTTGCCGACGTTGCTGTCGCCCGCGACGCGCAGCCCGACCGTTGGCATCGCCCCCGTCTGACTCACGAGCTGCCCCGCTTCATGTCGCCCCAGCTCTGTTTGCGACGAAGGAGCTCGTCCGCGATCAGGTCGTTGAGCAGTCGCGCCGTGCTCGCGGTCACGCGGGTGAGCAGCAGCGTCAGCTCCGCACCTTCGGTCGTGCCGGCTCCCTCTTCTTGCGCCACCTGCGCGGCGGTATCGCCGATCGCGACCAGCATCGCGAGCACGCTCGCCGGTGATTGCGCTTCTGCCGCGCGCATGGCCAGGAACGTGTGAAGAAACGCACGGTGGAGGCCGACGTCGCCGGTCGCGATGAGGTTGCCGAGGTGCTCGAGCACCGCACCCATCTGGCTCCGCGCCGTCGCTTCGTCGAGGCGGCCGAGCGACGGGTCGAGCGTCGAACGCAGCTCCAGGAGCCGCTGCAGGATCTTCGGTCGCAGCGCCTCGTAGGCCCGAGCCAGTGGTGGCACCGTCGACGATGTCGACATCGAACCACGATGCTACATCGGCAGTGCGAGCGGATGCTACGCTGCCCGCGCCAATGAGTAGAGAAGGTCGAGTCCTCGTCGTCGACGATGAACCGATGGTGCGGGAGACGTTGGGGCAGGTCTTGACCGACGAAGGCTACGTTGTGGATCTCGCCGTCGACGGCGATTCCGCGCTCGACCGCGTGCGTGCCTCGCGGCCCGACTTGATCCTGCTCGATCTGATGATGCCGGGCATGAATGGCCGCCAGTTCTTACAGGCATTGCGTGGCGACCCCGCCTACGCGAATGTCCCGGTCCTGCTGATGACCGCCGTCCACGGACTCGAGGTCAACCTCGCCACGCTCGGTGCCTCCGAGGTCGTCGAGAAACCGTTCAACGTCGACGAGCTGCTCAACAAGGTCGCACTCGCCGTGTACCGCTCGCGCGACGCGCACAAGTCGATCACCCAGCCCCTCCCGTTCGTCACCGTCCCGAAGAGTCCGCCGCCCGACAAGGATCGCGGCGTGGTCCTGATCGTCGAGCACGATCGCAGCCGCCTCCAGCAACTCGATCTCTTGCTCTCCGCGCGCGGCTACACCGTCGTGTCGATGACACGTGCGCTCGCCCAGCTGACGCGGCTCGCTCGCGCCCTCCGCCCACACGCCATCCTCCTCGACCTCCTCTCGGAAGGCTTCGACGACGTCGTCCGCGAGCTGCGCGCCGAGAAGGGTCTCGATGGCATCCCGATTCTCGTGTTCGCGCGCGAGGGCAGCGCGACCACGGCATCGTCTGTCGAAACCCTCGGTCAGGCCGTCGACGCGGATCTCGTGAGCTTCGTCGAGAAGCAACAGCACTGATGTTGCGCGCGCAGTGGCCTCGATTGTTGGTGCTGGGAGCGGGATATCTCCTGTTCATCATCTATGCGTATCCGGGCTTCACGAGCCCGGACTCCATCCAGCAGCTCGACCAGGCGCGCAGGAGCACGTATGGCGACTGGCACCCGCCGATGATGGCGGTGCTCTGGCACTACTGCGACAAGATCTGGACCGGCACGTTCCTCATGCTCGTGCTCCAGAGCGCGACGTTCCTCGTCGGTGTCGACGGCATCCTGCGGCGCTTCCTCACGCCGACGCGCGCCGCGATCGCCGCCGTCCTCGTGCTGCTGTTCCCGCCCGTCATGACGACGATGGCCGTCATCTGGAAGGACTCGCAGATGGCGGGCTACGTGCTCGCCGGCACCGCTTGCATGCTGTCGCCGCGCTACCGCTGGAAGATCGTCGGCTGCTTCCTCCTCTTCCTCGCGACGGCCGTGCGTCACAACGCGCTCGCGGCCACGTTACCGATCGTCGTCATCCTGTTTGTCTGGCGTGACAGCTGGACGGGTTGGCGCCGCTACGCACTCGCGTTTGGTGTCTGGATCGCGATCACGGGCGCGGCCTCGGTCGCGAACAAGCTCGTCACCGACCACAAGGACTTTCCCTGGCACAACTCGGTCGCGCTGTTCGACATCGCCGGCACCGTCCGCTTCTCGAACATCAAGGACGACGCGAAGCTCGTCGCGCTCCTCGAAGGCGTGCCGCTGTACGGCCGCACCAGAATCGCCGAGCGCGTGCGCAAGGTCTACTCGCCGACGGGCCACTACTGGCTCACGCACGAGCCCGACCGCGTCTTCGACCTGCCGAGCGTCGAGCAGATGGACAGCGTCAAGAGCGCCTGGCTCCGCATCATCACGAAGCACCCGGGCGCGTTCATCGTGCATCGCATGCGCGTGTTTCGCGACGCGCTCGGCGCGAGCGAGCGCGACCCCGCAGCCTCGGTGTGGCACGGCGATCCGTTCCCCGAGTCGACCACGATCCAGAAGCACTGGGTAAAGGCCGTCTTGTCGATCCGCAAGACGTTCATCTTCCGCGTGTGGATCTACTTCGTGCTCAGCCTCGCATTGATCGCGATGTGCCGCTCGCGCCTCCCGCTCGCCATTCTCTTGAGCGGGCTCACGTGCGAGCTCTCGCTGCTCGCGGCCGCACCGTCACCCGACTACCGCTACTCGCACTGGCTGGTCGCGTGCACGGTCGTCGCGGGCATCATCGTGTTCATCGAGCGCTACCGCGCGCGCGATGTCGGCAAGCCGATCCGCGATGCGGTTACTTCTTCGCCGGCTTCGGTGTGAGCACGATCTCGATGCGCCGGTTCGCGGCCTTGTTCGTCTTCGAGATCGGCTTGTACTGAGAGAACGCGAGCGCGGAGAGGCGCCCCGCTTCGATCTTGTGCGTGTCCTGGAGGTAGTGCACGACGGCGAGCGCGCGCGCCGACGACAGCTCCCAGTTCGTCGCGAACCCGGGCGGCGCCGCGGGCGGTGACGGCGGCGGTGACTTGTCCTTCTTGTCGCGCTTCGGCGGTTTCGGCGCTGCGGGCTTCGGCGGCGGCTGATCGTCGGTGTGGCCGTGCACGGCGATCTGTTGGCCTGCGAGCTCCTTGAGCGCGGCGGCGACCTTGTCGAGCGCCTTCTCACCGGCGGGCGAGAGCTCGTCGCCGGCCTTGAACAGATTTGCGGTCGGGATCGTGAGGCGAACTTCGGCCCCGGCGATCGCGGCGGTGCCGGCGCCCGTCGCGTCGAGCTTCTTCTTGGCGGCGTCGAGATCGGTCTTGATGCTCGTCGCGTCGGCGGCCTTGTCGGCAAGCATATCTTGCGCTTGCTTCGCCGCCTCGAGCTGCTTGTTCAAGAGCTCGCGCTGCTCGTCGAGCTTCTTCGACTCGTCCTTCAGCTTCGTGACGTTCGCGTTGGCCTCGGCGGTCGAGAGCTTCTCCTTCGCGAGCGCGTTCTCGGCATCGACGAGCCGCGAGTCCTCGAGCACCATCGGGCGCAGAAAGAAGCCGCCCGCCGCGCCACCGACGAGCGCGAGCACGAAGAGCAAGAAGCCGACCTTGCTGCCCGACGGCTTCGTCGGCATCCGGGGATCGCTCTGGCGCGTCGGCTTCGGCACCGGCAGCTGCGGGTAGACGAGCATGCCGCTCTCGGACATCTCGCGTTTTCTGCTCATGACCCGACGAGCGTAGCGCGGTTAGTCGCCTACTGCAGCGCCACCGCCACGCGGATCCGCGGCGCCTTCCCAGCCCGTCGGTGCCTTCACGATCGCGTTCGCCGCGCCAAAATCACGTTTCTCAAATGACCAATCTGTCTTGTGCCCGCGCTCGATCAGCGCCTGCTCGACCTCGCGCGTGACCGACATCGCCTCGAGGCGCACCTGGTCGGGAAGATGCTGATGGTGGACGCGCGGATTTGCGATCGCGTTCGCGGCGCCGAGCTTGAAGTCGATCACGTTCGAGAGCGCCTGCCACACCGCGGTGATGATGCGCGGTCCACCCGCAGCGCCGACGAGCATGAGCACGTTGCCCTTCGCGTCCTCGACGATCGTCGGCGACATCGACGACAGCGGCCGCTTGCCCGCCACGATCTTGTTCGCCGCGCCCTGCACGAGGCCGAACGTGTTCGCCGCGCCGACCTTCGCGGTGAAGTCGTCCATCTCGTTGTTCATGAGGAAGCCGCCCTTCTCGACGGTGACACCGCTACCGAACGAGGTGTTCAGCGTCGTCGTGATCACGATCGCCATCCCATTCGCGTCGACGACGCAAAGGTTCGTCGTGTTCGTTCCCTCGCGCGGCGGCTGGATGTCCTTCGACGGCGTCGCCTTGGCGGTGACCGTCTTCGCGAGCTCGACGTGATACGCGGGCGACAACAACTTCTCGAGCGGGATCGCCTTCACGAACTTCGGATCGCCGATCACCTCGTTGCGCACGGCGAACCCGCGGCGCCACACCTCGGCGAGCCGATGCACGTGCTCGTCGCCGTGCCACGGCAGCTTGCCGAGCTCGACGTCGGCCAGCATCCCCGCCGCCATCGCGAGCACGATGCCGCCCGACGACGGCGGCGGCATCGAGGTCAACGCGTGACCGCGATACTTGAACGACAGCGGCGTGCGCCACTCGACCTTGTACTCCGCGAGGTCCTTCTCGGTGATGAGTCCACCGCCGCGCTTAAACTCCTCGGCAATCACCGCCGCGGTCTCGCCCTTGTAGAAGCCATCCTGGCCCTTCGCCGCGATGCGCTCGAGCACCGCGGCGAGCTCCGGCTGCACTACTTTCGTGCCTGTCGGGAGCGGCGCGCCGTTCGCGTACCACTGCTTCGCCGACGCCGGCGACTTCAGCATCCGCTTCTTCGATCCTTCGCGACCGAGCGAGTTGTTCAAGAACGAGTCGATCTCGAAGCCATCACGCGCGAGCGCGACCGCAGGCTTCACGAGCTCGGCCCACGGCTTCTTGCCGAGCTTCTGGTGCAGCGCCCACATGCCGGCGACCGCACCGGGCACGCCCGACGCGCGGTGTCCGGTCAGCGAGTCGTCGGTGGGGTTGCCTTTGTCGTCGAGGTACATCGCCTCGGTCGCCGCCGCGGGCGCGACCTCGCGAAAGTCGAGCGCGAGCGACTTGCCGGGCGCGGTGCGCACGACCGCGAAGCCGCCGCCGCCGAGGTTGCCCGCCGTCGGAAACACGACCGCGAGCGCGAAGTGCACCGCGATCGCCGCATCCGCCGCGTTGCCACCACTCGCGAGAATCTCCTTGCCGACGATCGATGCGAGCGAGTGCTCGCTCACGACCATGTACGTCTTGCTACTGCCGACGTACGCGCCGTTCACGTGATCGATCACCCGTTTCGGATCGGCGTGGACCGGCCCATCCTCCTTCTTCACGATCACCGCCGCATCGCCCGGCGTCGCCGGCGGCGGTGGCGGTGGTGGCTTGCGCGAGCACGCGACCAGCGCGATCCAGAGCGACACGAAAACCACGCGTTGCATCGGGCGCATCCTACGACATCAATGTCGCGAGTCCGGGCGATCGCCAAAACTGCCGGCCCGAGGCTCGTTTTTGGCGCGCACCCAAGTCGCGGCCGAGCCACGCGAATCGGCGCCCGCGCGCATGGCACCGCCCGTGAACAAGGACTCCGCATGCGCTCGCTCTACAAAGCCCTCCTTTTGATCGGTCTGGCCGCATGCGGCGGTGGGGAAGCCCTGAATTCCGGTGACGACACGCCCGGCTCGTCGGCCGATGCCGGCGGTGGTGGGGTCAGCTTCGGCGGCGCCCAGGACATCGGCGAGTTCCGCGGCATCCTCGAGCGCGGCGAGATTCCGGGCCCGAAGACGCTCGACGCGAACGGCTTCTTCAACGAGCACTACAACGCGCCGCCGCAGCTCACGTGCAGCGGCACGCTCTGCCTCTCGCCCGGCCTCTCGGTCGGCAAGGACTGGCTGACCGGAAAGTATCAAGCCGCGCTCCAGCTCTCGGTCAACACGAACGTGGATCCCTCGCAGTACACGCGACTGCCGATGAACCTCGTCGTCGTCGTCGATCACTCGGGCTCGATGTCGCAAGACCAGCGTCTCGAGAAGGTGAAGACCGGCCTCCACACGTTGATCGACAACATCCAGCCGGAAGATCGCCTCGCCATCATCTCGTTCGATGACGTCGTCACGATCGATCAACCCTTCCAGGCAACGCTCGACCGCGCGCGCCTCCACCAGGTCGTCACCGCGCTCCAGCCGCGCGGCGGCACGAACATCCACGACGGCCTCAAGGCCGGCTTCGCGATGCTCGGCGAGAACCCGCCGAACGAGAAGCAAAACCGCATCATCTTCCTCTCCGACGGCCTCGCCACCGTCGGCATCACCTCGCAGCCGACCATCATCGCGATGGCCGCGCAGAACATCGCGCGCGGCATCGGCCTCACCACCATTGGTGTCGGCGACACCTTCGACGTCACGCTCATGCGCGGCCTCGCCGAGCGTGGCGCCGGCAACTTCTACTACGTCGAAAACGCGGTCGCCGCGACCGAGGTCTTCACCGAGGAGCTCAAGTACTTCCTCTCGCCGCTCGCGCTCGACGTCAAGATCGAGGCACGCACCGACGCCTCCAAGTGGGAGATGAAGTCCGTCGTCGGCAGCACGCTCTGGAGCGCCGGCCCCTCGCTCGGAAAGATGGACGTCCCCGCCGTCTTCCTCGCCAGCCGCATCGGCCAGATGCCCGGCCCCGGCGGCGGTCGCCGCGGCGGCGGCAGCATGATCTTCATCCAGCTCACCCCGCACACGAACGTCGCCGGCAAGGTCGCCGACCTCACGCTCTCGTATCGCATGCCCAACTCGACGGAGCGAATCACGCAGACCGTCACGCTCGATTACATGCGCGACCCGCAAGAGATGCTCGAGACCCCGTACCTCTCCTACCCCGAAATGTCCGAGCGCTACGCGATGTACAACATGTACCTCGGCTTCCGCCTCGCGACCGACTACGCCGAGCGCGACTACAACTGCTCCGCCGCCACGCTCGCCGCCCTCCGCCGCACCGCGCAGACCTGGGGCGAAAAGTACGCCGGCGACGACGACATCGCGGCCGACCTCCTGCTCGCCGACAAGTTCCTCGCAAACCTGCGCGTCAAGGGCGCGAACGAATCCACCGAGCTCTCGAGCTGCCCGAGCGCCGACAATCCGTACCCCAACCCGCCCCATGGCGGCGACGGCGGAACCGACCACCCGCCGCAACACGACCACCACGGCTGCTCGGCCACCGGTAACGCAGCGCGCGGCAGCTGGCTGCTGCTGCTCGGCATCGCGCTGCTCGTCGTGCGCCGCCCTCGCCGCTAGCCCACTGGCGCGAACCGGCTAGCGCTGGACGCGCCGTAAATTGTCGTCGCGCAAATACAGGTCGCACCAATTACACGCTCTCGGTTTCGCTGCTCGTCGTGCGCCGCCCTCGCCGTTCGATCTGATGTGATACTCGGGCCATGGTGAACCGCGTCGTCGTCTTGTTGCTGTTCGTCGTGGCCTGCAAAAAGGAGAGCAAGGAGAGCGAGGTCAAGGTGACCTCCGAGGGTGTCGAGATGAAGACACCCGCCGGCACCGTCAAGACCGGAACAGATGGTGTCGAGGTCAAGACGCCCGGCACCGACGTGAAGACGACCAAGGACGGCGTCGAGGTCAGCGTGCCCGGCGTGGCCGTGAAGGTCGACGACAAGACCAACGCGACGGACGGGAGCTGCGCCCAGGGCAGGTGCAATCAGATCTGCGCCGCAACGAAGACCTGCGCGCTCACGTGCTCCGGTGGCAACTGCACGCAGCGCTGCGACAAGGACGCGAAGTGCGACTTGACGTGCAGCGGCGGCGGATGCACGCAGGAGTGCCAGGGCGCCGACTGCAAGCTCACGTGCAGCGCGGGCAACTGCAAGCAGACGTGCGCCGGCGCGTGCGAAAAGACATGCAGCGGCGGCGGCTGCAGCTGACGAGCGCTACGCCTGCAGTGAGTCCAGTCGGCCGCGCCTGCGGTGTCGAGCTCGTCCGTCCGAGAGCTGCTGATGAACCACGATTGCGGCTCGCCGCAGCCCACAGGCAATGGCCGTCACGCGCGCCGTTCTGTCACCGGTCTCGCCGCCGGTGAAGTCGATGTATTCGGCGCAGCGCGCGGGCGTGAGTGCGTCGTCGACGGTCCACATCAGGCGTTGGCCGAGATCGAGGTGGCCGGCGCCGTGTTACACCACGGCATGTTCGATCCCGCCGTGTATGCCGCGCGTCGCGACGCGTACATGCAAGCGATCGGTCCGAACGCCGTTGCCGTCGTGCGGTCGCTCCCCGAGCGGCTGCGTAACGGCGATGCGTTCTTTCCGTTTCGGCAGCACTCCGACCTGTTTTATCTGACCGGCTTCGTCGAGCCCGACACGACGCTGATCCTGCGGCCTGGTGCCGAGACCGAACGCGTCGTGATGTTCGTGCGCCCGCGCGATCCGGAGATGGAGGTGTGGGACGGCAAGCGCGCTGGCATCGAAGGCGCGAAGGAGATCTACGGCGCGGATGCCGCGTATCCGGCGCTCGAGCTCAACAGCAAGTTGTCGGATCTGATCGGCGGCGTCGACGAGCTGCACTATTCGCTCGGCCTCGACGAGCGGATGGATCTGATGATCGGCGCGGCGCTCGTGCGGCTGCGCAAGATG
This sequence comes from Myxococcota bacterium, assembly GCA_030857175.1. Classification (GTDB taxonomy): domain Bacteria; phylum Myxococcota_A; class Polyangia; order Haliangiales; family Haliangiaceae; genus JABFXX01. Next base: position 17,009 of record JALZOJ010000052.1, on the reverse strand, counting down.
GAGAAGAAGGGGAAGCGGCAGCCGCGTGCGGTCGTCGATCCGACCGTCGCGCTCCACGAGCTGCGCCTCCACAAGCGGCCTGAAGAGATCGCGCTGCTACGCAAGGCCGCGCAGATCACGAGTGACGCGCACGTGATCGCGATGCGCGCGGGCAAGCCCGGCATCTTCGAGCACGAGCTCGAGGCCGCGATCAACTACGAGTTCCGCCGCCGCGGTGGCAACGGCCCCGGCTACTCGACGATCGTCGGTGCCGGCGAGAACGCGACGATCCTCCATTACATCGAGAATCGCTGCGCGATCGCGGACGGGGACCTGGTCCTCGTCGACGCGGGCTGTGAATACGACCACTACACGGCAGACATCACGCGGACGTGGCCGGCGAATGGCCGGTTCAGTCCCGCGCAGCGCAGGGTCTACGAGCTCGTGCTTGCAACCCAGAAGCACGCCGTCGCGATGGCGAAGCCCGGCGCGACGATCGACGAGATCCATGACTACTGTGTGAAGAACCTCACCGAAGGCATGATCGATCTCGGTCTGCTTGCAGGCCCTGCGGCTGCGCGAATCGAAGACGGCACGTTCAAGAAGTTTTACATGCACGGCACGTCACATTGGCTCGGCCTCGACGTGCACGACGTCGGCGCGTACACGCGCGGTGGCAAAGCGCGCCCACTCGCTCCAGGAATGGTGATCACCGTCGAGCCCGGCATCTACATCGCCAAGGATGCAGATGTGGCGGCCGAGTTTCGCGGCATCGGCGTTCGCATCGAGGACGACGTGCTCGTCACCGATGGTGGCAACGACGTCTTGACCGCGATGTGTCCCAAAGAGATCGAGGAGCTCGAAGCGATCACCAGGTGACGCCGATCGTCGCGCCCATGCGGTGGTTGCCCTTCTGACCGTTCGTGCTCGGCTCGGGCACGAAGAAGAAGTGAACCGGCGTGTGGATGCTGCCGACCTTCGGCGTCCAACCCGCGGCGATGATCGCGTGGGTCGGCGCGTCCGGGTCGGGCGTGACGTTGACGCCGACGCCGATCTGGAAGCTCTCGTTGAGCTCGGCGCCGATCAGACCGGACGCGGCCGGGATGAACTTGCTCTGCTCGAGACCGGCGACGGTGACGTTGCCGACCATCACGACGTTCAGCCACGAGTGACCGACGATGCGGTACATGCCCTCGTAACCGATCAGCATCATGTTCGGCGTCTTGAGACCGTACTTCTCCTTGACGCTCTGCATGTTCGGGTTGTCTTCGTCCTCGTTCGTACGGTTCTTGACGTCGAAGTTCATGACGTACGTCCAGCCGATGCGGACGCCGTGCAGGAAGCGCTGGCCCGGCGGGCGGGTCCAGCCTTCGTCTTTGGCTTCTGGTTCCGCGGCCGGCACGAAGCCCGACGGCTGTGCCGCCGGTGCAGTGGCGATCGGGCGAGCCGGCTGGTCGAGGGCCGGCTGTTCGGTGGGGCAGCAGTCATCGGGCGGCAGCGTGGGGCCCGGCTGGGCGAAGGCGGTGGCGGTAGCGGTGAGGGTGAACAGGGCGGCGGCGAGGTTCTTCATGGTTGCTCTCTTGCTCGGGGTTGGTTGCGTTGCTCTTGAACCCAGATTGGTCGAACCCGGCGTGAGACCACCGCGGCCTCGACGTGAAGTCCGCGTGAATGCCGGCCCTTACCCGCGTGATCCTCGCGGAGTCCCGAGGCCCCAAAGGTCGCAGCGCAAGCCCCATCACAGCACTCGCAAGTGCTGGCTCTGCTCATGTTGTGCACCGTGTAAGTGAGTGAATCCCCGATGGTTTATCGATTGACGTCGTCGGCACGATCGTTGAGTTTGATTGCTCGCGTTCATGAGATTGGGTGTCCTCGCCGCGATCCTTTGCACGCCTGCGATCGCGTGGGCGGAGTACCCGATCGTGGTCGGTGCGCCGAACATCGACGCGCAGACGTTCGCGCGGCAGGTCATTCCGGCGGCGAGCGCGCCGGCCGGAAACGTCGCGCAATCGAAGGTCGTCTATCTCAATCGCAACGGCATCACGCTCTCACCCGGCGACAACGACGCGCGCACGAACAAGTCGACGCTCGCGAAGCAGCCGACGCAGATCCCCGCCTGGAACACGAGCGACACGACGTGGAACGCGACCGTCTCGTGCATGAAGGAACTGTTCGCGCCGTTCGACATCACGATCGTGACGGTCGATCCGGGCCCGACGGTGCAGCACATCGAAGCGGTGTTCGGCGGCACGCCCGCGATCCTCGGCATGGACAACACGGTGATGGGCGTTGCGCCGTTCAAGAGCGACTGCGGAATCCTCGAGAACGCGATCGTGTTCACGTTCGTCGGCAACATTCCGCAGGACGCGCGCATGGCGTGCGAGATCCAGGCGCAGGAAGTCGCGCACGCGTACGGCCTCGATCACGAGCGCCTTCCGAACGACCCGCTCACGTACATGCGCTACGACGGCAACCGTTCGTTCCAGAACCAGCTCGCCGAGTGTGGCGAGGACAAGGCGCGCATGTGCGGCGTCGAGGGTTCGGCGTCGTGCCGCGGCAAGCAGAACTCGGTGCAGCTGTTGTTCGAGCGACTCGGCCCTTCGGGCGTGCTCGGTGACGACACGCCGCCGAACGTGCAGATCACGTCGCCCGCGAATGGCGCGACCGTGGAGCCGGGCTTCCAGGTCAACGTGGCAGCGAGCGACAACACGCGCGTGACGCTCGCATCGATCTACATCGACAACGTGCCGAGCGGCTCGTCGTCGGTCGCGCCGTGGTCGATCAAGACGCCGAACAACATGGTGCGCGGGATGCGGAAGATCAAGGTCGAGGTCACCGACGGGCGCAACACGCGACAGGCGGAGATCCAGGTCAACGTGCAAGGCGAGGCGGCCGGTGAGCCGTCCGGCGATCTCGCCGGCGGATGCTCGACGAGCGGCGACTCGTCGTGGCTCGCGCTGTTCGCGCTGCTCGCCTTGCGGCTACGCCGACGCTAAGCGGAACCCGACGCTGCGCACCGTCTCGATCACGTCGGGGCGCGGCAGCTTGCGGCGCAGGCGCAGGATCACGTTGTCGACCGCGCGCTCGGAGACCTCGAGCTCGCCTTCACCCCACGCGGCGTCGAGGAGCTCGCTGCGCGACAGCGGCCGGCCGCGCGCCTTCATCAGCTCGCGCACGACGGCGAGCTCGATCGAGGTCAGCGTGATCGTCTTGCCGTCGACCCACAGCGCGCGGCCGTGGAGGTCGAGCGTCATCTCGCCGTAGCGCATGCGGCCGTTCGCTGCGCCCTTCCAGAACACGCGGCGATGGATCGCGCGCACGCGGCCCGCGAGCTCGCGCGCGCTGATCGGCGCGATCACCGCGTCGTCGAACCCGGCGGCGAGCAGCGTCTCGCAATCGCGCGGCGTGCCGTCCTCGACAAGCGCGAGCAAGCCGGGCCGCAGATCGCTCGCTTGTGCCCAGCGCACCACCTTGTCTGCGAGCACGCTCGCGATGGCCGTGTCGAGCGACAGCACGTAGACCGGGACCGTCGGAGGTACGTGCAGGATGTCGACGGTCAAGACGTCGACGTGCATCGCGCCGCGCCTGAGCTCGGCAACGACGCTCTGGGTTGTCGCGGTGGTCACCAGGGTGACGACGGCAACGCGAACCGTTTCGACAGTGTCATCGACGGACAAGGCGTACACGCTTCACCGTACGGAAGTCGCGTGACCACAAGGATGCCGCTCTGCAACCGGACGGTGACGTTTCGTGTGACAGCTTCGTCGCAAACGTTGCGACGAACGGTGTCGCTCGCGTTTCACGGCCGTCACAAAATCTATCGCGATCGTCACGCGCGCTGTACGCTTGTCATGTGAGCGCGTCGAGGACGGTTTTGCTGGCGGCCTTGGCCGGATGCGCTGAACAACCAGAAGTGCCGAGCACGGTGTTCATCAGCGACTACCGTGCGAATGCGATCTTTCGCTACGACGGCGCGACCGGCGAATTTCTCGGCACGTTCGCGCAGGGCTCGGAGCAACGCGTGGATCGACCCGCGGGCGTGCGCCTCGGCCCGAACGATCAGCTCTACAGCGCCGGCTTCGGTCGTGGCGAAGTGATTCGCTACGACGTGCACTCCGGTCAGATGATGGACGTCTTCTACTGGGACACGACGCTGCTCGAGGAGCCCGTCGAGCTCGTGTTCGACGGGCAGGAGCTCGTCGTCCTCGGCAACGACACGAACAACCTCGTCGTGCTCGCCCCCGACGGGACGTTGGCGCGCACGTTCGGCTATCCGCACATGCGCGGCGCGCACGACTTCGTGATCGATAGAGGCCGCGTGCTCGTCGCGACCGAGCCCGCCGTGCAGATCTGGGATCTCGCGAGCGGCACGCAGCTCGGCGAGATCGGTCGCGGCGACCTCGTGCTCGCGACCAGCATCGCGATCCACGAAGACACGATCTACGTCGCCGACTGGGACCGCGACGCGATCCTCGCGTACCCGGGCGGCCGCGTGATCGCCTACGGCTTGCGCGATCCGATCAGCATCGACTTCTTCGACGGCGCGCTCTACGTGCTCGACGCGACCGGTCTCAATCGCCTGGACGCAGAAACAGGCGAGCACCTCTCGCAGCTCGTCGCGAGAGATGACCGCCTGATCTGGCCGCGTTCGTTTACGTTCGTGCGGGACTAGTACTTCGTCCAGCCGGTCGTCCAGTCGGTCGCGCCGATCGCGCCGCAATACGTCGCGGTCGTGTCGAGACCGGCGGGCGGCGTCGCGCAACCCGTGAGCACCGGCGACCCGGCGGCGGGCTTCCAGTCCGGTGCCGTCGTGTTGAACGGCGCGCCGAGCATCGGGTTCACGTCGATGCGGTTCGTCGCGTCGCCGCCGATCTGCGCGGCCTCGTCGAAGCCGCCGTCATTGCCGGCGCCCGCGCCGTCGAAGTTCGCCGGCCAGTTCGAGAGCGCATTCGTGCCCTTCACGAAGTACACGTTCTTGAGCGTCAGGTTCGCACCGGTGAACTGATTCACCGAGGACGCGCCGTCGATGTCGGCGGCGAACTTGGTGAAGCCCATGACGATCGAGTTGTTGATCTTGCCGGCGGTACCGCGGCGCACGTGGATGCCACCCTGCGGATCGGTCACCGCGCCGTTCGCGCCGACCATCGTCATGTTCCAGATCTCCGGCGCGCTGCGCGGGAGGAGCTCGTTGTCGTTGTTGTTGTTGTCGGCCTCGATGCCCTTGTCACCGCGACCCGTGCGCTGCTGGATCACGATGAACTGTGCCTTGCCGGTCCAGCCGCGATCCCAATCGAGCGCGTCGTCGTCGGGCTGCGTGATCACGATGTGCGAGAGGTTCGCGCTGCCGCCGAACATCTCGACGCCGTCGTCCTGGCCGAGGTGAACCTGGACGTAATCGATCAGCGTCGATGAACCGCAGCCGCCGACCGTGAGCCCGTTGAGCTCGTTGTCGGGCGACAGCAAGAAGCCCGCGTATTCGATGCGCGCGTACTTGAGCTTGCCGCAGTCGTGCGCGGGAGCCGTGCCGCCGTAGACGATCTTGTCGCCGAACGAGGTCGGGAACCCTTCGACGGCATTCGTGCCGCCGACGACGTTGATCGGCGCCTTGCCGAGCATGACGAGACCGCCCCAGTCACCGGGCGCCGCGGGCGTCTTGTTCGACGTGAACACGATCGGCTTCGCCGCCGTGCCTTGCGCGTCGAGCGTCGCGTCCTTCGTGATCGTGAGCGCGCTGCCGTTCTCACCCTTGATCACGGTGCCAGCTTCGATCGTGAGCTTGCCGCCCGTGATGAAGACGTAGCCTTGCAGGATGTACGTGTTCCGCGCCTCCCAGGTGATCGGGCCGGTCAGATCACCGGCGGGGACATTGATGACCATCGATCCCGGAGGTGCATCGGGTGCTGCGTCCGGCGTCGGCATATCGTCGCCGGTGAGGCCGCCATCGCCACCGCAGGCGGCGGCAAGCACGAGAGCAAGAGAGCAAGAGAGATTCTTCATGGGGGGTTCCTTTCAACGTCGTTCGGTTACGGAGTCCAGTCGAGCCCGAGTGCGAACGAGACGCCGGGCGCATACGAGTTGACGGTGATGTCGGCTTGTTCGAAGACGACCTTCTGGTTGAGGAGATTCGAGACGGAAAACTTGAGTCGCAGGTCCTTGCGCAACAGGCGCGCAGCGACGAGGTCCACGCGATGCAACGGCCGCTCGTACGTGTCGGGCAAACCCTCAGCGCCGACGTCGGAGATGCGCGAACCGATCACGTTGTAGAGGAGGTTGACGTCCGCGACCTTCGGGTTCACGTACCCGAGGTTCACGTTCACCACGAACGGCGACTGTCCGTAGAGCGGACGAGACCGGTTCGTCAGCAGCATCTGGTCCTCGCCGAGGTCCACGCGCGAGCGCATGAGCGAGATGTTGGTTCCGAGACGGAACTTCGAGAGCGCCGGCGTGAGCCGCTGAAGGCTCGTGCGAGCCTCGACCTCCGCACCGACGAGGCTGCCGCCGCGCGCATTCAGGAAGGTGGCATCGTTGTTCGAGTTCGAGTTCGCCAGCACCTGCTCGATCGGCGAGCGGAAGTACTTGCCGAACACGCTCGCGGCAAACACCTCGTTGCCGTCGCCGTCGGGGAACCACTCCCAGCGGAGGTCGGCGTTGTGGATGTGCGTCGTCGCGAGATCGGGGTTGCCCGAGATGTCGCGCCGGCGAACGTAGTCGTAGAACAGGAACGGTGCGAGCTCGCGAAAGCGCGGGCGCACGAGCGTGTAGCTGTAGGCACCGCGGAAATTCATATCCGGGCGCGCGGCGTAGACGAAGTTCACCGTCGGCATCGCGTCGTTGTCGGTCCGGTTGACCTCCGCGACGTTGCCGGCCACGGCGTAGCGGCTGCCGTTCGACATCTCCTGCGCGGAGTGTTCGTAGCGAACACCCGCGATCATGCGGAGCTTGTCGTCCATCGGGATCTCCGCCGTCGCGAAGCCGCCGAACACGTCGAGGTTCGCCTTGTACGCGTCCTCGTTCAACGTGCCCTCCTCGATCTCGAAGTTCGGGCCGATGTTCTCCGACGAGAACATCTCCTCGCCGGGGAGGGCGCGCACGCTCGTATCGCTGCCGACGAACTTGTAGCGGAAGCGACGGCCACCGAGAGCGCGGCTCGTCAGGTGTGCGGTTCCACCTGCGCGGAGCTGCACCTTCCCGGCCCGCATTCGCACGTCGACGCCACCGCCGCCCGCTTGGTCGCGCAGCGCCTGCCAAAAGTGCTGGCCCGAGCCGGGTTGATCCTTGAAGTAGCGCGCGCCGTCTGCATCGACGAGGTACACGAGGTCGCGGCTATCGAGCTCGTCGCGCCGCGTCTCGGCGTAGTTGCCTTGCCAGCGGAGCTCGAGACCACGCTTGCGATTCAGCTTGTGCGTGCCGTGCAGCTGCGCGAATGCGAGCTGGCGCGTGACGAACGACTGGCGCGAGACATCGATGCCGGTGCTGTCGTTCTCTGAGAATCCGGTCGCGAGGTTCGTGACGTCCTCGCCGACGTGGGTGTACAGGCCGAGCAGGTTGAGCTGGTTGTCGTTGTCGAGATCGACGCCGACATTGGCGAGCGAGCCGATCGTCGCCTCCGCGGTCCCGATCTGGTAGTCGAGGGTCTCGATCGATCGAAGCTCGCCACCCGAGATCTGCGTGCGGGCAGTCTCGCCCTCGCGCACGCTGAAGTTGCGGCGGAACAGGCCGGTCGCGAGGTAGCCGACGCGCTTGCCGGCGACCTTCATCGAGTCACCGATCATCGCGTTCACCGAGACATTCGGCGTGACCGTCTCTTCGGTCGGCGTCCACGCATTCGGCAACGATTCGCCGATCTGCTCCATGCGCGCCGGGTCCATGCCACGCACGGCCTGGTTTCGCGGGATCGAGGACGGCAACGCGCGCGAGCCGTTGTCGAAGCCAAAGAAGCTGGCCGCGCCGTTCGCGTACGCGTTCGTCAAGCCGGCCTGACCCGTCGAGACCGTGTTCGCAGAGGTCGACACGCCGAGGCGCATCTCGAAGCTCGTCGGAAACGAGCTCGTCGCGATGCCAAGCGCACCGCCACCGAACTGACCCGGCAGCTCGGCCGAGTAGCTCTTGTGGACGGTCATCGTCGCGAGCAGGTTGGTCGGGAACAGATCGAGCGGCACCGCGTTGCGATCCGGCTCGGGGCTCGGCAAGGGCACACCGTTCAAGAGGCTCGTGACATAGCGACCTTCGAGGCCGCGCAGCGCGACGTACTTGCCGTCGACGACGCTGACCGCGACGACGCGCTTCATCGCGTCGCCCGCGTTCGAGTCGGGCGACTTGCTGATCTCTTGCGAAGAGACCGCGTCGCTGACCGTGGCGGCCGAGCGGCGTACCGCGAGCACGGCGGACTCCTTGCGCTCGTCGATCTTGTCGACGATCTCGATCGTCTCACCGGTCGCCGTCTTCGGCACGGGCTCGAGCGAGAACGTGACATCGACGGTCTTGCCGGAGACCACCGTGACCGTCTTCTCGACGTCGATGAACTCGGGGGTCGAGAACACGATCGTGTACGTGCCCGGCGCGAGCTCGATCGTGAACGTGCCGTCGAGCTCGGTCGCGAGCGACTGACCGCCGCGAACCGCGATCATCGCGGCGGGGAGTCCCTCCTCGCTGATCTTGTCCGTCAGCTTGCCCTTCACCGTCCCGGTCGCCGGCGCGGGCGGTGTCGGTGGCGCATCCGCCGGCGGTTGATCCGCGGGCGGTGTCGGTGCGGGTTCGTCAGCAACGGCCGTCGCGGTGAGCAGCAGCAGCACTGTCGAGATACGTCGAAGCATTTGCGGCCACCCTAGCGGGCGCGTTTGTCGCGTCGGACCCGCCTCCATGACGGGACTGCAACGTGTTGCGGCGCGAGCCCGCCATGTGACGGTTACGTCGCGGGTAGCGATCATAGATGCGACGCTCAGCGCACATTCAGCTGCTGGATGCCCGGTCGACCTCTTTGATCATGTGGCTCTTGCTGTTCGCGGTGCTCTCGGGTCGTCAGGTCATCGCGGACGATGCCAGCGTCACCACGTCGGTGCGCGCACAGAGTCGCACCGTCTATCTCAACAAGAATGGCGTGACCCTCACCCCGGGCGCGAACGATGCGCGGATCAACCGCTCCTCGATCGTCGCCTCGCAGGTCTCCGTCGCACCGTGGAACGTCAGCTCGCTGGTGTGGTCGCAGACGGTCACATGTCTGCGCGAGATGTTCGCGCCGTTCGACGTCGAGATCACCGAGACCGACCCCGGCGACCTGCCGCACATCGAAGCGGTGTTCGGCGGCTCGGCGACGGCACTCGGGCTCACCGGCAACTTCTCGGGCGTGTCGCCGTTCTCGACGAGCTGCAAGATCGTCGAGAACTCGATCGTGTTCACCTTCACCGACGTGATCCCGCAGAAGGCGCAGGTCGCGTGCGAGATCATGGCGCAGGAGATCGCGCACTCGTACGGCCTCGACCACCAGCTGCTGCCGGCAGATCCGATGTCGTATCTCGCGTTCGCCGGCGCGAAGCGATTCCAGAACGTGATGTCGGAGTGCGGTGAAACCACCGCGCGCGCGTGCGGCGTTCCCGGTGCAGCATCGTGCCGCACAGGGCAAAACTCGTACGCGCTGCTCATGGAGCGCATCGGCGCGGCCGGCACCGGCGACATCGATCCGCCGGCCGTCGCGATCACGTCTCCCGCCAACGGCGCCGTCGTGGAGCCCGGCTTCACGATCAACGCCACCGCGACCGACGACGTCAAGGTGCGCCTCGCGGTGCTCTCGATCGACGGCGAGTCGGTCGGCTCGCTCACCGGCGCACCGTGGACGTTCGCGGCCCCGCTCGACATGGCGCCCGGCAAGCACACGATCCAGATCATGGCGACTGACGGCGCGCACGAACAGATCGCGACCATCGAGGTCACGATCCGTGGCGAGGACAGCGAGGAAGACGCGCCGATCGGCGGCTGCTCCACCGGGGGCGGCACCGGCTGGTTGTTCGGCTTGCTCGCGGTGGGGCTGCTCGTTCTACAGCGCCGCGCACAGCGGTAAGCAGCACGAAATTCGTGTCCAATGGGGGGATGAGAGTCTCCGACGGCATCGACCGCGCGATCGGGTTGCTCAAGTGGCCGCTGGCGATCGTGAGCCTGGTGTTCCTCCCCGGCGTGGTCTACGCGCTGTCGTTCGTCGTGCGCGACGTCGTGCGCCGGCCGCCGGCTGTGATGCCCGTGCTCGCCGGCGCCGCCGCATTCCTCGTCGTGTGGCTGCTGATCCTCCGCCCGCGACGTTCGCTGCACTTCCTGGTGACGCTCGAGCACGAGCTCACGCACGCTCTGTTCTCCGTGCTCACCATGCATCGGGTCTCCGGTCTCTGGGCCGCACTCCGTACCGGCGGCCACGCGCGCTATGAAGGGCGTGGCAACTGGCTGATCGCGATCGCGCCATTCGTCGTCCCCACGTTCACGCTGATCGTCGTCGCCGCATCGATCTGGCTCCGCGAGCACCGCATCCTCGGGGTGATCCTCGGGATCACGCTCGCGTGGAACATCATCGGGAACTGGTCCCCGACACACCGACACCACGGGGATCACCGCGAGGTCGGCATCATCTTTGGGTTCTTGTTCGTTACCTGCGCGAGCTTGCTCGTGCTCGGCATCGTGCTCGCGCACGCGACCCAGGCCCGCTCGATCACGGCGCACCTCGATCACGTCCGCGGCCCGACCTCGGCGTTCTTCGGTTGGCTCATGAAGCTGATCGGTTAGTCCGGCTGGTTGTTTGGCTTGCTCGCGGTGGGGCTGCTCGTTATACAGCGCCGTGCTCAGCGGTAAGCAGCGTCGACATCTACGTGCCCTCGCCCATGACCTGCGTCCGATCGTCCATGTCGGCAAAGGCGGCATCGACGAAGGCCTGGTCGCCGCGGTGGACCAAGCACTGACCGACCACGAGCTGATCAAGGTCAAGGTCGGCGAGTCCGCGAGTCTCGATCGTCACGACGCCGCTCAGGACATCGCGACGAAGACGAACAGCCACGTCGCGCAGGTGCTCGGCAACACCGTCATCCTCTATCGCGCGCATCCCGAGGCGCCGACCATCGTGCTGCCGGCGGCGTCCAGCACGCTCGCAGAAGACGACAACGAGCCCGAAGTCGACGAACAGTAGTCTTGTAGAGTCGCGCGACATGGCGACACGCAAAGTGGTGAAGTTTTTTCGCGGCGAGAATCCGCGCGAGGATGCGGTGTTCTTCGGCGAGATCGTGCGCGACGGGCTCAAGATCACGGCCGCGTTCGGCAACACGAACAAGCTGACCAAGGTCACCTCGTATTACGAGCGATTCGGCGAGCGCGCTGCATCGAGCCACGAGGCCGAGAAGCGGTTCGAGGCGCTCATCGAATCGCGCGGCAAGAACTACGAGAAGAAGGACCGCACCGAGGCCGACCTGCCGGCGATCGACGAGACGCTCGACGCGGGCTCGTTCAATTTGACGCTCGAAGCCGAGATCGTCGCTGCACGCGAGCCCGCCGCGACGAAGGCCGCGGCCTCGGTCTACGCCGATTGGCTGCAGCAGCAGAGCGACGTACGCGGCGAGCTCGCGTCGCTGTTCCTCGCAGGTCAGGAAGACGAGGCGCGCGAATGGCTCGCCAAAAATCCGACGAAGCTGTTCGGCGATCTCGACGTCAAGCTCAACAGCGAGGTCGGAGGTCTCGTCTGGGAGCACGGCTTCTTGCGCGGCGCGAGCCTCAAGCGCCAGGGCATCGACAGCAAGACCGATCTCGCAGCGCTCACGCGTGCGTTCCTCGCGCTCCCCGTCGCGCGGCTCGTCACCGAGCTGCGGTTCGGGCTCGCCGGCTACGAAAATGACAACGATTGGAGCGAGACGCTCGCGGCGGTCGCGGAGTCCCAGCAGGCACCGCAGATCCGCGTCCTTCGCTTCGACGACTACACCTCCGAGGACAGCGAGATCTCGTGGACGGCATTTGGCGACTTCTCGCCGTACTGGTCGTCGCTCCCCCAGCTCGAGGAGCTGGTGATCGCATCCGGCGAAGGAGGCACCCTCGGTGATCTCGCCCTGCCGAACCTCCGCAAGTTCACGCGCATCTCGGGAGGCCTGGGCGAGGACGAGATCACCGCGATCTTCGCCGCGCGCTGGCCGAAGCTCGAGCACCTCGAGGTCTGGTTCGGGGATGAGCACTACGGCGGCGCCGGCAAGGTCGAGCACCTCGCGCCATTGCTCGACGGACGCATCTCCAAGAAGCTCACGCACCTCGGTATCGTCAACTGCGAGTTCGTGCATGAAGTGATCGGACCGCTCGCGAGGTCACCGCTGCTCCAACAGCTCCGCACGCTCGACCTGTCCAAAGGTGCCCTTCAGGACACGGATGTCGATCTCTTGCTCACGCACGCAGATGCGTTCCATCACCTCGATCTCCTCGACCTCTCCGAGAATCTGTTGAATGCGCGCGGCGCGGAGATCTACGCGCGGCTACCGCACGCGAAGGTGGACGAGCAGCGGTATGGAGAACGCGGCGACGACGAGGACGAGAGCCGCTACGTCGCGCTGGGGGAGTAGACCTCGGGCTTCGTCCCCGAATCGCGCGTCTCGCGGCGGCTAACCCGCCGGTTTGATTCGCGCCGCGATCGGGCACACGCCGTGAAGAGCTGTGTCGACCGTGGAACGCACGTTTGTTGCGTTCACCATCACCTTCCTGGCGCACGCGTTCGCCCACGCCGCGCCCCCACCCCCGACCAAAGCGAAGTTCACGACGACCGCGGCATCACCGCGGGGCTTCGCGTTCGCCCGGCACGCGGTCAAACCGACCGCGCTGCGTGGATCGCAGCTCGCGCAGAGCCGCACGATCTACCTCAATCGCGACGGCGCCGTTCTCTGGCCCGGCGAGAACGACGCCAGGTCCGCGAAGTCGTCGATCGTCGAGAGGCCCACGGAGATCACGCCGTGGGACATCGACGACGAGACCTGGCAAGAGACCGTCGACTGCGTGGAGGATCTCTACGCGCGGTTCGACGTCACGGTCACCGACGTCGATCCCGGCAACGTGCCGCACATCGAAGCGGTGTTCGGCGGTCATCCGAGCGACGTCGGCTTGCCCGATAACGTCGCCGGCGTGTCGCCGTTCACGACCAACTGCTCGACGATCGAGAACTCCGTCGTGTTCACGTTCACCGACGTACTGCCCGACGACTCGCGCCTGATGTGCGAGATCATGGCGCAAGAGATCGCGCACAGCTACGGACTCGATCACGAGATGCTCGCGTCGGATCCGATGACGTATCTCGACTACGCCGGCGACCGCACGTTCAAGGACGTGATGGCGCCGTGCGGAGAGTTCGGCAATCGCATGTGTGGCATCGAGGGCTCGGTCTGTCGCGAGCGCCAGAACTCGGTGCAGCTCCTCGAATCACGACTCGGTCGGCGCGGCAATCCATCCGGGGCCCCCGACGCTACCGAGCCATCCAGCACCACGGAGCCGGAGGGCGGATGTTCCACCTCCGGCTCCCGTGGTGGATTCTTGCTGCCGCTGCTGCTGCTGATCAGAAGCCGACGTTCACGCCGACCTCGAGCAGCATGACATCGGTGAGCTTCGCGTCGCCGGTCTTGATGAAGCGCACGGCCGCGGCGACCTTCGCATCGTGACCGAAGCCGAAGTAGTTACCGCCGACGGAGATCTCTTGCTGATCGCGCGCGGTCTTGTCGTCGGCGATCAGATCGCTGACGAGCGCGAAGCGGCCGGCGACTTGCCAGTGCTTGGGCACGACCATGTAGCCGGCCTGCACGTGAAAGCCCACCAGTGACTTCGTCGCGTCGAGCACGCCCTCGCCGTCCTGATCGGTCATGAAGTAGACGCCGCCGGTCGTCGAGAGGCCTTCTGCCTTCACGATCACATCCGCCTGGACCTTCTGGTTCGACTTGTCGTTCTCGTCGAAGTCGCCCTCGAGCCAGACGCTCGCGCCGACGCCGAACCGCATCGGCCCGCCTTCGAGGTCCGCCTCGGTATAGCCCTTCATCCCGTTGCGGTTGATGCCGACGCGTCCGACGACGACCGGCCGGAACTCGCGCGGCACGTTCGTCGGTAAGCCGGTCGTCGTGGTGGTCACCATCGTCATCGGATCGGTCGTCGTCGTGGAGGTGATGGTCGACGCGTCGCCGGTTCCGTTGAACAAGCCGATCGTCCACTCGAGGTCCGGCGACTTCTCGTAGTCGTTGCGAAGCGCGATGCCGATGTCGCGACCGGTGCCGAACGCACGGTCGGTGATCGCGCGATCCGTCACCTCGAGGCGACCGCTCGAGTTGATCTGCTGGCGCGAGAATGGCCGCTTCCACTGTCCCAGGCGAATCCAGACGTCTTTCGCGATCTCGACGTCGGCGTGATAGTCGCGAAGCACGACGAAGCCACGGCCGAAGTCCGTCTGCATCTTGTAGAGCAACTTCTTCGTATGGATGTTGCCTTCGAGCACGAGGCGGGCGCGCCGCACCTCGAAGTTGTTCGCAATGTTCTTCGGCGGGCCCTCGGTGCGCGTGAGGTTGTAGAACGGCTGCACGCGGCCGGTGATCTTGAGCGAGAACTTCCCGTCCTCGCTCTTGAGGAAGAAGCCCTTGTCGTAGCCGACGAGCGCGGGCTTTTTCTCTTCGGCCTTGGGCGCCTCGGGCGGCGGGTCATCCATCGTCGGGGGCGTGGCCGGATCGACGGGTGGGGCCGGATCGACCGGAGGCACAGGCTCCGTCGGGGGTTGCGCGAGCGCGGTGGCCGACGCGACTGCGAGAGTTGACAGGATTGACAGGAGTTTGCGCATCTGGTCGCAGGAGAAGCCCGGGCGGTGACATTGGCGTGACGCCGTTGCGACACGTCATGCGCAGATGCTGCAAGTTGCAGATCTCTGCGGACGTCACCCGCCCACCCCATTGCCGTCACCCAACCGTCACCGACGGCGTGCTAGGCATGGGGACATGCTCGTGTTGGTCATCGAGGACGAAGTCGATCTCGCGACGACGGTCGAGTACAACCTCAAGGCCGAGGGCTTCCAGGTTCGCCTCGCACACACCGGCCGCCAGGGGCTCGCGAGCGCGACCTCCGAGCCCCTTCCCGACGTGATCGTGCTCGATCTGATGTTGCCTGACCTCTCGGGCACCGAGATCTGCCGGCGTCTGCGCGATCAGGAGCGCACGCGCGACATCCCTGTCGTGATGTGCACGGCGAAGGGCGAGGAGATCGATCGCGTCGTGGGCTTCGAGGTCGGCGCCGACGACTACGTCGTCAAGCCGTTTTCGGTGCGCGAGCTGATCCTGCGCATCCGCGCCCTGCTCCGCCGCGTGGACTCGATGCGCGGCAAGGCCGAGGGCGAGCCCTCGATGATCCGCTTCGGCCGGCTCAAGATCGATCGCGACGCGCACCGCGCGTGGGTCGACGAGGGAGAGATCGCGCTGACCGCACTCGAGTTTCGCCTCCTGCACGCGTTCATGTCGCGCCGCGGCCGCGTGCAAACGCGCGAAGCGCTGCTCTCCGACGTGTGGGGCATCGAGGCCGACGTCACCACGCGGACCGTCGACACGCACGTCAAGCGTCTCCGCGAGAAGCTCGGTGAAGCGGGCATGTATGTCGAGACGCTTCGTGGCGTCGGGTACCGCTTCAAGGACGCACCCGACGAGGCGTCTTGATCGCGCGGGCACGCAGGCGATTGGTCGCGCTCGCGGCCGTGCTCGCGATCGCGGTCGGCGTGACCACGAGTGCCGTCGCCAGCGCCCGCGGGTTCGAGTCTTCGTTCGCGGTGATCGCAGCGGTCGGTGCATTCGTCATCGCGATCGCGTCGGGCCTGTTGGCGATCGAATCGCTCCGGCGGTCGCTGCGGCAGCTCGCGTCATCGACGCGCGATGTCGTGCGTGACTCGAGCCGGCGTGTACCGGCGGTGGAAGCGAATCCCGACGACGAAGGTCGTCAGATCGCCGAGTGGGTGAACTACCTCGCCGAGGACGCCGAGCGCAGCCACACCGCACTCGCGCGCGAGCGAGCACTGCTCTCGGCGCTCGCCGACGGCACGACGCAAGGTGTGGTCGCCGTCGACGACGATCACAAGATCGAGCTGCTCAACGACGCCGCACGCGAGATGCTCGGTGTGACGAGCTCCCCGGTCGGCGAGCCGCTGATCGAGTTCGTGCGCGTCCCGCAGCTGTTCGAGCTCCTCGAAGCGGACGCGACTGCGAGCGCCGAGGTGCAAGTCGCGAACAACCGCCGCGCGATCATCAAGGTCGCGCAGAAGTGGGGCAGCGAAGGTCGCGTGCTGCTCCTCGAGGACGTCACCACGGTGCGCCGTCTCGAGAACGTGCGGCGCGACTTCATCGCGAACGTCTCGCACGAGCTGCGCACCCCGGTCGCCGTGATCCGCGCGAATGCCGAGACGCTACTCTCGGGCGCAAAGGACGATCCCGTGATGGGGCCACGCCTGATGGATGGCCTTCACCGCAATGCGGAGCGGCTCGCCCGCATCCTCGCCGACCTCCTCGATCTATCTCGCCTCGACGCCGGCCAGTACCGGCTCGAGCTCAACCACGTGCCGCTGCCCGCGGCCGTCGATCAGTCGATGACCGCGATCGAGACCAACGCACAGGCCCGCGGGGTGAAGGTGAACATCGCGGTCGGCGAGCTGGCGGTAAAGGCCGACCCGAAGGCGCTCGACCAGATCCTCGTCAACCTCATTGACAACGCGGTCAAGTACACGCGCCCCGACGGGAACGTGTGGGTCGAAGCGAAGCCCGGCGAAGGCGGCGTGCGCATCGAGGTCCGCGACGACGGGCCCGGGATCGCCGACAAGCATCGCGAGCGCGTGTTCGAGCGGTTCTACCGCGCGGACCCGAGCCGGTCGCGCGAAGCAGGTGGCACGGGCCTCGGGCTCTCCATCGTGAAGCACCTTGTCGAGAGCATGGACGGCGAGGTCGGCGTCGAGCCGAACCAGCCACATGGCAGCATCTTCTGGCTTCGATTACCTCTTTCGGATGGAGGCGGGTAGCATGAGTGCAGTGCCG
>JALZOJ010000143.1 GCA_030857175.1 Myxococcota bacterium | reverse complement strand
CTCAAGCGTGCGTGGGTCCGGCTCGCCGAGATGTTCTGAAAAATGCGCATCCACGTCCGGATCGCAACAAATCGCGCGTGATGGCTCGCAAAAAGTTGCCCGCGATCACCCCGCACTTTCATATGGGTTCACTACCAGGGGAGAACCAGATGGCACTCATCGAATTCGACGACGTCAGTCACGCAAAGATCCTTGTCATCGGTGTCGGCGGCGGCGGCGGTAACGCGGTCAACACCATGATCAGCGGCAATCTCGACGGAGTCGAGTTCGTCGTCGCCAACACCGACATGCAGGCGCTCGAGGCCAACATGGCGCCGCACAAGATCCAGCTCGGCAACGCGCTGACGAAGGGTCTCGGCGCCGGCGCGAACCCGGATGTCGGGCGGCGCTCGGCCGAAGAGAGCATGCAGCAGATCGCCGATCTGATCGCAGGCGCCGACATGGTGTTCGTCACCGCCGGCATGGGCGGCGGCACGGGCACGGGCGCTGCGCCCGTCATCGCGCAGATCGCGCGTGACTGCGGCGCGCTCACGGTGGGTGTCGTCACGAAGCCGTTCGGCTTCGAAGGCAAGAAGCGCAGCAAGCAGGCTGTCGAGGGCATCGAGCGCCTCGAGGCCGCGGTCGACACGCTGATCGTGATCCCGAACAACCGGCTGCTCGCGCTCGTCGGCAACAACACGTCGATGGTCGAAGCATTCCGCAAGGCGGACTCGGTTCTCCTCAACGCCGTGCAGGGCATCAGCGATCTGATGACGGTCCCGGGCTTGATCAACGTCGACTTCGCCGACGTGCGCACCATCATGAGCGGCATGGGCCGCGCGCTGATGGGCACCGGCGTCGGCACGGGCAAGCGGCGCGCGACCGAGGCGGCCGAGACGGCGATCAGCTCGCCGCTCCTCGAGGACGTCTCGATCGACGGCGCGACCGGCATCCTGATCAACATCACCGGCGGTCCCGACCTGACGCTGCACGAGGTCAACGAGGCCTCCTCGCTGATCCAGCAAGCGGCGCACGAGGACGCGAACATCATCTTCGGCTCGGTCATCGATCCGAACCTGTCCGAGGAAGTTCGCATCACGGTGATCGCGACCGGCTTCAATCACGCGTCGAAGACGCAGATGATCGTGCCGGAGAAGACGCCGAACATGCAGCAGATGCAGCCGCCGACCGGCCGCCGCATGTCGTCGCCGCAGATCACGCTGCCGTACGACGTCTCGACGCAGATCACGAAGGACTACCCGATCGTCGCGACGCCTCCGCGCCGCCAGGCGCCGCAGCCCGCGCAGATCGTCGAGGAGCCCGATATCGACGTCGCGTGGGACAACGGCGAGGAGTATCAGGGCATCGAGCGCGCGCTCGCCGACCTGGTCGACCCCGTGCCGGAAGGCGACCCGTCCGCACGGCTCGCGTCGGGCTCCGGCCCCTCGCCCGTCGATGGCACGCCGCTCGTTCATCCCGATCGCAAGCGCGCGCAGTCGCGCCCGAGCATGAAGGCCGTCCTCTCCGGAGAGATCGATACCGACAACGAGCTCGACGTCCCCACGTTCATCCGCCGCCACAGCGCGACGCACTCCTGACTTAGCCTGCTTCGTCACCAGACGAAGCCATCCACAAAAAGGCCCGCACCCGCGGGTCTTTTCGTTTTCGGCTATCGTGCAGGCGTGCTCACCGAAAACGCGGCGCGCTGGCTGCTCGTGCTCCACACGGCGCTCGGCGTCGCGGCGGTCGGCGCGGTGACGCACCTCGTGATCTGGCTGCGCCGCTACGTGCGCGGCCAGTACGGCAAGCGCCGCGCAGTGCAGCGGTTCGCGCTCTACGCGCTGCTGCTGCACATCGGTGCGTTCGTCGCGGGCAACATCGTGTATCCGACGTACCGGGTGGAGGTTCGCGCGGCGTATCTCGAGAATGCGGGCGTCATCGTCGCGGATCAGGAAACCCGCGCCCGCGAGCTCGACAAGATCGCCGCACGCGAAGGCTCACCCAGCCGCGAGCTCGCACCGACGAACGAGGTCGTGAAGCGCGCCGCAAAAGCGGCACGCTGGTTCGACGTCAAGGAGCACTGGGTCGCGCTCGGCATGCTCGCGTCGTTCGCGTTGTTGCTCGTCCTCCACTTCTGGGACCCGAAACGCGACGGCACGGGGCTCGCCTCGATCGTCATCGGCCTCTCCGTCGTGATCGCGGCCACGGTCTGGCTCGGTGCGATCGTCGGTGTGCTCACTTCAGCGTGGCGAGCCGTGTAGGCTCCGTCGATGCGTTGGCTCCCCGTCGCGATCGTCTGCCTGGCGGCGACGAACGCGTATGCGGAGCGCACGGTCGAAGGTGTCGTGCTCGATCAGTCCACGGGCCAGCCGGTCGTCGGCGCGCTCGTCGCCGTCGGCGCGGGCGAGGCCGGCACCGACGACGCCGGGCGGTTCACTATCTCGGATGTCCCGTTCGGCAGGCACGACGTCGTCGTGATCGCAGACGGCTATCGCGCGTACTTCGGCTCCGCGCGTGTCGGCGCCGACATGACGATCCGCCTCCAAGCCGACAACTCCTCTGGCGAGGTCATCCGCGTCAGCGGCCGCGTGCCGAGCGGACCGCCGCTGCACCTCGACGCGGCCGAGATCCGCCGCCAGCCCGGCGCCGGCAACGACGCACTCCGCGCCCTGCAGTCGCTGCCCGGCGTCGCGCGCACGCCGTTCGGGCTCGGCGGCCTCGCACTGCGCGGAACTGCACCGCGCGACACCAAGGTCTATCTCGACGGCATCGAGGTCCCGCTCCTCTATCACTTCGGCGGGCTCGCCTCGTTCTTGCCCACCGCGGCCGTCGACGAGCTCACCCTCCAGCCCGGCGGCGCATCCGTGCGCTACGGTCGCGGGCTCGGCGGCGTCGCGACCGTCACCTCGCGCACGGGCCGCGGCGATCGCTGGCGCGTCGGCGCAGAGGTCTCGCTGATCCACGCGGCCGCCGTCGCCGAAGGCCCCGCGCCCGCGCGCGGCAGCTGGCTGATCGCCGCACGCCGCTCCTACTTCGACGCGATCGTCGCCGCCGCACAGATCGATCTCTCGCTCGCGCCGCGCTACGGCGACGCGCAGGTCCGCTACGAGTCGGGCGACGGCCGCTGGATGGTGATGCTGTTCGGCTCCGACGATCTCCTCCGCTTGATCCGCGACCCAAACAACACCTCGAGTGGCGGCATCGATACGAGCAACGTGAAGTCGTTCAAGTACATCTCGCGGTTCGCGCGCCTCGGCGGGCGTTACCGCGCGGTCTACGGCGCGACGCAGCTCCAGATCACGCCATCGCTCGGCATCGACGACGTCAACGGACGCGCGAACCACAACGACACCGACAAGGGCATGCACCGCACGAGCATCCCGATCCACACGCGCGCCGATCTCTCGACGCCGCTGTTCGGCGGCACGCTCTCGCTCGGCGTCGACGCCGGCGGGCAACGCCACTCCTACAACCTCCTCAACACGCCGCCGCCGAGCCCGAACAACCCGACGCCCGACATGGCGATCAACCGCCAGCTCACGCGCTGGACCGCCGACCTCGGCGCGTGGATCGAGCAGTCGTGGTTCGTTTTCGATGATCGCGTCGAGCTCCGCCCCGGCGTGCGCGGCGATCACATCGGCCTCTCCGATCAATGGACGCTCGACCCGCGCATCCTCATCAAGGAATCCCTCCCCGCAGATGTCGAGCTGACGCAGTCGTTCGGCCTCTACCACGCCCCGCCGCTCATCACCGATCTCGACCCGATCTTCATGCGCGAGGAACGCATGCTCGGCAGCAAGTCGATCCAGCTCACCTTCGGCGCCAAGGCCATCCTCGCCGACGACAACGAAGCCTCCGCCACCGCCTACTACCAGCGCCTCCGCCAGCTCCCCGTCGATGCCGTCTCCTCCGCGACGCCGATCAGCGCGAACGGCGGCACCGATTCTGGCGGCGCCCTCGGCATCTCGCGCGAGCTCGTCGACGCGCAGTTCGGTTCCTACTCCTACCGGGAGGCGATCGGCAAAGGCTACGCCT
This sequence comes from Myxococcota bacterium, assembly GCA_030857175.1. Classification (GTDB taxonomy): domain Bacteria; phylum Myxococcota_A; class Polyangia; order Haliangiales; family Haliangiaceae; genus JABFXX01. The sequence continues at coordinate 783 of JALZOJ010000143.1, read as the reverse complement.
ACGGCATCGAGCTGATCGCGCGCCGCAACCGCGGCAACTGGACCGGCTGGGTCGCATACACCTACGGCCGCTCGTTCCGCCAGAACCCCTCGCGCGGCGAAGACTACTTCCCGTACGTGCTCGACCAGCCGCACACGCTCACGCTCGTCGGCACCACCGCACTCGGCAAACACTGGCGCTTCGGCGGCCGCTTCCGCTACGCGACCGGCAACCCGTTCACGCCCGTCATCGGCGCGACGCAGGACAACGACGGCGACTACATCGCGATCGATGGCCCACTCCTCTCCGAGCGCCTGCCGGACTTCTTCGCGCTCGACCTCCGCCTCGACCGCGCGTGGCGCCGCCCGTCGGGCGTCTGGCTCCTCTACATGGACGTGCAGAACGTGACCAACCGGCGCAACGCCGAGGGCGTCACGTACAACGAGGACTACACGGTCCGCAGCTACACGCGCGGCCTCCCCGTGTTCCCGTCGATCGGCCTCGAGTGGATCCCCTGACGCGCCTCTGGGCGCGGCCTCGAAAATTCTGTCGGACACTCGGACAACCCGGACAGGAACCGAGCCCGGAAATTATGTCGGACCACTCGGACAACCCGGACAGGAACCGAGCCCGGAAATTATGTCGGACCACTCGGACAACCCGGACAGGAACCGAGTCCGGAAATTATGTCGGACCACTCGGACAAGCCGGACAGGAACCGCTTGTTGCGTGGCAATTTACGGCGTCGCGCCGCACTGCTGCGTTTTCGGTTCCCGCGCGCGCGGCGCGCTCGCTGAATTGTCA
>JALZOJ010000142.1 GCA_030857175.1 Myxococcota bacterium | reverse complement strand
TATGCCTGCGCCTGCGCGCTCTTGCTGGCCGGATGCACGGCCTCCGGCGATGAAGTCCGGCCCCCACGCGACGAGCTGTTCTTCCCGACGGGCGCCGCGGTCTCGCCGAAGCAGACGCATTTGTTCGTCGCGAACGCGAACTCGGACCTGACCTACGACTCGGGCTCGATCTCGGTGTTCGACCTCGCCGCCGTCGACGACGTCATCGCCAACTGGACCGGCCCGGGTCGCGTCATCCCGCCGGATTGCGCGCAGGACGCTAACTTCTCCGAGACGCTGATGTGCAAGGAAGAGATCTTCCTCGGCGCCACGCGCGAAGCCGGCGTTCGCATCGGCAACTTCGCGACCGAGATCGCCGTGCAGGACACCGATACCGGGAACGGCGAGCTGCGCCTGATCATCCCGACCCGCGGTGATCCATCGATCGCCTGGGCGGACTGGGATGGCGATCGCCTGACCTGCCGCGATGGCGCCGAAGGTCACGAGCAGTGCGATGACGACCATCGTCTCTCGTTCGTCGGCAACGACGACGACAACATCTCGATCTTCGAGGAGCCGTTCGGTGCGTTCGCCGACAGCGCGGGCGAGTTCGCGATCGTCACGCACCTGACGAGCGGCGCGGTCACGTTGATCGATTCCCCGCGCGCCGGCAAAGCCGTCGTCACGGACATCGTCACCAACGTGTTCGCCGCGGATCCACAGACGGGGCTGCGCGGCGCGACCGGCGTTGCGGGCCGCAAGCCGAGCGCGGCTGACGACATCATCTATGTGGGCAGCCGCAGCGAGGACCGGATCCAGACGTTCACCGTCGGCCGCCCCGTCAACGGCGCGTCGCCGTTCCTCCTGACCGGGAACTATTTCTTCCTCGACGCCGTCGGCAACACGAACGGCCAGTCGGTGGACACCCGCGGCATGGCGTTCTCGAACAGCGGCGAGCAGCTCTACCTCGTCAACCGCCGTCCGCCGTCGCTGCAGATCTTCGACACCTCACTCGGCACGACGGGCTTCCCCCGCAATCGTGCCATCGGCGCCACCGACATCTGCCGGCAGGCCTCGACGCTCTCGGTCGCCGACGCCGGCGATGGCGAGCGCATCTTCGTCAGCTGCTTCCAGGACGGTCAGATCTACATCATCAATCCCCAGGCCGGCGGCTCGACGGAGGACATCGTCACCGTCGGTCGCGGGCCGTACACCGTGGTCACGTCACCGTCGCGCAAGCGGCTGTACGTGACGAACTTCCTCGAGGACACCATCGCCGTGGTCGACATCGAGCCCGGTAGCAGGACGCGTAACCGCGTCGTGCTCCGCATCGGCGAGCCGAGACCGCTATGACGTTCCGTATTCTTCTGATCGCGTCCCTCCTCGCAGCTTGCGGCGATACGTCGTCGAGCCCACCGCTGCAGCTCAACCTCGATCGCCCCGTCGACGTCGCGTTCGCCTGCTACGGCGGCCTTCGCATCACCGGCGGTGGCGGTAACGACGAAGCGACTCCGCAGCAGGACATCGTGTTCAGCGCGCAGCCGCAACGTGCGTGCGAGATCCGCTCGAACGTTCGCGGTGCGGGCGAGCCCGTGATGACGCCACCCGGCCAGCAAGATCTGACGGGGCAGGGCGGCGCGATCGTTCCCGGCGCGGCGTGGTACGGCCTGATCCTGCAGCAGGGCCCGGGCACCGTCGCGGTCGCGCAGTTCGCGACCAAGGCGGCGATCGCGTTTTCAGGCGGCAGCGATGTCGTCGTGCTCGACGCGGATCCGCTCACGCCCGGCAAGAACTCGATCAGCGTCGGCGAGGATCCGATCAGCATCGTCACCGACACCATCGGCTGTTCCGCCGTCACGGCGAACGCGGGCTCGTGCGATCTGTCCGTGCTCGATCTGACGACGGCGCTCGATCTCGACGGCCGCGTTAACATCTCGCGCCTCGAGGTCACGAACATCTCGGGCACGCCAATTCGCAGCAAGCCCGCCGCGATGGTCACCGAGCCCAAGGACGAAGCGATCGGTAACTACTGTCCGAGCCGGGCGCCGGGTGCACCGTCGCCCGTGATCGCGCAGGGCCTCGCATACATCGCGTATCCGAGCTGTCACCTCGTTGCCGGCGTCGACCTCGCGACCGGCCGCATGGTCACCGGCGTGCGGCTCTCGGATACCGGCGCGCCGGAGCTCCTCGACACGCCCGCCGAGCTCGACATCGTTTGTCCCGACGAATGTGGCGTGGGCGGTGCGCCCGCCACGGTCGGTCCCCGTCCCGTCACGCTCGACCTCGAGTACGACGCCGAGACGTCCAGTGGTGTCCAAACGCGCCGCCTCGTGATCGGCTCGGAGAATCGCAACTCGATCCTCGTCGTCGAGCTCGACGCGGCATCGCGTCCACTCTCGGTCTCGCCGGTCCTGCTCGAAGGTCCGACGACGCTCGGTGTCACGAGCCTCGCGCTGTCGGAGGTCATCGGTGTCGGTGGCGCCTCGGGCATGGTCGACGACCTCAACGGCCGCATCGACTATCAGTACGTCTACGCCGTCGCGACCGATCAGACCGTCCGCGTGATCGAGGTCCTCGAGAACCTCGCGGAGTGCGACACGCAAGTCGATCCGCGCTTCCTGCGCTCGGGCCAGGACGCGGCCACGCTCGGCTGTCTCGTCGTCGGTGACATCGCAACGCCCGCGCGGCGCGCGGGTGCACGCGGTCCTGGCATCGACGTCGGCAAGGACCAGATTCCTGCGAGCGTCGACATCACTCGCGCCGAAGCGGTGCCAGGCGATCAGCGTCCGCCCGGAATTCCGAGCAAGCTCGTCGGTCACTACGCGGTCATCAGCACCCTCGCCGGCGAGGCATACGTCGTGACGATCGACGATGACGATTACCCGGATGCGTTCGAGTCCTCGACGCCGCTCTCCGTTCCGGTCGCGCTCGTGATCCCACATCAGATCCGCGATGGGATTCCGTTCCGCTCCGAGCTCGCGGTGGTCGATAATGGCGCCATCGAGTGCGACAACAGCGGCCCGATCCTGACGAACGGCGCGGTGGAAGGTGGGCCGCGCGCCCCGACGCTGCCATCGCGCAGCCTGTTCGGCTTCATCGCACCAGAGAAGGGCCTCCAGCTGCCCGGGCTCCGCGCACTCAAGTGCGAAGGTGTCGACTCCACGAAGATCATCAGCGAATTCGGATTCCCCGCGCCGGAGCTCCAGCGCGACCTCGCGTTCCCGGATTGGCGCGCGCTCGCCACCGACGAGCAATGGGCATTGACCTGGGAAGGCTCGCTCTCGAGCGATCGCGCGGACACCGCGACCGACGGTCCGGTCATTCGCGAGAGCATGCTGTACGTCGATCAAGCGGGCATGCACCTGCGCGATCAGACCAAGCCGTTCTGCGATGCGGGCGTCGAGCCGTTCGACATCGTGCAGATGCGCGGCTGCGATCCGTCACTCGCGAGCCTGGACTGCCCGATCGGCTACCAGTGTTACATCCATCCGCAGAGCCAGGTGCAGGGCATCGGCGCATGCATCCTCAAGGACGAGGCCGAGCGCCTCGCCGAGGCATGCAGAGACTTCCTGACCTCGATCCGGCGCTACACGGTCGTGCGCGCCGAGACCGGCGAGCTCTTGCTCACCACGCGCCGCCACGAGCAGCGCCTGACGCCGCTCGACGGCTGCATCAACGACGACCAGTGCGAGCTCCTCGGCGACCTCGGCAAGCGCAGCTCGCTGTCGACGCATCCGAGCGATCCGATCGAGCAGAACACCGTCGACGACCGGCAGTGGGTCTGCCGCGCCGATCCGACGCGTCCGCCGCGCGGCACGAACAACAAGCGCTGCAACATGGCGTGCGACGAGACCACGCAGTGCGCCGCCGGCACCGTCTGCGTCGGTGGCAACACGGCCACCGACGTTCGAGACGGCTACTGCATGGAAGGCGTCGTCCCGCCGCAGGCGTGTGTGAACGCGCCGCAGCGCTACGAGCTGCGCGCCGCTGAGGCGTTCGTGGTCGCGGGCTCGCGCACCGGTTACGTCCACCCGATCATCGCGGACGCGACCAAGACCTGCGTCAAGGACCCCGCGGCGCACCCGCTCCTCACGAGCCGCATCGGGCTCGATCCGCCGCCATGCGCGACCGACTCGGATCCGTTCACGGGCAAGAAGCCCGACGGCACCTACGAGCCGAACCCGTGCGCGACGTCGGTCACGCACGCCGAGAACCTGCCGCGTTACATCCCCGGCACGTGCACGCTCGACGAACCAAATCAGGAGATTCGCGAGCGCACGGCGCCTGCGATCCGCTACCGGAACCGCGGGCTGACGTTCAACGTCGTCGACCCGTTCTACCCGGGCGATCAGACCTGCATCCAGGACCGCCTCGGTCCGAATGGCGTGCCGCTCGTCCGGGTGCCGCAGGTGTTCCACGGGTACGCGACGTCGTTCCGCCAGCAGGGCGGGTTCGTGCCGCTGCGTATCCCGATCTCGCCGGTGTTCCCGGTCAAGGTCCTGCGCGGGCCCTTGCAGAGCATCTGGGTCGTCGACGAGGGTGACTTCCTCTCGACGTCGCTGGCCCAGCCGTCCACGCGCGGCAAGGTGTTCCGCATCGAGCCGCACGGCCTCGGCCTCATCAACACGCTCGAGTAAAGCAAAAACTTGCCCGGGGATCGGCTCCCCCCGACCCTCGGCTAATGAGCCGAGAAGCCGACCTGTACAAGGACAAGATCGAGGTCAGCCTCGACGGTCGTCAGATCTTCTATTTGTTCTTCGGCGGGGCGGTGATCGTCGGACTGGTGTTCGTGCTGGGCGTGATGGTCGGCCGGCGCGTCGAAGCGCGCGGGCACGTCGATCG
>JALZOJ010000006.1 GCA_030857175.1 Myxococcota bacterium | reverse complement strand
AAGGGACGTGTGAAAGATCTCCGCCGCCCAGGCGAGCTGCTGACGAGTCGCGGTCGAGTCGCCCCCTATCGTGACGATATGAGCAGCGAGCCCGCGGAGCAGGTGGCTCTTCGCCACCGCTTGAACGATCGCTCTGCCGGTCGGGCTGCCATCGAAGGCAACCAGGTATCCGCGCGGCGCTTGAAACGTCGGGGCCGCAACCAGCAGCGGGCGATGGACGGAGCGGACCACTCGCTCGAGGTTGTGATCCAGGTGGCGCTTGGAGAGGTCGCCGGCACGGTGATGCTGCGCCATGACGAAGAGCTGCGCCTCGGGCTCCAGATCGGTGAGCGTGTCGACGAGCGAGCCGTGACGCTGGCGTCCCGTGGCGCGAACTGGCTGCGCGTCCGCAGGCACGCGAGCGGCGTCTTCGCCTGCGCGTGCTTTCGCGGACTCCAGAAGCAGCCGGCCGTGCTCCTGGGCAAGCTTGCTCCGCTGCATGTCCAGATCGGACAGCTCGTCGAGCAAGCTCTCCTGGGTGCCCAATCCAATGCTGCCTGTCATGTCGACGCGTGGTGCGCGCTCGGGATGGCGGTCGAGCACATGGAGAAACTCGAGGGGCCCGCCGAGTCGACGAGCTGCCCACACTGCGTGGTCGCACACCGTGGGCAGATCCACTTGTCGATCGACACACGCGATGATCTTCTCCATGACGCCTTCCCTCAGTGGCCCATCAGCCGCTTCACAGCGTCAGGGTTGTCCCGGATCGAGAGCTTATCAACCAGCGTGGCGCTCGCGGCCGTCATTCCAACGACGTCGACGTCAGCGCCATCGCGGCGGAACCGCAAGACCACGCGGTCGAGCGCGTTCACCGCAGTGATGTCCCAGAAGTGCGCTTGGCTCACGTCGATCCGGACGCGATCAGAGACTTCCTTGAAGTCGAACCGTGAGACGAACGCCTCTGCCGATGCGAAGAAGACCTGGCCGATGACCGTATAGGTGCGCAGTCGGGCTTGATCGTCCGCGGTGGAGCTGACGTGGAGCACCTTGCCGACCTTCTCCGAGAAGAACAGCGCGCTCAGCAGCACTCCGACGAGTACACCCTTCGCGAGATCGTGCGTCGCGACCACCACGATGACCGTCGCGATCATCACGATGCTCGAGGTTCGGGGATGGCGGCGTAGGTTGCGGATCGAGTCCCAGCTGAACGTTCCGATCGAGACCATGATCATCACCGCGACAAGCGCGGCCATCGGGATCTGCTTCACCCACGGTCCAAGGAACACGATCATCACGAGCAAGAGAACGCCCGCTGTGAACGTCGACAGGCGGCCACGGCCGCCCGACTTCACGTTGATGACTGACTGCCCGATCATCGCGCAGCCCGCCATGCCTCCGACGAAACCCGCCGCGATGTTGGCGATGCCCTGGCCCGCGCACTCGCGATTCCGATTGCTCGTCGTGTCGGTCAGGTCATCCACGATCGAGGCCGTCATCATCGACTCGAGCAGGCCAACGATCGCGAGTGTGATCGAGTAGGGCAGGATGATCTTCAGCGTGGTCACCGTGAAGGGGACATCTGGGACCAGGAAGCTCGGCAAGCTGTCGGGCAGGGTGCCCATGTCACCGATGGTCCGGACATCGAGCTTGAAGACGACCGCAATGATGGTCAGCACGAGGATGGCGATCAGCGGCGACGGCACCACCTTCGTGAGCCTTGGGAACAGATAGATGATTGCCAAACCGCCCGCCACCATCGGGTAGACCACCCATGTGACATGGATGAGCTCGGGGAGCTGCGCCATGAAGATCAGGATCGCGAGAGCATTGACGAAGCCAGTGACGACCGAGCGCGAGATCAGTCGCATCAGCGATCCGAGCCTCAGCGCACCCGCGATCATCTGAAGCACGCCGGTCAGCAACGTCGCGGCGAGCAGGTACTGGAGCCCGTACTCCTTGACCAGCGTTACCATCACCAGCGCCATGGCACCGGTGGCGGCGGAGATCATGCCCGGTCGGCCGCCGGCCACGGAGATGACAACCGCGATGCAAAACGAGGCGTACAGGCCGACCTTGGGATCGACGCCTGCGATGATCGAGAAGGCGATGGCCTCCGGGATCAGGGCGAGGGCGACGACCATCCCCGCGAGAAGGTCACCGCGGACATTCGAGAGCCAATCGTTGCGAAGAGACTTGAGCCAGAGCATGGGCCAACACACCAACGCCCCGTTGATCGGGGTCGAGATAAATGGATTGAACGGGAAGGGGAGGCAATCGGAGCCTCGCGGCATGCGTGCGTGGCACGACGGCGCACGCCGGCAGGACTCATTCACCGCGCACGCGGACCCGAAGGCATTCAGATAAGCGCGTGCCGGAGCTCGACGTGAGGATTCAGGGCGGCGTAGCGTGCACGCTGATTCCTCGAACGGTGAGCTTCTTGATCATCTGGAGTTGCCGCAGGAGCGTGTCCAGCTGACGTTGGGGACCGTATAGTACGAGCGGATAACAGGGCAAGCGTGGCGACGGAGCGTGCGCGTCAATTTGGAGTTGTGCCGCCGTGTGCGCTCGAGGTGAATCGAAGGGCTTCTCGCGTTAGCGATTGGGCTCGATTAGTTGTGTCGGCATGGCGGTCGAAGAAGTAGCGGCGATTTCTTCGCTGTCATGCGGTTAGCGGATCGCGAACGATTTCCGTGCGACTGGTCCTCCGGCCTCGCAGGTGCCTGCGCTCGCGCCGGATCCGAATCCAGTTCTCGGCAAGCAGACACGTTAGGAATGCAGCAAGGCCCGCAAACCCGACGGCGCCGCCCACAGCGGCAGCGGCGAGCACGCTCCACAGAAAAACGTTGGGGTTCTGGTGGGCGATCCGGGCGTCTTGGCGGTCGACTTCTGATGCCCCAGAAAGCGCGATCTCGGTGAGCGCGCCGATCACCAAGCGCGCGACGACGAAACCCGCGAACGGCCAAGCGATGTCGCCGATGTCCATCGAAGCCGACAACGGCGACAACTGATAGGCCCCGAGCAGAGCCATGGTGATGAAGATGAGGGGTCCGATCCAGCCAAAGCGGAGCGCAAACGCGGGGGCCCGAGTTTTGGCGACCGCGCGAACTATCTGGCCGGCGAGGTTTCCCGCCACGATGCAAGCGCACGCTGCAGTGAGGGCAATCAACGGTACGCCCGCAGGCAGAGCTCCGGTGATTGCGGCCCCGGCTGCGAGCACGGGCAATAGAATCGACGCGACGACCGTTTCGAGTCCCGCGCGCCGGCCATCTCCCGCCCATGACCGTGCGAGTGTCGCGGTAGCAGTCGCAGGCGGGGTGACGAAAAACGCTCCGAGGATGGCCCAAGTGGGTCCAGCCAGCGCCAAGAATAAGCCGCCGACAACCATCCGTAACAACCATTGTCCGGCGACAGCGGCGACGTGGCCGCTCCCGCGCTCTCGCATCGCCTGGCGCAGATCCACGTCGATGGAACCGAAGAACGCTGCCCCGGTGAGGAGGGCGATCATCAGCGCGAGGTACGGTGCTCCGATCGCTTCGCCGATCAAGGCGCGTGCGCCCGTGCCGGCCAAGGCCGCCACCACGGCGAGCTCGATGCAGTGCGCCGTGATGTAGTCACCGACTTTTTGTAATTTCCGCCGTCCCCCCGTGGCAAAGCGCGGCAAGTCTTCAAACACGATGGGCGTCGAATTCGGCACCTTCATGTCGAACGATTCGCCTGGCGTTCGGCAGGCCGCGACCAGCACCAATGCCTCCAGAACGTACTTGTGCGCGACTACGAGCACGTTCTTCCCTGCGCGACGAGCAGGCTCGAGCACCGTGTCGTAATACAGTTTGACGCGCGCATGGAGCGCGCCGCTCGATTCTCCGTCGGGAGGCGCACGTTCGGGTTCGTGCATCATCGCTTCGAACTCGAAAAATCCAACCGCGCGAGCGGCCAAGTTCTTGTGACGTTGCGTAAAGGCGCCGAAGTCCCGCTCGTCGAGTACGGAGACGTTAGTGCACCAGCGGGTGTGCGCTCCGATGCCACGGGGCGCCTCGCGCGCCAAAAGCTGCGCGGTCTCTAGAGCGCGAGAAAGGCGCGACGTATGAACCTCGTCGAACCGCACTCCGAGCGCATCGATGCGCCGGCCGGCGACGGAAGCTTGCGCGCGGCCAAATGCAGTAAGCGGCACATCATTGTTTCCAGCGAATACATTCAGCTCGTTTGCTGTCGATTCGCCATGCCGCACCAACACGAGCACTCCTGGCACGAGCAACGCGCCGCACGTCTCGCCTAAGTCGAGGCTGCGCTCAGAGACACTGCATGACTCCTCGGTCCCAACAGCATTTCCCTCAGGTCGCGATTGAATGTCGTTACGCGTGAGCAGATGTTGCGGATTGGAGTGCAACAACTCGCCATTACCGCGCCATATGCCACTCATTTGGTGCCTCCGGCTTGCAGCACCGCGCCGTCCTTGGTGCGCCATTCACAGGGCATTGAACCAGCGCGCAGGCATCGGACCGGGAGCACACGGTCGCCGCAGGCGGTGAAGGTGACCGCGAGAATGGAAAACAAGAGCATGGAGGACTCCTTTCGGGCGGGAGGAAGCCCGCGGGAAAAGTCGCGCGAAAATCGCCATGGCCTTGCTCCCAGGCTTCATTCACTGTTTTGAGCGCCACCAGGCCGCCGCCCATCCACTACGCGGGTGGTGGCAGGGCGGACTTGAGATGCGATCGGTCTTGCCCGGCGGATTGCCAGGCTGATCGACGTCGGGCTCAAAGAAGCCGTGAATCGTAAACCACGGACTACGTTCACGTTCCTGCTGTCAACCGACGTCGTCGATCAGTGCGCGCACGAAATCGGTATTGGGAGCGCTCCGCAGTTCGTCGAGCGAACCCTGCTGGACGATCCGCCCCTCTTCGAGGACTGCGATGCGATCGGCGAGCACGGCGGCCTCGCGCAGGTCGTGCGTGACGTAGAGGACGGTCGTCGCGCGCTCCTTGAAGACGGCGCGAAAGAGATCGAGCAGCTGGCGCTTGTGTTGCGCGTCGAGATTCGAGAGCGGTTCGTCGAGCAGCACCGCGCGCGGTTCAAGCACGAGCGCCCGGGCAATCGCGGCGCGTTGTCGTTCGCCACCGGACAGAGCGCCGGGGTGGCGACGCTCCTTGTCGGCGAGACCGACGCGCGCGAGGACGTCGCGGATGCGATCGTCGCGAACATGCGCCTCGACCCCGCGCGCGTCGAGCCCGAACGCCAGGTTGCCGCGCACCGACAGGTGCGGCCACAGCGCGAGATCCTGGAAGACCACGGCGAGGCCCCGCTCTTCCGGCGGCATGACGATCTTCCCGGCAGTGCTCGCTTCGTCGCCGCCGATCAGGATGCGGCCGGAAGCGGGCGCGGCGAACCCGAGCAGCAGGCGCAGGATGGAAGACTTCCCCGAACCCGAGGGACCGAGCAGCACGACGATCTGCCCCTTGTCGACCGCGAGATCGAGGCGATCGAGGATGGGCCGGTCGCCGTATTGGAAGGTGACGCCTTCGAGCGCGAGCGCGCGGCTCATCGTCGCCTCCGGACGAGCAACGCACCGAGCGCGATCACGGCTGCGGTGATCGCGACGTGCAACACGCAAAGCCCGGCCACCACCGCGGGCGGACCGTTCGCTTCGAGCGTGAAGATCCGGACCGTGAGCGGCTCGCTTCCCGGCGGATAGAACAGGATGACGGTCTCGATGTCGCGCAGGCAGAACACGAGGGCTAGCAACCACGCGAACGCGACCCCGCGCGCGTTGACCGGAATCACGATGCGCACGAGGCGGCGACCAAACCGCGCACCCGATGCCGCCGCGGCTTCCTCGAGATGGACCGAGCTTTGCGCGACCGCGCACGCGACCACGCGTACACCGACGACGACGTAACGCGCGACAAGACCGATCACGATGATGGCGATCGTGCCGTACACGAGCTGCGTGTCGGGGCGATTCCACAGCTTCATCACGCCGACGCCAAGGATCGCGGCCGGCATCACGAACGTCAGCATGCACGCGCTATCGAGGACCGTCGCGCCGGGCAGCCGGCGAGCGGCGGCGTGACCGACGACCAGGCCGAGCATCGTGATGATCGTCGCCGCGACCGCGCCCGCGAGGAGCCCGTTCCACGGTGCGTCGCTCGCCCATTCCGCGACGCCGGGCGCACCGCCGTAGCGCACCGCCAGCGCGACGAGTGGCGCGATCGAGATGACCGTCGCCGTGATGCACGCGAGCGTGACCGGGACTCGCCACCGCCGCAGTGGAAGTGGATCTCGGGCCTCGCGCAGACCGAGCACCGCGAACGAGCGCCGCGCCGCGAACCGGCGCTCGGCCGCGAGCAAGGCGAGCGTGATCGGCACGAGCGGCAACGCCAGCGCGAGCGCCTCGCCCGGCGCGAAGTCGACGCCGCCGAGGCGCGCGAACACCGCCGCCGAGTAGACATCGACGCGCAGGAACATCGCCACGCCGATCTCGGACAGCGCGAGCGCGAACACCACGATCGCCGAAAGCGCGATCGCGGGCGCAGCCGCCGGGACGAGGATGCGCGTCGCGACGCGCCACGGACGAGCGACGGTTCGCGCCGACTCCTCGAGCGACGCATCGATCCCCGACACGCCGAGGGCCGTCAGAGACGTGACGATTGGCGCGAACGTCACGCCGAGCACCAGCACGAACCCGACATCGCCGAACAGCACGCGCGCCGTGCCGTCGCTGCCAATCAGTCCCTGGCTACCGAGCAAGTGAAACCAGCCAAGCGCGGGCAAGAACGGCGGCAGGAACATCGGAAATGCATGGACGAGCCACAGCACGCGACGCAGCGGAACGTCGGTCCGTCCGAGCAGCACGCCGAGCGGTACGCCGATCGCGAGCGCGACGAGGACAACTGCACATGCGAGCGCGAGCGTGCGGCCGAGCAGCGTCCACATGCGGCCGTTCGCGAGCGCCGAGAGACCGCCGAGATCGACTCCGACGAGCACGAGCGCGATCGGTAGGATCGCGAGCACGACGATCGTCGCACCCGCGATCGCGAGGACGATCGGTTGCTCGCGCCGGCGCAGCGCGCGGATCAGAGACCCGCCCACGCTCGCAGCCAGGGCTGGATTCGCTCGATCTCGTCGGCGACCTTCGCGTAGTCCGCCTTCATGGCACGGATGTCGCCGACCCGCCGCACGTTCGCGGGCGTCGGCACGTTCGCGCGCAGCGGCATGTGCGCCGCGGCCTCGGCCATCTGTCGCTCGACGGTCGCGCTCAGCAGGTAGTCGACGAGCTTCTTGCCGTTCGCCCCGTGCGGGCCACCGCGGATCAACACGACCGTCGTCGGCATGACGAGCGTTCCGAGCCCGTCCTGATCGGGGTAGACGACCTCCACCGGCGCGCCTTCTTTGATCGCTTCGTTCGCGTCGTCGGTATCGGTGAGACCGAACGCGACCTCCCCAGCGACCACGAGACGCTTGACCTCTCCGTTCGAGCTGGCGATCCGCACGTCGTTCGCCTTGAGGTCGGTCATGAACTGCTTCGTCGCGTCGTCTCCCCACGCCGCGAACAGCGCGGCGACGTGCATCGTCGTCGTCCCGAACAATGGGTTCGCGATGGTCGTCTGGCCTTTCCATCGAGGGTTCGCGAGATCGCGGATCGATGTCGGCAGGTCTTCCTTGCCGACCTTGTTCTTGTTGACAAGCAACACGCGCGCCCGCGCGGCGAACCCGGTCCACGTTCCGTCGGCAGCGCGCAGACCTTCGGCGAGTCCGCTCGCGCTGGGTGAGACGTATGGCTCGACGAGGTTACGCTTGATCAGGAGGAATGGCCGTACTGGATCGCCGGACCAGAATACGTCCGCCTGCGGGCGATCGGCCTCGGCGATCAGGCGATTGAGGACGCCGGTGCTCTTGGTCTCCTCGGTGTCGAACACGGCGCGCACGCGAACGCCGCTCTCGCGCTCGAACGCGCGAAACACCGGTTCCGAGAACACTTGATCGACGGACGTGTACACGACGACCTCGTTCGAGCTCGACTTGCACGCCGCCATCGCGATCAGCGCGCCGGCAACAAGGGGCAGGGTTCGCATCATCGCTGCGGGTCCTTTCGCGTTCGATCGAGGGGGCGAGTGGCCCATCCCGAGGTCCCCCACAGCAGAGGCAACGGCAGGACGATCCGGTTCAAGGGGCAGCTCCTCTTCATGGCGTGATCGCGACCGACAGCCCGAACAGTTGGTTCACGACGACGCCGATGATCCCTGCCGCCGCGATCACGAGCGGCTCCGGCGCCTTCTTCACCTTGAAGATCACGAGCAACGTGACCGCGCAGATCGCGATTGTCGGGATATCGAAGATCGCGCGCCTGCCGAGCACGAACGCCGCCCCCGCGATCGCGCCGGTCGCCGCCGCGGTGACGCCGTCGACGAACGCCTTGATGCTCTTGTTCTTCGAGAACCGGCGGAAGTACGGCGCCGGAAACACGGTCAACAAGTAGCAGGGCACGAAGGTGCAGACCGCCGCGATGCACGCGCCGATCGGGCCCGCGACCAGATAGCCGATGAACGCGGTGGTGATGACGACCGGGCCCGGCGTGATCATCGCGACTGCGACCGCGTCGAGGAACTGCCGCTCGGTCAGCCAGCGATGCTCCTCGACGACACCGGCATATAGGAACGGGACGATGGCGAGACCGCTGCCGAACACGAACGCGCCGGCCTTCGTGAAGTACCAACCCATCGTCCACAACGTGCCCGTCGACGCCGGTCCGTGGAGGCCCGTTAGCAGGAACGCGGGCACGATGGATAGCGTCCGCGATCCTGCACCGAAGCGAGGCGGTGCCTTCACCAGCATCGCGAGCACGCCGCTGCCGACGAAGACCCAGACGATCTCCGATTCGGTCCACGCGGTGACGACGGCGTTGGTCGCGAAGATGGCCCACAGCAGGTAGTCCTTGGCGAGCGTCATCCGGACGAGCTTGACCGCGCTGCGCGCGATGATCGCGATCACCGCGGCGCCGATGCCGTAGAAGGCGCCCTGCATCCACGACAACCCGTCGAACTGGACGTAGACCGCCGCGAGCGCGAGGACCATCACGAACGACGGCACGACGAACGCGAGCCCGACGAGGGTCGCGCCGGGCACGCCGCCGCGCACCCAGCCGATGTAGATCGCGAGCTGTGCGGCGAGCGGTCCGGGCGCGAGTTGGGAGAGCGCGAGCCCCTCGGTGTAGTCCTGCTTCGTGATCCATTGCCTGCGTTCGACGAGGTCGCGCTGCATGTACCCCGCGAGCGCGATCGGACCGCCGAAGCCGAACGTGCCGAGCCGCAGGAAATAGCCGGCCAGCTCGCGCATCGAGCACGGGGTCGTCGGCTCGGGCGCGGCACCGCCGTCGTTCGGAGCCGTGTCCTGGCTCATGCGCCGCGTAGGGTCTTGGAAGCGGCGATCGCGCGGTCGAGGCGGCGGCTGACCTCGTCCCAGCTCACGTTCTTGAAGAACGCGTCGATGTACTTCGCGTGACCGGCGCCAAAGTCGAGGTGATAGCTGTGCTCGTACATGTCGAGCACGAGCAGGGGCGCGCCGGTCGACAGCGTCTGCGTGTGATTGCCGGAGCCGACGGTGCGAAGGCCGCCGGTGTCGAGCTCGAGCCCGAGCACGACCCAGCCGCTGCCGCCGCCGAGGCCCATCGCGGTGCCGCGAAACTGCGTTTCCCAGGCGGCGAGGCTGCCGTATGCCTGCGCGAGCGCCTTCTCGATCGCGCCGCCGAGCTTGCCGTTGCCGCCGAGGTTGCCGAAGTACGCCTCGTGCAGGTTCTTCGAGTTCCGGAACGTCAGCTCGCGATCCCGCAGCGCAGCCACCGCGAACGGCGGCGTGTCCTTGGTGATCTTCGCCAGCTCCAGCTCGACCTTGTTGAGGTTCTTCACCGCACCGCCGTAGTTGTTCTCGTGGTGCGAGGTGATGAGGCGCTCGGATAGCCCGTCGAGCGCTCCGGGCTTGAAGGGCAGTGGGACGACGGTGTGGTTTCCGGCGAGTGCGGTCTGGGACATGGTTTCTCCGGTGGTCGGTGGTGAAGTGGTCGTGGTCGGTCGCGACGACGGACAGCCAGCGACGAGCGCGATGCCCGTTGCGGCGATGCCCGCGAGCGCGTCGCGGCGGGTCGGATCGTCGGTGCTCATAGCGGTTCGGTCTTCAGATCGTCGAAGTAGGTGATCGAGTCGGCCTTCGTCCACACGCCGACGCGACCGGCTTCCGTGAACGTACCGTCGTGGTGATCGAGTACGCGCTTGCCGTTCCAGAACACCTGGATGTGATCGCCGCGGATCTCGATCGCGTAGTCGTGCCACGCGTTCGCCTTCACGGGGCCGCCCCAGCTCGCGATCTGGCGCCGCTTGCCGTCCTTCACGGTGTAGAGGCGCACGTTGTTCTCGAGCACGTTCGTGCGCGTGATGTAGTAGTTGTTCTCGTCGCGATAGCGGACGACGAGCCCCGCCGCCTGATCGACCTTGCCCGAGATCAGCTTGCAGCGCACCGAAACGCGCACGTCGCGCAGCTGCACGTCAGTCACGGCGATCGGGAACCGCATGTCGGTGTCGTCGGGATCGAGCTGCGCGAGCACGTTCGGCGGCGACGGCGCGTCGGCCTCGGCACGCACGTGCCACTTGCCCATCGCGCCGTCGCCGGTGCGCGCGAATGTCATGCCCTTGGGAGGCTGCCCGGCAGGGTCGCCGTCGAAGCCGAGCGCGTTCGTGGATGGCGCAGCCGCGGCATCCGGCGGCGCTGTGGCCACCGCGTCGACGGCCGGCGTCGTCGTCGAGGGCGACTGCGGCGCAGCAGGCGCTTGCTCCGAGGGCTGCTTCTTGCTCGAACAAGCCATTGAGAGGATCGTGCTCGTCGCGAGCACGAGTGCGGTTGTAGTTCTCACGTCCAGCTCCGAGCTGGAATCTACAGCATCAGTCGTGCTGCATACTGATCATGTGACGTGTCGACGTGAACGCCTCGGCATGCGTCGGTAACCGTGTCGACTATGCGCGACCGACGCATCGTCTTCGTCCTCGCATTTCTGCGCGCCACGTCGACGAGCGCCCTCGGCGTGACCCTTGGTGCGTATCTCGCAGCCCTCGAGATCGACCATGACACGGTCGGCATCATCATCTCGGCAGGTCTAAGCGGCGCGGTGATTGCCGCCGCGCTCGCAACGTTCGCCGGCGATCGCCTCGGCCGTCGCGCGTTTCTCGTCGGCTGCGCCGCCTGTGCCGCAGTCGGCACCGCCGGGTTCGCGTTCGCGCGCGAGCCCGTCGCGCTCGTCGTAGCTGCGTGCGTTGGTATGGTCAACGGCATGGGCCGCGATCGCGGCGGCGCGCAGATCATCGAGCTCGCGATCCTGCCGAGCACGACGACCGACGCGACACGCACGCGGTCGATCGCCGTGTACACGATGCTGCAGGACATCGGTCACGCGGTCGGCGCGTTGCTAGCCGGCCTGCCGAGCGTGCTCGCCGAGCGTACGGCGTGGACGCCGCTCGACGGCCATATCGCGATCGTCTTCGGTTGTGCGGCTGCGGCGCTGGCCGCGGCCGCGCTCTCCGCAATGCTCGGCTCCACCGTCGAGATCGAGCGTGCTCCGCGCCTCGGACTGTCGCGCGAGAGTCGATCGATACTGGTCAAGATCTCGGCGCTGTTCGGTCTCGACAGTCTCGGCGGCGGCTTTGTGACGACCGCCCTGGTCTCGTACTTCTTCTTCGAACGGTTCGGCGCCAGCGAGCTCGCGGTCGCGGTGCTGTTCGCGAGTGCTCGCATCATGAATGCCTTGTCACATCTCGGCGCGGCGTGGCTCGCGCGCCGTATCGGGCTCGTCAACACGATGGTGTTCACGCACATGCCATCGAGTCTGTTGCTCGTCACCGTCGCTTTCGCGCCGAGCTTCGGCGTTGCGGCAGTCTTGTTCCTGCTGCGCGAAGGCCTCGTCGAGATGGACGTGCCGACCCGGCAATCCTACGTGCTCGCGGTGGTGCAGCCGAACGAGCGCACGTTCGCATCGGGCATCACGAACCTCGTACGCCTCGCAGGCTGGGCGATCGCGCCGCTGCTCGCCGGCCTGCTCATGTCGGAAGGCGAGCTGTATCTGCCGCTCGTCGTCGGCGCGATCCTGAAGATCACGTACGACCTCTTGCTGTGGCGCGCGTTTCGCGCGCTCAAGCCGCCAGAAGAGCAGCACGCGCCGTAGCGCGACTTGGATTTCGGTCCGTCCCTCGATCGCGACCTTGATGCGTCAGATTTGCGAGCGATGTCTGTGTGCGCGTGCGCGCTAAAAGAAATGATCGAGCGAATCGAGCGTCGATGATCGCGTCGAGTTCGCGAGCGGGTCGCGCGGCGGGACTACTCGCAGCTCACCTCGGGGCGGTAGATCTGGTTGTGGGTCGTGCCGAAGCTGCCCCCGACTTTGTCACCGCCGCCGCTGATCCAGATCAGGTCGTTGGCGAAGGCCGAGCCGTACACGCCGTGAACGGGAAGGGGCATGTTGGCGAGGCTGCGCCACATGTTCGTCCTCGGATCGTAGAAGTCATGGTCGGGGAACATTCCTGCTGGACCCTCCCCACCCCAGACATGGAAGCAGCCTCGCGCGACGACGCCGTTCATACCGCTGCGCGCGGGCACAAGGGGAGCCGCGGTCGTCCAGGTCTTGGTTTGGGGGTCATAGACTTCGTGCACCGTCGTCATGGACATCCCCAGTCCGAGTCCCTGGCGTCCGCCGACATAGTGGACGCGTCTGTTGATCGCCGCGCCGATGAAATGGTTGCGCGCGGTGGGCAGGCCCGGCAGCACCTGCCAGCTGTCCGCCGCGGGGTTGTAGACGGCGAAGTCGGTCTCGTGCGGCGGGCGACCACCCGCGACGTAGATCAAGCCGTCGAGCACCACGACCACGCCGCTGCTGCGTGCGGTGGGCATCGTTGCCTTCGCGACCCATGCGCCGGCCGCGGGATCGAGCTCGTAGACGGTGTCCACGTAGCTGTTCGTACCCGGCGGGTCATCGGCCTGGGTCTGGCCACCGATCAGATAGATCTTCCCGTCGACGCTGGCCGCCATGCCGTGGTTGTTCGGCAGCGGCAGCTCGGGTCCGAGAGACCAGCTGTCGCCCGCGATGTCGTAGACTTGGACCGTGCGGGCTGTCACCCGGGAGCTCGGGTAGCCGCCCATCATGTAGAGCTTCCCGTTCGACTCGGCCAAGGCCAGCTCGGAGAGCGGTACGAGGAGATTGGCCCGCATGCCCCACGCGCCGGCCAACGTGAGCACGACGTCGTGATCGTTGGCGCCGGCAACCAGCGCGACACCCTCCGCGACCGACGCATATCCCGCAGCGCTGGCCACGAGCCCGGTGCTACCCACGAACAGGTCCTCCAGTTGGTATCGGCCATCCGGCCCGGACGTCGCGGTTGAACCGCCGACCGTCACAGTGGCACCGTCCACGACGCCCCCATTGAAGTCCTCGACGACGCCCGACAAAGACGCAGTAGCCGTCGACTCGTCGCCGCACGCGGCGACAAGCGTCGACGTGACAAGAGCGATCGTGAGGGCACGAATCGATGTCGAGAATCTCAGAACCGCTGGACGATTTGCACAAATGATGTCGGACTTCATTTCGTAGATATCCGACTTCACCTCGTCGCTACTCGAGCGTCAAGAGAGCTCGAGCGTGCGAGGATCGCTAAGGCGGCGTGACTCGATCGGGTATCTTGAGGTGTGCAGCGCACTCGAGGTCAGCTGTTCGCGATCGCACTGGCCCTGGTCGCCTGCAAGCGCGAGCAGATGCACACGGCGTCGCGCGTCGCCATGGTCGATCCGGTGCTCTCGGTGCGCATCGTCAGCAAGCGCGAGCTGCGCTACGACGATGCGTCCCAGGACGAACGACCGGACCACGTGCGCGCGGCGTCGGGCATTGTCGCGTTGCCGGGTCGCTTGATCATCGCGCAGGACGACTCGCAGTTCCTCGGCGTGGTCTCGGACAAGGTCACGTCATTGACGCTGCCCGCTGTTGCAGGACGTCGTCGGTTCGAGGTCGCACTCGGCAACAAGCTCGACAAGGTCGATCTCGAGTCGATCGTTCAGATCGACGAGGAGCTGTGGGCTTTCGGCAGCGGGTCACTGCCGGCACGCGAGCAGATCTGTCGCGTCCGACACGACATACCCACGCTCGTTCCGAGTGAGCTCTATGCGCAGAGTCGTGAGGCCCTCGGTGGTGCGCTAAACATCGAGGGTGCGGCGCGTGTGCGGGACGAGCTGTGGCTGTTTCACCGCGGCAACACGGGACCGAAGGATCCGGGGGCGGCGGTGCTGCGATTCAAGACCGCTGCGATGAAGGCATCCCTCGACGGTGGCCCGGCGCCGGCGCTCCTGGGGGTGGACGTCTACACGCTCGGCGAGATCGAGGGACATCCCCTCGGGTTCACCGACGCTGCGGTGGTGGGGGACCGCGTGTTCTATCTCGCGGCCGCGGAGGCGTCGGCGAATGCGATCGATGACGGAGCCGTGCCCGGCTCGCAGCTCGGCGTGATCGATGCGCGTGGCGTGCGCGCGGCGCCGTTCCTCGTCGATGGCAAGGCCGTGAAGGCGGAGGGCATCGCGTTCGAAGGTGACCGAGCGTGGGTGGTCGTAGATCCAGATGATCCGGACCGGCCGTCCACGCTGCTCGAGATCGAGCTTGTCGGTCCGTGGTGATGCGAGCGCGTACGCAGGTCGGGAGACGCCAGGCACAGTCGCGACATTGCCTCGCACTGCCAGCTCGCGCCCGACGAGACGCCGAGAACGCGGCTAACCAGTCGCCCTCAGCGCCTCGTCACCGCTTCCCATACCGCCAGCGTCGGGTCTGCATCGATCGTTGGCGATCTGCGCGCGACGATCAGAACTTTTTGATCTTGCCCCGCTTCTGCTCGCACACGCTGTTCGCTCGTTGTGCGACGTCTTTCGCTTTGTTCAGTTTCCCGGCATACCGCCGCATAACGTCGTCGAGCTCGGAGCCAGCCTGTGACAGCGCCGCCTGGGCCGCGAGCACGCGCTGGCTGCGCGCGTCCAGCTGCTCCTTGTCCTTGGTCGCCTGGAGCAGCAGGCCCGCGACGTCGGCACAGAGCCCGACGATGCCGCCGGCCTTCGCCGCGACCGGAGCCGCTTGCTCCACCGCACCCGCAAACGTACCCACGATGTTGAGGGCGGTTCCGCCGCTCAGGCCGTCCTTCGAGTCCTTGTCCTCCATCATTCCAGTCGCGGTGGTCATGATGTCGAACCCGAGACCGACCACACCGGTCGGATCGAGGTTCAGCAGGACGGCGGTGAAGTTGATCAGTAAGTTCACTCGCGTGACAAGCATCTGGTTGTCGAGTGAGCCCACCGCGGTCTCGAGCTTCTGCTTCGCGCTCGCGAGGGTATTCGTGAGGACGCCGACTTCGAAGCGGATCGCTTCGGTCTCGCGCGCGATGATGCGCATGCTGCGCGCAGATTCTTTATCGCCTCCACAGGTGGCTCGATAGTCATCGAGCGCCGCCTGATAGAACTGGAGATCGTCCTTCGCGCGGAAGACCTCGGCATCGAGCTTGTCGAGTCTGGACTCGAGCTCGGGCGCCGCACAGACGTCGTTGGCATTGAGCGCTGCGCCATGTCGTCCAGAGAGCGCGCGCCACTCGTCTCCGATCGCGGCGACGTGATCGATGAAGTCTGCCGCGAGCGGGTCCTCGGGTACACCCTTGTCAGTCTTCGCGATCATGTTGATATCGTGCGCGCACCCCTCGAGGTAGATCGCGTCGTTCTTGACCGCGGTGAATTGCTGCTGCCACTGCGTCTTGGCGAGCTTCTGCTCGAGCGTCTCTTCCTCCTTCTCCTTCTCGCAGGTTCCGTCTTCACCCTTGCGCGCGATCGCGACACCGCCGCGGCTGACCGACGTCGCGATCCCCGCGACCATCGCCTCTGCGGCGCGGTCCGCCTCGGTTTCGAAGGCATCTCCCGGCGCCGAGATCGCGAGCTTGTGCTGCCGCACGGGACTGGCACCTCGCTGCTGCACCGTGTGCGCGACCTCATGGGCGATCAACTGCTGGCCCGCCCCGGATTGCGGATCGTACTGACCATCCGCGAAGTGAATGTCGTCACCGACCGCGAACGCGCGGGCCGACACCGCCGACGCAGCAGCCTGGCTCTCGGGTCCCGTGTGAACGCGAACCGACGAGAGATCCGCGTTGAGCGACCCCTCGAAGCGCGATCGCAAGTCTTCCGGCAGCCCTTGACCCGATGATGCCGAAGCTCGATCGACCGCCGCATCCGCATCGGCATCGGGCCGTGTCAGGATCCCCGATGCGACCGGCGCGGTCGGCGTGCGCAGCCCCGCGCTGTCGCTCGTACGGCCGGGCGCGTTGCTCGCACGCGAGGCATCCGCTCGCCGCGGTGTCTTATCGCGTTCTGCTCCGCGCTCGCGCTCGTTGGACATAGGTTCTCATCGGTAGAGCCGGCTCCATTCCGAACGTCACGAAAAAAAATCGAACGCCGCGTGAACGAGTACTTAGCGCTTCGGTGCGCGCTCATGGCGCTCGGCAAGCTGCGGATCATTCATCGCCATGATGGTCTGAGTGATCCCTATGATCCGGAGCCAGCGGGGGCAGCATCACCCCTCGTCTCGCGACCGCTTCGCGCGCTCGAGTAGCTTGTCGAATTCCTCGACAATCGGCTTCCACGCGATGAACGGCGTGCCGGTGAGCGGCACGAGCTTGCGCGCGGCATCGTTGATGGCCTGCCATCGATCCCGATCGGCAACATCGAGCGCGGCCTCGATGACCACGCGCTGCTCCGGCGTGAGCTTGTCGCGAACGCGCCACCGAGCGAGCTCGAGCAACCTGTCATATGAGCTCGCGCGAGCGAACGTCGCGCGCGCGGCGGTCTCGCTCAGCCCATAGCGCTCGCGCAGCCGCTCGTGCGCCCCATATCGCGCATGCTCGTCGAACATGTCCGCGTCGCGCTCGAAGTCGAGATCGATCGCCGCATCGTCGCCGGCAGCGGGCTCGACCTTGCGCAGCAGATGCCCCGAACCGTGAAGGCTCGCGTACCGCGCCATGTCGTGGCCGTATTCGACGTCGAATGCCTCGACATCCGGTTCTCCGAACAGCGTATCGATCCGATGCCCTGGCGGCAGTCCTAGATAGTGCACGAGCTGTGGTTTCTCGATCGCTTCCCGCGTCAGTACCGGGCTCCCGTAGTTCCAGCGCGGGCACAGCGTGACGGACATCAGCCAGTGCGGCGGATCGAACGTGGCGTATCTCGTCGCGAACCTGCGCTGGGCCTGCGCGAGGCGCGCGTGATCGTCGAGGTGTGCGACCGTGCGGACGTTGCGGTAGTTCTCGAGCACACGCGCGTGCAGCGCGAGCGCACCATCGGGTCTCGGTACCGGATGCACGGGCCATCCGTCGAGGCTGGGGATCATGCCGACCTCGAACGTTTGACCTTCCGAGATGCCGCGCTCGATCTCGCCAATCCAGTACGCGCCTTGCTCTGCGAGCGACGGATCGTCGAAGGCGAGCACACACTCCGGGTGACCTTGCTCCGCGCAGCGTGTCGTTCGCAGCTCGTACGTCACGGGCGCATCTCCGACGTCGTTCGCAGGACCATCGCGGTGGAACAGCTGAGCGTGACTGCCGTCGGCAACGATGATCCGACACGGACTCCAGTAGCACGTCGGTCGAGACGCCGGTATACCGACGACGCATGAGCGCCTCCGACCGAACCCGCGACAAACCGGGGCCCCATCCCGAGAACCAGCGAAAGCGTACCGAGATCAGAGGACCGCGCCACGCCTTGATCGGGGTGCTGGTGTGCGCGGCGATCGGCATGGTCATCGTCGGGATCATGCTGATCCAAGGAGCCGATGGCCGCGCTGTTCGGCTCTCGCCCGAGTTGCTTGCCGGATCGCCGTTCGGCTCGTTTCGCGAGATCGGCCTGATGCTCGCGATCCTCATCGGTGGGACGCAAGCGGTCGCTGCGACCCTGTTCGCACTGCATCACCCGCGCGCGCGCCACGTCGCCGCTGTGGCAGCCGGGATCGCGGTCGCCTGCGGTGCCGCGTTCGTGCTGGCGATGCACAGGACGTCCTGGCTCGAGCCGACGCTGTTCGGCATTGGCTTTTTGGAGCTCCTGCTCGTCGCTGGGTGCACGCCGCGCAAATCGGCCCACCCCAAGCACCGTTTCGGGCAGTGACTACCAGGAGCGGCGCGCCTTGTGTTTGTGCGCCCGTACTCGGGGCTGTGGACGAGCTACCACCCGAACGGCGCACGCGCGTCGACGGGCGCGTACGTGAACGGTAAGCGCGACGGGGCGTGGACCTACTGGCGCGCAGATGGTGGGGTATGCGCACCGAGACCTTCGTCGCGGGCAAGCGACCTCGCCCGCCCGCGGAGTAGAACGGCTACTGTAGAGGCGTGTGGCGCATCGCGATGCTGCTCGTTGCAGCGTGCGGCCGGCTCGGCTTCGAGCCGGTCGTCGGTGGCATCACCGACGACACGACGATGCTTCCGCCGAGCGACGCGAGGTCGGCGAGCGGCCTTGTCTACGCGAACAGTCCACGAGAGCTGTATCGAATCGATCCGATGACGCGCGCAGTGACGTCGGTGGGCGCGTTCAACGGGCCTTGCGCGGCAGAGCCGATGACCGACATCGCGATCGATCAAAGCGGCGTATTGATCGGCGTGACATTCGACAACGTGTACCGCATCGATGCGGAAACCGCTGCGTGCGAGCTGCTGGCGCCGCTGCCACGCGACTTCAACGGGCTCTCGTTCGTCCCGTCGGGAGACGAAGATATCCTTGTCGGTACGACCGTGATGGGCGAGCTCTACCAGATCGATGCCGCGACCGGCATGTCGAACCGCATCGCTCGCTATGGTGGAGGCGTGCAGTCCGCCGGCGATCTCGTCGCCGTGCGCGGCGTCGGCACGTTCGCGGCCGTGCGCCGCATGAGCGACACCACGGATCACCTCGCGCGCGTCGATGTCGCGACTGGCACCACGACAGTGATCGGCGATACCGGCTTCTTCGATGTCTTCGGGCTTGGCTATTGGAACGGTTCGGTCTACGGCTTCACGAACAGCCGGAAGTTCGTCCTGATCGACTTGACGACCGGGGCCGGCACGCTCGTCGAGCAGGGCACCGTGACGTGGTGGGGCGCGGGCGTGACGACGAACGCGGAGTGATCAGCCGGAACCGGTGAGCCTCGAGAGAGCTTTGCGACGTCCGCATGCGCGAATCCGCGGCGTTCTTCCACGTATCGCGTCGAACGACTGCGGAGGTCCCCCACACAATCGTGAGGTAGTCGCGGGTTAGTCAGCAGCAGATCATCGCCTTCCCAAGTGCCGACTACGATAGTGTTAGCTCGGGGTGATGGACGAGGGCGCAGATCCGTTGGTGGGGACAATTATCGCCGATCGCTACGAAGTCGTCCGGCGGATCGGTAGAGGTGGGATGGGTGTGATCTACGAGGTGGTGCATCGAACGCTGCGCCGCCGGTTTGCTGCGAAGGTCCTTGTACGTGACCTCGCCGCGAACACCGAGGCACTCGCACGATTCCACCGTGAGGTCGATGCGGTCGCCCGGCTTCAGCATCCCAACGTCGTGCAGGTCGTCGGCTTCGAAGTGCTTCCCGACGGATCGCCATGCATGATCATGGAGTACCTCGAGGGTGAGGACCTCGCGGCACGCGTCGAGCGCAAGGGACGCCTCGCATGGAGCGAGATCGGTCCGCTGTGCCACCAGATCGTTTCTGCGCTCGACACAGCGCATCGCGCTGGGATCGTGCACCGTGATCTCAAGCCGCCGAACGTGTTCATCGCGCGGGCGGGTGATTCCGAGCAAGTCAAGCTGCTCGACTTCGGCATCGCGAAGATTCTGGACTCGAAGGCACCCTTGACGAGCCCTGCGCAGGTGATCGGCACGCCTCAGTACATGGCGCCCGAGCAGATCGCCGGTGATGGGTCGAAAATCGGACCTCCGACTGACATCTGGGCGCTCGGCGCGATCATGTTCGAGATGGCGACCGCCACTCCGCCATTCGTCGCAGACACGATCCCGATGCTTCTCTACAAGATCTGTCACGACAGTCCGCCGGACCTCGATCTGCTACGACCGGACGCACCATCGGGCATTCGACACCTCATCCGCCGGTGCATGGATCGCGACGGAGCGCAGCGACCGACGATTCGGGCGTTGCGCGACGCTTTCGATCAGATGCTCACCACGACCGGAGGCGGCGCGCGTGCTGCGGTTGCAGAGACGGACCTGTCGCACGCGCCCGTACTCCGAACGCCGGCCCCTGCCAAACCAACCACGCTATCGTCTGCAACCGGGGCCAAGGAGCCAGCACCTGGCCGCGCTGTTCGCTGGCCGCTCTACGCCGGTGTTGGCGTCACGATCGTGATCGCTGGCGTGTTCGCCGTATTGGCGCTTCGCGGGAACGCAGCGGGTCATGGTTCTGCACCGCGCCTCGTTGATGCGCCGCTGCCGGAGGCGGCGGCGAAGTCACCCTCTCCAGCGATCCTCACGCTCGAGATCGAGTCGGAGCCATCGTCCGCGAATGTGTAGAGGCGGATGGTCGGTATCTGGGAGAGACACCCTTCAGGACGACCGTGACGGCCGGCAGCGGTCAGGCGCGCTTCGTCGTCAGGACTGCCGATTCGGTCCCCGAGGTCATCAGCTTCGATCTCCAGCAGTCGGGTAGGCAAACGATCAAGCTGAGACCCGCCGTGCAGGTGACGGAGCAAACGTCAAAGCATCCGCCGAAACCCTCGACGAAGGGTCGGCCCAATCCGAAATCAACCAAAGGCTCGCAGGGTGGTGAATGGATCCTCGACAAGTAGCCCGTCAGCTAAGGGCGGGTGCAATTGCACTCGTGCTGGCCATCAGCGGCACGGCAGTCGCCGATCAAGCCACGCCAAGACCGCCAGCGGTCGCGCAAGCCAAGGAGTTGCTCCGACAAGGTGCGACGCACGCCCAGCGGGGCGACTATCAGCATGCGCTCGTGGCGTTCCTCGAAGCTCATCGCCTGTGGGGCGAGGGCTTCATCTTCTTCAACATTGCCGAAGCCTATCGGCTCTCCGGCGATAAGCGATCGGCGCTTCGTTACTACAAGGAGTTCGTGCGCGCGGAGCCGAATCACGTCAAGGCAGCTTCGGCGAAGAACTGGATCGTGCAGATCACGCTCGAGCTCGATGACACCGCGCCGAGCACGACCGCATCGAGTGAGGTTGCGCCTCCCGATCTTGCCTCCCCAACTCCACCAGCTCCCGTACCGGCAGCACCCACCGTGACACCGGAAGTCGAACCGCCGGTGGCACAACCGCTGGCGACTCCCCCTGCGCAACCGGAGATTCAACGCGTGACAACGCAGCCTGAGGCTGACGATCGGGGCGGCAACAAACGAAGTCTTCGCTATGCGGGGATCGGCGTGGCGGCGGGTGGGCTCATCTCGCTCGTCGTCGGGATCAAGTTCGGCCTGAATGCCCGATCGGTCGATGACGATCTCAATCGCGATCGTCCATGGACGGACGCAGAGCTGGCGAACCTGCCCGATCGGATCGACGAGGGTGAGTCCGCGGAGACGAAGTTCTACGTGTTCTCCGGCCTCGGAGTGGCTGCGATCGCGACGGGGACCGTCCTCTACTTTGCGAGTCGCGATCGCGAGTCGAGCCCAACCGCATTGCGAGTGGTCCCATCCGGGCGGGGCATGGCACTGGCGGGGGCGTTTTGAGAACGGGACTCGTGCTCATGCTCATGATGGTGGGCGCATGCTTCAGCGGTGAAATTCCCAAGGGTCGTCCGTGCAGCGAGAGCGGAGAGTGTCCCAGCGGTCAGCGTTGTGTCGCGAACGTCTGCGGCGATGGGGATTTGTCGCTGCTCCTCGAATCCCTCGTGATCCGCACGGGTAGCCAGAGCCAAGCGGTCACCCTCGCCGAGGACACGTTCACATATGATGTCGGTGTTCCGCTCAAGGTGGCGAGCGTGGTCATCGCTGCCACGGCGAAGAGCCCGGCGGATGTAACGCTCACGATCGATGCCGTTACGATCACGAGCGGTGTCGATTCGATGCCAGCGACGCTCTTCCTCGGAGACAACACGCTGACGATCACCGTGCGCGCGAAGGACGGCGGCGCATCGCAGGAATACAAGATCAATATCTCGCGCGGGGCTGGGCTCCAGCAGCAGGCATACCTGAAGGCTGGCGATGTCGATGTGGAAGATCAGTTCGGGACGGTGAGCGAGATCCATATGGACACGTTGGTCGTCGGAGCGCCGCTTGACGATGGTGCGAGTGATGCCGTCACTAATTGCGGCGCGGTGTACGTGTATTTGCGAACCGGCACGACCTGGGCCCTTCAACAAACCATTTACGCGCCGAACCAAGATGCGGGCGACAACTTCGGCGCTGCCGTCGCGTTGGAGGACGACACCCTCGTCGTGGGAGCACCCCTCGAGGACAGCAACGCGAGCGGCGTCGGCGGCGACGGCACCAACAACGGTCTCGACGAGTCGGGTGCCGCGTACGTCTTCGTGCGCACGGGCACAACTTGGTCGTTGCAGGCGTATCTCAAGGCTTCGAACACCGGTTCTGGCGATCTGTTCGGGACGAGCGTCGCGATCGACAACAACCGGTTGTTGATCGGTGCGCCCAACGAAGACTCGGCATCGACGAACGAGTTGGATAACAGCGCGAGCAATGCCGGCGCGGTGTATTTCTATTCCCGTACGGGGACGACGTGGACGTTCGGCTCCTATATCAAGGCGCCAAATCCCGGAGCGTTCGATGAGTTCGGAGCCGCGGTCGCGGTCGATAGCGATTCGCTCGCCGTCGGTGCAACCGGTGAGGACGGTGCTGGTACTGGAACGAGCGGCAACCAGAATGACAACAGCGCCGCAAACGCCGGTGCGGTGTACGCGTTCATCCGCAGCGGGACGAGCTGGAACTTGCAGAACTACATCAAGGCATCGAACACCGACGCCGGCGATCTGTTCGGCATCAGCGTCGACATCGACGCCGACACACTCGTCGTCGGGGCGGACCACGAACGCAGCATTGGCGCGCAGACTGACAACTCCGAGGCAGAGGTTGGTGCGGTCTACGTCTTCAGCCGTGCGGGCGGTCAATGGACGCAACAGCAGTACCTCAAGCCGAGATTTCCGCAGCGGCAGGCGAACTTTGGATTCAAGGTGGCTGTCGAGGCCGATACGCTGGTCGTCGGCTCATACTCCGAAGACAGCAGCGCCGACGGCGTGGGCGGCGATGAGCAGAGCTTGGCTTCTGAGAACTCCGGTGCTGTCTTCGTGTTTGTCCGGCGGGGCCTTGCGTGGACGCAAGAGGTCTATATCAAGGCCTCGCAACCAGACGCATCCGACCTCTTCGGCTTCTCCGTGGGACTCTCGAAAGACACCGTCATCGTCGGTGCGAGCCGCGAAGACAGCGCCGGTATGTCGGCCGCACAAACCAATACGGCGATGAATTCCGGCGCGGTGTACGTCTTCCAATAGCCGTCGTTCGCCGCCGCGCCCCGTCGAGCGGGACTTAATCGAGCACAGTGCAGACCTGGGCGAGACGCGCGGGCTTCTCGTTCGAGCGCAGCCACTGATCGACGAGATCGCCGCACCGGAAGTCGTCCTGCGGAGTGTCGCGCTTCGACAGCTTCCTGAACCGGACATCGCGCGTCGTCCGGCCGTCCTTTTCGGCGAGCCAGACAACGCGATATCCCCCGGGGCTCTCGAACACGAGCATCATTTCATCGGCGAATGCGATGATTCCGTCGATGACGCGTTGCCATGCGAGGGTGCCCGTTGACGTGAAGAACCTTAGCCGGACGCCGCGCCCGTCCATCAGCCCGACGAGGTGACCTCCGTTGGCGGGACGACAGGTGACGAGCTTCTGCCCGTTCTTGGTCTCTCGCGCTTCGAGCGCTGGCATGCAACGGCTCACGATGCGAGTCGTCTCTGCGATGCGCGGATCGCCCTTGATCTGGAAGTAGATTCCGCGGGCGTGACCGGGCAGCGGGCTCAGTAACACCATCGCCAGCACGAGCAGCGCTTTCATGGGAGGAGCGTACGCGATGAGCCGAGCACGGCACGCCCTAACGAACGGCGGCCACCAGGAGGTCGCGAAACTGCGCGGCACCGGGATCGCCGTGCGTGCGCTCGTGCCAGTAGAGCGCGATCGGTGACGATGCTGTTGTTGGTCCGATCAGAGTAAGCGGCAAGAGCTTGCTGATCGAGGTCGCGAACCGTTGCGGCAGCGTCGTGATGAGATCGCACTCGCTGACGGCTAGCGCGGCGCTCATGTAGTCGGGCATCACCATCGCGACGCGCGCCCCGGATGCCGGCAGTGGGCGACCGAGCTCGCTCTGCACGACGATCTGCGGCGTCTTTGCGAGCCGCGACGGCGACCGCGCGTGCGGATGACGTCGGCGCACGACACGCACCATGCGATCCGCATACAGGACGCGGCGCACGAGACCCCCACCGGTTCGTGCGACCGGACCGAGGGCCGCATCGGCGACGCCCGAAGCGAGCGCACCCGGAACGTCGTCGACCGTGACCAGCCGAAGTCGCGCTTGCGGGAATCCACGGGCGAACGCCGCGGCGAACCGCGGGAGCACGGAGAGCTCCTCGCTGTCGGCAAGCGTGAACGTTCGTGTCGTCGTCGCGGGATCGAACCTCGCCTCGACGACGACCGCCAGCTCGCCGAGCGCGGCAGCGAGCCGCGGCAGCATCTCGGCGACGCGCGGCGTCGGTTCGAGCGAGCGGCCGGCACGCACCAGGAGGCGATCGCCGAGCACGACACGCAGGCGAGCGAGTGCGTTGCTGACCGCTGGCTGCGTCAGATTCATCCGGCGGGCCGCCCGGGTCACGCTCCGCTCGTGGATCACCGTGTGCAGCACGAGCAGCAGGTTGAGGTCGATCGAGAAGAGATTCACGGCTGTGATGAGCAGTATCAGCAAACATCACGACCGTGGATATCAAGATCGGCGCA
The DNA here is from genome assembly GCA_030857175.1 of Myxococcota bacterium. Classification (GTDB taxonomy): domain Bacteria; phylum Myxococcota_A; class Polyangia; order Haliangiales; family Haliangiaceae; genus JABFXX01. The sequence goes on along the minus strand of JALZOJ010000006.1, from coordinate 256,622 downwards.
AGATGCTCGCGTGCTCCGACTCTTCCTGATCCTCGTCATCGCGTGCGGCGGTGCTGCCCGGCGGCCGACAACCTCGATCGCCGCGGCGCGTGTTCTCGACCACCGCGGCGAGCTCGTAGCGGCGCGCACCGAGCTCTCGCATGCGCTCGCCGACGCGCGCGGAGATCGCGTTGCCTCCGCCGAGTTGCTCGCCGAGCTCGCGCGCTTGGCGGGGACCGAGGCCCTCGCCACCAACGCCGGCTATGTAGAGGGAATCGCGGAGGCGCGCGAGGCACAGCAAGCGGCGCGTGCGGCCGGCGCGCGACACGCGCTCCCCGTCGCGATCGATGCCGAGGGTATGCTGCACTACGCCCACAAACTGTGGGCCGGAGCGGTCGACTTCGCGGTGCCGCGCGCCGCGTTCGAGCGGGCGGTGGCCGCGTATCGGGCCGCGGGCGACGCCGTTGGGATCGCCGAGGCGACGTTCCACGTCGGGCTCACGTACGAGCAGGAGGGTGATCTGTCGACGGCATCGACGTACTACCGCCACGCGCTCGAGGCTCGCGACGACGCGATCACCGCCTACGCGGAGCGCCACCTTGCGGGTATCGCCGCCGACCGCGGGGATCTTGCATCGGCGCGGCGCGGCTTCACGCGCTCGCTCGCGCTGCGCGAGCAGCTCGGGTTTGCGCGCCTCGTACCGGCCGCGCACATCGCGATCGCGAACATCGACCTGCAGGAGGGTGCGATCGACGCCGCGCTTGTTCGCTACCGTCGCGCGCTCGCGCTTGCAACGCAGATCGGACATCCGCTCGGCCTGCTGTGGGCACATCTCGCCCTCGGCGGCGGGCTCGAGAAGTCGGGTGCGCGCGAGGAAGCGCTCGAGCACTACCAAACGGCGCTCGCGCTCGCCGCGAAGACGCGCGTCACCATCGGTATCGCCGCCGCAAAGGCTGCGATCGAGCACGCGCGGTCAGGTTCGTAGCGAGAGGACACCGAGCGACAGCTGCGAGCTTCCTTGTCGAGGGGATGCTGCTAGGCTTGACGTCGCCCGATGCGATTTCGCTGCCGGTGGCTCGCCACACGAAACCGCGAGCGCGACGACGTGCTCGGTCGCTTGCGGCTCAAGGTCGTCGGCGAGCTCGTCGAGGAGGTCTACGACAACGGCCTGTACGCGCTCGAGGTCGACGACTGGCTGGTCGTGATCGGCGACGGCTTTGATCACATGGACAAGGTGAAGCGAGCGGCGGCGGCGGCACTGTCAGACGGCGGTGAGGTCGTCTATCTGTTCACCGACGACGCGGCGATGGCGTTCGAGCTCGTCATGTTCGGCGGCGGCAGCGAGCTGTGGTCGGTCGCCTACGACGGTCGCGATGGCGTGACGGCGCCGACGTTCGAAGGGGCGGTGCCGTGGCGAGTACGCACGCTCCTCGCGCAGCTCCAGAAGGCGCAGGCCAAGGCCGGCGGGCCGAAGGCGGAGGTCGATCACATCTATGCACTCGCGCCGACGTACGCGATGGAGGTCGTGGGGTTTCGTCACGACGAGACGGTGGCGAGCGGTGAGCACGTTCCGATCTGGCAGATCGCGCCGAAGACGAGCCGATAGCTACGCGCGGCGGGCGCCGGCGAACCCGCGTGCGAGTGCGGCAGCCTGCTCGGGGCTCGGGAGGCCGAGCGCGTGCCGGCTCGCGATGTCGCGACCGATGCTTCCCGTCGCCGCCTGATCCGCGTGAACGATCAAGCTGTCGAGTGCGTACCGGCGCGCCGACTCGACGGCATCGCGGTGATCGGGGGAGAGGAGGGGCTCGAGCCATGCCGCGAGATCCCACGCGAGCTGACCGTGTTCGAGCTCGTCGTTCGCGATCGCGGCGAGCTCGTGTGCGAGATCATCGTTGCGCGCGGCGAGCGCGGCCGCCTGAAAGCCGTTGACCACGGCGGCGAACGCTTCGTGGACGCAGCCCTCGACGGCGTTGTCGAGGGCGATCGCGAAGGCGTCGCGCGGCCGCCGGGTCCCGATCGGGGTGGGCTCGAGCGTGGCACCCGCAGCCACCGCGCGCGCGCGAGCAAACGCGGCGTGGCGAACCTCGTCGACACTCGCCGCTCGCGCACGCTCGACGAGTGCGACGGGCGCGCCGAGCGCGGCGAGCTCGGCGGCGAGGAGATCGAACGCCTCGACGCTCGCTGCTTCGAGGTGCGCGGCCGCGACGTAGTAGCGCGCGATCGGGTCGGCAGGTGCGTCTCCGGTCGGCATCGCGAAGCCCGGCGGACGGCGGCCATGACAGTGACCACCCATCGCGGCTTTGGAATGCAGGACGTGGACGTCGGGGCCGATCACCACCGCAGCCGTGCTGCCTGGCCGTGCACCATCGCTGCAACCTGGCGGTGGTTGTGTGGTCGTCCGGACGAGCCAGCCGACCGCGAGCGGCTTGTAGTCGATGGCCGTCTCGCGGGACATCGGGTCCTGGTGCGGGAGGAAGCCGGCGGGCGCGGCCTCGGCGGCGAAGACCGCCTTGTTAAACGCGTCGGCTTGGGCTCGATCCAGGATGCGCGGAGCGTCGCGCGTGAGCTCGGCGGGAAGCGCGTCGCTGGTCGCGCCGGTGCGCGATAACCAGATACCGAACCGGTCGAATGCGAGCGTCGCGAGGTAGTCGAATGCCTGCAGGACGGGATCACGCGCGGCCGCAGCGCCGAGGCTTGCGGCATAGCTGTCACGCGCGATGAGCGCGTCGGCCAGCGCGTACTCGCGTGAGGCACCCGATCGCGTGACCACGACGATCAAGGTGGTGGGCTTGACGTTTTTAAACGTGCACGCCGGCGTGCAGCGGTTGGCGACGAGCACCCAGCCGCCCGTTTTGACGTAGGTAGCCATGTCGTCCGGACCGAGCGGCATCACCTTGTCGACGACTTCCGGCATCGGCATGTAGCGCCAGCTCGCATCGCCGTGGATCTGTGTCGCGGGACTCGCGTCGCGCGTCAGATCGGGTGGCGTGCGTTTGGCGATGGGTGCTCCGGCAGTTGTTTTGTCGGAGGGTCCACCGCATCCGGAGAGCGCGGCAGCGACGAGGACCTTGCTCAACGCGCGTAGCAGCATCGAGCCAACACTACCATCGCCCTCGCGGCTCGAGCTGTCGTGGTGCGAAGGTCAGTACTCGTCGCCGTAGGCCTCGACTGCTTCGTCGCCGTCGAGGATGCGGCGTGCACTCGCCGCATCGGCGCGGTCGACGATCATGTTCTGGAACCGCACCTCACCGTCGACGAACGTGTAGCCCTGCGTTTTGCTCACGGGCCCACGTGCGAGGTCGTGCCGCTGATCGTGTCGGCGAGCCACTGTGCGACCGTCTTGCCTCCGGCGGTCGTCGTGTAGACGTTTGCCGAGCGCAGGATCGTGTGGCTGCTGCCAGGAATGTAGAAGGTGCCGAAGCTCGGGCCGATGGTCATCGCGTTCGCGCGGAGCGCATCGAGGCCGGCCTGATAGACAGGCGTGGTGACTGCTGTCGGAATGTCCTGGCACACGTTGTAGCCGCCGCCCCAGCCGTATCCCGCGAACGTGCGGATCGTTTGGTCGCCGACGCTCGAGAACAGACCACCACGCATGTTCGGGAACGTGCGGCGCACGTGATCGAAGAGGTCTCCGATGAAGTCGTTGGGGTTGTCGCAGTCGGCGCCGCACTCGGCGAGCATCGTCTTGTCGAGACCCCAGGTGGTGCGCCAGAGGGTTTGGAGGCACGGCGGGAAGACGTCGGCGGACATCGGAGGACCCGAGTCATCGACGAGGACGACGGGCGTGTCACCGAATGCGCGTTGCGTCTGTGCGTAGTTGACCGCGGCGCCGAACCCACCGGCGCTCGCGCCGGTGAGGAGGACCTGGTCGCTCGCGAAGCTGGGAATGATGCGCTCGAGGAAGGCCGTGTGGTTCGTGTAGCCGTAGAACTTGCGCACCTTGTTGGCGAGCATCGCCTCGCCTTGGCCGCCGTATACGTCGCCGGAGCAGTAGGGGATGTAGACCCAGGTCCAGTCCTTGACCGGGTTCGCGGTGTTGTTGCGATCGAAGATGCCGCCGTTGCCTGGTTGGTTGGGGCCGCGCGAGAACAGGCTCTCGCAGAACCGGTTGAAGCAGGCGCCGCCGCCTTCGAGGAAGATGACGAGCTTGGTCGAGGAGGGATTGAAATTGACGCTGAAGCCGGCGGTGGTGCCGTCGATGCAGGTGGTGCCGGGGATGTCGAAATACTGCCAGGCGTTCGCCGGCGGCATCAGGCGATCGACGGTCGTGCAGTCCGGGCGGCAACCGTCGAAGCGATTGTCGTTGCCGTCGTCGCATTGCTCGCTCGCACCGACGATGCCGTCACCACAACCCGGCGGCGCGTCATCGCCGGAATCGTCAGACATCGATTGCGACGAGCCGCAGGCAGACGCGGCAACGATCATGGCGATGAACAGGATCCTCATCGTGACCTCCCGGCGCGTAGCCTGCACCAGGATGAAGGAGCCAACAAGCAGCATTCACTGCGCCACGCAGCAGCAGCCGGCGCGCTGACGCATTAAGCTCGCCGCCGATGCGCACCATGAATCACCTGTTCACGATCTGCGCGCTGAGCTCTGTCTTGGCGGCGTGCGGGAAAAAGGTCGACAACAAGGACAAGGACAAGCCGGCCACGCCGGGCTCGGCGGCGGTGGGATCCGCGACGCCGGAACCTGCCAAGGTGGCGGGCGTCGATACGGCTGCCAAGGTGATCCGGATCGGCGCGCTCAACGACGAGAGTGGGCCGGCCAAGCAGATCGGCGTCGTGTTCGCCAACGGGAAGCGCCTGCTGGTCAAGGCGATCGAGGCCGGCACGGTCAAGGCGTTGCCCGAGGGCTGGAAGCTCCAGCTCGTCGAGAAGGACCACGGCTACAACCCGCAGCAATCGGTGCAGCTCTACAAGGAGATCAAGGACAACGTCCTGCTCCTGACGACGAGCTTCGGCACGCCGACGACGATGCCGCTGCTCGAGGATCTCAAGCGCGACGAGATGCTCGCGTTCCCGGCGTCGCTGTCGTCGCTGATGGCGAAGAACGAGAACACGCCGCCGCTCGGGCCGTCGTACGAAGTCGAGGCGATGCGCGCGATGGACTGGGTGGTCGAGGCCGCGGGCGCCGCGGACAAGGTCAAGGCCGGCATCATCTCGCAGCGCGACGACTACGGCGAGGACGGCACCGCCGGCTGGAAGAAGGGCGCCGAGCACCACAAGGTGAAGCTGGTCTCCGAGCAGACGATCAAGCCGACGGATCAGGACTTCACCGCGGTGGTGAAGGCGCTCAAGGACGCCGGCGCGACGCACGTGCTGCTCACCGTGTTGCCGAGCGCCGTGCCCGGCATCCTCGGCACGGCGGCGAAGATGCAGTACGCGCCGGTGTGGATCGGCAACACGCCGTCGTGGGTCGACGTGTTCTTCGCCAAGCTCCCGCCGCCGCTGGTCGCGAACTATCACTGGGTGACCGGCCTGACCTACTGGGGTGAGGACGTGCCCGGCATGAAGGAGTTCCTCGCGGTGTGGGAGGCGCACGGAAAAGAGATGGGCGAACCCGATTACTACATCCTCGCGTCGTACGTGCAGGGCCTCGTGCAGGCCGAGGTCCTCAAGCGCGCGATCGAGGCCAACGAGCTGACGCGTGCGGGCGTCATCAAGGCGCTGCACACGATCCAGAAGTGGGACGCGGGCGGGCTGGTCCAGCCGATCGATCTGACCAAGGTGCCGTACGTGACCGGCACGCGAACGCGCATTCTCAAGCCCGACATGGCGAAGAAGAGCTGGACCAAGGTCGCCGACTGGGCGGAACCGAAGGCGATGGCGAAGTAGCTCCCGACGTGCTCGAGGTCGCGAACCTGGAGGTCGTCTATCACTCCGTCGTCCTCGTCCTGAAAGGCGTGAGCCTTCAGGTCCCCGACGGCGGGATCGTCGCGTTACTCGGCCCCAACGGTGCGGGGAAGACGACGACCCTGCGCGCGATCACGGGCCTGCTCGACGTGCACCACGGCAAGGTGACGAAGGGCAGGGTGACGTGGCAAGGCGAGGATCTGCTCGCGCGGCGCGCGGACGCGATCGTGCGCGGCGGCATCGCGCAGGTCATGGAGGGACGGCGCATCCTCGCCGACCTCACCGTCGAGGAGAACCTGCGCGCCGGCGCGTACGGGCGGACCCGCGCCGACACCGGCGAGGAGATCGAGCGGCTGTGCAAGCGGTTCCCGATCCTCGGCGATCGCCGGCGCCAGCAGGCGGGCTACCTGTCGGGCGGCGAGCAGCAGATGCTCGCGATCGCGCGCGCGCTGATCGCGCGGCCGCGGCTGCTGCTCCTCGACGAGCCGTCGCTCGGGCTCGCGCCGAAGCTGCAACGCGAGGTCGCGCGGTTGATCACCGAGATCAACGCCGAGGGCGTCGCGATCTTGCTCGTCGAGCAGAACGCGATGATGGCGCTCGATCTCGCGCACCGCGGCTACATCATGGAGAACGGCAAGATCGTTCTCGACGGCACGGCCGCCGACCTCAAGTCCGACAAGGACATCCGCGAGTTCTATCTCGGCCTCGGCGGCTCGGCCGCGCGCAGCTACCGCGAGGTCAAGCTCTACCGCCGCCGCAAGCGCTGGCTGTCATGAGCAAGCTCGCGGTCAACGGCCTCACCCTCGCGTTCGCCGGCGTGCGCGCGCTCGATGGCCTGTCGCTCTCGATCGAGCAGGGTGCGCTGTTCGCCGTGATCGGCCCGAACGGCGCCGGCAAGACCTCACTGTTCAACTGCATCTCCGGCGTGTACCACCCGAGCGCCGGCGGCATCTCGCTCGACGGTCGCGACCTAACCGCGCTGCGGCCGCACCAGATCGCCGCGCTCGGCGTCGCGCGCATGTTCCAGAACACGGCGCTGTTCGAGAACATGACCGTGCTCGACAACCTGCTGGTCGGTCGCCACTACCTCTACCGACCGAGCTTCTGGAGCAACTTGTTGTGGCTGCCGTCGACGCGCCGCGAGGAGGTCGCGCACCGTACGCGCGCCGAGGAGGTGATCGACTTCCTCGACCTCGAGCGCTATCGCAAGACCCCGGTGCAGATCCTGCCGTACGGCGTGCGCAAGCGCGTCGAGCTCGGCCGCGCGCTGTGCATGGAGCCCAAGCTCCTGCTGCTCGACGAGCCGACCGCCGGCCTCAACCAGGAGGAGACCGAGGAGATGGCGCGCTACCTCCTCGATATCAAGGCCGAGCTCGGCGTCACGCAGATCTTGATCGAGCACGAGCTGCGGTTCGTGCTCGACCTCGCGGATCGAGTCGCGGTGCTCGATTTCGGCCGCAAGATCGCCGAGGGCACGCCCGACGAAGTCCGCGTGGATCCCGCGGTGATCGAGGCGTACATCGGCGGCGCGCTGGAGGCTTCGTCGTGACCGACGCGGCGCTCCGCCGGACGATGCCGGGCTTGCTCGCGGTTCACGCCCGCGTGCGCGGCGATCGCGTGGCGCTGCGCGAGAAGCGGCTCGGCGTGTGGCGCGAGATCACGTGGCGCGGCTACTACGAGCACGTTCGCGCGGCGGCGGCGATGCTCGCCGAGCTCGGCGTGCGGCCGGGCGATCACGTCGCGATCCTCAGCGATAACCGCGTCGAGTGGCTGTACGCGGATCTCGCGGCCCAGGCGCTCGGGGCGCGCAGCGTCGGCATCTATCAGACCAACCCGGCGGCCGATGTCGCGTACATCCTGCAGGACTCGGGCAGCAGCGTGCTGTTCTGCGAGGATCAGGAGCAGGTCGACAAGGCGGTCGCGATCGCCGCCGAGACGCCATCGGTGAAGCACGTCGTGGTGTTCGATCCGCGCGGCACGAGCCACCTCGGTGATGCGCGCCTGATGCCGTGGGAGGACTTCCTCGCGCGTGGCAAGGCCCTCGTCGATCCGGCGTTCGACGAGCGGCTCGCGAAGCTCGATCCGGCTGTGCCGTCGATGGTCGTCTACACGTCGGGGACCACCGGTCCACCGAAGGGCGCGATGATCTCGAGCCGCAACATCCTCGAGGTCGCGCAGCCGTTCCAGGAGAAGATGGGCTTCACGGATCGCGACACCGTGCTGTCGTACCTGCCGCTGTGCCACGTCGCCGAGAAGATCGTGTCGATGTTCACGCCGCTGACCTCGGGCGCGGTCGTGCACTTCGGCGAGTCCCTCGAGACCGTGCAGACCGATCTGCGCGAGGTCTCGCCGACGATCTTCCTCGGGGTGCCGCGGATCTGGGAGAAGATGAACGCGGGCGTCACCGTGAAGATGCTCGATTCGTCGTGGCTCAAGCGCACGCTCTACAAGTTCTTCACGCGTCGGGGCATCGAGATCGCGAAGCGACGTAACGCCGGCACGCTGACCGCCGCGGATCGCCTGGTGTGGGCGCTCGGCGACTTCTTCGTGTTTCGCTCTCTACAAGAACGCCTCGGCCTGCGGCGCTGCCGCTGGGCCCTCACCGGCGCCGCGCCGATCAGCGCCGATCTGATCCGCTGGTACCACGGCATCGGCGTCGGCATTTCCGAGGGCTACGGCCAGACCGAGTGCGGCGGCATCAGCCACATCAACCTGCCCGGTGCGAATCGGATCGGCACGGTCGGCACGTCGGTCCCGCTCGTCGAGCATCGGCTCGCCGACGACGGCGAGATCCTGGTGCGCGGGCCGAACGTGTTCTGCGGGTACCTGAACCAGCCCGAGGCGACCGCCGCGACGATCGACGCCGACGGCTGGCTCCACACCGGCGACATCGGCGAGATCGACCGCGACGGCTACCTCACGATCACCGGCCGCAAGAAGGACATCATCATCACCGCGGGCGGCAAGAACCTGTCGCCCGAGAAGATCGAGAACGCGCTCAAGACCAGCCCGTACATCAAGGAGGCGATCAGCATCGGCGATCGCCGCAAGTTCGTCGGCGCGCTCGTGCAGATCGAGCTCGATAACGTCGGCAACTGGGCCACGCGCCGCGGCCTGCCGTACACGTCGTACGCCGACCTCGCGGCAAAACCCGAGGTGATCGATCTCGTCAAGGGTGCGATCGAGGCGGCGAACGAGCTGCTGGTTCCCGTCGAGCAGGTCAAGGCGTTCAAGATCCTGCCGAAGGAGCTCTCGCAAGATGACGGCGAGCTCACCGCCACACAAAAAGTCCGCCGCCGCGAGGTGATGGCCACGTTCGGCGACCTGATCGAGTCGATGTACGGCCGAGCGAGCGGGGAGAAGCCGTGACCGACATCGTGATGCTGACCGCGGCCGGGCTGTCGCTCGGCGCGATGTACGCGCTGGTCGCGCTCGGTTTCTCGGTGATCTATCGAGCCTCGCGCGTGTTCAACTTCGCGCACGGCGAGCTGCTCGGCATCGGGGCGTTCTCGATGGTGAGCCTCGGCGATGCCGGGCTGCCGTGGCCGGTCGCGCTCGCCTTCGCGATGATGATCACGGGCTTCGTCGCCGTCGTGATCGAGCGCGCGGTCGTGCGGCCGATGATCGGGCGCCCGGTGTTCGTCACGATCATCCTGACGCTGTTCGCGGCGCTGCTGCTGCGCGCGATCACGATCGTGATCTGGGGCGTGCAGCCGCGCGCGATCGCGAACCCGTTCGGCGAGGCCGCGCTGGCCGTCGGCGAGGCCGCCGTGCCGTATCAGACCCTCGCGCAGATCGCCGTCGCGGTGATCGCGCTCGGTGGCTTCTTCGCGCTGCTCAAGTTCAGCAAGATCGGCATCGGCATGCGCGCGACGAGCACCGACCAGGAGGTCGCGCTCGCCCTCGGCATCCCGGTCGGCCGCGTCCTCGGCGCGACCTGGTTCCTCGCCGGCATGCTCGCCGGCCTCGCGGGCGTGTTCGCCGCGATGAAGCACGCGATGTTCGGGCACGAGAGCACCTTGATCATCGCGTTCCGCGCGTTCCCGGCGGTGATCGTCGGCGGCTTGACCTCGCCGGTCGGCACCGTGATCGCGGGCTTCCTCCTGGGTCTCACCGAGATCTTCGCCCCGGTTTATCTCGGCAAGCACCTCGGGTCGTTCGGCCGCAACATCCAGGACGTCTTCCCGTACATCGTGATGATCCTGTTCCTGATGGTCCGGCCCTACGGCCTCCTCGGCAGCAAAGACGTGGAGCGCCTCTGATGCCGACGCACCCGCTCGTCACGCGGTATCAGGACGATCTCCGGCTGTTCCCGGACCGCTATCACAAGCTCGGGATCGCGATCGGCCTCGTCGTCCTCCTCGGGTTTCCGTTCACCGCGAGCGCATCGTGGCTGACCGTCGGGAACCACGCGCTCGTGGCGATCGTCGGCGCGGTCGGCCTGATGATCCTCACCGGCTTCGCGGGCCAGATCAGCCTCGGCCACGCGGCGTTCCTCGCGATCGGCGCGTTCACCACCGCGATCCTCGGCGAGCGCTGGCAGGTGCCGTTCTGGCTGTGCCTGCCGATCGCCGGCGCGGTTGCCACCGTGATCGGCCTCGCCGCGGGTGTGTTCGCGCTCCGCCTGCGCGGCCTCTACCTCGCGATCGTCACGCTCGGCCTGCTCTACCTCGTCGCGCACACCCTCGAATCCTATCCCGCGCTCTCGGGCACGGGCGGCCAAAAGTTCACCGGCATGTACGTCTCGTTCGGCCAGACCCCGGCCGAGATGCGCGACGTCTACGAGCGCATGGCCTACGGCCCGGTGATCCTCGACTGGGATCAGAAGCTCTACTTCATCTTCGTCGCGATCGCGCTCGTCGCCGCGTGGACCGCGAAGAACCTCGCGCGCTCCAACGCCGGCCGCGCGATGGCCGCCGTGCGCGACCACGATCTCGCCGCCGCCACCCTCGGCGTCAATCCCGTCCGCACCAAGCTCCTCGCCTTCGGTGCCTCGTCATTCTTCGCCGGCGTCGCCGGTGGCATGTTCGCCCTCCAGCAGCGGACGATCACCGTCGAGTACTTTGGCCTCGGCGTCTCGATCGAGTACGTCGCGATGATCGTACTCGGCGGCGTCGGCAGCGTGTGGGGCGCGGTCGCCGGCGCGATCGCCTTTGTCTTCCTCGGCAAGCTGATGCAGACCATCGGCCCCAGCTTGCCCTTGATCGGCGACCTGCCGACCGGCCTCCAGACCTCGGTGCTGTTCTCGATCCTCGTGATCGGCGTCCTCGTCATCGAGCCGCTCGGCCTGCTCGGCATCTGGCTCCGCATCAAGCGCTACTTCGTCGCCTGGCCGTTCCGGTATTGAGAGCGCTACAGCGGTACTTCCTTGAACGATCTCTTGGGGGACATCGTTGTCGGATCGAAGTCCGGAAACATCTTCGCGACCTGATCGATGCCTTCGCCGACCCACGTGCGGTCTTTCGTCGGCCCGATTGCGAGTTGGATCCAGTACAGAACTCCACGCGCGCGAAATAGCAACTCGGCCCACTCGCGATACGTCAGACCGACCGGCACGAGTGATTCGCCGCAGTAGTGATAAGCGACCTCGGCGGGTGACTTTTTATCGCGCAGATAGAGGACCGTGTACGCCTCGGGCACGAAGCAATCTATCGGACGGATCCGATGCAGCGCACTTTCGGGCTCGGAGAAGTCGAACCACAAGTGGCCTTCGAGCCGCTCATAATCCCAGAGATCGAGCGTCGGGATGCTGATCGCTCCATTCACCGACTCGAAGCCGTTCACCGTGTACTCGATCTCGACGCTCGAGACCTCGGAGTAGAGCTCGGTCATGCCCTCGGGCCACGCGGGGCCGGCGACGGCCTGCCACCGAGCAAGGTCGTCTGGACGCGCATCCGCGATTTCGGCCTTCTTCACCGTCACGCCTGGGTGCGCTTTCAGCTCGGCGATCAACTGCTCGAAGCGCACGCGGTAAGACATCCGCGGAAACGGTGCGCCACGCGGCCAGCGCGCGGCCCGACATCGCTCGGCATACTGAGCGGCGAGCTTCGTTTCGCCAGCGCGGAGACGTTCGCCGAGCACGATCACATCGCCGCGCGGATCACTACGTTGCTGGAGCGCGTCTGCATAGACCTGCCACGTCGCCGCATCGTCAGGTTGCTGGAGTAACTGTTGCTCGAGCGCGGCGATCATCGGTGAGGGACTATTGTCGACCGGCGGCGACGACTTCGCAGGCTTCGCAGGCTTCGCACGCTTCGCAGGCTTCGCAACCTTCTTTGCGGGCTTCGTTTTCGGCGCCGCCTTCTTCGCCGGCGCCTTGGTCGCGTTCTTTGTGGAGACGGATTTGCGCTTGGTTGTTTTCTTTTTCGCCATCGTCGAATCCCGCGCGCGAGTGTAGGGCATCGCGAGGCCCCGCACCGGACGTTCGCTGCGATCGCAAGCGGCGTCTTCGCGTAGCGGCATCTGCTCCGCATCAAGCGCTACTTCGTCGCCTGGCCGTTCCGGTATCGAGACGGCGCTGCAGTAGCATCCTGCGCAATGTTCAAGTGGACCTCGGAGCTCGAGGCGTTTCGCCTTCCCGCGCGCGGCCAAGGGGAGCCGGTCTCCGCAAAGCCAGTCGCCGACAAGAAGCTGTTCGCGGTCGCCGTGGAGGCTCGTGATGCGGGCATCGTTCCGCGCGAGTCCGTCGCGGCGTGGATCGAACGTGGGAGCGGCGACGGCGCGCCCGCCGACGAGGCGGACCTGTTCGTGATCGTCGGTAGTCGCAAGGCGGGCAACAAGCTCGCCGATGGAATGATCGACCGCTGGTTCGCACGTTTCGGTGCCCGCGGAGCCGTCGAGATCTTCACGCACGTGGGTGGTTGGCTCCCCGATCCGAGCTTCCCGGTCACGATGCTGCTCGATCCGATGCTGCCACGCGTGCGGGCGCACCTCGCGCACGCCGCCGACTACGAGGCCGCGCGCGACTTTCTCGTGACGCATCCGTCGCGGCAGGCATTGCCCGCCTGGTCGAGATCGGAGCGGTACAACGCGAGCCGTGAAGTCCTCGCCTTGCTGCTCCCCGACGAGCGCGAGCTGTGCGCCGATGCTGTGGCGCACGTGGTCGAGTCGGACTGGACGTCAACGCGGCTCCTGGCCGCGGTGCAGACGCCTGCGGAGCTCGCGCAGCTCGGCAATCGGATCGGGCACGTGAGCTGGGACGAGCACGCGGTGACACTCGCTGGGGCGTTGCGCGACGAGGCGTTGCCGGCCCTCGTGGCCTACTCGCAGCGCACGAGCATGGTCGTCGGCGTCGCGCGCGCACTCACCGCATACGTCTCCGAGACCGCCGCGTCGGCCCTCGCGCTCTACCTCGAGAACAAGAAGGCCTTCCCGATCCTCGACGGCTACTTCAAGGAGCATCGCGAGCTCGCACGCACCGTGCTCGAGCCGTTGACGTCGGCGAAGAAGAAGCAGATCCGCGAGACCGCGGTGCGCCTGCTCGCCGGCGCATAGATTGCCGTCGAGCGGGTCGCGGGTTAGATGCGGGCTCGGGTCTGATGCATGCTTGCTTGGATCTGCAGTGACGCGCCCAACGGAGAAAGGAAGCCGCCACGACGCGCGAGCCTCTGCCCGAACAGCGCGAGTTGTTCCGGTGACTCGAGCGTATCTAAACCGAGCTCGCGGAGAATCTCGTCGATGATGGCGGGGGCTCTCTCGGGACCGAGAACACGCTCGAGCTTCTCGGTCGCGATGGTCAGCCAGGGCGAGCCCCCCTGCGTGGCCTGCATCGCACTCATCGGAACTTGCCGGCGATGAGTGCCAGACGCCGAGGGCCTTCGTCGCCGATCAGACGCTGCATCAGCCTTCCAAACGCTACGTTGCTCAGACCGGAGTGAATGAAGTCCTGACGATAGGAGTTGTGCTGCTGCCGAACGAGCGCCGCGCGTTGGTCAGCCGACATCTCGTGACCGGTCGCGCGTTCCAAGGTTGCTCGATCCATATCGGCCTGCTTGAGCAACAAGCCATCGAGGTTCACGAGGATGTCTTCGTACTCCGTGACTGCGTCGGCAGTAGCCTCGGGAGAGCTGAGTGCCGCCAGCTTCGCGATCTCGAGTGCATCGATGCGTGCATGCTGGGACTCTTCGATCCAGTGATGCTCGAACATGCTCCGGAATGACAAGTCGGTCGCTTCGGGCGGCGACTTGATCGCATCGATATAATGCTGCTGGGTGATCAGCTCCAGGTGCAGCGTCGTGAGCATCACGCTCAGCGCTGGCTTCGTGAGGATGTACCCCGCAACCTCGACAGCGTTGTCCAAGACGTCGCAGGGATGCCCGAATCCGCGAGCGAATGCATCGCGAAACCTCCAGAACAGTTGCTGATGCTTCAGCTCCTCGTCTGCGAAGCGCAACAATGCACGCATCGCGGGCACGGAACCGAACTGCTCCGCATGAGCATGCCGGAGCGCCGTGGCGATGATGTACTCCTCGACGAAAGCGAAGAGGTTGACGTAGCTGTGCGCGCGAATGTGGTTGAGCGTGAGCTTGTGCGCGTCAGGTATCGGCGCCGTCGACAAGTGCACGAGCGCTTCGGGTAAGAACGGGATCGCGAAGTTCAGCTCGCGGCTGGCGGGCAGCACGTCGTCGATGCTCCACGCGACGCGCTCTGAGGTCTGAACACACTCGGAGTAATCGTCATCGCTTGGGACTGCGAGCGCCATGAGCACGAGTCTACCCCAAGGCTCCCGCGACGCAGGGCGTGGCGGCGTGCACGCTCGGCGAGCTCTCGTCGAACCGCTCTACGAGATCATCGGTTACCCGCCGATGTTGACGTTGACGCGCAGATCGAACGAGCCGTCGGTGTAGTAGTTCGTGTATTGCGGGTCGGCCGCGTAGTAGCCGCCGCCCCAGCGCCACTCGGCGCCGCTCCAGGTCCAGCCACCGCGAACCCAGACGTAGCCCGGGACGGGCGTGAAGTTCTCGACGACGTACGCCGGGCGGACGCGCTGGTTCGTGTAACGAGCGCGAATGACGGGACGCGAGTACACGTGCGTGACGCCACCTGCGAACACGAACCGTCCGTTGTTCGCGCGCACCGGTCCGCGGTGGACCACGCGGCGGTTGCCGCGATTTTGGGGTTGCGCGCGACTGTCGCCGCGGTGCTCGCGAACGACCGGACGGTTGTCGTGACGATTGTCGCCCCGACCTTTGTCGCCCCGACCTTTGCGGTCCGCAGTCGCGACACCCGTGAACAATGTGAACGTTAGAGCCGTGACGAGCAGTCGAATCATACGCAGTGCATGAGCACCCGTCATGCCACGCGACGAAGGCTCTCCGAAGGGCGCCGGACGCGCGTGGTGACGTAACTCGCGCGCGTTCTGCCGGATCGCGGGCGACATTCGCCCGCGGTCACGACACGATCGATGCGTTCTGGCGTGTGGGCGTGCGGCCTTCGTGTGCGCGTTTGCTTCTGCGCACACTGATCAGCGCAGCGTCACGCGGAGCTCGGCGAGCGAGCGCAGCGCGAGCGCAGATCGCCACGTCACGCTCTCGGTCGCGAGCTCGATGCTGCGCGTCCGCGCGAGGAGCGCCGTGAACGCGTGCTTCGCTTCGAGCCGCGCGAGCGCGGCACCGACGCAGAAGTGCGGGCCACCGCCGAACGAGAGTGGCTTCGGATCTGCGCGCGTCACGTCGAGCTCTTCCGCGCGCTCGTAGCGGCGCGGATCTCGATTCGCGGCGCCGAGCGCGAGCATGATCGGGATCTCCTTCTCGAGCGTCACGCCGTCGACCTCGGTTCGCTCGAGCGCGACGCGCGGCGCGAACTGTACGGGCGAATCGAAGCGCAGGAGCTCTTCGATCGCGTTCTCGATGAGCGTCGGGTTTGCGCGCAAGCGCGCGAGCTCCGCCGGATGCCGCAAGAGGGCGTAGAGACCGTTTCCGATCAGGTTCGTCGTCGTCTCGTGTCCCGCCAGGAACAGGAACGTCGCGTTCGCCGCGACCTCGTCTTCGGTGAGGCTCGTGCCGTCTTCTTCCACGGCGAGCATCGCATCGAGGAGCGCGTCGCCGGGTTTGCTGCGTAGATCCGCGAGGAGCGCTCGGATGTAGGCGTCCCACTCGGTCATCGCGTGCACGGCCACCTTGATCTGTGCGTCGGTGCAGACCGGATCGATCGTGGCAGCGACCGCGGCCGCCCACGCGCGATTGCGATCGCGGTCGGCGGCCGGGATCCCCAGCAGCTCGCAGATCACCGTCGCGGGAAGCGGGTAGGCGAGGTCTGCGATCACCTCGGAGGTGGCGCGCTCGACCATCTGCGCGACCAGCGCCTCGACGAGCGCTTCGACGCGCGGCGCGAGCCCACGAACCGCGCGCGGCGTGAACACCTTCATGATCAGCTTGCGGACGCGCGTGTGCGCATCGCCCGACTGAAAGATCAACCAGTGCCGGCGGTGGAGCCCGAGCGCCGTGGCCGCATCGAAGCGCGGCGGTCCCGCCGGATCATCCGCATCGCGATAGCCGCGCGGCGTTCGAAACGAAGCGCTGCGTAGCACGCGATCCACGGTCTCGTAGCGCGTCACCATCCAGCCGCCGAACGGCGCCTTGATCACCGAGCCCGCGTCGCGCAGCGTCGCGTAGGCCGGATACGGATTCGCACGCCCCTCGGGAGAGAACAGCATCATGGCTGCAGCCGTCGCGTCGGTCATGGATGCAGGCTATCGCGGCACAGGCAGCACTTACGTCGTGCGCCGCGAAGATTTCGGCCACCCGAGTCGCGGTAGGGTCGCGGCATGCTGAAGCTGCTCGGAGGTATCGCGCTGATCGCCGCGGGCGCGTGTGGGCCCGAACCATCTCCGGCACCATCGGGCGGGACGCAGGCTTCCGCGCCCGCGCTGACCCTCGACGGGGCGTGGACGGTCGCGCAAATGCAGCCGCTCGTCGACAAGACGCAGACGGTGCGGCTCGCACCCGATCTCTCGCACCTCACGCCTGGCGAGCGCGCCGCGGTCGCGAAGCTGCTCGAGGTCGGTGCGATCATGCAAGAGCTCTACGAGGAGCAGCGCCACATCGATGCCGCGGCCGCGCGAGCGCTCGTCACGCGCCTCGACAAATCCCCGCAGGCAGAACACGTGAAGCTGCTGTACGGCCTGTTCCAGGGGCCGATCGCGAACACGCTCGAGAATCAGCGCGTCGCGTTTCTCGCCGTGCGGCCGATCGCGCCGGGCAAGACGGTGTATCCGTGGGGCATCGAGGCCGCCGAGCTCGACGCATTCCTCGCCGCACATCCCGAGCAGCGGGACGCGCTCCTCGCACCGCGCGCCGTTGTCCGCCGTGCGGACAGCACGTCGCTCGCCGCGGATCTCTCCTCGCTCGATCGGTATCCCGTGCTCGATACGCTGCACCCCGGGCTACGCAGCAAGCTCGAGGCGCTCCGCGGCAAGCCGGGTCTCTACGCCGTGCCGTATTCGGTGGCGTACGCCGACCGGCTCGTGCGCGCTCACGGCCTGCTCACGAGCGCGGCGGATGCCGTCGACCGCGACGATCCGGAGCTCGCGAGCTACTTGCGCAACCGCGGCCGCGACCTACTCAGCGATGACTACGAGTCCGGCGACGCAGCGTGGGTGACCGCGAGCTTTCGCAACCTCAACGTGCAGATCGGCGCGTACGAGAGCTACGACGACGAGCTGCACGGCGCGAAGACGTTCTTCGGGCTGAGCCTGCTCGCGCGACGTCCCGCCGAGTCCGAGACGGTGCGCGCCGCGCTCGGAGATCTGCAGACGTTCGAGGATGCGCTTCCGTACAAGCAGCAGAAGCGGGTGCGCGACCGCATCCCCGTCGGTGTCTACGATGTGATCGCAGACTTCGGTCAAACACGCGGCGCCAATACCGCGACAATCCTGCCGAACGAAGCGTACATCGCGCGTCGATACGGCCGCACGATCCTGCTCCGCGCGAATATCATGCGCGACCCGACGCTGTTCGACGGCGTCGAGGACAGCTGGCGCGCGGCGGTCGCGCCGGCACACGAGAGCGAGCTCACGGCCGACGCCACGTTCCATCGCACGCTGTGGCACGAGATCGGTCACTATCTCGGCGTCGACACGACCGGCGATGGCCGCACGCTTGCCGACGCGCTCGGCGACACGGCCGACTTGCTCGAGGAGATGAAGGCCGACCTCGTCTCGCTGTTCGTCGCGAAGGCACTCCGCGCGCGCGGCTACTACGACGACGCGAAGCTTCGCGCGCTCTACGCCGCCGGCATCCGTCGCGTGCTGCAGAACAATCGCCCGCGCCGCGATCAGCCGTACCAGACGATGCAGCTCATGCAATGGAACTTCTTCCTCGAGAAGGGCGTGCTGCGCTTCGATGCCGCGACCAATCAGCTCGTGATCGACTACGGCCGCTATCACGACACCGTCAGCGAGTTGCTCGGTCGCGTACTCGCGATCCAGCACGCGGGTGACAAGGCGGCGGCGGCGCAGTTCGTCGACAAATACACGCGCTGGGACGACAAGCTGCACGACGTGATCGCGAAGCAGATCCGCGACGCCCAGCGGTATCGCTACACCGTGTTTCGCTATGCGGCGCTCGGACAGTAGCGGGGACCGCAACCATGCAGGCACATCCAAATCAGGTGCTGCTCGTGATCGACGTCCAGAACGCGATCTTCCAGCTGCCGGTGCCGCTTCACGAGCCGGAGCAGTTTCTCTCGCGCGTGTGTCGTCTGGTGGAGCGAGCTCGTCGAGCCGACGTTCCCGTGATCTTCGTGCAGCACCTCGGCAAGCCGGGCAGTGCGTCGGAAGCGGGCGCGCCGGGCGGGGAGCTTCATGCCGCGATCGCGCCGGTGCATGGCGAGGTGATCGTCGGGAAGACCGAGCCCGATGCGTTCATGGGCTCGACGCTTGCCGCGCAGCTCGCGGTGTTTCCTGGCAGGCGCGAGCTCGTCGTCTGCGGATTCGCCACGCAGGACTGTGTCGACACCACGGTTCGCAGCGCGTTCGCGCGGGGCTATTCGGTCGTGCTCGCCGCGGGCGCACACACCACCACGGCCAATCCCGTGCTGTCCGCAGCCCAGATCATCGCGCACCATGAATTCGTGCTGCGTCGCTTCGCGCGCGTCGTTCCGAGCGACGCGGTCGAATTCGTATCGGCGTAACCGGCCCGGCGTCGTGCCACACTCCGCGGGTGCGCGATCTGGTCGATATCGGGGTGAACCTCACGCATCGCTCGTTCGATCGCGATCGCGACGCCGTCGTCGCGCGCGGCGAGGCGGCCGGCGTCGCCACCCTGATCATCACGGGCACCACGATCCACGACAGCGAGCGCGCGATCGAGCTTGCGGCGGCGCGGCCGCGCCGCGCGTACGCGACCGCCGGTGTACATCCGCATCACGCGAAGGACTGCGACGAACGCACGATCGACACGCTCCGTGCGCTCGCGGCCAATGGCGCGGTCGTGGCGATCGGCGAGTGCGGGCTCGACTTCAATCGTGATTTCTCGCCGCGCGATGTCCAGGAGCGCTGGTTCGAGGCGCAGCTCGCGCTCGCCGCCGAGCTCGCATTGCCGGTGTTCCTGCACGAGCGTGACGCGGCCGAGCACATGCTCGCGATCCTCACGGCCCACCGGCCGCGCATCGCCGGCGGTGTCATCCACTGCTTCACCGGCACGCGCGCGACCGCCGAGCGATACCTCGCGCTCGATCTCCACATCGGCATCACCGGCTGGATCTGCGACGAGCGACGTGGCGCCGATCTCGTCGACGCCGTGCGCGCGATTCCGCTCGACCGCATGATGATCGAGACCGACGCGCCGTTCCTGTTGCCGCGCACGCGCAAGCCCGCGCCGTCCGAGCGCCGCAACGAACCGGCGTACCTGTCCGACATCGTGCGTGCACTCGCCCGTGCGACCGGCCACGACGAGTCGGAGATCGCGACGGCGACCACCTCCACCGCGCGTCGATTCTTCCGCATTGCGGAGCCTACGAACGAGGCACGAGATCCTCTTAGGTGAGCCCGTTCGGTGAGGGCGACGTCGCAGCTACACGCCTGCACCATACGGTCGATTGACTGTTGGTTCATGCACGAGTCCCAGGACAAGCGGCTGCTCACACTTGCAGGCTGTATCCGCGGGATCGTGCTCGAATTCGACTGCGATGCCCGCTACCTGAACGCGTGGGCGGACGACCCCGCGCTGCTCGCCATGTCGGCCGAGGCGATGATCGGCAAGACAATCGACGAGGTCCTCGGACAGGAGGCCGGCGCGCCGTTCACGGCGATGGTCCAACGCGTCTACACGACCGGCACGATGGAGCACCTCGAGTATCCGATCGAGCTCGGTGGCGGTCGTCGGTGGTTCTTTGCCGACATCAAACGGGTCGGCATGACCGACACGGGAATGACGGTCGTGTTCTTTGCGCGCGACATCAGCGAGCGAAAGGCGACCGAAGAAGCGCTCGCGCGGAGCGAGGAGCGCTATCGACTCGCCGCGCAGGCGACGAACGACATGTTGTGGGACTGGGACCTCACGACGGACGGTGTCACGTGGAACGCGGCCGTCTGCAGCGTGCTCGGTTACGAGGCGGTCGGTGAAAGCGCGAGCTGGTGGAAAACCAGGCTGCATCCGATGGATCGCAGTGCCGTGCTCGCGTGCCTCGATGCCGCGCTCGCGGGAAATGCGTCGTCGTGGTCCACTCGCTATCGCTTCCAGCGCGCCGACGGCACGTATGCCGATTTTCTCGACCGCGGCTTCATCTCGCGCGACGCCTCGGGGCGAGCGACGCGCATGGTCGGTTCGATGACCGACGTCACGCAGATCAAACGACTGCAAGCGCAGCTGATGCAGGCCGAGCGCATGGCCGCGCTCGGCACGCTCGCCGCCGGCGTTGGTCACGAGATCAACAATCCGCTCTGCTATCTGATCGGCAATCTCGACATCGCGCTCACGATGTTCGACGGCATCAGCGACGATCTGCGCGAGTCACTCCAGGAGGCACGCGATGGTGCAGGACGGATCTCCGAGATCGTCAAGTCACTCAAGATGGTCTCGCGCGCCGACGATGACGAGCTGCGTAGTGTCGATGTCCACGCGGTCCTCGACTCTGCGATCCGCATGACCGAGAAGGAGAGCCGGCATCGCGCCGCGGTTGTTTGTCACTTCGAACCCGTGCCGCACGTGAACGCGACCGAGTCACAGCTCGTTCAAGTGTTTCTCAATCTCTTGATCAACGCGATTCAAGCGATCGGCGACGGCGGCCGAGACAAGAACGTCATCACCGTGGCGACGCGGCTCGACGAGCAGGGGCGAGTCGCGATCGCGATCTCGGATACGGGGACGGGCATTCCGCAAGAGAATCTTTGTCGCGTCTTCGATCCATTCTTCACGACGAAAGCGGTTGGTACCGGCACCGGACTCGGACTCTCGATCTGCCACGGCATCATCCAGAAGTTCGGCGGTGAAATCACCGTCAGCACGGAAGTCGGAAAAGGCACCTCGTTCACCGTCACGTTGCCGCCCGTCGTCGCCAACCTCGCGAGAACGCCGCGCGTGCTCGTGATCGATGACGAGGTGCAGATCGGCAAGTTCATCCGACGCATGCTGGGCAAGAACGTCGATGTCGTGACCTTGACAAGTGCGCGGGCCGGCCTCGACCGGCTGCTCTCGCACGAACGGTTTGATCTCGTGCTGTGCGACGTGATGATGCCCGAGATGACCGGGATCGATCTGTACGACGAGCTGCGCAGCAAGAACCCCGGCCTGTTGCGCCGGGTGTTCTTCATGACCGGCGGAGCTTACACGCCGCGTGCGCAGGAATTTCTCGACACGATCGGTGCCGCACGTATCGACAAGCCAATCGAGCGCGCGCGGCTGATGTCCCTGCTCGCGACGGTCCAGTAGCGTTCGCCTGTTGTCGGCGACCGGCCGACGGCTCGCTGTCGGCGCATTCGAGAGCCGGATGCTTTCGGCTTGAGCTACAAACGAGGGACGCCCGTGAGAAAGCCCGCGACCACTGTCACCACGTACTTCAAGGTTGGTGATGTCGTTCTGATGGGGAAGTACAAGAACGTCCGAGGTAAGATCGTCGGGTTCGGCGAGGATCAGTGGGGGAATCCGACGGTGGAAATCGAGCCCACTCCGAAGGGCCGCAAGCAGAACAAGATCATCGGCCTCTTCAAGGTGTGGCGCGCCGACGTGAAAGAGGGTGTTTTGAAGCAAGCAGCGACTCGTACCCGGGTGAAGAAGTGAGCAACTCGTCGAAGGCGGGCTCGGGTTCGCTTGGGTGCGCTGCGGGGAGTCGCGGCAACACGCCGGTACCTTACGGCCGATTGATCGGTGGGTAATGCACGAGTCCCAGGACAAACGGCTGCTCACGCTTGCAGGCTGTATCCGCGGGCTCGTGCTCGAGTTTGACTGCGATGCCCGCTACCTGAACGCGTGGGCGGACGATCCCGCGCTGCTCGCCATGCCCGCCGAGGAGATGATCGGCAAGACGATCGACGAGGTCCTGGGACCGGAGGCCGGCGCACCGTTCACGGCGATGGTCCAACGTGTCTATACGACCGGCGCGATAGAGCACCTCGAGTATCCGATCCAGCTCAGCGATGGACGTCGGTGGTTTTTTGCCGACATCAAACGGGTCGGCACCACGGACACTGGGATGACGGTCGTGTTCTTCGCGCGCGACATCAGCGAGCGAAGGGCGACCGAAGAGGCGCTCGCGCGGAGCGAGGAGCGCTATCGCCTGGCCGCACAGGCGACCAACGACATGTTGCGGGACTGGGACCTCACGACGGACAGGTTGACGTGGAACGCGGCTGTCTACAGCGTGCTCGGTTACGACACGGTCGAAGAAACCTCGTGCTGGTGGAAAAGCAGGCTGCATCCCATGGAGCGCCGTGCAGTGCTCGCGTGCCTCGATGCCGTGCTCGCAGGAGATGCGTCGTTATGGTCCTATCGCTATCGGTTTCAGCGCAGCGACGGCACGTATGTCGATTTTCTCGACCGCGGCTTCATCTCGCGCGACGCCGCGGGACGGGCGACTCGCATGGTCGGATCGATGACTGACGTCGCTCAGATCAACCGACTGCAAGCGCAGCTGATGCATGCCGAGCGCATGGCCGCGCTCGGAACGCTCGCGGCGGGCGGCGGTCACGAGATCAATAATCCACTCTGCTATCTGATCGGCAATCTCGACGTTGCACTCACGATGCTCCATGGCGTGAACAACGACATGCGCGAGTCGATCCAGGAAGCACGCGATGGCGCAGAACGGATCTCCGACATCGTCAAGGCACCCATCTCGACACGCCGACCGAGCGAGAGCGGCTGATGTTCGCGCCCGCAGTGCTTCGCTAGCTCTGCCAGCGCTTGCTGTCGGCGACCACGCTCGCGACGTGCTCGAGGATCGCGGTCGCCTTGGTCGCGAAGTAGCGCCCGAACTCGGTGAGCACGATGCCGCGTCCGCGGCGCTCGAACAGCGGCTGGCCGAGCTCGTCCTCGAGCGCCTGGATCTGGCGGCTCAGCGGCGGCTGAGAGATGCGGAGTCGCTCGGCTGCGCGCGTGACGTGCTCCTCCTCCGCCACAGCGACGAAGTACTGCAACTGCTGCAAGCTCATTGCCGGTGATCATGCCGCATTGTTCGGCACGCATCGAGTCCGAAAAGGTATTGGACCGCGACGACGGCCTCTCGCACGGTGCACGCATGGCCATCACGATCTTGTCGCCCGTCGAGTGCGAGCGCATGCGGCGCGCGGGTCGCGCGGCGGCCGCGACCCTGGCGCACGTCGGTGGACGGCTCGCGCCCGGCATGACGACGGCGGAGATCGATCGCCTGGTCCGCGCACACACCGAGGCGCAGGGAGGCCGGCCCTCGCAGCTCGGCTATCACGGCTTCCCCGCCGCGGTGTGCGTCAGCCGCAACGACGTCGTGTGCCACGGCGTGCCGAGCTCACACGTCCGACTGGTCGACGGAGACATCGTGAACGTCGATGTCACCACCGAGCTCGACGGCTACCACGGCGACACCTCGGCGACGTTCGTGATCGGCGATGCCGCGCCACACGCGCGGGCACTCGTCGAGCTGGCCCGCGGCGCCCGCGACGCTGGCATCGCGGCGGCGGTACCAGGAGGGCGGCTCGGCGATGTCGGCGCCGCGATCACGAAATACGTGGGCGACGCGGGCAGCATTGTCGAGGCCTACGGCGGCCACGGCATCGGCCGCGCGATGCACATGGATCCGCACGTGTCCCACGTGGGACGTCCGCAGACCGGACATCGCTTGCGCGAGGGCATGGCGTTCACCGTCGAGCCGATGATCAACGCGGGCACATCGGCGATCCGCACCGACGCCGACGGCTGGACCGTGCGCACCGCCGACGGCGCGCTGTCGGCGCAGTTCGAGCACACCGTGTTGATCGGCCCGCACGGCCCCGAGATCACGACCTTGCTCGCGTAGGCGTCGTCGACGCGACGACGACGGCACATCGACAACGCGATCGGCGCGCGCCTTTCGATGATTAGGGGCAGGAGACCGTGTCTTTGCCCGTCTTGTTCCTCTTCGGCGCCTGCTCGGCGGGTGCGGCTTCGGGTGGCGCCGCGTCGGCAAGTGCAGCTGTTGAGCAAGCGCGGTGCCCGCGCGCGGCCATGTGATTCCGCGAGCCTGCACGACGCGACCTGGATCGAACGATCAGGTTTGGATCGAAAGAAACAACGAATCCGCGCGCGGGGCCGTGCGAAAGGCCCGCCCGGAGGATCCGATGAATCGACTGTTGCTCTCGAGTTGTGCTGTCGTTGCTTTGATCGCGGGCCGTGCGGAGGCCCAGCCCGCTGCCTGGTGCAAGCCCGTCGAAGGAAAGCTGATGCACGCGTCATTGAAGGACGCGCTGACGAGCAGCGATCCACGCGAGGCCGTTCCGGCGATCGTCTCGGCGCTCTGTCAGGCGAAGCCCGGCTCGGAGGAGGCCCAGCGGGTCCGCGAGGTCGAGGCTGCGCGCAAGCGCATGATGACTCGGCTCGACATGCTCGAGAGCGACTGGCCCGACGCCGCGGCGTGGGCCAGCGAGCACCAGGGCAAGTTGATGAGCACGAGCGGGCTCGATGTCGATCAGAAGAAGCCATGGACGGCGCTGACGCCCATCGAGCAGTTCGTGACGATCTCGCGCGCGGATGACAGCAGTCACTACGTCACGGATGCGTTCGGCACCAAGCTGACCGAGGTCGGGCGGTTCGCGTACATCCTCGACTGCTTGCGCGTGCGGCGCGGTGCCGTCGAGTGGGCGATCTGTCAGGGCGACTTCGACGCGCTCGACCGCAAGAAGCTGGCAGCGGAGCTGCGCGCGTCGGCGGGGAGCACGGGCTACGAGCGCATGGCGCTACGGATGGATCTCGCGGAGCTCGACGTCAAGCTTCGCGCGCATGCGGCGACGGTGAAGGAAGCGCTCGCGAAGGAGCCCGGCTATCAGGCGGTGTTCGCCGCAGCGACGGCGGGCCGCGCGGCGTGGGCGAAGACAGATCCGAAGCTGCACGCGCTGGTCACCGCGATGGACGATGCACGCATCACGAATTCGCGGCGCGCGTATGCAGGCTGCATCGACAAGACGTGGCCCGCACTGAGCGCGGCGATCGCGACGATCCCCGCGAAGAAGCTCGCGCCGGTCGACGACCAAGGGGTGCGGCACGAACGCGCGGCGGGCGCGATCGCGAACGATCCGAACGCGTATCTCGCGGGGCTCGCGTACGTGCAATGCGCGATGGGCGGCGAGGGGAGCGGCATGCTCGTGAGGTTGCTCGCGGACGCGATGAATCGCTGGCCCGGCTTCCGCGGTCCACGCACGACGGCGCTCACGACGATCATGAACGCGGGCATCGAGCTCGATGATCGCGACGCCCGACTCGAATTCCCGCGCGTGTCGAACAACTGGCTCTCGAGCGGTGGGACGTCGTACAAGACCTCGGGCCGCGGCAAGGTGGGCAAGGTCGAGAAGCAGGGCGATACCGCCGTGGTCTCGTTCAGCCCCAAGATGGAGACGTTCACGTACTGCGCGACGCGCAAGGAGAGCAACAAGATCGTCCAGATCCTCAGCAACGGCACGCTCATCTACGAGAGCTGGTGCACGAGCTACAAGCAGGCGACCGAGAATCGCGCATCGAAGCCGCAGACCGTCGACGCGCGGTATCTGGCCGGGGTGAAGCCGGGCGCGGTCGTCGAGATCATCGACGAGGTCGTCCTGTACGTGTGGCCGGATGGCAAGGCCACCGTGCCCTCACACGTCGCCGGCGTGGAGGTGAAGTGATGCGCGCGCTGCTCCTCGTCCTCGTCGGTTGCATTCCGATCAGCACCACCACGTCGACATCGGCCCAGCCGCCCCAGCCGCGCGTGTTCGGCGGCATCCAGGAAGCGCAGCCGACATCACCGACCGCCCGCTACGACGGACTGCCGGCGTACCCGTCGGAGCCTGCCGATCCGCGCGCCGGTGTCTCCGGCAATCAGCCGGTCCGGTGGCCGGACGAACAGGCGCGTTACTGGAAGGTGCGCGCAAACGACTTCGCGTGCACCGCGGCGCACGATCACTGCTTGCTCGCGGAGGCGTGGTTCACCGAGAACGACGAGCACCGCGCGCGCGGCGCGCTGCGCTCGGCGAGCTTGCACGTGTTCGGGCCGAACGGGCCGGCGGCGCCGGCGAACGCGACCAATCCGTTTCGCGGTGGGCCGTACACCGCGTATCGAACCGTGCCCGCGACGCGCAAGAACCTGGTCCCCGGCGCACTCGCGATCGTGTTTCCACGGCCACACGCGCATCCCACCGATGGGCGGCACGCGATCGAGAAGCTGTGGGACATCGCGGCCGTCGAGAGTGTCGACCACGAGCTCGGCACCGTGAAGCTGCAGGGCCACGCCGACACGCATCTGCTGTCGGCCGCACGCGTGGTCGTCATGACGTGGCAAGAGGGCGGCACCGTGAAGATCGTCGGTGACACCAAGCGCGTACCCAAGACCGACGTGTTCCTGCCGCTCTAGTTTGTTTCGCCCGGCCATGGCCGCGCGCCTTCGCTCGGCGTGCCGTCGCTGATCCGTGGCCAGCCGTCTTGCCACACGATCTCGTCGACGAGGATCTGCCGGCCCTTTTCGGTGTCGTTGCCGCCGCCGCCGTTGTTGCGCCACGCGTGATAGACGAAGTAGTGCTTCGCGCCGACCGCGACGACGGAGCCGTGACCCGGGCCGACCCACGTCGCGTCGTTCTTCAGGATCGGATTGCCCGCGAACTTCGTGTACGGCCCGGTGACGCTGCTCGCGCGCGCGACGCCCGTGCGATAGCGCGCGTCGTACACGTTGCCGCTGTAGAACAGATAGAACATCCCGCCGTGCTCGACGATCCACGGCGCCTCGACAACGCCGCCTTCCCACGTGCCTGCAGCGTTGCGGAGTAGCTCGATCTGCGCGGAGCCAGCGGCGAACGACAGCCCGTTCGGTGCGAGCTCGCGTAGGTACATCGGCGTCGGCTGACCGACGGAGTTGCCATCGATCTTGTACGCGAGGTAGTGCTTCCCGCCGGCGGCGACGTACGTCGCATCGATCACGCCCTGCGGATGCTCGACGAGCGGCGTGCCGCGATCGACGTACGGGCCCGTCGGCGAATTCGCCGTCGCGACGCCGATCGACAGTACGTTGTCCGCGTTGACCGACGTGTAATAGACGAGGAACTTGCCGCCGACCTCGTGAAGCTCGGGCGCCCAGTTGCGGTTGCCGTTCGCCGCGTACGGCGGCTTGCCCGACGGAAACACGAACGCATCGGTGTCTTCCCACATCACGAGATCGTAGGAGCGGCGGATCCGGAAGCGCCCGCCGGTGCAGATCGCGTAGTACGTTGGTGGCGTGCCGGTCGCGAGCACACCCGGATCGGGGCAATCGGTCGCGACGACCGGGTTCGCGTACGGCGGCTTCGGTGCGCCCGCGATCGGCGGCGCGGTCATCACGGGTGTCTGCGGCGTCCACGAGAGCTTCAGACGCGCGTCGAGGTCGAGCTCGAAGTAGTCGAGGCGGATGTCGACGTCGCCCGCCGGCAGGTCGACGGTCACCTCGCGATGCTCGACGAAGTGACCGCGCCAGTCGTCGATCACGAGCGCGCCGTTCACCCAGAGGCGCGTGCCGTCGTCGGCGTCGATCGCGAACGTGTATGGACC
The DNA here is from genome assembly GCA_030857175.1 of Myxococcota bacterium. Lineage (GTDB taxonomy): Bacteria > Myxococcota_A > Polyangia > Haliangiales > Haliangiaceae > JABFXX01. Next base: position 228,637 of record JALZOJ010000006.1, on the reverse strand, counting down.
GGCGGTCGGGATCTCGAGCACGCCGGTGTATCGCGCGCTGAATCGATCCGTCTCGAACACGTGATCGATCTCGGGCTCGACGGCGGTCCGCGCGAGCACGCGATACTGATCGAAGTACTCGGCGGTGAAGCCGGGCACGCGGGCGATCGCATCGCCACCACTCGCGTCGACGGACGGCGACGACGAACCGCAACCGAGGAGCGCGAGCGCGAGGACGAGACGCATCGACTGCATCGTCGTCGACGAGCCGAACGCGCGCCACTGGGGATCGCGCGCGCTCACTGCAGACAACTGTGCGCAGTGAGCGCGACATCGTGGTCACGCGGGCGGATGATGCGAGAGATGAAGCGGCTCGTGCTCTTGCTCGCAGCTGCCTGCGCGGGCTCGTCGTCTCCGAAGGCGCCGGCCGAGACGGCGGGCCGTGCCGAGCGCGTGCAGATCGGACATCTCGAGGCGTACGTGCTCGCGGATGGCCACCTCGTCGTGCCGAACGACGGCCAGCTGCTCGGCGCAGGGCGTCCGCCGAGCGAGACCGCCGACCTGCTCGCCGCGGCGGGGCTGCCTCGCGACAAGATCCGGCTCGACATCCAGTGTCTGCTCGTGAAGGCCGGCGATCGCGTGATCCTGTTCGATACCGGCGTGGCGGGCGAGCTCGGCGCGGACGCGGGGCACCTGATGCAGTCGCTCGCGCTCGCGAAGATCGCGCCGATCGCCGTGACCGACATCTTCATCTCGCACGCGCACAGTGATCACATGGGCGGGCTCGTGACGGAGACCGGCGCGCTCGCGTTTCCCGCCGCGACGATCCGCATGTCGGCGCCCGAGTGGGCCGCGTTTCAGGCGAACACCGACGACCAGAGCAAGCGCTTCCTCGCCGCGGTCGCGACCAAGGTCTCGGCGTTCGAGCCAGGCGCGCAGGTGTTGCCGATCGTGAAGGCGGTCGCGACGCCGGGGCACACGCCGGGCCACAGCTCGTACGAGATCGGACTCGACGCCGACAAGGTGTTCTTCCTCGGCGATGTCGCGCATCACTCGATCATCTCGGTGCAGCGTCCCGCGTGGTCGCTCGCGGTCGATGGCGATCGGCCGGCCGCCGATGCGATGCGACAGGAGACACTCGCGAAGCTCGCCCGCGATCACACGCGCGTGTTCTCCGGGCACTTCCCGTTTCCCGGTATCGGGCAGGTAGCGCCGGGCTTCGTGTGGAAGCCCGAAGCGCGGTAGTCGTCGCGAGGCCTCACAGTTTTCTGAGAGCCAGCTGGGGCGATCCGACCGCTTACGCGGGCACGTCGTTTGCTGGACGGTCCGTCATGCGTTTGTATCTCGCGATCACGATCACGCTCGCATCCTGTAGCGGTTCCAGCAGCCTCGAGACGACAACGTTCGAGCAGCTCGTCGACGGCTTCGCCACACTCGGGGAATGCGAGGCCGCGACGCAAGGCAGCGGGTTCAACTGCAAGCGCACGCTCACGCTCTGCGATAACGGCGGCTTCACGCTGATCGTCACCGATATCGTCAACGAAGGCCGCTACGATCTCGACGGCAAAGACGTGACAGCCACGCGCGCCAGCCCGGGCGACGGACCGTCGATGTTCTCGCTGACGTTGAACGCCAGTGGTTTCGAATCGCCGGAGCTCGCGGGCGCGAATCCGTGGGCGAAGACGACGGTCGATGCGTCGAGCGAGTGTTCGACCCTCGAAGGCCGCATGTGGTGGTAGTCGGCTGCACGCCTGCGGGGTAAGAACGCCGGGCATGAAGAGCAGCGAGCAGGCCACCGGGAAAGCCGCTTCCGATCTGATCGACCAGCGCATCCGCGACCTCGACGATTGGCGTGGCGAGACGCTGGCTCGCATGCGGAAGCTGATCCTCGAAGCCGACCCCGAGATCATCGAGGAGTGGAAGTGGATGGGCACGCCGGTGTGGTCGCATCACGGGATCGTGTGCACCGGCGAGTCGTACAAGAAGGTCGTGAAGCTCACGTTCGCGCACGGGGCGAAGGTCGCGGACCCATCGGGTCTCTTCAATTCCAGCCTGGAAGGCAACACACGGCGGGCGATCGACATCTCCGAAGGAGAGACGGTCGACGCGCGCGCGTTCAAGACGCTGATCAAGGCCGCGGTGGCGCGGAATGCCCAGGCGAAGAAGCCGGCGGCTGCCGCGAAGAAGAAGCCCGCGAAAAAGAAATAGTCGCGGGCGGTCACATTCTGCTGCCCCGGTCCGTCAGGGAGGCATGAAGATCAAACTGACCAAGGTATTTGTCGACGATCAGGAAAAGGCGCTGCGCTTCTATACGGAAGTGCTGGGCTTCGCGAAGAAGGCCGACTTCGGCAACGGGTCGTATCGCTGGCTCACCGTGACCTCGCCCGACGATCCCGACGGGACCGAGCTCCTGCTCGAGCGCCCCGATGACCCGGCGGCCAAGGCCTACCAGCAGGCGATGTGTCAAAAGAGCCAGCCCGCCGTCATGTTCTACACCGACGACGTGAAGGGTGACTACGAGCGCATCAAGGCGCGCGGCGGCGCGTTCACGCAGCCGCCCACCGAGGTGACCGGCTCGACGATCGCGACGCTCGACGACACGTGCGGCAACGTTCTGCAGATCACGCAGCTCACGGGCTGGTAGTCAGTCGATCGGCGCGACGTCGAGTGCGTCGAGCCGCGCGCGGTCGCCGATGATCTCGGCGCGGGCGATCAGCCCGTTCTCGAACGTGAAGCGGAGCGCGCGGACGAGCCGGCCCTTCGGTGCCATCACGAGGCCGAGGGAGCCATCGAGCAGCGCGACGGTGAAGAGGTCCGCGAAGCGTGCGAACGCAGCGGCGCCCTCGGTCCAGTTGCGTGCGACGAGGTCGCGGCCGCGAAGCTCGGTGATGGTGCCGGCGACGTCGGCGCTCATCACGATCTCCGGATCGAGGATCGCGATCAGGCCCTGGAGGTCGCCGCTCTTGAGGGCGACGATGAACGAGTCGACGACGTGCCGCTGGCTCGCGAGGTCGGTGTCCGGAGGCGGGCTGCCCTGAACGCGACGGCGCGCGCGGCTCGCGAGCTGGCGCGCTGCATCGGGCGAGCGAGTGAGGATCGTCGCGACGTCGTCGAACGGCACGCCGAACAGATCGTGGAGCACGAACGCGATGCGCTCGGCGGGCTCGAGCTTGTCGAGGACGACGAGCAGCGCGAGGCCGACGGAATCGGCGAGCATCAGCTCCTGCTCGGCGCTGGTGGGGGCCGGGCCCTCGGCGCGCTGATCGAGCGGCTCCTCGCGGCGCGACGTGCGCGTACGCAGCATGTCGAGGCAGATGCGCGAGACGACGGTGGTCAGCCAGCCGCGCGGGTTCGCGACGTCGGCGGGCTCGGCGCGGTCGAGGCGCAGCCACGCTTCCTGGACCGCATCGTCGGCCTCGGCGAGCGAGCCGAGCATGCGATACGCGACCTCGCGCAGGTGGTTGCGGTGCTGCTCGAACTCGATCGTCACGGCCGCTAGACCTGCGCGATCAGCTGTCCTTGATCGTAGAAGCCCTGGCCCTCGACGTGCCACAGCCCGGTCGCCATCCGCGCGAGCACGTTCCAGAGCGGGCCGAGGAGCTCCATCGCGTTGGGCGCGGTGTCGAGGATCTGCACCGCGAGGACCGCTTGCGTGCCCTGGACCCGGTGCATGACTTGTTGCGCGCCCGCGTACTGGAGCTTCTGCATCATCCCGTTGATGTCGTCGGAGAACATGTCGGAGCCGGGCTTGTTGACCTCGATCTCCGCGAGCAACTGGCCGTCGCGCGAGACTTCGCCGCCGTCGATCTTGAAGCTCGGATCCTCGGCGCCGAGTGACTTCTTGATCACGTCGAGCGCGAGGGTTGCATCGGCGAAATAGCGCATGTACTGACCCACGGCCGGAGCATGCTCCATGACCGGATCTGTGGGGAGATCTTCGGCCGGTTTTGGCGGGTAGACTCGCCCGCGGGAGTTTCCGTGAACCAGACGCTCTACAGGCGACCGTTGCCACCCGACGCGACGGAGTTCTCCTCGGCCGCGGGACGACAGCTGTTCGCCGAGGCGCTCGCGGCCGGCGGGCTCGACGGCTACTTCCGCCTCGCCGAGCAGTTCCACACACAGGCGGAGCCGGAGTTCTGCGGGCTCGGCTCGCTCGTCGTCGCGCTCAATGCGCTCGGGATCGATCCCGGGCGCCTGTGGAAGGGCCCGTGGCGGTGGTTCTCCGAGGAGCTGCTCGACTGCTGCGTCTCGCTCGACCAGGTCCGTCAGCGCGGCCTCGATCTCGACGAGGTCGCGTGTCTCGCGCGGTGCAACGGCGCGCGCGTCGATCTGTTTCGCGCGGAGAGCAGCGATGGCGCGGCGTGGCGGTCATCGCTTCGCGCGGCGGCGCGCGGCGAGGGCGTGGTGGTCGCGTCGTATGATCGCGCCGGACTCGATCAGACCGGCAGCGGGCACTTCTCGCCGATCGGCGGGTATCACGCGGCGCGCGACCTGGTGCTCGTGCTCGACGTCGCGCGCTTCAAGTACCCGCCGCACTGGATCTCGGCGGAGCGGCTCTGGCAGGCGATGCATCCGATCGATCCGGCGACGGGCCGCTCGCGCGGGTGGATCGCGCTGCAGCGGCGCGCGCAGGGTGTCTCGCTCGGGTTCACGCTCAGCTGCGAGGGTGAGGATCTCAAGGGCTTCGCGCGCAGGTTGTCGTCGGTGGTCGCGGAGCTCGGACCCACGGCGCGGATCGAGGAGCTGGCGACGGCGCTCGTTCCCGTCGCGGGGCACCTCGCCGTGCGCGTCCCGAACAGCGCCGCGCACGGAGAAGCGATCGGCACCGCGCGCGACGCGGTTCGTACCCTCGCGGTGTTCGCGCGCGTCGAGCAAGCCGTCGGCGCCGAACGCGCGGAGGCCGTGACGCTCCTCTTGATCGCCATCGCGGACAGGCTCGCGCCCGAGCGGCGTGACGAGCTCGCGCTGGTCCTCGCCGAGCCGCTCGCCGCCGAGATCGAGAGCCTCCGGGAGCAGCTCGGTGCGCTTTCTGCGATCTCGTGAGACTCGCTGCGTCGTTTAGGTGAGACTTGGGCTGTCTCATCGCGTCAGGGACATATGAAGGAGAACTCAGGGATGATTAAGCTCAAGTATTTGCTCGGTAGTCTGGTGCTCGTTGTTTCGCTCGGTGCGTGCAGCAAGGGCGGCGGCGGCGATGTCGACGCGTTCATGAAGATGGATACCGAGAAGGCCGCGGCGTTCAACGTCGGTGGCGAGACGGACTGCGTCGCGAAGGCGAAGAGCGTCGGTGACTGGCGCACCAAGAACACCGCGAAGTACAAAGAGATCCAGAAGAAGCTCAACGCCGAGTGGCCGAAGGGCCCACCGAAGGACGTACAGGAGAAGTACGGCGTTCAGATGAAGGCGAACAAGAAGGCCGTGATGGACGCGATGTTCGCGTGCACCAACGACCCCGCCTTCAGCAAGATGATGGACGACACCAAGTCGGAGTAGCGATCAGGCGGCGCCGGCGGACTTTTGGCCGACGACAACCCAGCCGATCAACGCTCCGAGCATGGTCACGATCCCCGCGCCCACGGCGACGACGGCGATGCCGATGTAGACCTCCGAGGGGACGCCGGCCGCGCCGCCCATCTCGCCGCGGGTGAAGATCGCGGCGAAGATCATGATCGCGAGATAGAAGAAGGCGCCGACGCCGATCGCGCCGCCGAACAGCGTGGCGAGGAGCGGTCGGCTGCGCGCCGACGCGCCCGACGCGATGCCGGCGAGCAGGCAGCAGATCGCGATGACCCCGTACAGGGGACCCGGTTCGCCCTTGCCGAGGACGCCGCCGAAGATCGTGCCGATCACGGCCGCGCCGAAGCCGGCGATCGAGGCGTAGACGATCCAGGGCGCAGACGACGTCGCCGACCGGCCGAGCATCTTCTCGGAGACGAACGCGCCCGCGATGCCGCCGCCCGCGGACGCGGCCGCGGTGAGGCCGAGGCCCTTCATCGTCGAGGGCAAGAGCATCAGCGAGCGCGTCTCCGAGCTCGACACCGCGAGGCCGAGCCCGACGAGCGAGGCGACCATGACGATCGCACCGAGCGCCGGCTCGATGATCGTGGAGCCGTGACTGGCGCGTGCGGCGAAGAAACCGCCGACGAACGCACCGACGGCCATGATCAAGTAGCCGAGATACTCGTTGTTGATCCCGAGCCGCGCCGCGATGAGCGTCGTCGCGAACGTGCCGCCCGCGATGAGGAAGTAGCTGAGAATGACAGACGCGAACGAGAAACCACCCATGCGGCGATCTAACCCCGTGAACGGGTGTGGTGGGTGGTGGCGGTGGTTCTTTCTTCGCCACTGCTGATAGGGTGGGGTTATCAGAGCCATCACGCATGCGCGCGCGACGTGTCGGCGCGCCGCGCGTAGGCTGCTTTGCATGGAAGCAAAGTGTCCCTTCAAGCATCAATCGGGCGGTGGGTCGTCGAATCGTGACTGGTGGCCGAATCAGTTGCGGCTGGAGACCCTCCACCAACGCTCGCCCGCCTCGAATCCGATGGATGGCGACTTCGACTACGCCGCGGCATTCGCGAGCCTCGACTATCAGGCCCTGAAGAAGGACCTGCACGCGCTGATGACCGACTCGCAAGACTGGTGGCCGGCGGACTTCGGCCACTACGGTCCGCTGTTCATCCGCATGGCGTGGCACAGCGCGGGAACGTATCGGACGGGTGACGGTCGCGGCGGCGCGGGCAAAGGCAGTCAGCGGTTTGCGCCGCTCAACGCATGGCCCGACAACGTCAACCTCGACAAGGCGCGCCGCCTGCTGTGGCCGATCAAGCAGAAGTACGGCGGCAAGATCTCGTGGGCCGACCTGATGATCCTCACGGGCAACGTCGCGCTCGAATCGATGGGCTTCAAGACGTTCGGGTTCGGCGGCGGTCGCGAGGACGTGTGGGAGCCAGAGGCCGACGTCTACTGGGGTCAGGAGAAGAAGTGGCTCGACGACAAGCGGTACTCCGGCGAGCGCGAGCTCGAGGCGCCGCTCGCCGCCGTGCAGATGGGCCTCATCTATGTCAATCCCGAGGGCCCGAACGGCAAGCCGGATCCCGCCGCGTCGGCGCGCGACATCCGGGAGACGTTCGCGCGCATGGCGATGAATGACGAGGAGACCGTCGCGCTGATCGCAGGCGGCCACACGTTCGGCAAGGCGCACGGCGCCGGAGAGCCCGGCAAGCACGTCGGCTTCGATCCCGAGGCAGCGGAGATCATGCATCAGGGCTTTGGCTGGACGAGCACGCACGGCAAGGGCCACGGCGGCGACTCGATCACGAGTGGCCTCGAGGTCACGTGGACGCAGACGCCGACGAAGTGGAGCATGCACTTCCTCGAGAACCTGTTCGCATTCGAGTGGGAGCTGACGAAGAGCCCGGCCGGTGCGCACCAGTGGACGCCGAAGAATGGCGGGGGCGCGGACACGGTGCCCGACGCGCATGACGGAGCGAAGCGTCACGCGCCCGGCATGTTGACGACGGACATCGCGCTGCGCGTCGACCCGGCGTACGAGAAGGTCGCGCGGCGGTTCCTCGCGAACCCCGACCAGTTCGCCGACGCATTCGCTCGTGCGTGGTTCAAGCTGACCCATCGCGACATGGGCCCGAAGGTTCGTTACCTCGGCCCGGAAGTTCCGCGTGAAGATCTGATCTGGCAGGACCCGATCCCCGCCGTGGCTCATCCGCTCGTCGACGATCGCGATGTCGACGCGCTCAAGAGTCAGATCCTCGCGTCGGGCCTGAGCGTCTCCGAGCTCGTCTCGGTTGCGTGGTCCTCGGCGTCGACGTTCCGCGGATCCGACAAGCGCGGTGGCGCGAACGGCGCGCGCATCCGGCTCGCGCCGCAGAAGGACTGGGAAGTGAACGAGCCGGCGGAGCTCGCGAAGGTGCTCGCCGTGCTCGAGCGGATCCAGCAGGACTTCAATCAGGCACAGCAGCAGAAGCGCGTCTCGCTCGCCGACCTGATCGTCCTCGCGGGCTGTGCGGCTGTCGAGCAGGCGGCGAAGAATGGCGGCCACGACGTGCGCGTTCCGTTCTCACCGGGCCGCGCGGATGCGTCGCAAGATCAGACCGACGCGGCGTCGTTCAGCGTGCTCGAACCGATCGTCGATGGCTTTCGCAACTACGCCAAGGACCGCTACTCGGTGCCGGCGGAGGAGCTCCTCGTCGATCGCGCGCAGCTGCTCACGCTGACGGCGCCGGAGATGACGGTGCTGCTCGGTGGCCTGCGCGTGCTCGGCACGAACGTCGGCCGCAGCCAGCACGGCGTCCTGACGAAGCGGCCCGGGACGCTGACGAACGACTACTTCGTGAACCTGCTCGACATGAGCACGGCATGGAAGGACAAGCCCGGCGCGCACGACATCTTCGAGGCCCGTGACCGCAAGACCGATGAGGTCAAGTGGACCGCGACGCGCGTCGATCTCGTGTTCGGATCGAACGCGGTGCTGCGGAGCCTCGCCGAGGTCTACGCGGGCTCCGACGCGCACGGGAAGTTCGTCCGCGACTTCGTGAAGGCGTGGACCAAGGTCATGAACCTCGACCGCTTCGATCTCGCCCGGTAAGGCTGGGGAGCCGGCCCCACGGCGGTGTACACCGCGATAGACAAGCGTCGACAGGCACTTGCGCGGAAGTGCCTACCATGGCTAGCAACGGCCGTCGGTACGCGGCTTGCGGAAGGCCTCGGGCATGCCCGCCAAGCTCGCCCTTCCACTCGCCATGTTGATGGCCTGCGTCACATCAGACGACGCCGGCGTGATCGAGCAAGAGATCGTTGGTGGCACCAGCGTCTCCACGACCGACTTCCCGACGGTCGTCGCGCTCCAGCACGGCGCCGGCAACTGGTTCTGTACCGGTGTGCTCGTCGACAAGGACTGGGTGCTCACGAGCGCCAGCTGCTTCGGCGACACGAGCGCGACCCAGGTCCGGATCGGCGACGCCAACCTCGGCGACGGCACGACGAGCGGACAGACGATCACGGTCTCCAACATCTACAAGCATCCGCAGTTCTCGACGACGGACGCCGTGTGGCGTCACGACGTCGCGGTGCTCAAGCTCGCGACGTCGGTGACCGACCGCACTCCGAGTGCGATCCGCCGCACCGCCACCGCGGTCGGGACTGCGATCACCCAGGCGGGCTTCGGCCAGAACAACAACAACGGTGGCGGCGGCGGTCAGCTGCGCTCGCTCGCGACGACGAACATCGACTGCGCGGGTGCGGGCGACAGCGGTATCACCAACGCGAACCTCCTCTGCTTCAACGCGGGCGACGGCACCGGCAGCTGCTACGGCGATGGCGGCGCGCCCTCGTTCGTGGCGGGCGCGGTCGCGGGCGTCGCGTCGGGCGGGACCGGCAACTCCTGCACGTCGGGCCTCGACATCTACACCTCGCTGGTGCCCGAGCTGAGCTTCATCGATCAGCACGTGCCGTTCGCGACCACGCCACCGCCGACGACGCCGCCGACGACGCCACCGCCGAACAACCCCGATGGCAGCGGTTCGGGATCGGGTAGCGGTGGCGCACGCGATCCCGACGACGACGGCAAGCGCGGTCCGGCGCGCGCGAGCTGCAGCGCGGGCGGCGAGGCCGGTTGGCTCGCAGCGTTCGGTGTCGCGCTCGGGGCCATGCTGCGCCGTCGCCGGCGCTGATCGCGCCAGCGCACCTGTACGAATGCGCCACGCACCGGCTGGTCGAGACGCCACGCAGACGCACTCGCCACCGTGCGGCACGACGCCACGCGCAGTTGGCGTGGTCCGCAGCTTGCTCGACTCCTGACCGTGCGCGCAGTTGTCGTTCTCGTCTTCCTCGCTGGTTGCGCCACCGAGGAGACGCGCTGCGGCGAAGCAGCCGAGGCTCTCGCGACCTGTCACGGCATCGATGCCGCCACGTTCCTCGAGGCGTGCAACAACGCGTCGGCGGAAGACGCGACGGCGCTCGTCGACACCGTGCTCGCGGAGAGCTGCCCGACGAGTGACGGCAAGGCGGATGGCCTCGGCGAGTGGTCGTTCGTGCAGGCGTGTCGGCCGGTGATCGCGAGCGCGGGGCTCGTCAACGAGGCTCGCAATCCGACGCACTCGCCACTCCCAGGCGACCTCAAGGCGCAGTTGCGGCCACAGTTCGGCGCGCTCGTCGACCGCGTGAGCATTCACTGGAACGCGTCGCTCGTGGACGACTGGCCGATGCTGCACGTGAAAGACGCGTTCATGGACGTCGGCGCGCAGACGTTTGGTAACCAGATCTTCATCGCGGCGCCGCGCGAGTCGGCATCGCTGACCACGATCGCGCACGAGCTGATGCACGCGGCGCAAGCCGAGCGGCTCGGCGGCACGCTCGCGTTCTATCGCGAATACTGCCGCGCGTTCTATCGCGCGGATCTGAGCTACGACAACAACGCGCTCGAGATCGAGGCTCGGTCGGCAGAGTAGGATGCGCGCATGCAAGTTCTCTCGACCACGGCGGGCGACATGCCGCTCGAGGAGGTCGAGCTCGGCGTGCAGGACCGCACGTGGACGATCCTCCACACCGGCGCGATCATCAGCAGCGAGCAAGAGGTCGCGCTGATTCGTGGCGAGAACACGACGCGCCGTCCATACGGCATCGTGCTGTGGCCCTCCGCGATCGCGCTTGCACACGCGGTCGCGTCGCGCGCGCTCGCCGGCAAGCGGGTCCTCGAGCTCGGCGCCGGTACGGGACTGCCGGGCATCGTCGCGGCGTCGCTCGGCGCGCGTGTCGTGCAGACCGATCGCCAGCAGCTCGTGCTTCACGTCTGCAAGCTGAACGCGGAGCGCAATGCGGTGGCGGCGACGATCGAGCATCGCATCGCGGACTGGACCGAGTGGAACGATCCCGAGCAGTACGACCTCGTGCTCGGCTCGGACATCCTCTACGCCGAGCCGCTTCATGCGGCGCTACGGAAGATCTTCGAGACCAACCTCGCGCCCGGCGGCACCGTGCTGCTCGCCGATCCGTTCCGCGAGCCGAGCATGCAGTTGCTCGAGGCCATGCAGGCAGACGGCTGGCAGATCACGATGGACAAGTGGACCGTCGGCATCACGCCGCCGCCGCGCCCCGTCGGCGTGTTCGCGCTGACGCGGACTACGGTTCGTTGACGTCGAACACGCGCTCGACGCGGATCGCGAGCGGGCGGTCTTTCGTTCCGACGAGCCGCATCCCCTCGGCACTCTTCGCGAGCGTGCCGGCGACGGTGACTGTCGCCCCGACCTCGACGAGCGTCTCCTCGATCTCGGATGCGCTGCTGCTCGCCTCTTCGTGACCGAGCTCGGTGAGCAGCTGACTCTTGCGCGGCGTCGCCTTGCTCGTCTGTTTCACCGGCGGGATATCGAGGAGCGCGTGCTCCGCATCGACCAGCAGCTTGCCATCCGCGTCCTCGACGAGGAACGGCATGATCTTGAAGTCCTCGATCAGCTTCGCGCGAGGATCGACACCGTGGCGCACCTGAACGCGCAGCCGGAGCACGACGCAGCGGTTCTCCGAGAGTGGCGACATGAAGCGCTCGCCGTGCTCGCGCATTCGCACGACGCCGGTCACCTTCACCATCGCGCCGTCGGCGGAGTCATCCGCGAGCCACGGCGTCGCGCCGAGGAGCTTGCGTGCGCCGCGGCGAGAGGCCGACGGCATCTTCATGATGAACGTGACGACGAGCGAGACGCCGATCGCGACGAACAGGAGGATCTGCAACGTGTTCATGGTCAGCTCTTGCACCGGGTCGCGAGGACACCCGTCGCGAGCGCGGGGTCGAGGTCCGCGACGAGCAGGCCGGGCTCGCCGTACGGCTGATACGCGAGCAGCGTGCCGTCGGGATTCGCGATCGCGGACGTCGTCGGCGAGCCGTCGCTCGCGTAGTTGACGCTCGCGAAGTAGCACGTGTTCTCGGCGGCGCGACACAGCACCGCCTTCTCGTGAAACGTGTTGGCCGGATCGGCGAACGTCGTCGGCCGGAACGCGCCGGGCTCCGCCGCCGAGTAGTGCGGATGGAACACGACCTGTGCGCCGCGACGCGCGGTCCAGCGAACCGTCTCGGGGTAGCGCCAACCTTCGTGACAGATCACGACGCCGAACGTGAGCTCGTCGACGCGAAACACCGCGCGGCCAGCGCCCGGCGTGTACGTGCCTTCCTCGCTGGGATCGATCTGCACCTTGTCCTGAAAGCCGAGGCGTTCGCCCCGTCGATCGAAGACAAGCGCCGTCGCGAGCAGCGTGTCGTCGACGATCCGCTCGGTGCCGAGCACGACCGCGACGCGCGCACCGGCGGCGGCCTTGCCGATCGTCTGCCACGCGTGCTCGAGATACGCATCATCCGGCGGCGGTGGCGCGTGGCCGAGCCCGCGATAGCCCGGCACGTAGCACTCGGGGAAGCAGACGATCGACGCGCCCGCGGATGCTGCGCGGTCGAGCGCGGCCGTGACCTGAGCGATGGCGTCGGCGGGCGATCGGGGAAAGGGCAGGTTGGCGAGCGCGATCTTCACGCGCGCAGCTTACTCCTACGCGGGCAACTCGAAGCGCAGGACGTACGCGACGACGGTCGCGCCGCGCGGGAGCTCGATCGATTCGAACACGCCGCGCACGCACGTCGCGACGGTCTCGTCGAAGCCGCTCGCGCGCGCGAGCTCGACGTGGCCTTCATCACCGACCGCAAACGTGATGGTCACGAGGCCACGGATCGCGGGGCGCGCGAGCAGCTCCTTCTCGTAGCAGTAGGACAGCTTCTGCACGTTGCGCTTCACGTAGCGGCGCACGATCGCCTTGTCGAGCGCGCCGTCGACGGTGCACGGCGGCGCGTCCTGCGGGCAGATCTGGACGGTGCTGAAGCGTCGACTGAGGTGGCGACGCGGATAAACCGTGTACCGGTAGTCGCCACCGTCGCCACCGTCCCACGTGCGCCACGGCGTCGACGGCGCGCGCGAGCCACCCCAACCGTGACCGTGCGTCGTGCCGCTACTGAACGTGCCGATGTGCCCGACGCCGATCGTGCCGTAATGGCCGCCGCCGCCGGCGCCACCACCTGTGTGCCCGAGGCCGAAGCTTCCGCCCGCCGTGCCCGCGCCACCAGCGAGCGGCGCGGCGACGTCGATCGCATCGAAGGCACTCGTGATGCGATCCGCGCCACCGAGCGTGGCGTAGCTCTCGAGCAAGACTTGCGAGCTGCCGAGGACGCCGGCGCGGCGCGCGCGCTCGACCGCCTCGGCCTTCGTGAGCTGCGCTTCCTCGCCGGTGTTCTTCACCGCGACATGACCGCGCTTGACGGGAGAGATCGCGCCGGCCGCGCCGCTCGGGCCTTCCATCGCCTTCGCCTGACCTTGCGACTTGGTGTCGTCCACACGATCGCGCGCGCGGTCGTCGGGCGGCACGTACGATCGCGCGGGCTCGGCGGCGACACGCGCGATCTTGATCGGCCGCTGCGCGGCGACGACCGGCGCGCGGCGCTCGAGCGGCGGGTGTCCGATCGTCGCGACGACCCAGAGGCCGACGTGTGCGAGCAGCGCCAGGCCCACGTAGGGCAGCCAGTGCCGATCGCCGTGGCGAGCAAACGGAACGCTGCGCGCGGGCCGCGTGATCTCGACGGCCGTGTAGCTGATCTGACCGAGGCGTCCCTCGGGCGCGGCCACGAGCTGGCCCTCGTAGACGAGCTGGCGATCGACGAGCGTGAAGTCGCCGGCATCGATCTGCGTGATGTCGATCAGCGTGTCGCCCCAGCGCGTCGTGATCTCGATCGCCACGACGCAACGACAACGGGCATCGGCGTCAGGTTTCGATTTCCTTCGAGTAAGCTCCGCAGCACGTATGCGAACCACGACGATGACGACCTTCGCGCTGCTCGCGCTGACCGCAGGCTGCGAGAAGAAGACCACCTCACCGAAACCCAAGACCGCCGATCAGATCGATCCGGCGCAGAACCCCTGGAACGCCGACAAGCTCGCCGCGGGCGACGCGGGTGTCGATGCCGCGGCACCGGTCGCGACCGGGTCTGGCAGCGCGACCGGCTCGGCCGCTGCCGCGCCGATCGCGACGGGTGGTGATGTGCGCCCGCCGGTCGCCGCCGACCTCGCCGAATATACGAAAGCGCTGCCGGGCAAGGGCACCAAGCTGTTCGCGAAGTTCGAGACGACCAAGGGCGTCATCAACTGCGAGCTGTTCGCCGACAAGGCGCCGATGACCGTCGCGAACTTCGTCGGGCTCGCGACCGGCAAGAAGCCGTGGAAGAACCCGAAGTCGGGCAGCGTCGAGACGAACAAGCCGTTCTTCAACGACCTGACGTTCCACCGCGTGATCCCCGAGTTCATGATCCAGGGCGGCGATCCGCTGGGCACGGGCACCGGTGGGCCGGGCTATTCGTTCGGCGACGAATTCGTGCCCGACCTCAAGATGGAGCCCGGCGTGCTCGCGATGGCGAACTCGGGACCGGCGACGAATGGCAGCCAGTTCTTCATCACCGAGACCGCGCCCTCGCACCTGAACGGAAAGCACACGGTCTTCGGCAAGTGTAAGGAGCTCGATCTCGTCAAGCAGATCGCGCGCGTGCCGCAGGACGCCTCGAACAAGCCCGACGCGCCGATCACGATGAAGATCACGATCAAGAAAGGCTGATCGCATAGGCGATTGTACGTACGCCGTCGGAGATCCGCGTGAGTTGAATGAGGGGCCTCTTGTCCCTCGACGGAGTAGAGTGGTCTGTTCCCGCGGAGGACGCCGTATATGTTGCACGAGTTTTTGACCCAAAATCGCGACGAGCTCGTGAAGCGCTGCCGGGAGAAGGTTGCCGCACGTTCGGCGCCGAAGCCGACCAGCACGGAGCTCGAGCATGGCGTTCCACTGTTCCTCGATCAGCTGGTCGACACGCTGCGCGAAGAGCTGAGCGCTCCACGCGACGCGAACTCTCAGCTGCCAGGCGTGATCGGGACGAGCGCGGAGAAGCACGGTGGCGAGCTCCTCCGGCATGGCTTCACGATCGATCAAGTCGTTCACGACTACGGCGACCTTTGTCAGTCGGTCACCGAGCTGGCTGCCGAGCGAAAGGCGCCGGTGACGGTCGACGAGTTCCGGACGTTCAATCGCTGTCTCGACAATGCGATCGCCGACGCCGTGTCGGAGTTTGGGCGCCGGCGGGACCAGGTCATCTCGGAGCGGGGTGCGAAGGCGATGAACGAGCGGCTCGGCATGCTCGCACACGAGCTACGCAATCACTTGAACTCGGCCCTCCTCGCCCTCGAGGCGATCAAGCGGGGCAACGTTGGTGTCAAGGGCGCGACCGGCGACGTGCTCGGTCGCAGCCTGCACGGCCTTCGCGATGTCATCGATCGCTCGCTCGCCGACGTGCGGTTGACGGCCGGCCTCGAGGCACACCTCGAACCGATCACGGTCGCCGCGTTTCTCGAGGAACTTCAAGTCTCCGCGGCGCTCGACGCCAACGACAGGGGGATCACGTTCACGATCGCGCCGGTCGACCGAGAGCTGGTGGTCGAGGCCGACCGTCAGATGCTCGGTTCGGCGATTTCGAATCTGTTGCAGAACGCGTTCAAGTTCTCGCGGCCCAAGGGCCACGTGTCGATCGTGGCGCGCGTCGACGGAGACCGCGTCCTGATCGAGGTCGAGGATGAATGCGGCGGGCTCCCCGACGGCAAGCTCGAGGAGCTCTTCAAGCCGTTCAAGCAGGTGGGCCTCGACACGACGGGCGTCGGACTCGGCCTCTCGATCAGTCGCCGCGCGGTCGAGGCGAATGGTGGAACGCTGCGCGTGCGCAACATCGAGGGCACGGGTTGCGTGTTCACGATCGACTTGCCACGCGCGCCGTCGAGCTAGGCGTCCTCGAGTCGCTTCGCTACGCCTTCTTTTTCGACGGGCGGCGAGCGCGGCGCGGCGCCGTCGTGGGCTGCTTGCGTGTGCTCTTCACCGAGCGTGGCGGCGGGATGGGCGGCAGCGCGTCGAGCGTCGGGATCAACTCGGCGACGGGCGCGGTGACACGCGCGGCGACGGGCGCGGCGACGGGCTTGGCGCCCTGAACGGCCGCGGCCTGGCGCGACTTGTAGAGCTTGTACGCGCCGTACGCGATCGGAAGCGATGCGAGTCCAATGAGAAGCTTCTTGGTCATGATGGTGGTCGGTGCCTGTGCGAGCGGTGTGCCAGTCGACGGCCGGGTGTCAACGAGCGCGTTCGCACGGCGTGGGCGGCTGCGCGCATGGCAAATCGACCGAGAGCAGGGTGAGCGCGTTCGCTTCCGCGCTGCAATGGCATAGGGTCAAGGCCATGCCATCCGTTTTGCTAGTCGACGACGACGAGGATACCCGCACGCTGCTCTGCGACGGCCTTCGCCGCCGCGGGCTCGAAGTGAGTGCCGTCGGATCCGCGAAGGAGTGCATCGAATGGATGCGCGAGCGCGACGCCGACGTGGTCGTCACCGACGTCCAGATGCCGAACATGAGCGGCGTCGAGCTTTGCGAGATGTTGCATGCGCGGCATCCGAACGTCTTGCCGATCGTGCTGACCGGCATGGGCACGCTCGACACCGCGATCGGTGCGATTCGCGCGGGCGCTTACGATTTCCTCGCGAAGCCGATCAAGCTCGATGTGCTCGAGGTCGCTGTGCGTCGCGCGTTCGAGCACATCTCCGTGAAGCACGAGGTTCGCCGGCTGCGCTCCAGCGTGGATGTCGACGCGGTGATCCCCGGCATCGTCGGAAGTAGCTCGGCGCTGCGCGAGATGAGCGTGATGATTCGCCGGGTCGCGGACAGCGATTCGACCGTGATGATCAGCGGCGAGAGCGGCACCGGCAAGGAGCTGGTCGCGCGGTCGCTGCACGAGCTGTCGCCGCGCGCGAAGCAGCCGTTCGTCGCGATCAACTGCGGCGCGGTGCCGGCCTCGCTCCTCGAGAGCGAGCTGTTCGGTCACGTCCGTGGCGCGTTCACCGATGCAAAGACTTCGCGACCGGGCCTGTTCCTTCAGGCAGGTTCGGGAACGATCTTCCTCGACGAGATCGGCGAGATGCCGCTCGAGATGCAGGTGAAGCTACTGCGCGTGCTGCAGGAGCGCACTGTGCGTCCTGTCGGCGGTGACGAAGAAGTTCCGTTCAGCGCGCGCGTGCTGACGGCGACGAATCGGGATCTCGAGGAAGAGATCGAGCAAGGCCGGTTCCGCGAAGATCTCTTCTATCGCATCAACGTCGTCGCGATCCCGGTGCCGCCCCTCCGCGAGCGTGGCAGCGACATCCTGCTGCTCGCGCAGTACATGCTCGAAAAGATCACCAAGCGTACCGGCAAGCCGGTTCCGCGCATCACACCCGAGGCCGCGCGCAAGCTCCTCGACTACACGTGGCCCGGCAACGTGCGCGAGCTCGAGAACTGTATGGAGCGCGCGACCGCGATCTGCGACGGCCAGCAGATCGTGCCCGAAAATCTGCCCGGCAAGATCCAGCACCACACGGTGACGCGGCTCGAGCTCGACACCGCGACGCCGACGGAGATGATCACGCTCGAGGAGATGGAGCGTCGCTACGTGCGGCAGGTGCTGACGAGCGTGAACGGGAACAAGACCCACGCCGCGCGCGTGCTCGGCATCGATCGCCGCTCGCTATACCGCCGCCTCGAGACGCCGCCGGGATCACCCCAGCGCACCGAGTGACAAGTACCCCATCGGGCCCCGTTCCGGATCCTGCCGTTCGCGCACTTCGGCGGGCGGACGCGACGACGTAACATCGACCTCGATGAAGACGAAGTGGTGGGTTCTGGGTTCGTTGTTGGTCTCGACGAGCGTCGCGTTCGCACAGCCGGTGCCGGACGATCCGCCGACGGAGCCGGTGCCCGAGCCCGCACCGCCGACCCCCGAGCCCGCGCCACCACCGCCTCCGCCACCGCAGCAGACGATGGTCGCGCCGCCGCCCATGGCGCCCGTCGTCGCGCCCGCGCCGGCGGGTCCGGTTGTCCTGCCGAACATGCTGTCAACCAGACCCGGGGCGACGATCGACGTCGAGGCGGACTACATCGACCTCGACGGCGCCGAGGATGTCTATCTGTTCGCGCTGCGCGCACACGTCCAGTACCTCACGCCGCAAGGCATGGGCGGTTACCTGATCCTCCCCGGCGCCGCCGTCAACGGTGACGGCGTCGACGGAGACACCCAGCTCGGGAACATCGAGGTCGGCGGCTTGTTCGCCATCCAATCGAGCCCGACGTTCGAAGCGCTGCTTCGCGGCGGCGTCTCGATCGACACGCAAGGCGACCCCGACGGGGAGGGCTTCGACCTGTTCGCGCTCAACCTGCTCGCGCACTTCCTGCCGCACCCGACCGACGCGTTCACGCACGGCGGCCTCAACACCACGTGGGCACGCGCGCAGGCGCAGTTCGTCCAGACCTCGAACAACAACCTCCGGTTCGGCGGCATGATCGGATTCGATCTGCCGATCGCCGGTGACATCGAAGAAGCCGACAACCTCGACGTCCTGATCAACGGCGCGCTCGTCGCCGGCTACCAGGATGCGAAGTTCGGGATCGCCGCCGGGTTCACGTTCATTCAGTCCGTGAGCGAAGGCGACGACGACAACATCAAGAGCGTCCAGCTGATGGGCAACATGGCCATCAATCCGGCGATGCGCGCGTATCTGCTGATCGGGCTCACCATGGACGGCGACGAGTTCCTCGACGGCACCGCGTTCGGCCTCGGCGTTCGCGCGGCGCTGTGACTAGTCGTCGGTGTTCTTGACGTTGACGGCCTGACACGCCTTCTCGAATGCGGGGACGGCTGCGCGCGGGTCAAGCGCCTCGCTGCTGAAGCCCTTCGAGAGCGTCGCGCGGCACGTGTAGTAGTTTTCGCCGCCGTCGACCCACCACGCGTAGGTGATGAACGTGTCGTCGCCATCCTCGACGACCATCAGGTGGCTCGTCTTGCCGACCTCGTCCTTCAGGATCTTCTTCCCGCGGAACTGCGCGAAGTTGACCTTCTCGGAGACCTTCGCCCAGTCCTTCTCCTCGCACTTGCCGTCGCAGTTCGAGCCGAACTGAAAGCCGGTGAAGTTGCCGAAGCCGTCGCTGCTCGGCGGCTCGAGCTTCGCGAACATCTTCATCTTCGAGTCGCCCTCGGTCCACGTCTTCGGCGCGGCGAGCGTGTAGATCGTCTTGCTGCGACCGCGCTCTTCCGCGACGGACTTCTCGACGAACTCGAGCTTCGCCTTGAGCGGCTCCGGTACGAGCGCATTGACGGCGGCGGCGTCGATCTTGACCGCCGGCGGCTCCTTCTTCGAGCCACACGCGACGAGGACAAACACACACAGGCCTGCGAGGTTCTTCATGACCGCCGTCAGTATCACGTTGCGTGCCGCGCCCAAGTATCGATCTGATCATGAGGGCGCGCTGCCAGTCGTGGCAGCGCTGCCAAGCCAGGCCAAAGGCCGCGTCGCGAACCGCCTTCGCGCGAGGCGGAGGACGGTCAGCCTGCGGGGCGAATATCCGAGACGCGCGGCGTCTGGTTGAGGCGGAGCGCCTTCGTCTTGCGGGTCGTGCGGATGTTGATCATCTCGACGAAGACCGAGAAGCCCATCGCACCGTAGATGTAGCCCTTCGGGACGTGCACGCCGAAGGACTCGGAGACGAGCACGAGGCCGATCATGAGCAGGAACGAGAGCGCGAGCACCTTCACCGACGGGTGACGCTCGACGAACTCGCTGATCTGACGCCCGACGAGCAGCATCACGACGAGCGCGATCACGTTCGCAGTGACCATGATCCAGATGTGCGGGGTCATGCCCACCGCGGTGATCACCGAGTCGATCGAGAACACCATGTCGAGCAGCACGATCTGGAAGATCACGCTGCCGAAGGTCGCGGCAGCCTGTGCGGCGACGTTCGTGTCCTCGCTCGCGGACTCGAGCTTGTGGTGGATCTCCTTCGTCGCCTTGTAGAGCAGGAAGAGGCCACCGGCGAACAGGATGAGTGCCTTGCCCGTGAACGGCTTGCCGAACACGTCGAACAGCGGCGTGTCGAGCCGGACGATCCACGACAGCGCGGCGAGGAGGCCGAGCCGCGACACGAAGGCACCCGCGAGGCCGAGCTTGCGCGCGCGCTCGCGTTGATCGACGGGAAGGCGACCCGACAGGATCGCGATGAAGATGATGTTGTCGACACCGAGAACGATTTCGAGCGCCGAGAGCGTAGCGAGACTGAGCCAGATCTCCGGTGAGGAGAGCAGATCGAACATGGAACCTCCGCAAAGACGACGTGAACGCGCGTTAGACGAAGCAGCTCACGTCGAGCGGGGCGGACGAAACACGCGTGACAAGGCGGGTGAGGGCGGCAGCGGTTCGTCGGTACGAACGATCGCGCGTGATGCGGGTGTGGCCGCGGGCAGCTCGACGGCGATCTGGGTCAGGAGCTCGTCGGCCGAGTGCTCGGCCTGCGTCTCCGCTTCCGCGAACGCGGTGCCGGACGGCGCTGCGAGGAGTAGCACCGTGAGCAACAGCGTCCAGATCCGAAGCAGCACGGGGTCGAGTCTAGCCCGCCGGCGTGAGATGGGTACTTAGCAGCCGGGAGGATCGCGATCGGGCATGCCCGGCCAGCGCGTGCCCTTGCAGCTGTGCGCCTTGTACTGGCGGTAGATCAGGCACTCGTGCGGCGTGCCGTTCGTCAGATCGCCGTCGTCGTCGTCGGACGCGAGCATCGCCGCGTACCACTCGCCGCGCGTCTGCGCGATCGCGATCGGGCGCAGCATCAGATACTTCAGCTTCTCGCCGGTGACGCCCGCCGCTTCGAGATCCGTCATCACGTCGAAGATCAGCGCCCCGAGCAGCTGGCCCGCTGCGTGGACCTGGCGAACGTCCGGGTCGTAGCACTGGAACGCCGGGTCATCGAGGTCGCGCACCGGCCTGCCGTCGGTGAGGAAGTTCGGCGCGAGGTGCGGTGACTTCGTCTGCACGAACGACACCAGGTCGCCGATGAACTCGCCGAGGCCGCCGTCGGTCGCGCCGCCGGGGGCGTTCTGATCGAAGCCGTGGCCCCACTCGTGCGCGATCACGTCGAAGATGCGGCCGGTGTTGTTGCAGCCACCGCCGGCCATGAAGAAGTTGATCGACGATCCGTTCCAGAACGCGTTGCACGTGCGCTGGTGGTTCACCTTCGCGAGCAACGAGTGCTGGAGCCACGGCACGTCGGGGAACACCGTCGCGACGAAGCGGTTCGTGGTGGTCGCGCCGCGGAACACGTCGCGCTCCTCGGGCGTCGAGCGATTCTCCGTCCACTCGAGCTGGTATTGCGTCTCGGGCCGCATCACACCGATGAACGTCGCGTTTTCGCCCTCGAGGTTCTGCACGTGAACGTAGCGGCCCTGGAGGTTCGCCGTCACGAACAGGCGGCCTTCACCCTTGAGCTTGAAGCTACCGTCGTCGTTTGTGAGCGTGGTCGCGCCGCGCGCGGTGCGCAAACGCATGTGACTGGCGGGCAACTGGATCACGCTGTCGCCGACGGTGCGCTCGTCGACGTTGTTCTTCGCGATGCCGGTGTACTCGTAGCGCGTGGCATCGTAGCCGTCGATCACCTCGCCGGTCGTCGCGTCGATATGGACGATCGCCTCGGCGTCGCCGCGCCATGCCGACACTTCCCACGCGAGGCGCGACTGGTAGACGACGAGGCGGCCGGTATCGCGATCGCCCGCCCGTGGCGTGCTCAGCGCGCCGCGCACCATGGAGAGCGCACCCGCGAGCTCGACGTGCGGTGCCGTCTCGAGGTCGCGGACCTCTGTCAGCGTGCCGTGCGCGAGGATCACGCGGCCGCGCTTGATCGCGAGGCCGAGGTGCCCGCCGATCACGGGCAGGCCGTTGTACTGCTGCCGCAGCGCGATCGAGATGAGCTGTGGATCGACGACGGCGCCGTCGAACACGACCTCGGCGCCGAGCTCGGACTGCGCGAATGCGATCGCCTCGCGTGCGAGCGCGTCGTCCGTGGTGTCGCGCGTGTCGAACGGCAGATTCGGGCGGAGCGCGATGTTCGCGTCGAACGACGGCGGCTCGCCGAGGACGAGCGGCTTCACGGATGGCGACGAACAACCAACGACCAGCGCGAGCGCGGCGAGGCGGTGCATCCGTGAAGCGTAGTCTAGAACTTGAGGTCGCGCATGAAGTGGTTGTCGTAGCCGCCCGGGTTCTTCACCAGGTAGTCCTGGTGGTAGGCCTCGGCCTTGATCCAGTTCGTCGCGGACTCGATCGTCGTCGAGATCGGCGACTTCCAGGCGCCGCTCTTCGCCACGCGTGTGGTCACGAGGGCCGCGGTCTTCTGCTGCGCCTCGGTCGTCGGGAAGATCGCCGAGCGGTACTGCGAGCCGTGATCGTTGCCCTGGCGATCCTTCGTCGTCGGATCGTGGATCTTGTAGAAGCGCACGAGCAGCTGCTCGTACGAGATGACGCTCGGGTCGAACACGATGCGCACGGCCTCGGCATGGCCGGTGCCACCGCCCGAGACTTGCTCGTAGGTCGCCACAGGCGACTTGCCACCGATGTAGCCGACGTCGATGTCGACGACTCCATCGGCATTCTGCATCCAGTGCTCGACGCCCCAGAAGCAGCCGGCGCCGAGGATCGCGACCTCGCGCGGGCCGTCCTTGGTCGCGGGCTTCTTGGGCGGGCCTGCGTCGGAGGTGTTCGGAGTGCAAGTCGCAAACGCCGCGAGGGCGAGCATCGAGGCGACGAATCGGGTCATGCAAGAGCTACGTTCCGGCGCCTCCATGGTTACACGCAGCTTCATAAAGCCTTGATATAGCCACGCGAGCAGCGCGAGCCACGGATATGGGTGTCGTCACGAACGAAGCCGTGCGCTTCGTAGAACGCGATCGCGCGCTGCATCTTCTCCATCGTATCGAGGACGATGTGCGTGCCGCCGCGGCGCTGAGTCCACGCGGCGCACGTGTCGAGCAGCTGCTTGCCGAGACCGAGCCCGCGCGATGTGGGGCGCAGGTACATCTTGCGCAGCTCGAACGTGGTCGGCGAGAGCGGATACATCCCGGCCGTTCCGAGCAGCTCGCCGCTCTCGGCGCGAGCGATCCAGAACTGACCGCCGCGTGCGGCGTACGAGGCGGGCAGCTGGTGCAGTTCCTCATCGGTCTGCGAGCCTTTGCCGAACTCGAGGCCGAATTCTGCGAGCGTGTCGGCGACGAGCTGGATGACCTCGGGTACGTCACCGGCGGCGACCGGGCGAATCATCGGCGCATTAAAGCACGGAGCGCGCACGCCGCTGCCTGTGCTGCTGCGATGTGCTTGAGACTGTGTCCCGAGATCCCGATCGCATCGAGCAGCACGCGGTCGTACGCCCCGCACAGCCGCGCGAGCGCGAACCCGGCGAGGGCTGCGAGCAACCAACCCGTGCGCACGCTGCCGGGTGCGACGACTGCGACGAGCGGCGGCAGCGCGACGCACGCCGCCTGCACGGCGACATAAGGCGCCATGTTGCCGCCGTGCGTGCCGCCCGTGACGATCCACCACGTGACCGAGCCGATCGCGAACACGGGGACGACGAGCGCCGCGAGCCGGCCTGGTCCACCGCGATCGTGGATCACCGCCGCGGACAACATGCCGAGCGTGAGCGCGATCGGCGCCCAATCGAACGCGAGCGTCAGGTCGCTCGGCGCGATGTGATAGCCGGCCGAGCCGACGCCGATCGCGGCGATGCCGGCGCACACGGCGCGGCCCATCGGTGCGTACGTGTGGCGCAACCCGCGCGCGGCGACGAGCAGGAACGCGAGGTTCGAGAGCACGTCGCCCGCATGCGGGATGCCGAGCCACGTGCGCGTGTCCGCGTAGCGGTGGAACTCGGGGCCGCGCACGAGCTCGACGGTGAGTGCGACGATCACGATGGCGATCGCGGCGAGCCCCGAGATGATCGTCGCGCGCACTCGTGAAGCGTATGCTCCCCCGGTGATCGTCGCCATGGTTGCGTTGCTGGTCCGCGAGTACGACGAAGCGATCGCGTTCTATCGCGATGCGCTCGGCTTCACGGTCGTCGAAGACACGCCGATGGCGCACAAGCGCTGGGTGCGCATGGGCGCCGGCGGTGGTGCAGAGCTCTTGTTATCGCGTGCCGTCGGCGAACAGGCGGCATACGTCGGCAAACAAGCGGGCGGACGCGTGCTGCTGTTCCTCCACACCCAGGACTTCGACGCCGACCTCGCACGCATGCGCGCCGCGAACGTGCGCTTCACCGAGGAGCCGCGCACCGAGACGTGGGGACGCGTGGTGGTCGTCGAGGATCTCTACGGCAACCGGCTCGACGTCATCGAGCGACCGTGATCGCTAGAACAACGTGCGCTGCATCAGGAACGGCTTCTCGGCGCCGGCGAGGCAGAGCGCGGCGACACGGCCGTACGAGCGGCGCGTGCCGAGGACAAAGTGCACGTGGTCCCAGACGCCATCGGCGCCGATGTCGAACGAGATCGCGGCGCCGATCGCCGGGTTGTCGCCGATCGCGGCGAACTTGCCTGCGAACGGCGCGTTCGGGGCGCGCGTGCCGGTGAACGTGCCGGCCGCGTCGGGGTCGTCGCGAAACGCGAACAGCGTGAGCTTGGTCGGCTCGCCCGCCGGCGCGACGTCGTAGCGGCGGTACGTGCCGGTGAGTCCGCGGTAGGTCTGAACGCCATCCGCATAGACGACGCCCGGGCAGTGCTTCGCGACGAGCTCGTCGATCGTGACCTCGTCCACGGCTTGTTCGAGCTCCGCGTCCTCCGCGGGATCGGTCGCGCAGGCCGTCAGCAGGGCAATCCAGGCGAGATGCTTCATGGTGCGCGGTCGTGCACGCGCGGTGCCGTGCGCAGTTCGCGCGAGCTGCGCGAATTGGCCGCAAACGGCAAGTTGCGTGGCCCGCAGTTGCCTGTTGGCGCCGGCCATCGGCTGGCGTAGGTTCCGGCGCATGTCACGCGCCTTCGCCCTCGTGCTCGTCCTTGCCGCCTGTGGAAGCGATTCGCCGCGCGACATGATGCCGGCCGCCGATGCACCGAAAGTGATCGACGCGCAGCCGCCCGACGCCGCGGGCTGTGCGCCACTCGGCGATTGCGACTGGCTCGTCGCGTACCAGCGGCGGATCGTCGGTTCGCTCGCGGGCGAGCAAGACATCTCGCCGGGCCTCAAGCTCACGCACCGCGCGTCGGTCGCCGAGCGCAACGCGACGCGCCAGTTCTTGATGGATGAATTCACCGCGCTCGGCCTCACAGCGAGCCCTCACAACTACCAGACGGCCACGCACACGGGCGCCAACGTGATCGCCCGGCTCGATGCGACCGCCGGCACCGGAGACACCATCATCATCGGCGCGCACTTCGATAGCGTGCCCGCCGGGCCCGGCGCCGCCGACAACGCGACGGGTGTCGCGATCGTGCTCGCCGCCGCGCGCTATCTAAAAGACGTGCCGAACCGCCAGCACCCGGTGGTCTTCGCACTGTTCGATCAAGAAGAGCTCGGCCTCATCGGCAGCAAGCAGTGGGTGAAGACGCTCGTGCCCGCCGACATCCGGGGCGTGCACGTGTTCGACATGCTGAGCTTCGACGGCGATGGAGATCATGCGGTCGAGCTCTGGTCACCGTCGGCGTCGCTCATGGCCGTGTACCAGACGCACGGCGCGGCGGCGGGCATGCCGATCTCGTCGGTGACGTTCCAGTACAGCGATCACCAGGCGTTCCTCGACGCGGGCATCGCCGCGACCGGCGTCGGCGAAGAGTTCGTCGCGAACGATTACACCCCGCACTACCACAAGATCTCCGACACGTTCGACAAGGTGTCCTTCGATCACCTCGCGCGCGTCACGCACCTCGCGCTCGCCGTGTTCGACGCCGAAGTGCGTTAGTAGCGCGAGTCAGCGCGTTGCGCGCGGCGACTCGGGCTCGCTGCCGCGTGGCGTCGCCAGCGACTGCGCGATCTCCTCGAGGCGATCGAGCGCGATACCGGCGCCGACCTCCATGCCCGACTGGACGTGCATGTCCCGCGCTTCCTTCGACGTGTGCTGCACGAGCGTCTGGTAGTACGTCTTGCCGTCGCGCTCCTCGAGCGTCATCGTGCACAGCGACGGCGAGTCGGGGAATGGCTCGAAGATCTCGGTCTGCACGATGCGCTGCGCCGGGACGATCTCCCGGTACTCGCCGTTGAAGGCGACCTCGTTGCCGTCGGTGCCGACCATGACGTAGCGCCACTTGCCGCCGACGCGGAAGTCGATCTCGCAGACCGGCATCGTGTAGCCGTCCATGCAGCACCACCATCGGCGCACGTATTCGGGCTTCGTCATCGTCTCGAAGACGAGGTGACGAGGCGCATCGAACACGCGCGAGAGGAGGATCTCGGTATCGGAGGGGAGGGTGACTTTCAGCTTGCCGCTATTTTTTCCGGCCATGACGTTTCTCCTTCTGCTTGAGCTCTTCGAGCAGGTTGTCGAGGCGATCGAAGCGCGCGTCCCACAGATCGCGGTAGCGCTCGAGCCAGTCCGTGACCTCGCGCAGCGGTGCCGTCTCGAGGCGACAAGGTCTGCGCTGCGCATCGCGCCCGCGCGAGATCAACCCCGCGCGCTCGAGCACCTTGAGGTGCTTCGAGATCGCGGGCTGGCTCATGTCGAACGGCGCGGCGAGCTCCATCACGGATGCTTCGCCCTTGGCGAGTCGAGCCACGATGGCGCGCCTCGTGGGGTCAGCAAGCGCGGCGAAGGCCCGGTCGAGTCGTTCGGTCTGCATTGATTACCTGTTGGTTGTATAACCAGTCGGTTATGACAGCGTCAAGTACGAATCGCAAGCGCGCGATTTCATGGCGCGCAGCCGTGCGCGAGCGAAAACCTCGAATCTGCTGTCGATCGACTCCGTCGTCACTCGTCGCGTGTATGAAGACAATCAAAGGGAGAACGACAATGCGTTTCATGGTCATCGTCAAAGGAGATAAGCGGAGCGAGGCAGGGGTTCTTCCGACGGACGAAGAACTGTCCACCATGGGCAAGTACAACGACGAGCTCGTCAAGGCCGGCATCATGCTGGCCGGCGATGGTCTCCACCCGACGTCGCGCGGCGCGAAGGTGAAGTTCCCGGAGAAGCAGGTCATCGACGGACCGTTCACCGAGGTGAAGGAGCTCATCGCCGGCTACTGGATCTGGCAGGTGCGCTCGAAGGAGGAGGCGATCGAGTGGCTGAAGCGCGCGCCGTTCCCCGACGGCGAGGTCGAGCTGCGGCAGATCTTCGAGCTCGCGGACTTCGAGATGTCGAACGAGACCCGCGAGCGCTTCGAGAAGCAGGAAGCCGCGCTCAAGGCACAGCAGAAGTAGGCCTCGGCATGTGCGGCGGCCGACCAGTGTGGTCTAGTCGCCGCGGTGACCGCTGACGTACACCGAACGGTCGAAGCGATCTGGCGCATCGAGTCGGCGAAGCTGATCGCCGGCCTCGCGCGGATGACACGTGATGTTGGTGTGGCCGAGGAGCTCGCGCAGGATGCGCTCGTGACGGCGCTCGAGAAGTGGCCGGTGACGGGCGTGCCCGACAACCCGGGCGCGTGGCTGATGCAGACGGCGAAGAACCGCGCGATCGACACGCTTCGCCGCGGCAAGCGCATCGATCGAAAGCACGAAGAGCTGGGACACGCGATGACGGAGCGCGAGCGCACGACGCCGGACTTTGCGGCGGCCGTCGACGATGACGTCGGCGACGATCTGCTCCGGCTCGTGTTCACCGCGTGTCACCCCGTGCTGTCGACGGAGGCACGCGTCGCGCTCACGCTGCGGTTGCTCGGTGGGTTGACGACCGTCGAGATCGCGCGGGCGTTCCTCGTCTCCGAGCCGACGATCCAGCAGCGCATCGTGCGCGCGAAGAAGACGCTCGCCGATGCGAACGTGCCGTTCGAGATGCCGCGCGAGGCGGAGCGGGCCGAGCGCTTGTCGTCGGTGGTCGAGGTGATCTACCTCATCTACAACGAGGGCTACGCGGCCACGGCGGGCGACGACTGGATGCGCCCGGAGCTCAGCAACGATGCGCTCCGGCTCGGTCGCATCCTCGTGGGCCTCGTCCCGAACGAGCCCGAGGTGCATGGGCTGCTCGCGCTCATGGAGATCCAGGCGTCGCGCGCGGCGGCGCGAGTCGACTCGAACGGCGCTCCGATCCTGCTGCTCGAGCAGAACCGCGGCCGCTGGGACCAGGCGCAGATCCAGCGCGGACTCGCGGCGCTCGCGCGCGCCGAAGCGCTCGGTGGTGCACAGGGTCCGTACGCACTCCAGGCGGCGATCGCGGCGTGTCACGCACGCGCGCGGACCGCTGAGGAGACGGACTGGCCGCGCATCGCGTCGCTGTACGGAGTGCTCGTGCAGCGCGTGCCGTCGCCGGTGATCGAGCTCAACCGCGCGGTCGCGGTCGGCCTCGCGCACGGTCCGGCCGCCGGACTCGCGATCGTGGACGGGCTCGTCGACGAGCCGGCGCTCGCGAAGTATCACTTCCTGCCGACGGTGCGCGCCGACTTGCTCGCGAAGCTCGGCCGCAAGAACGAAGCGATCCGCGAGCTCATGCGCGCGATCGACATGACGCGCAACGAGCGCGAGAAGAAGCTCTTGCTCGAGCGCGCGGTTGCGCTTCGCGACGAGGCGTCGTGACGGTTCATCTCGTATTCGGCCGCGTCGGTGCGGGCAAGACCACGTACGCGCGGCTCTTCGCGCAGCGCCAGCCCGCGGTGTTCTTCTGCCTCGACGAGTGGATGGCGAACCTCTACACGATGGATGCGCCGCAGCCGCTCACGCTCGAGTGGATGATGCCGCGCGTGGAGCGCGCCGAGCGGCAGATCTGGGCGATCGCGCAGCAGATCCTCGCGGCCCGCGTCGAAGTGGTTCTCGAGCTCGGCTTCTTCACGCGCGCACAGCGCGATCGGATTCGCGCGCAGGTCGGGGGTCACCCCGTGCAGACGCACGTCGTCGACGCGCCCGTCGAGGTTCGCCGCGAGCGGGTTCGTGCACGCAACCGCGGGAGCGACACGCTCACGATCGAGGTCGACGACGCGACGTTCAACTGGGCCGAGAGTTACTTCGAGCCCCTCGGCGACGACGAGCAGCACGGCGCTGTTATCGTCGCGACATGATCGCAGTCCTCGGAACGGGCCTCCTCGGTTCTGGCTTCACGCGAGCGTTTCGCAAGAAGGGCGAGACCGTGCACGTGTGGAACCGAACGCTCGAGCGCGCGCGGCCACTCGAGGCGATCGGCGCGAAGGTGTTCGAACACGCTGCGGATGCGGTGCGCGGCGTGGCCCGCGTGCACTTGCTCCTCGCCGACGACGACGCGGTCGACTCCGTGCTCGCCGCCGCGCAGCCCGCCGCGGGGACCTGGGTGTTCGATCACTCGACGACGTCGACGGCCGGCGTTCGTGCGCGCACCGAACGATTTCGCGCCGCGGGCACCCTGTACCAGCACGCGCCGGTGTTCATGGGCCCGCAGAACGCGGCCGACTCGACGGGCCTCATGTACATCTCGGGCGATCGCGAGACGGTCGAGCGCGCGAAGCCGCTGCTCGCGCCGATGACCGGCAAGCTCGTCGATCTCGGCGAGCGGGTCGATCTCGCGGCGGCGTTCAAGCTGATGGGTAACCTCTACTTGATGGCGCTCACGGCCGGGTGCGCCGACATGCTCGCGCTGGCGAAGTCGATGAACGTGCCCGCCGCCGAGGCCGCGACGCTGTTCGATAACTTCAGCCCGGGCCCGGCCGCGCGCATCAAAAGGATCATGGACACGAAGCCCGGCGAGCCCTCGTGGGAGCTCGCGATGGCCCGCAAGGACGCGCGGCTGATGGACGCCGAGGCCGCTGCGGCGAACATCGCGCTCACGATCATCCCGGCGATCGCGGCACGCATGGACGAGGTGATCGCCCGGGGCCACGCGCATGACGACTGGACCGTGATCGCGAAGGACTTCCTCTAGCGCCGCAGCGGGACGCTCAGGATGCCATGGTCTTCTGCGCGGGCGACTCGAGCACGGCCATCAGCGCGTCGATCTTGAACGGCTTGCGGAGCACCTTCACGCGTGAGCCGACGGTGGCCTGGCTACCGGTCACGACGACGACCTCGGTCTTCGCGAATCGCGGGTCGTTGCGGATCGCGCCGAGCACTTCCCAGCCGTTCATGTCGTCCATGTGCAGGTCGAGCAGCATGACGTTCGGCACCGTATACGCGAGGAACGCGAGCGCCTCGGCGCCGCTACCCACCGCGATGACCTCGTACCCACGTCGCTCCATCGCGTCCTGCGTCGCCATGCGGACGTCATCATCATCGTCGACGATTAGAGCTCTGGGCACAAACCATCATGGTGCACGGAAGCGGCCAGTTCAATCCTCTTCGAGGTGAGGGCAGGCTTGGCGATCGCGCACGGGGCGCTGCGACACACGTGAGCGCTAGTTGGACAGTCGGTCGGAGAGAAACGCGAGGACGTGGTCCAAAGCATCACGTGTAGGATGTCCAGGCGCGTCGACGAAGTGATGCGAGAGGACCGAATGCGCGGCGCGTGGGACGCCATGCGGATTCCCCCGCTTCGAGTCGATCTCGACCGCGGTGAAGCGGTCGCCGAGCTCCTCGCGCAGGCGTGCGAACCGCGCGTCGGGAACGAGGATGTCGCCGGTGAACCGCAGGCCGAGCACGCAGGCGCCGGCTGCCGCGCGCCTTCGCACGATCTCGAGATCGTCGTCGGAGATCCCGAGATCCCGCCGATGCGCCGCGGTGATCGGAAACGGCACCGACGGTTGGCTGAGGACCGGCGCGACGACGACGTCGTCGACCATCATCGCGAGGGCGAAGCCGCCCGTCAGGCACATGCCGACGGCGCCGACGCCCGGTCCGCCACAGGCCCGGTGTGCGTCGCGCGCGAGCGCACGGAGCCAGGTCGTGACGGGGCTCGTCGTGCGAGTCGCCCAGACGGCGAACTCGGTCGCCACGCACGCGCGCGCCATGCCACGCACGTTCGTGACAACGGTGGCGGGTGCGCCCGGCGTTCCGAACAGCGACGGCATGAACACGGTGAAGCCGGCGTCGACGACGCGGCGGCCGAACGCGATCACGCCGGGATGAAGGTTCGGGACCTCGTGCATCACGATGACGGCGGGGCCGCTGCCCGCGCGAAATACCGTCTTCGTCTTGCCCTCGTACGTGGCTTCGTACGGCGTGAAGCCATTCACGCGTGGACTCCGAGGATGATCAAGATTGCAATGATGAGCCCCGCGATCGCCTCGCCCGCGATCACGCCGGAGGCGAGGGCGATACCGCTCTCGTCGGCAGTCGCCTTCGAGCGCCGCGCGAGGAGCCAGTATGCGAACCCGCCGATCGCCATCGTGAACGAGACGTAGGGCGGCAGGATGAACGCCATGCCCATCGCGGCGGGCGAGGGCGTGAACTTCGCGATCGGCTTCAGCGACAGCACGATGCCGATGACGAGCGCGATCGCGGCGCCGAGCGGCGCATACGTGGGCATCGCGGAGATGCCGTGCTTCACGACGTCGGCCATCGCTTTCCACGACGTCGCGGCGGGCGCGGGCATCGCTTCGGTACCGAGGCCATACGCGGTCGCGATCAAGACGGACGCGGCCGCACACACGACGGCGCCGACGACAACACCAACGAGCTGTGCGACGAGCTGCGGCGCGGGCGGCGTCTTCACGAGCGCGCCGGTCTTCCAGTTCTGCAGCATCATCGCCGAGTGCATGAGCGTGCCGTTGACGACGCCGCCGCCCGCGAGCGGTGCATCGATTCCGCCCGGCGCGGCGGCGCCGATGACGACCTGTGCGACTCCGCCGAGCGGGCCCGCCGGCGTGTTGTCGGTCTCGCCCATCGCGCGCGCGGCCGCCGAGCACAACACGGTCGAGAGCACGAGACCGAACGCCGGGATCAGCGGGTGAACGTCGAACGCGAGCATGCCGAACACGATCACCGCGCCCGACGCAATCGCGAGCTGCACCACGTGTGCGCGCGTCATGCGCAACCCGTCTGCGCCCGACAGATCGCGCAGGCTCGCGCGAAGGTTGCGGAGGCCGTTCACGATGCCAGTGATGCTGCCGCCGAACATCAGGCCGGCACCCGCCCAGAGCAGCCAGTTGACCTGGCCGAGGTAGTCGGGCGTCGTGATGCCGGCCGCCGTGAGCTGCGGTCCGATCACGACCCACGCGATCAAGCTGCCGACGACGAGGGAGAGCGCGGCGCGCGCGCCGGCGAGAAACCCGAGGGCCGCGAGCAGTGGGCTCCAGCCGATGCCGAGGCCGATCGCGCTGGCGGGCACCATGCCGATCGTCACGGGCACGGCCCACATTTCCGGAATCCAGCCGAGAAACGAGCGCGCGAACGCGAACACGAATGCTGCACCGCCTCCGATCGCGAGCAGGCGGACGTGGCGCGCCGCAGAGCGCGTGCCCGTGTAGATCGTGTCGAGCACCTTCGCGGTCGCGGCGCCGCTCGGGAACGGCAGCGTCCCGCGCGTGATGAACGCGGTGCGCAGCGGCACCGCCAGCAAGCAGCCGACCACGCCGACGGCGATCCCCCACACCATCACGAGCCCGAGCGACGGCCCTTTGCCGGCCATCCACAACGCTGCGACCGGCCCGATCGTGCCGCCGGTCAGCGCCATCATCGCGGCCGAGCTCGAGACGGTCTGCACGATGTTGCCGTCGTGCACGGAAGGCGGCCGCCTCAGCACGACGGACAAGATCCCGAACGCGAGGATCGCCGCGGGGATGTTGCCGGCGTCGACGATCGCGACCTTGTGGCCCGCATACGTGGCCGCGCCCGCGAACACGATGCCGAGGAGCGAGCCGACGATGACCGCGCGTACCGAGATCACGCGCCCCTCCAACTGCACGCGGCGATGGTTACACGGCTGCGCGCGCGCGGCGCCTCATTCATGCTGAACATCGTCGTGGGCAGTCGTTGCAGCTGTGCCCCACACGTGGACGTCCTTCCGGTGACTTCGGCCGCTCCGCGCGCGGCCCAGTAATTGATAGAAGGCCACTTCGATGATGAGGGTCTGGGGGACCCAATGAAGAAGCTCGCCTTTGCACTGGTACTGGCATGCGCATGCGGTGAAGAAGCCACCGATCGCGATGATGATCACTCGGTCGATCGACTCGTCGTCGAGGGCGACGCCGTCGCCGAGCTGTTCGGTTCCGATGGCGTCTCCGATCCCATTCACAGCACGATCGGCTTTCGCCGGCTCGGTGTCCTGTGGGACGCGACCGAGGAAAACGTCCTCGAGCTGCGCACCAGCCTCGACGGCAACACGTGGACCGACTGGCGCACGCCCGAGATGGTCCTGGTCGAGATGATCGCGCACGCCGGTCACGTCGACGCGATCACCGTCGCGACCGACGTCGGCTCCATCGACACGGACGCGCTCGCGCTCCACTACCAGCTACGCGTCCCCGCCGGCCGCGCCACGCCAACGTTCATCACGGTCGAGCCGCTCGTCGACATCCCAGCGCGCTTACCCGACGACACCGACTTCGCCGAGCTCGATGCCGCGGACGAAGTCGGCGAGCTCGCCGCCGTCAACCGTCCCACGCCGATCGGAACCATCAAGATCCACTCGCGCGCCGACTGGGGCGCGAAGGCACCTCGCTGCGCGTCCGACACGCACACGCCGAACCGCGCGACCATCCATCACACGGTGACGCCGACGAACGACTCGATGACGGCTGCGCAGCGCCTCCGCCAGATCCAGGCGTTTCACCAAAACACGCGAGGCTGGTGCGATATCGGCTACAACTACCTCGTCTCGCGCGACGGTCGCGTGTGGCGCGGACGCGGTGCAGGCCGCGTCGGTGCGCACGTCGCGAACGCGAACACGGGCAACCTCGGCATCTCGTTCATCGGCACGCACACGACGACGGCGCCGACGGAGACGCAGATGTGCAACACGGCGAAGCTCCTGCGCCGCCTGCACGAGGACTTCAGCGGCATCTCGCTGAACCGCACCGACGTCAAAGGCCACCGCCAGCTCGGCAGCACGTCGTGCCCGGGTAACGCGCTCTACAGCCGGATCGACAAGATCCTCCGCAAGGCGCGCAACGGCTGCGCGGCGGACTAATTCCGCTGAGCTGCCGCGCGGCGCAAAGGATTGTCTTGGGCTTCGCGCGTTCGCTGGTGGTTCCGCACGTGTTCCCGAGTTACACAAAACGCACAGAGGCCACGGAGGCCACAAAAAGAGATCAATTTCGGGGCGTTCGTGCTCGAGCGAACCAGCGGTCGAGATCCTGTCGCCGTGCGTCTCGACTGAATCAGTCGCTCGCACGAAGCGTGCTTGTAACGGCGAATGTCATCGACCGCGGCGCCACAAGATCTCGATCGTGGTCGGCTACGTCGCAGGTGCGCCGAAAAGATCTCCTTTCTGTGGCCTCCGTGGCCTCTGTGCGTTTTGTGTTAAGTCCGGAACACGAGCGGAACACGAGCGGAACACGAGCGAACGCGAGGAGCGAAACGCGCGACGCCCCGACCGACTAGTTCCGCTCGACGATCACGCGGTGCAGCTTGCCCGCGCTCGTCAGCGGAATGTCTGGAACGATCTGGATATCGAGCGGCACGCCGCGCACGTGTTGCCCGACGAACTCGCGGATCACGCGCTCGGCGTGCACGGGAAGCGACGGGCCCTTCGGCACGAGCTTCAGGAGGAGCTGGCCGGTCGCGCGCTGCACGACCTGGAACTGGCGCGTGTACTCGGCGATCGCGAGGAAGAGGATGTTGAACAGGATGCCCTCGACCGGGTTGCCGTCCGCGTCGTGCATCGTGTCGGTGACGCGGCCGTCGACCGGGCCGAACTTCGGCAGCGTGCGGCCGCAACCGCACGGTGACGGCGCGCGCGCGACCGCGAGATCGCCGGTGAGGTAGCGAATGAACGGGCAGGCGAGGTTGTGGAGGTCGGTGATCGCGACCTCGCCTTGCTCGCCGGGGCGCGCGGTGCGGACGCGGCCGTCGGGTTCGCGGACGAGGAGCTCGACGATGAGGTTCTCGACAGACTCGTGCAGGCCGTCGTGCTCCTCGCACTCGCTGCCCATCAGCATGAACTCGCGGCAGCCGTACGTCTCGAAGACGGCGGGGCCGAACGCTTGCTCGACATCGCTTCGGTCATGCGGCCAGAGTCTCTCGGCGCCGTAGATGACGGGGATGTTGTCCCAGTTGCGGAGGCCCTCGGCGTTGATGAAGCGCGCGAGGTCGGCGATCGCCTGCGCGTAGCCCATGACGACTTGGGGTCTCTCGCGGACGATCGTCTTCACCATGCCGAGCAGATTTTCGGGAGAGCGGACCATGCAGTTGACGTAGATGTCGCGGCGTAGCCGGTGGTCGAGCGCGAGCTTCGCGCGCTGGAAGCGCGTCGGCGCGATCGCGGGGACGCCCCACAGGTGCATCGCCTTGTCGCCCATGCGGTAGCCGCCCCAGCCGAAACCCCGCCAGCGCGTGGCATCGCGCCAGTTGCGCGACTCGGCGGAGAACCGGACCTCGAGCGGCTGGCCGGTGGAGCCGCTCGTCGTCTTGGAGACGGCGACGTCGGGCCAGCCCGCGGTGCGATCATCGACGGTGAGCTGCGCGGTGCTTCGCTCGAGGAGCGGCAGCCGCGAGAGATCCTCGAGCGAACCGATGTCGTCGGGGTGGAGATCGGCGGCGTCGAGGACGCGGTGGTAGTGGCGCGTGTTGTGATACGCGTGGCGCACGAGGCGGCGGAGGAAGCCAGTACGCATCGCCGACAGCTCGTCGAGGCTGGCGCGCTCGGTGCGGCGGAGTAGCTCGAGCAGCTCGAACGTTGGACGGCCGCGGAGCTTCTCCCAGGCCGGGTAGAGCACTTGGCCGAGCGCTTTTCCATACGGGTCGAACACGGTGCAGCATCCTCCTTGCAACTCGCATGCTGCGGTCAGAACGCCTGGTGTAGTGTGGCCGGAGTGGGTGTTTCCACGGACGAGCCGACGCCAGCGCACGTCGCAACTCCTGGCATTGTCATGGTCGCGCGCGGCACCGAGGCTGTCGCGCACGTGCTCGGCGCGGCGGCCGTGCTGGGACGCACCATCAAGACCAGTGAGGGCACAACTCACGACATCGACGACGACCGCATGTCACGCGAGCACGCCAGTGTGCGGTTCGAGCGCGGTTACTGGGTGATCATCGACCAGGAGAGCCGCAACGGAACGTTCGTGAACGGGCAGCGCATCACGGGCGAAGTGCGCCGGCGCGGCCACACGATCTTGCGCCTCGGGCACAGCGTGTTCGTGCTGCTCGCCGATGTGTGGGGTCATCCCGCGGCGCTCGACGATGCGGTCGTCGGGCCCGAGCTCGCGCGCAGCTACGACGAGATCCGTCGCGCGGCGAGCGCACCGGCGATCCTCGTGCACGGCGAGCCCGGCGCCGGCAAGGAGGCCGCGGCGCGGCTCTATCACGAGGCGGGGCCGCGGCGCGACGGGCCGTTCGTGACGGTGAACTGCGGCGCGACGCCCGAGGGCGTGGCGGAGCGGCTGCTGTTCGGCGCGAAGAAGGGCATCGTCGAGTCGATCGGACAGTTTCAGATGGCGCGCGGCGGGACGATCTTTCTCGACGAGATCAGCGCGATCAAGCCGGCCGTGCAGGTCAAGCTCCTGCGCTTGATCGACAAGCGGCTGCTCGAGCCCGTCGGCGCGCTCGAAGGCGCGCCGATCGATGTCGGGATCGTCGCCGGCGCGCACGCGGAGCTGCGGCTCGCGGTGACGGACGGGCGGTTCGACGCGGAGCTCTACAAGCGGATCGCGCAGGTCAGCGTGCACTTGCCACCGCTGCGCGAGCGCCGCGTCGACATCGCGCGCTTCGTGCAGCGCGAAGTGGTCGCGGTCGACGCGTCGCTGAAGGCGCACGCGAAGCTCGTCGAGGCGTGCCTGGTGCGGCCGTGGCCCGGCAACGTGCCCGAGCTCCTCGCGGCGGTGCGCAAGGCTGCGGCAGGCGTGCTCGCACAGAAGCGCGACATCGTGCGTGTCGAGGATCTCGAACCTGCCGCCGGACTCACCCCCTGCGCGCTCGCGGCGGAGACGGCCGTCGAGCGGCCGAAGCGCGACAGCGGTCGCCTGGACATCGACAAGGCGACGGTCGAAGCAGCGCTCCTGCGCGCGAACAACATCGTCCACCTCGCGGCGCGCATCCTCGGCGTTCACCGCACGCAGCTCCTTCAGCTGATGGACAAGCACGGCATCGTGGTCACCGAGGAGTAGCTACCAGGGATACGTCCCGCCGCTCCAGTTGAGGAAGCTGCCGGACGTCTCGAGCGTGGCTTCGTCGATGCGCGCGAGGATGCCGCGCGCCGAATCTCCGACGGGCGTTGGTGCGGACGTCCCGCCGAGATCGGTCTTGACCCAGCCGGGATTGATGACGAACGAGACGATGCCTTCGCCGCGCAGGTCGACCGCCAGCGACTTCGACATCATGTTGAGCGCGGCCTTCGACATCCGATAGCCGTAGGACTCGCCTCGCTGGTTGTCGGCGATCGAGCCCATGCCCGAGGTGACATGCACGAGCTTCTTCACCGTGCCGCGCCGGACGTGAGGAAGCAGCGCGTGCGTGACGCGCAAGGGACCGATCGCGTTCGTCGCGTAGAGCTCGAGCGTCGCCGCGAGATCGAGGTCGGTTAGCTTCTGCCGCGGCAGGTTGATGCCCGCGTTGTTGATCACGACGTCGACGGGCGCGGCGATCGCGCGAGCGAGCGAATCCACGCTCGCCTGGTCCGTGACGTCGCAGCGGTGGACGTGCAGGGTGGGCCGTTCGAGTGCGCGTAGGTCGGTCGCACGATCGGGGTCGCGCACCGCCGCGTCGACGACATCACCACGCGCGAGGAGCTGCTTGACGAGCTCGAGTCCGATGCCCCGGCTCGCGCCGGTCACGACGATTCTCATCCGGCGAGTCTACTGAACATGCCCTGCGACGTGCGGCGCTGGAGGCGCAGCACGACATGGCGGGTCTCGCCGGTCGCGAGACGTACGTCGTCGGGATGCAGCTCGTAGAACGCGAACCCGTGGGCCGCGTTGTGCTCGATCGCGGCCGCGTGGCACAGGTCGGCGTCGGAGGCGGATGCAAATGCGGTCAGCTGATACGCGACGTGGTCGTGCCACGTGACGTTGAAGAAGCAGCCGAGGGTTTCATCGCCGGCGCACACGCGCAGGACCTGCATCTCGCCGAACGGTGCACGCTGGTCGATCAGCCGACGAAACGTTGGACTGTCGGGCGCGCCCTTGAGGTCGAGGAGCTCGTCCATGAACGCGTGCGCGCGCGGCGCATCGGTTGCGGATTCGACGTCGAGCTCGCCGGCTTGCAGACGAGCGTGCATGAGACCCGCGCGGATCACCGCCGGTCGCGTGGAGATGTAGCCGCCTTCGACGGCGCGCACGGTCTCGAGATCGACATGCGGCGTCGCGAGCTCGCGTTCGACCGTCGCCCGGAACTCGCTCGTCGTCAGGCCCAGTGCGGGAAACGAAGGGGCACGAAGCACCGGCATGTCATCGAACGCCGCGGCGATCGGATCGCCCGCATCGTCGTGAATGACGGTGAGCGGCGGCTTGACGTCGAGCGAGGACAGCCAGTTTTCGATCCATCCCCACGATTGCGCGTACGGCGGGCGCGCAACGGCTTCGAGCCGTTGCCAGATCGCCGCGATAAGATCGGGCGCGTCGTAGATCGCAAGGTCCATGCGGGCGGAGTGGAGCAAGCGATGTGCCCACAAGGCGTAACGCAGATCTGCGTGCGGACGCGCCACGCGTGCGGATCCGCGCGTCACTACGCGTTCATGATCCAGATCGTAAAGGTCAGATACGTCGCGAAGCTGACCCATGCGAGATATGGCACCAGCAGCTTCGCCGAGACACGGCTGTGCCGTCCGAACACGACCATCGTGGCCAGGATCGCGAGCCAGAGCGCCACGATCTCCAAGAGTGCCGCGCCGACTTCGTGCAGCCCGAAGAAGATCCACGACCAGAGTCCGTTGAGCACGAGCTGAACGCCAAACACAACGAGCGCGCCGCGGCGCTTCGGTGGGGGCGCTTGCACGACGTACAGGTAGAGCGAGACCCCGATCGCGACGTAGAGCAGCGTCCACGCGATCGGAAATACCCAGCCCGGCGGCGTGAGCGCGGACTTGTCAAGGTGCGCATACCACTCGCCGGGCGGAAACGCCGCGCCGAATGCGCCCGGTACGAAGCTGACGAGCAGACATCCACCGAGCAAGAGCGCGTGTCGCTTCAGCGAGATATTGGGCCAGCCGCTCACGCGGCGCGCGCCTCGCGCTGGTCCGCGTCGACGCGCTCGAGCGTCGCGCGGAGTTGCTTGCGCGCGCGGTGCGTGCGGATCTTCACGTTTGCCACACTGATGCCGATCCGCGCGGCGACCTCGGGCTCCGTCGCATCGACGCGCGCGAGCAAGACCTCGCGATACGTTGGCTGGAGCTCGATCAACGCGCGCTCGACCCGAACGTGAAACTCGGCATCCGCGAGCAAGGCTTCGGGTGACCTTGCCGGATCGACCATCGCTTCGAGCAGGTGCTGCGTCGCCGAATCGAAGCCGTGCACGCGGGCGCGGCGCCGCTTGCGTAGAAAGCCGAGCGCGCTCGTGACGGCGATCCGGTAGAGCCAGGTCCGGTAGCGCGAGTCGCCACGGAACGAGTCCCGGTGGCGATATGCGAGCAACAGCGCTTCCTGCGTGACGTCGTCGGCATCGGCAGCGCTCTCGAGAAACTTGCGAACGACCGCGAAGACGAAGGCGCGGTGTTCAGGGGCAAAGGCGACTGATTCAGCCATAACGGTCATGATGACCGAAAAAACGTTCACTTCAATCGAGAATGTGGCAGTATTTGCAGCATGCGGCTGATCTCGCCACGTTATCTATCCGAAGCCCTGGGTGTGAGCGAGTCGTCGCTCAAGCGCTGGGTCGATTCGGGCAAGATCAGCGCGGTTCGCACCGAGGGTGGACACCGCCGGATCGAGCTCGCGGAAGCACTCCGCTTCATTCGCGAGACCGGCACGCCGGTCGTCAAGCCCGAGCTCCTCGACATGCCCGAGATCGCGAGCGCGCGCGAGCATGGCGACCGGCTGTACGACCACCTGATCGCGGGCGATGCGCTCGCGGTGCGCGGCTGGCTCTTCGCGCGCTACCTCGAGGGCGAGACGGTCGCGCAGATCGCGGATGGCCCGGTGCGCTCTGCCATGCACGCACTCGGAGATCTGTGGCGTCACGATGCGCAGGGTGTGTTCGTCGAGCACCGCGCGACGGCGGTCGTGCTGCAGGCAGTCGCGCAGCTGCGCAGCATGTTGAGCGAGACGCCCGCGTCGGCGCCGCTCGCGCTCGGTTGCGCACCCGCGGGCGATCCGTATCTGTTGCCGTCGCAGCTCGCCGGCATGGTCGTGGAAGAAGCGGGCATGCGCGCTGTCAATCTCGGACCCGACACGCCGGTCGCGGCGCTCGAGCACGCGGTCGCTCAGCACCGGCCCAAGCTCGTGTGGCTCAGCATCACGACGACGCTCGCGCCGGCCCGCGCCCGCGCGATCGTGCGGTGGCTAGGAGCGTTACCCGCTTCGATCACGGCCGTGATCGGCGGTCAGGAATCCGCGACGCTCGGCAGCCTGCCGACGCGCGTGAAGCGCGTGACCTCGATGGACGAGCTCGCCGAGATCGCGCGTGACCTCACGCGCGCGCGCGGGCGCTGAGCTCGCCAGGCTTCGCGCCGAACCGGATGCGGATCGCCTGGCGCCGGTAACCGAAGATCCGGCGCAGCATGCGCTCGACGAACATCAGATTTGCGATCGCGCCGAGCGGCCCGAGTGGCGGCGCATAGTGCACGACGTCCTCCATGATCGTGCCGCCGTTCGGGCTCGCCGTGAACCGGTGCTCGTGCCACCACGCGCGGTAGGGCCCGCGCAGCTGTGAGTCGACGAAGCTCACGCCGTCCCCCCAGCGCTCGATGCGCGTCTGCCAGCGCATCGGGATGCCCGCGACACGGATCCGGTAGTCGATCAGCGTGCCGGTCGTCATCGCGATCGGCCGCTTCGTCGTGATCTCGAACGCGAGGCCGCGCGGCGTGAGTGCGGCGAGGTTCTCCGGCGACGAGAAGAACGCGAACACGTCGGCGAGCGGCGCGTCGAGCTCGGTGCGCGCGCGCAGCGTGTAGCGCGGGCGGCGCTCGCGGACGTACGCGTCGTCGGGCAATGCGCCACTCCGTTCGATGGTCACGCCGTCGTCGACGATATCGGCGAGCGCCGCCTCGATCGTCGGGAAGCGATGCGCGAACCCCGCTGCTGCGAGTGCGCGCGGGATCACGCGCTGGCTCGCGAGCAGGATCGATGCGGCCTCGCCGAGCACGAGCCGCACGCCCGCCGCCGGGACCGGAATGACCGCGGGTCGGCCGAGCGCGCGCCCGAGTGCGCGAGCGAAGTCGCGCTGGTGAACCGGCGGCGCGACGACGGCGACCGGCCCGACGAGGCGCGGGTCATCGAGCATCTGCACGATCGCGCGGACCGCGTCCTCGAGATGGATCCACGGCATCCACTGCGCGCCGCCGCCGATCGGTCCGCCGAGACCGAGCCGGAAGATCGGCAGCAGCGCGTCGAGCGCGCCACCCTCGCGACCGAGCACGACACCGAACCGCGCGTGCACGATGCGTGCGGCCGCCGCTTCGCGCGCGACTTCTTCCCATGCGACGCACAGGTCGGCGGCGAAGCCCTCGCCGGGCCGCGAGCGATCGTCGAGCTCGATGCCTCCGCGATCGCCATACCAGCCGGTCGCGCTCGCACAGATGAGGACGGGCAGGGGCACGCGCCGGGTGGCGATCGCGTCGACGAGCCGTTGTGTCGTGCCGATCCGGCTCGCGTGTAATGCCCGCTTGCGCGCGGCGGTCCACCGCTTGCCGGCGATGCTCTCACCGGCGAGGTTGATGACGGCGTCGGCATCATCGATCGCCGCACGCGTGGCCTCGGCATCCGACGTCCGCGTCAAGACGCGCAGCTCGTCGCCGCGGCCTTGCAAGGCGAGCACGAGCGCGCGCCCGATGAATCCAGTGGCTCCGAGAATCGCGATCTTCACGAAGCTGAGATGTGCGTCATCGCGGTTCGGGTACGGTCGGCGAACCTAGGGCGTGACTTCGATGTCGAGCTCGTCGGTGAACTTGCTGTAATTGACGTCGACTTTGGGCTTCTTGCCGTAGATCAGATGCT
Source organism: Myxococcota bacterium (assembly GCA_030857175.1). Classification (GTDB taxonomy): domain Bacteria; phylum Myxococcota_A; class Polyangia; order Haliangiales; family Haliangiaceae; genus JABFXX01. Next base: position 186,474 of record JALZOJ010000006.1, on the reverse strand, counting down.
CGCGGCGCGCCGGCTTGGGCTTCCCAAACTTCGCGTCGAGCGCCGCCGCGTACTCCGCGCGTGCGGGCTCGTAGTCCTCGAAGGGAACGTGCGTGTTCCACTGCCGGACCTTCCCGCGCTCCATGAACAGCATGATGCGCGTGTGCGAGCTGTTGCCGTCGTAGTCGGTCGGCGGAAGCTCGATGCCTCCGAGGCCGTTCGTGTCCACCTCGACCTTGCCGTAGACGGCGCGGAGCTCTTCGATCGTCGCGCCGAGCAGCGGCCGCTCGGCCTTCTCGAAGCCCCACAGCGGTCCTGGTTCGCCGAAGAACTTCGCGAGCGGCAGGTAGCGCACGTAGTCGATATCGATGCGACCCGGGTCGCCCTTCACGCGTGTCGATGCACGAATGCCCGATGCAGCGTCGAACCACGTCATCTGGTGGCCGAGCGTCTCGTTGATCACCTTGTGCTTGCCCCACAGCTTGTCGAACGTCTCGACGATCTCCTGCTTCTCCGCCGGCGTGGTCTCGAACCACACGCCGTACTGGCGCACGGTGCCGTCGTCGTTGGTGTGGAGGATCACGTGCGTCTCGCCGCGGGTTCCACCCGGCGTCGGCGGCAAGCGGAACTCGGGCTTGCCGCTGTTCTTCTTGATGTCGATGCCCTTCTCCTTGAGGTCCTTCTCCATGTCCGCCATCAGCGCGTCGGTCTGCTTCGAGACCGCTGCGCTCGTCTTGTCCTTGCGCAGGTACTGCGGCAGCGCTTTCGCGATCTCCTCGGGCGTCTTCCCGAGCACCGCGGACGGCTTGAACGCGAGCTTGCCCGGATCGAGCTCGACGAACGCCTGCACCGGCAGCGGCGTCGGCTTCGGCGGCGCCGCGGGCTTGGCCGGCTCGGCGGCGACCGGCTTCTTGGCTTCCGCCTTCGGCTCGGACTTGTCGGACTTGCCGCACGCAGCAAGCACCAGCACGATCGCGATCAGGTTCTTCATCGTTCGCCTCGCAAGGCAAAGCCCATACCACGACGCGCGGACGCGTTCTGAACCTATTTAGCGCGGCCTCCGGAATCATCCGGGTCGCGACGGACCCGATAATTGCTGCCGTTGGGCGCGCCAGCGGCGCAGCTGATCCTCGACGAGGAATCGCAACCGGCGCCGTTGCACGCGCGCCCACACCATCGTTGTCGAGTCGGTCGCGAGCTGCATCTTGTAGCGCTGATCGCCGGCGAGGAAGTCATAGACGCGGCGGCCTCGCGCGGCGGCGTGCTCGATCGCGGCCGCGTGCGTGATGAAGCCGGGCTTGAGCTTCTCGTTCGCGAACGTCGCGAAGCCGCTCTGGTACTGCAGCACGTGACCGTCGTGCACCATGTTGTAGAGACAGCCGATCGGTCCGCCGGCATGGCGCGCCCGCACGAGCTCGATCTCGCCGTGTGCGAACCGGTTCGTGATGAGACGGCGATGAAACCGATCGAACCACGGATCCGCGAACGCGCCGGGCTTGCCCTTCGCGCGCCACTGCGTGGTGTGCAGCGCGACCATCTCCGAGTAGATGTCGAGCGCCTGTTTCGAATCGCGCGCGATCTCGAGCGTGACCTCGCCGGCCTCGCGCTGCGCACGCCGGACCTGACTGCGCGTCTGACCGGAGAGCAGCGCCAGGTAGCCCTTCTCGCGCGCTCGCTCGAGATCGACGTAGTGCGCCGGTACTCTGCGGTCGATCACGACGCGCGTATCCGCCGTGGTCGTGACACCGCCGAATGCGTTCTCGCGCAGCGCGGGCAAGTACAGCTCGTCCCAGCCGTGCGGCAACAGCGGCAGCAGCTCGGTGAGCGGCATGTCGCGGCCGAGCAGGCCGTTGTATTCGAGCCAGAGCATGTCGATGCGCTGCACGCCGACGGTATTGAAGTAGAGCGAGCGGCTCGGCACGACCTTGCTGCGGATGATGCTGCGCTTCGCGAGGAAGAACGCGGCGAGCGGCGCGCCCCCAGCGACGACCACCGCGAGCCACGGCACGTGCGCGCGCGGCAGCTGCGCGAGCCAGTTCGACATCCAGGCCCACGTCAGGAAGTACGCGGGTCGCGAGGCGACCTCGAGGTCTCGCCAGATTCGCTCGGCTTCGCTCGAGTACGGATCGACGAGCTCCAACTTCACGCGGCTCCAGACTATCCCGCAGCGACGGTCTTCGGCCAGGCCAGGGGCGCAATCGTACCCGCTGTCAGCCGTTGTCGGAGGGTTGGGCGATGATAGGGAAGTGACGCGCCTGTTCGCCTCGGAAGTGTTTACGCCCACGTCCTTCCCCACGCACACGTATGTCCCGCGCGAGAGGCTCTTGCACGAGAAGCTGCTCTCGAACTGGATCGAGTCCACGGGACAGATCGCGTCCGTGTCGGGGCCGTCGAAGGCGGGCAAGACCGTGCTCGTGCAGCGTGTGGTCGGTGAGGGCCACCTCATCACGGTGAGCGGCGCGTCGATCCGCGAGCCCGATCAATTGTGGGAGCGCATCCTCGATTGGTACGGCGAGCCGCACTCCACCGTCGCCACGCACTCGGACACCAAGACCGACTCCAAGGCGAGCGACCGCGGCGCAAACATCGGGCTCGCCGGCGCGGGCGTCAGCAACCGCTCGACCTCGACGGCCGCGAGCGCGGCGATGGAGACCATGGCCGCCACCGCACATCGCCGCGGCTTGCCGCAGGTCGTGCAGGAGCTCGCGAACACGCAGTACACCGTGCTGCTCGACGACTTTCACTACGTGCCTGCAGCGATCCAGACCCTCGTCGCGCAGCAGCTCAAGGATGCGGCCGGGCGCGGCGTGCGGATCTGCGTGGCGAGCGTGCCGCACCGCGCAGACAATGTCGTGCGCGCGCTGCCCGAGCTACGCGGACGCGTGCTCGCCGTCGACATCGACTACTGGCAGCGCAAGGAGCTGCTCGAGATCCCGCGGATGGGTTGTGAAGCGCTCGGCATCCACATCGACCAGCCGTCGCTGACCATGTTCGCGAGCGAGGCGGCCGGCTCGCCGCAGCTCATGCAGTCGATCTGCCGATGGATGTGCCACCAGCTCGGTGTTCGCGAGGGCGTGACGCCGCCGCGCGCGGTGACGCTCGACGAGCCCACGCGCAAGGAGATCCTGTTTCTCACGTCGCAGACCGTCGACTTCCGCTCGCTGTTGCGCGCGCTGATCGCGGGACCGAAGGCGCGACCGGGCGATCGCAAGAAGTACCGCCACCGCGACGGCAAGGAAGGCGACGTCTACTTGACGATGCTCCGCGCGGTGGCGATGGACCCGCCGCGGCTCACGCTCGAGTATGCGGAGCTCGGGAAGCGCGTCGAGGAGCTGTGCAAGCCGAACGAACATCCCGACGGCGCGAGCATCGTGCGCACGTGCGTCGCGCTCGGTCAGATCGCACAAGGGATGGCGGAGCCCACGGGCCCGTCGCTCGAGTGGGACGAGCGCGATCAAGTGCTGGTGCTGCCGGACCCGTACTTGCTGTTCTATCTGCGCTGGTCCGGCGTGCTCGAGCGCGCGGCCGACGACTAAAAGTCGGCTTCCTTCTTGTGGTACTTCATGATCAGCTTCTGCAAGTACGCACCGACGTCGAGCACGTCCTGATCGTTGGTCGCGCGCGAGACGTTTGCGCTGAACACGTCGTGGCCTTCGTCGCCGCCGGGCTCGCGAATGCGTAGCGTCACGTAGCCCTCGTCGTCGTCGGTCTTGCCCTTCTTGCGGTCGGGCATCTGGAGGTTGTCGATCAGGTCCCAGAGCTTGCGCGTCTCCTTCTTGTCGAGGTTGACGGCCTTGTACTCCTTGCTGGTCTCGCCCTCGGAGTAGCTCGCCCACATCGACGAGTCGCGGATGCGGACCTGCCAGTCTTCACCGTCGGGCAGATTGGAGATGAACTCGAACGTGCGGCCGTTCGTCTCGCCGCGATCGACATCGCCGGCCTCGCGTTCGGTCGTCGCGTACTGCCCACCGCCACAGGCGGCAACACCAAGAGCGATTGCGATGAGTACGCGCACGGCTGGTGATGTTAACAAAGATGCCGCATGGCGCTACGCCTTCATGGCAACCGGCTCGAAGCGAAGACCACGCTGCGTGACGGGACGCACCGTGCGGCGTCCCTCGAGGCGACGTGGGAGCGGTTCGCGCCCGCGCAGCGCCGCGCCGGGATCACGCGGATCGCGGAGCTGACCGGGCTCGACACGCTCGGAATCCCGGTGTTCACGGCGATCCGCCCGATGGGGCTGTCGCTCTCGACGCAGCAGGGCAAGGGCGCGACGCCGCTCGCCGCGAAGGTCAGCGCGCTGATGGAGAGCCTCGAGACGTGGAGCGCGGAGCACATCGAGCTGCCGGTCGTGTACGGCTCGTACAAGAAGCTCCGCGATCGCGCGGTCGATGTTCGTCAGCTCGCGCGCGCGCGCAAGAAGCTCCCGCTCGACGCGCGGTGGGCGTGGATCGAAGGTGTCGACATCACGCGCGATGCGCCGGTCCTGGTCCCGCTCGAAGCGGTCACGCTCGACGCGACGTTCACGAAGCCGCCGGTGTTCGACATCTCGTCGAACGGCATCGCATCGGGCAACGTGCTCGTCGAGGCGATCGTCCACGGGCTGTGCGAGGTGATCGAGCGCGATGCGGAGGCTGCGTGGCGGCGCGCGGGCGGTGACCGGCGGCTCGTGCTCGACACGATCGAGGATCCGATGTGCCGCGCGCTGATCGATCGTATCGTCGGCACCGGCGCGCGCGTGTTCGTGTGGGATCTCGCCAGCGATACCGGCGTGCCCTCGATCGGCTGCGCGATCATGGAGGATCCGCGCGAGCCCGCGTGGCGTGCGCTCGGCTTCTATCAAGGCTTCGGTGCGCACCTGGTGCCGGAGATCGCGATCGCGCGCGCGCTGACCGAAGCGGCACAGACGCGCCTGACGTACATCGCCGGCGGGCGCGATGACTTCTTTCCGGCCGACTACGCGCGCGCGACCGACCCGGAGGTGCTCGCGGATCTGTGGGAGCGGCTCGCGTCACCGTGCGACGAGCCGGCCAGCTTCGACGAGCTCGAGCGCCTCGAGCCGACCAGCCTCGGGCACGCGCTCGAGATCCTCGTCGAGCGCGTGGCAGGGCAGGTGATCGTCGTCGATCTCACGCACCCCAAGCTGCGCGTGCCTGTCGTGAAGGTGATCGCACCGGGCCGCGCGACGGATGTCGAGGCGATGGGATGACGACGCTCGTGTTCGTTGGACCGACGCTCACCGCTGCGGAGGCACAGGCCCGCTTGCCAGATGCGAAGATCCTGCCGCCGATCGCCGTCGGTGATCTGCTGCGGCTGATCAACCGGCGCGGCCTGCGACGCATCGCGATCATCGACGGCTACTTCGAGCGCATGGCGGCGGTCTGGCACAAGGAGATCCTGCGCGCGATCGAGAAGGGCATCGCCGTGTGGGGCGCGTCGAGCATGGGCGCGCTCCGTGCCGCGGAGCTCGCGCCGTTCGGCATGATCGGTGTCGGCACGATCTACCAGGCGTTCGCGCGCGGCACGCTCGTCGCCGACGACGAAGTGGCGGTCGCGCACCTGCCCGAGGAGTACGGGTATCGCGCGACCAGCGACGCACTCGTCAATCTGCGCGACGGCATCGCACGCGCCCCGATGTTGTCGAACGCGACGCGCGCGAAGCTCGTGGAGCTCGCCCGTGTGCGGTTCTATCGCGAGCGCTCGTGGGTGCGCTTGATCGCGGACGCGCGCGCGGCCGGATTGCCCGCGAAGCAGCTCGACGGGCTCGCCGCGTGGCCAAAGCCGGATCGCAAGGCCGACGATGCGCGCCTGCTCCTGAAGCGGCTCGCCCGCGATCGCGGCGCGCGACCGAAACCGATCCGCGTGCCGCGCACGTGGGCGCTGCGCCAGCTCGAGGCCATCGTCAGGCGGGGTTGATCAGGAACTTTGAATCAGCACGCATCCGTGTACGATCGAGGCGCGTGGGCGCGATGAACGACCGCATGGGTGACTTCGTCGCCGTGCTCGCACACGAGAGGCCGAGGCCGCACACACCGCGGCTCGTCGACGGCGTCGATGAACGCCTCCTCGAAGACATCCGCAACGCGCCCGACGACGAAGGTCCGCGCCTCGTGTGGGCCGATGCGGTTGGCGGCGAGCGCGGAGAGCTCGTCGTGATCCAGCTCGACCTCGAACGTGGCGGCCTCTCGCCGCGCGAGGTGATCGCGCGCAAGAAGCGGCAGCGCCAGCTCCTCGCGCAGCACGGTGCCGAGTGGTCGGGCCTCGAGGGTATCGCCAGGCGCGTGAGCTTCGCGCGCGGCTTCGTCGACGCGGCCGAGATCGCCGCGCCGCAGTTCCTCGCGCAGGCCGACGACATCGCGCAGGCGGCGCCGCTGCTCTCTTCACTGACCGCGACGAACCTGCGCGCGGATGGCCCGGCCGCGGATCCGATCCCGCTGCTCTCGCGCCTGTGCGCGGATCCGGTCACACGCGAGCTCCGCGGCCTGGAGCTGTCGTGCGAGACCCACGACCAGATCTTCGGCCGCGCACCCGGCGAGCTCGCGGTCGAGATCCTCGTGCGCTCGGGCATGCTCGGCCGGCTTCGCGCGCTGGGGAGTCGCGACGTGCTGCGCATGCCGGGCATCCGCGCGCTGGGAAGCCCGCGCGCGCTCCACGGGATCGAGCGGCTCTGGCTCTCCGAGGTGAGCGATGCGGATGCGATGCATGCGTTGCTCGCCGCGGGCCTGCCTGCATTGCGCTCGCTCGATCTCGGCACACAATGCCCGGTCGCGCCCGTCGCGCACTTGCTTCCGCCGAACCTGACGGAGCTGTTCGGCGCGGACGACCTCGCGGCGCTCGCGAAGACCGCGGTCGCTGCGCAGCTCGAGCACGTCACGCTCGAGCGCGGGATCGCGGGCCGCGAGCTGGCCGCGTTTCCTCGCCTGCGCGCGCTCGCGATTCCGCATCTCGACAAGAACTTTCACGACGCGCCGGCGCTCCGCGAGCTCGCGATCACGGGCGTCATGCACCAACCACAGATCCGCACGCTGGCCACCGTCCTCGGCGGCCAGCTGGAGCTCCTCGATCTCCGCAACAACGGCTCCGCGCTGCGCTTCGTCAACGAGATCAAGACCAACGTCGCGGGCGAGCTCTTGGTCGGCTCCGCCTCGGTGGGGCGGCGGACGCGCAGTGGCCTGTTGCGAGTCGGGCGCACCGTGCAGCGTTCGTGGTGGGACCACGTGACGCTCGGATGAGCGAGCTCGACGATCTGGTCGCCGCTTGCATTGCCGCGCCCGACGACGATGCACCACGCCTCGTGTGGGCCGACGCCGTTGGCGGCGAGCGCGGCGAGCTCGTCGTGATCCAGTGCCGGCTCGCGCGCGAGGACCTGCCGCCCGCCGAAGCCGGCGCGTTGATCTGCCGCCTCGACGAGCTCCTCGAGACCCACGGTAAGTCGTGGAGCGGCTTCGCGGAGAACCCCGCGGTGCGCCGCTGCTTGTTCCGCCGCGGCTTCGTCGAGTCCGTCGAGGCCGACATCATCACCGCGCCCTTGCCGAAGCTGCTCGAGCGCGCGCCGCTCTTGAACGCGCTCGAGGTCAAGGGCATCGACCAGCTCGTCGACTATCGCAAAGGTCCCGATCGCATCGGCCCCGATCCGCTCGCGGTGCTCGCCGCGCTGTTCGCGCATCCACTGTTCACGCGCCTGCGCGCGATCGGCATCAACGACGCGTACCTCTACGAGTACATGGGCGGCGACGAATGGGACAACGAGTGGACCTCGCGCGCGGACGAGGTCTGCGAGCTGATCGCGTCGTCGGGCAAGCTCGCCGGCATGCGCTCGTTCGCGCTCCGCGATCGGTTCTCGCAGCGCGGGATGCACGAGCTACTCGGCTCGAATCTGCTCGCATCGGTCGAGCGTCTCGCGTTCGACATGGGCTCCGTCGATCGTTCGCAAGCGCGCGACCTCATCGCTGCGATGCCGAACCTGCGCGCGATCCAAGTCGGCAATCAGGCGATCGCGCTTCGCGACATCCAGGACATCCTTCCGTCGACGCTCGTCGAGATCGGCGGCGGCATCTTGCACTACGACGACGTCACGATCTTCGAGGCGAAGGTCGGCCCACACATCGAGCGCATGACGGCGAACATCCCCGACAGCTACGCGACGTTCTCGCGGCTGCGCTCGCTCGACGTTCGTCATGCCGCGATCTCCGGCCCGAGCCAAGGCGACGCCGCCTACCAGCGCGCCACGGCATTCGCGGCCAGTCCGCTGCCCGCGCTGCGCGAGCTCCATCCATTCGCGGATCTGACGACCGACGAGCTGTTGATGATCGTCGAGGCGTTCGGCGCGCAGCTCGCATGCCTCGATCTCACGGGCACCCATCAAGAAGCGACGCCGGAGCTCCGCGCGCGCGTCGCCGGCCACATCCGCACCGGGCCGTATCGCGTGTCGGAGACGTTTCTCGAAGCGACGACGAACACGCGCGAGCCTGGGCTCGGCTGCGGCCTCGTCACGCTGCGTACTAGTTGAGGTGGATCTTCTTGCCGACGACGCGGACGTCGCTGTTCTCGGCGACGACGTCGACCGACTCCTCGGCCTTGATCTCGACACGCTTCGCGGCGATCTCGACCGACTCCGTCGCCTTGAGCTGCATCCGGATGCTCTCCATCTGGAGCACCGGACCTTCTTCGGTCAGCTTGATGCGGAGCTCGAGCATGCCGCTCGGGCTGCGAATCTCGACGAGCGAGTCGTTCTCGCCGACGACGACCTTGCGACCGTCGCGCAGGTAGAGCTCTCGATCGTCGGTGGTCTCCGTCGAGTCCTCCTCACGCTGGAGCTTTTCCTTGGGCGAACCCGACATGGCATCAGGCTATCACACCGTGCACAATCAGCTTCGGTGGCGTCATGACGGCGGATCTGTTGGTTTGTCCCGGGTGTCGAACGCATTCGACCGTCGACGGTGAAGTCCGCATCGACGTGCGCACGCTCGATCGCGCCGGCGAGACACTGATCTGCGAGTGTGGCCGGCGCTATCCGATCGTCGACGAGCTGCCGATCCTGATGGCCGATTCGAGCGCGTTCCTGCGCAACGAGATCGCCGCGATCCTCGAGCGCGACCTCGCACCGAGCCTCGCGCAGCTGCTCGTCGAGACGCAGCCCGACGACGCGGCGTATCCGCGCCTGCTCGAGCACCTCTCGATCTATCTCGACGCGCACTGGGGCGATCGCGCGAAGCCCGCCGCCGACGGACCGGGCGCCGGCTTCGGCATGCAGCCGCTCGTCGACAAGATCGCCGCCCGCGCGAGCGTGCGCGTCGGTGCGGCGGTCGAGCTTGGCTGCAGCGCGGGCCGCATTCTTGCGGAGCTCGCCGATGGCGCCGACCGTGTGGTTGGCGTCGATCTCCAGTTCGGCGTGCTGCGGCGCGCGAAGAAGCTGCTCGCCGGCGAGCGCGTCGCGTTCAACCGCCGCATGGCCGGCCGCCACTACACGATCGCGCAGCTCACCGGCCGGCGCGCGGAAGGCGTGTCCCTGATCTGCGGCGACGCGCTCGACCCGCCGCTCGTGCCGGGCGTGTTCGATCGCGTGGTCGCGCTCAACGTCCTCGACTCGGTCCGGAGCCCGCGCCAGCTCCTGGCCGTCATGCACGGCCTCTGCAAACGTGGCGGCGAGCTGATCCTGTCCTCGCCCTACAACTGGCAGAGCAACGTCGTCGATGACGCCGAGCGGGCCTTGTTCGGGGACAACCCCGCGAAGGGACTGACGTCACTGCTCCGGGGTGGGGATCTTGGCGCCCGCTACGAGATCGAGGACGAAGCCGAGCTGGCATGGACCCTCCGCCGCGATAGCCGCAGCGCCGTGGCCTATGCCACCCATTACGTCCGAGCCCGGAAGCTCTGACGTCCAACTTCCGTATAATCTTGAGCCGATGCCCGCGCCTCAAGCATCCGTGATGAAGCAGCTCGCGCGGCTGCAGTTCTCGTCGTTCCAGATCAAGGTCCCGCAGGGCTGGAGCCCACCGTCGGGCGATCCGGCCGCGAGGCACTACAGCGACGCGTTCACGCCGCAGGAGAAGTCGACTTCGCCCGCCGTGGCCGCGCCGCCACTCGTGCTGCCGCAGTCGATGAACAAGTACCACACCGACGCGCAGAAGATGCACCACGCGAAGATCGGGTCGTTCATCGACGGCGTGTGTGACGCGATCTGCTCTGCATGGGGCATGTGGGCGATGGACGCCAAGCTCGTGGGCGTGGTCGTCACGACGAGCCTGGCCACGGGCGGTCTGGTCGTCAGCACGGTCCAGATGGGCCCGATGATCATCGCGCAGGGTCCGAAGTCGACGCCGATGGAAGCGAAGTTCACGAGGGCCATCGCGAACGCGTTCTCGATGCAGTGGAACCTCTACACGCTCGGCATCAAGGTCACGGGCCTGCCATGGTATTTGCCGTACGCGGCGCCGCTGCCGCCCGGACCCGTTCCCCCCGCGCCGAACGCCCCGTGTCAGCTCAAGCTGATCTCGGCCGCGTCGATGGCGCTCAGCAAGAGCGCCCTCAAGCCGCTGATGATCGCGAACCTCGCCGATCCGCAGGCGCCGTTTCACATGGAGCTGTTCGACGCGGTCGCGACCGCGATCGAACAATGCCTGCTCACGTACGAGACGACGACGATGGTGAAGAACGTCATACCGGTCGCCGCCGCCGTCGGATTTCCGGCCGGGCCGGTCGCGGGCGTCGCGAACATGACGGCCCCCGGCGGGTTCGCGTAAGGAGTCCGATGCCACCGCAATGCAGACTCGGCGATAAATCGATGGTCCCCGCGGACGCGCACGGCTGCCCGGCGTGTCCACATCCATGCGTCGGCCCCGCGATCATCGGCTCGCCCGACGTGATGGTGAACAACCGGCCCGCGCTGCGCGTCGACGATACCGGCATGCACGCGGCCTGCTGCGGCCCGAACACGTGGACCGCGACCAAGGGTAGCGGCACGGTGTTCATCAACAACAAGGCCGCACATCGGGTCGGCGACACCGACAGGCACTGCGGCGGCGTCGGTCAGATGATCGAAGGCTCGCCAAACGTGATCTCCGGCGGCTGAGCGCCTACGCAGGACTGCTATTGTCGTCTCGCTGATGGAGACGCCAGTGCTGGGCGCCGGTCGGTTCGAGGTGCGCGGCACACTCGGCGCCGGCGGTGCAGGGACGGTCTACCGCGCGTTCGACAACAAGCTCCAGCGCGAGGTGGCGCTCAAGCTGCTGCGCCAGGCGTCGGGTCGCGATCTGATCCGCTTCAAGCGCGAGTTCCGCGCGCTCGCCGATATCGTGCATCCAAACCTCGTCGTCTTGCACGAGATGCACGCGAGCGGCGGCGACTGGTACTTCACGATGGAGCTCGTCGAGGGCGTGTCGTTCATCGACTGGGTGCGCCCGGGCAAGCAGCACGGGCCGATCCGGTCGCGCTCCGACATCGCCGAGGCCACGCTCGACGAGCGGCGGCTGCGCGGCGCACTCGTGCAACTCGTCGACGCACTCGTCGCGCTGCATCGCGCGGGCAAGCTGCACCGCGACCTCAAGCCGTCGAACGTGCTCGTCACCAAGACCGGCCGGCTCGCGCTGCTCGACTTCGGCCTCGTCGCGGGCGTCGCCGAGGGCAACCCCGATCGCCTCGCCGTCGGCACGCCCGTGTACATGTCGCCGGAACAAGCGAGCGACCAGGTGCTCGACGAAGCGAGCGACTGGTACTCGGTCGGCGCGATGCTCTACGAGGCGCTCACGGCGCGGCGCCCGTTCGAGGGCGAATCCGAACAAGTGATGACGCGCAAGCAGACCGAGCTGCCGCGCCGGCCGCAACAGGTCTCGGCGCACGTGCCGCACGACCTCGCAGACATGTGCATGGCGATGTTGTCGCCACGCGCAGGGGCGCGACCGACGGGGCCGGCCGTCCTCGACGCGCTCGGCGCCGCGCAGTCACCGACGACACGCAGCATCTCGCGCAGCTATCCGCCCTCGGCGTTTGTCGGGCGCGGGCCGGAGATTGAAATCCTTCGCAAGGCGCTCGCCGATGCGCGCCGCGGTGGCGTGACGATGCTCGTCAAGGGCAAGAGCGGTATCGGCAAGAGCACGCTCGTGCGGCGGTTCATGCGCGAGGTGGCGGAGACGACCTTCGTCGTCGAGGGCCGCTGCTTCGAGCGCGAGGCGGTGCCGTTCAAGATGCTCGACGGCGTCGTCGATTCGCTGACCGCTGCGATCATGGGCCTCCTGCCCACCGAGGTCGACTCGATCGCGCCGCGCCACCTCGGCTCGCTCGTCCGCATGTTCCCGGTGCTCCGCCGCGTCGCGCGGTTCGCGGAGCTCGCGGGCAAGAGCCCCGCACCGGTGGATCCGCAGGAGCTGCGGCGCCGCGGCTTTCGCGCGCTGAAGAGCGTGTTCGCGAAGCTCGCGCGCCTGCGACCGCTCGTGATCTTCGTCGACGACGCGCACTGGGGTGACGTCGACAGCGCCGTGTTTCTCGCCGAGCTGCTGCACGGCTCCGAGGTCGGCGTGCTCGTGATCATCGCGCACCGGCCCGAGGACTATCTCGGCATCGTCGCGCAGCTCAAGCGCCCGCCCGGCGGCAACGCGCGGCGCGGCGACGTCCGCGAGCTCGAGGTCATGCCGCTCGCCGATGACGACGCCGCGATGCTGGTGTATCAGCTCGCGCACGACTCGAGCCGCGTCGAAGCCGCGATCGCGGCAGGTGCCGGTAATCCGCTCGTGCTGACCGAGATGGCCCGCGCGTCTTCGGTCATGGCCGGCACGAAGATCGAGGACGTCGTGCGCGAAAAAATGTCGCGCCTGCCACCCGACGTGCAAGCGCTGCTCGCGGTCTCGAGCATCGCGGCGCGGCCGCTGCCCGTCGAGATCGCGGCGCACGCGGCGGGCATCGTGCGCGGCCTCGACGAAGCAGCGCAGCTCGTCGCCGAGCGGCTCGCGACGCTGCGCGAGGTCGACGGCGCCACGATCCTGCATCCCGCACACGACTACGTGCGTGCCTCGGTGCTCGCGTCGCTCGACACCGAGACCAAGGCCGGCTGGCACGAAGCGCTCGCGCGCGCCTTCGAAGCGGTGCAGGGCGAGGACAAGCTCGACTCGCAGGCCGTCGTCGAGCACTGGCTCGCCGCGGGACACCCGGCAAACGCCGCACACCACGCCGTCGGCGCCGCGCTCGAAGCCGAGGATCATTTCGCGTTCCGGCGCGCGGCCGAGCTCTACCAGATCGCGCTCACGTTCGGTCCGTGGGACGCGACGGGGCAACGCGACCTGCTCCGGCGCAAGGCACACGCGCTCGTCTGCGCGGGTCAGCTCGACGAGGCAGCCGACGTCTACGAACACGCCGCGCACCTGCTCGACGACGCCGAGTCGATCGATCTCGAGCGGCTGCGCGTCGAAGCGCTGCTCCGCCGCGGTCGCCTCGACGAAGCGCTGCCCGCCGCCGAGAAGGTCCTCGCGCAGCTCGGCCTGCGCATCCCGCTCGACCGCGCGTCCCGCACGCGGCTCGCGGCGCAGTGGCGTGCCTTCGCGATCAAGCTGCGCGGTCTCGATTACGTCGAGCGCGACATCTCCGAGATCCCGCGGTCCGAGCTGCTCTTGATCGATGTCCTCTATTCGATCACGAGCGGGCTCGCGTTCGCGGATCCCGCGCTCGGCCGCGTCGTGCAATCGGAGCTGATGCGCGCCGCGCTCGATGCCGGCGAGCCGATCCGCGTGTGCCTGGCACTCGCCCAGGAGGTCTGTTACGCCGCCGCGGCGGGCAGTCGCAATCGCGTCGTCGTCGAGGCCGTGGGCAAGCGGCTCGTCTCGATCGCGACGCGGCTCGGCGATCGCGCGCGCTCCCTCATTGGATTTGCGGACACCGCGATCGGTATCGCCGCGTTTCAGAGCGGACGCTGGCGCGATGCGCGCGGTCACCTCGAGTCCGGACTCTCGACGCTGCGCGATCACGGTGCCGGCGTGCGCTGGGAGATCGATATCGGCGACACCTACTGGCTCGCGTCGCTGTTCTATCTCGGCGAGTGGAGCGAGATGTCGCGCATGACGCAGATGCTACTGCGCGACGCGATCGATCGCGCGGACGTCGTCGCGCAGCAAGGCCTGCGCGCAGGTCGTTGCACGTTCGCGTGGCTGCTCCTCGATCGCCCCGACGAGGCGCGCGCGCAGCTCGACATCGCGGAGAGATCCCTCGGCGCGGGCTTTCACTTGCCGCACGTCGCGACGGTCACCGCGGCCGCGAACATCTTGCTCTACCAGCGGCGCGCGACCGACGCCGCACACTGCCTCGAGGAAGCGTGGCCCCAGATCGAGCGGCTCGGCTGCGAGCGTATGCAACAGCTCCGCGCCGAGCTCGCGATGCTGCGCGCACGCGTCGCGCTCGCGGACACCTCGCGCGATACCGACGAGCGCATGCGCGACGTGCGCGGCCTCGCGGAGGACCTCATCAAGGAAGGCGCCCCGTGGGCCGCCGGCCTCGGACATTTATTGCGCGCCGCCGCGTACGCATGGAGCGATAGCCTCAGCGCGGCACGTGTCGAGCTTCTCGCCGCCGAGGAGCAGCTCGTCGCGACCGGCATGATGGGCTTCTTGCAGATCGCACGGCTCCAACGAGGCCGCATCGAAGGGGGTGCGGTCGGTACGGCCCGGTCAGAGGCGGCCCTCGATTTCCTCAAGGACCTCGGGGCGATCGACCCGGACCGCGTCGCCTGGCATCTACTTCCCTGGCCACCCTGACACGGCCCCAGAGGGTGATGTACGCTGCCTCCGCTCGATCCACGCGGTTCTGTGGATCGTAGTCCTGGGGGAGGAAGCAGCAGTGTCAGACATTGATCAGCACCTAGCCGTCTCACATAAGGTCGACATCGAGGATTTGGACTGGGAGCTCGCTCGCAAGGTCGGGCTGTCCCAGCTCGAGATCGACAGCCTCCTCTACTTCACCGATATCGAGTCGCAAACCGTCCACTACTTCCTCGAGGTGGCGAAGCTCAAGGTCTCGCGTGACCCCGAGCTGCTCACGTTCCTCACGATGTGGAACTACGAGGAGTACTTCCACTCGTACGCGCTGACGCGCCTCTTGAGGGAGTGCGGCGTCGAAGTGCCGACGGCGCAGGAGCGCGCGGCCACCGTCCGCGCGAACGCGCGCTTCAAGGCCAAGTTCGAAGACTTCGGGCAGGGCCTGATCGCCAAGGCGATCCCGCGTACGTTCATCTCGCTGTGGATGTTCTGGGGCGCACTCCAGGAGTGCCTCACGACGCAGGCGTATGAAGAGCTCGCGCGCGTCACGAAGAACCCCGTGCTCGAGGAGCTCTGCCGTCGCATCGCGCGCCAGGAGCGCCGTCACTTCGCGTACTACTTCAATCAAGCGCGCGACAAGCTCGCGGGTCGCCCGTTCGATCAGAAGTTCGTGAAGTTCATCGCGAACCAGTTCTACGCGCCCGTCGGCGGCGGCGTGAAGACCGACGAGGAAGGCGCGCGGCTCGTCGCGCAGCTGTTCCCCGGTAACCGCATCTTCGAGGTCATGAGCTACATCGAGAAGCGCATGGCGCAGTTGCCCGGCATGGAAGACCTGCATTGCGCGACCGGCTGGGCCGCGAAGATCCAGCCGATCCTGCCGCCCGAGACGCGCGCGACCGAGATTCCCGACTACCTGACCAACGCCGCTTAGTACGCGTAGCCGATGCGGAAGTAGCCGGCCGGCTCGACGTCATCCGACGTCTTGCCTTGGTTCATCGGGCGGAACGCGCCGAGGGCGAACGCGACGTTCGCGCCCGAGTCGAACGTCCAGTGCCAGCCGAACAGCACTTGCGGGCCGACGTTCGCCGCGCTCTGGCAGTCCTCGCCGTCCCAGCAGTCGTCGTTGTCGAACTGGCGCACCATCAGGCCGCCCTCGAGGAATGGGCCCTGATAGACGCGCTTGAAGTAGATCGGAACCGTGAGTCCGATCTCGTAGCCGTTGTCGTGGTCGAAGTTGAAGAGGTTGGCGTCCGCGCGCACCGCGATGTTCGGGCTGACCGCGTGGCTGACCGAGAGACCGTAGAAGCCGAACATCCAGCCGATCGGGTTCGTCGAGATGTTCGTCTTCTTGTGCGCGTAGAGAAAGTTGCCGCGTTCGCCGACCGGCACGGGGTGACCGTTGATGTGCGAGACGTTGTTCCAGTTCTCGTTCATCGGCGCGACGACCGCGCGCACCGGCGGCTGCTGCGACTGCGCGCCTTGGCCGGGGTCCGGCTGGATCGTCACGATCGTCCCACCATCCGGCGGCGGCGGTTGCGGCTGCGCCGGCGGCGGGGGTGGCGGCAACTCTTCGGCGCCGGGCTGCGCGAGCGCGGGAGTAGCGGCAGCGAGCAGGACACAGGCGGTCGCGGCGACGTGACGGAGGACGTTCATGCTGGTGTTACAGAGCAGGTGTGGTGCCAGTGAACGTCGGACTTGATAAGTCCGCGTGCTCGCTGCGTTTGCCGGCGCTTTCCGACTGTTCGGCAACGTCTGCCGATTCGACAAGAACCGATGGGTTCCTGACAACCATGTCGCGATCTTGGCTAGCGCAGGACGGTCAGTGTCCGCATGGTCCCGCGCGTCACGCCGAACTGCTCGTGCACCGCGGCGCGCTTCACGACCTCCGTCGGTCCGATCTCCCCGCGCGCGAGCTCGCGGTACGCAGCGACCACACGCGCGGTCTCGGCCGCGGACTCGCGCACGAGCTCGACGCGCAGCCGCCGCACCCCGCGCTCGATCAATGCAGGCACGATCCCGGCGGCGCTCTGCGCTTGCGCGTTGAACACCGTGTTGCGGCAGCCGACGTCGACGACCACCGGATGCACGAGGCCGACGCGATCGCGTAGCGCGACCTCGTGCTTCTCGCACGGGCGGCCGCAGGTCTTGAAGTCGCGGCCCTCGGAGAGCAGATGCGCGTAGACGCAGTGCTCGGTGTGAAAGGTCGGGATGTGGTGATGGATCGTGACGGCGACGCGCCCGCGCGGTGCGTTCGCGAGCATCGCGAGGAGCTGCTCGCGATCCAGATCGTGCGCGGCGGTGATCGTGTCGAGTCCGCGCGCGAGGACCCACGCCGCGGTGATCGAGCTCGTGACGTTGAGCGAGAAGTCGCCGTGCAAGACGGGGCGGTTCTCGAGTGCGGCGAAATAGGCGAGTGAGCCCCAGCTCCGCACGAGGACGTGATCCGGCTCGAGGCGCGCGAGGTGCGCGTCGATGCGCTCCTCGCCGGGCTTCTGCACGCGCACGGTCGCGACGCCGACGCGGACGCCGCGCTGCTTCGCGCGTTCGACCGCCTTCGCGAGGCCGACAAGCTCCATCCAGTCGAGCTCGACCTCGGGGACGCCCGCATCGAGCGCGGCATCGAGCTGCGCGTCGGTGCGGCAGAGCGGGACCACCTCGACCTCGGCGTCGCGCGGTTCGATCTGCGTGAGCGTGCGCAACGACTCGATCACCGACGTCGCGACGACGCGATCGACGCGCACGATCGCGGCCTCGAGCTCCGTGACGATCGAGCGCCTGAGATCCTTGAGCTCGGACACCGGCAGGTGGAGGGCACCATCGAGCTCGCTCGTCAGCGTGCCGAGGTGAAACGGCGTGCCGCCGAACGCACCGAGCTTGTCCGCGAGCATCTCGGTCGTGAGGCCGGCGGCGCGCGCGGTGGCGAGCGCGGTCGTCGATGCCGCGCGCGCCTCGCGACCTCGCGTCGTCGCGACGACCTCGAGTGGCGACCCTGCGTGTCCGCGCACGACGAGATCGACGGCGATCCGGCCGAGCGCTTCGCGCCCCGCAACGGCTGCCTTCTCACCGGCGCGCGTGACCCGCGGATCCGAGGACACCCAGACGATGTCGCCCACATTCACGCGCGAGATGTCGGGCCCCGGCCGCCCGAACACGAGGCGCACACCTTCGCGGGTGCGCTCCACGGCGAAGATCGGCCCGCCTTGTTCGGCTTCCTCCGGCCGGCCGCCATCGAACACGACGCCCATACCGGCGCGCGGATCGATCACGGGCGAGCCCGGACGGAGCGCGCGATCGGCGACGACGATCACCGAGTCGCGATCGACGAGCGTGACCCGGCCGACGGGCAAGCCGCGGTGGCGCGGGAACCGTCCCTCGACGAGCGTCTGGTGATCCGAGCCATCGAGGAAGCCGCGCGAGATGCCGCGCGAGTAGGCGACGTTGAGCGAGACGTCGTCGGTCGCGATCTCGACGGGCGGCACGAGCGGCGACTCGCCGACCGCAGCGGCCGCGGCGGCGCGATAGTGCGCGACCGTCGTCGCGACGTAGTGCGGTCCTTTGAGACGGCCTTCGATCTTGAGGGACGCGACGCCGATGTCCGCGAGGGCCTTCACGGCATCGCCGCCGACGAGGTCCTTCGGCGACAGCAGATATTCGACCTCGCCGAGGTCACGCTCCTCATCGTCGACGACGAGCCGGTAGGGCAGGCGGCACGCTTGCGCGCACTGGCCGCGATTGGCGCTCCGGCCGCCCCATGCCTCCGACGACAGACACTGTCCCGACCACGCGACGCACAGCGCACCGTGGATGAAGACCTCGAGCGGGATCGGCGAGCCCTCCGCGTACGCGCGGATCTCGTCGACCGACAGCTCGCGCGGCACGACGATGCGCGTGAGCCCGAGGTCCGCGAGCAGCGTGGCCGCGAGCGGGGACGACGCGGTCATCTGCGTGGAGCCGTGCACCTCGAGCGCCGGGCACACGGCGCGCGCGATCAACGCGACCGCGGGGTCCTGCACGATGATCGCGTCGACACCGGCGGCCGCGATGCGGACCACGAGCTTCTCCACGATCGGCAGCTCGGGCTCGAACACGAGCGTGTTGAGCGTGACGTACGCGCGAGCGCCGGCCCGGTGCACCCACGCCACGATCTCGGCGAGCTCGTCGGACGGGAAGTTGGTCGCCCGGGCGCGGGCGTTGAACCCGTCATCGAGTCCGAAGTAGACGGCGTCTGCGCCCGCGGCCAACGCGGCCGACATCGCATCGCGATCGCCGGCGGGCGCCAAGATCTCGGGGCGGCGCATTTTCCGTCGAACCTTTTCGGCAGCGTTCCATAACACGATCGGTCTGAAAACCCCTAGCGATTCTTGCTTTTAGAGCGGTCTCCAGCCCTTGCGTCCCTCGGGCGCGCTCCATATAACGCGTGCCTCTCCCGAGACCCCTAGAGGCCCACGATGATGTCATTACTCCCCTGGCTTGACGCGGTAGCCGGCGCAGCCGGCCAAGCGGTTCGTCCGCATAGCGAAGCGCAGCTCACCCTTCCAGACCTGCGCCAGGTTCAGTTCCTCGGCACGACCGGCTGGAACATCCTCGCGATCGGCATCGGCGTCTGCGTGCTCGGCCTGCTGTTCGGCCTGATGAAGTACCAGAAGCTCAAGAACCTCCCCGTCCACGTGGCGATGCGGGAGATCTCGGAGCTGATCTACGAGACCTGCAAGACGTATCTGAGGACGCAGATCAAGTTCATCGCGCTCCTCTGGGTCCCGATCGCGACGATCATCGTCGTGTACTTCGCGGTGCTCGA
This sequence comes from Myxococcota bacterium, assembly GCA_030857175.1. GTDB lineage: Bacteria > Myxococcota_A > Polyangia > Haliangiales > Haliangiaceae > JABFXX01. The sequence continues at coordinate 166,962 of JALZOJ010000006.1, read as the reverse complement.
GAAGGTGCCGCTGCCCAAGGTCGCAGCGATCGCCGGATTCTCGGTGATCGGCATCCTCGGCAGCTGCGCCGTCGCCGCGTTCGGTATCCGCGTGAACTGCTTCGCGAACTCGCGCGCCGCCTTCGCGTCACTCCGCGGCAAGCCGTATCACGTGATGGCAATTCCGCTCGAGGCCGGCATGAGCATCGGCACCGTACTGATCTCCGTCGAGCTCATCCTGATGCTCGGGATCATGCTGTTCCTCCCCGGCGACTACGCGGGCCCGTGTTTCATCGGCTTCGCGGTCGGCGAGTCGCTCGGCGCTGCGGCGCTCCGCATCGCGGGCGGCATCTTCACGAAGATCGCCGACATCGGCTCCGACCTCATGAAGATCGTCTTCAACATCAAGGAAGACGACGCGCGTAACCCCGGCGTGATCGCGGACTGCACCGGTGACAACGCCGGTGACTCCGTCGGTCCCACGGCGGACGGCTTCGAGACGTACGGTGTCACCGGCGTCGCGCTCATCACGTTCCTCCTCGTCGCCCTGCCGAACGTTCCCGGTCTCGCGGCGCTCGCGCCCGACGGCTCGCTCCAGGATCCCGGCGAGTGGACGACGGTCGTCCTCCTCGTCTGGCTGTTCGCGATGCGTATCGTCATGATCCTCGCGTCCGTCGGCAGCTACCTCATCAACGAGCTGCTGACGAAGGCGAAGTACCAGAACGCCGACAAGATGAACTTCGAGCACCCGCTCACGGTGCTCGTGTGGCTCACGTCGCTCGTCTCGGTCGGCCTCACGTTCGCCGTCTCGTACGCGCTCATCGGTCAAGGCGCGGCGACGCTGCCGCACGGCCTGTGGTGGAAGCTCTCGGTGATCATCTCGTGCGGCACGCTGGCCGGCGCGATCATCCCCGAGCTCGTGAAGATCTTCACGTCGGTCAACTCCGGCCACGTCCACGAGGTCGTCGTTGCTTCGAAGGAAGGCGGACCGTCGCTGAACATCCTCGCCGGTCTCACCGCCGGTAACTTCTCGGCCTACTGGATGGGCCTCGTGATCGCCGCGCTGATGGCGATCGCGTACTACATCTCGTCGCTAACCGGCATGACCGAGCTGCTCTACGCCACCAACTTGCAAGCCGGCCTCGAGATGTCGCCGTTCGCATGCGGCGCCGCAGCGACGGTGTTCGCGTTCGGCCTCGTCGCGTTCGGCTTCCTCGGCATGGGCCCGGTGACGATCGCGGTCGACTCGTACGGTCCGGTGACGGACAACGCGCAGTCGGTCTACGAGCTCTCGATGATCGAGTCGGTCCCGAACATCGACGAGGTGGTCAAGAAGGAGTTCGGGTTCACGCCCCAGTGGGACAAGGCCAAGGCCTCACTCGAAGAGAACGACGGCGCCGGCAACACGTTCAAGGCGACCGCAAAGCCCGTGCTCATCGGCACCGCCGTCGTCGGCGCGGCCACGATGATCTTCGCCCTCATCATGCTCGTGACGAACGGCCTCAAGCCGGAGCTCGTCGCGAACCTCTCGATGATCCACCCGCCGTTCCTGCTCGGCCTCGTCGTCGGCGGCGCCATCATCTACTGGTTCACGGGCGCGTCGACGCAAGCCGTGTCGACGGGCGCGTACCGCGCGGTCGAGTTCATCAAGGCAAACATCAAGCTCGACGGTACGAGTGCGAAGGCCTCGGTCGAGGACTCGAACAAGGTCGTCGAGATCTGCACGCTGTACGCGCAGAAGGGCATGGTGAACATCTTCCTCGTCGTGTTCTTCACGACGCTGGCATTCGCCTGCATCGAGCCGTACTTCTTCATCGGCTATCTGATCTCGATGGCGCTGTTCGGTCTCTACCAGGCGATCTTCATGGCGAACGCCGGTGGCGCCTGGGACAACGCGAAGAAGATCGTCGAGACCGATCTGCGCGCGAAGAATACGGACCTCCACGCGGCGGCCGTCGTCGGTGACACCGTCGGCGACCCGTTCAAGGACACCTCGTCGGTCGCGCTCAACCCGGTCATCAAGTTCACGACGCTGTTCGGCGTGCTCGCCGTCGGTCTCGCGCTCCAGCTGACCGCGAAGGGCTACAACGAGGTGAAGTACGTGATCGCCGGCGTCTCGATGGTGATCTCGATGTTCTTCGCGTGGCGTTCGTTCTACGGCATGCGCATCTCGAAGCCTGGCGATCTCGCCAAGATGGTCGTGAAGAGCATCGACAAGCACGCCGCGAAGGCCGAGGACAACGTCCGCGAGACCGTCGCGAAGGACGAGAAGAAGCAGGCCGAGCGGATCGCCGAAGACAAGGCCGAGAAGGTCGAGAAGGCCGAGAAGGCCGCCGACAAGGCCGAGGAGAAGGCTGCACTGAAGGAGGACGAGGCCGAGGAGAAGAAGGCTGTACTGAAGGAAGAGGCTGCCGCCGCAGCGAAGAAGGCAGACTGATTCAGCGCGCTCGTCGTTTGCGAATCGCACCGGCGAGCGCCGCGACGAGCATTGCCACGAACATTGGCGCGTGTAGCCCGGCGATCACGAGATCGCCGAGGTGGGGCGTGTGCAGATCGAGCAAGAGCTGCAGCACGAGCAGGCAGCCGATCACCGGCAGGCACTCGATCCAGCTGACAGCTCCCTTCGCACACACGAGGTTCACCACGAGCACGGCGACCCAGAAGGCGAGCGTGATCAGCGGTCCGATTGCTTCGTCTGCGATCATGACGCTCCCCACCACGCCGAGCAGGAACGGCGTGACCACGATGACCAGCCCGACCGCGACGAGCCGGCGATCGGGTGAAGATCCGACGGCGTGCCCACGCGGGCACTCCGGTGCGAGGCTGGGCGGCTTCATCAGTCGTTGCTGGTGATGTCGTCGACGGTGTTGAATCGCCGGTCCGGACCGGCGGAACGCACGTAGGCGCCGCGGTAGTAGGCGCCGCAGCGCAGCTCGAGCGCGGTGCCCCACTCGTCGAAGGTCTGCGGGCGCTGCATGAACGGCGACAGGTCGTCGAGCGATGCCGGGCACGCACGCTCCTGGTGATCCATCGCCCACACGGGGAACGCTTCGAACGCGTAGCGCTTCACGAGCTCGGCGGTGACATCGCGATGTGTCGGTGGCTCCTCTCGGAAGAGCATCACGGCCGGAATGCACAGCGACGCGAGCAGCGCGGCGCGCAACAGCACGACCTGCGTCGCGACGCGCGCGTTGTGACGTCGATCCGCGGACGTGCCGCACGCGCCACGAATCGCGACCTGACGCTCGAGCTTCACGGCGCCGTGCTCAGATCGTCGGTGGTGTCGAACAGGCGATCCGGACCAGCGGACCGCATCGAGAGGACGCGGCCGTACTGCTTGCCGCAGATCAACTGATACGGCGAGCCCCACGGATCGACGGCGTGCAAGGTCGGTGCGTAGTGGTTGAGCTCGAGCAAGTGCCGCGGGCACTCGCGGTCGGGGTTCGCCGCGACCCACGACGGATAGGTCTCGAACGCGTAGGCGTGGAGCTCGTGGTTCGCGAGCGCGATGTCGGCGGGCTGCGCCTCGGCGGGTCCGCCGTACATGCTCGCGACCGCGAGCGTGGGTAACTGCTTCGGGCTCGGTAGTGGGCGCGGTGAGGACGCGGCGATCGCCGCGATCGCGCCACCGATGGCGATCGCGGTCGTGATCCCGGTCGCGACCGCCACGCGACGTGCGAACGAGTGATCGGGAATGGGAGTGACGGCGTCACGTAGCTGCATGCGATCGTGCTCAGCAACGAAGAGACCAGCGCGGGGTGCACGACGAAGTCCGCGAATCTTCGAGAGCCGACCCGACCCGACGGTCACGAAGGCGCGCTCTCCGACGAGGATGCGTGTCAGCCTGGCAAGCTCGTCGTCGTGTCAGCTTGGCATCGGGAGTCGTGATACACGGACCGAATGGCCGAGACGATTCGCGCGCCACACGGCACGCAGCTCACGTGCAAAGGCTGGCAGCAGGAAGCCGCGCTGCGGATGCTGATGAACAACCTCGACCCCGACGTCGCGGAGCGGCCGCAAGATCTCGTGGTCTACGGCGGCACGGGCAAGGCCGCGCGTAGCTGGGAGGACTACCACGCGATCGTGCGCGAGCTGCGCCGGCTCGAGAATGACCAGACGCTGCTCGTACAGTCGGGCCGCCCGGTCGGCGTGTTCCGCACGCACGAGGAAGCGCCGCGCGTGCTGATCGCGAACTCGAACCTCGTCGGCAACTGGGCGACGTGGGAGCACTTCCGCGCGCTCGAGAAGCGCGGCCTCATGATGTACGGCCAGATGACGGCGGGCTCGTGGATCTACATCGGCTCGCAAGGCATCGTGCAGGGCACGTTCGAGACGTTCGCGGCCGCGGGCAAGCAACACTGGGGCGGTGACCTCGCTGGCAAGCTCGTGCTCTCGGGCGGGCTCGGCGGCATGGGCGGCGCGCAGCCACTCGCCGCGACGATGGCGGGCGCCGTGTTCCTCGGCGTCGAGATCGATCCGTCGCGCGTGCAGCGCCGGCTCGAGACGCGCTACCTCGACGAGGTCGCGCCCGATCTCGACACCGCGCTGCGCCGCTGCGAGGACTACAAGGCGAAGCGGCAGGCGCGCTCGGTCGCGATCGTCGGCAACGCCGCCGATGTCTATGCAGAGCTCGTGAAGCGCGGCGTCGCGCCGGACCTCGTGACGGATCAGACGTCCGCGCACGATCCGCTCGTCGGCTACATCCCGCAGGGCCTGTCGATCGCCGACGCCGCCGTGCTGCGCGAGCAGGACCCCGAGGAGTACGTGCGGCGCGCGCGCGCGTCGATGGCCGTGCAAGTCGAAGCGATGGTCGCGATGAAGAAGGCGGGCTCGCACGTCTTCGACTACGGCAACAACCTGCGCGCGCAGGCCGAGCTCGGCGGCGCGAAAGACGCGTTCTCGTATCCCGGCTTCGTGCCCGCGTACGTGCGGCCCTTGTTCTGCGAGGGCAAGGGACCGTTCCGGTGGGCCGCGCTCTCGGGCGACCCCGAGGACATTCGCATCACCGACGAGACCGTCCTCGACGAGATCAAGGACGACCCGATGCTGCATCGCTGGATGAAGCTCGCGAAGGAAAAGATCGCGTTCCAGGGTCTGCCCGCGCGCATCTGCTGGCTCGGCTACGGGCAGCGCCATCGCGTCGGCCTGCGCTTCAACGAGCTCGTGAGGACCGGCAAGGTGAAGGCGCCGATCGTGATCGGCCGCGATCACCTCGACTGCGGCTCGGTCGCGTCGCCGAACCGCGAGACCGAGGCGATGAAGGACGGCACCGACGCGGTCGCGGACTGGGCGATCTTGAACGCGCTCGTCAACACGGCAGCCGGCGCGACGTGGGTCTCGTTCCATCACGGCGGTGGCGTCGGCATCGGCTACTCGCTGCACGCGGGCATGGTCATCGTCGCCGACGGCACGCCGCGCGCCGCGCGTTGCCTCGAGCGCGTGCTGACAGCGGATCCGGGGATGGGCATCATCCGTCATGCGGACGCGGGCTACGAGGAAGCGATCCGCGCCGCCGACGAGCGGGGCGTCGTGATCCCGCGCAGGCGCTCGTGAGGTGGTTGATCGTGTTCGCGCTCGTCGCGTGTAACGGCAAGCAGGCGGCGCCGCTGACGATCCACTCGATCGATCGCAGCTGCTCGGTGGATGCGGACTGCACGATGACCGGCGACACCTCGTGCTGCGGGACGAGCTGCGGGCGCGACTTCGGCGATGCCGTCAACGCGAAGGCGTGGGCGAAGGCGGTCGGCGCGATCCGCGCGCGCTGTAAGGGCGAGGAGTGCGCCGTGATGTGTCAGCAGCTGCCCGACTGCCGCGACGAGGCCGTCGCGGTCTGCAAGTCCGGCGTCTGCGATCGCCAGATGAAGAAGACGGCCGCGTGCGACGACCTCGCGTGCGAGACCGACGACGACTGCGTGCGGGTCTCGCGCGGCCAGAACTGCTGCGATCACTGCGGCGGCAAGGCGCTGAACCGCGCGGGTGCGGCGCGTGCGCATGCCGAGCTCGAGAAGACCTGCGCGAACACGATCGTGAAGTGCCCGCCGCTCGATTGCCCGGTGCCGCCGATCGGCTGCGTGAACAAGCAGTGCGCGGTGAGGCAATGACCGTCGACGTTCGCGGCAAGCGCGCGGAGCAGCTGTTCGACGTGCAGGTCGCGACGCTCGTCGGAAAAGACGCCGAGGAGACTCGCGCCGCACATACCGATGGAGACAGCGCGAAGGTACAGCTGCTGGTCGCGCGCAAGACCGGCAACTTCGAGCGCGGGAACGAGCGATGAGCTACTTCGTCGTCCGTGGTGCCCGCCTCATGACGTGCGACCCCGCGCGGCCGGGTCTCGGCATCATCGATGACGGTGCGCTGGTCGTCGAATTCGGCCGCATCGGATGGATCGGCAAATCCGCGGACGCGCCGCAGGGCCGCACGATCGATCTCGGTGCCCGGCTGGTAACGCCGGGCCTCGTCGACTGCCACACGCACGCGATCTTCGCGGGTGATCGCGCGAACGAATTCGCGATGCGCGCGGCGGGCAAGACGTACCTCGAGATCGCAGCGGCAGGCGGCGGCATCAACGCGACGCTCGGTCCGACGCGCGCGGCGAGCGACGAGGAGCTCATCGAGCTGCTCGAGAGTCGCCTCGACCTCGTGCTCGCACACGGCACGACGACGATCGAGGTGAAGTCGGGCTACGACCTCACCGTCGAGGGCGAGCTGCGCCTGCTTCGCTGCGTCGCGCGCTCCGCGCAGACGCGTGGTGGGCCGCGGATCGTGCCGACCTTGCTCGCACACCTCGTGCCGCCCGAGCGCAAAGGCGATCGCGACGTGTTCGTGAAGGAGCTCGTCGAGCAGCTGATCCCCGCCGTCGCGCGCGAGCAGCTCGCGACGAGCGTCGATGTCTACTGCGACGAGGGCGCGTTCACGCTCGCCGAGACGACCGCGATCCTGCGCGCGGCGAAGCAGGGCGGGCTCGCCGTGCGCGGGCACGTCGGCCAGTTCAAGGATCTCGGCGCCGCGCAGCTGCTCGCGGATCTCGGTGCGCTGTCCGGCGACCACCTCGAGCAGATCGACGACGCCGGCATCGCGGCGCTCGCGCGCGCGGGCATCGTCGCCGTGATGCTCCCCGGCGCGTGCGTGCAGCTCCGGCTCCCGGTGCCGCCGATCGAGAAGCTGCGCGCTGCGGGTGTCGCGATGGCGATCGCGAGCGACCTCAACCCCGGCTCCTCGTACTGCGAGGCGCTGCCGATCCAGCTCTGGCTCGCGACGACACACTACGGAATGACGCTCGAGGAAGCGTGGCTCGGCGTCACACGCCACGCAGCGAAGGCGCTCGGCCTCGCCGGCGATGGCGTCGGCACGCTCGCGGTCGGCGCGCCGGGCGACTTCGTGGTCTGGCGCTGCGAGGACGCGGCGACGGTGCCGTACCGCTACGGCGCGCCGCTCGTCGACGAGGTCTACGTCGCCGGTGAACCGGCACCACCTCGATAAACTTGTAGCGAACCGGGGCGTTCGTGATCACGCTGCGCCGCGATGACCCTGCTCCTCGTGGTGCTCGCGCTGACCTGGAGCGGGCTCGCCGTGTGGACGGTCGTCGACCATCACGCGTGCCGCTGCGAGCGCCAGCTGCCGCCGTCCAAGAAACCGGACCGCTAGCCAAACGCCGACCCTCCCCTTGACTAGTTGCAATGTGATATCACTTTGCAAGCAGGCAGATCGCGGAGGTTACGGACCATGGCAATGAAAGAACGTGATGCGCTCTCGTTTTCCGGCTGGCTCGCTCTTCTGATCGGACTCGGTTCGATCGCCGCATCGATCGTCGCGTTCGTGATGATCAACACGCACCAGCAAGACCCCGAGCCTTATATCGCCGCGGGTGCCGGCCTGTTCGCGTTCGGCGTCCTGCTGCTCGCGGGCTGTGCGGTCATCGGCCCGAACGAGTCGCGCGTGCTGACGTTCTTCGGGCGCTACACCGGCTCGGTCAAGGAGTCCGGCCTGCGCTGGATGAACCCGCTCACCGGCAAGAAAGAAGTCTCGCTGCGCGCGCGCAACTTCGAGACGACGAAGATCAAGGTCAACGACCTCGACGGCAACCCGATCGAGATCGGTGCCGTGATCGTGTGGCGCGTCGTCGACACGGCGCAGGCCTCGTTCGACGTCGAGGACTTCAGCCAGTACGTTCACATCCAGGCCGAGAGCGCGATGCGAACGCTCGCGATGCATCACCCGTACGACGCGCACGACGACAACGTGATCAGCCTGCGCGGGCAGTCCGAGGCCGTCGCCGATCTGCTCCGCAAGGAGGTCAACGACCGCATCCAGGCCGCCGGGTGCGAGGTCATCGACGCGCGCATCGCGCACCTCGCCTACGCGCCCGAGATCGCGCAAGCGATGCTGCAGCGCCAGCAAGCCGGCGCGATCATCGCGGCGCGCACGCGTATCGTCGAAGGCGCGGTCTCGATGGTCGAGATGGCGCTCGAGCAGCTGTCGAAGCGCGGCATCGTGGAGCTCGACCCCGAGCGCAAGGCCGCGATGGTGTCGAACCTGCTCGTCGTGCTCTGCGGCGAGCGCGGCACGCAGCCCGTGGTCAACGCGGGGACGCTCTACTAGAGCGCGTCATGCCCGAGCGCAAGCCGTTCTTGCTCCGCATCGACCCGGCGGTGCACGACGCCCTCCAGAAGTGGGCGGCCGACGATCTGCGCTCGCTCAACTCGCAGATCGAGTACGTGCTGCGCGAAGCGCTCGCGAAGGCGGGCCGCTTGCCACTCGAGAAAAAGAAGAAGGACCACCCGTTCCGCTGAGCTACCCCGAAAAACGGTTCTCGGTTCCGGTTCCGCTTCCCTATTTGTTCGCGCTTCGCCACACGTCGGGTCGCCACACGAATCGTTCCCGCCGCGACACCCGCAGATGCATGGCGACAACGTCGCCGTCAATCCGCGCACCCGTCGCGCGATCCCGACGAATAGTGAATAGGGAAGGCGAAGCGGAACCGCGAAGGTGAATTTCAGGATCGGTTCCGAGCTACCAGCCGACGCCGATCTCGAACGACACGAACGGCTGCACGTTGTCCTGCGGGATGATCAGCTTTTCGGCCTCGGCAAAGAAGGCGAGGCCCGCCGTCAGCGACGTCACGGCCTCGATGCCGACGCCGAGGGGCACCATCCACTGCGCCTGCACGACGGCCTCGGGTCCGGCGACCGACCCGCGGTCGACATCATCGGGCTCGCCGAAATTGAAGCCCGGATGATCCTGGCCGACCTGCAGCTCGGCGAAGCCGGCGCCCGCGCGGAGCTTGCCGACGCCACGCGACGTCTGCTTCTCGAGGAACGTCCACGTGCCGCGAAAGTGCGCCATCTCGCGACCCGGCTCGTTGTGAATGATCGCCTGGCCCGTGCCACAGCTCTCGAGGCTGAAGCCGGCGATGATGCGAACGTCGAGGCAGATCGTCGGGCGGCCGGTGTCGTCGCTGGTCGCTCCGCCGAACCGCATGTTGAGTCGGTTCGTCGTCGGTGTGGCCGGTGGCGCGGTGCCGTCTTCGATCGACTCCGTGGGCTGAGCACGCACGATCGGCGACATGCAGATCAGCATCATCCCGACAAGGAAACGCACAGCCTGTGTGTAGCACGCACGTCGGCATCACTTCGGATTGCATGAAGTTGCACTCGCGATCTCCATTACGAGTTTTTTTCGATCGGATAGCGAGAGACCCGAGTTAGGCTGCAACTCATGGGTGATCGCAGCGGGAGAACCACGCGGCGCTTCGATAGTGCAGACCTCGTCGCGCTCACGAAGAAGTCGATCATCGATCCGATCGTGCCGATCGTGCCGATCGTGGCGGACAATGACGATCCGTTTGCCGATTGGGACGAGCGTCAACCAGACGCGATCGCAGCTGGCTCGCAGGGGAGCGCACTTCCGACGACATCGCGCACGGCGACCGTGCACGACCCGATGACGACGGGCCTCCTGGCCGAGGTCGCGCGTCGCACGGCAACGATAGAGATCGATCCGAGCATGATCGCGGCGGCCGCTGTTCGCAGCACCGTCGACATCGATCCGGAGATCTTGGCAGAAGTGCTGCGCGGGGCGCAGCGCACGCCGGTTCCCGAGCTTCAGCCGCACGTGAAGCGCCGGACGAAATAGTCAGCGACCGACGGCAGCAGCGAGCGAGCCGTCGTCGATCAGCGCGCGTACCGCGGCGATGTCGGGCGAGAGCGGGCGATCGACCATCATCGCGGGGACCTTCGCGCGAATGACCGCGTGTACGGCCTCGAGCGGCTTCGTCGTGTGGAGCGGCCGGCGAAGGTCGAGGCCTTGCGCGGCGCAGAGCAGCTCGATCGCCAGGACGGTGCGTACGTGATCGTGGATCGTGCTGAGCTTGAGCGCGGCGGTCGCGCCCATCGAGACGTGATCCTCGCGGCCGGCCGACGACGGGATCGAATCGACGCTGGCGGGGTGCGCGAGGATCTTGTTCTCGGAGACGAGCGCGGCGGCGGAGACCTGCGCGATCATGAAGCCCGAGTTGAGCCCGCTGTCGGGCGCGAGGAACGGCGGCAGTCCGCTCGAGAGGTGCGGATTGACGAGCTGCTCGATGCGGCGCTCGCTGATGTTCGCGAGCTCGGCGATCGCGATGCCCGCGGCGTCGAGTGCGAGCGCGACCGGCTGGCCGTGAAAGTTGCCACCGCTGATCATCTCGTCGCCGTCGGGACCGTCGAGGAAGACGAGCGGGTTGTCCGTGGACGATGCGGCCTCGCGCTCGAGGACAATGCGCGCGAACTCCAGCATGTCGCGCGTGGCGCCGTGAACTTGTGGAATGCAGCGCAGCGAGTAGGGGTCCTGGACCTTGCCGCAGTCCTTGTGCGAGTCCGCGATCTCGGAGCCGGCGAGTAGCTCGCGGAGGAACGCACCGACGGCGATCTGGCCGGGATGCGGGCGCGCCGCGATGACGCGCGGATCGAACGCGCGCACGGTGCCCTTGAGCGCTTCGAGCGAGAGAGCGCCGGCGATGTCGGCGACGGTGCACGTGAGATCCGCATCGTGGAGCGCGAGGCCACCGACGGCGGTCATGTGCTGCGTGCCGTTGAGGAGCGTGAGGCCTTCTTTGGCTTCGAGGACGAGCGGGGCGATGCTCGCGCGGCGCAGCGCTTCGGCGGCGGAGAGCGTCTCGCCCTGATACTCGGCGAGGCCTTCGCCGATCATGCCGAGTGCGAGGTGCGCGAGCGGCGCGAGATCTCCGGAGGCACCGACGGAGCCGCGGGCCGGGATCACCGGGTGGACACCCGCGTTGAGGAGCTCGCAGATGCGCTCGCAACAGACGGCGCGCGCCCCGCTGCGGCCGGTCGCGAGGACCGCGGCGCGGAGGAGCATCATCGCGCGAACGGCGTCGCGCGGAAGCGGCGCGCCGACGCCCGCGGCATGGGAGCGCACGAGATTTTGCTGGAGCTGCGTGACCTGATCGGCCGAGATCCGAACTTCTGCGAGTGCGCCGAACCCCGTGTTGACGCCATAGACTGCAGGCGAGGCGTCGCCGCCCGCGACGACCTGATCGACGACCTTGCGTGCCCGGTCCATCGCGGCCATCGCGCGGGTGCCGATCTCGACCTTCCGGCCACCCCGCGCGACCTCCGAAATCGCGACCAAAGTCAGCGGTTCATCGCCGAGTCGAAGCGCTGTCCACACGGGCGCACCGATACCGCCAAATGCGCGGAATGACAACCCCCTCCGTTGACACGTCGGACGTCGCGCGCGATCTTTGAGGAGACTTGGGAGCGTCACCCGAAGATTCTGAGCCGGGGCCGAGTGAGGGGGCATCCGGATCGACCGACGCGTCGGACCTGAGCGGGCGCTCACTGGCTGCACGCGTCGATGCCGCGCTGGCGGATTCGAGCGATGCAGATGACGACGCGCATCCCGATGCGAACGGCGCACCGGATGATCGCGATGCCGGCGAGACGATGCTCGATCAGTCGATGCCGATCGAGCTCGACGACGTGCAGGAAGTCGAGCTGACCCCACCGCCACAAGCGACACCGATTCCGCCGCCGCCGAAGATGCGGCCCTCCGCGCCACCGCCGCCGATTCCGGCGATGCGCCCGGCCGTCGTCGTGCCGCCGCGCACGCCGATGACGGTCAAGGTGCCGACGAGCGTCGGCAAGCCGATCGCCCGTCCGTCGCAGCCGCTCGGCTTTCCCATGCGACCACCGAGTGGCCCGGTGCCGACGATCTCGGTGCCGTCGAAGGACGAGGGCGAGAGCAACGAGGCGCCGAGGACGCGACCGCCGACGCCACCGCCACCGCCTGCGCCGATGGCGACGGAACCGCGCCTGCCACCACCGGCGCTACCGGCGCGCCCGAGCGAGGAAAGCCTCGATCTGCCGATCCACGCCGATCTGAGTGAAGGCGGCGTCGAGGTCAGCACCGAGACGCCGAACATCGTCGTCGACCAGCCGCTCGAGGCGGCGCTCGAATCGCCGACCGTCGTCGATCGCGCGATCCAGGATCTCTCCGACGAGGGCGTGGAGAAGCGAGCGAGCGCGATGCTCGCGGAGCTCGACAACACGAGCGAATCCTCCGCCGCCGCGATGCTCGCGTACGAGCTCGGCGAGCTCTACGAGCGCCGGCTCGCCGACGAGGCGCGTGCGGTGAAGGCGTTCGGTCGCGCCCTGACGCTCGATCCGTCATTACGCCCGAACCTGTGGGCGATCCGCCGCGTGTTCTATCGCCGCGGGCTGTGGCCGAACCTCATCAAGCTGATCGCAGCGGAGGTCACGTACGCGCGTGATGACTACGAGCGCGCGGACTTGCTCCTCGAGAAGGCGCGCGTCGCCGGCCGGGTCTCGGATCACGACGAAGCGAAGACCGCGCTCGAAGAAGCGGTGCGGATCGCGCCCGGGCATCAAGGCGCGCTGCTCGAGTACGAGCGCGCCGTCGCGCGCGCGAACGACATCGCCGCGCTGACCGAGGCATGGGAGCTGCTTGCCGAGGCCGTCGAGCAACCGTCGCGCAAGATCAGCTACCTCGTCGAGATCGGACGCGCGGCCGCGCCGACCGACTTCGATCGCGCGCGCTCCGCATTCGATCGCGCAGCGACGCTCGCGCAAGGTACGGGGATCGATCGTGCGACCGCCGAGCGCGTCGCGCGCGAGCGGCTTCGGCTCGCCGAGGAGCACGGTACCCGCGACGACACGATCGTCGGCATCGAGTCGCTCGCTACGATCCTGCTCGCCGCGTTCGGTCCGGCGGGACCGAGCGAGGTGCCGGCGAGCGAGACGCCCGATCGCGCGACCGCGATCCGCCGCGAGCTGATCGCGCTGCGGCGCCGGCAGGCCCAGCTCGCGCGCATCGACGCGCCCGAGCGTGGGTGGGAGCTATTGCAACAAGCGCTCGCGATGGCGCCCGGCGATCCGGTGCTGCTCAACGATCTGACGGAGCTCGCCGAAGAGCTCGGCCGCTACTCCGAGCTCGCGGAGCTCGTGCAGAGCTGGCAGGCCGTCGAGGGTGACGAAGGTCGCGCGATGGTGCTCTCGATCCGGCGCGCCGATGCGTTGCTTCGCGGTGGCCAGCGCGATCAAGCGCGCGCGCTGCTCGCGTCGCTCGAGGCGAGCGCGCCCGGCTTCATCGTGCTGACGTCGGCTGCGGAGCGCGACGCGCTCGGGCGCGCCGATCCGGCCGACCTCGCAAAGGCCTATCTCTCCGCGGCACACGCGGCGCTGCTCGGCAGCTGGCTCGGACCCGGGCAGCCGCCCGCGCCGGACCCGGGCGCCGCGGCCGCGCTCTACGTGCAAGCGGCCGAGCTGCTCGCGTACGAGGTCGCATCGTCGGATTCGCCCGATGCCGCGAACGCGATCGACGAGGCGCGCTCTGCGCTCGGCAAGGCACTCGAAGCCGTACCCGCGTATCAGCCCGCACACGAGGCATTGACCGAGCTCGACGACGCGACCGGCAACGTCGTCGAGGGCCTCACGCGCCTCAAGACGGTCGCGGTCTCCGTCGAAGGCGAGGCCGCACGTGGACACTTCGAGCGCGCGATCCGGTTCGCGCGTGCCCACGGCGATCTCGAGAGCGTGCTCGAGCTCGAGAAGGGCCTCGTCGCGATCGCACCGTCGGAGCCCACGCTGAAGTGGCGCCTCGAGTCGACGCTCGGCCAGCTCGGCCGCGACGACGAGCGCGCGGAGCTCTTGACCGAGATCGCCGCCGAGGAACGCGACGCGACCACGCGCGGCACCGCGCTGCTCGCGGCGGCGCGGCTCCGCGAGCGCGGCGGCGCCGTCGAGCAAGCGACCGAGCTCTATCGCCAGGTGCTCTCGGTGTGGCCCGAGGATACGTTCGCGCGCGAGTCGCTCGTCGATCTGTTGCGCGCGCAAGAGCGCTGGGCCGAGCTCGTCACCGAGCGCCGCGCCGAGGCGCGCACGCTGCCCGACGGCGCGGCTGCGCGGCGCGCGCTGCGCGAAGCCGCATGGGTGCTCGAGATCAAGCTCGCCGATTACGCACAAGCGGCACAGGTGTTCGAGGAGTGGCTGACTCGATTGCCCGACGATCGCAGCGCACTCGAAGGCATCGCGCGCTGCCGCGGCCAGTTCGGCGATCGCCTCGGAGAAGCCGCGTCGCGCCGTACGATCTCCGAGCTCGAGCCGACGGCGGAGACCCAGTGGCTGCTCGGCCGCGCGCTCGAGCGCGCCGGGCAGTTCGACGATGCCGCCGACGTGTTCCGCGCGCTCGCCGTTCGCGAGGAGCCATCGGTCGCCGCGACGAGTGCCGCGCTCGCGCTCGCGGACATCGCATCGGGTCGCGCCGATACCGTGATGCGCGTCGAAGCGACCGCCGCGCTCGCCGGACGCACGACGGATCCGCGCCTCGGCGCCGCGCTCGCCGAGGACAGCGGCTGGATGTACGCGCTCGTCCTCGAAGACTTCGAGCGCGCGGCGCAGTCGTTCGAGGCCGCGATCGCGCTCGAGCCTTCCCGACGCGGCGCGCTGCTCGGCGCCGCGCTCGTCGCCGCGCGTGGGGGTGAACAGGTCGCGCTCGCGGTCGCGTACGACGGGCTCGCCGCCGCGGTGCAGATGCCCGAGGCCGCCGCCGCGCTGCACCTGCGCGCCGCAGCGATGGCCGCTGCCGCCGGCGATCTCGATCTCGCGAATCAGCGCGTCGCCGCTGCACGGACGAACGCGCCCGACGACACGAGTGCGCTGCTCGTCCTCGCGGAGACCGCCGCGCTGCCGACCGTCGGGGAGCACGACACCGAAGCTACCGTCGACGCACTGCTCGCACGCGCAGAGGTCCTCGAGATGCGCGGCGCGCTCGCCGATGATCCGGTCGCCCGCGCATCGTGGGAGCTCGATCGCGCCGAAGCGCTCGAGCTCGGCGGCCGGCTGCGCGAAGCCGCGACGGTCGTCACCGCCGTGCTCAAGGCGCATCCCGGTGACGTTCGCGCGCTCGAAGCGGCACGCCGCATGGCGAAGCGTGCGCACGACGACGTCGCGTGGGCAAAGGCGAGCTACCACCTCGCACGCGCGATCGGCGATCCGCAGGCGAAGCTCTCGCTGCTGCGCGAAGCCGCGAGCATCCTCGACGACGAAAAGGATCCGTCGACGATCGACCGCGCGCTCGCGATCTACAAGCGCGTGCTGCTCGTCGACCCCGGCGCCGAAGAGCTCGGCCGCATGCTCGATCTGTATCGCGCGCGCGCCGATGTCGCCGGCTTGATCCGCGCACTGACCGAGCGCCTGA
The DNA here is from genome assembly GCA_030857175.1 of Myxococcota bacterium. Lineage (GTDB taxonomy): Bacteria > Myxococcota_A > Polyangia > Haliangiales > Haliangiaceae > JABFXX01. Next base: position 151,269 of record JALZOJ010000006.1, on the reverse strand, counting down.
CGTGGCTCGAAGCCGAGAACCAGGACCTGCATCGCGACTCGCAGATGGTGCCGCTGCTCCTCGAGCGCGCGACGGTGTTGCACGGCCTCGGCGATCACGCAGCTGCGATGGCCGACCTCGACGCGCTGCTCGATCGCTCGGCGAGCCACCTCGAAGCCCTGCGGTTCCGCGCAGACCTCGCGTTCAACGTCGGCGAGGTCGATCACGCGGTCGCGCTGTGGCGGCGCTACGTCCAGGCCGAAAATCGCCCGCCGCGCCGCCAGGAGATCGAGCTGCGGCTCGCGCAGGTGCTCGCCGAAAACATGCAGGACGTTGCCGGCGCGATCGAGAACCTCGAGCACGTCATCGATGCGAACCCCGACGACGTCGGCCTGCGCGAGCGCATGCTCGGCCTCTGCCTGCGCGCCTCGTCGTGGGATCACGCGATCAGCGAGCTGCGCGCACTCGTGCGCCTGCGACCGTCGCCGCAAGAAAAGGCGCGCGAAGAGCTGCGCCTCGGGCTCATGCTGCGCGACCGCACCGGCGATCGAGTCGCCGCGCGCATGGCGCTCGACCGCGCACGCTCGTTCGATCCGCTGAACCTCGACGTCGTGCGCGAGCTCGCCGAGCTCGTCGACCCGTCGACGCGCAACCAGGTCCTGTCCTCGACGGCGTCGAGCTTCCGCTCGTCGATCGGACAGAACCCCCGCTCCGCGGTGCTCTATGATCGGCTCGCACAGGTCACGGCGTGGCAGAGCGACGTCGATGCACGCTGGCTCGCGCTCGTCGGGCTCGAAGCACTCGGCACGCCGTCGGTCGATCAGCGTCAGGTGCTCGAGGCGGGTCGCGCGTCGATCCACGCCGGCGGCGTCCCGGTGCGCGCGAAGCTCGACGAGGACTCACGCCGCGCGATCCGCGGCAACGCGACCGGCGCGCTCGTCGATCTGTGGCGTACGATCGCACCGGCCGTGCAGGTCGCGACCGGCGTCGATGCCGGCAAGCTCGGCTTCGTGCGCGGCGACAAGATCGCGCTGAAGAAGCTCGGCGAGAAGTACGAGCCGCTCGCGACCGCGCTCGCCGCATTCTCCGTCGATAGCATCGAGATCTACGTCAGCGCCGCGCGCGGGGGCATCGCGCGCGTGCTCGCCGCCGAGACGCCGATCCTGTGCCTCGGTGCCGACGTCGCGGCCGCGAAGACCTCGCAACAGCGCTGGCTCCTCGGGCGTGCGGTCGCGACGCTCGCGGAAGGCCTCGGTACGCTGCCCGATCTGCGCGATGTCGAGCTCGGCTGGACGCTCGCAGCCGCACTGCGCGCCGCGGATCTCGCGGTGCCGCCCGGCGTTGCCGAGGAAGTCGTCGGCGAGGACGCGAGCATCGCGGAGCGCACCAAGATCATGAAGAAGGAGCTCTCCCGCAAGGCGAAGGCGGCGCTGCTGCAGCTCGTGCAGCAGCGCGGCGCCGAGCTCGTCGACATCGCCGGCTTCCGCCGCGCCGCGCTCGATGTCGGCAGCCGCGCCGGTCTACTCTGGGCAGGAGACCTCGCGGTCGCGCTCGCGCAGCTCGACGTCGGTAAGGGTGGCAAGGCACTGACCGATAGCCCGTCTGCGCTCGAGCTCACGGCGTGGTCGGTCTCCGAGCAGCACGAGCGCCTGCGCGAGAAGCTCGGTGTCGCGCTCAAGGGAGTCGCGCGATGAGTAGCTCGTCGAAGCCGCCGCCGGGCAAGGGCAAGCCGTTCCTCCCCGACGACGATCTGCTCAACGAGCTCGATGCGTGGGATGCCACGTTCGACGCACTGCACGCACCGGGCGAGTCCAACGAGACGCTATCGTCGATGCCAGCGGCCCCGATGGAGTGGCCGGCTCCCGATCCGAACATCGGCGACGCGACCGCGCTGACGAACACCGGCGGCACGCTGCAGGAGGTCGATCGCGTCGAGGTCGACCTCGAAGAGCAGCTCACGCTCGACGGCGCACTCGAAGGGGAGACCATCGATCGCGAGGTCGCGCTGCGCCAGTCGCAGACGCTGCCCGACACGCTCGACAGGCCCAACGAGACTGACTTCTCGGAGCTCGGATCCGGAGAGCATCCAGCTGCGCTCGGTGAGCTACTGGGCCGAAGCTCGACCGCGCCGCCAATTCTCGACGACGATGAGCCTGATCCGCAGACTCGGATCCGCCGCGCGAACAAGACGATGCCGCCGCCTCTCGACGACGACGACGGCGTCTACACGTCCGCGTCGCGCCCGAACCGCGCGCCCCCCTCACCCGACTACGAGGAAGACCCGCTCGCGCCGCCGCCCAAGCCGGTGCAGCCGATGCCGCCGCTTGCTGAACGCCGTCAGCCCGCGATCATCCGTCGCGTCACCGCCGGGATGGAGATTCCGAAGGCGCCCGAAGAGCACGACCGCTCGGAGCAGACGCGCGTCGCCGCCTACGCGTACGAAGACATCGAACCGGGGGTCTCCGGGCGATCCCAGCGCGCGACGCAGCCACCTCCCATGGTGGAGGAGGACGACTACGCCGACATCGAGATCGATGCGACGGACTCGAGCGACGCGGAGCCGATGGAAGCCGTGCGGCGCACCACGACCGCGCACGTCGTGCGGCGCGGCGACCAAGCCACGCGACCGCCCCCGGCGGCACGTCCCGATTCCGGGCCGGTCGTCGAGATGGACATCGACGAGTCGCTCTCCGAACCCGTCGTGCGCCCACCGACGGAGGACTTCTCCGATCTCGTGCGCGCCGCGCGCCCGGCGACCGGGTCCGAGGACGATTTCTCGGACGTCGCCGCCGCCGTCGGCGCGCGGGACGACGAGAACCTCGAGATGCCGATCGATCCGCCGACGGCCGCGCGCTCGATCGCTGCGCGCACCACGCCGCCGCCACCGCCACGCACGCGCCCGGCGACCTTCGACTTCGACGACGCCGGCGCAAAGCCGCGCGACCTCGACGATGCGCTCGTCGACCTCGACGCGCCCGGCAATCAAGTGTTCGAGGAATCGTCGGCCTCGCTCGACGCGCCCGCATATGTCGATCGCGAGCCGCCGGCGCAGATGCCGGATACCGATCGCGGCTTGCCGACGCTCCTCGATCCGTCGATCACGTCCCAGACGGCCCCCCGCACCACGCCGCGCCCGCCGTCGCTGATGGATCTCTATCAGCGCGTGAAGACGCCGACGTCCGTGCCGCCGCTCGGCCGGATGCCCGACGATCTCGACGATGGCCAGCAGACGCTGCTCGATGTCGACGTCGCGCCACGCAGGCCGATCCGCGGAACGACGCCGCTCCCCGTCGAGGTCGAGACGGTCGATGTGCCGGAGCCCGAGCTCGATCTCGAGACACTCGGCAAGAACTGGCCGGAGCAGATCGATCCGCTGCGCAGCGTCGAGCTCGACGAGGCGGCCTCCAAGTCGCTGCTCGTCTACGAGCGCGAGGTTGCGACGCTCGACGACAGCGAGACGTCCGCGGCGCTGCGCATCGAGGCCGGCCGGTTGTGCGAGCGACTCTCGGATCTGGAGCGTGCACGCGCGCACTACGACGCCGCGCTGCTCGCCGATCCGCGCGCGACCGCTGCGCTGCGCGGGCTGCGCCGCATCGCACGCGCGAGCGGCGACCTCGCGGAAGCGACGCGCCACCTCGACACGGAGATCGCCGTCGCGGGCGCGCTCGAGCGACGGCCACTCGGTCACTACCGCATCGATCTGCTCATGGCGAGCAACGAGCAGGACCTCGCGCGTGTCGCCGTCGGCGAGATCCTCGACAGCGCGCCGTCGGACGTGCGCGCCTTGCTCGCGCACCTCGAGCTCGCGTTCCTCGACGGTCGCTCCGACGAGTTCGGCGCCGGGCTCGAGCAGCTGGGCAACGCGGTCACCGACCCCGAGCTTCGGGCCGCGCTGCAGTCTGCGCGGGGCGTGCTCGCCGCGCATCACAACGACACCGCGGCGGCGGTCAACTGGTTCACCGCGGCGGGCGAGTCGGACCCGACCGCGCTCGCGGCGCGGCTCGGTGCGATTCGCTATGCGGCCGTGCAGGCGAATGGCGATGCCGCCGCGCGTGCGCTCGTCGATCTCGCACGTCAGGTCGAAGCCGCTGATCCGATCGCGGCCGCGGCCGCGGCGATCCGCGCGCAAGCGTGGACCACGAACACCGAGATCGCCGGCACCGCCGCCGCGATCGCGATCAGCGCCGCCGGAGCCGACCCACTCGTCGCGCGGCTCTCGGCCGAGTCTCTCGCCGCCGATCCGGAGCAAGCGCCGGCGGCATTCGCGCACTGGGCGATGGTCGCGTCGTCGCCGGCGGAGCGTGCGTATGCATCCGCGCGCGCGGCCGAGCTCGATGCTGGGCGCGCCGCCGAGCTGTGGGACGTCGTGCTGTCGCTCGATCCGGGCGACGACTACGCGGCCGCGCAGCTACGCACCGCACACGTCGCGGCGGAGTCCACGCAGGCATCGATCGATGTCGACCTCGCGGTCGCGAGGGACGTCGAGCGCGATCGCGCGCGGCTCCGCGCCGCGTACGGCATGATCGCAGAGGGCCAGCTCGACGGCGCGATCGACGTGCTCGCGCAGGGCAGGGCCGCACGGCCGACCTCGCTCGCGATCGCCGAGGCGCTCGGCGAAGCGCTCGCCGCGGCGGGCAAGTGGACCGAGCGCGCGAAGCTGTTCGCCGAGCTGGCGCAGAATCCGGGCGAACAGCTCGACGGCGAAGTCGCGCAGCTCCGCAGCGCGCTCGCGTGGGAAGAGGCCGTCGGCGCGTCGACGGCGATGGCGGAGGGCACTTCCAGCGACGAGCTGACCGCCGCGACGAAGTCCTCGCTCGCCGCGTGGGCCGGCGTCCTCGAGCGCGATCCGCAGTCGCCGACCGCGCATGCCGCGTCGATCGTGCTCGCGAGCCGGATCGGAGACTCCGTGGTGTTCGCCGAGGTGCTCGCGCGTGCGCAGGCCGCGGAGCGCTCTGCATCCGCTGCTACGAGCCTCGCGCTTCGTCGCGTGCGGCTGCTCGCGGACGATCCGTCGAAGGCCGAGGCGCTGTTGCGCGATCTCCAGCCCGCCGACGATCCGCGGCGCACGCTCGGCCTCGTGCTCGCCGCCGCGCGCAAGAAGGACTTCGGCGACGCCGCGCTGGCGCTCGAAGACCGCGCGAACCAGCTCGACCAGCGCGGGGCCGCGACCGAGGTCGCTGCGCTTCGCCTGCGTGCCGCGCAGCTCGCGCTCGACGACAACGACGCGCCGCGCGCGACGCGGTTGTTGCAACAAGTCGAGCAGGCGCTGCCGCACCTCGGCGTGGTGCCCGATCTGCTCGCAGCCGCGCGCCGCCGCGCCGGCGATCGCCCGAGCCCGACGCAGCGGCGCAACACGCCGGCGATCGGCATCGGTGCATCGTCCTCGATCGATGCGTTCGCGCGCGTGATCCACGACGCGGATCTCGCGGCGCAACACGGCGACGGCCCGACCGCGCTCGCGCTCTACCAGCAGGCGCTCGAGATGCGGCCGAACGATCCGCTCGCGACGCTGCCGATGGTCCGCACGGCGACCGAGCTGCGCGAGACCGCGCCGATCACGTCGCTCGCCTTCGGCCAGCTGCGCGCCGCCGAGGAGTCGGGCGACAGCATGGCGAAGGCCGCCGCGTACGAGCTCCTCGCGATGATCGATGCCGAGCTGCGTGGCGATCCGTCGTCGGCGCAGATGGCGCTCGAGAGCGCGCAGCAAGCCGATCCCACGCGCATCGATCTGATGCATCGCCTCGAGCGGAACTACGCGACGAACGACGCGGTCGCGGATCTCCTGCGCCTCCGCCGTGCCGAGCTCGAGACCGTGCCCGAGACCCACGTGAAGGATCGCGCCGCGCTGCAGCTCGACATCGCGGGGCTCGCGACGCGCGACGACCGCCCGGAGCTCGAGATCGCGGATCTCTACCGCCAGGCACTCGCGATCGATCCGTCGATGCGCCTCGCGCTCCTCCACCTCGAGGCGATCGTGCGTCGCTCTGGCTCGACGGAAGAGCTCGCCCAGCTCGAGGAACAGATCGCCTCGTACTTCGAGGGCGATGCGAAGACGCAGGCCGCGTTCTGGACCCGCGCCGGCGAGACGCTCGCAGAGCTCGGCAAGATCGACGAGGCCGTGCAGCGCTTCGGCCGCGCCGAGAGCGCCTTGCCGGGTCACGCGCCCGCGCTCGATGGCTGGCGTCAGGCAGCGCTCAAGGGTCAGCTCTGGCTCGACGTCGCCGATGCGGCGAGCCGCCAGGCCGCGAACACGCAAGATCTGATGCGCCGCGGCGCGCTCTATCACTTCGCGGGCGTCACGCTGATGGACAAGGCGCTGATCGGCGAGCAGGCGATGTTCGCGTTCAAGCGCGCGCTCGAGGCGAATCCGCACCACAAGGACGCGTTCCTCCGCACGCGCATTCTCCTCGAGGAAGATGCGAACCACGACGATCTCGCGACGCTGCTCGCCCTACGCCTCGACGTCGAGGACGATCCGAAGGCGAAGATCGAGCTGCATCGCGCGCTCGCCGAGCTGCATCGCAACTTCCTCTCCGACCGCGACACCGCGAAGCAGCACTACCGGATGCTCCTCGAGTCAGATCCGAATGATCTGCGCGCGCACTCGGCGATCGCGGACATCTCGTGGGAGCAGGGCAACTGGCAGGATGCCGCGGATGCACTGATGTCACGCGCGCGCCTCGAACGCGAGCCCGAGGTCCTGAAGACCCTGTGCTTCCGCCTCGGCCTGATCTACGCGGACCGTCTCGTCGACGTGCCGATGGCGCTCAAGGCGTTCCAGCGTGCGCTCACGTATCAGCCCGACGACCAGCAGACGCTGGCTCGGCTCGCGGATCTCGCGACGCAAGCGGGCGAGTGGAAGCTCGCGCTCGGTGCGTGCGAGCGCCTGGTCAAGAACGAGACCGAACCCGACGTGCGCGCGCAGCACCTGCATCGCGTCGCGAAGATCTTCCGCGAAGGCTTTGGCGATCAGAAGCGAGCCGAGCGTGCACTCAACCTCGCGCTCGACGGTGCGCCAACCAACGACGAGGCACTGCAGGCGGTGATCAACTTCTACCGCGAGGCGCGCGACATCACGTCGGTGCGCGTGCACCTGAACCGCGTCACCGGTGCGATGCGTGCCCGCGTGCAAAAGGATCCGAACGACGGCGTTGCGTACCGCGTGATCTCGCGCGCGATGATGGCGCGTGCTGCGACGAACCTGCCGGGCTCGCGACCGATCGCGCGTGCGGCCGCCGAGCTCTCCGAGATGCTGGGCACCGCCGGCGAAGCCGAGCAGAAGCTCGTCGTCGAGGCGCACGCACCGGACCTCTCGCTGCTGACACGGCCCGAGTCCGACGAGGTCCTGTTCCCCCGCGGCGTGCAGCTCGAGCTACGCCAGATGTTCCAGCTCCTCGGCGATCGCATCGCGAAGCACGTCGGCGTGGACCTGCGTCCCTACGGCGTGGCACGTGGTGACCGCCTCAAGCCGCGCGAGAGCCCGGTCGCGAGTGTCGCGCAATCGGTCGCGCACGCGCTCGGCTTCACGAACGACATCGACGTCTACGTCTCGAACCGCCAGCCGTGGGCCATGGTCGCGGAGCCGACGAGCCCGGTCTCGCTGATCATCGGTGCGTCGATCGCGCAGGGCGGTGGCAATGCGATCCGGTTCGCCGCGGGCTCGGCGCTCAAGCTCGCGCAGGCCTCGCTCGCGATCCCCGCGCGGCTACCGCTCGACGAGCTGGGCGTCTTGACCGTGGCGCTGCTTCGCCTGTTCCAGCCCGAGTTCCCCGGTCTCGCCGTCGATGCCGACGCGGTCGCCTCGCAGATGCAGAAGCTCAAGCGTTTGATCCCGACGTCCCTCATCAACGACCTCAAGCCGTATGCGCTCGCGGTCGACTCGCAGCGCTTCGGGCACCGCGAGCTCGCGCGCGATCTCAAGATCGCCGGATTGCGTGCCGGCCTGGTCGCGTCGGGCAGCCTCCTGGCCGGATTGCGCATTTTGAGCGGGGCTAACGAGGCTGAATTGTCTAGCTTCCTGGCGGATCCAGTTGCTCAGGGACTCATTGGGTTTGCGCTCGGCGAAGATCACGCTGCGGTCGCCAGATAGCTGATTCGCAACGGATCTGCTGCGGCGATTGGGTGCGACACGCACTTGGCTCCGGCCTTGCTGGATAGGTTGGCATCCGACAGCCATCGGACCCGCCTCGGAGGACAGCCATGCGCAATACCATCAAACACAGCAGTCTGACCCTGACCAGCTTCGCCTTGCTGGCTACGACAGTAGCCTGCGGCGGTGGTGGTGCTCCCGAGCTGACGGGTCTGTCGGATCAAGTCGCCCAGGTCGGTACGGAGCTCAAGCTCGAGCTCGCGGGTACCGACCCGGACGGCGACCAGCTCACGTACAGCTTCAAGGCTGCCGACATCGACGACCTGACGGACCGCGCGCAGGTCTCGGTCTCGCCCTCCGGTAACGGCGTGTTCCGCTGGACGCCGAACGGATCGGACGTTGGCGAGCACGCCTTCGACTTCACCGTCTCGGACGGTGACAACAAGACCACGGTCACGATCAACATCGACGTCAAGAGCGCGATCGGCTCGGCCACCGCGCCGGTGTTCCGCCAGCCGCTCGGCTCGGGGACGACGATCGACCTCGTGAAGAAGAAGTGCGTCGAGCTCTCGGTCGTCATCGAGGACCAGGACTCGGCGCAGGTCGAGCTCGCGATGGAAGAGCCGATCATCGAAGGCGCCACGCTGAACCAGCAGGACGGCCTGACGGCGAGCTTCATGTGGTGCCCGACCAAGGAGCAGGAAGCGGAGACCCGCTACACGCTCACGATCTCGGCGGACGACGGCTCGAACCCGAAGATCATGAAGAACTACCTGATCGTTCTCCGCGGCGGCACGGGCGCGAACTGCCCGGGTCTGGCCCCGACGATCACGCATACGGTCTCGAACGAGAGCACGATCGTGAACCTCACCGTCGACGCGACGTTCAGGGACGACAAGGGCCTGAAGAACGCGCCGCTGTTCTACTACTCGACGACGCCGCCGGCGAACCCGCCCGTGCTCGCGAGCATGATCCAGCTCAACACGATCAAGCTGAGCGGCACGAACAAGGACGGCATCTACGCCGCCGACGTTCCGAACCCGGTCGCGACCTCGCCGGCGGGCACGCAGAAGACGCTCTACTACGTGTTCGTCGCGGATGACGACGACGACATCACCGGCAACTGCGATCACACGACGCAGTCGCAGGTCTATTCGATGACGGTCACCTCGACCGGCAGCGCGAACCAACCGATCTGCGCCTCGTGCACCTCGGACTCGCAGTGCGGCACCGGCGACCTCTGCGTGTACACGGGCTCGCTCGGCGACAGCTACTGCATGCAGAGCTGCGCCGGTGGCTGCCCCACGGGCTACGCCTGCTCGGCGACGCCGCTGTACTCCGTCGACGGCAAACAGGCGCTGCAGTGTGTGCCGCAGAGCGGCTCGTGTCAGGCACCGACCGGCATGTGCGCGGACGACATGAACGAAGAGGACGACACGCGGAGCGCGGCGTCCGCGAACGCTGTCGCCGACGGCCCGCTCGGTACGGGCATCCACGACTTCGTCAGCTGCCCGAAGACCGGGACGGTCTACACCGGCTCGCAGACCGACGACGACTGGTTCCAGATCAAGACCACCGCCGACACCAAGCTCGACCTCTGGCTGTACGGCGGCGGCGAGAGTGACCTGGATCTCAACCTCTACCGCTCGGATGGCACCGTGCTTTCGAAGTCGACGAGCCTCACCGCCGATGAGAACATCGTGAAGTGCGTCCCCGCCGGCACCTACTACATCAAGGTCAACGGCTACGACAAGCTTCGCAGCGAGTACCTCCTCGACAACTACCAGACCCCGCAGGCGTGCAACACGACGTGCACGGACGACGCGCGCGAGGACGACGACACGTACAGCCAGGCGCGCAAGGCCACGCTGTTCCCGTACACCTCGACGGGCAACCAGAGCTGCGCGAACGACGACGACTACTACGGCGTGAAGCTGCAGGGCGGCAAGAAGCTCATCATCGACCTCGCATTCACGCAGTCGAACTACCAGCAGGACCTCGACGTCCACCTCTACCAGGGCTTCACGGATCTCTGGCCGTGCAGCTTCCAGAACCCGTCGATGTGCTCGGCTGCGCGCGGTCAGGGCGCGGTCTCGAACGAGCACGCCGAGTTCACGGCGCCGGCGAGCTGCGGTACGGCGGGTTGCGACTACTACGTCGTCATCCGCGGCTACAACGGTTCCTCGAACGCCTACGGCATCACGCTCAAGGTGCAGTGATGCGCACCGCGGCGATCGCGCTCGCGTTGGTCGCGGGCTGCGCGAGCAGCTCCGCGCCCGACGTCGGCCTCGAGGGTCTCTCGCTGATGTCGGTCGCGCCCGACACGATCATCCCCGGCACCAAGGTCGTCATCAAAGGTGCCTCGTTCGTCGACTCGCAGTGGGGCACCGCCACGCTGCACCTGACGGGCACCGCGGGTGGTCAGCAGATCGATGCGCGCTGGCCCGCTGCGTTCGTGGACTTCAGCACGATGACGGTCTCGATCGACGCTGCACGTCTCGACGAGATGGGCGGCGATGTCGACTTCCGCGGCCAAGCACGTATCGACGTGATCGCGGCGAGCGATGGCGACACGTACTCGACCGAAGCCATCTCGCTCGACCTCTCGTTCCGCGAGAAGCTCATGCCGGCACCGGTCTCGCTGACCGGCGAGGGCGTGATCTTCGTGAACGACCAGATCGTCGTCGAGGGCGACGGGTTTCTGCTCGGCGGCGATGAAGGCACGAGCGTCGCGCGCGTCACCGGCTGCTTCGTCGCGACGGGCCAGTCGCTGTGCAAGCCCATCCCGCAGGCTGACGTGCCGCTCATCCCGGTCGATCCGCTGTCGCGTAAGAAGATGGAGTTCCCGTTCGGCCCGAAGCTCGCCGGCATCAAGCCGGGTGAGTTTCGCGGCAAGGTCACCGTCGTCAACAAGCAGACGAAGCAGAACGAGATCGCGGCCGCCGGCATCTCGGTGAACTACGACATCGTGACCGCGCAGATCTTCGAGGTGAACCCGCCCGCGGCGAGCCTCGGCCAGTACGTGTTCCTCAAGGGCGGCGGCTTCATTGGCGGCGAGCCCGGCGCGCTCACCGAGATCGAGCTCTCGGGCACGTTCAACAAGACAGGCATGAACCCGGCGCCGATCTCGATGACGCTCATCCCCGAGTTCGTCGAGGGTCGCCTCGCGCGCTACGTCGTCAACACCGACGACGAGCTCGGCCAGTCGCTCGATCTTCGCGAGGACACCGGAGACTTCACCGGCACCGCGACGCCGATCGTCTCGTTCGGCGTGGACCGCGTGCGCGGCGCCTCGAAGAGCGTCTCGTTCTCGATCGCACCGGTGAAGCAGGTCGTGTTCCTCCAGTTCCAGCCGACGTACGTCGAGGGTCTGCGCGATTTCGGTCTGCGTGCCGTCGACAAGAAGATTCGCGAGCGCGTCATCGAGGTCTGCAAGGCTGCCTTCAAGGGCGTCAATATCGACTTCCGCACCGAGGCACCGATCGACTTCGCGCTCTACGAATCTGTCGAGCTGGTCGGTGTCGACCCGAACGGCAGCGGTCTGTTCGGCTACGACAACTCGCCCGGCAAGGACAACGGCAACCTCCGCCTCTACGACCGCCTCGGCGGCGTCAACGCGCTCACGCAGCAAGACGGTTATCCCGGCTTCGGCGGCGTGTTCGTTCGGTCGCTGATGGGCTTCTCGAAGCACCCGTCGAACGGCGTCAAGTCGGTCCCCGGTGCGGATCCGCTGTTCGACAAGATGTTCGACCCGTTCCGTCCCGACCAGGGCGACGAGCCGATCCGCGCGGCGGATCTCTCCGGCGCACTGCCGCAGGTCAACGGCGGCTCGTGCCCCGCGAGCGATCGCAAGTCGCAGGTCGCGTGCGCGGTCTACGTGATGGGCAACCTGATCGGCGGCACGCTCGCGCACGAGATCGGTCACTCGCTCGGTCTCGCGAACCCGTTCATGGAAGGCTTCCACAATGCGGGTGACGCACCGAACCGCATCATGGACGCGGGTGGCGACCGTCCGTTCGTCGAGCGTGCCGAGCTCCAGGGTCAAGGCCCGGGCGTGTTCTGCGACGACGAGTACGCTTATCTGAGGATGATCTTGCCGTCGAAGGAAGCACCGCCGTCGGTCGAACGCCCCGGCTGCTTCTAACGTATGCTCCGCGCGGATGGCGCGCGCGAAAGGCAAGTCGAAGTCGAAGGCGAAGCCGGCGGAGCCGCTGCCGGTCGAGCGTAGCCGGGTCCCGGCGGCGCTCACGATCGCGCTCGGGATCGTGCTCGTCATCGTCGGGTTCGTGATCACCGCGGTCAGCTTCTCGGCCCCGACCGCGACCGGCGGCAAGGTGCTCATCGCCTACGGGCCGGTGATCATCGGCTTCGTCGCGATCGCGCGCGGCGCGCTCCAACTCGCGCCGCTCGCACCGACGGGCTTGCCGAGGAAACCCGATCCTCGGCGATGGATCTACGGCGGCATCGCGCTCCTGTTCGCGGTCGTCCAGATGTACTGCGCGATCGCGGTGATTCCAAACCGGCTGCCGAGCGCGGCGGTGCACCTGTGGTCGTTCCCGGTGCTGACGCTCGCGATGGCGGTCGGGACGCTGTCCGGCATGCGCTACGGCTGGTGGGTGACAGTGCTCGGCGGCGGTGCGCTGCTCCTCTCCGTGATGCTCGTGATCGTGCGCATCCTCGTCTCGGCCGCGTTCCTCGCCGGCGTCTACGGCGCGTTTGGCAAGGCCGCGGCGACGTTCTCGTTCGTCTCGATCGCGCTGATCGCGCAGGTCGCCGGTCTCGTCCCGATCTTTCACATCCGGTGGGCGATGTCGCGTCGAGGGAAGCGCGCGTTCGGCGTATGAAGCGGCGCACCATCGCGCTGGTTCTCGTGTGGACGCTGCCGAGCGTCGTGTTCCTGGCAGCGACGGGCATCGTCTATTCGGCGTATCGGATCCCGCCGCCCGATCGGCTCGACGAAGCAGAGCGCACGCAGGCGATCCAATCGCTGCGCGCGGGACTCGAGGACAAGCCGGCCATCCCGTGCAACGTGCGGCACGACGCCGAGGGGCCGATCGCGGTGACGGTCTGGTATCAAGGCCGCGCGGCGGTGCGCGTCGACGCGACGGGCGCTGACGTCGGAAAGGCCTGCGATGCCGCGGCCGACCTGCTGCGCAAGCACACCTCGATTCGTGCGTTCCCGGACCCGGCCGAGCTCTCGAAGATGCGGCTGCAGGTCGACGTCATCACCGGCACGGCGCCGCTCGGGCACGGCCAGTGGCTGTTCGACGCGCTCGCGGTACCGGGCGTCGGCGACATGATGGCGATCAACTCGGGCGTCGAGGGCATCGGGCTCGAGTGGGCAGGGCGCCCGTTTCTGATGCTGCCGCACGAGCTCGTCGCGACGAAGCTCCTGACGACGAAGCGACCGTCGGCGGCGCTCCAGGACTTCGCGATGGGTGCGGATCTCGACAAGCTCGCGCGCGTGCTCGCGGCGCGTGCGAACCAGACGACCCCGATCGATACGCGAAAGATGTTTCGGTTTCGCACGGACACGTTCGTCGAGACGCCGGGCAAGGCGCCGCTGCCGCTCTATCGCGGCATCCCGACCGCGCCGCCACTGACGGCGAAGACGCTGCGCGACTTCGCGCTCGATGGCGGGCGATTCCTCGTCGCGCACCTCGCACCGAACGGCCGCTACATCTACGAGCACGATCTCGCGACCGGCGCGCAGACCGATCCCAAGAGCGCGTCGTACTCGATGCCGCGTCACGCGGGCACGACGTACTTTCTCGCCGAGCTCTACCGGATCGCGAAGAAGGACAAGTCGATCGATGTCGAGTGGTTGCGCGAGCCGATCGAACGCGCGTTCGCGCACCTCGCCGAGCTGATGGCGGGCGGGCGCTGTGCGAAGCGGCTGCCCGACGGAACCGAGGTCGACTGCGTGCTCGATCGTACCGAGCGCGTCGCGCACCTCGGCTCGACGGCGCTCACCGTCGTCGCGCTCGCGGAGTACCAGCGTGCGACCGGCGACAACCGGTACATGCCGATGACGAAGAAGCTCGCCGCCTTCCTCCTCTACATGCAGCGGGACGACGGCTCGTTCCGTCACCTCTACAACTCGACGACGAAGGAGTACGACGACAAGTCCCAGCTCCTCTACTACTCGGGCGAAGCGTCGCTCGCGCTCGCGCGCATGTACGAGGTGACAAAGGACCCGGTCTACGCGAAGGCGGCCGAGAAGGGCCTCGACTGGCTCGTCGATTGGTACGACTTCTTCATGGCCGGCTTCTTCTACGGCGAGGAGCACTGGACGTGTATCGCGTCGGAGGCTGCGTGGCCGGCCGCGAAGAATCCGAAGTGGAAAGACTTCTGTCACGGCTACGGCAAGTTCCTGCGGCAGCAACAAGCCTCGGTCGGCGATCATCCCGACCAGGACGACTTCGCCGGCGCCTACGTGTTCACGCCGTTCCTCGTGCCGTACAACACGCCCGCGGGCTCGCGCACCGAGGCGATGATCTCGTCGTACCTGCTCGGCCGCCACCACGGCACGCCCGACGCCGACGTCAAGGCGCAGATCCGCGCGGCGCTGCAGTACGCGCTCGGCCAGCAGATCCGTTCCGACAATGACTTCGCCGTGATCGGTCCTGGCCAAGGGGGAATGCCCGGCAGTCCGATCGATCGCTCGGTGCGCATCGATTTCGTGCAGCACGTCTGCTCGGCGTTCATCCGCGCGTCCGAATTCATCGACGAGTAAGTGCTATGATGCCGCGCAGTGGCTGACGACAAGCGGACCAAGATGGGTACCGGTCCGGTGCCGGCGCAACGCGCGCCCGTCACGCCCGCGCCCACCGCAGAGCCGCCGAAGACGGAGTACGCGACGTCGTACGTGCCACAGACCGTGGTGGTCGATCCGCTCCTCGGCCAGACGCTCGCCGGCCGTTACAAGATCGTGCGCAAGCTCGGCGAAGGCGGCATGGGCGCCGTCTACCTCGCCACGCATCAAATCCTCGAGAAGCAGGTCGCGCTGAAGATCTTGCACGGCGAGTTCGCGCGCAAGAAGGACCTCGTCGAGCGCTTCATGCAGGAGGCGAAGGCCGCCTCGCGGATCACGCACGAGAACGTGATCGACATCTCCGATTACGGCGAGACGCCCGATGGGCTCGTGTTCTTCGCCATGGAGCTGCTCCAAGGTCACGACCTGCACGAAGAGATCGCGCGCGCGCGGCTCGCGGGTCAGCTGCTGCCGTGGTCGCGCTCGAAGAAGATCTTTCTGCAGATCTGCGCCGCGCTCTCGGCGGCACACGGCAAGGGTATCATCCACCGCGATCTCAAGCCCGAAAACGTCTACCTCGTCGACTTCCTCGGTGACCCCGACTTCGTGAAGCTCCTCGACTTCGGCATCGCGAAGCTGACCGAGGTCGCCGAGGGCGATCGCAAGCTCACTCGAACGGGCATGTTGTTCGGGACGCCCGAGTACATGTCGCCCGAGCAAGCACGTGGCGAGCCGCACGTCGACGCGCGCGTCGACGTCTACGCGATGGGCTGCATCCTGTTCCAGCTGATCACCGGCCGCGTGCCGTTCGAGGCCGAGAACTTCATGGGCGTGCTCTCGCTCCACTTGACGGAGCCGCCGCCCATCATCGCGCCCGAGACATTCGACCGCATCGGCGGTCCGCGCGAGCTCTCGGGCGTCGTCACGAAGGCGCTCGAAAAAGATCGCAACGCGCGCTGGCAGTCGATCGACGAGCTCGCGAATGCGGTCCGCAAGGTCTGCGGCGATCCGCTGTCGTCGGGCGCGACGGGGCACATCCCGCAGCAGCGCGCGGCGAGCGTCCCCGCGCCGGCGAACACGACGCAAAAGGCGATCGGCGTCCCGAACGTCACGCCGGCGCCGGGGGCGCGCGTCCGCACGCAGTGGACCGGCAACCTCAACGTTCCGCAAGTCGACGACGGCGAGGGCGCGACGAAGCCGAAGTCGAAGCTGCCGCTCATCATCGGTGGCGGCGTCGTGCTCGCGGCCGGCGCTGTCGTCGCGATCGTCCTCGCCATGAAGGGCGGCGATAAGAAGCCCGAGCCGAATCCCGCGAGCGGATCCCCCGCGGTCGCGGTGACGACGCCCGACGCTGCCACGCCGCCTCCCGGCGACGCGTCCGCCGTCGAGCTGCCACCGCTGCCGGCGAAGGTCGTGCTCTCGATCGACTCGAAGCCACGCGGCGCGGAGATCACGGATCTCGCGAGCAAGGTCCCGGTCGGCAAGACGCCGCTGTCGTTCAACGTCAATCCGTCGCACACGCCGCGGCAATTCGCGCTGCGGCTCAAGGGCTACAACGATTCGCTCGTCGAGGTCGTCCCGAACAAGCCGAAGCTCGAGGTGAACGAGAAGCTCGTGCGGGGCGCGGCTGTCGCAGTGCCCGTCGGATCCGTCGTGCGTCCTCCGGACGGTTCGGGTTCGTCGGTCACGCCGACGCCGCTCGACGCGGGCGCGCCCGTGCGTCCCGCGCGGCCCGTCGATCCGGGCTGCCTCGACGACGATGACCTGACGCCGTGTATCAAGGATCCGCTTGGCAGTGGCGACGGCAGCTGAGCCCATCACGGGCCGCGCCGTCGTCGCGCCCGGTGTCGAGCTCGCGTACGACGTCTTCCCGAATCCGGGCGGCAAGCCGCTCGTCCTGATCATGGGCATCGGCGCGCAGCGCATCTTCTGGGACGACGCGCTCTGCGAGCAGCTCGTCGCCGCCGGCTTCGAGGTCGCGCGCTTCGATCACCGTGACATCGGCGAGTCCACGCTCCTCGACGCGCCGGTCCCGGATCCGCGCCGCTTGCTCGTGCGGCGCATGTTCGGCCGTCCGATCACGACCGCGCCATACACGCTCTCGCACATGGCCGCGGACGTCGCCGCCCTGATCGATCACGTCGGTTTCGGCACGCCGGCTTCGCCGAGCGCACACGTCGTCGGCGCATCGCTCGGCGGCATGGTCGGCCAGCACCTCGCGATCGAGCACCCGACGAAGATCCGCTCGCTCACCTCGATCATGTCCACGCCCGGCGGCCGCCGTTACCTCCCCGAGCCGCGTGCCTTCCGCGCGCTGTTCGCCCGGCGCCCACGCACGCAGGAGGAAGCGGGCCGTCACGTCGAGACGCTGTTCGCCGCGATCGGCTCGCCGGGGTGGCCGATCGATGGCGACCGCCTCCGCAAGATCGGCGAGCTCTCGTTCCAGCGCGGGATGTCCCCGCGCGGCTTCATGCGCCACTTCGCCGCCGTGCTCGCCTCGGGCGATCGCAAGGCGAAGCTCCGTGAGGTGACAGTCCCGACGCTCGTGATCCACGGCTCGCGTGATCCGATGTTCCCGCTGCGCGCCGGCCGCGATCTAGCTCGCATGGTGCCGAACGCGACGTGGCTCCCGATCGCCGGAATGGGCCACGACTTACCGCCGCCGCTGTGGCCGGTGATCGTGTCGGCGATCGCGCGGCATGCGGAGCGCGCCGAATCGCGCTAGCTTTCGTTTCTTCTACGCGGGGATGGCGAAATTTGGTAACCGCGAACCCCTTAAAAGGGTTTGAGTTTCACTCTTGCGGGTTCGAGTCCCGCTCCCCGCACTACACACGGCGAGTCTTCTTGTTCAGCCCCGATGCGTTCGCTGCAGCGAATGGCAGTTCGGACAGAGAACCCGAAGGTTCACGAGCCGGTTGTCGTTCTTATCGCCATTCATGTGGTCGAGCTCGACAGGGATGACGCCGTCGCATGGGCGGCGTTCTGACCAACCGCAGAGCTCGCAAGCCTCCTTCTTCAGCCCTGACCGAATGAGGCGCCGCTTGAGGTGGTGTGTCGTTGTCCACCGATTCGCGACGAGTATCTGGTCGAGTGGCCGCGCGGGTCGTGGTGTGAATTCCCCCTTGTTCCACCCTTGTCCGCGGAAATGCGACGTGTCGATCCCGAGCTCCGCGATACGGCGATGGACATGATTGTAATTGCCACCTGCCGGGATCAGGCCTAACGCGCGGATTGTCGATGCGAGACCGTGCGATCCGGCGACTGCCGCCCGAAGGTCATCGTCGTTCCAGCTTGTGCGACGGCGCGTGTTGTCGCGTGTTCGGATGAAGTGCGCCGTGCTGATGCCAAGCGCAGTGATGCGACGCCGAACGCGTGCGACGTTCACCTCGTTGGACTTGAGACCCAGATGCTCGACAACCATCAAGTGACTCGTGCATCGCTGGACAACGCCGTGGAGCGCTGCGTCAGCAAAGGGACGATCAATGAGGAAGTGGCTTGTATCGAGCGTGAGCGCTCGAACACGATCGCGAACGCGTTCGTGATTCCGTCCGCGCGGCGACAAACTGAGCTTCCGACAGACGTCAAGATACGTCGTAGATGATTCAACGGCCTCACGCAGCTGTTCGTCGGTCCATGAACGATCACCTTTCTTCGGCATGATCGACTACTACACGAGCAGTCTGACTGTCCGGTATTCGGACAATCAGCGCGACTGGATGGTCATCGACTGCGTCGTCGTGTCGACCTCGTCTTGACCGATCGGATCGAGGAAGAGGTCGACCGTCGAGCCATTCGCGAGATCGACCGCGACCGGCTGCACGAAGCCAGTGCTATCGGTGCCCTCGATCGAACGATCGAACACGAGCGTGCCGTCGACGTAGAGCAAGGCGCGGACGCCATCGCCACCACCGGCGTCGGCCTTGTTCATCGAGATCGATACGGTCGCGGCGCCCGATACATCGGAGACCCAGCGGCGGATCGTCGCGCGGCGCTCCGGGAACGAGCCCGGATGGCCGCCCCACGGGGCGAGGTAGGCCCACGTGAAGTTCGCGCCGTTGTCCCAGGTGGTCGGACGCCAGAGCCCGCCGTCGAAGATCTTCGCGAGCTCGAAGTCTGTGGCGGCTTGGTAGTTGCCGTCCGCATCGGTGCTCATGTTGTAGAAGCCGTAGAACCAGCGCTTCACACCCTGGACATCGTTGAACTCGGTGTCGGAGCGCGCGACGGTGCACGACGGCGTACTGGCGCCGGTGCAGAGGTTCGCAACGCACGTCGACGTGGTCGTGCAGATGTTGCGGTCGTCGCACGGCTCGCCGTCGGTGGCGCACGCGACCGGCGCGGCGTCCGGAACGGGCGGCCCGGCGTCGGCGAGGGGATCGATCCCGATGCGTCCGCATCCGGAGGCGATCCACAGGGAGGGCCATCGCGGTACGCACTCCTACGGATCTTACACGGAGGTGACCAGCCCACTAGCCGGTGCGGAGGGCCGGCATCGATCGGGCGCAAGGAATCGCACAGGTTAGCGCCGGGATAACGGGCATGTGGCTTGCTGGTTGGGGGCCGGCGTTTCGCGTCGCATAAGGAGGATTCATGAATCGGTCGATCATCGCAGCAGCATTCGTTCTGGTCGCAGGAGCTCTGGGGACGGCACACGCGGGTCCGCGCGCCGATGCCCTCGACGACATCACCGATGCGATGGACATCGTCGGTGACGCGAGCAGCGGTTGCTATCGCGCCGCGATGACGGAGCTGACCGCGATCCAGCAGCTGTTGCGCGACGAGAGTGAAGGCCGCGCGCTCGCGAAGATCCGCTCGCTCAAGCGCGGCCTCGATCGTTGCCCGCGTGCGGTGGGTCGACTCCTGCGCTCGGCGGAGGACGCGCTCGAGGCGGATCGCCGCGACCGTCGCGATCGCCGCGACGACCGGCACGACCGCGACGACCGCCGCGACTGGCGGCGTGATGATCGGCGCGAGGAGCCGAAGCCCGAGCCGCCGAAGCGCGCGAGCAACGTGCCGTACAGCGACTTCCACGCGGCGTGCCTCGAGACGTGGCTGATCCACGAGATCGCGCGCGACAACGCGGACCAGGCCACGATGGGTGCGCTCGGCGCGAACAGCAGCATGGCGTGCAACAGCACGACGGGCCTCGGTCGCGCGAACTACAGCAACGGCACGATGATGCACACCGACGCCGGCGCCTGGTACTACCCGAACGGGACGATGGCGAAGTCGGGCGCGGGCGCCTACTACTATCCGAACGGCACGATGGCGAAGTCGGGTGCCGGCGCTTGGTATTACCCGAATGGCACGATGGCGAAGTCGGGGAGCGGCACCTGGTACTACCCGAACGGTACGCAGGCCGGTGGGTGGCAGGTGCTCGAGGGTTGGGCGTGCACGACTGCGGGCGACCAGCACTGCAAGCGCTACAAGTCGCTGCTCGCGAGCGACGTCGAGGACTGGCGCACGTTCGCGGTGGTGCAGCTCGCCGCGCGCGCCGGCCGCTAGAGCGCGTGCTCTTCGAGGAACGTCGCGATCGCGGCGTGGACCTCGCGCGGCCGCTCCACCTGCACGAGGTGCGAGTGGCCCTTGAACACGACCAGCTTGCTGTTCGCGATCGTGCGCTGCATCCGCTCGGCGACCGCGACGGGCGTCAGCTGATCGCGATCGGCCGCGATGATGAGGGTCGGGACGGTGATCGACGACAACATGTCGTTCGCATCATGCTCGAGATAGGCGGCCACGGTCGCCGCGATCAAGTCCGGTGACATCGACGCGACGTGCTTGAACAGGCCCTCGAGCACCTCGGGCGGGCAGGCGTCGCGATGCGCGCCACCGCTGAGGTACGCGAGCTCGCGCGCGAGGCGGAGGCCCGGGCGCGAGCGCAGGAACGAGAGCAGTGCACCGGAGACGCCCGGTAGATGCGCGAGCTCCTGGACGATCGCGATCGCGCTGCGGCGGAGCAGCGCGTTCGACGTCAAACGATCGAGCGGGCGGCCCGGCGTGCCGCAGATCAGGACGAGCGCCTTCACGCACTCGGGATGACGGCGCCAGATCTCGAGCGCGACCTGTACGCCGAACGAGAGCCCGACGACGACGGCCGGCTCGGCGACGGCCGTCTGCCACACGGCGTGCGCATCATCGGCGAACTGCGAGACGCTGATCTCCATCTCCTGCGGCGACGGCTGGCCACCGTGGCCGCGGTACTCCCACGAGATGATGGGCCGCTCGCCGGAGAAGTGCGGCGTGAAAAACATCCAGTGGTGCACCGACGACACGAGGCCGTGCGCCGTGAGCATCGGCGTCTTGCCGGCCGGACCTTGGACGCTGAACGCGAGCGGTTCGCCATCGCTGCCGTGCGCGATGCGGAGAGCCGAGGACGACATCACGCGTTCACCGTATCACCATCACCGCTTGGGCCATTCATCGATCAAGTTCGCGACGAGCGCGGTCCAGCCGGTCTGATGGCTCGCGCCGATCCCCGCGCCGTTGTCACCGTGAAAGTACTCGTAGAACAGCGGGTGGTCGCGCCAGTGCGGATCGTCCGCGAACTTCTTCGCGCCGCCGAAGACGGGCCGCTTGCCGGTCTCGTCCAGGAGGAAAATGTCGATCATGCGCCGCGAGATATCGCGCGCGAGGTCCGTCATCTCGATCGGCTCGCCGTTGTTGCCGGGCGTGCGCACCGCGTAGTGCTTGCCGAACGCGGTGCCGAGCTTGCGCAGCGACTCGATGATGAGGAACGTCGTCGGAAACCAGATCGGTCCGCGCCAGTTCGAGTTGCCGCCCTTGAGCTTCGACGCGGACTCCGCCGGCTCGTAACCGACGAGGCGGCCGGCCCACTGGAACGGTTCGCGCTCGTGACACTTGGAGAGCGAGCGTATGCCGTAGCGCGAGAGGAACTCGCGCTCGTCGTGCATGTGCGAGAGGAGCTGGCGCAGCTGCCCGGTGTTGACGACCGTGAGGAGATACGTCGTCAGGCCATCGTTGCCTTCGATCGGGTGGATGACCTCCGCGACCATGTCCTTGCGGTTCGCGAGGAACCAGTCGAGGTTCGCCTTGAACTCCTTGAACGGCTCGAGCCACGCGGACTCGAGGCGCTCGACCGCGAACATCGGGATGAGCCCGACGAGCGAGCGCACGCGAAACCGCTCGTATTCGCCGCTCGGCTTCAAGAGCACGTCGTAGAAGAAGCCGTCCTCGGAGTCGAACAGCGCGTGGTCCCGCGTGCCCATGTGCTTCATCGCGTACGCGACGATCACGTAGTGCTGCAGGAACTTCGTCGCCATCGACTCGTAGACCGGGTTCTCGCGCGCGAGCTCGAGCGAGATCCGCATGAGGTTCAAGCAGAACATGCCCATCCAGCCGGTCGCGTCCGCTTGCTCGAGCATCGAGCCGTCGTGTGTGGGCTCGCTGCGATCGATCACGGTGATGTTGTCGAGCCCGAGGAAGCCGCCCTCGAACACGTTGTTGCCGTCGTGATCGACCTTGTTCACCCAGCTCGCGAAGTTGATCAGGAGCTTGTGAAAGCAGCGCTCGAGCCACTCGCGATCGGCCTTGCCCTCGCGGATGCGGTCCATGTTGTAGACGCGCCAGACGGCCCACGCGTGCACCGGTGGATTGAGATCGCCGAACTCCCATTCGTAGGCGGGCAGCTGGCCGTTCGGATGCTGGAACTGCTCGAACAGCATCATCCACAGCTGGTCCTTCGCGAACTGCGCGTCGACGAGCGCGAACGGCACGCACTGGAACGCGAGGTCCCACGCCGCGAACCACGGGTACTCCCACTTGTCGGGCATCGACATCACGCGCATCGAGTTGAGGTGCCGCCAGTGCGCGTTGCGCTTGCGTGACGTGGGCGGCGGCGAATCGGGGTTGTCGCCGTCGAGCCAGCGCGCGACGTCGAACAGATAACTCTGCTTCGTCCAGAGCAGGCCCGCGAGCGCGCGACGCTGCACGAGCTTCTCGTCGGCGCTCGCCGTCTTCGGCGCGATGTCCTCGTAGAAGACGTCGGCCTCGGCCTTGCGCTCGTCGATGATGGCGTCGACCGACGCCAGCGCATCGCGCACCGGCTGGTCGGTCAGGCGCAGCCGCACGGTCACGCTGCCACCCGCGGGGATCACCGAGCGATAGTGCAGGGCGGCCTTCGTGCCGCGCGCTTCCGCCGAAACTGCCGACGCGTCGCGCTCGCAGAGGTAGCGATGGAACGCGTCCTTCGTGTGCGGTGTGCGTGACGTGTTGCCCGGACCGTAGACGCGCTCGCCGTTCGTCTCGTTGTTCGTGAACAGCGACGGTGCGGCGCCATAGAGCCAGCGCCGGCCGAGCTGAGACTTTGCGGGCGCGTCGGAGATCGTGCCTTCGTCGTCGGCGACCAGCGCGTCGCCCTCGGATGTGATGCGCGGCTCGGGGAGCGGCGCCTTGCCCCATGCCCACGTGTTGCGAAACCACAGCGTCGGGAGGATGTGCAGCGGCGCGGGATCCGGCCCGCGGTTGTGCGCGGTGATGCGGATCGCGAGGTCCTCTTCGGCCGACTTCGCGTATTCGATCAGGATGTCGAAGTAGCGATCGTCGTCGAAGATGCCGGTGTCGATCAGCTCGTATTCCGGCCCCGCGCCGTTGCGCGCCTGGTTCTCGCGGATCAGCTGCTCGTACGGATACGCGCGCTGCGGATACTTGTAGAGCAGCGCCATGTACGAATGCGTCGGCGTGTTGTCGACGTGAAAGTAGTAGTCCTTGACGTCTTCGCCGTGGTTGCCCTCCGTCGGATCGACGCCGAAGAACCGCTCCTTGAGGTGCGCGTCTTGCTCGTTCCAGAACGCCGGCGCGAAGCACAGGAGCTGATAGCGATCGCAGATGCCCGCGATGCCGTCCTCGCCCCAGCGATACGCCTTCGCGCGCGCCTTGTCGTACGTGAGGTAGCGCCATGCGTTGCCGTCGGCGGAGTAGTCCTCGCGCACGGTGCCCCACGCGCGATCGGCGAGGTAGGGACCCCAGCGACGCCAGCCGCGATGGTCGTCCTGGATTCCCCGCACGCGCTCCCGCTCGCGGTTCACCACTCGATACCTATATCACTGCTGCCTGTCGTGGTTTGCTCCTGTGCCATGTCCAGCTTGATCGAATCGCCCGCGTGGAGAGCGCTCCAGGCGCATCACGCGACGCTGTCCACCGTCCACATGCGCGAGCTGTTCGCGGAGGACGCGCAGCGGTTCACCCGGATGTCGCGCGAGGCGGCCGGCTTGTTCGTCGACTTCTCCAAGCACCGCGCGACCGACGAGACGCTCGGCCTCTTGTTCGCGCTCGCGAAGCAGCAAGGCGTCGAGACCTGGCGCGACAAGATGTTCGCCGGCGAGAAGATCAACGGCACCGAGGGGCGCTCCGTCCTGCACGTCGCGCTGCGCGATGCGGATCCGCGACCCGAAGTCGCCGCCGTGCTCGCGAAGATGCGCGACTTCACCGAGCGCCTGCGCGGTGGCGTGTGGACCGGCCACACCGGCAAGGCGATCACCGACATCGTGAACATCGGCATCGGCGGCTCCGATCTCGGGCCCGTGATGGTGACCGAGGCGCTACGCCCGTACTGGAAGCAGGGCCTCGGCGTGCACTTCGTGTCGAACGTCGATGGCACGCACATCGCCGAGACGCTGAAGCGCGTGAAGCCAGAGACGACGCTGTTCGTCGTCGCGAGCAAGACGTTCACCACGCAAGAGACCATGACGAACGCGAAGACCGCGCGCGCGTGGCTCGTCGAGCACGCCGGCAACGAGGCCGCGGTCGCGAAGCACTTTGTCGCGCTCTCGACGAACGCGAAGGAGGTGGCCGCGTTCGGCATCGACACGCAGAACATGTTCGAGTTCTGGGACTGGGTCGGCGGCCGCTACTCGCTGTGGAGCGCGATCGGCCTCCCGATCGCGTGCGTGATCGGCATGGACAACTTCGAGCAGCTCTTGGCCGGCGCGCATGCGATGGACACGCACTTCAAGACCGCGCCGCTCGCCGACAACCTGCCGGTCATCCTGGGCATGCTCGGCATCTGGTACACCGACTTCTTCGGCGCCGAATCCCACGCGATCCTGCCGTACGACCAGTACCTCCACCGGTTCGCCGCGTACTTCCAGCAGGGCGACATGGAGTCGAACGGCAAGAGCGTCGATCGCGCGGGCCAGCGCGTCGATTACGACACCGGTCCCGTGATCTGGGGTGAGCCGGGCACGAACGGGCAGCACGCGTTCTATCAATTGATCCACCAGGGCACGCGGCTCATCCCGTGCGACTTCATCGCGCCCGTCGAGTCACACAACCCGCTCGGCAAACATCATCAGATCCTGCTCGCGAACTTCTTCGCGCAGACCGAGGCGCTGATGCGAGGCAAGACACCGGAGGAAGTGCGCGCGGAAGGCGCTGCCGAGGCCTTGGTCCCGCACAAGACGTTCACCGGTAACCGCCCGACGACCTCGATCGTGGTGCAGAAGCTGACGCCCGAGACGCTCGGCGCGCTGGTCGCGATGTACGAGCACAAGATCTTCGTCCAGGGCATCGTCTGGGACATCTACAGCTTCGATCAGTGGGGCGTCGAGCTCGGCAAGCAGCTCGCGTCGCGCATCCTCCCGGAGCTCGAAGATGATCGGCCGGTGACCACACACGACGCGTCGACGAACGGCCTCATCAACTATTACAAGGCACACCGCACGTAATCCGGAACGCGCCGTGAGATCCTGAGTGCATGCAGATCGGAATGATCGGACTCGGTCGAATGGGCGCGAACATGGCGCGCCGGCTCATGCGTGGCGGTCACCAGTGCGTCGTGTTCGATCGCAACCCCGACGCCGTTAAGACGCTCGCCGGCGAAGGCGCGAAAGGCGCCGACTCGATCGCGACGCTTGTTGCCTCGCTGGAGAAGTCTCGCCACGTCTGGGTCATGGTGCCTGCTGGCGCGCCTACCGAGGGAACCGTCGCCGAACTGGGTGAGATGCTCGAGGCAGGCGATACGATCATCGACGGCGGCAATACGTACTTCAAAGATGACGTGCGGCGGGCGAAGTCACTCGCCGCGAAGAAGCTCCACTACGTGGATGCCGGCACGAGTGGCGGAGTCTACGGCCTCGAGCGCGGCTACTGCATGATGATCGGGGGCGAACAGGACGTCGTTCGCCGACTCGACCCTATCTTCAAGACGCTCGCGCCGGGACGGGGCGGGATCGAGCGGACGCCGGGTCGAGAGAAGATGACTGGCGGCACGGCCGAGGACGGCTATCTGCACTGCGGGCCGGTCGGCAGTGGCCACTTCGTCAAGATGGTCCACAACGGCATCGAGTACGGGATCATGCAGGCACTCGCGGAGGGTTTCGACATCATGCGTGGTGCCGCGAATCCGACGGTGGCAGAGGAGCATCGCTTCGATATTCCCGTCGCGGATGTAGCAGAAGTGTGGCGGCGCGGCAGCGTGCTCTCGTCATGGCTCGTCGATCTAACGGCGAAGGCACTGATCGAGGACCCGGCACTTTCGAAGTTTTCCGGCCATGTCCAGGATTCCGGTGAGGGCAGGTGGACGGTCATGAGCGCGATCGAAGAGGCAGTCCCTTGTGAC
This sequence comes from Myxococcota bacterium, assembly GCA_030857175.1. GTDB lineage: Bacteria > Myxococcota_A > Polyangia > Haliangiales > Haliangiaceae > JABFXX01. The sequence goes on along the minus strand of JALZOJ010000006.1, from coordinate 124,872 downwards.
GTCATCGCGACCTCTCTCTTCACGCGCTTCCGGTCACGTCAGGAGGAATCATTCGCGGAGAAAGTGCTCTCTGCGATGCGCTTCCAGTTCGGTGGGCACGTCGAACGTCCAACTGGAGGTTGAGATGGCCGTCCGTCGCCATGCCGACCTCGCCGCGCTCGCGCGCGCGATGGCCGACGAGCTGCCCGCGCTCGTGCGGCGCTCGCTCGACGAGACGTCGGCGTGTCACTTCGCACTCTCGGGCGGCAACACGCCGCGCGCGCTGTACCAGGAGCTCGTCGCGCGCGGCCGCGCGTTTCTGCCGTGGGACCGGATCGATCTGTGGTGGGGCGACGAGCGCTGCGTGCCGCCCGATCATCCCGAGTCGAACTTCGGCATGGCGAAGGCGGAGCTGATCCAGCCGCTGAACCTCGACTCGTCGCGGTGGCATCGCATGCACGGCGAAGACGAGCCGGCCGCGGCGGCCCAGGCGTACGAGGACCACATCTACGGCTGCCTCGGAAGCAGCCCGGTGTTCACCGTTGCCTTCCTCGGCATCGGCGATGACGGACACACCGCGTCGCTGTTTCCCGGCGGGGCGATCGATCTGGCGCGCATCGTGATCGCGGCGAAGGCGCCGAGCGGACAGCCTCGGCTCTCGATGACGCCGAAGCTCATCAATGCGGCGCGCCACGTGCGCTTCCTCGTCGCGGGCGCGAGCAAGGCCGAGGCGCTCGCGGGCATCGTGAACGGCACCTCGAACGCGCCGGCGCGCTTGATCGAGAACGGCGATCTGCAGTGGCTTGTCGACGAAGGGGCAGCGAAGGGCATCTAACATGAGTCAGCAAAACAAACCCGCCACCGACTTTCACAGTGCCGTCACCGGCGAGGTTCTGGGCGAGCAGCAAACGAAGCGGCGCAAGCCCGAGCCGGCGACGGTCGTGATCTTCGGAGCGACCGGCGACCTCTCGGGCCGCAAGCTCGCACCGGCGCTGTTCAACCTCATGCTGGACGGCTCGATGGCGGAGCCGACCGTGCTGCTCGGCGTGTCGCGCAGCCCGATGACGGTGGCGAAGTTCGCCGAGCACCTGCGTCCGCGCGTGACCGAACACTCGCGGCGCAAGGTCGAGCCGGCTGCGTGGGATAAGTTCGCGAGCACGCTCGACTACGTCGGCGGTGACTTCGCCGACGACGCGACGTACCTCGCACTCAAGGAGCGCCTCGCCGCGGCGGCCGCGAAGGGCACCAAGGGCAATCGCGTGTTCTACCTGTCGACGCCGCCGTCGGCATTCGCGCTGGTCCTCGAGAAGCTGCAGAAGCACGGCCTGATCGAACGCGCGCACCAGAAGCCCGGTGTGATCGGGTGCCGCGTGATCGTCGAGAAGCCATTCGGTCACAACCTCGCGAGCGCACGCGCGCTGAACGAGATGATCAGCGCGTACCTCACCGAGTCACAGATCTATCGAATCGATCACTACCTCGGCAAAGAGACCGTCCAGAACATCTTGGTGCTGCGCTTCGGGAACTCGATCTTCGAGCCGCTGTGGAACCGCAACCACATCGACTGGGTCGAGATCACGGCGGCGGAGTCGATCGGGATCGAGGGTCGAGGCACGTTCTACGAGCAGACCGGCGTCGTGCGCGACATCATCCAGAATCACCTGCTGCAAGTGCTGTCGCTGGTGACGATGGAGGTTCCGGCGTCGTTCGGACCCGACGACATTCGCGACGAGAAAGGGCAGGTGCTGCGCTCCGTGCGCCCGCTGACGCTCAACGACGTCGCGAACTACGCGGTCCGCGGTCAGTACCGCACGTATCGCGAGGAGAACGGCGTCGCGCCGGAGTCCGAGACGCCGACGTATGCGGCGATGCGGTTCATGATCGACAGCTGGCGCTGGCACGGCGTGCCGTTCTACTTGCGCGCAGGCAAGAAGTTGGCCGAACGGCTCACCGAGGTGAACATTCACTTCAAGCCCGTGCCGCTCGTGCTTTTCAAGGAAGAAGCTGCCGGCAGCGTGCTGCAGCCGGCGATGCTGACGCTGCGCATCCAGCCGCAGGAAGGTATCTCGTTGCGCTTCGTGACGAAGGTGCCCGGTGAGAACATCAACGTCGGAAACGTGCACATGGACATGACCTACGCCGAGGCATTCAAGCGCCCGATCGCGGAGGCGTACGAGCGCCTGCTCCTCGACTGCATGCGTGGCGACGCGACGCTGTTCAACCGGCGCGACTCCGTCGATCGCGCGTGGGAGCTCATCCAGCCCGTGCTGCAAGTCTGGGAGGCGACGCCCGGCGTGCACTTCTATGACGACGGCAGCAACGGGCCACCGGCGGCCGACGAGATGATGGGGCGCGATCACCGCAGCTGGCGAGAGCTCGTCAAGGCGCCGTCCAAGTGAAGACCCTCGCGATCGATATCGGAGGCACCGGCGTGAAGGCGCTGCTCCTCGACGAATCCGGCGGAATGCTCACCGAGCGCGTGCGTCTCGAGACGCCGCGACCCGCAACACCCGACGCCGTGGTCGGCGTGATCGATCAGCTCGTGAAGCAGCTCGGCGAGTTCGACCGCGTCAGCGTCGGCTTTCCGGGTGTCGTGATCGAAGGCGTCATCAAGACCGCCGTGAACCTCCACCCCGATTGGGTCGATGTTCCGCTCGCGACGGTTCTCACGAAGCGCTTCGACAAACCGACCCGCGTGCTCAACGACGCGGGCGTGCAGGGCTTCGGCGTGATCAAGGGCAAGGGCGTCGAGATGCTGCTCTCGTTCGGCACCGGCATGGGCTGCGGGCTCTACACCGACGGTCACTACGTTCCGAATGTCGAGCTCGCACACCACCCGTTTCGCAAAGAGATGACGTACGAGGAGTACGTCGGCGGGGTCGCGCTCGACGTGATCGGCAAGAAGCGCTGGAACAAGCGTGTCCGGCGTGTCGTCGAGACGGTGCTGCCGATCTTCAACCCGACGCGGCTCTACCTCGGCGGCGGCAACGCGAAACACCTCAAGATCGAGCTGCCGCCCAATGTCGAGATCGTCTCGAATGTCGCGGGGTTGCTCGGCGGCTACCGACTGTGGAACGACGGTAACCAGGCGGCCGGGCCGCCGTAGGCCCGGCATGGGTCTCGAGAAGGAAATCACGCCGCCCGAGGTCTACTTCAACCGGCGGGCGATAATGCGGGGTGGCATGTTCGCGGCGACGGCGGGCGCGACGGCGCTGCTCTATCGAAAGCTGAACGGCGTCGACATCGTCGAGAGCGACACGAAGCGGCTCGCCGATGTCGTGCCCGCACCGCACGACGGCCGCGGCTACTGGGTCGACGAAGCGAAGACGCCGAAGACCTCGATCGAGAACTACAACAACTTCTACGAGTTCACGACGAACAAGGACGGCGTCGCCGCCGCCGCGAAGAACTTCAAGACCGACGGCTGGAAGGTCGAGGTCACCGGCCTTTGCCACGAGCCGAAGACGTTCGACCTCGACGACTTTCGCCGCATCGCGCCGACCGAGGAGCGCGTGTATCGGCATCGCTGCGTCGAGGCGTGGTCGATGGTCGTGCCGTGGAACGGATTCTCCGTCGGCAAGCTGCTCGAGCGTGTGCGCCCGCTCGCGAGCGCCAAGTACGTCGCGTTCGAGACGCTCTATGACCCGGTGCGGATGCCGAACCAGAAGAACACGGCGGTGTTGCCGTGGCCGTACGTCGAGGGCCTGCGCCTCGACGAGGCCATGCACCCGCTCGCGATGTTCGCGACGGGCCTCTACGGTCACGAGCTGCCGGCGCAGGACGGCGCGCCGATCAAGCTCGTCGTGCCGTGGAAATACGGCTTCAAGGGCATCAAGTCCATCGTGAAGGTCACGCTCACCGAGAAGGAGCCGCCAGCGACCTGGAACAAGCAGGCGCCGCGCGAGTACGGGTTCTACGCGAACGTGAACCCCGACCATCCACACCCGCGCTGGAGTCAGGCGACCGAGCAACGCATCGGCGAGACCGGCCGTCGCAAGACGCTGCCGTTCAACGGCTACACCGAGCAAGTGGCGAGCCTCTATGCGGGCATGGACCTCCGTGTCCACTTCTAAGCTCGTCGACGGCACGTTCCTCAAGCGGCTGGTCATCATCAACGCGCTGGTGCCGGCGCTGATCCTCGCGTGGGACGGCTATCACGATCAGCTCGGCGTCAACGCGATCAACTTTCTGATCCGCACGACCGGCTTGCTCGGCCTCGTGTTCCTGACGCTCTCGCTGCTGATCACGCCGCTGCGACGGCTCACCGGCTGGAACCTCGCGATCGCGCCGCGACGCCAGCTCGGCCTGTTCGGGTTCTTCTACATCGCGACGCACTTCCTGATCTTCTGGCTCTACGACCGTGACGGCAGCTTCGGCGACACGCTCGGGGAGATCATCGCGCGGCCGTATCTGTGGTTCGGGTTCGGCGCGCTCGTGCTCATGATCCCGCTCGCGCTGACGTCGCTCGACACCATGATCACGCGCCTCGGACCGAAGCGCTGGAAGCTCTTGCACCGCCTGAACTACGTCATCGTGCCGGCGGGTGTCGTTCACTACTACCTGCTCGTGAAGTCCGACGTGCGGCAGCCGGTCGCGTTCGGCGTCGTCGTCGCGCTCGCGCTGCTCGTGCGTGCGATCTGGCACTACCTCGATCTGCGGCGCGCGGCGGCGAAGCAGCCGACGGTCCTCTCGGTGAAGAAGAAGTTCTGGTCGGGCGAGATGGTCGTGGCCCGCATCTTCGTCGAGACGCACGACGTGAAGACGTTCCGGTTCGTGATGCCCGATGGCAGCGCGCTGCCCTTCGAGCACATCGCCGGGCAGTACCTCAACATCGCCCTGATGATCGACGGCAAGCGCGTGAACCGCTCGTACACGATCGCGTCATCGCCGACGCGCAGCCACTACGTCGAGATCAGCGTGAAGCGCGCGCCGGATGGCCACGCGTCGCAGTTCCTGCACGACCAGGTGACCGAAGGCATGCGCATCAAGATCGGTGCGCCCGCCGGCAAGTTCTACTTTGCGGGGCACGGCGAACGCGTCGTGATGATCGCCGGCGGCGTCGGCATCACGCCGATGATGTCGGTGGCGCGGTCGCTGACCGACCGGTGCTGGAGAGGCGACATCTATCTGCTGTTCGGCGTCCGCGAGCGGAAGGACGTCATCTTCGAGCACGAGCTCGCGCAGCTGCAGCAGCGGTTTCCAAACCTGCACGTCGAGATCGTCCCGTCGAGCGAGCGCGGGCGGATCACGAAAGAGATCGTCCAGGCGTTCGTGCCGGGGCTCTCGCGTGGCCCCGTGATGCTGTGCGGTCCCGACGCGATGATGACGGCAATACGGAAGATCCTCGTCGAGATCGGCGTGCCCGACGGTGAGATCACGCAGGAGGCGTTCGTGTCGCCGCTGCAAGTCATCGAGCAAGTGCCGGGTGAGATCGCCACCGGCGAGGCTGCGAACGTGCAGTTCAAGCGGGCAGGCAAGGGCACCGACACGAGCGAGCTCACGATCCTCGAGTGCGCCGAAGCTTGCGGCGTGAACATCCCGTTCGAGTGCCGCTCCGGGATTTGCGGGCAGTGCAAGACGACGCTGGTCTCGGGCAAGGTCACGATGGACGTGCAGGACGCGCTGACGTCGGCGGATCGGTCGAAGGGCGTGATCCTCGCTTGCCAGGCACGGGCTTCGAATGATGTCGTCGTCGACGCGTGACGCATCCGCTGCTCTACGAGGTTCATACGAGGCAGTGGCTCGCAGAGCTCGGCGTGCAAGCGCTGTCGGACGTCCGTGACGAGACGCTCGACGCGCTGTCGGCGATCGGCGTCACGCACCTGTGGCTGATGGGCGTGTGGCCGACGGGGCCGCGCTCGCGCCGCGAGGCGTTCGTGCTCGCAAAGGCGTACGACGAGGCGTTGCCGGGCTGGCGAGAGGAAGACGTCGCGGGCTCGCCGTACGCGATCGCGCGCTACGAGGTCGCCGATGAATTCGGCGGTGATGCCGCGCTCGCGTCGTTACGTACGCGGTTATCGAAGCGCGGCATCCGCGTGATCCTCGACTTCGTGCCGAACCACGTCGCGCTCGATCACCCGTGGGTCAACCTCGACCTCGTCATGCGCGACGGGAACACGGTCGTGCATGGCAAGGATCCATACTTCCCGGGCTGGACGGACACGGCGCAGCTCGAGTACCGCCGTGCCGCCACGCGTGTCGCGATGCGTGACGTGCTCCTGTCGATCGCGGCGCGCTGCGATGGCGTGCGCTGCGACATGGCGATGCTCGTCTTGCCCGACGTCTTCGAGAAGACGTGGCAGCACGTCCCATGCGAGGAAGCCGCGGCCGACTTCTGGGGTGGAGCGATCCGCAGCGTGAGGCAGGCGCATCCCGACTTCGTGATGCTCGCCGAGGCGTACTGGGGCCTCGAGCGCCGGCTGTGCGAGCTCGGCTTCGACTACGTGTACGACAAGGAGCTCTACGATCGGCTCGTGCATGACCGGCCGTACGAGGTCGCGCCGCATGTCTACGCAGCGGACAACGTGCGGCACGTGCACTTTCTCGAGAATCACGACGAGCCGCGCGTGGCGGCGCTGCCACTCGATCTGCATCGCGCCGCGGCGCTGCTCGTGATGAGCCTGCCGGGCATGCGCTTCCTCCATCACGGTCAGGCGGGCGGTGCGCGGCGGTTCGCGCGCATCCAGCTGCGCCGGCGTGCGGACGAGCCCGACGACGAGGGCGTACGTGCTCTGTACGCGGCGCTGTTATCCGCGCTCGTCGCGAGCAGCGTCGGGCGGGGCGACGCGCGCCTGCTCGCACCACGGCCCGCATGGGAGGGCAACCCGACGGCGGGCTGCTTCGTGATCGTGAAGTGGGCGCACGACCTCGTCGTCGTGAACCTCGCGCCGCATCGCGCGCAGTGCCGCGTGGATGTCGGCGAGCATGGCAAACACATGCTGGTCGACCGCCTCGGCGACGAGCGCTGGGAGCGCGATCTCTCCGAGCCGCTGTTCCTCGATCTCCCGCCGCAGCGCGGGCAGCTGTTCGCGCTTCAGCGAATGACGTGAGCGAGGTGCTCGCCGGCGAGGTAGCGGCTGCCCTTCGCGGGCCAGCGCTTGCCGGTGCGCAGGAACGTGTTGACGATCGCGCCCGTCGCATCGCGCTTCGTCTTCGGGCGCGAGACGTCGATGAAGCCGCGCCGGATCACGCCGCCGCCGAGATACAAGAACTCGGTGACGTTGCGCTCGTCACGCGCGATCACGACGGCGAACAGGTCGGCCGGCTCGTCGCTGTTGACGTGATCGAAGACCAGGAGGTCGCCGCGCTCGGGCGGCTTCGCGGCGTCGTGCAAGCGATCGTTGGTCTCGGCCCAGACCAGGATCTCCGAGCTGCGCGCACCGACGACCTGCATGCCGAGCTCGCGGGCCCACGCGATCGCGGCTTCGATCGGCTCGCGCTTGTCACGCCGGCCGACCAGCGCCCGCAGATCCGCAGGCACGCGCGCGGGCGGCAGCGGCTCGGCCGCGTCGATGCGGTTCGGCGTCGGCAGCTCCTCGCGGCGCGCGACCGCGGGGCTCGCCGTCACCGCGGCGGCCGCGGCGGCCGACGCCTCGCGGATCTTCGGCGCGGTCGAGACGCGGATCGCTTCGGCACGCCGGCGGTTCGAGATCACAGGTTCGGGCTCGCGCTCGCCGGGCAGTGGGGCGAGCGGCACGGACGCGGTGCCGAGCATCGGTGAGGCAAAGCGCGGCGACGGACGTGTCCCGCACGCGGAAGCGAGCAGCAGCAGACCGGCAAGCACGCGCGTGCGCAGCACCTTGGAAGGGTAGGCGCTGCGTTCTAGGCATCGCCAGTTTTTGACCGAGGTGCTATGTCACCGAAGTGACGCGGTACGAGTTTTTCCGGAAGCGCATCGCGCCGCTCTTGTTCCTCGGCATGGTGGGCGTGATCGCGTACGACGCGTGCGAGAAGGAAGAGCGTCACCACGCCACGATCATGATCGACCTCGGTGACGCCGAGCTGCGCGTGAAGGGCTTCACGGCCGAGCTCGTCGTGAACAACGACGTGGTCTCCACGTTCGAGCGCCGCGCGATCTCGGGGCTGTCGATCGGCTGCCCGTGCAAGTTCGAGACGGCGATGCCCGCGGAGACCGGCGAGCTGCGGTTCGTCGTCGACGTCGATGGTAAGCTCGAGAAGCTGACGAAGAAGATCCACGTGATCGAAGCCGGCACCACGACCGTCAAGCTGGATCTATAAGCGCCGCAGCCGGACCACGGTCTCGACCTGCGCCGTGCCGGGCATCAGATCGAAGGGCTCGATCAGGTCGGCCTCGTACTGCGGCAGCGCGACGAGATCGCGACCGAGCGCCTCGGGTCCGCAGCTCACGTAGATAATGGTCTGTGGCCGCACCGCGACCAGCAGCTCCCGCGTCGCTTCGGAGAGGCCCTTGCGCGGCGGATTGACGACGACGACATCCGGCGTGCCGAGCGCCTCGCGCTTCAGCGCGCCTGCATCGCTCGCGATCACCGTCAGCGGCAAGCTCGCACGCTCCGCCGCGCGCCGCAGCTGACCGACGGCCTCGCGATCGAGCTCGACGGCGATCACCTCCGCGCCCGCACGCGCGAGGTGCAGTCCGATGCCACCGACGCCCGCGAACAGATCGACCGCACGCATGCCGGGCCGGACCTCGGCGAGCTCCGCGACGCGTTCGTAGAGCGCGTGTGCCTGCGCGCGATTGACCTGAAAGAACTCGGACGGCCCGACCTCGACCTTCGCACCGGCGATCTCCTCGATGAGCGTGCTCTTGCCGAACAACACGGACGAGGTCGAGCCCGACGGCACGATCGCTCCATCGCGCCGATCGTTCTCGAGCGACACGACGCTGCGGATCGCGGGATGATGCGATAGCGCGTTCGCGACCTGCTCGAGCTTGCCGCGCGGCGTGCGCGACGCGACGACGAGCACGACCATCGCGTCGCCATCGCTCTCGCGCACGATCACGTAGCGCAGCTCTCCTTCGCGCTTTGCTTCGTCGTACGCCGCGAGCCCGGCCGCTTCCGCCGCGCCACGCGCCCAGGTCGCGACCTCGTCGATCACCGGCGCGACGACTCGGCACCCCAGCGTATCGATCACGTGGTGACTGCGCGGCGCATACGCGCCGAGTATGAGGTGATCGCCCGCGCGCCCCGCGACGTATTTGCCCTTGTTGCGATAGCCGAGCAACAGCGGCGATGGCCGCACGCCGGCGATCCGCACGCGCCCTTCCGCGACGACGGGCACGAGCGCGAGTGCTTCGTCGAGGCGGCGCCGCTTCTCCTCGAGCTGCGCGGGATACGCGAGGTGTTGCCACACGCAGCCGCCGCAGCTGCCCCACGCGGGACACGCAGGCGCGACGCGATTCATGCTCGGGGACCCGATCCGGCGAACGATGTGTCCCCACGCCTCGGGCTTGTGCGGGCTCGTATGATCGAGCTGCACTTCCGCGCGCTCGCCGGGCAGCAGATCGGTCACGTGGATCGCGGACTTCGACGCATCCGACCCGACGCCGGCGCCCGCCTCGTCGAGCGTCGTGGCCACCACCTCGGTTCGGTTTCGCTGCGCCGTAGTCACGGTGCATGCTACATACCCCGTCCCAACTCGATGGAGAAAGAGCTCGTCGTCGCAGCGCTCTCCGGTGGCGTCGATAGCGCCACGGCCGCTGCATTGCTCGTCGAGCAGGGCTACCAGGTCGTCGGCATGACGATGCGGCTCTACGACGCGCGCGGCACGGCGGCGGCCTCGGGCGGTCGGTGCTGCGGCCCGCGCGATGTCGAGGATGCGCGCGCCGTCTGCGCGCACCTGGGCATTCCGTTCTACGTCATCGATCTCGCGCCCGAGTTCGCGGCCGCCGTCGTCGAAGACTTCGTCGAGGCGTACCTCGCCGGCGAGACGCCGAACCCGTGCGTGAAGTGCAACCAGCACATCAAGTTCACGCCGCTCCTCGAGCGTGCGCGCGCGATCGGCGCCGACGTGCTCGTCACCGGTCACTACGCGCAGATCGTCGACGGCGAATTGCGCCGCGGCGTCGACGCGAACAAGGACCAGTCGTACTTCCTGTTCTCGATGCCCGCGCAGGAGCTCCCGCACGTGCGCTTCCCGCTCGGCGGGATGACGAAGGACGAGGTCCGCGCGCAGGCGCTGCGCCTCGGGCTGCCGAATGCGAACAAGGACGAGTCGCAGGAGATCTGCTTTGTCCCCGACGGTGACTACGCGGGCTTCGTCTCCGCGCAGGCCCTACGCCGTGGCAAGCCGCTGCCGATCGCCGGCAACATCGTCGACGAGCAGGGCACCGTCCTTGGCCGGCACGACGGCGCGCATCGCTTCACGATCGGCCAGCACCGCGGCCTCGGTAACCTGACCACAAAGGACAAGCTCTACGTGACGAGCGTCGATCCGGCGCGCGGCGAGGTTCGCGTCGGCGCGAAGTCCGCAGCGGAGCGCACGAACCTCGCGATTCGCGATCTGCGCTGGCTGTCCGCGCCTCGGACAGCACTCTCCGCGGCCGTGCAAGTCCGGCATCGCGGCACGGCGATTCCCGCCGAGATCACGGTCGAGAACAGCCGCGCGACCGTGCAGCTCCGCGAGCCAACCGTCGCCGCCCCCGGTCAGGCCGCCGTCATCTACGACGGCGATCGCGTGCTCGCCGGCGGCTGGCTCGCCTGATCAGCGGCTCCGTACCGTCGGAATCGTGTCCCGCTCGTCGAACGGAATCGCCGTCGGGATGCCCGTGCTGGTCACGACGGCTGTGCCCGACATGCGCTCGATGTGCGACTGGATCACGGCGAGATGGCGCTGCTCGTCAGCGTAGTTCTGATCGATCACCACGCGCGCGAGCGGCGCGAGCGCGATGGACGCCGCTCGGCGGTAGAGCAAGTTCGTGAGCTTCTCGTTCGTACGCATTGCTCGTAGGGCCGCCAGCGTGCCGCCGCGGCTACGCAGCGTCGTGAGGCCTTCCAGCAGCATCCCCTTGAGATCGAGGTGAACGTCGATCGGCTTGCCCTCACACGCGCGGATCACGCGGCCGAGGTCCTTGATGTGGCGCTGGTGGTCCGCCCTGAACGATTCGAGGTCGCGGCGGACCTGCACCTCGTCGCAGTGCTCGATCGCGTGGTCGTACGAAGCGATCGCATCGAAATCGAGCTGGATCAGGTCGTTCAGCTTTTCGATGAGCGGGTTGCCATGGAGGATCGCGACGTCTTGCATGCAGCCGGTAGCTGCATCGCAAATGCCACTAACTTCCGAGGAGCTTGTGAATCTCCGGCAGCGCGAGATACGCGGTTCGCCAGGTCCGGTCGACGAGACCGTCGAGCTTGCGGCGCGCCGATGCGCGGGCACGATCGAGCACCGAGCGCGCACGATCCTCGGCGCCGCCGGTGCGCAGGACCTCGGCACACGCGACGAGCACCTCTTCCTCGGAGCCCTCGAGGTAGCCCTGGCGATCGAGGAGCTGCAACGCGCGATGCACGAGCCCACCGGCTTCGGCGTTGCGATTACCCGCGCGCGAGAGTGCGAGGGCACGACGCGCGAGGCCCTGGATCTCGTAGCCGATCAGCGTCGCGGCGTGCGCGACCACGGTCCCCTCGTACGCGTCGGCGCTCGCTTGACCGAGGTGGCCCTGGCGCAGATGCGCGCTCGCGCGCGTGATCAGCGCGTTCGCTTCGAGGTAGCGCGCACCGAGGCGGCGCGCTTCGTCGAGTGCTTCGTCGAGCTGCGCGATCCCGCCGTGGCGCCCGCGCGCGACATCACACGCGCCCGCGTAGATGAGGCAGTCCGCGCGGCTCCAGCGCGAGGACGTGTGCGAGAGGATCTCGAGCGCCTCGGCGAACGTCGCGGCCGCGTGATCGAACAGGCCGACCTGCAGCTCGATGATGCCCGCGACCGCGAGCCCGTCGCCTTCGCGCGCGCGGTCGCCGTAGCGCCGGCACAGCTCGAGCGAGCGTTGCACCGAGGCCATCGCACGCGCGAAGTTGCCGAGGCACATCTCGATCACGGCGACGTGGTTCGTGACGATGCGCTCGAGCCACGGGTCGCCTGTCTTCTCGATCATCGAGACGACCGGGCGATACGCTTCGCGCGCGGCCTCGTACTGCGCGCGCAACAGGAAGATCCGGCCGCGGCCGATCATCGCGAGCATCTCGTCATTGATCGCGCGCTGGCGATGGAAGAGCTCGCGCGCGACACCCACGACCTTCAGCGCTTCGTCGAACCGGCCGAGCCGCTCGAGGATCTCGCTGCGCACACGCAACGCTTCACCGCGCAGGCGCTCGTCACCGGCGGCCATCGCGTGATCTTCGGCAACGACGGTCGACATGTTCGCGTTCGTGTAGTCGCCGAGCCGCAGCATGCGCTGCGCGCGACGGATCGCGACATCTGCGAGGCGCGAGGGTTCGCCTTCCCCGAGGCGCTGCAGCTCGTCGAGGTCCGACGCATCGGAGGCGAGGTCGCCGATCAGGCGGTGTGCTTCCTCGCGCCCGGCGAGCGCTTCGCGGCGGCGTGCGCGTGACGTCGAGGTCTGTGGCGTCGAGCCGAGCTCGCGCTCGAGGCCGATCGTGCGCGTGAAGCACGAGACCGCGGCCGCCGCATCCGATGCGGTGAGCGCGAGGCGACCGGCACGCAGCCAGAACGCCGCGGCCCCGGCGGTCTCGCCACCGCGCTCGAGGTGCTCGGCGATCTGCGCGGGCGGCTCCTCGCGACCGGCGAAGAAGCGCGACGCGAGCAAGCGACCGATCCGCGCGTGCGTCTCGCGCTGCGTGCGCGCCGACAGCGACTCGTACACGACCTCGCGGATCAGGCCGCGCGCGAAGTACAGCTCGCCTTCGTGCTCGGCCGCGTTTTCGGGGCGCACGAGGATCTGCGCCTCGATGATCTCGTCGAGCTCGGCCTGCAGCGACTCTTCGCCGAGTAGCTCCTCGAGGAGGCGAACGCGGATCGTCGTGCCGAGCACCGCGGCGAACCGCAGCGCCGTGCGCGCCTTCGCCGACAGCTTGTCGATGCGCGCCGAGACCACGTCGCGTGCGGACGCCGGCACGTCCTCACCGGAAGCGCCGGCTTCCTTGACTGCCTGCGCGAGCTCCTCGACGAACAGCGGATTGCCGCCGCCGCGCGCGAGCACCGCGGCGATGTTGTACGGCGTCGCTTGTTCGCCGAGCCTCTCAGCGATCAGAGCCCGGAGTTCGCCGCCGACGAGATCGCCGATCTGGACCACCGCGTCGACAGGAGGAGCCGGCGCGCCATCGGGACGCGCGGTCAGCACGAGCAGCTCGGGCGCGCTCGCGGGAATCGCGAGCGTGTGGCGCAGAACCTCGAGGCTCGCGCTGTCCGCTTGATGCACGTCCTCGATCAGCGTGAGCAGCGGCTTCTTGCGATCCGCCATCGCGGCGCGGAATGCGGTGAGGCCCGCCGAGATCCGCGGGCGCAGGTCGGCGACTTCCGGCGCACCGACGCTGACGCCGTCGCGCAGCTCCATCGCGCGATCCAGATCCGTCGCCACGGCCTTCGCACGCTCGTTGTTCACGCCCGCGTTCGCCATCAGGTGCAACAGCCGCTGCACGACCTGACCGCGCGCCGCGCGACCGCGTGCCGGCGGCAGACCGAGCGACGCTTGATAGAGATCGATCACGAGCGCGAACGGCGCGAGCTGGTTGGCGAGCGACGCGCCCGTCGTCACCACGCGTAGCGGCGTGCCCGCGCCGATCCGCCGGGCGATGAGCTCGGCCGCGAGCCGGCTCTTGCCCGTGCCGGCGGCGCCGCTGATCAGCACGGTGAGCCGGCGGTCCGCGGCGATCGCGCGCTGGTACCAGACATCGAGCTCCGCGAGCTGCGCTGTGCGGCCGACGAACTTGCCACGCCGCTCGAGCCGCGCGCGGTCGCGCTCGTCGAAGCCGCGCGGACCGACGACCTCGATCACCTTGCTGCGCTTGCTGCGGCGACTCGAGACCTCGCGCAGCGAGTAGAGCCCGCTCGTCAGCCGTCCCGTGTGACCGACGAACTGCGGCCGCTCCGGTGACGACTCGCGCGCGAGCGTGCGCGCCTCGTCGATCGCGTCCTGCGGCACGCGCGTCTGATCGCCCGACGGCGTGGTCGCGACGCCGGTCCGCGCACCAACTTGCAGGCTGATGCCGTCGCCGCCGTCGCGCGCCATCGCACTCGCATCGAGCGCCCAGCCCATCGCGACCGCGACGTCGTCCTCGCCGGCGACCTCGAGGCCGAAGGCGACCACGAGCGCGACGTCGTCGAGCTCGAGCACGACACCACCGCGCTGATACGCGAGCTCGCCGAGCGAGCGGGTCAACGCGCGCAGGACGTCAGGGCTCGCACCGGCGAGCACGCCCGCGACCACGACCGCGCGGCGACGCTCCGCGGGCAGGCCCGTCGACATCGCCGCGAGGTCGTCGTCGATCGGCTCGTCCGCGGCAAGCTCGAGCGGCGGCTCCATCCCGGACGCCTCGACCTCGATCTCGTCGTAGCTCGTGTCGTCGGGCGCGTGCTGCACGTTGGCCCGTGTCGCGTCCTCTTCGATGAGGCCCGATGGCCGCAGCGCGGGGCCGAGGCCGAGCGCCTCGAACGACGGCCGCGAGAACCGCTCGGTGCTCGCCGGCTCGGCCTCCTCGCCGAGCGCATCGGCGAGCTTCGCGACGCCGGCCGCCGTGCCTTCGTGACCCCAGCGCGCCGTCACGCTCGCGTTCGGATCCGCCCATCGCGTGCTGACGATGTTCGTCGTGCCCGTCGGATCGACGCGCGGCGCGTGCACGTTCGTCGTGCTCGGCTCGAAGCGAGCGCTCGTCGACTCGGCGCGATCGAACCGCGGCATCGGCGTGGTCGCGCCGGCATCGCGCTCGAACGGAGACATCGGGGGGCGCGACGCGCGCTCGGTCGCCGCGCGATCCGTCGGCGCGTCGATCTCCACCGCGCGCCCCTCACGGGGCGCGTCGATCTCCACCGCGCGCCCCTCACGGGGCGCTGCGATCACCGCCGTACGTGATGGCCGGCGATCCGTGGGCTTCTCGTCCTCGTCCTTGAAGCCCGGCGTGCCTTCGCCGAGCTCGGAGGGGTAGGGCGGCACGTTCGCGAGCGACGCCGTCATCGACGGGCGCGACGGCGGCAGCACCGACTGCGACTGCGATCGCTGCGGCACGCTGATCGACGTGGCCTCCGCTTGCCACGGCACCTCGACGCGACTCGGCCGCGTCTCGAGATCCGCGAGCCACGCCGCGAGCGCGCGTGCACCACCGCCGAGTGCGGTGCGCGCGCACGCATTCGAGAGATCCGCCGCGGTGCCACGATCCGGTGGCTCGCGCGAGAGCGCCCGCGCGATCGCGTCGACGATCTCCTTCGGGACGCTCGGATTCAACCTGTCGATGCGCGGTGGATCGGTGCGCCGCACCGCCTCGAGGATCGACTTGAGATCCGGACCGCGATAGAGCGGCAGTCCCGTGAACAGCTCCCACGCGATGATGCCGAGCGCGAACACGTCGGCGGCGGGCGTCGGCGGGTCGCCATACGTCTGCTCGGGCGCCATGTAGCGGGGCTTGCCGCGAAGGCGCCGTCGCTCGAGCGCCGACGCGAACGTCGCGCGCGCGATGCCGAAGTCGAGGATCTTCACGTAGCCGTCGAGCGACAGCATCACGTTCGAGGGCGAGACATCGCAGTGCACGATGTTGAGCGGATCGCCGTAGTCGTTCGTCTTGAGGTGCGCGTAGTCGAGCCCGGCCGCGACCTCCGAGATGATGTACGCGCTGACCGGTGTCGGCGGCAGCAGGTCGCGCGAAACGCCCGCGCCGAGGGCGGTCCGCAGATCTTTGCCCTCGATCAGCTCCATCGCGAGGAACAGCTCGCCATCGGCTTTGCCGAAGTCGAAGACCTGGACGATGTTGCGGTGGGTGAGCTCGACCGCGATGCGCGCTTCGTCGATGAAGCTGCGGATGAACCGGCCCTCGCGCGCGCTGTGCGGGAGGATGCGCTTGAGCGCCTGGACCTTCTCGAAGCCCGCGATCCCGACGGTCTTGACCTTGTAGACCTCGGCCATCCCGCCCTGCGCGATCTTGTCGAGGACGTGATACTTACCGAAACGCTCGCGCAGCGCTTCCACGGACTACGAAGGTATCATGCCTGCGTGCCGTCCCCTGGAGACTATGCGGACCTTGAAGCCGTCCTCGGCTACACGTTTCGCGACCGCGCAGGCCTCGAACAGGCACTTCGCCATGCGAGCTGGTGCAACGAGCAGAATCGCGATACCGGCGGCAAGCTCGGCGACAACCAGCGGCTCGAGTTCCTCGGCGATGCGGTCCTCTCGCTGACGGTCAGCCAGCGGCTGATGAACCGGTTCCCCGACGCGCACGAAGGTGACCTCAGCGTCACGCGCGCACAGGTCGTCTCCGAAGAGGGCCTGTCCGATGTCGCGCTCAAGCTCGGCTTTGGCAACTGGCTCCTCCTCGGCAAGGGCGAGGAGAAGTCGGGCGGCCGCACGAAGCCGAAGATCCTCGCCGACGCATTCGAGGCGATCGTCGCGGCGGTCTACCTCGACGGCGGCTTTCAGGCCGCGTGGGATCTCGTCGAGCGCCTGCTCACGGAGCGCATCAACGGCGCCGAGATCAAAAACTTCTACGACTTCAAGACGCGCCTCCAGGAGACCGCGCAGGCACGCCTCAAGTCGACGCCGACCTACCGCGTCGTCCAGGAGCTCGGCCCCGATCACGACAAGCGGTTCGTCGTCGCGGTCACGATCGGCACCGAGGAGTGGGCGCGCGCCGTCGGCAAGTCGAAGAAGGAGGCGGAGCAGATGGCCGCAGCCGAGGCCCACTTCCGCCTCGAAGGCAGCGACGCGGGCATCCGCCCGAAGAAATAGGTCGTGTCCGGCGTGTCCGACCTGTCCGACATAATTAATTGCTGAACTATTTCGTCATGGAGGCGATGAGTGGCGTCACGATCGCCATCACGTTCGCGAGCCGCTTGCTGCTCTTGGCGTCGAGGATGTTGCCGCTGCACATCTCGTCGCGCCACACCGGCACGCCGTCGACAGCGTACTCGGTGAACTGCGCGGCGAACGCCATGCACGTGACGTCGGCCGTCGTGACGGTCCACTTCGCGCGCGCGAGCTCGCGGCGCACGATCGCGAGCTTCTTGGGCGACAGCTTGCCGGAGCCGCGCTTCTTGATCGACTGCTTCATCGTCTCGAAGTAGGTCCACGTGCCGTCGTGTTTGATCTGGAGCTCGAATTCCGTGAGCGCGACGTCGGCCTTGTTGCGCTGCTCCATCTCGAACAGCACGTCCGACTTCATGGCCGGCATCGCGGCGATGTCACGGCGCGCATCCGCCATCGTCGACGAGAAACCAAGCGCGAGAACCGAGGCAATAACGAGTTTAGTCAGCATCCCCAATGAGACGCGGCGCGGACCAGATCGATCTGCGCCGCAACATGGCGTAACACGGCTACTCCAGCGGAAGTTCACGTGTAAGTCAGCTACGACCGGCGCGTTCGCGTGAGCGCCAGCACGTCCTCACGGCTCGGCATCGCCGCCCACGGACCGAGCTCGCGCAGCGATAGCGATGCGGCGGCTGCCGCGAGCTCCACGCAGCGCGCGAACGGCAGCTCGCTGAGCAGCGCGGCGGCGAACGCGCCGTGGAACACCGAGCCCGCGCCGAAGCTGTCGAGCACGTCGCTCGGAAACGGCGCGCACGTCACGACCTGATCGCCATGGCGACCGATCGCGCCTTCGGCGCCGAGCGTGATCACGACGGCGCGCGGGCCCATCTCGAGCAGCTTCGCGAGTGCGTCGGCGAGCTCGCCGCGTGGCGCGAGCTCGGAGGCTTCACGCTCGGAGGCGAGCAGGATGTCGCTGACGGCGACGAGCTCTTCGGTCTCCGGGCGCAGATCGATCACGTCGAAGATGACCGGGATCTTCAGCGTCTTCGCGAGACCGGCGGCCTTGAGCTGATCCGACGGATCGGTGCCGTCGATCAGGAGCGCGGCGGCGCCGTTCAGCGCGGCCGCATAGTCCATGCCGACGGGCTGGCCGCGATCGCCCTGATAGCGACTGCGCAAATTTCCGTCGCCCGCGACGATCGTGAAGTCCGCGGCGCTCGTGCCCACCGCGCGGAGCATCTCGACATCGACGCCCGCGTCGCGGAGTGCACTGCGTGCGAGCTGGCCAAGCAGGTCCGCGCCGTGCGTGCCGACCGCTCGGGCGCGGCAACCGAGGCGGAGCGCGGCGCGCAGGGCGACCGAGATGCCCGGCGCCGGGGTCGTGGAGAGGGCGGCGAGGTCGGCGGTGGCGTTGCCGGAGGGCAGGTTCGGGGCAAGGCCCGAGATCGCCACGCCGATCCGGCCGAGGCCAACCACCAGTGGCGCGTGCACCAAGCCAGCATACAGCAGGCATCGGGCGGCAAGACGAGATCGGGCGGGTTCAGCGCGCCAGCGTCGTGAAAGCTGTTGTGCCGACTCGCGTTCTGGATGATACGGTGCGACGCGTTGTGAGCTCTGATAACCCCAGGCAACGGCTTTCGCAGGGCGCCAGTCCTACGCAGAGCCGGCCCACTACCACCGGGGGATCTACCCCCGAAGCCCGCGGGGAATCCGTGAACGAGCTCGCTGAACCGATCGCACCACTTGCTGTGCCTCTCGCCGAACCGCGTACGCGGGTCGCGGCGAACATCAATGATGACGCGCAGCTGATCGCTGCGTGCCGTCGGGGTGAAGCGCGGGCGATGGAGCGCCTCTACCACCAGTACAAGCGCCGCGTGTTCGGCATGGCCCACCGCATCGTAGGCGCCTCCGACGCCGAAGAGGTCGCGCAGGAAGTCTTCGTACGGATTTTTCGTGCGCTCGCAAACTTCCGCGGCGACTCCGCGCTGTCGACGTGGATCTACAGGCTCACCGTGAACGCGGCGCTCTCGCACCTCGCGAAGCGCGGCCGCCGCCAAGAAGTCGGCGACGACGGGCTCACCGACATGCCGGCACCGCCGACCGTCGCGCGTGACTCCGCCCTCGCAGCGCGCATCGAAGCGGCGCTCGCCGAGCTGCCCCCGGGCTATCGCGCGATCCTTGTACTCCACGACGTCGAGGGGCTCTCGCACGAAGAGTGCGCGTCGATCCTCGAGTGCCGCGTCGGTACCTGCAAGTCGCAGTTGCACAAGGCGCGGGCGCGCATGCGCGAGCTCTTGGGTGAGAGCCTTTCTCCGGGTGGAGCTTCTTGATGACGTGTGACGACGTCCGCCCTCGACTGACCGCATACCTCGACGGGGATCTCGATCCCGATCGCGGCACGGTCGTGCGCGGACACCTGCGCTCCTGCGATGCGTGCCGCAAGGTCGCCGAGCACGAGGCAGTGCTGCGCGATGGTCTGCGTGACCTGCCGACGGTCGATGCACCGTCGGGCATGTGGGCCAACATCCAGGCGCAGCTCGCCGCCGCCGAAGTCGCCGAGTCCAAGCGGCCCGCGTGGAAGCGCGCGCTCGCACGCTGGACACCGATGGTCCCGCGCTTCGCGATGGGTGGTGTGCTCGCCGCTGCGGCGGTCGGCATCTTGTGGTGGCGCACGCACGAGTCGGCGCCCGAGACCAAGCTCGTCGATGCACCGAGCCCGACGATCAAGTCGTCTGCGCCGCCGATCGCCGTCGCGCCGCCGACGCCGGGCTGCAACCTCGAGGCCCCGAACGACACCGACGTCACCGCGGACCTCGCCAGTGAAGCCGCGCGCGTGACCGGCTGCTACGCGCAGACGGCGAGCGAGCTGCTCGCGCTGGCGAAGGAAGCGCGCTGGACCGAGGCGCAACGCGCGAGCTTCGACGCGCAGGTCGCGGATCTGCAGAAGGCGGTCGATACCGCCGAGCCAGGCCGGCCGCAACAACGCGCGTATCGCGCGCTCAACCGCTACGTGCAGAACACGCTCACGCGCGACACGGTCGCGTTCGCGAGCACCACGCCATGATGCGCGTCGTTTTCCTCCTCGCCCTCCTGCTCCTGCTTCCGCAGCTCGCGATCGCCGACGATCCGAAGCCGGTGCCGGCGAAGAAGGATGCCAAGCCCGCGGTCGTCGAGCGCGCACGCCTCGAGATCCAGCCCGCCGGTCGCCCGTTCAAGAAGATCTCGATCGAGAACCCGCTCGGCGACGTTCGTGTCGAGGGCTACGACGGCACCGCGATCCAGATCGAGACGCGCAAGCAAGGCCCGAACGACGAAGCGATCGATCGCCTGCGCGTCTCGCTGGTGCCGAACCCCGACGGCACCGTGCGCATGAAGACCACGGCCGACGGCGGCCCCGAGCACAGCCCGCTCGCGCGCGGCTCGGTGCGCATCGATCTGATCGTGCGTGCGCCGCGCGACGCGCGCATCGAAGCGGTGTCGAGCAACGGCGCGCTCGAAGTGATGAACATGGACGCCGGTGGTGATCTCGACACCGGCTCGGGCAAGATCACCGTGAAGAACGTCGCCGGCGAGCTGTCGACGAATTCGGTGAGCGGTCAGACGACGCTCTCGCAAGTGTTCGGCTCCGTCGACGCGCAGATCATCTCGAACGATCTCGCCCTCGACTCGATCGGCGGCGAGCGCCTGAACGCCTCCGTCAACCACGGCAAGATCGAAGGCCGCCGCGTCCGCTCGCGCAACATCGAGCTGTCGACGATGGATGGCAAGATCGTGCTCGAAGCCGAAGCATCGCTGCGCGGTCGCTTCGTGATCACGAGCCTCCGGGGCGACATCGACGTCAAGCTTCGCCGCAACGGCGTCATGATCGTTCGCGGCCGCGGCTCCAAGGTGAACCTCGGAGCGATGGCGAAGGCCGGCCCAGATGGCTGGGTTCAGACGCAGCACGGGAAGGTCGCGTCGAACCAGGCGCCGGCCACCGTCGAGCTTCAGTCTCGTGACGGCACGGTCGACTTCTCGCTCGTCCAGTGGTGATCACCTCGCCGGATCGCGCGATCCGCGGTAGGCTGACTCGTATGGACGAGGCTGTACCGGCGCGTGTACGCGAGTACGCGGACCAGGTGGTCAGCTACGTCCGCAACGCCCTCGGCATCACGCTCGAGTTCGACAGCGACACGCTGCCGGTGCTCGACCACTACCTGCGCAACGTCCCCGATAACCAGCCCAAGACGATGAAGCTCGTCATCGCCACCTCGGGCGCGTACTTCGGCGAGGTCGTGCGCCGCCGGCTCGGCGGTCGCTGGGAGCTCGCGGCCGAGGATGTCGACTGGCGCATGGTCCTGCCGACGGGCCTCAACTTCTCGCCACCGGGCTTCGTCGCCGCCGCCATCGCGCGGGCCGACCTCGACGATCTCGACTCGGAGTTCGACGCGCCGCCGCGCATGCGGCCGTACGTCCAGCAGGCGCTGGAGCGGATGGGCGAGGTCTCGGTCGAGGACTACTACTCGCTGTGCGGCCGGCTCGACACGCTCGCGCACGTGCACGAGGTGCTGGTCGCCGTCGCGGCGCAGATGATGGGCAACGCGACTGACGATGACGCGCCCGAGACGGCGTCGGACGAGCCCAGCGGCCCGGTGAACTGAGCTGTCGACGAGCCGGGCCGAGTCTGCCGATGCCAACACTCGCGGCGCACATTCGTGCCCGAATTCGGTCACAGAGCCACAGAGCCACAGAGCCGAAGATCTTCCGGGCTTCGCCGACCATCCTCGTGCTCATGCGACCGAACCGAACACGAGCGAACATCCAAAAGGATCTCTTCTCTGTGGCTCTGTGGCTCTGTGGCTCTGTGACCATCCGTTCCGAGTCGCGGCGAACCCACGCACGAGCCAACGGTTCAGCGGCATGGACGGCGGGAATCCGTTGAGCGCAGCTCCGGACCGGGTTATGCCTCTCGGATGGCTCGGGGGACCACGCGCGCACCATCGCAGAACGCCTATCGCGGGCAGCTCGGAAAAACGCAGACCAAGGCGGTGCATGTCGCGGGTCCGCGGGGCGAGCTGATCGCGGCGCAGGTCTACACGACGATCGACGCGGTCAGTGATCCCGAGCTGGTGGATCGCCTGCACAGCGAAGAGCCGGGGCGCGCGCTCAACACGCTGCGCTTCGAGGACGGCACGTCGGCGAAGGTTGCGGTGCCGGTCCTCTATCACGACCCCGCCGCCGAGGTGCTCGTGTTGATCCTCGGCGACGCGCATCGGCATCGCGAGCTCGACGAGCGCATCGCGGTGCTCGAAGGTCTGCGCGACGGCGGCGAGAACGTGCCCGCCTACGCGAAGGGCTTCGCGGTCGTCTACGGCACGAGCGGGCTGAGCACGTATCTCGAGGAGCGCGCACAGCAGGCGCTCGAAGCCGCGCGCTCGATGGAGTCCTCGCGCGATCACGAAAAGCGTGCGCGCGAGCTCGACAAGCGCGCGAACGAGCTCGACACCGCGAAGGCGGAGCTCGCGAGCAAGGCCGTCGAGATCGAGCGCGTGCGGATGGATGTCCTGCGCGAGCGGACCGAGGTCGATCGGCTACGCAGCGAGGCACGCAACCGCGTGATCGCGGCGGTGCAGACGCAGCCGCTGCCGGCCGTGCACATGGATGCCGAGCCCGCGATGCTGAAGGACGTCTCGGCGATCACGATGCCGGTGCCGCGCGAGGTGATCGACGAGCTGTCGGCGGAGATCCTCGTCGAGTCGAAGCCGGTCACGAACGGCCACAACCATCACGATCCGGAAGCATTCGACATCGAGACCAGCGTCGTCGCGGCGCTCGACAAGCTCGACGGGTCGGAGCCGAGCGAAGATAGCCCGATCATCCCGCAGGGCTCGGACCCGCTGACGACCGACACGCAGGACCTGCCGATGGATGTCGTCAGCGACCCGGTCGGGGACCGCACGGCGGCGAGCCCGTCCTCGACGTTCGGCGTCGACGGGCAGGGGAATGTCCGCCTCGCGCTCGTCGTCAGCGACCAGATCGCGCGCGGGTTCGGCGGGCAGGTCGATCTGCGCGTGTTGCTGCACCGGACGGCGACGTATCCCGTGATCACGGTCGTGCTCGGTCCGCCGGCGGCGCTGCGCGTGCCCAGCCCGACGCAGCTCGTGCTCGTCACGCTCGACATCGGAGGCGATCGCGATCGACAGGTGCTCGCGGCACTCGCGAAGCGGTTCGAGATCGCGGTCGACCTGATCGCGCGCGGGCGGAGGATTCGCAAGTTCCGGCTCGTGGCGCCGCTCGCCGAGAACGTCGGCTACATCATGCGTGCGGCAGAAGATCACCTGCGCGGCGTGCAGGCCGAGGGCGACCCGTCGCTCGTCAAGGCGCGCGAGCTCGTGCAAGGCGCTGGCTACGATCTGCTCGGCAACGACCAGCCCGATGCAGCCGAGTTTCGCGACGACAAGCTCGCGCAGCTTCAGAGCGCGCAGCAGCTTCGCCGCGCGATCGCGATGGCGCGCCGGTTCGCGCGGCCGTCGCGCGAGGACTACCTGGTATGCACGCGCGGCTTCCCGCTGCCGCGCTGGCGCGAGCTGCGCCGTCACGTGCTCGAGAGCGCCGTCGCGTGGGGCTTGTGGATGGGTCCCGAGCTCGCGCAGGTCGCCGTGAGCGAAGGCCTCGCGCGCTCGCGCCGCGATCTCGTGCAGAAGCTCGACCGCGGCTTCGACACGCTGAAGCGTCACCCGACTGCGTTCGACGTCGACGAGGAAGCCGCCGTCGACAACATGAAGGCGCTCGCGGAAGAGGCGAAGGCGCTCGGCGTCGAGCTCGGCGCAGCGCGCGCGACGACCGCCGGCGCGATCAAGACCAGCGAAGAAGGTCCACAAGTTTCCGGCTCGATCGGCGCCACGCCCGCGAAGGGCACGCCGCGCATGAAGCCAACGGAAGAGCTGATCGCGCTGCTCGAGGACAAGCAGCTGCGCATGACGGCGGCGGTCGAGCTCTGCGATCGCGCCGAAGCGCGCGCCGCCGCGGCCGTGATCGGATCGGTTCAAAAGATGTCGCGCGCGGAAGCCGTGCGCGTGCTCGGCATGAGCGTGAAGTTCGGCGACGCGGCAAAGCTGCCGCTGCTCGAAGGACTCGCGAGCAGTAAGGCGTTCCTTCGCCACGGCTGCGCACTCGCGCTCGCGCTGCTTCGCACCGAGGACGGCACGCAGGCGGTGATCGATCTGCTCCTCACGGAGCCGACCGAGATCTGGCGCGAGGTCGCACGTGCGCTGGGACAGGTTGGACCAACCGCGCTGCTGCCGCTCGCGAGCACGTACGGTCGCCTCGGCGACAAGGCGACTCCCGAGACGATGGAGCGCTTCGCGTGGGCGATGGCTCACGTTGCGGTGCGTGGTGGCAAAGCGGCCGTCGAGACGATGGCCAATGGCCAGAGCGTGGTCGCACCTGTCGCCAAGCAAGCGCTCGAGCTGCACGCGTCGGCGGAGAAGGACCACGTTCGCCTGCGTCCAGGTGCGGAAGGCTCGCAGGCGGGTAGGGACGTCACCGTCAATCGCGCGTTCTCGAAGCGGTTCTTCGAGGCCGTGGAGCAAGGCCTACCTGACGCCGGACAGGCCGGGCTCGTCGATCTCGAAGCATCTGGGCCCATGGAAGTCCTCGACGAGGCAGATGTGGTTCTTGACGATGACGACGCCGACGAAGAGCTCGACGAATCCGATCTCATCCAGCCCTGAAACGCGCGTGATTTCGGTTATGCTCGCGTAGCTGTCTCATGAGGATCGGGATCTTCTCTGACGTCCACGCGAACATCGAAGCGATGACCGCCGTGGTCGATGCGTTCAAGTCCGAGCGCATCGATAAATATGTCTGCATCGGCGACGTCGTGGGTTACGGGGCGTCACCGAACGAGTGCTGCGACATCATTCGCAAGCTCGCGGCGTACACGATCCTCGGGAACCACGATGCCGCCGTCGCCGGGCGCATGGACTACTCGTACTACTACGATGCCGCCCGCCAGGCGCTCGACCTGCACGCGCGTCAGCTGACGCCCGAGAACATGCAGTGGTTGCGCGGTCTGCCGTACGAGGTGCGCGAAGGTGACGTCACCTTCTGCCACGGCTCGCCGATCAACCTCGAAGAGTTCGAGTACATCTTCTCGGTCGAGCAGGCCACGCGCTGCCTCGACATCTGGGACGAGCTCGGCACCGTCACGTTCATCGGTCACTCCCACCTCTGCAAGTCGTTCGCGCTCACGCGTGAAGAAGTGTTCGAGGTCGTCGCGACGAAGTTCGTGATTCGCCCCGAGCATCGTTACATCATCTCGGTCGGCTCGGTCGGCCAGCCGCGCGACTACGACAACCGCGCGAGCTACACGATCTACGACACCGAAGAGCGCGTGTTCGAGTTCAAGCGGGTCGCGTACGACATCGACGCGGCGGCGCAGAAGATCTTTGCCGCGGACCTCGAGCGGAACTTCGGCAACCGACTCTTTCTCGGCGTCTAAAGCCGCCGGGGCTCGGCGTCTAAAGCCGCCGGGGCTCGCGTCTAGCGCTCGCGCGGAACGGCGGTCGTCGTGAACCAGAGCGGCGTGTGCACCGCGGCGTCGTACGCCTCGTTCGAGATCACGCCATCGCGGCGCATCGCGCGGAGCACGACGGCGACGCGCTCGGCGGAGTCGGGATCGAGGCCGCCGGTCTTGCGAATGCGGCGCGACATCGAGGTCGGCTGCGAGGTGAGCGCGGCGAGGAATGCGGCCTGCTTCACGCCCAGCTCGCGCGGCGAGAGATTGAACCAGTACTGCGCGGCCGCGCGGACGCCGAAGACGCGCGGACCGAGCTCGAGGATGTTGAGGTAGCGCTCGAGGATCTGCTTCTTGTCGAGGCGCTCCTCGAGGCGCCAGGTGAGCACGGCTTCCTGGAGCTTGCGATCGAGCGTGCGGTTGCGCGTGAGGAATGCGTTCTTGATCAGCTGCTGGCTGATCGTCGAGCCGCCGCGCGCGAGGCGGCGCTCGCGAAGATCGATCTCGAGGCTGCGTGCGATCTGCTCGACATCAAAGCCCGCGTGCTCCCAGAACCGGCCGTCTTCGGCGGAGATGAATGCAGCGGGTACGTGATACGGCAGCGCCTTGAGGTTCGCCCAGCTCGCCTGGTTCTTGCCGATCATCGCGCGCGTGCCGTCGGCGAGCTGCTGCTCGCTGTCGCGCGTGAGGCTCATGACGTCGGCCTCGGGCGGCTCGGCGACCACCGTGCAGTTGCCGGTGAACGACGTGTCGAGGTTCGTGCCTTCGCCCGCGGGCGCGGCGAGATCGACGGAGAGCCTCGCGCGTGCGCCGAGCTCGCCGGAGAGGGCCATCCCGTCGAGCGGACCGCGGAACGGTAGCGAGGCGAGGAGTGACTGACACGGTGCACTCTGCAGCTGCGCTTCGAGCTGTCCGGACACCGGACCGTTGCGGCGGATCCAGCCGTTCGCGACGAGCTTCGCGTCACCGGTCTGCAGCGTGGCCTTCGGGATCGCGATCGCTTCCGGCGAGATCGTGATCTCTGCGGCGAGCGTCGCGGCGATCGGTAGGGGCGTGGTCGAGAGGTTCTTGTGATCGACGACGAGGCCGTCGATCTTGCCGTCGACGGCGAGCTCGAGGCGCGCCGCCGTCTTGCGCACCATGACCGCGCCCGTGGCGTGCGCGTGTGAGACGTCGAGCGAGCGGGGCAGGAGGGAACCGAACACGGCGAGCGGAACGTGCTCGCCGGTCAGGCGCACCGCGAGATCCGAGGGCGAGACGGTGGCGGCGACCGCGCGCGGCACGCCGGAGTCCGCGGTATCGACGAGCGCGCCGCGCAGCTCGAGCACGCCATCGGCGGCGAGCCGGCCCGCGGCGACATCCCGCAGTGCGACGGTCTTGCGATCGACGGCGACCTTGCCCGTGCCACCGACGGCGAGCACGCGGCCGAACTGCATGGCCGGCAGACGCAGCTCGGCGGCGCTGCGCGCGAACGCGAGATCGACGTGCACCGGCGAATGCGCACGCGCGATCCGGATCGGCCCGGTGATCACGCGAACGCCGGTCGCATCGGGAACGAGCTCGACGCCTTCGGCCGTGAGCTCGCCAACGCGCGCGATCTGCGCCTTGAACGATCCTTGCGCGACGATGATGCGGCGCACGCCGCTCGCCTTTGCCTTCTTGCTCGTACCCGCGCCGCGATGCGCGAGGCGGCGCGCCATGCGTGCGAGATCCGAATCGCCGTGCGCGTCGATCTCGATCGCGACGCGTGGCCCATCGACGCGGATCTCGTCGGCGCGCAGCTGGCCACCGAGCAGCGACGACATCGCGACCGAGGCTTCGATCGCGTCGACCGAGACCAACGTGCCGAGCGCGACGTCGGTCAGCCGGATCGCGCCGGTGAGGTCGGCGTCGACGCTGCCGATCCGCGCGGGTACACCCGCGACGGTGCCGAGCTGATCCGCGAGGTCATCGACACGTGCGCCGACCCAGGCCGCGAACCCGATCGGCACGCCGATCGCGAGCGCTGCCGTCGCGCACAGGATGCGGCGATCGGCGCGGCTGATCATCAGTGGTGCTCTGCGACGTTCTCGCGGCGCTCGTCGCCGACGAAGGCTCTTTGAGCCACGCGGCGCTCGCCACGCCCACGCCGGGTCGAGAGCGCTGCGCCGGCGAGCATCATCTCGCAGAGCTCGCCGAACGAGATGCCAGCGGTGTCTGCGATCTTCGGCAACAGGCTCGTCGGCGTGAGGCCGGGAACCGTGTTGACCTCGAGGATAAACTCGTTGCCCGAGTCGCTGACGATCATGTCGACGCGCGTGGCGCCGCGGCAATCGAGCGCCATGTGCGCCCGCAAGGCCTGGGCGAGCACGCCGCGATACCGCTCCGGCGACAGGCGCGGCGGGACGAAGTAGTCGGTCGCGCCCTTCGTGTACTTGTTGCCGTAGTCGTAGAAGCCCGAGCGGGGGGCGATCTCGACGGCGCCGATCGCGCGATCTTCGAGAACGGCGACCGAGACTTCCTTGCCGGTGATGAAGCGCTCGACGAGGATCTCGCTGTCGAAGCACAGCGCGCGCTCGACGGCGGCGGCCAGCTCGTCGGGGTTCTTGCAGATGCCGATGCCAACGGAGCTGCCTTCGCGGATGGGCTTCACCACGCAGGGGAAGCCAAAATCGCCATGCACGCCCATGAGGTCGGTCGCGTCCTCCGCGCCGAGCGTGTAATAGGCGGGCGTTGGCAGGTTATGAAGCCGGAACAGCTCCTTGGCCTTGCCCTTGTGCATGGCGAGGGCGCTGGCGAGCACGTCGGAGCCCGTGTAGGGGATGCCGAGCGTCTCGAGGAGGCCCTGGATGCAGCCGTCCTCGCCCCAGCGGCCGTGGAGCGCGATGAACGCCACATCGATCCGCTCCTGGCGGAGGGCGACGTCGACGTCGCGGTCGACGTAGATCGCGATCGCGTCGTGGCCACGGCTGGTCAGGGCGGCGAGGACTGCCTCACCGGTACGCAGCGAGACGTCGCGTTCGCTGGAGAGGCCACCCATCAACACACCGATTCTGCGGGACTGCATAACCAAGCTCCTTCTGTCGACGAGAACGCCGGGACCCCTGCCGTTCATTCGACCGTACGGGCGGCGTTTCGCACGGGCAACTTTTGGGGTAGGAACAGGGCGCAATGGCCGACGAGACTCAAGTCACCCCCAAGAAGCCGGCGAAGAAGAAAGCGGCGCCTGCGAAGAAGGCGGCCAGCGGAACCAAGAAGGCCGCGGCGAAGCCAAAGAAGGCGGCGCCGAAGAAGAAGCCGGAGAAGAAGAAGAACGGTGAAAGCGAGCAGCTGCGCTTTGCCGTCGAACCCGAGATCGTCGAGGCGCCGCCCGTCGAGCCCGACGACGACATCGAAGACGCCGAGGTGATCGCGGAGACGCCCGCGCCGGAGGTGGCCGATGACACCGACGCGCCGGTCTCGTTGTCGCCCGAGGAGCAGGAGCTCCAGGCGCTCTACGGCGACGATCTCGCCAAACCGAGCATCGCGCACGCCGAGTACAAGGATCGCCAGACGACCGACGAGGACCGGCCGATGATGCCGGAGATCAATGCTCGCGACGAGCGCAAGGCACAGTGGCAAGACCGCCGCGATCGCCGCCGGTCGCGCCGCGAGGATCGCGAGCGCCAGCGCGACGAGCGTCGCGACCAGCGTCGTGCTCAGCCGCCGCAGCAGGGGCAGGCGCAGCCCCAGGGCCAGCAGCAACCGCAGCAGCCGCGGCCCCCGCAGAACCAGCACAGCCAGCCGCAGACGTACCGTCCCGTGCAGCCGCCCGTGCAGATCAACGGTACCGAGGAAGAGGGCGTCTCGCGCGTCGGCACGGTGCTCGGCGATGCGGCCGCGACCGTGTTCGCGCAGCTCCGCAACGGTCAGCCGCTACCGGTTCGCCAGCTCGCCGCGATGATGCGCAAGCGCAGCCTCGTCGAGACCGACCCGGAGCAGCTCGCCCCGCAGCTCAAGGCCGAGCTCCTCGGCGACGAGCGCAGCTATCGCACGCTCGGCCTGCGCCCGCGCATCGTGTATCGCGGCCGCGATCTGTTCGCGCCCGGGCCGGTGTCGATGTCGCAGACGGCCGATGCCGAGGCGGGCGTCGCCACGGCGCTGTCGCGGCTCGCAGGTGCCACGCACCGCGCGCTCGGGGAGCGCATCTCGAAGGCATCGCCCGCGGGCTTCGAGCGGCTCATTCACGCGTACCTCGTCGCGTTCGGCTATCGCGACATCGCGTGGGTGAAGCGCCTCGGCGGAATCAGCTACGCGTCGGCGACGGCGCCGGGCATCGATCGCACGGTCTTGATCAGCGCGCGCTCCGGTGACGAGCCGATCGATCGGCGTGGCATCGGCGAGCTGCGCGTCGGCGTCGAGGCCAAGAACCTCGTCGCGGGCATTCTGTTCTCGGCGCGCGAGCTGTCCGAGGATGCCGAGCGCGAGCTCGAGCGGCCGGGCCGTTCGATCTCGGTGATGTGTGGTGACCAGCTGGTCGCCGCGCTGATCGCCGGCGGCGTCGGTGTCGTCAGCTCCGCTGCGCCACTGCACTACGTCGACGATCAGCTCCTCGACGAGCTGCTTGCCGGATAACAGCGTCAGCTGGCACTGGCTCGGGCGCGCAGGCTATCGCCGCGTGCTCGCCGATCAACTCGCCGCGCGCGAGCGCGTGTGGGCGGGCGGCGAGGGTGTGGTGCTGCTCTGCGAGCATCCGCCGGTGTTCACCCTCGGCCGATCGGCGACGGCCGACAACATTCTCGACGCGGGCGACGTTCCCGTCGAGCGCATCGAGCGCGGCGGCGAGGTCACGTATCACGGACCGGGGCAGCTCATGATCTACGCGATCGTGCGGATCACGAGCGTGGTGGGATTTCTCGAGCGCGTCGCGGGCGCGATCATCGATGGCTGCGCACAGCTCGGCGTCGACGGCGCCGCGTGGCAGTGCGATCCGGCCGGCGTGTGGCGCGGCGGCGCGAAGCTCGCTGCATGCGGCATCCACGTCGCGCGTGGCGTGCCCGTGCACGGCTTCGCGCTCAACGTCGACACACCAGATGCGATGTGGCGGCGCATTCGTCCGTGTGGCCTCGATGTTCCGCAGATTTCGATCGCGAACATCGTCGGGAGCGGCGTGGTCGAGGATGCGGCGATCGCGGTCGGTCCACGCGTCGCGGCGGCGTTGTCTGTGCGATAAAGCCATATGAATCGGCCGTCGACGATCGTCGTCCTCTACAACACCGACTGGGACGCGGAAGAGGCCGTCGACGTGTCATCGGTGGCTGCATCGGCGCGGGCGATTCACGACGCGCTCGTCGCGAGCGGCTACGCGTCGCAGCTGCGCGGCATGCACGGCATCGACGTGTTCGAGGTCCTCGCGAACCTGCGCACCGAGCGGCCGGACCTCGTGTTCAACCTCTGCGAGTCGATGGAGAGCGATGCCCGCAACGAGCCAACGCTCGCGGGGCTCTTCGATCTGTTCCGCATCCCGTACACGGGCGCCGACCTGCTCGGCCTCGCGTCGTGTCTCCACAAGCAGCGCACGAAGGACATCCTGCTCGCGCGCGCGATCTCGACGCCGCCGTATCGCTACCTCGAGGACGCCGACGATCCGAGCATCGATACCCTCGACTACCCGTGGTTCCTCAAGCTCGCGCACGAGGACGCGTCGGTCGGCATCACGGAAGCGAACCACGTGCGAACGCCGCAGGCGCTGCGCGATCGCACGCGCGAGATGATCGCGGAGTACAAGCAGCCCGTGCTCGCCGAGCGCTACATCGAAGGGCGCGAGATCAACGTGACGTTGATCGGCAACGGCGCGGACCTGCGCATCCTGCCGCTCCACGAGATCGACTTCTCGGCGATGCCGAAGGATCGCCCGCGCATCATCAGCTACGCGGCGAAGTGGGACGAGAGCCACGTCGACTACGCGGGCACCAAGCCGGTGCCGCTGCGCGATGCCTCGCCGAAGCTCGTCGCCGCCGTCGAGAGTGTCGCGCGTGCGGCGTACAACGCGCTCGGGCTCCGCGACTACGGGCGCGTCGATCTGCGCGTCGACGCACAAGGCACGCCCTGGGTCATCGACGTCAATCCGAACTGCGATATCTCGCCCGATGCGGGCGTCGCGCGCGCGGCGAAGGCCGCGGGCATGGACTACCCGGCGCTGATCGATCTGATCACGACAAGTGCGTGGAAGCGCATCAGCGCGAGAAGATCGGAACCGCGATGATGCTCCTCAGGTTGCGACGACGACAACCTTACGTGACGTGGTGACGAGCTGCGTGCGGATGCATTGCTTCGCAGCCTTGTCGGTGCGCGTGTTGACGAACACGGGCTGGAACAACTGGTGATCGTCGGTGGCGTACAGGTACTTCACCTCGCAGACCGGTCGCTCGCCGCGCGCGAGCGCAGCGTCGAGCGCCTTGCGTGACGCGTTCGTCGTGCCGGCGAAGACCTTGCCGCACTCGAACAGCTGCTTGCCGTCGTAGACCGCCATCAAGTAGGCGTTGCCGGCGTTCTCGAGGATCACGACGTCCGCGCTCTTGAGGAACTTGAACTTCCGCATCGCGGCCGAGCGCGCGCCGGGCGAGTACGGTGCCTCGCGATCTTTCAAGATCAGGCCCTCGGCGTTCGCGGCGCGCAGCTTGTCGTGCAGCTTCTGCTTCGCCTTCTTGCCGACGGCGACCGGCAGGATGCGCATGTCGCCGGTGAGCGCGGGCTCGACCTCGCCGTCGAGGATCTCGTAGCGCTCGAGGTAGCCGCGTTGCTTGACGTCTTCGCCGGCGAACGCGAGCACGTCGAACAGCCAGTACTCGCGGCCGAGCAATTCGCCGTCGAGGATCGTGCCGTGTGGCAGGTACGAGAGGCCCGAGAACTGCGACACGTCGAGTGACTTCTTTTGCCCCTCGCGGTTCGTGACGAGCAGCTCCTCGCCGACATGCACGAGCACGCGTTCGCCATCGAGCTTCTGCTGGGCGACGATGTCGTCGTCGGCGAGAATGCGATCGAGCGCGCCTTCGTCATCGATCGATTCTGCGAGCTGTGCCTTCACGCCGACGCGCGCACGCTTGCCCGTGACCTTGCTCCCGCTGCCTTCGCCTTCGGGGGGTGCGACGGCCGCAGGCTGCACTTCTTCGCTGATCGCCTGGTAGCCCTTGCCGGTCTTCTCGCGAACGAGCGAGTCGAACTTCTTATGCGCCTGCGCGAGTGGCACCCGCACGGCCTTGCTGCCCTCCTGCAGCGACGAGCCGCGGCGACCCCACGCGCACTTCACGGTGTACGCGTCGCCGTCCTTGACGATCTCCGCGTTGTAGACCTTGTCGCTCGAGCCTTCCTGAAAGAACAGCTCGATCGATTTGATGGCGTTGCTCATCGTTATTCGTCGTCTCCAGAAGCGTCGTCGTCACCCGACAGACGTCTTAGCTTCTTCTGAAGTCCGAACCGAGACAAGCCGAGGAGACGCGCAGCGACGGTCTGATTGCCTTTCGCGCGGGACATCGCGGCGGAGATGTAGGCCTGTTCGGTCGAGGCCAGCGCGGGCTTGAGACGCAGATCCTCACCGACGGCGGGCTTCGCCGGCTCGGGCCGCGCGGCCGCGTTCGCGATCGCCTCGGGCAAGTCGGGAAGGTCGATGACGTCGCCGCCCATCGCGAGTCCGCGAGCGAGCGCGTTCTCGAGCTCGCGCACGTTGCCCGGCCAGCGGTGCGCGGCGAGTGCGCGGAATGCGGCGCGCGTCAGGCGCGGTGATGGCTTGCCGGCGACGAGCGCCGCGAGCAGTTGCTCGACGAGCAGCGGCACGTCGCCGTCGCGATCGCGGAGCGCGGGCACCGCGATGCTGATCACCTCGAGGCGAAAGCGCAGATCTTCGCGAAACCGGCCGCTCGTCACGAGCTCGGCGAGCGAATGCTGGCTCGCCGCGATCACGCGCACGTCGACCTTCTTCGTCTTCGTGTCACCAACGCGGCGGATCATGCCGTCCTGCAGCACGCGCAACAGCTTCGCCTGCATCGCGAGGCTGGTGTCCGCGATCTCGTCGAGGAACAACGTGCCGCCGTCCGCGACCTCGAACAATCCGCGCCGGTCGCGGTCCGCGCCGGTGAACGAGCCGCGCACGTGACCGAACAGCTCGCTCTCGAGCAACGGCTCGGGAACGGCGCTGCAGTTGATCGCGACGAACGCGCCGGCCTTACGCAGCCCGTTGTCGTGCAGCGCGCGCGCGACGAGCTCCTTGCCGGTGCCGCTCTCGCCGACGATCACGACGGGCAGCGCGGTCGCCGCGGCACGATCGACGACGTCGAGCATCTTCACGATCGCGGGCGAGCGCCCGACGATGCGCGGATAGCGATTTTGCAGACGATCGCGGTCGGGCAGGTCCGATTTCACGCGCACGAGCTCGGCGTCCTTGTCGGCGAGCTCCGCGGAGAGCCGGCCGTTCAGCTCGTCGACCTCGTGTGACTTGCGGCGCAGATCGTCGGCAAGCCGTGCGTTCTCGATCGCGATCGCGGCGATGTCGGCTAGCTCGCCGAGCACGCTCGCCGCGGTGTCGTCGAATGCGCCGCCGCGCAGGCGGTGATCGACATAGATGCAGCCGATGATCGCACCGCGCTGCCGCATCGGCACGGCAAGCACCGAACGCAGGCGCAGCGCGGCGACGGAAGCCGCGGCACCGAATCGCTCGTCGACGCCGGCGTCCACGGTCATCACGGGCTCGCCGGTCTGCGCGGCCCGCTGCGCGATCGAGCGGCTGATCGACTGGTTCTCCGATTCGCCGACGGTGAAGTTGCGCGACACGACCGCCGCGAGCTCGCCATCGGGCTGGCGCAGCAGCAAGAAGCCGCGCTCGGCCGACGTCAGCTCGATCGCGGTATCGATCACCTCGTCGAGGATGCGATCGACGCTCGCTTCGCTGTTGAGCCTGCGTGACAGGGAGAGCAAGCGGCGGAGGGGCATCTCGGTGGTAGCCGTCGTGGTCGCGCGCGTCGCGGCCGTGCGGGGCACGCCGGGCAACGTGGCGAGGTCCGGGTCCGCCTCGAGCGCGGCGCGAAACGCGGGCGCGGCGGCACCGAGGAGTGCGGCATGGACCGCGCGGGCACGATCGGCCTCGCTCGTCGCGAGTGCGTGATCGCGCGCGCGCGAGGCGAGCTGTGCGGCGAGGGCGTGTGCACGGAAGGCGCGGTCGAGGCGATCAGCGGCGGCCGCGCGGGCGGCGACCTCCGCACATGCGCGGGCGAGCTCGCCGTGCTTCTGGATCCGCGGATCGCGCAGTGCGAGCCGTGCGCGCGCGAGGACCCAGCGATCGCGATCGTCTTCGCTCGCGCACAGGGCGTCGACGTCGATGTTCGCCGCGGCGTCGGTGCCGGCCTCGGTGAGCGCGATGTACGCGTGCACCTGCGCATGCGCGTCGCCGCGATCGAGGCCGATCGCGAGCGCTTCGCGATACACGGTGAGTGCGCCGCTCTCGTCGCCGAGCCTTCGCCGCGCGTCACCGAGCACGAGCAGCGCGAACGCGCGGAGGTGCGGCGAGTTGTCGGCGCGGGCGAGTGCTGCCTCGGCGGCGATGCGCGCGTCGTCGGGCTGGCCGACGGCCACGAGCGCGTTGCCGCGGTTGAGATCCGCGGCGATCAGCTCGGTCGTCGCGCCGAGCTCGGCGAACACCCGGCCGGCCGCCGCGAGCCGCGGCAGGGCTTCGCTCGCGCGCCCGCGCTCCGCCAGCACGGTCCCGAGGTTGAGCTCGGCGGTCGCCGCCGCGTGCAGCTCGCCGACATCCGACAGCCTGCGTGCGGCTTCGCGATAGCGATCGCTCGCGAGCCCGAGCTGACCTCGCTGCTGCGCGACCATGCCTCGCAGCGACAGTGCGCGCCCGACATTCGCGTGATCGTCCGCGCTCGCACTCGCGACCTCGAATGCGGCGAACGCCGTATCCGCAGCTTCGAGATCACCGAGGTAGAACGCGGCCAGTCCCGCCGCTTCCGCGCGCAACCCCGAGAGCGCGGCGTTACCCGCGAGCGCGACCTCGCGCGCCTCGGCATACCGCGACCGCGTGACGAGCAGTCGCGCGTACGCGCCCGCGACCTCGCCGTGCTCGGGATGTGCGCGATGCAGCGCTGCGAGTGCGTGCTCGGCGGCATCGAGGTCACCTGCACGCTGCGCCGCTCGCGCGATGACGAGCTCCGCTTCGATCACGTTCGCACCCGCGGCGATCGCTGCACGTGCGTGCTCCGCCGCCATGCGATAGCCGGTCGCGTCGCTCGCGATCTGCGACGCCGCGCGCGCCGCCACCAGCCCCGCGCGCGCCGGCACGACCTCCATCGCACGCTTCGCGATCGCGAGGGCGCGATCGCCCCGGCCACCTGCGAGCAGCGTCTCGGCCACGCGACACGCGCGCTCGCCGAGCACCGCATCGAGCGGCGCGCGCTCGAGCAGCGGCGCCAGCACGTCGGGTGGATCCGCGGGCAGCGCACCCGCGAGTGCACGCGCTGCGATCGCGGCGAGTGCGGGGGCACCGACGGCAGTCTCGATCGCCTCGCTCGTCGCGCGATCGATCGAGACCTGCGCGCCATCACGTGCGACGTGGCGGCGCACGAGCTGCGCGCGTTCGAGCTGGGTGATGTCGCCGAGCGCGACATCACCCAGCGGCTCGTCGGTGCGCGCCTTGTCGGTGGCAGCCTTGCTCGCATGTGCGACGCACGCACGCGAGACCGCGAGCACGCGATCGACCCGCGCGCGACCGCCGAGCGTCGCGAGGATCGAGAGTGCCCGGCGCGGTCCGGCCGCGAGCGTCTTGATCTGTTTCGTGCGGTGCTCGATGGTCGTGACCGACGAGCGCGCGCTCCAGTCGATCGCGAACGGGTCGCGATCCTCGGCGACCGACGACACCAGCTCGATCACCGAGAGCGGCTGGCCACTGCTCGCCGCGTGCAGCGCGGCCGCCCACGTGCGGGGGACGGCCTGACCGAGCATCGCTTGCGCGAGCGCGGAGACGCCGTGGGTGTCGAGCGATGGCGCGGGGTGAAGCGCGACGCCCGGCGGCAACGCGCGCGGCGCACCGTCGACGAGGACGATCACGGGGTCGTCGCCGACGAGGCGGGCGAGGGCGGCGACGAGATCGCTCGTGCGCGGATCGTCGCCGGTCTCGACGACGACAGGCGCGCGAACACCGCGGATCGCACGCGCGGTGCGCTCGATCCACGCGCGCGCGTTCGAGCTCGGTGCGGACGTGATGCCGAGCTGCGCCGCGATCGTGTCGAGCGTGCCGGCGACCATCGGTGCAGGTGCGCGACCTCGCGCGACCTCGTCGAGCTGACGGCGGCGCAGCGCGACATCGACAAGCATGCGCGCGCCGCTCTCCGAGGGACCGTGCACGATCGTGACGGCGCGCGCCGCGAGCGAGGACTCGAGCGTGGCGATCCACGCATCGGCGCCGGGCCACGCGGACGGCGCGGGCGGTGGGCTTACTTTTGGACGTGCGCGTCGCGACGAGCCGGGTGCGAGCGCCGGCGCGAGCTGATCGAGCTCGTCGAGGACGGCGAGGGCGGATGCGGGCCTGGCATCGGCGTCGCGCGCGACGAGACGATTGACGAGATCGGCGAGCGGCGCTGGAATCCCGGGCAGTGCGCGCGCGGGTGCGCCGCGCATGATGCGCTGGACGACCTCCGCGAGCGTCGCGCCCTCGAATGGCGGTCGTCCCGTGACGAGACGGACCGTGGTGGCGCCGAGGCCATAGAGATCACTGCGCGGCTCGACGAAGCCGGCGAGCGCTTCGGGTGCCATGTACGCGGGCGTGCCGCGCGCGGCCGCACTCGCGCCCGCGAGGCCGAGATCGACGAGGACGTTGCGACCGTCGCCGGTGACCAGGATGTTTTGCGGCGCGACGTCCGCATGCACGACGCCGGCGGCGTGAATCGTCGCCAGCGCGCCCGCGATATCGGCGAGCAGCGCCCAGAGCGCCGTCGCGTCGGTGCCCGACCACGCGCGCGCATCCTTCGAGTCGGCGCGGACGCCCGCAATCCATTCCGCGACGAAGAACGGGGAGCCCGCCTCGAGGTTCTCGATCAGCTCGCGCGTGCGGCCGACCTCGTAGACCCGCGGCAGCGACGGGTGACGGAGGCGCGCGAGCTGGGCGAACTCGTCGAGCAGCATCAGCTCGTGCGGTCCGCGCGGCACGATCTTCAGCGCGCGCGGCTCGTTCGCCTGCACATCGACGACTTCGATCACCCTGCCGAACGAGCCCGCCCCGACGACACTGCGGCGACGGTACCGACCGAGGATCAGGTCACTCGGTCCCGAGCCCGAGGTTGGGGTACGCGACGCCGCCACCGAGTCATGTCAACGAAATTGGCACGGGCTGTCAACTAGATTGGCAATCGGCGGAATGTCCGTCGAGGACTCACGCCATGTTAGAGTCGCGAACGTGCCGGACGACGATCGGACGCGCCGTCGTCTGGGCGACGAGACAAAGGGTCGCATCGCCGACCTCGCGTCCGGTTGGAGCGTCGACGAGTCCGAGAATCCGGCGCCGGCCGCACCCGCTCCCGCGAAGCCGCCCGCTGCCACGCCCGCATCGGCGGTGAAGACACCGACGCCAAAACCGATCGCGACGGAGTCGTCCGGCGCGCGGCCGAAGCCGATGATCACCGAGTCGTCCGGCGCGAAGCCGCGCGGCGACCAGACCAATGCTCGGATCGCCGAGCTCGCGTCCGGTTGGTCCGTCGATTCGGCGGACACGCCGGAAGACTCGCCCGCGTTGTCCGAGCACAGGGGCCCGGCCCCATTTACCGGACCGCCGGACGCGCCCGCACGCAAGAAGCCCAAGACGCTGCCCCCGCCACCGCCTGGCTCGCAGCAGCGCAAGGCGCTCGAAGCCGCGATCCTCGAGACGAACACCGGACCCGCGCCGAAGAGCGAACCGATTCGCGCGAAGCAGCCAACCGTGCCGCCGCCTGTGCCGCCCGGCGCGAGGCGGTCGCCGACGCAGCAAGTGCCCGCGCTGCCCGATCGCCCGTCGAAGAGCGGCATGAACGCGAAGCCGCCGAGCACGGTGAAGAGCGGACCGACGGAGACCGGCACCGTGAACGTGAGCGGCATGATCGGCGGCATGGCACCGTCGCAGCAGCTCGCGACGCCGGGCTTGCCAGGCGTCGGTGCGGTGAAGACGTCGACGCCGTTCGCGTTGCCGCTTCCCGCGACGCCGCCGGCCGCGACGCCCCCGAGGCCACCGCCGGCGATCCTGCGACCGCCGATCAGCGCGCAGCCTCCCGACGAGTCGGGCGAAGCGACCGAGGTCGATCCGAACGCGCATCTCTCCGTCCCCGTCGGCGAGTTCGACGACGGCGGCACGCTGCTCGACAAGGACAAGCTGCGGGTCGCGTACGAGCAGTCGACGATCAAGCGCGATGCGGCGAGTGCGCTGCTCGGCTTGCCCGAGCAACCATTGACGGTCGTGGGAGCGCCGTCCGTCGAGCTGCTGCTCGGCGAGAGCGCCGCGCAGATCACGCGCGGTGACTCGCAGCGTGGTGATGCGACGAGCATCGAGACGGCGAAGTTCGAGCGCGGCGATCCGACGCTCGGTCCCGACGCGACGTCGATCGATCCGCCGGGTGTGGGTGGCGCGGGCGCCGGCGGCAAGCTGCGGACGCAAGCGGCGCTCCGCCGCAAGCGCGGCATCGGCGGCGACGTGAAGTACGTCGCGACGGCGGTGCTCGGCGTTCGGCGCGCACGGCGAGAGCTCGGCGAGCTCGAGCTCCAACAGGCGACGCGCCAGAAGTCGCGCGCGCGGCACCTACTCACGCTCGGGCGCGCCGCGGTCGGCAGCGAAGGCTACGACCATCCCGCGCTCAACAAGGCGCGCGAGATGCTCGCGATCGTCGAGGACGAGCGCTCGCAGCACACCGCGACCGTGACCGCTGCCGACTCCGAGCTGATGCGCGTCCGCACCGACCGCGCCGAGAAGGCGAAGGCGTACGCGGAGGCGATCACGAACATCGATACCGAGCTCGCCGAGGTCACGAAGAAGATCGAGCCGCTCGAGAAGGAAGTCGTCTCCGCGTCGCGCAAGGCGGCCGAGCTGCACGACTCGCTGCGCCGCATCGACGCTCAGATCGCGCAGACCGAGGCGAGCAAGGTCAACGTCAAGAGCCAGAAGCTCGACCCCGCGTCGATCCAGGCGGAGCTCGCGACGCTCAAGGCCGATCGGCTCGCGGTCACGCGCGACGAGCCACGCATCGCCGCCGAGCTCGACGCGCTCAACCCGCGCATCGCCGCACTCGACGCGCGCCGCAGCGACGCGCGAAAGCGCCGCATCGAGATCGACGATGAAGAGAAGAAGGATCAGGGCCGCGCGCAAGAGCTGCTCGCTGCGATCGGCGCGAAGCGCAAGGTCGTCGATCGCGCCGCCGCCGACGCCGAGCAGATGCGCGACAAAGTCCTGCTCGAGCTCGGCGAGCGCATCTACGTCGACCGGCCGACGAGCATGCAGTTCGAGCTCGCGCCGGTCGACGCGATCGACGTCGAGCTCGGCGTCACCGATCGCCGCCTGATGGAGCTCAAAGAGATCATCGGCTCCGTCGACAAGCTGAAGCTCGCACGCGGCATCGCCGTGATCGTGCTGGCGCTGAGCGCGGTCGGTGCGTTCGTGTGGTGGCTGATCTACATGCTCGCCTAGAACGCGCGCGCGGTCCGGCCCCACGCGAGCAGCGCAGCTTCGAGCGTGCCGTCGGCGGGTGATGCCGCGAGCGAAGCTGTCGCGAGCAGCGCGGTGTTCCAGTCCGGATCGGGCAGCGCGCGCGTCGCGATGATCGCGAGGGCGGTTGCACCGACGGCGTAGTCACCGACGAGCGGACCGGAGGCCACATCCGCGCGATGGCCGCGCTCGCTCCACTCGCGACACGCGGCGATCGGGTGGCGATCGCAACGCCTGACGACTTGCTCGGCGAACGCCCGCGCGAGGGCGGGATCCGCGGGCAGCAAATAGCTCGCCGCGAACGCGAGCGCCGTCGTGCGGACGGTCTTGTCACCGATGCGCGTCGGAAACGCAGGTAACAGCGCGCGCAGCCGGCCGAGCAGGGCATCGGCCGCGCGTGTCGACGTCGCGCTATCGCGCAGCGTGCCGTGCAGGCGAAGGAACGACGCGGCCGGCGCGTGATCGCAGGGCCACGTGTCATCGCGATACGAGGGCAGCCAGCCGCGCTCGAGATCGTGCGCGAGCGCGGCCGCGAGCTCGTCGAACATCGTCGTCCAGCGCACCGCCGGCGCCGTGATGTGGTGAAGCGCCGCGAGCATCAAACCGAGGAGGCCGCGATAGAGCACACTGGCGGGCAACGCCGCGAACGGCGCTCGCGCGTCCGCTGCGAGCGCGACCTCGACGAGGGCTTCGAGCTGCGCGGCGATCCGTGGAGACGGTCGATCGAGCGCACTCGACGTCAGCGCCATCGCCACCGCGGCGAGGCAGAGCATCCGCGCGCCGCGAAACGGGCGTCCCATGACCGAGGCCGGGCAGTCGGCGGCGAGCGCGAAATCCTGCGCGGCCAACACGTCGATCGCCGCTGCGTCACGTGGCGGCGGCGGATCGAGCGCGACCAAGGTTCCGCTGTTGCACGCGAGGACGAGCGCGAGGATCGCGAGGCGCATCCACGCAAGATCCGCGATCCTGCGGTGCGGCTTACGTCGTGACGGGCGGCAGCATCTCGGCGACGTGATCGATCGCGGCGAGCGTCAGACCGACGCGCGCGGTGCCGAGCAGGAGCGCGATCGCCCCGACGGTGATCGCGCCCGCCGCGAGGAGGCGCAGGCCGCCCGGCGCCGACCGCCGGCGATAGCCGACGATGCCGGTGCCGATGGCAGCGATCGCGAGCCCGATCGCGAGGAACGGCCCGGGGACCCGCATCGTCACCGAGGCGACGGCCGCGATGGCCAGCACGAGTGCGAGACGCTGCATGTCCTCGACCGTAACGGCGGGACGGCGAGGCCTCCAGTTTTTGGCTGGGAAGTGTGCTAAAGGCCGGGCCATGTCTGACGAGATCCGTGCCGGCTTCTGCGCGATCGTCGGACTGCCAAACGTCGGAAAATCGACCCTTTTGAACCGGATGCTCGGCCGGCGCCTGGTCGCCGTGAGCGCCAAGCCCCAGACCACCCGCGATCGCATCGTCGGCGTCCACGCGCTCGCGTTGCCCGGCGAGACGCCCGATCGGGCCCAGATCGCGTTCGTCGACACGCCGGGCGTGCAGGACGGGCGCGGGCCGCTGCGGCGGTACATGCGCGATGC
This sequence comes from Myxococcota bacterium, assembly GCA_030857175.1. Classification (GTDB taxonomy): domain Bacteria; phylum Myxococcota_A; class Polyangia; order Haliangiales; family Haliangiaceae; genus JABFXX01. Next base: position 83,262 of record JALZOJ010000006.1, on the reverse strand, counting down.
GGCGATCGCGGCGGCGGCGGATGCGGACGTCGTGCTGCTGCTCGTCGACGCGACGGACCGGCGCGGCCGTTTGCCAGGCCGCATCGGCGAGGCCGACGTCGCGGAGCTCGCCGAGGCGAGCATGTCGCACCCGCTCATCATCGGGCTCAACAAGGTCGACCGCATCGCGAAGCCCGAGCTGCTGCCGCTGATCGACCAGTGGTCCAAATTCGTGCCCCAGGGGCTCAAGGAGAGCCCGCGCTTCGAGGTCGTGCCGATCTCGGCGACGCAAGGCCACAACGTCGACGAGCTGGAGCGCGCGATCGCGCGGATGTTGCCCGTCGGGCCGGCGCTGTTTCCCGACGACATGGTGACCGATCGGTCGCCGCAGTTCATCGCGCAGGAGATCATCCGCGAGCAGCTCTATCACCAGCTCGGCAAGGAGCTCCCGTATGCGTGCGCGGTGCAGGTCGAGACCTGGACCGAGAAGCCCGGTGGGCAGGAAGTCACGATCGGCGCGGTGATCGTCGTCGAGCGTGACTCGCAGAAGGCGATCGTCGTCGGGCGCGGCGGCAGCCGGATTCGCGAGCTCGGCATCGCGGCGCGTGAGGCGGTCGGCGAGTCGCTGAAGATCCGCACCGTCCACCTCTCGCTGTTCGTGAAAGTCCTCGCCGAATGGAGCCGCGAGGAGGCGGGGATTCGCCGATTAGGGTACACACCGGGCGGAGGAAGTCAGTGACGGCGCCACTCGTCGCGATCATCGGCCGGCCAAACGTCGGCAAATCGACCCTGTTCAATCGCTTGGTCGGCGGGAGGCCCGCGCTCGTTCACGACACGCCCGGCCTCACGCGCGATCGCCGCTACGGCGAGGCGGATTACTTCGGCAAGCCGCTGCGCATCGTCGACACCGGTGGTCTCGATCCCGACGCGAACAAGGAAGTGATCGGCGCGGGCATTCACCGCCAGGCGATGCGCGCGATCGACGAGGCGGACGCGCTGCTGCTCGTCGTCGACGGGCGCGCCGGGCTGACCGCGGTCGATCACGATCTCGCGAAGAAGCTGCGCGTGACCGGCAAGCCCGTGTTCCTCGCGGTCAACAAGATCGATCACCCGACCGTGGACGATCTCGTGCATGACTTTCACCAGCTCGGTCTCGGCGCGGCGTTTCCGATCTCGTCGGCGCACGGCCGCGGCATCGACGCGCTGCTCGAGGCGATCACGAACGCGACGTCACCCGACGCGCCGTACAACCCGCACGACGCCGACGAGACCAGGCCCGAGGATCCGCCGGACGAAGACCTCTACACCGACGAGGATCCGGCGGATCACGCGAACGAAGCCGACCACGAGCCGGCCGTCCACTCATTGCGCGTCGCGTTCGTCGGCCGCCCGAACGCGGGCAAGTCCGCGCTCACGAATCGCTTGCTCGGCGAGGAGCGCTCGCTCGTTCACCATGCCGCCGGCACCACGACGGATCCCGTCGACACGCCGTTCACGATCGGCCAGAAGGACTACATCCTCGTCGATACCGCCGGCATCCGTCGCAAGGCGAAGATCGACGAGGAGATCGAAAAGATCGCCGTCACGATGGCGATCAGCCAGATCGATCGCGCGGACGTCGTCGTGCTCGTCATCGACGGTGCGATCGGCCCCGCGGAGCAAGACGCGCGCATCGCCGGCATGATCGAGCAAGCGGGCAGGGGCCTCGTGATCGCGCTCAACAAGAGCGACCTCATGGCCGGCGACGCCGCCAAGGCGACCCTTCGCGAGCAATCCGTGGACACGTTCCACTTCCTCACGTGGGCGCCGACGGTGCTGCTCTCCGCGCAGCGCGGCGACGGCGTCGACCGCCTGATGGATACCGTCAACCAGGTCGCACGCGAGCACCAGCGACGCATTCCGACCGCGCAGCTCAACCGGTTCTTCGCCGAGGTCATCGAGGAGATGCCGCCACCGCTGCATCACGGCCGCTCGATCAAGATTAACTACCTGACGCAAGCGAGGGCACGCCCGCCGACGTTCGTGCTCTGGGCGAACACGCCCGAGGGCCTGTCGCCTGCATACAAGCGCTTCCTCTCGAACCGCCTGCGCGATCGCTACGGCTTTCGCGGCACCCCGATCCGGATCGCGGTGAAGGCGAAAAAAGATCGCCACAAGTACGGCGAGTAGCTCTAGAAGAATCCCCAGCGGTGCGTGCCGCGCAGGCCGATCGTCGCGACGGTGACATCGCCCGCGAAGCTCGCGAGCCGGATCTCGAGGCCATAGGATCGCTTGCGCGACTGCAGCCAGTCCACACCGCCGCCGATCACGACGACGTAGTCCGTGCCGCGGTCGATCGGCCCGCCCGTCGATTGCACGGCGCCGAGGCCGGCGAACGCGTACGGCACGAAGTGGAGGACGTCGAACCGGAACACGAGGCCCGCGTCGCCCATCAGCGCGTACGAGGTCTCCGACTGCTTGTCGGAGTTGCCGCCGCGGAACACGTTGCCGCCGAGCGCGGCCCGGAGCCCGAAGTCACTGCCGATCATGCGCTCGTAGCTCGCGAACAGGCCGGTGCCCCAATCGGGCGAGACCGACGGTGGGGCCATGTTCATCTTGGCTTCGCCGGGTGCCGAGAAGCTCGCAAACCCGACGCCGAGCGAGAGCGCCTGCTCGTTCTCGGCGGCTGCCGGGGCGGCCCAGCACGCGACGAGGAGGAGGGCGGGGCGCACCCGAACATTCTAAGCAACTCCTGGCGCCCCTAGTTGGTCCAACCGCGCGAATTGACGCCCGGCCGACCCGGGTGCTACATCCGCTCGACCCAATGGCCGACGAAGAAGACATCGACGTCTCCAAGCCCAAGGAGCCCCCGAAACCCGTGCACATCGGGGGCGAGTCGCTGGCCGATCGCATCCTGCCGCACCTCAAGAAGATCATCATCTCGGTGATCGTGCTCGCGGTGATCTTGAGCATCTTCTTCGGCATCCGCGCGTGGAAGCAGAGCAAGCAGTCCGACGAGACCGAGAAGGTCGCGAAGGTCATGCAGCTCGCGCAGCGCAAGATCGCGCCGCCGCCGATGCCGGGCGCACCGGATCCGGCCGATCCAGACTCGTTCGCCGACACCAAGGCCCGCGCTGCCGCGATCCTCGACGAGGCCGCGAAGCAAGGCGCCGATCTCGCCCCCGCCTGGAAGGGCGGGCTCATGCTCGACAAGGGCGACGTCGACGGCGCGATCCGCGAGTACAAGGCCGGGACCACCAAGGACGGCATCCAAGGCGTGCTCTCGCGCGAAGGCTACGGCATCGCGCTGGAGACCAAGGCGATGGCCGAGAAAGACGCCGCCGCGCGCCAGAAGGGCCTCGAAGAAGCCCTCGCCGCGTTCAACGCGATGCAGCCCAAGGAGGGCTATCGCCGCGCCTACGCGCTCTACCACCAGGGCCGCATCCAGCAGATCCTCGGCAAGCCGACCGAAGCGAAGACGCTGTTCGAGCAAGCGAAGACGGCCGGCGCGTCGTCGAGCGAGCTCGCGCAGCTGATCGAGAAGCGGCTCGCCAGCCTCGGAGCTTCATGAAACGTTCGCTCGCCCTGCTACCAATCGTCTTCGCATCCGCCTGCACGAAGGTCCCGTATCACCGTGCGGACGCGATGAGCGCCGAGCCGATCGAGCCGCTCGGCGAAGATCGCCTCTCGCTGCACTGGAAGTTCGAGACCGCGGATCGCAAGACCGAGGTCGAGCCGCAGGAGTTCGCGCAAGGCGTCGTCTACGCCGACTACTTCTACATCGGCTCGCAGAGCGGCTGGTTCTACGCGCTCAAGGCCACCACCGGCGAGATTCGCTGGCGCAAGAAGATCGGCTCCGTGTTGACCGCGCCGCTCGCACAGGGCGGCATGCTCTACATCGGCACCGCCGACGGCACGATGCTCGCGCTCGACGGCCAGACCGGCAAAGAGAAGTGGCGCTACCAGAGTCGCGGTCCGATCGAGCAGCCGCCGGTCGCCACGATCGATCTCGTCGTGTTCGCGAACGAAGCGGACCAGATCGTCGCCGTGGATTCGATCACCGGCAAGTTCAAGTGGCAGTACAAGGGCGAGACGCCGGAGGAGTACACGCTGCGCGGTCACGCGGGCGTGACGATCGAGGGCGATCTCATCTACACCGGCTTCTCGAACGGCACGATGGTCGCGCTCCGCAAGGACACCGGCTCCGTCGCGTGGTCGACGTCGCTCAAGGCCGACGCGGATCGCTTCGTCGACGTCGACGCCACGCCGCTCGTGATCAAGGACCGCGTCTACGTCGCGTCGTCCTCGGGCGGCGTCTACGCACTCGACAAGACCACCGGCCTCATTCGCTGGCGCCTCCCGTTCTGGGATGCAGCGATGCCGAGCAACACCGGCAACGTCGGCGGCATCGCGACCGACGGCAAGGTCCTCTACGCGAGTGTCGCGGACCTCGGCACGTACGCGCTCGATCTCGAGGGCAACGTGTTGTGGCGCGTCGGCGCGCGCAAGGGCGGCGAGCCTGCGACGCCGATCGTGTGGAACGAGGTGCTCGTCTACTCGCTCGCGAAGGACGGCATGTTCATCGCGGACCGCAAGACCGGCGACACGCTCGAATACTTCGATCCGGGCGACGGCATCTCGGCGCAGCCGACCGTCACCGCCGACGGCCGCATCTACGTGCTGTCGAATCGCGGCATCGTGTACGCGTTCGATCTGGACTAGATCGGATCTGCGAACGGCGGCATCGGCCGCGCGATCAGATAGCCCTGCAGCAGATCGCAGCCGAGATCGACGAGCACCTTCGCCTCGGCCTCGGTCTCCACGCCTTCACCGATCACCTTCGTGCCCTGCTGGCGGCACAGCTCGGTGACAGAGCGAATCAGGCGCTGCTTCATCGGGTGCTTGTCGACGTCGCGCACGAGCGACATGTCGAGCTTCACGAAGTCGGTATCGAGCGGCGAGAACGTGCCCATGCGTGCGTGACCGCCGCCGAGATCGTCGATCGCGATGCGGAAGCCGAGCTCTCGCAACTCGGCGACGCGGTACCGCAGATCGATCTGACCTTCGAGCGACGTACGCTCGGTGATCTCGAGAACGCAGCGCGACGCGACCTTCGCGAGCGGAGAGAACGGGCTCGTCAGCTGCTTGTCGAACAGATCGAGCAGGTGAAGGTTGATGAAGATGACGCCGCGCTCGGCGGGCGCGTTCGCGATCACCTTCGCCGTCGCGGAGCGCACGGCTCGACCGAGCGTCGGAATGCGCTCGAGTCGTTCGGCCGCGTCGAGGATCGCGCCGGGATGCGGCAGCGCCCTGTCGCTCGACCGCATCAGCGCTTCGTAACCGAAACGCGCGCGCGTACTCGCATGCACGATCGGTTGAAAGTGCATCGCGAGCGTCGCGACACAGCGATTGAGCTTGTCTTCGAGCTCGCGCAGCTCGGAGCCCGGCGTCTTCTCGTTCAGCGTTAGCTGCGGGCTGGTGCCGGAGGCGAACACGGACTCGCGGTCCTCGGGCTTGGGCGGCGACGGGATGCGTAGCATCGGCCCCGCCTGCGCAGTATCGGTACGTTGCTCCGAAGACACGATCACCATCTTACGCAGGCCCATTTGCAGCGCCAGTGGGTTTCTCTTGTGGTCCCGCAGATTTGGCGGATATGTGTACTGCACGGGAGCGTTGTGGGGCGCTCAGCAGAGCCGACGCAGATGCTCGCGGAACTCGGCGACGACGAGCGAGGCGGGGTGCTTGTCGAGCTCGCTGCTGATGAGGTCGTCCACGATCGGAAGGTCCAGGACGAGCCGATAGAGCATGAGACACGCGCGGTTCGACAGCGGAATGAAGCGGGCCTCACCCGTCAGGGTCACATTCGACGACGCGGGAGTCGTCCATAGGACCGTCAGGCTCTTGGGGTCGTAGCTGTACTCGAGGGTGTAGCCGAGGGAGCCGCGCTCGAGCTTGCGGGTGAAGGCGACGCGGGCGGCGCGGTTGTCCGTGTGGCGCGTCAGGACCCGTGCACTCTGCACGATCGGCAACCACCGTGGGATCTCCACGGCGTCCGCGAAGACCTCATACGCCGTACCTGCGCCAACCGTCAGCGTCGTCGAGACTTCGCTGGTGAGGGGAGAAATAGATGGGGCGTAGGCGAGAGCGGTGGCGGCCATGGGTACGGTCCTTTCGAGCTGCCAGACCTACGAGCAACCGCGAGACCAGGTCTTGGCTGATCCCGATTCGAGCAGTTGAGGACAGTTCCGGGTGCCACACCGACTACTCGACTAGCCTCCCGGCGTGATCGGCGGCCGCTAACGGTTGACCCCACCGATACTCCTCAGTGATTGGCATTGTGGGCACGACCACGTCCATCTCACCACCGGATCGCCAAGGGCGTAGCACTCGATCTTCGTCGAGCAGCGCCGGCACGGTTTGTTGGTTCGACCGTAGACGAAGTAGCGCTCGTCGCCGGGCACATCGCCGGACAACCGTTCGCGCGTCGCCCGCGGCCACGCGCCGAGGTTCTCCATCATCAAGTCGCGCGACGTCGCGTAGAGCGCATCGAGCTCCTCGACGGTGAGCGCGTCGATGCGCGTGCGTGGATCGACATTGTGAACGAACAGCACTTCCGATTTGTAGACGTTGCCGATCCCGCTCGCGACGCGCTGATCGAGCAAGACATCGGCGATGGTGCGCGTGCCGTGCAGTTGCGCGCGCGACGCGGCTAGCCGGCTATCGAAGTCGTCGGCAAGGACATCCGGCCCCAGCGACGCGATCGCGGCGCCCCGCATCGGTGCTCGCCGCTGCGAGATCTCCACCGTGCGCGCGCCGATCCAGAGATAGACCGCGTCGGTCGTGACCAGCGCGAGGCTCACGCGACCCGGCGAGTACTTCGCGAGCATCGCGTCACCGGCGCGGCGATCGTAGAACCGCCACCGGCCATACATGCCGAGGTGCACCCGTGCGTAGGCACCGTCGTCGAGCTCGATCACGAGGTGCTTGCCGTGCGCCGTGACGCTCGCGACGGTCCGGCCCGTGATCGCGCGCTCGAGGCCTTGCGTCGTGACGCGCTCGAGCGTCTTGCCGACGAGGCTCGGTGCGAGCCGCGCCGCGATCTTGTGAATGGTATCGCCCTCGGGCACGCGAGCTTGAGGTAGCACGCGGAGTTGGACTCGTCGCGGCCTCGCGATTTCGTCGGCCACGAGGGACGCTCCCTAGTATGATCTTCGACGATGAGGTCGCTGTTGTTCGTCGCGCTCGCGGGCTGCAGCTTCAGCACGCGCGTCGACGCGACGGGCGACGCGGCCCCGATCGACGCGGCGGACGAGATCGACGCCGCGCTCGTCACGCCACCGTGCGCGCGGCTCGCGCTCGGTAGCGACCACTCGTGCGCCCTACGTGATGGCCAGGTCTACTGCTGGGGCAGTGCCGGCTTCGGCGCGCGTGGCGGCGGCTCGCAGACGCAGGCGGTGAGCCTGCCCGTGCCGACGCGCCACCTCGCATCCGCGAAGTACACGACGTGTGCGGCCGGCATGGACGGCAACGTCCGCTGCTGGGGCCTCAACGACGGCGGTCAGCTCGGCGCCGGCACGCTCGGTGGCGAGTCGTCCACGCCCCTCGTCGTCATGGGCGTGAGCGACGCCGTGCAGGTCGGCACAGGTCGCTCGCACGCGTGCGCGCGCCGCGCGAACGGCACGGTGCGCTGCTGGGGCAGCAACAGCGAAGGCCAGCTCGGCGACGGAACGATCAACCCGACCACCACCGGCGTGAACGACGTCCTGAACGTCACCAGCGCCACCAATCTCGCGCTGTCCTCGTCGCACGTCTGCGTGCGCAACTCCGCCGGCGACGCGCAGTGCTGGGGCAGCAACACGTACGGCCAGATCGGCGACGGCACGACGAACGATCACCCGACGCCGATCGCCGCGCCGATCACCAATGTCTCGTGGATCGGCACCGCGTCGTTCTCCGTGGACATCTCCGGCGGTCACACCTGTGCGATCGCCTCCGGCGAGGTGAAGTGCTGGGGCGACAACGCCGTGGGTCAGCTCGGCAACAACACCACCACCGACTCGCCGCTGCCGGTCACGGTCACCGGCATCACCGATGCCGTGCAGCTCGTGATGGGCCGATGGCACGTCTGCGCACGCCACGCGACCGGCCGCGTCTCGTGCTGGGGCCGCAACCTCGACGGCGAGGTCGGCAACAACACGCAGGCGGTTCGCTCGAACCCGGTCGATGTCGGGCTCACGGACGTCGTCGAGATCGGCGCGGGCGGGTTTCACACGTGCGCGATCAACGCGTCGCGCGAGCTCTACTGCTGGGGCCTCAACATGTCCGCGCAGCTCGGGCTCGCCACCGGCGCGCGCTACCTGGTGCCGACGAAGTCGTTCAATCTGTGTCCGTAGCGTCGGCGTCTTCTTCTTCCGGCTCGTCAGGCGCGACCGGGTTCGTCACGCCTGGAATCGGTGCGCGCATCACGAGGCCGCGGTAGTCGATGCGCGCTCCGTTCGCGAGCAGCACGCGTGCGTAGGGCGAGCTCTGCGCCACCTCGCCGTCGATCGCCTCGACGAGGAGCTCGCGGCGACGCGCCTTGCCCGCGACGCGCGGCAGCCCGACGGAGAGTGCGAGCTCGATCGTCTCGGTCGAGAGCTGGCCGGTCGTGATCTTCTTCGCGCGCGGCTCGAGGTACGCCGCGAGCTCGCCATCGACGAGGATCACGGTCGCGCCGACGCGGCGAGCCGGGCGCGTGTTCGGATCGCGCAGCTGTGGCCAGGGCAGGGCGCTACCCCACGCGCAGGCGGGGTCGACCGCGGCGAGCACGTCGACGCGCGGGGCCTGACCGCGCGGTGCTTCGCGCAGGCGATCGATGGCGCCGGGCCACGCGAACTGCGCGCCCTCGAGGCTCTCGACGAAGTAGCCGCGGCGGACGGTGCCCGCGTCTTCCATCGCGCGCAGGACGTCACCGACGACGGCGAAGCCGCCTTGCAGCTCGTCGGCGCGCGCGCCGTTGCGGCTCGCGACGCCCCAGCGTTCGAGGAGCGCGGTGGCGTGAGCGTGGCCGCGCATCGTGGGCGTGGGTGCGGCGCCGAGTGAGGAGACGAGCGACCAGCGGCCGCCGAAGCTCGCGTGCACGTTGACGCGACGACCCGCGGGCGCGCCGAGCGAACGCAGCGGCGCGAACGTGTCGTTCGTGATCGTGCCGGACCACACGAGGTCCCAGAGCGCGGCGGTGACCGTCTGGCGTGCGCCTTCACGCGGGATCAGGGGCGCGCAGGCTTGCTCGATCGCGACGAGGAACGAGGCGCCGGCCTGCTGGAGGTGCTGGACGATCGCGTCGTGCACCGGCGACGCGTTCGGAATCGACGAAGGCTCGGGTGCGAGGGCCAGTGCGCGATCGCGGCGTAGCAAGATGATGCGGCCGTCCTTCGAGCCCAGCGAGCCGGCGCCGACCCACACGAGCTCGCCCGCGGCGCCGAGCTCGTCGAGCATACGCGGGTGATAGTCGGAGATGCGCGTGGGCAAGATGCGTTGCTCGAGCTCGCTGAACGGCAGAGCGACGCCCTCGAGGCGCGTGACCGCATCGCGCAGCGAGTGCACGCCGCGGCGCGGTTGATCGAGGCCGTGCCAGCGTGGGAGGAACGCGGCGAACGTGGCGGCACCGACGGGCGCGACCTGCGCGCGGAGTCGCGAGAGTGTGCGGCGGCGCAGCTGGCGCATCACCTCGGGGTCGCACGAGTCCTTCGTGTTGCCGCCGGGCCGCAGCTCACCGCGCACGAGCTGGTTGCGCGCCTCGAGGAGCGCGAGCACCGGCTCGATCTGCGCGGGTGGCATGCCCCAGCGACGTGCGGGACCTTCGGCGGTGAACGGCGCGTGCGTACGCGCGTAGCGAGCGACGAGCGTCTCGACGGGTTGCGCGACGGCGTCGAGCAGCGCGGAGGGAAGGCCCGGTGGCAGCACGATGCCGAGGCCATCGCGATACCGCGCGGCATCTTCGACGGCGATGAAGCGCTCGTCTCCGGCGATGCGAACGGGGACGATACGACGGCTCGAGGTCAACGTGCGGAGCGCGTCGGCGACAGGGAAAAGCGATCGCGCGCTGAGCTCGTCCTGCGAGAGATCGCCGAGGCGGCGCAGGAGATCGTGAACTTCATCGACCGTGCGTGCCTTGCGCTCCTCTGCGAGCTGCTGCAACTCGGCCTCGACCTCGTCGAGGACTTCCGGATCGAGCAGGTCGCGCAGCTCGCCGCCGCCGATCAGCTCGGCGAGGAGGTTGCGGTCGAGCGTGAGCGCCTGTGCCTTACGCTCGGCGAGTGGCGCGTCGCCTTCGTAGAGGAATGCGGCGACGTAGTCGAACACGAGGGAGCGCGCAAACGGCGAGGCCATCTCGGTGACCGCGGGCTCGATGCGGATCGCACGCGAGCGAATCTGCTTGAGGACGTCGACGAGCGCGGGCATGTCGAACACGTCGCGCAGGACCTCGCGGTAGGTCTCGAGCGTGACCGGGAACGCGGGGAACCGGAGCGCGACGCCCATCAGCTGCTGCGCGCGCAGGCGCTGCGCCCACAGCGGCGTGCGCTGGCCGGGCCGGCGCCGCGGCAACAGCAGCGCGCGGGCGGCGTTCTCGCGGAAGTGCGTCGCGAACACGCTCGAGCGTGACAGCTCCTCGACGAGCGTGGTCTCGACGTCCTCGGGATCCGGGATCAGCTGATCGTCGTCGGGGAGCAGGTCGCCGTCGGCGAAGCGCAGCGCGATGCCGTCGTCGGTCCACAGCGGATGGATCGGATAGCCGAGCTCGCCTTCGAGGCGTTTCGCGAGGACGAGCGCCCACGGCGCGTGGATGCGCGAGCCGAACGGCGTGAGGATGCAGATGCGGATGTCGCCGAGCTCGTCACGAAAACGCTCGATCGTGATCGCGCGATCGGTCGGCATGCCGCCGGTCGCGGCGCGCTGATCCGCGAGGTACTTGATCAAGTTGTCGGCTGCGTACCCGTCGAGGTTGTACTCGGCCATCAGCCACGCGCGGGTCGCGACGGGGTCGCTCGAGAGCCGCGCGTCGACGTCGCGGCAGAACGCGCCGAGCGCCTGACCGAGCTCGAGCGGGCGGCCGGGACCTTCGCCGCGCCAGAACGGCATCTTGCCGGGCTGCCCCGGCGCGGGCGACACGCTCACGCGATCGCGCGTGATGTCCTCGATCCGCCACGTGGACGCGCCGAGGATGAACGTTTCGCCCTTGCGGCTCTCGGCGACGAACTCCTCGTCGAGCTCGCCGATCCGCGGACCGGTGCCGATGTGCACGGCGTACGTGCCGCGGTCGGGGATCGTGCCTCCCGAGACAACGGACAGCAGGCGCGCACCGCGGCGACCGACGAGCACGTCGGTCTGGCGATCCCAGTTGAGGCGCGGGCGAAGCTCGGCGAACTCGTCGGACGGATAGCGGCCGGCGAGCATGTCGAGGACGCCGGTGAGCTGCGCGCGCGACAGATCGCGATAGCTCGCAGTCCGGCGCACGATGCGCTCGAGATCGTCGACCTTCCACGCATCGCCGGCGACCATCGCGACGATCTGCTGCGCGAGCACGTCGAGCGCGCTGTCGGGAACGCGGATCGATTCGACCTCGCCGTCGAGCATGAGGCGCGCGACGACCGTCGCCTCGAGGAGGTCACCGCGAAACTTCGGCAGGATGCGCCCGCGCGACACGCCGCCGACCTGGTGACCGGCGCGGCCGATGCGCTGGAGGCCGCGCGACACGGCGCCCGGCGACTCGACCTGCACGACGAGATCGACGGTGCCCATGTCGATGCCGAGCTCGAGCGACGAGGTCGCGACGATCGCGCGGAGGCGGCCGGCCTTGAGACCTTCTTCGATCTCGAGGCGCTGATGCCGCGACACCGAGCCGTGGTGCGCGCGTACGAGCTCGACATCGGGGGGAACGACCTTCGTCTCGATCGCGAGCTCGGTGATCTGATTCGCGACCCGCTCGGCGAGCCGGCGCGAGTTGACGAAGATGATCGTCGTCGTGTGCTTCAGGATGTAGTCGAGTAGCTGCGGATAGATCAGCGGCCACATGCCGCCGCCATCCGTCTTCGCACCTTCTTGCGCCATCCGCGCCGAGGGCGGCGGCGCCTCCATGTCCTGCGCCGGGACGACGATCTCGAGATCGAGCGACGGCTTCGCGCTCGCGTCGACGATCTCGACGGGACGGTCGCCGCCGAGATAACGGGCGACCTCCGCGAGCGGACGCTGCGTGGCCGATAGGCCGATGCGCTGCGGCTCGGGATTGCCGGCCGAAGTCACGAGGTGCGCGAGGCGCTCGAGCGTCAGTGCGAGGTGAATGCCGCGCTTGGTCGGCGCGAGCGCGTGGATCTCGTCGATGATGATCGTGTCGACGCCGGTCAGCCGCTCGCGCGACTGGCCTGCGAGCACGAGGTACAGCGACTCGGGCGTCGTGATCAGGATCTGGCCGGGCTGCTTGCGCTGCCGCTCGCGCTCCTTCGTCGGCGTATCACCCGTGCGAACGTCCGCGACGATCTGCTGCGCGGCGCCGAGGGCCTGAAGTCCCGCGAGCGGCGCACGCAGGTTGCGCTCGATGTCGTACGCGAGTGCCTTGATCGGGGACACGTAGACGACGCGCGTGCCCTCCGACGGTTCGCGCGACAGCCGGTCGAGGCACCAGAGAAATGCGGCGAGCGTCTTGCCCGAGCCGGTCGGCGCGAGCATGAGCGTATGCAGACCCTGCGCGATGCTCGCCCAGCCGCGTGCCTGCACCGGCGTCGGCGCCGAGAAACTCTGACGAAACCACGTGCGGGTGGTCTCGCTGAATGGGCCGAGCGCGTCCTTCGCCACGAGGCACCTTAGCAATGCGGATCGCGATCGGGTCCCGCCCGATCGGTCAAACCTGACAAACGGGTGTCAGCGGTGCGTCGCGGCCCGGAGCGCCTCGTCGAATGCGGCGCCGTCCGTGTACACGTTCATCGCGTCGCCGAGCTCGGCAAATCGCGCGCCCAGACGTTGCTGACGTCGACCGACGCGCCGAGCGTACGCCGCGCATCGATCCACAGCGCGTACGGTCCCGTGCGCAGCTCTTCATCGAGGGCCCGCTGCGGCCCATCGCCGTGCTCGCCCGCATCGCGGCCCGTAATCGTCATCAGCACGACGTGCGGCGCCGGCCTCGCGATCACGATCGTCGAGTGCATGCCTTCGAACGTGCGGGGCGTCGGTGCCATATGAAAAGCCTACGCGGCGATCACAGCTTCGGCAGCATGACGTCCCAGACTTTGTCGGCAGCGCGCTTCAGCTGGCGGGACAAATCCCGCGGCAGCCACGGTTCCACGCGATCGCGCCACGGGAGCGAATTGGTGCCCATCTCGAGCGCCATCGGGTCGTTGGGGTCGGGCGGCACGATCCAGCTTCCACCTCTGTGCACGGGCTCGGCATCCGGGTGATAGGGCGGCTTGATCACGATCCCCGCCGCGACCGTGCCGTCGATGCCGAGCGAGCCGTTCTGTTCGACGAGCTTCGCCGTCTCGACCGCCTCCTTCACGATATCGGGCAGCGTCAGACTCCCTTTGGGTGGATCCGCCGCAGCCGGAACCGCGAACAACACTGCGAGCATGCCGATCGCGCGCATCGCGAGACATACCGGGCAGGGCCGCGCGGCTATTCCGCGTCAGTCGTCTTTGCGCTTCAGGACGAGCCCGAGCAGCAGGGGCCCGAGCGTTGTCGCGAGGATGACGCCAACCATCAGCGCCGGATCCGCCCGGATCGCGGCCTTGACGCTCTTCACGAACCCGCGATCTCCTGGGACTGCACGGCTGCGAGCACGAACACCCCGAGCCCGGCCCCGACGCCAATCGCGAGCAGCGCGCCGACCAACGTCGGCAACAGCCGCAACGGATACGTCAGGAAGCGCAGGATCGGGATCAGGATCGACGCCGCGGCCATGAAGAAGATCATGGCGAACCCGAGCGTGAACATCGCGAACCACATCGCGCGTTGCGCGGTCGGAAACGACAGTGGCGGGCTCGGGTCGATCGGGCCGATCTTGATGTCCCAGGTCTGCGCCGCGACGACCACGAGGTACATGAACCCGAACGTGAAGGCGACCTTCACGGCCTTCGAGTCGATGCGCATCCACATCGGCATCGACTTCATCTGGTCGCCGTAATCGAGGCGACCTTCGAAGTAGCCCGACAGCATCAGCAGCGGAAACTGCGCGAGCATGATCGCGAGTGGCGCGCCCTCCGGTAGCTTCGCCGCGAGCACGTCGAACCGGGTTGCGACCGCGGCCGCGTGCACGAGCCCGGCGAGCACGAAGTACGGCGCGAGCGTGCCGGGATCGAGGTCTTGCTTCGGGCCCACGTGGCGAGGCTATCCCAGCCCGGTCCTCCAGGCGTGAGTTGACATAACGCCGATTCTGCGACGTGACTCCTGTAAACCCGTGCGGCCCCGGGGACCTACAACGCCGATCCGCGCGATACCGCCCGCCGCGCGAACCCGCCACAAGCCGTGGTGGCACGGCGCCTGCTCGAACTTCGGACGTGGGCCCCCGCCTGCGTGTCATGACCTACAACATTCGAAACGGTCGCGGACGCGACGACCGTGTCGACCTCGCGCGTATTGCGGACGTCATCGCATCGTACGAGCCCGACATCGTCGCGTTGCAGGAAGTCGACGCGCATCGTGCGCGCAGCGGCACCGTCGATCAGGCCGAGCATCTGGCGCTGCGTCTCGGCATGACCGCGATGTTCGGTGCCTGTATCGACAAGGACGACGGGCGCTACGGGATCGCGACGCTCTCGCGGCTCCCGTTCATCGAGACACGGCAGATGTGCCTACCCGCCCAGCCGCACCGCCGCCGCTCGGAACCGCGCTGTGCGTTAGTGACACGGCTCGCATGGCCCGCGGCGAATAGCGAGCTCGCCATGGTGAACACCCACCTGTCCGTTCTGCCGGGCGAACGGCCCGCGCAGGTCGCGGCGATCGCGGAGAGCCTCGATGCCGAGGAAGTCATCGTCGCGGGCGACTTCAACTGCACGCCGCGATCGAAGTCGTTCCGCACCCTGTGCTGCGGGCTCAAGTCCGTCACCCGCGGCGCGCGCAGCTGGCCCGCGCGCCTCCCGATGTTTTCACTCGATCACATTCTCTATCGCGGTCCGCTCGCAGTCGTGAGCGCGGGCGCGTGGCGCGAAGGCGCAGCGAAGCGCGCGTCGGACCACTTACCTGTTGTTGCAGAGCTGGAGCGCGTATGACCCAGATCCTCGTCCCTGGTTTGACCTGTTTCTCCGAGACGTATGGACCGGAGAAATCCGGCGTGCTCGTCGACGGCAAAAACTTCTACAAGGCCGTCTACGAAGCGTGCTGCAAGGCCGAGCGCACGATCCTCATGACCGGCTGGCAATTCGCCAGCAAGGTCGAGCTCGTTCGCGGCGACGACGCGGACTGCTGCGATCACCCGACCAAGCTCGTCGACTTCTTGCGCTCGCTCTGCGAAGAGAAGCCGGAGCTCGACATCTACATGCTCGCGTGGGACGCGTCTGCGGTGTTCGCGTTCGAGCGCGAGCCGCTGCAGCGCCTCAAGTTCCAGCTCTTGGGCCACAAGCGGATCCACTGGAAGATGGACAACAGCCATCCGCGCGGCGCGAGCCATCATCAGAAGCTGATCGCGATCGATCGCTCGATCGCGTTCGTCGGCGGCATGGACGTCTGCAACTCGCGCTATGACGATCGCTGCCACGAGGCGGACACGAAGGTGCGCTGTGAAGGCAGCAAGACCCACGCGCCCTATCACGACGTGCAGGCCTACGTGACCGGCGATCCCGTCGACCGGCTCCGCACGTGGTTCTGCGAGCGCTGGGAGGCCGCGACCGGCAAGCCGCTCGAGCTGCCCGACGTGCCGCGCAAGGAGATCGCGATCAAGCCGTCGTTCGACGTCGAGGCGCCGACGATCGGCCTCACCCGCACGTTGCCTCGCATGACGGATCCGCCGACCGCGTCGGTCCACGAGATCTACGAGCTGCACCTGCGCGCGATCGCGGCCGCCGAGCGCGTGATCTACTTCGAGAACCAATACCTGTCTTGCGATGAGATCGCCGATGCGCTCGAGCGCCGCATGCGCGCGAGCTGCGACCCACCGCTCGAGATCATCTTCGTGTTGCCCGAGAAGAGCGCCGGCTTCAAGGAGCGCATCTCGATCGGCGTGTATCAGCAGGAGCTGCTCGAGCGGCTCGGCAAGGTCGCCGCCGAGACCGGCCACCACCTCGGCGTCTACTACAGCTGCGCGTGCGGCAAGAAAGGCGACGTGCCGGTCTTCATTCACGCGAAGGTGCTGACCGTCGACGATCGCTTCCTGCTCGTCAGCTCTGCGAACACGTCGAACCGCAGCATGGGTTTCGATACCGAGCTCGGCATCGCGTGGGAATCACCGACGGCCACGGACTCGCTGAGGAACGCGCGCGTCGATCTGATGCGCGAGCACTGCGGGCTCGAGGACAGTGAAGTCGACGCGGTCCTCGCCGACCCGGACAACCTGGTCGAGCGGCTCGACGACATGGCGCGCGCGAAGTCGCACAAGCTGCGTATTCACAAGCGCAACGTCGACGAGAAGCCCGGCCGCTTCCTCGCGTGGCTGCTGCCCGAGAAGACACCGTTCGATCCCGACGATCCGCAGTCGTTCAACGAAGCGCTGCCGGAGCCCGGCGCCCTGCTCGATCGGCTGTTCCGCGAGCCGTTCATGATGGCGCGCCAGAGCTTTCACAAGATCCGCCCGCGCTTCCGCAAGCAGCTCAAGGCGGGCCGCTAGCCGTGAACGATCTGTCCGCCGACGCGATTGCCGAGGCGTGAAATCTCCTCGGTGGTGAGCCCGCTCGATGCTTCGATCGTCACGCTCGCGGCGCGGCCCGTCCCGATCTCGGTCGCGGTGATCTCGAGGATGCCGTCGGCGTCCATCGTGAAGCTGACCTCGACCTTGGTCTGACCACGCGGCGCTGCCTTGAGGTCACCGAGCACGAACCGGCCGAGCCGGCGATTGCGCGACGCGAGGTCGTGCTCGCCCTGGTGGATCTCGATCGCGACGAAGTTCTGATTGTCCTCGGTGGTCGCGAAGACCTTCTTCGCGCGCGTCGGGATGCTGGTGTTCGCCGAGATCACGACGCTCATCTTGTCGCCCGAGACCTTCACGCCCATGTTGTGCGGCGTCACGTCGAGCAGCACGACCTCTTGCAGCTCGCCGCCCATGATGCCCGAGTGCACCGCGGCGCCCATCGCGACGATCTCGTCGGGGTTCACGCCCTTGCTCGCGGGCTTGCCGAAGATGCGGACGGCGCGCTCCTGCACCGCGGGCATGCGCGTCATGCCGCCGACCAGCAGCACCTGATCGATATCTGCCGGATTGCAGTGCGCATCCGCGAGCGCCTTCAAGCACGGCGCTTCGAGCCGGTCGAGGAGCGGCTTGCAGGCACGCTCGAGCTGGCCACGCTCGAGCTCGCGCATCAAGTGAATCGGCCCGTTCGCGCCCGCCGCGATGAACGGCAAGTTGACGTCGGTGGTCATCGCCGACGACAGCTCGATCTTCGCGCGCTCCGCGGCCTCTTTCAGGCGCTGCAACGCGACCGAGTCCTTGCGCAGATCCATGCCGTGCTCGCCCGCGAACTGATCCGCGAGCAGGTCGATTATGACGCGATCGAAGTCATCGCCACCGAGGGTGGTGTCGCCGTGGGTCGCGAGCACCTCGAACACGCCGTTCTCGATCGCGAGGATCGAGATATCGAACGTGCCGCCGCCGAGGTCGAACACCGCGAGGCGCTGATTGGTCTGGTGCTGGATGCCATACGCGAGCGCGGCCGCCGTCGGCTCGTTCAGGATCGCGCGGACCGTGAGCCCGGCGATCGCGCCGGCGTCTTTCGTCGCCTGGCGCTGCACGTCGTCGAAGTATGCGGGCACGGTGACGACCGCTTCGCTGATCGTCTCGCCGAGATAGTCCTCTGCGACGCGCTTCATCTTCGCGAGGACGTGCGCCGAGATCTCTTGCGGAGAGCGCGGCGTCCCTGCGATCTCGACCCACGCATCGCCGTTCTTCGCCGCGGTGATCGCATAGGGCAGTCGGGTCGCAAGCTGCTGGACATCGCGGTCGCTCGACTTGCGCCCGATCAGCCGCTTCGCGCCGTAGACCGTGCGCTGCGGGTTCGTGACCATCTGCCGCTTGCTCGCGGCGCCGACGACGACGTCGC
The DNA here is from genome assembly GCA_030857175.1 of Myxococcota bacterium. Taxonomy (GTDB): domain Bacteria; phylum Myxococcota_A; class Polyangia; order Haliangiales; family Haliangiaceae; genus JABFXX01. The sequence continues at coordinate 65,092 of JALZOJ010000006.1, read as the reverse complement.
CATCCTGGTTCCACGACACCATCGACGGCGTGGTCCGGCCGCCCTCTTGGTTATGGATGACGGTTGGCTCTCCACCTTCGAGCACGGCGACGCACGAGTTCGTCGTCCCGAGATCGATGCCGATAACGCGCGCCATCCCTGGGCCAGTATACCTACTTGCGGCGAGTGAACAGCTCGGCGAGCGCGGTCTTGGCAAGCTGCAGATCGGGATCGATCTCGAGGGCGCCTTGCAGCTCGACACGGGCCTCGTCGAGGCGTCGCGAGAGCTGCGCTTCACGTCCGAGCGAGTACTGGAGGAGCGCGCGATAGCGCGGCCGCGGCTGGAGCGCGATCAGCGCGTTCAGCGTCGTGCGCGCCTGCTCCCACTGGCCCTTCGCAAACTGATCGTAGACACCGGCGAGCTCGGGCTCGACTGGCTTCACGGCGGGCGTGCCGGCGGACGGTGTCGGCTGCGTGACCACGACGCGCGGCCCGGTCGCGGGCACCGCCGGCACCCCACCGACCGGTGTCATACGGCGAATCTGCTGCGTCGCGGGCTGCGTCCCGGGACGGTGGTTCGTCGCCGGCGCGCCGGGGCGCGGTGTCGGCGGTTGCTGCGAGGTCGAGATCGCGGGTCGCGCTTGAGAAGTCGACGCCGATGGCGCCGGTGGTGCGCCGCGCTGCGTGGCCGGGCTTAACGCCGGGCTCGGCGGTGGAGGCACGTTCCCGCGGGGCGCGGGCTGGCGCGATGGCACGGCGGACGGCGGCGTGCGGACCAGCTCCGGGGCGGGCGTCTTGTTCGCGATGAACGGTACAGGGCCGCTCTGCCGGACGGGCGAGTTGCGCGGACGCGACAGCTGATCGTACGCGGCACGCAGCCCGAGGAAGACCTCGTTCGCGAGCTTGTACACGTCGTTCGGCATGCGCGCGAACTTCGCCGGGTGATAGGTCTTGGTCAGCTCGAGGAAGGCGGTGCGCACTTGATCCGGCGCGACATCACCGCCCGGGATGTCGAGCGCGTCGTACGCGCTCCGAGCGAGACGCGCTTGCATGTCGGCAAGGACATGGCGAGCCTGCTTCTCGTCTCCCACAGCTCTAGCGTATCGCGATCCTCTGGACGGGCGAACCGTCGGACGCGGACGTTTTACTTCTTCACTTGTGGGGCGATCTGAGAGTCGCCGCGGACCTGCTGCTGTGGCTCGGGAGGCGCATTTGGCGTGTTCTGCGCCTGTGCTGGCGCTTTGTCAGGAAACGCTTCCTTGCTGTTCGGGCCGTCGAGCTTCTTGTCGATGTTCGCCGCGGCCTTCTTGCCCTTCGGCGGCGGCGGCTCCTTCGTCGGCGCTGGCTTGCGCAGCTTCTGGCCCTCTTCGATCTTCTGGAGCTGTCGCTTCTTCTCCTCGAGGTCGCTGTTCTTGAGGTTTTGGTCGGGACGCTGCGTGAGGCTCGGCTGATCGACCGGCCCGCCCATCGGCGCATGCGTGACGCGCACATCGGCGGCCGTGCTCGCATCTGCGCGCACGAGCGAGATCGCGGCGACGAGCTCGCGGTTGTGCACGACGCAGCGCCCGTTCTGATATCCCGTCTCGACGCCTTCGGGCCGCACCTCGAGCACGTCGCGCTGCGGATCGTAGATGTACTCCACGCGCACCGGCACCTGACAGCTCGGCTCGCTCGGTGCTCGCTGGTCGACGACGGTGTCGGTCGAAGCAAACCTCACGCCCGCCGGAGCGTCCTCGAACAGGAACTTTCGATAGAACTCTTTCTCGCCCTTCAGAGACGCGAGCTTGTAGACGTCGACGTGATCGTCGCCGCTGCGCGTGAACGCGCGAAGCTGCCCGTCGGGGAGCACCCACGTGCCTTCGAAGCCGTTGATCTGGCGAAGCACGACATCGACGGCCCGCGTCTCCTCACTCGCCGCGAGCGCCTTGCGTTCCGGCGCGTAGCCCGGCTTCTTGATCGTGAGATCGACTTGCTCGCCGTCGCGCACCTCGAGCTTCGCGGGCGTGGTGCCGTACATCCGATCGCCGCGCAGCACGGTCGCGCGCGCCGGGTTCGATCGAACCTCGAGCTGCACGAAGCCCGACGACGACGCGGTGGTCGAGGCCTCCTCGCGCTCGGCGCCGCCGCGCACGAGCACGACCGCGACGATCGCGAGCGCGAGCAGACCACCACCGATCGCCGCCGGGCCGGGATCCACGACCGGCCGCCGCGCGCCGCCAGCGACGCGGCGCAGCTTCTTTCCCGACGCATCTCGCAGCGCCGCGACGAGCTCCTTGGCGCTGTCGTAACGCTTCGTCGGATCCTTCGCCATCGCGTGCGCGAGGACCGGATCGAACATCGAGCGTGCCGGCACCGCGCCGCGCGTCGACAGCGCCGGCACCGGCGCGCGGAAGTGCTGCTCCATCATCTGCGGCAGCGTCGGCGCCTGGAATGGCAGCTTGCCGGAGAGCAGCTCGAACGCCATCACGCCGAGGGCGTAGCGGTCCGACGCGGGCCCCGCACCGTCGGCGCTCCACTGCTCGGGCGCCATGTAGCCGGGCGTTCCGATCCACGCGCCCTGCCCCGTCAGCATCGAGCTCGGCGGCAGCTCGCTCGTGGTGAGCAGCTTCGCGATGCCGAAGTCGAGGACGAAGACCTTCCCGGCCGGGCCGATCATCACGTTGTCGGGCTTGAGGTCGCGATGCACGACGCCTTTTGCGTGCGCGGCGTCGAGTGCGTCTGCGATCTGATCGAGGATGTCGAGCGTTGCCGCGATGTCCATCGGGCCGTTCGCGACCGCCGCGCGCAGCGTCTCGCCGTCGACGAGATCCATCACGAGATACAGCCGGCCATCATCGAGCCGACCGAACGCGAACACGTCGATCACGTTCGGGTGATCGATCTGATTGACGACACGCGCTTCGCGCTTGAAGCGCTCCGCTGCCTCGGCGGACGCCGCAAGCGACGGCTTCAGGATCTTGATCGCGACGCGCTTGCCGATCTCCGGATGCCTGCCTCCATACACCTCGCCCATCGCACCGGCGCCCAAGAACCGCTCGACGACATAGTCGCCCGCCTTCGCGCCCGCTTCGAGTCGCGAGGCCTCGGTCGCGGCAGATGGCTCCGTCGCACGCTGCGTGTCGCTCAGCGCGATTCCGCTATCCGGAGCCATGGCCTCGAATGTAGCAAGTCGGGCGGGCTCGCTCCGATCTTTGAACCAACGGCCGCGAATTCGTTGGCGGTATGCGCCTGTTCCGGTGCTCGGGAACGTACGATACCCGCAGCATGTCTGGCGGGGCCGAGCGCATGGAGCTGCTCCTCGAGGTCACGGGCGCACTGGCGGCGGCCACCTCGGAGGATGCCGTGGCGCGCACGGTGACGACCACCGGCATCGCGGCGCTCGGCGCGGCATATGGCGGCATCTGGCTGCTCGATCGCGCCAAAGCAATGCTGCGGCTCTCGGCGGTCTCGCCGTTGCCGCGCGGTTCCGCGGATCGGTGGCTCACGATACCGCTCGATGCGGACGCGCCGCTCTGCGAGGCCGTGCGCGCCGGCGCGCCGCTGTTCATCGATTCGCTCGCGGATTATCGCGCGCGGTTTCCGAGCTCGTACGAGCGCATGATCGAGACCGTCGCGTCCGAGGACGTCACGTATGCGCTGGTGCCGATCGCGCACGAGGGTCCGCCGATCGGCGCGATCGCGATCACCTACGATCGCGCGAATGCCGTCGGCGCGAGCGATCGCGCGTTCCTGCAGATCCTCGCGCGGCAGTGCGCGCTCGCCCTCCTGCGGCTCGAGCTGTCGGAGGCCGAACGCACGGCGCGGATCGAGGCCGAGGAAGCGATGCGCGCGCGCGAGGAGATCCTGTCCGTGGTCTCGCACGACCTGCGTAACCCGCTCGGAACGATCGTGATGGGCGTGGCGACGCTGCAGCAGCTCGTCGATCCGACGATGCCCAAGGCAGACCGCATCCTCTCGATCGTGGATCGCATCCAGCGCCAGTCGGCGCGGATGGCGCGGCAGATCGAGGACCTCGTCGACTTCGCCGGCATTCAAGCGGGCAAGCTCTCGATCGACCGCCGGCCGACCGCACCCGATGCGATCATCAAGGCGGCGGCCGAGCTCTTCACGCCGCTCGCGCAGGAACGCAAGATCGCGTTCTCCGTCGACGTGTCCGAGAAGCTACCGATGATCGACGTCGACGCCGAGCGCGCGGTGCAGGTGATCTCGAACCTCCTCGCGAACGCGCTCAAGGTCACGAGCAAGAACGGCCGCATCTCGATCGGCGCGAGTGACGGCGGCGAAGTGGTGTTCTTCGTGCGCGACTCGGGCCCCGGCATCGACCCGGCCGAGCTGCCGCTGCTTTTCGGAGGCTACTGGCGGAGCAAGAAGGAGATGTACAAGGGCGCCGGCCTCGGGCTCTCGATCGCGCGCGGCATCGTCGATGCGCACGACGGCCGGATCTGGGCAGAGAGCCAGGTCGGGGTCGGCGCGACGTTCTTCTTCACCTTGACCCCGCGTTCGTAGCGGTCCACTATCCCGGACACATGTCCGCTATAGCGCCGGTTGCGGAGGTCGAGCAGTGTCGCGTCCCTCGACGATTGGAGGTCACGCGCGATGCCATGGTCGTCGAAGGTCACGTGCTCGACGAGGTCGTGCTCGGTGGCTACATGCTCGGCGCGCCGCTCGGGACCGCGCCCGTCGTGATCGTCGTCGGCGGCATCACGGCATCGCCGTTTCCGCTCGGCGATCCGGCGAGCGGCGTCGATGCATGGTGGCCCGCGCTCGACGCGCCCGACCTGATCGATCCAGCGCGCATGACGGTGTTGTGCCCGTGCTGGCCCGGCAACGGCTCGACGTGGCGCGGCTTCGACGACGGTCCGATTCCCCCGCTGTCCGCGCTCGGCCTCGCCGATCTGATCGCAGCGTGGATCGAAGGCATCGGCTGCCAGACGCCGGCGACGTACATTGGCGCGAGCCTCGGTGGGCTCGTCGGGATCGCGTTCGCGGCGCGCTACGCGGATCGCTGCACGCGCCTGATCACGATCTCCGCCGGGCTGCGCCCCGACGGCTGGGGCACGGCGACGCGGCACCTGCAGCGCGAGCTCGTTCGCGATGGGCTTCGCACCGGCGACGTCGCGACCGGGATGATGCGCGCGCGCCAGCTCGGCATGTTGACGTATCGCGGTCGCGACGAGCTCGACACGCGGTTCGGCGTGCTCGCGCCCGGCCTCGAGGTGCCGCCCGTCGCGGCGTACCTCGATCATCACGGGCAGCGGTTCGCGGAGCGCTTCCCGGTGCGCACGTTCTTGTTGCTCTCGGACGCGATCGATCGCGGTGCACAGGGGCGCACCGAGCTCGCGCGCGTCACCGCCGACGTGCTCGTGATCGGCGTCCCAGGCGATCTGCTGTTCCCGTATCCGCTCCAGCACGAGCTGTATCGCGAGCTGCAGGCCGTCGGTGCGCAGTGCTCGCTGTGGAAGCTCGACTCCGAGTACGGCCACGACGCGTTCCTCGCGGATCAGGATCGGCTCGCCGATCTGCTGCGCGATGCAGGCGCGTTCGTGCCGGCGTCGCCGCGCGTGCGCTTCGAGGGCGTCGGCCAGAAGCCGATCCGCGAGATCCGGATCGGCATGATCGGCTGCGGCACCGTCGGTGGCGGCGTGCTCGAGCTGCTCTCGCGCCAGCAGGCCGACATCACCGAGCGCTACGGCGTGCGGTTTCGCGTCACGAAGATCGCGGTGCGCGACGTGACGAAGTCACGCGGCGCGCTCGCGGAAGGCATCGCGCGCACGACGAAGGCGATCGAGCTCGTCGGCGATCCGGACGTCGACGTGATCGTCGAGGTCGCCGGCGGCTTCGAGGTCGAGTCCGCCGTCACGGCCGCGCTCGCCGCGGGCAAGCCGGTCGTCACGGCGAACAAGGCGCTCCTCGCGCGCAAGCTCGCCGAGCTCGGCGTGCTCGCGCAGCGGACCGAGACGCCGCTGCTCTGCGAAGCGGCGGCCGCCGCGGCGCTGCCGATCATTCGCCACCTCTCGCATCGCGCCGACGAGGTCGACTCGCTCGAGGCGATCGTCAACGGCACGTGCAACTACATCATCACGCGACTCGAGCAAGACGAGTGGGCGCTCGACCGCGCGATCGCGGAAGCGCAGAAGCTCGGGCTCGCCGAGGCCGACCCATCGGCCGACATCGACGGGCACGACGCCGCGGCGAAGCTCTCGATCCTCGCGTATCGCGCCTTCGGCTTCTGGATCCCGCCGGACCAGCTCGCGGTGCGCGGCATCGGCGAGCTGTGGCCCGCCGACTGTGACCTCGCCGAGGCGATGGGCTTCCGGATCCGGCTCGTCGCGCACGCGGCGCGTCGCGGCACGGGCATCAGCGCGGGCGTCGAGCCCCTGCTGCTTCCCGACTGGCACCTGCTTGCCTCCGTCGAGGAGGAATACAACGCGGTCTATCTCAAGTGCGCCGCCTCCGGTGACCTCTCGCTGTTCGGCAAGGGTGCGGGTGCGTTGCCGACCGCGACCGCGATCCTTGGTGATCTGATCGATCTCGCGCAGGACAACTCGGTCCAGTGGCCGGCACCGCGCCAGGTCAAGCCGTCCCCTGTTCCGCCGCGCCGTCACTACCTCCGCGTCACGGCCGAAGCGCATCCCGGGCTCGCGCGTCGCATCGATTCCCTCGTGCGCCGCGCAGGGCTCGCCGTGCAGAACCGCGCGCATCGCAACGAACCGCTCGTCACGCATCAAGCGTTCATCGTGTCGCCGAGCGACGACGTGACGCTGCGCGATCTCGAGCAGCAGATCCGCGAGCTCGGTCGCGTCGAACAGACGCTGTGGCTCGGTGTCGGTGGTGAATGAACGAGCTCTGCGACTGGCTCGATCCGAAGGGCTGCCCGGCCGAGCGGCCGCCGCTCGCGCGCATGGCACCGGCGACGCGCGAGCTGCACGGTGCGCTCGATCAACGCGCGCGCGTCGAGGGTGTCGCGTGGCTCAATCCCGAGCACCGCACGATCCAGCGTGATCTACTCGGCTCGCCGAACGTCGTCGCGTGGCAAGAAGCGAAGCTGGCGTTCATGCTCCGCGGCGACGGCGCGTGGTCCGAGCTGCCGCATCTCTATGCGCGCTATGGAACGCCCGGCACTGCGGCGTTGATCGCGACGCTGCGCGGTCTCGAGGGCGCGCGCTGCGCGTTCGTCACGGACTGCGGGATGCAGGCGTACGCGCTCGTCGTCGACGCGCTGCTCGCGACCGGCACACACGCCGTGCTGATGCGGCAGGTCTACAACAAGACGAAGACGTTCACCGAGCACACGGCGCGGCGCATCGGCGCGACGGTCTCGCTCGTCGACGATGGCGATCACGCCGCGCTCGCGGCGGCGATCAAGCCCGAGACCCGGTTCGTGTTTGCCGAGACGTTCACGAATCCGCTGATGCACGCGCAGGACATCGGCGCGCTGGTGCAGACGGTCCGCGCGCGCAATCCGACGACCAAGCTCGTGATCGACTCGACGATCGCGACGCCGTGGGCGTTTCGCACGCCGCTCCTCGCGCAAGGCGTCGCGATCGTGATCGGCAGCCTCACCAAGGCGCTCGGCGGTCGTGACGCCGCACTCGGCGGGTACATCGCCACCGACGACGCCGAGCTCGGCAACCAGATCATGGACCTGGTCGCGATGCGCGGCGGGATCCTCGACGACGATCGCGCGCGTGCGATCGTGCCCGCGCTGGCCGGCGCGAACGAGCGCCACGCACGGCGCTGCGAGACCGCTGCGCGCGTGGCGCGTTTTCTCGCCTCGCACCCGCGCGTCGAGCGTGCGTTCTCTCCCGCCCTGCCCGACCACCCCGACGCTGCCGTGATCGCGCGTGACTACGCACGCACGGGCTCGATCGTCGCGTTTCGCGTGGGCGGCGCCGACGAGCTCCGCCACCGCCACATCGCCGACGTCCTCGCGTCGACGGGCGTGCCGCGTTACGCGCTGTCGTTCGACGGCTTGCCGACGAAGATCAACCACCACCGGACGGTGTCGGAGTACTTCACGCCCGACGACGTCGTCGCGCGCGCCGGCATCGATCGCCTGATCCGGCTCGGCATCGGCATCGAGGACGCCGATGACCTGATCGCGTGCCTCAACTGGACGCTACATCACGAGGCGCGCGTGACGACCGCCGACCTCGACGCGTGGCGCACCGCGCGCGGGGTCGAGCTCGGGCTGCGCTAAACCGTCTCGGTGTGCGCGAGCGTCACTTCCCTTTTGGCCCTAGCGTGGGCGGCTACGCAGCTCGTCGCGAATCTGGGCGAGCAGATCGTGGTCGGTCTCTCCCGCCTTGGGTGGAGGGACCACGCGGTTCGCCGCCTTGACGACGAGGAACAGCACGAAGCCCACCAACACGAGGTTCACCGCCGCGCTCAGTACTCTCCCGTACAGGATCGGTGAGCCGTTCACGGTGAACGTCAGCGAATTGAAGTCTGGCTTGCCGACGACGGCCGCGATCAGCGGCATCAACACGCCCTCGGTGAACGCGACGACGAGCGCGCCGAACGCGACCGCCAAGATCACGCCGATGGCGAGCTGTAGCGCGTTTCCTTTGATGATGAAGTCGCGAAATTCTTTCAGCATGGAAGCCTCCGTTCGGAGGCTCTTCATCTCACATGCCATCAGTCGCGTAAAAGGCTCGGAAACACCATCTCGGTCTTCGCGACGCGTTTGTCGTGGCAGACCATCTCGGCGACGTTGCCGACGCGCACGCAGATCCGATCGCCCATCTCGGTGACGTTGCGATATCGCTTCACGCCCCTGTACGTTCCGGCCGGCGATCCATCGGGCCACGTTACCGGCCCTGCCTTCGGGACCCAGACCTGGACTTGCTGCTCGTTACCTCGACCCATCCTACCGGCCCCCAATCCGCCTTTTTCGAGGCCGCCGCGGTCGACGATCATGCGGCTGCGGCCACAGCCATGCTCGACATCCGCGAAGTACTTGCCGCCGATCTCGACGACGCTCGAGTGGCCATCGGGCCACGGCATCGCGACACCGTTGATCGTCGGCGGCGGGACAACGGGCGTTGTCGTGCTCGTGTACCGGGGCGGCTCGCGCACGCTGCAATACGGTACGTAGCGCTCCTCGTCGAGGAGATCGTAGGAGCGGCCGGAACTAAGGCCCGCGCTTCCGAGCCCCGAGGGACCGAGCGATCCCACGAACACACACGAGCTGATGCGGGGGAATGGGTCCTTTGCGTTTCTCTTGCGCTTGGCCGCCGCGGCTTCCCTCGCCTTGCACTTCTGCTGCTCCGCCTCGCCCTCGCGCGCGAGCGTGGCAAGCTGCGCCGCGCGCTCTGCACGCGCCTTCTCCGCCTCCGCGTCGCGCTTTCGCTTCCGCTCGGCGCGCCACTCGGTGAGGGTCGTCGTGCCCACCTTGTAGTCGCAGACCATGGGCTCGCCGGTCATGGCCGGCAGCTGTGCGGCCTGCGTGCGCGGCGGCGCCGCATACGCGAGCTGGTGCTCGCTCGGCGGGACGCTCGTCGCGGCGAGCTCCGTCGAGCGCCACGCGAGGCCGGTCGCGCTGATCTCGACGGGCGCACCGCCATCGATCGCGACGCCGGTTCCATCCGCGAACATCTTTATCCGGTCGTTCTTCGCGCGCGGCACGAGCTGGTCGCGCCGCACGAACACGGTCAGGTGATACGGCAACGAGAAGCCGGCGATGCAGTCCGCGACCGGCGCCGTCTCGACCGCGACGACGTCGCCGTGATCGCGCACGACGCGCATCGCGACCGCGCCGCGCAGGTCCGGCGCCTGTGCGTCCGCTCGTGCCGCGACCTCGGTCGGAAACAGCCGCGCGTACGCCGGCACGAGCACGTTCCCGGAGAGCGCCTCGGTCGCGAGCGCAGCGGCGACGTCGACGGGCAAGCGATACGCTTTGGGTGCGGGCGGAGGCGCCGGCGCGGGGACCACCGGCCCGACGACGAGCGGCGCCGGTGCGGGCGTCTTCGACGGTGGCGGCGAGGTCGACCAGCACGCGGTCAGGCCGAGGAGGAGGCAACGCATCGCGGGGGAAGCTATCAACACGTCGTCCGGACGCAATGAAGATCGATCAGTCGCACCGATTGCTCCAATTCAGACACCAGAAGCGCGCGATAGATCGCTCGGCGAGACCGGAAAGCTGACCAGCCGCAGGACGCTATCGACGGTCTCGACCGAGGCGCCCATGCGATCGCGCAGGCGCGAGCGCACCGCCTCGAGCAAGACGTCGCGACTCTTCGAGAGCTTGCGCGCGGCGCTGACTTTATGAATGTTGTAGAGCGCCGCGATGCTCTGGATCGACATCCGGCCGTGGAGCTCGAGCGACAGCACGAAGCGATCGTGTGACGGAAGGGACCGCCACGCTTCGAGCACGGCCTCGCGCACCAGCGCACCGTACGTGGCCTTGAGTGTGGCGAGCTCGGGGGTCGGTGCTGTGTCGTCGAGCTGGTCGGCGACCGTGTCGTCGCCGCGGGTTGGCGTCGCCTTGAGGGCGAATCGGATCGCGACGACGCGGACGTATGCGGCGAGCGAGCCGCTGCCGGTGTAACGCGCGAGGCCGCCCTCGACGATCAGCGCGATGCGCGCCTGCTGGACCGCTTCCTCGACGATCCACGAGGCGAACTTGCGCGCGGCGAGATGCGAGCGCGCTTGCCTGAACGGACCCGCTTCGAGCTTCGCGAGCGCCTCGGCCTCGCCGGCCACCGCCGCTCTTGCTACTGCGAGGTCTTCCTCCATGCGCTGTCTGCGTCGTCACGATACCATGCGTGCCGTGACGTGCCTCTCCGACGAGGAGCTCGCAACACCTGTCGCGACGGGCGACGGACGACTCGCCCACCTCGAGTCGTGTGACGCATGTCGCGAGGTCTGGCTGCACGCGCACGACGAGGACGCGGGGGACGCGCAGCCGTGGACCGTCGGGCGTTATCACGTGCGCGGCACGCTCGGCGCCGGAGGACTCGGCGTCGTGTTGCTCGGTTGGGATCCCGTGCTCAAGCGCGAGGTCGCGATCAAGTTTCCCGCGGCCCGTGGCGGTGTGCTGCTACGCGAAGCGCAGGCACTCGCGCAGATCCGGCATCCGAACGTCGTCGCCGTGCACGACTTCGGTGAAGTCGACGGTGATGTCTACTTCGCGATGGAGCGCGTCGCCGGCACGCCGTTCGATGCGTGGTGTTGGACCGCGTCGGTCGCGGCACGACTGCGAGCGCTGATCGATGTCGCGGAGGGGCTCGCCGCGATCCACGCCGCCGAGCTCGTGCACTGCGACGTCAAGCCCGACAATATCGTCGTCGCCGGAGACAAGGCGGTGATCGTCGATCTCGGGCTTGCGATGCCGTCTGGCGGTGGCGCGGCGAGCGGCGGCACGCCTGGGTATATCGCGCCCGAGCTCGAGCAAGGCGGCGCCCCGAACGCCGCGAGCGACGAGTACGCGTTCTGGCAAGTCGTGCGCCGCGCACTCACCGGCGATCGCCGCGTCGATGCACTCGTCACCCGCGGCACGAATCCCGATCCCGCGCAGCGCTTCGGCTCGCTCGCCACGTGCGCGTCGGAGCTGCGGTCGCTGCTCGGATCGGGACGCACGCGGTGGATCGTCGGTGGCGTCGCGCTCGTGAGCGCCGCGGCGCTCGCCGTGACGGTCTTCGCGATGCGCGATTCGTCGAAGTGCCGCGCAGATCTGCAACCGCCATCGGCAGCCACTCGCGAGAAGCTGGCGCACGTGCTCTCCGATCGGCCGGAGGTACTCGCGAAGCTGCTGGCATTCGTGGAGCGCGAGCGAGCCTCCGGCAATCGCGTGCTCGCCGGTGCTTGCGAATCCGAGGACGCAGCCTCGCTGCGGTCGCGATGGTGCGCGCGGGCCGGCTCGCGCTGGATCTCGCAACACCTCGTCGCGATCGCAGCCGGCCGCGATGTCGGGAGTTACCTCGACGAGCTGCCGATGGGCATCCCCGCCGAGAACTGCGCGCCGGGTCGCGTGACCGCGAGCCCGCCGGCCGTCGAGGCGAATGCGACATCGGCGTCACGCAAGCTCCTCGCCGAGTTGCAGTCCTACGAAGCTCTGCCACATGCGGAGCGCCTCGCACGACTGCGTGCGCTCGACGTGACATCCGCGAACAACCCCGCGCTCACCGCGTCGTGGCACATGGATCTCGCCATCGTGAACCAGCGCCTCGGCAAGCAGCGTGATGCCTTACAAAGTGCGCTCGCCGCCGTCGACGTCGCGACACGCAACGGCGACGACCTCGTGCTCGCGCGGGCACGCGCGACGGTCTACGTACTGCGCGACGTTCCGGATCGCGCGGCGACGACGAGCGACGCCGAAGCCGAAGCGATCATCGCGCGTGCCGGCAGCCCCGGCTTGATCGCGATGTTCCACAACGCGGCCGGCCAGCGTGCACTCGCGCAAGGCGATGTCGCGCGTGCGCGCACATTGCTGGAGAAGTCGATCGCGACGTTCGAATCCCTCGAGCTCGCGCCCATGATGATGCGTGGCTCGTCCGAACAGAACCTCGGCGTCGCGCTGCAGTTCTCGCGGAAGATGGAAGATGCGCAGGTCCACCTCGATCGCGCTGTCTCGATCTTCACCGCTCGGTTCGGGCCCTCGCACGACGAGACGCTCGGCGCGCGCCTCGCCGCCGCATCGAACGCGATGTATCTCGGCAGAGTCGACGACGCCGCGCGCGAGCTCGACGCGCTCGCTGCTTTGCAGAGCGCACCAACCGCGGTCGGGGCCCGCGTCGCGATGGCGCGTTGTCAGGTCGCACAGGTGCAGAAGCGCGATCCGCTCGCGCGCTGCAAGGACGCGCTCGCAACGAGCCGCGCCGTGTTCGGTAACTCCGACGTCGAGATCGTTCCGCCGCTTGTCGCGGTCGCGCAACTGACGATGGTGACCAGCGTGAAGGCTGCGGTGCCGCTCCTCGAGGAAGCGGTCGCGCTCGCCGAGAAGCATGCCGGCAATCCGACGGACTTGCCGTACGCGCGCGGGCTCTACGCGCTCGCGCTCAAGGTGACCGGCCGCGCGACGGAGGGTGAGGCGATCGCGAAGCTGGCACTACCCGAGCTCGAGCGGCTCGGTCAGAAGGAGCTCGTCGCGACGCTCCGCCAGCACTTCGCGCTCTAGTGCGTTCGAGCGGTCGCGCGTTCCGCTCGTGTTCCGCTCGTGTTCCGCTCGTGTTTCGGAGTTAACACAAAACGCACAGAGGCCACGGAGGCCACAAAAGGAGATCTTTTTCGTCGCGCACCTGCGCCGCAGCCGACCCACGATCGAGATCTTGTGGCGCCGCGCCTCGATGACATTCGCCCGTTGCAAGCACGCTTCGTGCGGGCGACTAATTCAGTCGAGGCGCATGGCGACAGGATCTCGACCGCTGGGTTCGCTCGAGCACGAACGCCCCGAAATTGATCTTTTTTTGCCGTCGCGCGTTCCGCTCGTCGCGTTCGCTCGTGTTCCGCTCGTGTACCGGAGTTAACACGAAACGCACAGAGGCCACGGAGGCCACAAAAAGGAGATCATTTTCGGCGCGCACCTGCGCCGCAGCCGACCCACGATCGAGATCTTGTGGCGTCGCGCCTCGATGACAATCGCCCGTTGCAAGCACGCTTCGTGCGGGCGACTAATTCAGTCGAGGCGCACGGCGACAGGATCTCGACCGCTGGGTTCGCTCGAGCACGAACGCCCCGAAATTGATCTCTTTTTTGTGGCCTCCGTGGCCTCTGTGCGTTTTGTGTAACTCGGGAACACGAGCGGGACACCAGCGGAACACCAGCGGAACACCAGCGGAACACCAGCGGAACACCAGCGGAACACCAGGCGAACGCGCGAAGCGCAAGACAATCCTTTGCGCCGCGCGGCAGCTCAGCCGATCTAGTCGTGCTCGAAGCGCGTGTCCTTGCCATCGATCGTCAGGACCAGATCATCGCCATCGAACCGGTAGCCGGCCATCGCCTTCGCGACCGAGATCGAGCAGCTGAACGACTCGTCGCCAACCTGCTTGCTGCCGGCCTCGAGGATGTCGACGAAGTTCTTGAACTCCGCCGAGACGGACACTTCCGCCGTGGTTCCGCCTGGGCACGCGGCGCGCGCGCGGATCTTGCCGCCGCCCATCGACCAGGTCAGCGTCAGGCCATCGACCGTCGCGGTCCAGTCGCCGTAGATGCCGCTCCGGCCGCCGGCGCTCGCCCACTCGATCGTCTTGCCGCCAACGGTCATCAGCAGCTTGTCACCGGCGAGCTCGGCGTCGAACGATCCCTTCAGCACCTCGACGAAGCACGCGCTGTCGCCTTTGCGCCCGCCGCTCGGGATCTCCGCGCGGTAGCGGTACTTGACCGGAACGGACACGCTTGCGGTCAGTTGCTGTCCGCCGAGCGAGCACGTGTTCGAGGCCATCACGTTTGCCGCCGTGAATTGGAAGCCGAACAAGAAGTTGATGCCGTTCGCCGACGCCTTGCTCTGCCACGCGAAGCCGGTGAGCGCATCGGGGCCGCCGCGATCGGCGCCACTACCATCGTCGGTAGCGCAGGCGGTTGCAGCGGTTGCAGCGACGGCGACCAAGAACACAGTCCATCGAGTCATGGGAATCTCCTTTGCTCGGTAGTGCGGCCAGCTGCACCGTCGCAACAAAGGTCGGACCAATTCCAGTTACAGTAGGCGGCCGAGGCGCGGATTGCTCCGCCGGCGCCACAGGAACGCGTCGAGGACATAGTGCGCGAGCTGCGGCATGGCGAGCAGCGGCACGAGGATCAGCGAGAGATCGCCGACGTCGATCGCGCCGCCGAACAGCCACTCGCGGTCGTGCCAGATCGTCTTGTCCCAGAGCAACTCCTCGACATACGCGATCGCCCACAGCGTCGCGAGGAAGACGACGACGCCGCGTAGCTTGCCGCCGAGTAGCTTCGCCGATGCGCCGCGCGCCGACGCCGCCTCTCGCGTCGCGTTCTTCGCGTAGATGTAGACGAGCACCAGGTACGGGATGCCGTGGATGAAGACGTTGGTGACCGTGAACGTGTAGTCGCTGTTCGTCGCGACGATGCCGACGTACCAGCACGCGGCCGTGGTCGCGACGACGAGGTGCTTGCCCCAGGACTGCGGGCGAATCACGAGCGCGCGGACGACGTAGGCGGCGAGCAGCGCGAGGTAGAGGTAGCCCGCGATCGTCGCGGTCCAGGCCGGCAGCTCGATCGCGAAGTCGTTCGGCTTCATCCACCAGAACTCGCGCGGCAGGTGCGCGTGCCAGTAGATGACCGGGTACAGCGTGGCCGCATAGATCGTCGCGCCGTCGATCCAGCGCCCGAGGCGATCGCGCTCGCCATTCTTCGCGCGATACAGCATCACCCAGCCGAACTGCTGCCGGATGAAGTGGAAGACGGCGAGATACGCGACGACGCGCCAGAACCACACCGGCCCGCCGAACGCGTAGAGCAAGATGCCGGCGCCGAAGCACGCGAGCGGCACCCCGGCGTAGAGGACAGGACGCCGCCTCCACTCCGCCGGGTCGAGATAGACGACGAACGCCGTCGACCACACGTGCGCGACATCGACGAGGAGCACCCCGACGATCCACGACCACGCGGGCTCGCTGGTGCCGTGCGGAACGAGCACGAGTGCGAGCGCGACGAGCGCGGTGCCACCGAACACCGCGAGATCGATCGCCGGCGAGAACAACCACCGCTTCACGTGACCGTGATCTCCCGTGCGGCGCGCAGGCCGTGATCGAACGCTTCCTCGAACAGCGCGACGCCCGAGAGGTCCGTGTGCGCGAAGTGGATCTTGCCGCGCGGCTGCAGGCGCGCGATGCGGTTCGGATCGAACAGCGCGCCCGGCTTCGGGCGGATCATGCCGTGACCCCAGAACGCGACCTCGATGCGATCGACGAGCGAGCGCAGATTTGGATGCGCGACCTCGAGGTCACGCAGCACGACCTCGGCCCAGTCCTCGTACGAGGCGCCGATCACCTGCTTGCGTGCGACGTCGCCGGGCCCGGTGAACGGATAGAACCAGGTCCACACCGTCGGGCCATGATCGCGGCCGCGCTGGTGCGTCGCGCTCACGTAGCCGAGGCTCGGGCTGTTGCGGATCACGCTGTCCCACGCGGTCGGCGCGCCCATCCGCTCCGACGGTCGCGCGTGCAGATGCAGGTTCGCGACAGCCCACGCGCCGTAGTCGAGGGCGGTGCGCGGGCGATCGGGCACGAGGCGGTCCGCGACGAAGCCGGGCACCGCGAGCACGACGTGCTGCGCCTTGACGCCGAACGGACCGTCCTTGCCGATCGCGACGAGCGTTCCGTCCGGATCGACCTTCGTCACGACGACGCCGGTCTCGATCTTCGCGCCCTTCGCAAAGTGACGCACGAGCGTGCCGTTGCCGTCGGGCCACGTCACGACCGACTGGTAGCTCGCACCGATGCCGCGACGCGAGGCGAAGTAGAACAGCCCGGCCCACGCACTCGTGTCCTTCGCGAGCAGCGTGTAGTCGTCGCGGCACGAGTAATCGCAGAGCCAGCGCAGGCGCTCGGACGTGTAGCCCTTGCTGTCGAGCCAGTCGGCGAACGACAGCTTGTCGAGCGCGGTGATGTCCGCGAGCGCGCTCGCCGCCGAGACCGGCAGCGAGAAGGCGCGCTTGCCGAGGTGATCGCGAAACCGTGACCACGCGAGGATCTCCTCGTTGAACCGCGCGTGCTGGCGCCGATCCTCGGCGCTCGAGCCCGCTTCGAGATAGAGGCCTTCGTACCAGCGGCCGCGATAGAACACGCGCTCCTCGAGCTCGCGGCAGCGCAGCGCCTCGTCGATCACGGGCGTCCCGTCGGGCCGCATGCTCTCGATCGCGCCGAGCTCGTGCATGAGCGCGATCAGATCCGCCTGATCGCTCTGCGGTGCGACGACGTAGTGCGCGCCCCACGGATAGCCCGTCACCGGCGATTCGCCGCCCCGCGCCGTACCGCCCGTGACGTCGTCGAGCTCGAAGATCGTGACGTCGGTGATCCCGCGCCGGCGCAGCTCCCACGCGGCCGAGAGGCCAGCGATACCGGCGCCGACGATCGCGACCTGCATCTCGCGCCACGTTGTCGGGACGGGCGGCTTGCCATCGCGCACCGCCGCGTGCCCTCGCTTCGCACCGGTCTCGACGAGCGCGCCCGGCGGGATCCTCGCCGTCGTCGATCCGCAGCTCATCGCGAGCGGCGCGCCGAGGAGCATGGCCACGAAGTCGCGCCGCGAGGGCGCTATTGCTGCCATCGCTTCCACTCGCGCTCGTAGTACCGAACGAGGACCTGGTTATCGAGGTGGTTGACCTCGACCGGCACCGCGGTCATGTCGGCCGACATCACGAACAGCGCCTTCATCGAGTCGTCGTTGAGGTAGCGGAGAGCGACGTTCGGCGCCTTCGCCGGCGGCTCGAACGCGCCCTTCTTCGCGAGCGCGAAGCCCCACACGCCGAACGACGGCACCGTGACTTGATACGGCTGCACGACGAGCCCGCCGGCGCGCATCGTCTCGACGATGCACCAGTACGCGCGGCGTGCGAACAGCGGTGAGGTCGCCTGCAGGCCAACCGCGCCACCGGGCGAGAGCCGCGCGTACACGCGCGCGTAGAACAGCTTCGTGTAGAGCTTCGCGAGCGAATACGTGTTCGGATCCGGGAAGTCGATGATGATCGCGTCCCACAGCTCCGTGTTCTGATCGACGAACACCATCGCGTCGTCGTTGATCACGCGCACGCGCTTGTCGTCCAGCGCGTTGCGCGAGAGCGCCGCGAGCGGCGGGAACTGCTTCCCGAGCTCCGTCATCGCCGGATCCAGATCGACGAGCGTCACGTGCTCGACCGACGGATGCGCGAGCACCTCGCGCAGCGCGAGCCCGTCGCCACCGCCGAGGATCAGCACGCGCTTCGGTGGCTCGTCGGCCGCGACCATCGCGGGATGCACGAGCGCCTCGTGATAGCGGTACTCGTCGGCCGACGCGAACTGGAGGTTGCCGTTCAAGAACAGATTGAAGCCTGCGCGGCCCTTCGTGACGAGCAGGCGCTGATACGGCGACTGCTTCGTGTAGACCACCGGGTCCGCGTACATCTGCTCCTCGGCGTACGTGGTGAAGCGATCCGCGAACACCAGCGCGACGATCATCCCGATGATGACGATCGCGGCGCGGATCCGAATCCCGAGCGTCTTCTTGCCAAGGTGCGGCGCGAGCAGGAACGAGCCCCACATCGCGATGCCCGCGTTGAACGCGCCCATCAGCAGCGACGTGCGCACGACACCGAGCTGCGGCACGAACACGAGCGGGAACATCACGGCGGCCGCGAGCGCGCCGATGTAATCGAACGTCAGGACGCGCGAGACGATGTCCTTGAACTCGACCTGCCCCTCGAGCAGCCGCATGATCAGCGGGATCTCGAGTCCGACGAGCGTGCCGATCACGAACACGAACCCGAGCAGCACGAGCTGGAACTGTGACGTCGAGCCGAACGCCATGAACAAGATCGGCGCGGACAAGCCGCCGATCACAGCGACGGCGAGCTCGACCTCGAGGAACCGCGCGGCGAGGTGCTTCTCGAGCCGGCGCGAAAGCCACGCGCCGACGCCCATCGCCGACAGGTAGAGCCCGATCACGAGCGAGAACTGCGTGACCGAGTCACCGAGCAGGTAACTGCCGAGCGTCCCGGCAAGCAGCTCGTAGACCAAGCCGCACGTCGCGACGACGAAGACGTTGATGTACAGCGCGCCCGCGGAGATCGGCGGCTTGGCTGGCGCTACGTCAGCCACCGCCACCAATTGCCGCTGCAATGATCAGCGAGATGCCGATGAACACGCCGGCCATGATGATGCCGAGCGAGATGTTCTGGTCTTCCTCGATCTCCTTGCGGACCGAGAACGGAGACAGCTTCACGATCAAGAAGAACGCGATCCCGAACACCAGGAGGCCGATGCCGGCGAACGTCGCCGACGAAACAACCGCGTCACCCATTTGCGAGAGCTTCATCACTTACCTCCGTGGTAGCCGGCGTGCCAGAAGTGAAACGTTCGGTAGCCGCCGGGCGATGCCCGGAAGCTCGCGGGAACTTGATCGCGCGACGGCGCGCCGGGCTCGTAACCGGTGAACGCCATCGCGCTGTAGCTGCCGACGATGAGCGTGCCGAGCACCGCGAAGACGATCGCCGTCTTCGCGAATTTCGGTCGCGGAACCTCGGGCCGATCCGGAGGGCGGTCAGTCGTCGTCGTCGGAGTAGTCATGGTCTTCCCTGTAGTCGTAAGCCTCGCTGGAGCGCACGGGCTGTGCATTCTCCCAGCGCTTCTTGTTGAAGCTGTGTGCGTGCAGCCAGAGCAGCCCGAACGGAATGCCGAGGATGAGGAGCGCGATGCCGAAGTAGCGTAGCCGAAACACGTCCTGGCGAACGGTGATGCTGAGATCGACGGGCGTCGCGCTCCCCGTCGAGCCCTCGAGCCGCAACACGTAGTCGCCCGCGTCCATCGGACCGAGCACCTGGCTCGCGCGCGTCGAGCCTTCGGTCCACGACTCGCCGCCGTCGTAGCCGTAGTAGTACTCGATGGCCTTGTCGAAGCTGACGAGCGTGCCGTTCTTCTCGTTGACGAGATCGACGGCGACGTGCGCCCAGCTGTTCGAGACGTTGCCGATGAGATCGATCTCGATGTTCTTGCTCGCGTCGAGGTGAAACGGCTCGCTGAAGACGACGTTCGGTGCGGCCTCGGCGGAGCCCGCGCCCGTCGTCAGGTCTGGCGGCGTCAGCGGATCGCCCAGCGCGGCGGTCGGTTGGATCTCGGCGCGCTGCGTGTGCTTGATGTCGCTCTTCGCCGAGTTGCACTTGAACAGGCCGACGGCGAGCAGCGCCGCGAACATGATCGCACCGACCTTGCCGATGCCGTGCAAGCCGTACGGCTGGTTCGGCGCGACGCCGGTCGCGGACGCGAGCGAGAGCTCCGTCGGCGCGAACGCCGCCTCGACTTCCTTCCGCTTCATGTACGAAGAGAGCGACCACGTCTGCTCGGTCTTCGTCGTCTCGCACGACAGCATCGCGGGCGGCGCGATGTAGTCCTCGCCGATCACTCGCTCGCCAGCCTCGACGAGCCAGTAGAACTCGCCGAGCACGACGTCGACGCGCAGGTCCGCGCGCTGGAACAGCTTGAACTCGACGTTCTCGTACTTCACCGGCGCGAGCTCGACGGCACCAGGCGCAACGGGCTGCACGTAGCTCCAGTGACCGTCGCTGCACACGAGCCAGCGAAAGCCCGTGCCCGGCGCGTGCAGCAGATACTCCTCGAAGGACCACCACTGGTGATCGACGAGCGCCGCGCGCTCGACGTAACCGATCACCTGCATCTCGCCGTCCTTGAACTTACCCTTCGTGCCGAGCGGGATCCGCGGCGACGCTTTCTTCGCGAGCCGGGCGATGACCTGGAGGTTGCCGCTGCCGACGTCGACGAGGTGGTTGCAGTACGGGCACGCCACGCGCAGCGTCGCATCCGGTGCGCGCAGCTCGAGCGAGCCGCCGCAGTTCGGGCACGGCAGCTTGCCGCCCTGCGCGGCGCGCGTCGTGCCCTGCTGCATCTCCTCGCCGCCGTACATGCCGAGGTCTTTGAGCTGGACCTGACTGCCGATGTAGACGGTCGGGCTCACGCCGTCGGTGCCGTAGTCGATCGTGGCGAAGCCGCCCTGCCCGTCCGCGAGATCGATGAACCAGAACGTCTCGGTCGGGATCAGGCGGTACGGGATCTCGCCATTCGCCGACGCGTACGTCGCCGAGCCCATCTCGCCGACGGTGAACGTGCGGCCGTTGAGCACGACCTGCGCGCCGGGCCCCAGCGACTGATAGACCGGCACCTGCTGGTTCGGCAGCTCGTACGTCCAGTAGTAGCGACCCTGCGCTTCGGAGAGCCACGCCCACTGCCCACCGTCGAGCTTCGCGTACCACTCCTGCCAGATGCCACCGGCCGCGTGCCTCAGCTGCGCCATGCCGACGAGCAAAAATGACGTCGAGCCGAAGTGGCCCTCGGCGAACAGCCGCAGCGGCGAGTCCATCGGGACGAGGTCGGCAAGCTGGCCGAGCGACTCGGCGCCGCGATCGGTGCGCGTGACCGACGAGCGACACGACGTGCAGATGCGCACGAACGAATCGTCGAATCGGAACTCGACGTCCGCGCCACACGTCGGGCAACCGACGATCACAGCCCGCCCAGCCCGTGCATCGGAGGAAGCGTAGTAGGCGCTGCCCCACGACTCAAGCCATCAGCGCAAAACCTCTCGTGCGCGGCGAGCGCTCTCGGCGCGCGGCGACTCGGGAAATGTTGCCAAAAACAGGTCGAGGCGCTTGCGCGCGTCGTCGGTATGACCTGCGCGCTGCGCGGCGATCGCAGCCCAGAACACCGCGTCTTCGGCGACCGCCGGATCGGTCGCGCGGTCGAACGCGGCGATCGCATCGGCGTAGCGGGCCTCGCGTAGCGCCTCCCAGCCGGCGCGGAACGCGGCGACCGGCGACTGCTCGACGAGCGTGTCGCGATCGATCGAGGCGTTTGCGCGCTTCGCGGTCGAGCCGAACACCTGGCGCGCGCGATCGAGCTTGGGCGCGGAGGCCGGCGGCGCCGGCGGGTCGATCGTGCCACCTGCCACCTCGACATCCCGCGCCGGCTCGACGCGCGGTGCGACCTCCGGCCGTGGAGGGGCGACGTCCGTCGGGATTCGCACGTCGCGATCGGAGCGGACCTGCTCGACGCGTTTCACGTTCGCGGTCACGCGCGCGCCGACCTGGCTCCGCTCCTCGCGCAGGAGCAAGGCGATCAGCGCCGCCGCCGCGAGCGCACCGGCGACGTAGCGACCGACGCGCCGCCGCGGCAACGCCTGGGTGTCGTCCCGCAGATCCGCGCGCGCCATCACCTCGGCCGCGAGCGTTTGCCGTCGCTCGCGGTCGAGGCGTGGCACCGGTAGCGTCGCGAGCTGCGCCAAGAGCGCGCGTTGCTCGACGAGCGCGCGTTTGCACACGAGGCACTCGGAGGCGTGCACGGGATCGATCTGCTCGGCAAGGGGCGCGCAGCTCATGGCTCACCTCCGAGCGCGGCGCGCAGCGTCTGACGCGCATGGTAGACGCGGCGCCATAGCGTGCCTTCGGGAATGCCGAGTGCGAGCGCGGCGTCGCAGCCCTTCTCGCCTTCGAGATCCACCAGCACGAGCGCGGCGCGTAGATCGTGGGGAAGCGCGGCGATCGCGACGGGCAAGCGCGCGAGGGTGATCGGATCGCCCATCCGCGCGACGGCTTCCGTCTCGTACGCGACGACGGCGAGCGCCGCCTTACGCCGGATCTCGCCCCGCGCGTGGTTGCGCACGAGGTTCGCCGCAATGCCGTAGAGCCAGCCGCGCACGCGCGTCGTCTTGCACTTCGCGGCAGCGCCGAACGCCGCGATGAACGTGGCCTGCACGAGATCGTCGACGACATCGGTGTCGCTGCCGCGCATGCGCGCGATGAAGCGATGCACGGCGTCGACGTGACGCTCGAACAGCATCGCGCGGGCCGCACGGTCACCCTTGGCGCACGCCGCGACCACGCCTTCGTCGGAGAGATCCTCGACGGCGGCGGGGTGCAGCTGGACGAGCGCGCCGCGTTTCATAGCCGTCGGCGAATTCCCCCAAAGGCCATCACCTCGAGGTCGCGCTCCACGTACGTGATCATCGCGCCCCGATCGTCGTGGAACTTGAACGTCTGCGGGCACAAAGTCACGACGGGTCCGAGTGCGACGGCCCAGCTGTCGCCGAACGAACGCGATAGCAGCAGCGATGCCTCGGCGGTGGGAAAGAACGCCGCGCCTTCGCTATCGACGCCGCCGAGTTGGGCGACTGCCTGCGTGCGCGTAACGCCGGCGCCAGCCCCCACGCGCAGCTCCCACTTCTTGCCGAGCGTGCTCGTGCGCGAGAGCGTCGCGAGGAGTCGGATGTTTCGCGTCGCGATGTAATCGCTCGAGAACACGTCCTCGCTAACGATCGCGTCGGACGCCACTGCGAGCACCGCACCGAGCGTCCATTTGCCGCGGCGCTTGACCTCCAACTCGGCGCGCAAGCCGCCGTCCTCGAACGCCTCGGTCTCGCCAACGTCGATCATGCCGCCCACCGTGAGCCAGCGACCTCGTGTACGTGCGGGTCGCGTGGTCGCAACAATCGCCGTTGCCTCGGCGGACGGCGTCCCAACGACCGGCGTCGCGCTCGGTGGCATCACGCTCGGCGCCTGCGATGGTGGTGGAGATGGAGGTGTCGTCGCCGCGATCAGGTCGTCCGCGACCCAGCTCGCCACGAGCACGCCCGCACTGTTTGCATCGGGCACGACGCGCTCGCGCACTCGGCCCGCACCGTCGCGCGCGAACAGATAGAAGCCGCCATCCGTTGCGACCACGCGAACGTCGAGCGTGGTCGAGCAGCGAGGCTCCTGTCTGACCCAGGTCTCGATCGCTTCGCGCACCTCGTCGGGGGCGCGCGAGACCGTCACCTCGCACGACGAAGGCTGCGTGATCGGTTGCGCCGCCGCCGGCGTCGCGAGGGCCGAGGTGGCAAGAAGGAGCAGGAGTTGGTTGCGCATAAAGTCGAGGACCCGACCGGCGACCGCGCTTGGGACCGCACAGTAACCGCACCACGATCGCCAGCCGGGGTCCTGTACTGCTTGGTACCCGCTCGCGGCTTTTTCATCGCCGGTATTTCAGGGTTCGTCGTTAAAAACGCGTGATCGATCACGAGGGCTGGCACAGTCGAGTACGTTAAAAATGGTGGGCGACCCCGCGAAGTCTTCACGACGCATTCAGGCGGTCCGCCGCCGGGCGTGGCGTGCGGGCGGTGAAGGCCAGACCGAAGACGAGGCCCGGGAGTACCTCCAGAAGCGGCTCGCGCTGTTCTCGAAGAGCGTGTTCTGGGCGTTCGTCGCGCTGCTGCTGTTCCTGTTCGCGATGTACGCGGCGTACCCGATCGAGCCGAAGCACCAGGACATCATCTACGGCGTCGCGGTCATCTCGCTCGCGATCCTCGCGTTCATCTGGCGCGTGATCCTGATCCGCATGACGCTGTCGGTCGACGCGCTGTACTGGCTCGATCTCGTCATCACGATCGGCAGCGGCGTCTGCTTCGCGAGCGTCGCCTCGCTCGCGTACGACCTGCAGGCCTCGTCGTATACGTGCCTGCTCTACGTCTCGTTCACGATCTTCACCCGCGCGCTCCTCGTCCCGAGCAGCGCACGTCGCACCGCGATCACGTCGGCGCTCGGCTTCATCCCGATCGTCATCGGCTCGTTTGTCGTCTCGTACTACGGCAACTTCGAGATCCCACCCACGGCGTTCATCGCCGGCAACTTCCTGTACAACGTCGTCGCAGTCGCGCTCGCGACCGTTGGCTCGCACATCATCTACGGCCTGCGCACGAAGCTGTCCGAGGCGATGCAGCTCGGTCAGTACACCGTCGGCCGCAAGATCGGCGAAGGCGGCATGGGCGCGGTCTATCACGCGCATCACGCCCTGCTCCGCCGCCCCACCGCGATCAAGCTCATGCAGCCGCACCTCGGCGCGGACGCGCTCGATCGCTTCGAGCGCGAGGTCCAAGCGATGTCGCAGCTCACGCATCCGAACACCGTCGCCGTGTTCGACTACGGCCGTAATCCCGACGGTGCGCTGTACTACGCGATGGAATATCTCGGCGGCACGAACCTCGAGGACCTCGTGCGACTGCACGGTGCGCAGCCGGCGAATCGCGTCGTCGACATTCTGATCCAGGTCTGCGGCGCGCTGCAGGAAGCGCACGATCGCAAACTGATCCATCGCGACATCAAGCCGCCGAACATCTTGCTCTGCGAGCGCGGCGGCCTGCCCGATGTCGCGAAGGTCGTCGACTACGGCCTCGTCAAGGAGCTCACGCACGACACCACGCAGTCGACGCAGGTGATCCTCGGAACGCCGCACTACATCGCGCCGGAGATCGTTACCGATCCGAACACGCTCTCGCCCGCCGTCGATCTCTACGCGGTCGGCGCGGTCGGCTACTTCCTGCTCACCGGCAAGCGTGTGTTCGAGGCGAAGACCGCGGTCGAGGTCCTCGTCCTCCACCGCACGCAGGCGCCGAAGCGCCCGTCCGAGGTCACGCCGAGCGTCCCGCGCGAGCTCGATGAGATCATCATGAAGTGCCTATCGAAGAACCCGAAGGACCGCTACACGACCGCGCGCGAGCTCGCCGAAGCGCTCGAGCAGGTCCCGCGCGGGACGACGTGGGGCCGCGACGACGCCCGCACGTGGTGGCGGGAGTTCCGCGAGCGCGAGCAGAAGGCGGCAATCTCGAGCGACGCGCAGACGATGACGATCACGGTCGACCTCGAACAGCGCGGCTGATGGGGTGAGAATCACGTGATCAGAGGTGCGGCCAAATTGGTCGGACCGTACTACTAGCGCACCGATGATGCGGCTCCTGCTTCAACGTGTTGGCCTCGTGGTCGCCGTCGCTGTTGTTGCGGTCCTCTGCCTGTCGTCGCCGTACCTCGCCGGCGCGATCGGCCTGCTCACGGCAGCGGTCGTCGCGGTCGACATGATCGCGTTTTCGAAACCGCCCCGAGCGGAGGTCGACCCGCCAATCGCCGACCCGACGCCCGAACGGATCAGCGTTGACCTGAACCGCCGACCGTGACGACCGAGCTCAGGTAGTAGCCGCGCCCCGGCACCACCGCGAGGATCCCGTCCGCGCCGACTTCTGCGAGCGCACCGCGAAGGCGCCGCACGACCTGCCGCACGTTCTCCTCATTCGCGTACTTCGATTGAAACGGCAGATCGCGCGCGAGCTGCTTCGTCGCGACGCAGCCTCGCACCGCGGCCGGCGAATCGCTCTCCTCGGTCGCGCGCGCGCACAACGCACGCAAGAGCTGGAACTCGAGCGGCGCGAGCGCGTGCTCGTGCCATGCATCGACGCCGTTCGCGCGACACAGCAGCGAGCCGCCCGTCGCCGAGTCGCCACCACCGACGACGCACAGCTCCGCGCCGGTGTGCTGGATCATGAACCGCACGAGCCCGCCACCGACGCTGCCGGTCGCCATCGACGGCGGTTGCACGGGCTCGTGCACCACCTCGCCGAGAAACCACAGCGCGACGTCGCCGATCTTCAACACCACGCGGTTCGGCAACGGCACGCGGCCCTGGCAGCGCGTGCCGTCGACAAACGTTCCGTTGCGGCTGCCGAGATCGCGCACCTGCCACCCCGCATCGGTCTTCTTCAGCTCCGCATGCTCGCGCGACACCGACGACGCCAGCACGACGAGCTGCCCTTCCTGGCTCCGCCCGATCGTCGTCTTCTCGCTCGCCGCGTGCGCGACGCCGAAGCCGTCCACCAACCACGCATCCGCATCCGTCGCAGTGACCGTCGAGCGCACGTGATCGGGAATCAATCCTTCACACGGCGAGACGTCCTGCGCACACGGACGGCAGAGCGATCCCACTTCTGTTCCTGCACCGCAGCACAGACACCCCATTGCTCACCCATGGAATCACCAACGCTTGCGTCGGGCAAGGGGGTCCTCACACGCCGGTAGCAGATCGCGTACTTCCTCCGGAACCGGCAGGCTGCTGAGCACGTTCACGAGCACGTCCATCGAGACCGGCTTGCCGAGGTGAACATCGAAGCCCGCCGCGCGACTACGCGCGAGATCGGCATCGTGGCCGTAGCCGCTGACCGCGACGAGGCGCGGCGGGGGCGCGAGCTGCTCGCGCAGGAGACGTGCAAGCTCGTAGCCGTCCATCACCGGCAGGCCGATATCGAGGAGCGCGATCGCGGGACAGAACTTCGCGGCGAGGTCGAGCGCTTGCGGCGCATCGTGTGCGACGGCGACCTCGTAGCCGACACCGCGCAAGACATCGGCGAGCGTGTCGGCCGCGTCGACATTATCGTCGACGACGAGCACGCGGGCATTCGCCGGCCGAATGGCGGGGATCGGGCTCGTGATCAGCTCGTCGGTGTGCGAGTGAGCAGCGGGCGAATATTCGGGGAGCGTGACGACGAAGCGCGAGCCCTTCCCCGGGCCGTCGCTGTGCGCGGTGACGGTGCCGCCGTGCAGCTGCATGAGGGACTTGACGAGCGCGAGACCGAGGCCCAGGCCGCCGGCTGCGCGATCGATCGTGCGGTCGGACTGGATGAACGGTTCGAAGATGCACGGCAGGAGGTGCTGACTGATGCCGTTGCCGTTGTCCTCGACGACGACCTCGATCTTGTCGCCGCGGCGGCTGCCGCGGAGCGAGATCGTGCCGCCTGGCTCGGTGTACTTCGCGGCGTTCGTCAGGAGATTCGAGAACACCTGCGAGAGCCGAACGCTGTCGACCTCGACGAGCATGTCCGTGCGGCAGACGTCCACGACGAGACGGTGGCGGCGCTGCTCGAACAGCGGCGAGGCGACCTCGATCGCGTGCGCGAGGACAGACCACAGCTCGAGCGGCTCGCGCTTGAGCTGCAACTTCTCGGAGGTGACGCGCGAGATGTCGAGCAGATCGTCGACGAGGCGCGTGAGGTGCTCGGCCTGACGGCGGATGACCTCGCGCTCGCGCTCGAAGCCGGGCTTGCCGCTCATCGTCATGAGATCGAGTGCGGTGACGATCGGCGCGAGCGGGTTGCGTAGCTCGTGCCCGAGGATCGCGAGGAACTCGTCCTTCTTGCGATCGGCGGCTTGCTGGCGATCGATCGCTTCGGAGAGGCGTTCGTTCGTGCGGCGCTGCGACTCGAACAGCTCCGCGATGTCGAGCGCGCTGCCGGCGCGCCGGCCGAGCTCCTCGGCGAGCGCGATGTCATCGGCGTGATAGCGATCGACCGCGTGCGCGCCGAGCATGAGTGCGCCGAGCGATCGGCCGCGCGCGACGAGCGGGACGAGGAGAACGGACTCGGTCTCGGTAAGCAGGTCGCGCTGCGCCGGCGTGAGCTGTTTGTGATCGAGCAGCAACCCTTCGCCGGTGCGCATCGCCTTGACGACCGGGTGATCCCAGCTGTGGTCGGGCGCGAGCGCGACGCCGATGCGGGTGATCTGGTCGTCGGGCGCGACCTCCGCGACCGCGAGCGCGTCACCGCAGTCGAGATATACGACCGCCCAGTCCGCGAGATGTGGAATCGCGACGTGCGCGACGGTGTGGAGCGTGGACGCGTGATCGATCGGTGCCGCGAGCGCACGGCCTGCTTCCGCGAGGATCGACAAGCGCCGTTCTACGCGCTTGCTGGCCTCGATGACGTCGGTGGACGGATGCAGAAAAGCTCCAGGTGAGTCGTTCGGATACCACGCATGATCGCGAGGTCATAAGTAACAAGGGTGAGAGTGGTGCCCGAGCGCAAACGCGCGCACGATGGAGCGAACGTTACGGTTTTCCGACGGCACGAGCGTGAGCGCACGCGCCATGTCGATCGCGATGCTACGATGCCGCGTGCTCCGCGTTGCCACGATCTCCGACGACACCGAGGCCGAAGGACCGGGCCGTCGGTGGGCGCTGTGGGTGCAGGGCTGCACGATCCGCTGCCCCGGCTGCTGCAACCCGGAGATGTTTGGTAAGGACGGAGGCACCGCTTTCATGACCGATGCGCTCGTCGATCGAATGCGCGCTGCGAAAGAAAAAGGTGTCGAGGGAATCTCTGTCCTCGGCGGCGAGCCGTTCGAACAAGCGTCAGGTGTCACCGCGGTCGCGCGCGCTGCGAAGGCGCTCGGCCTGACGGTGATGGTCTACTCGGGATATCGTCTCGAAGAATTGCGGGACCGAGATGATGCTGCGCCGCTGCTCGCCGAGATCGATCTCTTGGTCGACGGTCGCTACGATCGTGACCAGCCCGAGCCCGCGCCACCCGTGGGCCGCCGCTGGCTCGGCTCGACGAACCAGACGATTCACTACCTGACCGCTGCATACAGCGCGGAGGATCCGCGGCTGCACGAAGCGAACACCGTCGAATTTCACTGGTCGAAGGGTCAGCTTCTGATCAACGGCTGGCCGGCGGGGGCGGATGCGATGAAGAATCTCTTGAGGAAGCGAGCGCGATGAGCGACGGAGAAGAAGTAGAGGATCTGTCCGACGAACCAGACTTGATCGAAGTGATCGAGGAGCTGCCGCAAGTCGCGGCGAGCGAGAGCGATCTGATCATGATGGCGCGCGCGCTGATCGCGGGCCCCACCGGTCACGACGACATCTGGGCCCTACTCTGCGCGACGCGCCCGATGCCACCGAAGATCGGCCCCACGTCGGCGCGCCTGCTCGAGGACACGCTGCGTCATGCGTGGCGCGCACTCTGGCTGCGGGGCGGCGCGAAACCGGCGGCCACCCTTCGCGGCGGCGGCTCGGTGCGCGGCCGGCTGTGGGAGCGCCACGACACGACGCCGCTGACGTTCACGCAGGCGACGGTGAAGCTCTTGCGCTGGCTCGTCGCGACCCCGTTCGCGGCGCCCGCCTCGACGCTCACCGAGCTTCCCGCATCGCCGCTCTCCGTCGGCGATCAGCTGATGGTGTACTTCGCGCTCGATGCAGCGCGCACGACGCCCGCGCTGCGAGGCATCGCGATCCAGCCGTTCGTGCGCGCGGCGCCGCTCGCGTGGCTCGGCTTCGCGCCGCTGCTCGTCGGGCGCAACGTGAAGATTCCGTCGTTCGACAGCCTGACCGAAGGTGTCGGCGCGATCGCCGTCGAGGCGCTGACCGGCGAGCTCGCGAAGCGCTGGTACGCCTCCGAGCTCGGCAAGCGCGCGATCACGGATCCCGCGGAGCTGATCGAGCTCGGCGGCGGGCAGGAGTCCGTGCTCTCGCAGTTCATGGCCTCGTGCGACAAGCGCGGACGCCGCGACCTTGCCGCCTTCGTCAT
Organism: Myxococcota bacterium; assembly: GCA_030857175.1. Taxonomy (GTDB): domain Bacteria; phylum Myxococcota_A; class Polyangia; order Haliangiales; family Haliangiaceae; genus JABFXX01. The sequence continues at coordinate 35,296 of JALZOJ010000006.1, read as the reverse complement.
CGACGCCGCGCTCCCTCTACTTCAGAAGAACCTGTCCCCCGCACCTGCCGAGCTCGATAGCAAGTCGCCGCTCTCGACGCGTGCGCAGGCCCGGACGGCCGCCGGCTCGCTCCTGCGCGCGGTGCTACGCTGGCAGGACTGGGATCAGGAGCATCGCGGGGTACGTTTCATCGACGACAACTACCATGCGGCGCAGCTGCTGCTAGAACGTTACGAACCGATCGGGTCGGCGGGTAGCGGACGAGTTTCGGGTTGGCTTGCCGACCTGGCCTCGCTCGCACCGACGACGCCAGCGCCTGATACAGTCACCGACCAGGGGGCAACGACGTGAGCCGCGCAATTCAGATCAGGGTGTCCGAGTCAGTGGTCCGTACGGTCCATGTCGAAGACGGCGTCGAGTCGCCGCTCGAGATGTTGCCGATCCTCGCGCCCGAGCGAATGGGCGAGCTCCTCGCGAAGGAGCTCGAGGAACAGGGCTTCATCCGCGATGGCAACAAGGCGACGCGCACCGATCCCGACGGCGTAGAGATCACGGTCGATCTCGACACCGCGACCGTCTCGGTCAAGATCGGTGCGAACGCCAACCTCGAGGAGTCCATCGACCGCCGGCAGAACGTCGGCATCGAGAGCAAGGATTCCGCAGAGGCGCGCCTGCGCGACGACGTCATGCGCGATCTCGACGATCGCCTCGCCGCGCGCACGGAAGACCTCCGCCGCCAGGTGACGCAGCGCCTCGAGAAGAAGCTCGGGGACTTGCGAAGCGAGCTGGACGGCGCGGTCGGACGCGCTACGGTGTCCGCCCTCAAGGAGAAAGCCACGCAGCTGGGCCAGATCGAATCTGTCGTCGAGGACGGCGCTGGCAACGTGGCGATCAAAGTCAAGCTATGAGCCGAACGCTAGCCGAGTCAGAGCTCCCCGCGGAGCTCTCTCCCTTCGGTGCGGTGGATGCCGCATATCCGACGGAGCTGACGCGCGCCTATGAAGCGCTGCGCCGCCGCCTCCCCGTGCTCATCGAGTGCGAGAAGGAGCTCGCGCCGTTCCTCTACCGATCGATCCGCGATCGCTTGAAGGCAGACGGCGCGCGTTGCCTCTACCTCGACGGCCGCGCAGCCGCCGACCTCCCGCCGCCGCCGCAGGGCGTCGGTCTCGTCGGCGCGATGATCCATCAGATCCGCGAGGTCGTGCGTGGCGCCGTCGGCGAGCGCATCGTCGTGCTTCCGCACCTCGACATCCTCACCGCTTCGGGCGGCGCGGGTGGTCTCGGCGCAGAAGCGCGCGAGGTCATCCCGCTGCTCTACGAGAACCCCGAGGTTCTCTGGCTCGGGTTCAAGGATCCGGCGTTCCCGCTGCCGCAGCCGATCATGAATCTGTTCCCGAGCAAGGAAGCGATCATCGGCACGCCGCGCGAGCGCCTGCGCTTCCTCATCACGCAGCGCGAGGCCCGCAAGCTCGGCCGCGCCTTCGATCCGTACGCGCTCTACAAGCACATCTCCGGCGTCAACGCCGTGCGTCTGCGCCGTCTCCTCGCATCGCTGCAGGGCGAGGACTACCCGCAGGACCCGGCCCCCGCGTTCGCACAGCTGCGCAACGCGACGCTCGCCGGTGACGTCGAGCTTCCGAACGTCGATCTCAACAAGGACATCGGCGGCTACAAAGAGGTGAAGGAGCGCCTCAGCGCCGAGATCCTCGCGATCCTCGCGGCGAAGGACAAGCTCTCCGACCCCGGCCAGATCGCCAAGATCGAGGCGCTGATCCCGCGCGGCATGATCTTCTGGGGCCCGCCCGGTACCGGCAAGACGCTGTTCGCGAAGGCGATGGCCACCGCGCTCGGCGCAGCCGTCACGGTCGTGTCGGGTCCCGAGCTCAAGTCCAAGTGGGTCGGCGAGTCCGAAGAGAACCTGCGCGCCGTCTTCATGAAGGCGCGGCAGTGCGCGCCGTCCGTCATCATCTTCGACGAGCTCGACTCGTTCGCATCCGCACGTGGCACATACACGGGCTCGGGTGTCGAGCACTCGATGGTCAACCAGCTGCTCACCGAGATGGACGGCTTCCGCAAGGAAGAGCTCGTGTTCGTCGTCGGCACGACGAACTTCGTCGAGTCGCTCGACCCCGCACTCATGCGTCCCGGCCGCTTCGAGTTCGCGCTCCACATCCCCTACCCGAACCGCGAGGACCGCCGCGCGATCCTCAAGGTCCACGACAAGAAGCTCGATCTCGAGATGACCGACGCCGCGTTCGATCACGCGTGCAAGCGCACCGGTGAGCCCGTGCCCGGGCCGTCGGGCGGCACGGCCTACTCCGGCGATCACTTGCAGGCACTCTGCCGGCAGATGGCGCGCACGCGGCTCCGCGAGAACATCTCTGGACCGAGCGAGCCCGCGATGGTCGATCGCGCGATCGAGCAGTACCTCGATCTACCGAAGCTCCTCGCCGCCGAGGAGCTGGTCGTCGCGACGCACGAGGCCGGCCACGCCGTCGTCTCGCTCGTCTGCAAGCACTCCACCCCGATCGATCGCATCTCGATCCGCGGCGACATCGGCGGCGCGCTCGGCTACGTCAAGCACGCCGACCCCGCCCACCGCTACGTCGTCACCTACAACCAGCTGCGCGACTCGATGTGCACGCTGTTCGGCGGACGCGAAGCCGAGTGCCTTCTCCTCGACGACATCTCGATTGGCTCGGCCTCCGACCTCGACTACGCGACCCAGATCGCGCGCTCGATGGTCGAGCAGTACGGCGATGGCGGCACGGGCATCGGCGTCGGTCGCTGGGCTCACCACAAAGACCAGCCCACGTCGGAGCACGCACGCGCGCGCATCGACCAGGCCATCCAGGCGATCCTCGAGCGCGAGCGCACCCGCGCGAAGCAGCTCCTCGAAGAAAATCGCGGCCTGCTGATCGCGCTGCGGGACCTCCTCCTCGAGAAGAAGGTCCTCGATCGCACGTCGTTCTCGCATCTGTTTCCGCATGCACCGACGGAGAAACCGTCGACGGAGGAGTCCCGTGGCTGAGATCGTGTTGCGTTTGCGTGTTGACCCCGCCACCGGCCGCCGTGAGGTTGTCGTCGACTATCACTCCGACTCCGACGCGCTCCCGATCGAGCACGAGGACGAGCATCGCCGTCTCGCGGGCAAGGTCGTCGAGGGCGGGCTCAATGGCCCCAGGGTCGAAGTCTCGCGTGAGGAAGAAGCGCCGGTCACCGGCGGCCCGGTCGCGGGTGAAGAAGGCGTGCGCGAGGCCGTGAAGCAGAAGTAGTACGCTTCGCGACGCGGAGCCACCGAGTCGACTGTTCGGCTTCGCCGATCGCGCGTGTCCACGTTGCCGCTTCGCAATTTGGTCACAGAGCCACAGAGCCACAGAGAGCTTTTCAGCTTCGCCGATCGCACGTGTTCCCCGCGTGTTCCCGCTGGTACGCGGGAATACTTCCTCGTCCGTAAAGATCTCAGCTCTGTGGCTCTGCGGCTCTGTGACCCAACTCCGGCAGCGCGAGTACGACCACGGACCGCACGTTCATCGGCGCGTACCGTTCCGCTCGATCGGCGAAATACAGCGTCGGAGGACAGGCGTCTCGGCGGCAATGGGGTACGCTCCGCGCGCAGTGGCGCTCGCATTTCGTGACGACGAATCGTTGCGTGTGGTCCTGACCTCCGGGCTTTGCCCCGCGGAGGTTCAGGCGAAGCCTGCACAGGTTGCACGCACCAGTGGCGGAGGAGTGATCCTCGCGCCGGCCGAGCCGTTGTCGAAGCAAGCGATGGCGGCGCTCAAGAACGCGGGCATCGTGGTCGATGCCGCGCTGCCCGCGGATGCACGCGCCGTGCGCTGCTGGGCGGAGGCGATCAACCTCGACCGCGTTGGCATCCCCAAGATCCCGGCGCTCGTGCTGATCACGACGCCGGCGGCCGATGACGTCGTCGAGCTCGCGGCGGAGCTGCTGCGGCTCGGGTGCGAGCGCCAGGAGCTGCTGCTCGGCCCCGCCGGTGGCGTGCTTCGCGTGACCGACCCGCCGACGTACACGATCATGCGCGCGCTCGATCGCGAGCGTGGCATCCGCGTCTACGCGCCCGATCCGCCGGGTCAGGATCAGGTGTGGACCGAGCTCGGCTATCACCACCCGCTGCTCGGACGTGTGAAGACCGAGAGCGGTCAGCTGCTACTCGTCGCGAGCGACGGCTGGCGCAACGTGAGGGACGACGGCTGGCGCAGCCTCGACACCGTCCTCGAGATCGTGGTGCCGGGCCAGCGGGTGGATCTGCAGAGCACGAAGCTCGCGGCGCGCCGCAAGGTGGAGCTGCGGCTCGCGCCGGGCCGTCGCGACGCGGCGAGCCTCTGGGTCATTCGCAAGGACGGCCTCGCCACGATCGACAAGATGCTCGCGTACCTGCCCGACGAGGTGGTGGCGCGGTTGACGTTTGCAGCGACCGGCGCGGACGGCAACGTCCAGCACATCGTGATTCGCGCGCGCACGAGCCGTCACCCACCGCCGGACCTCTCGCTCGACGCGGAGGTCTACGCACCGCTCTCGCACATGCCGGATGTCTACGGACCGGCCGGCGCGATCGTCGAGCCGCCGCTGCGCCGCGAGCGCCTGCGCCAGATCCTCGGCATCGAGTCGGGCCAGGTCGCGTGGCTCGCACCGACGGGCGACGATCCGAATCGCGGACCGTTCCGCGTCGAGCGCATCACCGATTCGGCGTTCGCGCCGATGTCGGAGTGGGCCGACTACGTGATCAACGCCAGCGCGCGCGAGCTCGCGCCGTGGATGCGCGCCGCCACGTTCGACTTCGCACCGTTCATCTCGACCGGCCTCGAGTGGGCGTCCGCGCAGCCCGAGCGTGAAGATCGCGAGGACCGCGACGACGACAAGAAGAAGAACCAGCGCACGCGCCGCCGTGCCGCGGCACCGCCACCCGTGCCGGTCGCGACCGCCGCGTCGACGCCCGAGCCCACGCAGCGCCAGCAAACGCGCACCGAGGCGGTCAAGGTCGAAGAGGTCACGATCGATGCCGAGCTGTCCGCACTCGAGGGCGAGTTCGTCGCGCTCGATGCGCCCGCGGATGCACCGGAGCGCCTCGTGCTGCTCGAGCGGCTCGGCCGCGCGTACATGCGCCTCGGCCGTCGCCGCGACGCGGGCCTGTGCTTCGCGCGCAGCGTCTGGGAGCTCTCCGGCAAGGATGCCGAGAAGGCGCTGGATACGTGGATCGCCGCGGACCTCGGCACGACGATGGACGTCACGACGAGCGGACTCCGCACGATCCAGTCGGCGCTCGACGCCGCGCTCAAGGACAAGGCGCCCGCCACCGACGACGTTCGACGCGTCGCCGCGATCGCCGCGCGCGCGCCCTCGCCGCTCGCCAAAGATCCGCACCGCGTCACGCGCTGGCTCGACGATCACGACATGGAGCTCGACGCGCGATCGCTGTGGCTCGCGCGCGTCGGGCTCGCACGGCTCGCGGGCGGCGACACGCTCGGTCTCGCGCAGGCGCGCGATCGCATCCTCGCGCGCCTCGCCGGCGGGTTGCCCGTCGAGCGCGAGCTGCCCGCGTTCTTGCGGTTCGCCGGCCGCAGTGGCGCGCTCGGCAACGCGAGCGGCGAGCAGCTGACGACCGCGCTCGATCGCCTGCGCGAGAAGATCGGGTCCACGCGCCGCAAGCGCTCGCCCGTCGAGGCACCCGCGACGCACACCGGCGCGTACGTCGATCTGCAGCTCGCACACGGCTACGCGCGCATCGGCCAGCACGAGCGCGCGCGTTCGCTCGAGCAGGCCGCACGGTCGGCACTCGGCGCGGTGCTCACCGACCCGGTGCACAACTATCTCGTCAACGCGTTCTCGGCGCGCGTCGAGCAAGCCATCGCGGGCCAGCCGCCCGAGACGCCGCTACCCGACAACCTCGGCGCGCAGCTCGCCGCGCTGGATCGCGTCGCGCGCTACAAGGTCGATCGCCTGCGCGAAGCGTCGCGCATCCTCGAGCCGCTCGAGCGTCCCGATGCGATCGGTGCGTTCTCGAAGCGTCAGCACGACTCGCGCGGCCCCGAGTTCGCCGCACTCCGCGCGCTCACGGATGTCGCGAAGCGTGCGAAGGAAGTCGCGCGTCTCGTCGAGACCGCCGCGAAGTCGGACGAAGCCGACATGGCGCGCCTCCTCGACGGCGTCTTCGACGTGCTGCTCGAGCTGCCCGAGAACCAGGCCGCGCCGATCCTCTTGCGTGCGTGGCCGATCATCGCGGAGCTGCCCGAGCCGCGCCGCGCGGTGCTCTACGCCGAAGCGCTCGTCGTCGCCGGCCACTTCGGCCGCACCGAGCTCGTGCCCGATCTCCTCGAGGAGCTCGGCAAGGCCGTGCGCGCCGTGCCCGGCAACGAGCTCGACCGCGTGCTCGATCAGTCCCTGCGCGCGCTGCGCCGCATCGGCCTTCGCAACGAGATTGCCGAGCTGCTCGCCGACGTCGAGCAGCACCTCGCCACGAACACGGCGCACCTGCGCGCCCGCCTGGCGCTCGCCGGCGGCCTCGCGTTCCTCGGCGATACGAACCGCGCGCTGCCGATCCTCGACAGCGCCCGCAAGGCACTCGGCGAGAGCATGACGCTCACCGCGCGCCTCGAGCTCACGCGTGCACTCGCGCAGGCGTACGCGCAAGCGCCGCTCGGTCACGCGCTCGGTGGCATCACCGAGCTCGCCGGTCAGCTGCGGGACATCACCGACAGCTTCGGCACGAACAGCCACTACTGTCTCTCGGTTCTGCACTTCGTCGAGTCGTTGGTCCTCGGCATCACGTCCGATGACCTCGCACTCGGTGAAGCCGGTCGTCGTTTCGTCGAAGATGACGAGCACCTGATCCGCCGTCGTCTGCATCGCGATCTCGGAGGTTCCTAGTGAGTGTTGCCACCGTCCCCACCGTCCCCAGCGTCGACTCGATCGACAAAGCAGCCAACGCGAGTGCCGACGATCTCGCGCGCGAGGCACCGATCCTGCGCGAGCGCATCAACCGGTTTCGCCAGGCGCTCGGCCGGTTCTTCGTCGCGAAGCAATCGCTGATCGATCTGATGTGTGTCGCGGCCGTCGCGCAGGAGCCGCTGCTCCTCGTCGGACCGCCGGGCACCGCGAAGTCGGACCTCGTCATCAAGTTCAAGGACGCGCTGCGCATCCCCGACGGCGAATACTTCGAGTACTTGCTCACGCGCTTCACCGAGCCGTCGGAGGTGTTCGGTCCGATCGACATCTCCCAGCTGCGTGAAGGCCGCTACCTCCGCCGTGATCGCGGCAAGCTGCCGACCGCGCGCCTCGTGTTCCTCGACGAGATCTTCAAGGCGAACTCGGCGATCTTGAACTCGCTGCTCACCGTCATCAACGAACGCAAGTTCTATCAGGACGGCCAGCCGGTGCCGGTCAAGCTGCGCATCCTGCTCGCCGCCACGAACGAGCTGCCCGAGAACGTCGAGCTCGCCGCGCTCAAGGATCGCTTCTGTCTCAAGGCCGCGTGCCGCTCCGTACAGGACGAGCACTTCGTCGAGCTGATCGACGCGGGCCTCGACGCGTACACGAACAAGGAGCTCAACCAGAAGCCGTGGATCGAAGGCCACGCGAGCCTCGAAGACTTCGTGAAGGCGCACCGCTACCTGACGCACGTGCTCGCGCGCCGGACCGTCGGTCCCGACGGCAAGGAGTTGCGCGATCGCGAGCTGTACTTCTCCGACGAGCTTCTGCGCGAATTGCGCCGCGTCTTGAAGACGCTCGTCCGCGAAGACAACGTGTTCGTCTCCGACCGCAAGGTGGTCAAGCTCTACCGGCTCCTTCGCACGCACGCGTGGATCGTCCACGGCGGTGCCGTCGAGCGCGCCGACCTGCGCCTGCTGTCGTATCTCGGTGAGACCCGAGACGAGATCGATCTTCTCGAGGAGAAGGTCCCGAGGTTGCTCGGACTGTCGTGAAGGCCGAGCTCCGCAGCCAAGCCGACGTCGCGAACTGGTTGGCCGCAGGCCTCTGCCTGCGGCGCGTGACCGCGGAAGACGACGACACCGCGGTTGCCAGCGCGATCATCGCGTGCGCGAGCGAATTGCCCGCGATGCCGCCGCCCGGCGTGATCGCCGATATCGCCGTGCTGCTCGGCGGCGCGCGCCCGCAGACCGATCCGCTGCCTATCGCCGACGACGGCCTGCGCGGAGCGATGCGCGCGTACGACGACGACGTCCTTGGCCGTCTCGTGACGACCGCACGCTTCGACGACGTGCTCGCGGCCTTCGCACACCTGCCCGCCGTGAAGAAGCCGATCGCGGTGGCGCTCGTCGTCGGTGCGCTGTGCGAACGCTCCGGCTTCAAGGGCATGTCGGTCAGTCCCGCGTCGCTACGCCGCGCACTCGCGCGCCCACGTGACGAGCGCGATGCCGCCGGCCGCGTCGAGCTGCGCGCCGGCACGATGGCGCCGAGGTTTGCCGAGTCGTACACGCAGCTCGCGCGCGGTGCGCGACAGAGCCGAAACCTCGTCGACGATCGCGAGGTGTTCCAGATCGATCACCTCGAGGTGCTCGGCAATTACTCGCGCCGCCTCGCCGCCGATCACATCGCCGCGGCCGGTGAAGCCCTGCAGCGCACCCTGCCCCGCCGCTTGCCCGCGAACGCGGAGAAGCGCGGCGCCCAGGACACGCAGCTCCAGGACGACAACACGTATCCCGCCGGCGGCTTCACGGCGATCACGCCGGGCGGCTCGTCGGCGAACATCGAGAACCTCGTCTCCTCCGAGCTCGTCTACATGGAAGACGGCGAGGTCGTCGACCTGTTCACGCTCCGCTACATCGAGGGCGAGCTGCTGTTCTACACGCGCGACGACAGCGTGTTCCGCCGCCACAAGCACATCATCACGATCTCGCTCGCCGCGGATCTCGACGACGCGCGCGTCAAGGACCCGGACGTGCCCTGGCAGCGCCTCGTGCTCGCCATCGGCATGCTGGTGGCCGCGATCCGCTGGCTGACCGAGCAACTCGGGCACGAAGCCCTGCAGATCCGCCTGTCGTTCCCGCCGAAGCTGCTCGTCCAGGAGCGCGAGCTCGTGAGCCTGTTGCTCGAGGGCGAGATCACGAGCGGCATCGTCAGCATCGTCGAGGAGAACACCCCCCAGTCCGTGCTCCACGCGCACGAGGTGACGAACGCGATCTCGGATCTCGTCGTCGTCTCGATGGGCCCGGTGCCGGAGCTGCCGAAACGAACCCGTGCCCTGCACCTTTGTTTAGGTGCCCCGGCCCCGTACGTCGTGGAGCTCGCGCCCCGACAAGGCGCCACTCCGGAGGCAGCCCCCGATACCTGGTTGGAATGGGGCGAGGTGACCGAGGATCTCTTGCGCTGGCTCGTGTAATTTCTCGGGCCATGCCCCGCTACGAATTCTCGGAAGGTACTTCGAACAAATTTTGGGAGATCAATCTGTCGGGGAAGTCGTTCACGACGACCTACGGAAAGATCGGCACCGGCGGCCAGACGACGATCAAGCAGTTCAAGTCGGACGCCGACGCCAAGAAGGAATACGACAAGCTCGTCGCCGAAAAGGTGAAGAAGGGCTACGAGCCGGCGAATGGCTCGAGCGGTCGCGCTGCGGCGGACGACGATGACGACGAGGACGACGACGACGACGACAAGCCGGCGAAGAAGGCAGCGACCAAGAAGGCCGCGCCCGCGAAGGCCGCGCCCGCGAAAGCGGCTGGTCGATCTCAGCCCCCGGCGGCCGCGAAGGCTGCTGCAAAGCCGGCCGCGAAGGCGAGCGGCAGCGACAAGGGCACGCCCCGCTACTTCGAGTTCAGCGAGGGCACGTCGAACAAGTTCTGGGAGATCCGCCTCGACGGCACGAGCGTTCGCACCAAGTACGGCAAGATCGGAACGGCCGGTCAGCAGACGTTGAAGGACTTCCCCGACGCCGAGAAGGCGAACAAGGAATACGACAAGCTCGTCAACGAGAAGACCAAGAAGGGCTACGAAGAGAAAGACAGCCCCGGCGGCGGCGACGACCACTACGACGAGATCGAGGAATAGCCCGTGCTGTAACGTCGGCCCGTGCCGCGTTACGAATTCACCGACGGTTCTTCGAACAAGTTCTGGGACATCGAGCTTGCGGGTAAGTCGTTCACGACGACGTACGGCAAGACCGGCGCGAATGGTCAAACGACCATCAAGACGTTCAAGTCGCCGGCCGTCGCGAAGACCGAGTACGAGAAGCTGATCGCCGAGAAGGTCAGGAAGGGCTACGCACCTGCCGACGTCGTGCGCGCGCCGAACGGCAAGCGGTACTTCGAGCGGGGCAACGAGTTCTGGGAGGCCCGCGTCAGCTACTGCACCGTGAAGATGCGGTTCGGCAAGCAAGGCACGCGGGGGCAGTCGACGAACGAGGGCTTCAGGACGGATGCGGACACGCAGGCCGGTCTCGAGCGCTTCATCTCGAAGAAGTTGAAGGAAGGCTTCACCGAGCGCGTCGGCCCGGTCGTCGTCACGAGCAGCATCGAGGCGAGGAAAAATCCCGCCCTCGAGAAAGCGATCCTCGCGAACCCCGACGACGCCGACGCATACATGGTCTACGCCGATTGGCTGCAAGACCAAGGCGATCCGCGCGGCGAGCTCATCGCGCTGCAGACCGGCGGCAAGAAGGCGGCGGCGAAGAAGCTGCTCGACCAGCACGTCGACTACTTCCTCGGTCCGCTCAAGGAGCACCAGATTTGCTACGACGGCTTTCGCGCCGAGAAGAAAGCCGCGTTTCACTGGAAGAACGGTTTCATTCACGCGGTGCGCCTCGCGCACAACCAGCACGCGGACAACTGGGACGGCAAGCTGGCCAAGGACGTCCTCGAGCCTCTACTGAAGCACCCGTCGGGGAAGTTCATTGTCGAGCTGACGATCAACGAGAATGACGATCCGAGCGACGACACGCTCGACGACATCTTCGCGGTGATCGCGAAGCGCGGGATGCCGACACTGCGCAAGCTGCGGATCGGCGACGACGTCTCCCAGATCAGCTGGTACCGCGTCGGCAACCTCGGGAAGCTGTGGAAGGCGGTCCCGAACCTGACGCACCTCGACATCGGGGCCGGCGAGTTTGCACTCGGCACGATCGAGCTGCCGAACCTCGCGCATGCGGTGTTCCGCACCGGCGGGCTCTCGAGGCAGTCGGCGAAGGCAATTGCGACCGCGAAATGGCCGAAGATCGAGCACCTCGAGGTTTTCTACGGCGCCAAGAACTACGGCGGCAACTGCACACCGAAAGACGTCGCGCCGCTGCTCGACCGCACCGACCTACCGAAGCTCGCGTACCTCGCGGTCAAGGATGCCGAGTTTCAGAACGAGCTCGTGCCGCACCTCGCAAAGTCGAAGCTCGTGAAGCAGCTGACCACGCTCGATATCTCCGAGGGCATCCTGACCGACGACGCCGTGCCCATGTTTCTCGAGCACGCGGATGCGTTCAAGCACCTCGTCCTCGACGTCAGTGGGACGTACCTGTCGAAGGGCGCGCTCAAGAAGCTGAAGGGCGTCGCGAAGCAGATCATCGCGAAGGACATCCGCGACGACGACGATCCCGAGTATCGCTACGTCTGGACGGGTGAGTGACGCGCTTCATCGTCATCGGCAATCCAGCGAATCGCCGCGTCACGATGTTCCAGGCCGCGCTCGGACATCAGGATTTGCCGGCGGCGACGGTCGTCGCATGGCGCGAGCTGATCGCACCCGGAGCGCCGGCGCGCGTGCTGGGTGCCTTGCCCGACGGGCCCGCGATCGTTCGCATCGACTCCGCGGGCGAGGACGAGGACGTCGAGCGCGCGTTGATCGTGCGCGGCGAGCCGGCCGCGCGGGCGGAGGGCTACGCGGCGGTGACGGCGCAGCAACTCGACGACACGCCGCGCGAGCTCGGACGGATCCTCGTGCCGCGGCAGCACCACCTCGGCTTCGTCAGTGTCCTGCACGAGATCGAGACCGTGCTCGCAGCGCGGCCCGCCTGGCGTGTGCCGCAACCCGTGCGCGCGATCGAGGCGCTGTTCGACAAGCGCGTGACGTCCGCGCAGTGGAGCGGGCTCGGGATCCCCGTCCCCGAGTTCCTGCCGGATGTCCGCGCTCCGGACGACCTGCGCGCTCGGATGCGCGAGGCCGGGTGGACCTCGGTGTTCGTGAAGGTCGCGTCGTCGTCCTCGGCGTCGTGCCTCGCGATCTTCACGGTCGAGCGCAGCGGCGAACATGCGCTGACCACCGTCGAGGATACCGGCGCCGCGCGCTACAACACGCGCAAGCTGCAGCGCATCACGACGCGCCGCGGGATCGACCGCCTGCTCGGCTTCCTGCTCGCAGAGGGCTCGCAGATCGAGCGGGCCGTTCCGAAGGCGCAGCTGGCGGACCAGTACTTCGACCTGCGCGTGCTCACGATCGACGGGGTGGCCGCGTTCATCGTCGTGCGCGCAGCGCCACATCCGATCACGAACCTCCATCTCGGAGGTCAGCGCGGCGATCTGGAGGCATTGCAGAAGCGGGTCCCGAAGGCGAGCTGGGAGGCCGCGATGGCGAGCTGTGTCGCCGTCCAGCGTGCGACCGGTGCGTTTCACGTCGGTGTGGATCTGATGTTCGAGCCGGGCCTGCGCGCACACCGCGTGATCGAGGGCAATGCATTCGGCGATCTGTTGCCGAACCTCCAGCGCGACGGCCTCGATGTCTACGGCTGGCAGATCGCGAGGCTCACACGTGCGTGACGAGCTGATCGCAGCGATCGAGAACGATCCCGATGACGTCGAGAGCTACCGCGTCTACGCGGACTGGCTCGAGGCCAACGGCCAGCCGCGCGGACAGCTGATCCAGATGGAGCTCCTGCGCGCTCGCCTGACCGACGGCTCGAAGATCGAGCATCTTCGCCGGCGAATCGAGCCGTACTTCTATCAGCATCGGGCCGTGTTCATGAACGGGCTGTCGGGCTGGACCGACATTCGGTACGAGAACCACTACTCGCCACTGAAGTGGCGCTACGGGTTCATCCACGATGCGACCATCGGCGGCTCCTACAACGACGACGATGAAAATCCTCGAGGGCGTCTCCGCCAGCTGCTTCGTTCGCCGTCGGGCCGGTTCCTCGTGAACCTCACGATCACCGCGGAACCGGCGCAGGCACTCCTGGACAAGCTGCTCGAGAGTGTCCCGCTCTCGCTGCGCAAGCTCGCGATCTACACGGAAGCAATCGACCTGACGAAGGCGTGGCCCAAGCTCACGCGGCTCGCCCACCTCGCCGTTCGCACGCCGGAGCTGACGACCGGAACGATCGACCTACCGAACCTCACCACGGTGAGATTCCTCGGCAGCCATGCAGAGCTCCTCTCTGACGCACGCCTGCCCGCACTCGTGACGCTTGCCCTCGTGGAAGACGGCCGCGCGGGACCCATCACCAAGCTCCTCGACCAGCTCGACGCACCTTCGCTCGCACGCATCGAGCTCGACCGCATACCGTGCGGCACCGAGGTTGCTCGCGATCTGTTCGGAACGCGCGCCGGCGGCCGCATTCGCGAGCTTGTCATGATCGCCTGCGGCCTCTCGGATGCGGACGCGAAGCACTGGGCGAAGTACCCGCCACCGAATCGGCTCGCGCTCCTCGACGTGCGCAACAACGCCGAGCTCACCAAACACGGCATCGCGTTGCTCCGATCGATCGCCGAGCGTGTGCTGGCGCGAGACACCGAATGAGGTACGAGCACGCCGGCAGGTTCTGGACGATCACGCGTGTTGGATCGGTGCTCACGATCATCTCGGGCAAGATCGGCAACAAGGGCCGCACCGTGGTGAAGCACCACCCGAACGAGGGCGCGGCGCTGTCGGCGCACGACCAGCTCGTCCTCGAGAAGCAGCGCGAGGGCTACCGCATCGCGGCGGACGCGCCGGTCAAGGCACCGGCCGCCGAGGCGCCGCCCGACGACCGCGGCGCCGGGCTCGAAGAAGCGATCGCCGCGAACCCCGACGACGCGAGCGCGTTCGCGGTCTACGGCGACTGGCTCCAGAAGCACGACGATCCGCGGGGCGAGCTCATCGCGCTCCAGCACGCGACCGGACCGAAGGCGGCCGCGGCTGTCGGCAAGCACATCGCGCAACACGCGGCGCGCTTGCTCGGACCGCTCGCGCATCTCGTGCGCGACGTGAGAGATCCAAACGCGGCGCCGTTCTTCTGGAAACACGGCTTCATCCGGCGTGCCGAGCTCGGAAGCCAGAAGGAATTCGCGCTCGACCAGGTCGTCGCGGAGCTGCTCGCGCACCCGTCGGCGAAGTTCCTCGTCGAGCTCGCGATACGCGCGTTCGATCGCAAGGAAGCGCTCGCGATCATCGATCACGTGCGCACCACGGCGCCGCCGACGGTGCGCGAGCTCGATCTGTTCGCGCGCGCGAACCTTGATCGCATCGACCGCACGCTGTGGCTCGCGTTGCCGCGGCTCGAGCGACTCACGATCACGGCGCGCGCGTTCGAGCTCGAAGGCTTCGCAATCCCGGCGCTCGTGCGCGGCAAGTTCGTGGCGACCAACATGTCGTCGTCGGCGGTGCAATCGATCGCGATCGCGCCGTGGCCGGTGCTCGAGCGCCTCGAGATCCGGTTCTGCGGCGTGCGCGGCACGACCGAAGCCGACTTCCACGACCTGCGCCCGCTGCTCCTGCGCACGGACATGCCGAAGCTCACACACCTCAAGCTACGCGGCTGCGCATTTGCCGGGGCTGTCGCACGAACGCTCGCGGCCTCACCACTCTCGCGCCAACTTCACGTCATCGACTTCTCCGCAGGCGATTTCAGCCCCCAGGATCTCCAGACGCTCGCCGCACACGCGAGCAACTTTCCTAACCTGCGCGAGCTGTGGCTGCCGTACACGTACGTGAATTCGAGCGTCGAGAAGATGCTCGCGCCGGTCGCGAAGCGCGTGCTCCCCGACTCGAAGGGTCCCATCGATTCGGTCGACTACGATCTCGCGGGAGAGACCGTGCCACGCGGCGAGCCGCGCTACGGCGGGATCAGAGAATAGGCAGGCGCAGGCCCCGCGCCTGGCGCGCTTCCGGAACCGGCACGCGCTCGAGGAGGCCCGTCGCGAAGACCTTGTCGAGCTCGAGATAGTCCAAGTGTACGTAGCCGATGTGGCAGTGACAGTCGACGTTCGTGCACGGGCGCGGCTTCAGCGACTCGCGCCACTCGGCGTCGTAGAAGTTGCCGATCGGATCCTTGATGAAGTGACAGCGGCGCATCGTACCGTCGCCGTCGACGGTGATCGCACGCTCGCCCGCACCGCACGCGGCACCGAAGCTCGGCCACCGCTTCGCGTTGATGCGAAACAGGGGATCGATCGCGGACCAACCTGCGATCTCGTCGGCGGTGTACTCGAGCGCCTTGACCGCGTTGATCCAGAGATACGTCGACGCGGGGAGCGCGGCTCGTAGCGCACGCGCGGCGTCCGCGTACTCGCGCTGGCCGACGACACCGACGCTGTACTGCACGCCCGCGGCGTCGAGCAGCGCCGTCTGCGCGATGAAGTCTTCGAGCGACGTCCACTCGGGGTGGTACGTGCACCACAGCGCGAGCCGCTCGGGGTTCGCGTCGGCGAGCCACTCGAGCGAGCACGAGAGGTTTGTCTGCGCGGCGACGCGCGTGACGTGCGGCAGGTGCGAGAGGCGCGCGAGGCCTTGCTGATACCACTTGCGGATCAGCGCCTCGCCCCACGGCGTGACGAGGATGCCGGTCTCGAGATCGCGCAGGGTCGCGACGCGATCCGTGAAGCGCTCCCATTGATCGCGGTCGGTGGCGAGCTGCTCTCGCGAGTCCTTGCGCTTCCCGAACGGGCAGTACTCGCAGCCGTAGTTGCAGCTCGCGAGCGGTCCTCGATAGAGGATGTCGAGCCGCTTCATGTGAGCTCGTACGTCGACATCCGCTGGTTGACCGCGTCGGTGTAGAGGTAGGGGCCGATCATGTCGGCGCGTGCGAGGCCTTCGGAGGTGAGCCGCAGCGTGCGCGCGTCTTGTGCGATCCAGCCCCGCGCCGCGAGCTCCTCGAGCGCGTCGGGCTCGCCGGCGAACCGCGCGCGATACGCGTCGAGGTCGAGTCCTTCATCGGAGAGCAGCGAGAGAATGAGCCAGCGGCGGCGCTGCTCGCTCGCATCGAGCACGAAGCCGTAGTCCGCCACGGCGAATTCGTCGTCGGTGCGCGTGATCCAGCGATCGATGATGCCGCGCACGCCGCGCGCACCGACGGCCCACTCGGACGAGTAATGAACGCTCTGCGTGTACGAGCGCGCGCCGCACCCGAGGCCGACCATGCCGTCTGCCTGGCAGCAGTAGACCGTGCCGGCCGTCGCCGGCGCATCGCCGCGCTTCCACATGCGCAGCGAGATCTGGCGATAGCCCGCGCTGCGGAGGAAGTCGCCGGCCTGGTCGTAGAGCGCGACGCGATGCGCGTCGACGGCCTCGACCTGCTTCCTGCCGAGCGTGGTCAGCGGGCGCACGTAGAGTGGATAGAGGTAGAGCTCCTCGGGCTTGTACTCGAGCGCCGAGCGCAGCGAGGTCTCCCAGGTCTGTGCGGTCTGGCCCGGCAGCCCGTACATCAGATCGATGTTGAGCGTCTTCGCACCGGCGTCGCGGATCGTGCGCAGCGCGCGGTGCACGTCCTCGGCCTTCTGCGGCCGGTTGACGGCCTTGACCTCGGCGTCGAGGAAGCTCTGCACGCCGATGCTCACGCGGTCCGCGCCGCGACCGACGCAGACACCGATGCGATCCGGCAGCGCGGTCTCGGGCGACGTCTCGACCGACATCGGCGCGCCGCGATAACCCATGTGCTCGACGAGCGCGAAGAGCCGGTCGAGCTGCTTCGCATCGAGGAGCGTTGGCGTGCCGCCGCCGATCGCCGCGCGTGCGATCGCGAAGTCGCCGCCTTCGTCGAGCGCGCGCCGCACGACGTGGACTTGGCGCCCCAGCGTCGCGAGGTACGCATCGACGCGATCGGTTTCGGGCACCGGCTGCGTGAACAGGTTGCAGAAGCCACAGCGCTGCTCGCAGAACGGAATGTGGAAGTAGAGGAACAGCGCGTCGCGGCGCTCCTTCGCCCACAGCGGTCCGAGCGGCAGCGCGGGCTGGATCTGCCGATACGCCGTCTTGTGCGGGTACCCGTAGACGTACGACTGGTAGCGGGAACCTTCGAGAATGCTCACAGGATGATCTCGGCGTAAGGGACGGTCGTCACGATGGGATGAGCGACGCGATGGCCGACGTAGCCATCCTCGCCGTAGAGAGTGCCGTGGTCGCTGCAGATGATGATGAACGTGTGGGGACGCAGCGCGCTCACGAGGCGAGGGAGGTGCGCGTCGATGTAGCGGAGCGCGGCGGCGTGGGAGCGGACCGTGTCGCGCGTTCCGTCGCCGAGATAGAAGTGATTCGGCTGGTGGAGCGCGGACACGTTCACGAACGTGAACGCGCGCTGCTCGTTCGCGAGCGCGCTGATCGACTTCTCGACAAGGTCGACCTGATTCTCGAACGAGCGAGGATCGGTGACGCCGATCGCGGGGCTCCAGTGGCGCTCGGCAAACAGCGACGGCAGCGCGTTGCCGAGCGGGTTCTTGAGGTTGAAGAACCCGACGCCGCCGATGCAGATCGTGTGATATCCGCGCGCGGCGAGTCCGTCGACGATCGTCGCGCCCTCGAGGACGCAGGTCGTCGGCGCGATCGTCTCGCTGCCTTCGAAGCCCAGTGCGAGCAGGCGCTGGTGCTTGCCGGGTTGCGCGGGCGTCGGCAGAAAGCCGGCGAAGAACGCGCAGTGCGATGCATACGTGAACGTGCCCGGGCTATGACGCTGCTCCCAGCCGTTCGGAATCAAGCGCGCGAGGTTTGGCGTGCGGCCCTCGCGCATCTCCTCGGCGGCGACGTCGTAGCGCAATGTATCGAGGACGATCAGCGCGAGGTCGTGCGTGCCGACGATCGTGTTCATGTCGATCATAGAGCCGCGAGCTCCGTGATCGACTCGATGCGATGTGTGGGCAACGCGAGCTCGCGTGGCCAGCTGCCGCGTGCACGCCACGCCGTTGCCATGCCGAGCAACGCGGCCGGTGCCAAATCGATCACCGGGTCGTCGCCGACGAACAGAACATCCGCGGCCGCGTGTTCGGTCCAGCGCAGAGCCCGCTCGAAGATCTCGAGTGCGGGCTTGTCGGAGCCGAGCTCGCCGCTCACGAACACGGCGTGAACGATGCCGTCGAGACCGAGCGCGCACAGCTTCGCGCGCTGGGCGGCGCCGCCGTTCGTCACGATCGCGATGCGCTTCGTCTCGGCGAGCTGGGTGACGGTCTCGAGGACACCGGGCTCGCGCGCGATGTGCTCGACGAGAAGGTGCCCGAAGCCCGGCGCGTCGACCGAAAGCCCGAGCCGGTCACGCGCATCCGCGGCGAACGCCTCGCGTGATCGGTGGCCGCGGCCATCGAGCTCCACGAGCAGCTCCCACTCCGCCGCCGCGAGCGGCCGGCCGAGCTGGGCGCGCGCGGAGGTGTCCCCCCACGCGCGCAACGCGGCGGTGCGATCGAAGAGCGTGTCGTCGAGGTCTATGAGCAACGCTCGGTAGGCCACCGACGCGAGAGTTGCCCGAGCCAGACCCCGACGTCTACCCGATGCGTTTGCAAACGCCGTCGAGCTCCGCGGTGATGCGCGAAACGTTTGCGTGGCGCGGCCCCTTCCGAAATGCATGGAGAAACGACAGCTCGCGTGCAAGTGCGAACGCGACGATGCCGAAGAACGCGCGGCTCTTCGCGGCCGCTTCGACCCGCGGGCGTTGCGCCGGCGCGAGCTGGGTCCAGAGCAGCGCGAGGTCCCAGTCGACGAGGTGCCGGCCCGCGCACTCCCAGTCGACGAGCACGCCGCCGATCACGTTGCGCAGCAGGAGGTCACCGTGGCTCGGCGCCGTCACGTCCTCGAGCTGCATCGCGATCTTCGCGGCGGTGTTGGCCGGCAGGAGCTTGCGCCGGGCCGCACGCGCAATGCCGTCGCGGATCCAGTCCGGCGACGTGGCGTCCTCGAGGAACCGCGCGCGCAGCTGCGAGCGCACTGCCGGTGACGGACGCGGCGTCGTCGGGAAGTCGTACGTCGTTATTTGGTGTTCCAGCGCCAACACCTTGTCGAGCTCGGCCACCTCCGCTTGCGGACTACGCCGCACCGCGAAGGGCGCACCGGGCATGCGCTCGATGACGAGCAACCCGGCGCTCGCCGCACGCAGTGCGGGAACGCGAAACGGCGGCGGCCGCTCGACGAACGCGCGATAGATCGCGACCTCGCGCTCGAAGTACCAGGCCCACACGTCATTCGCGCGTGCGAGCCGCTTCGCAACGACCGGCTCGCCATCGATCTCGCCGGCGAGCACTTCCGACTTCCGCGCCGGGAGTGCCTCGATCGCGCGAAAGCCAGGACACACGGCTTGGATGGCCTCGGCGAAACCGGTGTCGGGCTCTGGCGTCACGGGGAACTGGGATCCTATCGTCTCCGCGTGGGTGCCGACGAGATCAGCTCGTTGTTAGTGAAGCTGCAAGCAAATCCCGAGGACCTCGACACGCGGCGCCGTGCGGCCGAGGCGCTGGATGCGAGCGGCAAGCTCGACGAGGCCGTCGCGGTCCTCGCGCCGCTGATCAACGTCACCGGTCACGACGAGGACGTCGGCCTGCCCTGCCTGTGCTCGCGCTGCCTTGCCGCCGCCCCGGCCGCCGCCGAGTCCGAGGGCATGAAGTTCTCGCGGTCGTTCGCGGTCACCAACAAGCGCGTCCTCCACTTCTGGATGCTCGCCGAGCTCGAGCACGAGCGTGCGGCCGTACGCGAGTCGGTCGCGATCGCGCTCGAGCAGCGCCTCGCGCACGTGAAGGCGGCCGCGCGCCGATGAGCCTCGCCGATCTGGTCTCCGACTCGCGGCGCACGCGGCTCCATGCCGTGCGCGAGCTGCCGCCCACCGAGGCGCTGCGGTTCGCGCTTCGCCGCGTGCTGTTCACGGATGCACACGCGGAAGTGCGCGCCGCTGCCGCACGCCGGCTCGGTAAGTTCCCCGGTGTCGAGCCGTGGCTCGTCGATGCGCTCGACGACGCATCGCCGCTCGTGCGCGATTCGCTGCTCCGTTCGCTCGCACGTGTGGGCACGAGCGCGTCATCGGCGCGACTTCGCCGAATCGTCGACGGAGACCAGATGTGGTGGGTCAGGCGCGGCGCGATCTACGCACTCGCGGCGATCGCCGGCCAGACCGAGCTGCCGGCGTTCTCTCGCGCGCTCGCCGATCCGTTCTGGCGCGTGCGGCACGCGGCGGTGAAGGTGCTCACCGTGCTGGGTGCATCGCATCCCGCGCTGCGCGACGAGGTGATCGCAGGGTCGACGAGCGATTCCTCGACGCTCGCGTTCCTCCGCTCCTCGTGGGGTCCGGTCGCGATCGAAGCGCCGCAACGCGCGGCGGCACCGAGCGCGTTGCCCGCGTCGCTGCTCGATCCAGATCCGGCGGTGGTCACCGCGCGCCTCGCGGAGGGCACGTTCGAGCCGCGCGTCCTCGTCGAGCTACTCTGCGATCCGCACGTTCCGCTGCGCTCGCTCGCGGCGTCTCGCCTCGCGCGCTCGAACGATCCGGCCGCGTTCGCCGCCGCGCTCGAGTGGCTCGAGGAGCCGCGCATCCCACACGTCGTCGACACGGTGCATCGCCTCCTCGATGGCCTCGGCGACCTGGCGGGCGAGCTCGCCGCTGCCGCCCTCGCCCGCTCCGATCGCCCGGGGGCCGCGCGCTGGGCCATTGGCTGGGTCGTCACGACACGCTTCGAGACGCTGTTCGACGTCGCGCTCGAACGCGCGAACGAAAACCCGTCGCTGCGCCCCGTCACGGTCCGGCTCGCGGACGACGCGCTGCTCCTCGCGTGGTCCGCGGAGGATCCATTCCTCGTCGATGCGATCGCGATGGAGCTCCACGAGCGCCGCCGTGAGACGGCACACGATGCGCTGCTCGCGATCGACGCACGCGAGCATCCACGCACGCGCGCGCTGCAGCTCGACGTGTTTGCCCGCCGCGGCGACTGGGCGTCGATCTCGCGCGGTGTCGAGGATCCCCACCACGGCCCGCGCGCCGTGGCCGCACGCTGGCTGACACGTGGCACGCCCGATGCCGACGCATCGCTCGCCGCCGACATGGACCCGGCCGTGCGTGAAGCGGCGCTGACCGCCGACAATGCAGCGTCGCTGTTTCTCGGCGAGGTCGATCCGTTCGTGCGCCGCGCCGCGATCGCGACGCTCGCGCACGCGTGGCACGACGCCACCGACGTGCCGTCCGCGGTCGTCGAGGCGACCGTCGCGGGCCTCGGTGACGCCGACGCGTGGATTCGCGCGCAGGCGTGCGCGCTTCCCCTCGCCGACGATCGCGTGCTCGAGCGCGTGCTCGGGTTGCTCGCGGATCGCAGCGAGATGGTACGCGCGGCCGCGCACGACGCGATCGAGCGTCTGCCGGATGGCGACGCCCGCGTGCGTGCGCGCACCGGCGAGCTTGCCGGCATCGCGCGCGCGATGGGCGAGGCATGGCTCGCACGTTCGCTCGACGAGGCAGCGATCACCGCGCTCGCGAACATCGAATGGCCGCACCGGCAGCGCATCGAAGCGCCGCGCGAGCCGCAGCCCCAAATCACGCGCGCCGCGCCGCAACAGCGACCGTTCGGCCGCGCGGGCTTCGACGTCGCGCCGCTCGCGATCAGCGGCGCCTACGACGTCTCGCCGAGTGCACTCACGCGCGCCGACGAGGCCGGCGTCGACCTCTACTTCTGGGAGCCTGGCTACGAAGTGCTCGCGAGGTTCTTGCGTGCGCGCTCGCGGCGCGACCGCGTGCGCGTCGTCAGCGGCACGTACCACGCCGATGCGGCCTCGATTCGCGGGGACGTCGAGCGCGCACTTCGCAAGCTGCGACGCGACAGCCTCGACGCCTTCCTGTTGTTCTGGACGCGCTCGCCCGCGCGCCTCGACGACGCCGCGTACGACGTCCTCGATCAGCTGCGCCGCGAGGGCAAGATCCGCGCGGTAGGCTTCTCGACCCACCACCGCGAGCTCGCACGCGAGGCGATCGAGCTGCGCCCGTGGGACGTCGTGATGATCCGCCACAGCGCGGCGCACCCCGGCATCGAGAACGCGCTGTTGCCGACGGCGCGCGAACGCGGCACCGCGATCCTGACGTTCAGCGCGCTCTGCTACGGCCGCATGCTCTCGGGCCCGAACGCGCCGAGCGCCTCGGACTGCTATCGCTACTCGCTCTCGCAGCCCGGCGTGACCGCGTGCATCTCCGCGCCGCGCAGGTATCGCGAGCTCGTCGAGAACCTCGGTGTCCTTGCCGACCCCGTGCTGTCCGCCGAGCGCATCGCCGCGCTGCGCGAGCACGGGCAAGGCGTGCACGCCGAGAGTGCGCGCTTCAACACGCTCGTTCGCCAGCCGACCCGCGACGCAGCGGCCGCCGCGCGCGAGATGCTCGCCACCGAGCTCCCGCCCGAAGAGGCACGCGTGCCTCGGATGCCGCGGCCCGCCAGTCTGAAACGATCGCGTACGCGGCTCGGTTCGCGCTGATCACTCGCGCCGGCGCGAGACCAGGTAGCCGAACGCGGCCGCCGTGAAGAACATGATCAGCGAGTAGATCGCCGGCGGAATCGCCATCATGCCGTTGTTGAGGAGCTGCGGGCTCGATGCGATGGCGATCGCGAGCGTGCCGTTGTGGATTCCGATCTCCATCCCGATCGCGATGGCCTGCTTGCGCTCGACCCGCGCGATCAGCGGAATGAAGAAGCCGACGGCCATGCTCGCGAGGTTGAACGCGAGGGCGGCCATGCCCACCTCCTTGAAGTACGTGCCGAGCTTGTCGCGTTCGTTGAAGACCGCGGAGCCGATCACGAGCAGGAGGAACACCGCCGAAAGGATGCGCACCGGCTTGTCCATGCGATCCGCCACGTCCGGCTTCTTCGACCGGATGACCATGCCGATCGCGACCGGCACGAGCACGATCGCGACGACCGAGACGACCTTGCTGAACTGCAGAGGGATCGCCTTGCCCTCGCCGAGGAAGTGCTCGAGCGAGAGGTTGACGATCAGCGGCAGCGTCAGCAGCGAGAGCACGCTGTTGACCGCGGTGAGCGTGATGTTGAGCGCGACGTCACCCTTCGCGAGGTGCGAGAACAAGTTCGCGGTCGCGCCGCCCGGCGACGCGGCGAGGAGCATCAGGCCGACCGCGAGCACCGGCGGCAGATCGAACGCGTGCGCGATACCGAGGCACACGAACGGCAGGATCAGCATCTGACACGCGAGGCCGATCGCGACTGCCTTCGGATAGACGATGACGCGCTTGAAGTCCGCGATCGTGAGGCTCAGGCCGAGCCCGAGCATGATCACGCCCAGCGCGACCGGCAGAAGGACACTCGTGATGACGTTCTGTTCCATGGCCCCGGCGCACTCTAGATCGGTTTGGAGCTATGCTGCGCAGGTCCTCGGGGTGGACGAGCGAGCTTTCCGTCCGCGATGCAACGTCGCGGCTGACTTCGACCGTGCATGAAGAATGTTTTCGCGCGGAAACGCTGGCAGCGTCCTTTTTCCTCGCGAGGCCTGCGGCCCACTGAGAGCAAGTGGCTACCACCCCGAGGACGCTTTGTTCCGCCGCGCCTTGCACCGACGCGTGCGGCTCGCGATCCTGCGGCTGTCCTCGGGGTGGACGAGCAAGCCTTCTGTCCGCGATGCAACGTCGCGGCTGACTTCGACCGCGCATGAAGAACGTTGACGCTCCGACGGGGCATGCGGCCTCTTTTCGACGGAGCATCTGACTGCAGAGCAAGTTGGCCCCATCCCGAGGACAACCCACCATGCAAACACTCGTCGAGCTGCTCATCGAGCTGAAGAAGATCGCGGTCGCACCGGATAGTCCGTCGAAGCTCGAACGCATCAACGCGATGTTCGCGAACCCGCGCGCGCCGGCCGAATTCCAGGTCGGTCGCCACTTCGTCTCGCGGCTGCTCGTACCGAGCGTCGACGGCTACCTCGCGAGCGTGAATCCGCGCGTGCGGCAGACGGCCGTCGAGACGGCGCTGCTCGTGTTCCCGCGGTCCACGGCGGCACGCGTGCTCCGGCGCGTCGTGAAGGATCCCGATGCGAAGGTGCGCAGCGCGGCGCGCAAGGCCGTCGACAAGCTCGGGCTCCGCGATGTCGCGCCGCCCGACATTCGCTACAAGGTCGACAAGACGTCACCGCTCGGCGGGTTCAACCCGACGGGCTGGGCCTTCGGCATCTTTCCGAACGACACGTCCCGGCAGCGCAAGGCGAAGAAGCCGAGCCGCATCAAGGCGCTCGATCAGCACGAGCTGCCGCAGCTCGCGGACGCCGCGGCGGTCGCTGCGTTTGTGGGTATCGACGAGGACGGGCTCACCGCGCTCATCCGCCCCGGCGTCGCGCCGGGCTCGGGCTACGTCGAGTTCGAGGTTCCGAAAGCGAAGGGCGGCACGCGCCGGATCGCCGCGCCGCGCGGGCCGCTGCGGAAGATCCAGCGCAAGATCCTCGACGAGATCCTCGCGAAGGTGCCCGTGCACGATGCGTGTCACGGCTTCGTGCCCGGCCGCTCGACGGTGACGAACGCGAAGCCGCACGAGGGCGCGGCGATCGTCATCAAGCTCGACCTCAAGGACTTCTTCCCGACGGTGCACTACCGCCGCGTGAAGGGCCTGTTCGAGCACCTCGGGTACAGCGAGGGCGTCGCGGGCTGGCTCGCCGGCATCACGACGTATCGCCCGAAGCTCGACGACGGCACGGTCGTGTGGCCCGGCATGTTGCCGCAAGGCGCGCCGACGTCACCCGCGCTCGCGAACCTCACGTGTCGCCGCATGGACCATCGCCTCACGCGGCTCGCCGCGAAGTACGGCGCGGTCTACACGCGCTACGCCGACGACCTCACGTTCTCGTTCAAGACGATGCCCGACATTCGCGTCGGCCGCTTCCTCTGGTGGGTCGACGCGATCTGCCAGCAGGAAGGCTTCACCGAGCGCGACGACAAGCGGCGCATCCTGCGCGCAAAGCATCAGCAGCGAGTGACCGGGCTCGTCGTCAATCAGCGGGTGAACATCCCGCGCAAAGACCGCCGGCGGTTCCGCGCGATCCTCCACAACTGCGCGAAGCACGGCGTGCCATCGCAGGCCAAGGAGCACGAGGACTTCCCCGCGTACCTCGCAGGCTACGCCGCGTACGTGAACATGGTCGACCCGAAGCTCGGCAAGGCCTACATGGATGCGGTCGCGCGCCTCCTCGGAGATTCCGCCCATGGCTGACATGATGGCGATCGTCAGCAAGGCGATCTTCGAGAAGGCCGCCGGCAAGGCGCCCACCGTCGGCACGAAGCTGAAGATGGACCGCTACGTCAGCGCGAACAAAGCGCTCGAGCCGCTCTCGAGCGGCGGCAAGCTCTATCTCGTGACCGTCCGGCCGCCGGACGAAGCGCTCTGGCTCGTCGCGATCCTCGAGAAGCCGAAGCACGACGGCAGCCAGTGGATCGCGAAAGCATCGCAGATCCCGATCACCGATATTTCAAAGCTCCGCTCGAAGATCAAGTTCGAGTCAGGCGTCGGCATCACCGCGAAGAAAGGTGCGCTCGGGATGTCGCTGCAGACGCCGCGCGCGCTCACGAGCGAAGACACCGCGCTGCTCGACCAAGCGACCGGCGTGGTCGAAGCCGCCGCCGAGCCCGAGGACAGAGGCATCCCCGCGCCGCCGAGCACGCCGTCGCCGATCGGCGCCGCGACCGGTGAACGCCGCGGCTCGATCCTCGACGCGATCCTCGACAACCCCGACAGCGACGAAGCGCGTCAGGTCTACGCGGACCAGCTGATGGCGAACAACGATCCACGCGGCGAGCTCATCCTCCTCGACATCGCGCTCGCCGGGCCGCTCTCGATCCGCAAGCGCGAACAGCTCGCCGCACGCCGCGTACAGCTCCTCGAGGAGCACGCGAACCAGTGGTGGCCGTATGCGGTCGCGCACTCGCGCACGCAAAAGGGCTTCCTCAAGGCACTGCACGGCTCGTGGAAGCAGATCGACGCGATCGCGGCGCAGGTGTTCGCTTCCGAGCCCGTGACCGAGCTCGGCCTGACCGGCGTCGGCGACAAGGACCTCGCCGCGCTGCTGAAGGCACCGTGGCTGCCACGCATCCACCGCTTGATCCTGCGCGGTCTGAACGGCGACGAAGCGTTCGCCACGCTCGCGACCTCGCCACAGCTCGCGAACCTGCGCGCGCTCAACGTCACCGGCAACGAGCTCGGAGCCGACGCGTTCTCGGAGATCGAGAACGCCCTGCCCCGCCTCGAGAACCTCTGCCTGACCGGCAATCCGATCGGCGACGAGGGCGTCCAGAGCCTGCGCCAGTGGAAGCAGCTCGCGAACGTCGACACGCTGTATCTCTCGACGTGCGAGCTGTCGGGCGACGGCGTGGATCAGCTGTTCGCGGGGGCGCCGTTCGAGAAGCTCGAGAAGCTCGCGCTCTCGAACAACGAGATCGGCGACGAAGGCGCCGGCGTCCTCGTGAAGTGCGCCGCACGGTTGCCCGCGCTGGCACACCTCGAGCTCACGAACTGCGGGCTCAGCTCGAGCGGTGCCAAGGCGCTCGCGAAGGCGAAGCTGCCGAAGCTGCGCCGCCTCGATCTGCGCGGCAACAATCTCGACGAGCAGCTCGCGGCCGATGCGCGCATTCGCGTCTAGCCCTGATCGATGTAGTACTGCTTCTGCGCGGGATAGTAGTCGTCCCACACGGGGAGCGTCGCGTTCGCGCGCGTGGCGGCGAGCATGTCGAGGTAGTACTCCCAGCCCGTACCGATGTCGCCCTTCATCGCCTTGTCCTTCTCGGTGAGGTGATGGACGAACGTCATCTCCGTGGTGTCGCCGGTCTGCTTCAGCGTGAGCTCGAGGCTCCACGCATACGGTCCCTGGCTCGTCACCGCGAGGTGGCGTGGCGCATCGCAGCGATCGATCGTGACGTCCGTCCAGGAGTCGCCCTTCTCGTGCGTCATCTGCCAGCGGATGGTCTTGCCGGGACCCGGGTCGCCTTCCCAGCGAGCGAACCAGCGCGCGCAGCTCTCCGACTCGGTGATGCTCGTCCAGACGTCCTCGATCGGTGCGCGAAACTTGCGGGTGAGGATCAGGTCGTTGCCGTCGATGCGGCCGGTCGGTTGGGGCTTCATGCGGTCTCCTTCTTCTTCGTCTCGTCACTGGCTGGCTGGGGTTGGCGGCGCCGGTTCTGGCGCACGCGGAACACTTCGGTCTCGAGCGCCATGAAGCGGCGCTCCCACGTGGTCTCGACCGTCTCGCGGAGCTCCTGCAAGAACGCCTCGAGCTCGACCAGCGCCGAGAGCTCGAGCTGGTAGAGCCGCTCGCGCCCGTGCAACTCGTCGCGCACGAGCCCGGCCTCGCGGAGCACGCGCAGATGGCGGCTCACGGCGGGCCTACTGACATCGAACGCACCCGCAATCGCCCCCGCGCTTGTCGGGCGTTCCCGCAGCATCCGCAGGATGTCCCTGCGAATCGGATCGGCGAGTGCTTGCGCGACGTCGTCCACGACGAATGGGTAACCGACTCGTTACGGATTGTCAACCGTGTTCTGGCAGTGCGCTAATTGCGCGCGCACCTCGTGCATCAACGGGATCACCTCACGAGCGGCGCCTTCAGCTTGAACGGGTGCTTCTTGCTGAGCGCGCTCAGCTGCACGACGCCTTCCTTCGTTCCCCAGGTCAGGATCTTCTTCGCGATGTCCTCGTCCTTGACCGGGCCGTACTTGCCGACCAGCAGGGTGGTAAGGCGCTTGTAGAAGTCCTCGTCGCGGGTCAGGGCTTTGTCGAACTCGATCGTGGCGTTGTAGAGGAGGATCTCGTCGGTCTTCCTGTCCTTCTGATAGTGCAGCTCGAAGGTCTTCGCGCCGGCGCAGTCCTTCGCCTTGACCTTGGCAAAGTTGTACTTGTCGAGCTTGTCGGCGCCCGGATAGATCGCGGCGACGTCGGCAGGCTTCATGCCTCGCTTGAGCTGCGAGAACACCGGCAGCGTGCCGCTCGCCTCTCCGATGCAGGTCTGGAGCTCCGCATCGGTGGGTGGCGCCGCGCTCGCGTTGACGGTCGTGAGGAGGAGGACCAGGAGTGTAAATAGCTTCATAGCGATCCTGACGTGCGTTGGCCCCCGACAGTCGCACCCGAACGCAAAACGGTTGCTACGAGGGCTCGACGGCCTTCTCGCGCGCCGCGGCGTCGACCTGGCGGTCCGCGCGCAGTGACTCGTTGTCCCAGGCACCGTCGTCTTCCTCGTAAACGTTCGGGTCTTCGTCGCGCATGAGGCGCTCGGCTTCTTCCATCCCGAGCTTCGCCCGCTCGAAGTAGTCCTTCGTACCCCACAACGTGCCGAGCTCCTCGAGCGTCTTCTCCTCGTGATCGCGCCAGCGCCGCGCGAGGCGATGCGCCGTGTTCGAACGGAAGCCGACCTCGATGAGTGACTGGATGCCGGCCTCGTACGCGGAGCCAAACGTCTCGCGGTAGACCTTCACGCAGCCGACCTTGCGAAGCTCCCAGTAGTGCTGGCGATCGCGCGCGCGGGCGAGGATCTTGAGGTGCGGGAAGTGCGATCGGACGTTCTCGGCGATCTTCGTCGCCTCTTCCTTGTCGTCGACGGCGATCACGAACAGCTTCGCGTGCTCGCAGCCCGCGGCGTGCAGCAGATCGGTGCGCGACGCGTCACCGTAGTAGACCTTCACGCCGAGCCGGCCGACGACCTCCACCATCTCGGGATCGAGGTCGAGGATCGTGACGGGAATCCTGTTCGCGCGCAGGATGCGGCCGACCATCTGACCGAACCGGCCATAGCCGGCGATGATGACCGAGGTCTCCTGGCGATCGATCTCGTCTTGCGGGCGCTCCTCGACCGCGTTCGCCGACACCCGCGGCAGCACGAACCGCTCGAGGATGATGAACAGGAGCGGCGTGAGTCCCATCGACAGCGCGACCGCCGCGACGAGCGGCGCCGCGAATGCGGGCGAGAAGATGCGCTCGGTGACACCGAACTTGAGCAGCACGAACGCGAACTCGCCGATCTGCGCGAGCGAAAATGCGAGGAGCCAGCGCCCCGGGCGGTCGAGCCCGAACAGCCGGCCGAACACGTAGAGCACCATCAGCTTGCCCGCCATCGTCGCGAGCACGATCGAGCCGATCATGACGGGCTCGGACTGGATCAGGCCGAAGTCGATCTGCGCGCCGATCGAGATGAAGAACAAGCCGAGCAAGAGGCCCTTGAACGGCTCGATGTCGGTCTCGAGCTCGTGGCGATACTCGCTGTCGGCGAGCACGACGCCGGCGAGGAACGTGCCGAGCGCCGGCGACAAGCCGACGAGCTGCATGAGCAACGCGATCCCGACGACGATCAGCAGCGCCGCCGCGGTGAACGACTCGCGCACCTTCACGGTCGCGAGAAACTGGAACAGCGGGCGAATCACGAACCGGCCGGCCGCGACGATGCCGGCGACGGCACCGAGCACCATGAGCGCGGTCAGCCACGCGGGGCGGCTGGCACCGCTGTTCGCCGCCGGCGCGGCCGCGGGGAGCATGGCGAGCAGCGGGAACGCCGCGATGATCGGGATGACGGAGATATCCTGGAACAACAGGACCGAGAAGCTCGCCTGCCCGCCTTGCGTCTTGAGCAGGCCGCGCTCCGCGAGCGTCGCGAGCACGATCGCCGTCGACGACGCCGAGAAGATGCAGCCGACCGCGAGCGCTTCCTGCCACTGCAGTCCGAGCAGCAGTCCCGCGCCCGCGACGAGGATCACCGTCCCGACGACCTGCACCCCACCGAGCCCGAAGATCGGCTTGCGCAGCTGCCACAGCAGCGACGGCCGCAGCTCGAGCCCGACGACGAACAACATCATCACCACGCCGAACTCGGCGAAGTGGCCGACGTCGTGCCCGCTCTTGCCGACGAAGCCGAACACGAACGGCCCGATCACGACGCCGGCGACGAGGTACCCGAGCACCGCGCCGAGACCGAGCTTCTTCGCGAGCGGTACGAAGATGACGGCCGCCAGCAGGTACGTGAACGCCATCGCGAGGATCGGATCGATCATGCGACCTCCCGCGGCGCCATCACACTGTCGAGCTCCTCGGCGAGGTTCTCTCCGGCGGCGGCGCGATCGAGATCGATGCGGCCGTCGCGCAACGCGACGATCAAGCGGCGGTAGTCCTCGCGGCGTGCGGCGAGATCATCGTCAGAGGCGACGCGTAGCGCTGCGTGCACCGTGAACGGCGCGAGGTAACGCATGCCGCACAGGTTCGCGGTTTGCTCCCAGGGTGCGAGCAGCTCGCGCACGGTGAACCGGTTGTAGCCGCCCTTGCGATACGCCTGCGCGGGACCGCCGGTCGACACGGCGTTGAGGGTGATCTTGTCGCGCAGCTTCGTGCCGCCGGCGCCGTAGGCCCACCCGTGCTCGAGCACGAGGTCCTGCCACTCCTTGAGGATCGCGGGCACCGAATACCAGTAGAACGGGTGCTGGAACACGACGACGTCGTGCGCGAGCAGGAGCTCCTGCTCTTTCTCGACGTCGATCGAGAACGTCGGATACGCCTCGTAGAGATCGTGAACGGTCACGTTCTCGACGCCCTGGATCGCACCGAGCATGCGCCGGTTCACGCGCGATCGTTCGAGGACGGGGTGCGCGAATAACACCAGCACGCGACGCATGCTTCAGTACCGCCCGCGCGACCGCATGGTGTCAACTGACCGACCGCGCAGGCAACTCCTGGTTGACAACCGGCGCGCGGCTTGGTTTCCTGACCTCACATCGGCGCGATCCAACGCCAAACCTTCTCCGACCTTCCCCAGCAAGGTCTCTCACGAAGGCAAAGGGGTGCAAAATCCCGGATCAAACATCGTTCGAGACTCCTGTCCGTCCTCGTGGTCGGGCTGCTGGGGAGCTGTCCATGGGGCGTGATTGGAGACTCCGATGCGATTCCACGTTCTATGCGTGTTGTTCCTGCTCGCTTGCTCGTCGTCAAAACCGGCGGACCCGAACCGCCGGCTCACGAAGGCCGAGTGCACCGAAGGTGTCGACCACGCGATCGCGCTGTTCGAGCGCGAGCCGATGCCCGATGTCGCGAAGTCGATGCGTGACGGCCGCGCCGGCTTCATCGCGCAGTGCGAGGCCACGGCGCTCGCGCACGATCACGCGTGCCTCATGAAGTCGAAGACGGCACACGACCTCGGCCTCTGCCCGATGCCGGGCACGCCGGTCGGAGGTGCGCGATGACGAAAGATCGTGACTTCAAGAAGCTCGTCCGCGAACGCATGGCGCGGACCGGCGAACGTTATGCAGCCGCGCGCGCGCAGCTCGCGACACGCGAGCCGCCCGGCCTCCATCCCGAGACCGCCGCACTCGCGCGCGTCCTCGCGCACGCGAAGATCGCGGGTCCACACGGGCCAGCGACCGAGGCGCTGCTGCTCGGGCTCGGCGGCGGCATCGGCGCCGCGTGCTTCACGTTCGAGTACAAGGGGCACAACACGTCGTTCTACGTCGCGACACGGTGCGAGCCGCAATACGCGTACGGCGTCGAGTTCGTGAAGACGGCGGCGGAGCGCGCCGGCGCTTCGTGCGTGATCGCGGAGTCGACGTCGCCGGTGGCCGCGGCGAAGAAGCTCGCGTCGGCCGCGATGCCCGCGATCGTGTGGCTCGACCTCGGGAGTCTGCCGTGGTCGCGCAAGCTCGGCGGCGCGGCGGACCTCGGCGCGATGCCACACGTGATCGTGGTCGACGAGATCGAGAACGACACCGCGATCGTGCGCGACACACCGGCGCGTGCGTTTGCGATCGGCCTCGCCGAGCTCGCGGCGGCACGCAAGCGGCTGCGCGTCGGCAAGCACCGCGTGCTGTCGGTCGCGCGCGGCGATGCGCCCGACTGGCCCACCGTGTATCGCGCGGCGATCGCCCAGTGCGCGTCAGGTCTTCGTGGTCGCACGAAGATCAAAGGTCCGATGGCGAAGAACTTCGGGCTCGGTGGGCTACGGCGCTGGGTCGCCGCACTGACGAACCCGAAGGACGCGAAGTCGTGGACGCGTGTATTCCCGCCGGCGACGGCGGCGTCCGGCCTCGCATGGACGCGTCACTGGCTCGAGCACGCGGGCACGGGCGGCGGCGCGTTCCGCCCGATGTACGCCGAGTTCCTCGACGGCGCCGCGAAGGTTCTCGGCGAGCCGCAGCTGAAGACGCTCGCGAAGGAGTACCGCACGCTCGGCGCCGCGTGGTCCGCGTTCGCGACGTCGCTGCTCGCGCCGTTCGATCCGATCAAGAAGGCGCAGGACACGCGCTTCGAGGCGTTCATCGACGGCGACCTCGACGCGATGCGCGCGGCCGAAGCGAGGGTGACCGCGGCGATCAAGGCTGCGAAGATCGATGCGGCAAAGTTGCGCACGCACTACGAGCAGCTCGGTGTGCAGCTCTCGCAGATCGTCGACGCAGAAGAGGCCTGCGCCGTGCGGCTCGCCGCGGTCGACTGAGCTGTACCGGTAGGGACTCCGCCAAGCATCGAACCCTGCCGCAAAACGCGGCAGGGTCAGAGCTAGCCCCGCGACGTGCCGCGGTTGCATCGTGTTTGAATGCGAGCGCACTGGATACTCGTGTGCGGGCTGATCGCTTCGACCAGGTACGCGGAGGCATCCGAGTTTGAAGCTCTCGTCCTGGTCGGCGGCGATCATGCTTACTTCTGTTCGGGCGTGGTCGTCGCACCGCGCGTCGTACTGACCGCAGCCCACTGCGCGCATGCGACACGAATTTCACGTGCGCTCGACGCACCATCTGTTCTCGTCAGTCACGCAGCGATACACCCGACGGAAGACATCGCCGTCCTCAGAGTCGATCGCGATCTGCGAATCCCGCTACATCCCCTCCGCACCGACGCGACACCTCCGATCACACAGATCGCGATCGTGGGCTTCGGGGTCCAGGATCCAATCCGCGTAACTGGCTTTGGACTCAAGCGCGTTCGTCGGATCATGCCCGACGGATGGGGGTGTGACGCGCGGCGTAGCCGCGAGCTCGGCTGCCGTATACACACCGAGTTGCTGTTGCGTGGCGGTCGGGATAACGACACGTGCTTCGGCGACAGCGGTGGCGGCGCCTTCGAGCGCATTGACGACGGCTGGCGGCTGATCGGTATCACGTCGCGCGGGACGTTCCCCAAGCGTGTCGTGTGTGGAGAAGGCGGCGTCTATGTCCGCGTCGACACCGTCCACGAATGGCTAACCCGACAAGGAATCAAATGACGCGCGTAATCCTCGTTCTCCTGACACTGGTTGCATCCGGAGGACCCGCATATGCGCAGGGTCTGCTGTGTCCTCCTGCATTCCCACCGGGAGGAACAGCCACGATCGCGCCAACAGCGCCGGGCGGCGTTCGCTTCGTCGCGCGCATCGAGGACCCGCCTCGCACCCGCGTCACGCTCAGCATCGACAACGAGAAGGGAAACCACTTTGAACTTGTGTGGGATCCGGTGACCCAGGAGGGCTTACAGCAAGAGGTGTTGCTGCCGACACCTAACATCTGGCGTTTGACGCCGTCGAGTGAGTACGAGCGGATTCAAGCTGACTCCGCCGTCTACACGTACGAGACGACGTTTCACGCTGCCTATCCCGACCCAAAAACCAACGAGATTGTTCTCGAGGCAAAGAGCACGGTGTCGGCGTCCGGGGGAAACCCTTCGACGCTTCAAGCGAAGCCAAAAATCAAGGTCGGCTGTCGTCCCGCGCAGAGCGAGCTATCGCAGATGATTCTCGATAAGCGCAAGGTCGCATCCGTCGCAAAGGCTCGCGGCTTGCTGAACCAGTCCGTACCGGAACCAGTACAGAGCGCACTCACTGTCCTTGCCGAAATCGCGTTGGACCGCGCAAAGAGTGGAGCGATGTCGCTCGTGCGCGACAAATTCATCGTTCCGATGTGCGAGAAGCTCGATTTCGAACGACTCGGCCTGCTTCAGGCCAAGGGACGCGTGTTGCCCCGCACGTGCACCATGCTGGAGAACTTGCGGTTGCAAGACGTGCTGTCTTCCGGTCGCGGGCTTCTCGCTGCCATCGAGACGGATGTGAAGGAGACGCTGCTACCAGCGGTGATCGCACATCTCCCGAGGCTCAACGAACAGGGCCGCATGCTGGCCCGCATCGGGCTTGACCTCGCTTCTCGCGTGGTCGATGGCCAACCCGACGGCGCCGTCGAGGTCGACTACCTGATCACGCTGTTCGATCAGAGCTCATGGGCGTCAGGGTTCGACCAGGATGTCGAGCGCGTCCAGAAGTGGGCAAGTACGCTCGTACCCACCGTTCCACGCTTCATCATGGAAGTGACGCTGCCGGATGGTTTCGATGCACCAATCGGAATCAATCAGAGACCGTGGGGAAAGATCCCTGAATGCAAACCAACGGAGGTCCACGCGACTATCGCGGGCACGATCGAATACACGAGCGCAAATCGCGACAAGTGTGTCACCGCGATCGTGAACGCCTACCTCAGTGGCCCGAACTGGCTCCAAGCCAGTATCGATCGGAAGCTGTTCACGCTTTACCAGGCGATCGCCGCGGTGCGCGGTTTGACAAAGCAGTCACTCGGCGACTGGCTGCAGGCTCGGTGGAAAGACGAAGTGACTGCATGGCTCGGCACGAGCGCAGGAAGGCATCCTGACGGGACTCCAAAGACCTTGCGAGATTATGTTCACGAGGAGGTTGTTCTCAAGTTGCCGCCGCTCGCGCAGTCCGCTGTCGAGGCATCGTGCGCATCGCGACTGATCATCGGTATCGCGAAGTGGTGTAGCTCGCAGGAGTCATGCGCAGCTGGAGAAGTGGCCGCGATTCTCAAGAATCCGACGAAGGTGTTCTTGCCTTCGAACGAGTTGCCCTGGGCGATGTGCTGGAAGAACGACATCGAGTACCGGCTGCCAGCGGAGATCGATCGATACATCGATCTCGGAGTGCGTCTCGTTTCGTTCCTCTCTCCGCCGCACAAGGGCGAGGAGCGGCAACGCATCCTCGCGATGGTGCGCTGGCTGTTCGATGTCGTCACTCGTGTCGCTACGGAGGACAAGGAACAGTTGTCGCGCGTGCACGACATCATCAAGCACCTTCTCGAGAAGGACTACGTCAATGCGTTCACGGCGAGTCTAGGTGTCGCGTCGGAGATTCGCTGGGCGGGAAAGATGCCAGTCGAAGCGAAGAAAGCACTCGAGCTCATCGGCGCAGTCGCGTCGTATGCGCGAACGTATGAGGAAACGAAGGGCCTCGACGTGA
>JALZOJ010000051.1 GCA_030857175.1 Myxococcota bacterium | reverse complement strand
CGGTGACGCGCCCGAGGAAGAACATGCCGATGCTGTTGACCGCGAGGTGAACGACGCCGACGTGAACGAACACGCACGAGACGAGGCGCCACCACTCGCCGCCGTCGATCATGCCGCGCACCATCGCGCCCGAGCGGACCAGGATGCCGGGGTCGCCCGTCGAGCCGGCGAACAGCGAGATCGCGCCGGCGACCGCGACGAGCACGCCGGTGATCGTCCACGTCGCCCACGGCTGCATCGCGCGCTCGACCTGGATCGGTGCGGGCAGCGGCGCGGCCTCGATGCGAGCGACGACCTCGCTCGCGATCGGAGAGAGCTGGATCGGCGCTGCACTATCGAGCTTCGCGAGGCGCTCGAGCGCGAGATCGATCAGCGCGCGCGGGCGGCCACGGGCGCGCGTGCGCGCCTTCGTGTATGCGGCGGATGCAGCGGCGCGATCGCCACCGTGCTCGTGCGCGACGGCCATCCAGTACGTGCGCGCGGCCGGGCTCATGTGACGCGCACGGCGCGGCTCGACGAGCGCTTGCACCGCGGCCGGTCGGCCCGCGAGTGCGAGGAACATCAGGCGCCCGCGATGAACCCAGATCGCTGCGTCCTCGCGGCCGTCGCAGACATCTTCGAGGCGCGACAGCATGCGCGCGG
This sequence comes from Myxococcota bacterium, assembly GCA_030857175.1. Classification (GTDB taxonomy): domain Bacteria; phylum Myxococcota_A; class Polyangia; order Haliangiales; family Haliangiaceae; genus JABFXX01. The sequence goes on along the minus strand of JALZOJ010000051.1, from coordinate 52,649 downwards.
CTTGATCGAGGTTGCCGGTGCGGCCGTACGCGCCGAGCAACTCGACCCAGACCGGCGGCGCGACGCCGAGCGCGGACCGGAGGGATCCGGGGTTGTGCTCCGCGCTCGACGGCGGAACCGCGCCGAACAGGTGCTCCTCGGCATGCTTGATCGCTTCGTCCCAGCGATACGCGGCGAGGTAGAGCAGCGCGATGCGCTCGTCGATCGCGAGGCGCGCTTCGGCGGGCGCGCGATCTTTCGCGGCCGTGAGCGCATCGACCGTCTCCTCGATGCGGCCATCGCGGATCTCTTTCATCGCGCCGAGGACGGCCTTCTCTTCCGCGACGCCCGAACCGGGCGCGAGGATCTCGGCGACATCGAGGAGGCGCGTCGCGATGCCGAGACGTTCGGCCGAGGCGAACCGGCGCGCGAGCCCGCGCACGACGGGACCGACGACAAGCAGGCACCCGCCGGCACCGAGGCCGATCGCGCCCGCGACGCCGAGCCAGCGCGCCTCGCTGTAGCGCGCGCCGTAGAGGCCGAGCGCCGACAGCAGCGCGGCTGCGAGCTGCATGAGGCCAAACGTCGGGTTGCCGTTCGGCGGCCGGCGCAGGAAGAAGATGCCCCAGTACCCGCTCGCGATGATCACCGAGATGAGCGCGTACTCGTAGAACATCGTCGCGCCCGTTATCCCGGCTGCTCGATGAAGATGCCCATCTTGCGGAACTTCTGGTAGCGCTTCTCGATCAGCTCCGCGGTCGGCAGCTCGACGAGCTCCTTCAGGTGCTGCTTGAGCGCGGTGCGAAGTCGCGCGGCCGTCACGGCGGGGTTGCGATGCGCGCCGCCCGCGGCCTCGGGGATGATCTGATCGCAGATGCCGAGCTGCACGAGGTCGGGCGCCGTCAGCTTCAGCTGCGTCGCGGCCTCGCTGATCTTCGCCGGGTCGCGCCAGAGGATCGACGCGCAGCCCTCGGGCGAGATCACCGAGTAGATCGAGTACTCGAGCATGAGGATTCGATCTGTCACGCCGAGGGCGAGCGCGCCACCGGAGCCGCCCTCCCCGATCACGACGCTGATCATCGGGCACTCGAGGCTCGCCATCACTTGCAGCGCCTTCGCGATCGCTTCCGCTTGCCCGCGCTCCTCGGCGCCGAGGCCGGGATACGCGCCCGGCGTATCGATGAAGCAGACGATCGGCCGCTTGAACCGCGACGCGAGGCGCATGAGCCGCGTCGCTTTGCGATAGCCCTCGGGACGCGCCATCCCGAAGTTACGGTGCATGTTGTCCTTCGTGTTGCGGCCCTTCTGATGGCCGAGCACGAGGATCTCCCACTCGTCGAACTGCGCCATGCCGCCGATGATCGCGGGGTCGTCGTGGAAGCTGCGGTCGCCGTGCAGCTCGACGAAGTCATCCATGAGCAGCCCGACGTAGTCGGTCATGTACGGGCGGCCGGGGTGGCGCGCGAGCTGAACTTTTTGCTGCGCCGAGAGGTCCGCGAAGATCTCCTTCTGGAGCTTCTTCGCCTTCTGCTCGAGCTTGCGAATCTCCGCGGAGAAATCGACGGCATCGGTCGAGAGCGTGCGCAGCTCGCTGATCTTGCGTTCGAGGTCGATGATGGGCCGCTCGAACTCCAGGATCATGCGATCCGAGATCTGGGCCGGTGCCGCTTCCGTCGCCATCTACAGCCTTGCTAGGTACTGCGTTAGGTTTGCAAGGTCAACGGCGCCGGGGTCGGCGTACCAGGTGATCGTGTCGGGCTGGGCGATCTGAGCGCGGTACCAGGAGACCTGGCGCCGGGCGTAATGGCGCGAATTCCTTTTGATCAGCTCGATCGCGCGGGCCCGTTCGACGCGGCCCTCGGCCAGGTCGTGCAGCTCCGCGTAGCCGATCGCCTGCTGCGAGCGGAGCGGCGGCAGAAAGCCGGCATCGCGAAGCGCCGTCACCTCGGCCTCGAGGCCCTGCGCGATCATCTGGTCGACGCGCGTGTCGATGTTGCGATAGAGCACGTCGCGCTCGGGGTTCACGCCCACGATCCGCGTCGGATAACGCAGCGGGAGCGAGCGGTGATCGTGCTTCGCCTGGTGCGCGGTCATCGTCTCGCCGGTCAGGCGGTAGACCTCGACCGCGCGGATCATCCGCTTCTCGTCGTGCGGATCGATCTTCGCCGCGGCCTGCGGATCGACGCGCGTGAGCTCGGCGTGCAGCGCCTCGGTGCCGAGCGCCGCGAGCTCCACGCGAAGCTCGGGCGATGCCGCCGGTCCCGCGAACAGTCCGAGCAAGAGCGCGCGCACGTAGAGCCCGGTCCCGCCGCAGACGATCACCGGGCGGCCGCGCGCCGCAATGTCCTCGATGGCGCGATCCGCGAGGTCGACGAACCGCGCCGCCGTCATTTCTTGATCGGGCGAAACGATGTCGATCAAGTGATGCGTCACGCGCGCGCGCTCGTCGGCAGTGACCTTGCCCGTGCCGATGTCCATGCCGACGTAGACTTGCTGCGAATCCGCAGACACGACCTCGCCACCGACGCGCTCGGCGAGCGCGAGCGAGAGTCGCGTCTTGCCGGCGCCCGTCGGTCCGACGATCACGACCAGGCGGGGACGTTCCAAGCGCATTGAGTGTACCCTGGCTCCGTGAGCGACGAGGGGAATCGCACGGAGAAGGGCATCGCGCCCGCTCCGTTCGGACCCGACGCCGGCACCGCCGATACCTTGGCGCCTGCGCCATCGGCGTCGGGCTCGCAGCCATCCGCATCGCGCTCGCTGCCGGCGGTCGATCGCGGGCGCTACAAGATCCAGGGCGAGGTCGGCCGCGGCGGGCTCGGCCGCATCTTGCGCGCGCGCGACGAGTACCTCGATCGCCCGGTCGCGGTGAAGGAGCTGCTCGGCAACGACGACGCGGGTGCACGAGCGAGGTTCGTGCGCGAGGCGCTGATCACCGCGCGCCTGCAGCATCCGGCGATCGTCCCGATCTACGACGCGGGCCAGGCCGACAAGGGGCCGTTCTACGCGATGAAGCTCGTCGCGGGCTCTTCGCTCCACGAGAGCCTCGCAGACAAGAAGACACTCGAGGAGCGGCTATCGCTCCTGTCGTCGGTGATCGCCGTCGTCGATGCGATGGCGTACGCGCACTCGGAGAACATCATCCATCGCGATCTCAAGCCGCAGAACGTGCTCGTCGGGAAGTACGGCGAGACGGTGCTGATCGACTGGGGTCTCGCGAAGGATCTCTCGGAGACCGAGACGCAGCGCGGGCCGGCTCGCGCTGCGGGCTCGTCGGTCGATACGATGGACGGCGCGGTGATGGGCACGCCGGCGTTCATGCCGCCGGAGCAAGCGGCGGGTGAAGACGTCGACGAGAAGGCCGACGTCTACGCGCTCGGAGCGATGCTGTACTTCTTGATCGCCGGTGTGCCGCCGCACACGGGCCGCAACATGGACGACATGCTGCTGAAGATCGTCAGCGGCGACATCATCCCGGTGCAGGAGCGCGAGCAGCGATGCCCGGCGGACCTCGCGGCGATCGTCGCCAAGGCGATGGCGAAGGATCCGAAGGATCGCTATCCGAGCGCCGGCGAGCTCGCCGATGACTTGAAGAAGTTCCAGACCGGGCAGCTCGTCGGCGCGCATGCGTACACGCTCGGCGAGCGGTTCAAGCGCTGGCTCGCGAAGCATCGCGGCATCGTCACGGTCGCCGCGGTCGCGCTGGCGGTTCTGATCGGCTACGGCATCTGGAGCATCCAGCGCATGCAGCAGCGTCGGGAAGAAGCGGTCGCCGCCGCCGCGCGCGCCGATTACAACGCCGCCGAAGCGAATCGCCAGAGGGACAAGGTGCTCGCGCAGTCGATGCTCGTGCGCGCCCGGCAGTACGCGGCGACCGGGCACACCGCCGAGGAGATCGCGGTCTTGCGGGCGCTCGCGTCGCGCGGCCCCGAAGCGCAGCAGATGGCGATCGCCGACGGCGGCTTGATCTGGAAGGCGCACCAGCGGCTCGCGATGGCGCTCGGTTCCGGCGCGGGTCTCACGCATCGCACTGCAGACGGGAGCCTGTTCCTCGCGACCGAGCCGGGTGCGCTGGTGAAGTACGACGTGAAGAGCGGCAAGGAGGTCGGCCGGATGCCGATCGCGGGCGACACGGCGCGGTTCGGAAAGATCCTCGCGCTCTCGCCGAACGGTCGGTTCGCGATCGTTCGCGAGTGCATCGCGCCCGCAACCACGTGCGGCGTCGACGTCATCCTCGACGGCACGGTCTTCGTGCCACGCAAGGACGCCGAGCTGCAGCTCCGCGAGATCGGAACCGGCAAGGTGTTCGCGAAGTGGGACACCGCGAGCCCGCTCGATCGCCGAAACATCGCGTTCTCACCGGGCGACCAGACGTTCGCGGTGCGCGGTGCGCGGATCAAGGTCTCGCAGGATGGCGCGCAGTTCTTCGAGTACGAGACCGAAGGCTGCACGGGCGCGCTCGCGGTGGCGGACGTACGGCGGCTGGCGTTCGCGTGCAAGGACAAGGTCGTGCTTCACAGCGAGCTCGTCACACCGAGCTCGAACCGGTTCCGGACGGAGATCCTGAAGGGCTCGCCGCCGACGCAGCTCGTGTTCTTGACGCACGAGCGCTTGCTCGCGATCGGCGAGCGCGTCGAGCTCTGGGACGTCGAGCGCGGCGAGCTGCGCGGCGAAGGCAAGCTCTTACAAGACAACTCGGAGCGCGAGGAAGAAGAAGAATCCGACGAGATGCCGTGGTCGTACTTCCCGCCCGGCGTTCCCAAGGACAAGGGCGGCGAGAAGGTGGTCCCGCAGATCCGCGTGGGGCACTCGACGTCGATCGTCGCGCGCACGAGCGTGCTGGCGCCGCCGCCGCGCATCGGCACGAACGGCGCGGTCGTCTCGCTCGAGGGCCACGACTGGCAATCGCTCGTGGTGCAGGACGACATCGTGCGTTACGCGCTCGTCGATCAGCTCGTCCCTGCCGAGCCGCCGGAGCGCTGCCTCTCGCGCGTCGGCGGCGAGCGTCATGCGACAGCCGCGCTCGACAACGGCGAGCGCCTGCTCGTCGATCAGCAGGAGCTCGCGCTCGGCCTCGACGCGGTGCCGCCCGAGGGCTATCGCCACACGACCACCGCCGAGGTGCCGGTGCGCCAGCTGCGCCCGCTCGTCGCGGCGGAGGTCGATGCGTGCCTGGTCTGGTCGCAGTGGTCGTTCGGCGCGCATCGCGTCGACGGCGGCGTCATCCCGCCGCTCGCGGGCGCCGCAGCCGATGGCGACGGCGTGGTGATCGCGGGCACGCGCGAAGCGTTCCGCATCGATCGCGCAGGCACGCGCGCGAACCTCGAGGTCGCCGCCGGCGCACCGCTGATCGCACCGTCCGGTGCGTATGTCGCATCCGTCGACATGCACGCGCGCACGCTCGTGATCACGCAGGTCGCGAGCGGCAAGGCGATCCGCACGTGGACCGCGCCCGGCACCGCGCCCGTCGATCTGCAGTGGATCGCGAAGGACATCGTCCTCGCCTTCGGTCATGTCGTCTCGCTCGATCCCGCGCTCGCACCGCGCCCATTCGAGCAAAAGCTCGAGACCGACGCACGCAGCACGATCGGCGCGCGGATCACGGCCGATGCCGTCCAGGTCGTGGCCCTCGCAGACGGCAAACAGCTCGCGACGCACGTGGGCGCGGCCACGCGCGTCGCGGTCGTGCCCGACGACACCGGCCGCGTGATCATCGAGCACGCTGACAAGCGCGAGGTCGTCGCGCTCGACGGCAAGCGCACGCAACTCGCGCCGCTCGCAGGCGAGGTCGCCGGCTACGACATCGTCGGCACGCTGCTCGTCGCGCACGGCAAGACGCGCTCGGATGCGTGGGACCTCACGACCGGCCAGCTGCTCGCGAGCCCGCAGACGACGAATCTGGTCGCCGTGCACGACGATGTGATGTGGATGATCGAGGGCAAGTCGACGCTCGTGCGCGTGAAGCGCGATGGCTCCGCGCGCACGTCGCTCGCGCTGTCGACGGCTGGTCTGCCGTTCCACCGCATCGTCGACGAGGTCACGATGTCCAGTGATCGCAAGCGCCTCGCCGCGCGCTACGCGATCAACGACGCGCTGTTCGCGTACGCGATCTGGGACGCCGAGCGCGGCACGCTGCTGTGGGCAGGCCCGCCGACGACGAGCTTCGTCGGCGACTGGATCGTCTCCGGGGGCCGCGCGTTCGTGCCCGACTTCGATGTCGCTGCGGTCCTACGAAACAGCGGCGCGCGCACGAACCTGCGCGTCTGCGAAAAAGATCTGCGCGTCGTGCCCGTCGTGCCGCCGCCCGCGCCCGACACGTACTGGGCGCCCACCGCAGCCTGCCGTTAGAGCGCCGTTTGTCCGGGGTCCGGTAAAATGGGGCGGGCCCTTTTCCGGCGCGTGTAGCTTCGTCGCGATTGGTGCGACCTGTAACTGCGTCGCGATTGGTGCGACCTGTAACTGCGTCGCGATTGGTGCGACCTGTAACTGCGTCGCGATTGGTGCGACCTGTAACTGCGTCGCGATTGGTGCGACCTGTAACTGCGTCGCGATTGGTGCGACCTGTAACTGCGTCGCGACAATTCCAACTCGACTAGCCGCGCGGTGCGCGGGGCGCCTGGCGCGTCGTCGTGATCGACTTCTGCTTCGTCGGCTTCGTCGCGGTCGAGTCCGTGGACTCGTCGGTCGTCTTGCAGCCCTTCCGGTTCCAGCACGACTCCTGCGGACCCGCGCCCTCGGCGATGGTCTTCTGCCACACGTACGGGATGACCGCGGTCGTACCGACCTTGCGCGACGGAAACGTCACGCCCTCGAGCGCGGTGCGGACGCACGCGTCGATCTTGGTGACGAGCTTCGCGGCGACGCCGGGCGCGCGAACGTCGACGTGATCGATGATGCCCTTTCGGTGGATCGTGAGCGTCACGTCGAGCCGGCCGCCGACGCCTTCACCCACCGTCGTCACGTAGCACTGCGCGATCGCCGCATCGGCGGTCGCGAGGTGCGTCCGTACCTCGCTCGGTCCCAGATCCTTCCCGGCATTCGCGGACGCGATCGAGGAGACGAAGAGGACGGCGAGGACGGGCGTGATGCGCATGGTTTCCGGCTGAAGTTGCAGCCGAGATGCCACGCCCAAGTGCCTGTTCGGATTACGCCGCTCTTGGCGTGGACACGATCGTTGTCCACGCTGGTAGACGCTGATGGGGAGTTGTGGCGTCTCGCACTCAGGAGCGGCCGAACCGCCGACCAATCTCGATCAAAGGCAGGCGCAGGAGCAGCGCCTTGCCGTGCGGAGCGGGTGTGGTCGGGTCGACGTCGTCGAGCGAGCGCAGCAGCGCCTCGGCTTCACTCGCGCCGAGCCGATCGCCCGCACGCACGACGGAGTGACACGCGATCTCGGCGAGCACGCGCGTGACGCGCTCGTCTTCATCGGGCGTTCCGTCGCGCTCCCACTCTGCGAGCAAGCGGCGGAGCAGCTGCGCCGGATCGCCGTGGCGAATGCCTGCGGGCACGGCCTTGATCGCGAGCGTGGACTTGCCGAAGCGCTCTGCTTCGTAGCCCGCTTCCGCGAGCACGTCGGCGACACGCTCGACGAGCGCGAGCTGCGCGGGCGTGGCCTCGATGGTCACCGGGAACAACATCTTCTGCACGGCGACCTCGTGCGTGGAGTGCCGCGAGAGCAAGCGCGCGAGCTCGACGCGCTCGTGCGCCGCGTGTTGATCGACGAGCACGAGCTCGCCGCCGGCCTCACACACGAGGTACGTCAGATCGAGCTGGCCGAGATAGCGCAGCCGCGAGAAGTAGCCGCTCGTGGTGAGCGACGCATCCGACGGGCCCGAGCCTTCGGCGAACGTGGTGGGTGCGGCGCCATCGATCTCGGAGCGCGCATCGATCTCGCGGCGCCGTGCGAGGTCGTCGTCGGACGCGAACGGTTGCTGCGCGATCGACGACGCGCGTGCCGCCGTCTCCTTCAGCTCCGCGCGGCGCTCGGCCGCCCTCGAGACGCGCGTCTTGTGATGGATCTGCTGCGCCCACTCGCGCGCGGGCGACGGGTCGCTGTCCGCCGGCGCGCCACCGTCGAAGAACGACCGCTGCGGCATCCCCGAGCGGCGCGCGGCGCTGCGCGAAAACCGCTCGGACATCGCGGTGGCCGGCTGGCCGTCGAGCGGCAACGCGGGCGGCGCGATGCTCGCGATCATCTGCACGGGATGGATGCCGCTCTCCGCGCGCCACGATGCGGAAGCGACGCCCGCTTGCACGACGTGACGGACCGCCGACGCGACCGCGCCCGGATCCGCGAACCGCACCTCTTGCTTCTGTGGATGCACGTTGACGTCGACCGCGCCGGCCGGCGCATCGAGCAGCACGATCGCGACCGGATACCGCCCGCGCGGCACGAGCTCGCCGTACCCCATGGTCACCGCGTGCAGGAGGCCGCGATCTCGCACGGGCCGCTTGCCGACGAACATCTGCACGCCGCGCGCGGTGGTCTGCGCGAGATCCGGCGACGCGAGATACGCGCTCACGCGCATGCCCGCTTCTTCGCCGGCAACGGCGACGAGGCGCTGCGCGATGCGCGGACCGAGCAGCGCCTGCGCGCGCGCGAAGCCGTCGCGATCGGGCGGCAGCTCGAGCGCCGTGCGGCCATTGTGGCGCAGCCGGAAGTGGACGCCGGGGTGCGCCATGGCGAGCTTCGCGACGAGCTCGGTGATGTGCGAGGCCTCGGTGCCCTCGCCCTTCAGAAACTTCAGGCGCGCGGGCAGATTGTGGAGGAGATCGACCACCTCGATGGTGGTGCCGACCGCGGCGCCCGCCTCGGTCACCGAGGACAGCCGGCTCGCCTCGATCGCGACCCTCGTGGCCGCCAGGTCCTCGGCCCTCCGTGTGGTGAGCGTGAGGCGCGAGACGCTGGCGATCGCCGCGAGCGCCTCACCGCGAAAGCCCATGCTCGCGATGCCCCAGAGATCGTCGAGGACACGCAGCTTGCTCGTGGCGTGCCGCTCGAGCGCGAGGAGCGCGTCCTTGGGCGACATGCCCGACCCGTCGTCGGTGACCCGCACCAGGGCCCGGCCGCCCGCCGTGGTCTCGATGGAGATCGTCCGGGCGCCCGCATCGAGCGCGTTATCGACCAGCTCCTTGACCACAGAAGCCGGCCGCTCGATCACCTCGCCCGCCGCGATCTGATCGATCACGTCGGCCGGTAACACCGCGATCACGCTGTCCACGCGCTACCGGTACCACGCCCCTCTGATCCCCTCGGAAGTTGCGCTATAAGGCGCGCATGCCGCTCGAACAACGCGTCGTCGCCGTCACCGGCGCCTGCACGTTCCTGGGCGGGGAGCTGCTCCGGCGGCTCGAGGAAGACCCGAGGTACAGCCGAGTCCTCGCGCTCGACATCCGGCCCCCAGGGCTGAGGCCCGGCGGCAAGGTCGAGTACGTCAAGCTCGACCTGACCCAGCCCACGGTCGACGGCGAGCTCGCGACGCTGCTCGCGCGAAACAAGGTCGACACCTTCGTCCACGGCGCGTTCCTCTCGCACCCGACGCACGCGGCCGAGTGGGCACACGAGCTCGAGGACGTGGGCACCATGCACGTGCTCAACGCGTGCGCTGGCATCGAGCCGCAGCGCTTCGTCATGATCTCGACGACGCTCGTCTACGGCGCACATCCGAAAAATCCGAACTTCCTGACCGAGGAGGCGGAGCTGCGCGGTCACCGCGACTCGCGCTTCGTGAACGACAAGCTGCGCGCCGAGAAGCAGGTGCAGCGGTTCGCGAAGGAGCATCCGGGCATCGAGGTCTGCATCCTGCGCTTCGCGCCGATCCTCGGCCCGACGGTCTCGAACATGTACACGCGGTTCTTCTCGCGGTTGATCGCGCCCGTGATGATGGGCCACGACCCGCTGATGCAGTTCGTGCACGAGCAGGATGCCGCGTACGCGCTGCAGAAGGCCGTCGAGTCGAACGCGACCGGCGCGTTCAACATCATCGGCAAAGGCGTGCTGCCCTACACCACGGTGCTCGCCCTGCTCGGCCGCGTGCCGGTCCCGATGCCGCAGCTGATCGCGCGCCAGGTCTCGAAGATCCTGTGGGCCACGCAGCTCGTGGGCTCGCCGCCGTCGTTCCTCGATTTCCTGCTCTACCTCTGCGTGGCAGACGGCGCGCGCGCACGTCGTGACCTCGGCTTCGCGCCGCGCCTCTCGATCAAGCGCACCATCCTCGACTTCCTCGGCGTCGCGCCCGAAGACGGCGCGACCGACGTCGCGCGAGCACAAGCCTGAAGCCATGACCGACGATCCACCAAGCAGCGACGACGACGATTGGTACGGCGAAGCCGACCCCCGCGTGCCCGATGCACCGTCGTGGCCCGATCGCGACCTCGGCTTCCTCGGCGATGACGTCTACCTCGGCGAGCAGGCCGCGGCGATCCCCGCGAGCGATGTCGACCACGCGCGGTTCGACGAGGCCGAGATGCGCGAGCTCGAGCGCCGCGTCGAGCAGCAGCGCACGCCGGTGTTCCCGATCGATCTGCGCAAGCGCCTCCCGCTCGAGGGCGTGTGGCGTCGCTGGCGCGCGCTCGCGATGTGGGGCCGCTCCGACGTCGTCGACGATTTCGGCCGTGACCCGCGTGCCACCGCGCGCTGGGAGTGGCTGTTCGAGTTCCTCTACTCGAAGTGGTTCCGCGTGCAGGCGAGTGGCCTCGAGCACATCCCCGCGAAGGGCCGCGCGCTCCTCGTCGCGAATCACGCGGGCACGCTGCCGTACGACAGCGCCATGGTGATGCACGCGGTCCGCCGCGATCACCCGGCGCGCCGCGACGTGCGTCCGCTCGTCGAGGACACCGTGTTCCACCTCCCGTTCCTCGGGCCGATCATGAACCGCATCGGCGGCGTGCGCGCCGATCCCGAAAACGCGGAGCGCTTGCTGCTGAAGGACGAGCTCGTCGCCGTCTTCCCCGAGGGTGAAAAGGGCATGGGCAAGCTCTGGAAGGATCGCTATCGCCTCCAGCGCTTCGGCCGCGGCGGCTTCGTCAAGCTCGCGCTGCGCACGGGCGCGCCGATCATTCCGGTCGCCGTCGTCGGCGCCGAAGAAGCCGCGCCGATGCTCGGCAAGGTCACGTGGTTCGCGAAGAACATCGGCATCCCGTGGATCCCGGTCACGCCGACGTTCCCGTGGCTCGGCCCCGCCGGCCTCTTGCCGCTGCCGAGCAAGTGGTTCGTGCAGTTCGGCGCGCCGCTCGATCTCGGCAACGCGGGCCCCGCCGCCGCAGAGGACCGCCTGTTCGTGAACCGCATCGCCGATCAGATCCGCACCCAGATCCAGTCGATGATCGAGGGCCTGCTCGGTAAGCGCCGCTCGCCGCTGTTCCCCGCGTTTCTCGGCTAGTAACTAGTTGTAATCGTTCGCGAAGGAGTCGATTTCGGACCTCGAATTTCGCACCGAAATCGGTACGATCGTCCGTGGCCACCACGAACGAATACAACGCCGATTCCATCCAGGTTCTCCGCGGGCGCGATGCGGTTCGGCGGCGCCCCGGCATGTACGTCGGCGACACGCACGATGGCTCGGGCATGCACCACATGTTGTGGGAGATCTTGGGCAACGCGATCGACGAGCACCTCGCCGGCTTCGCGACGCACGTCCACATCGAGATCAATGGTCATCGCATCACCATCGAGGACAACGGGCGCGGCCTCTCACTCGCAGCGCTCGAGATCGTGTTCACCGAGCTACATGCAGGCACCGACAAGCGGCCACACGTTCACCTCTCGTCGAGGATGTGGGGCATCGGCGCGGCGCCGGTCAACGCGCTCTCGAGCGACCTCGAAGTGACGACGTGGCGTGACGGTCACGAGCATTCACAACGCTTCGTACACGGCGACCCCTGCGGACCGATCGAGTATCGCGGTAGATCAACGCGCACGGGGACGCGCGTCTCGTTCGTCCCTGACTTCACGATCTTCACGAATGTCCCGTGGGACGCTCCGATGATCGAGGCGCGCTGCCAGCACCTCGCCGCGTTGCTTCCTGGCCTTGCGATCGCGATCGACGGCAACACCCATCACTACGCCGAAGGTCTCGCCTCGCTGCTCCGCGAAGGCCGCGAGCTCGTCGAGCCGTTCCGCGTCCGCGCCGCGCACGAGGGCATCGAGATCGATGCTGCGATCGCGTGGCACGCAGGTCCTCCGTCGATCGCGAGCTTCGTCAACTGCAGCCCCACGGTCGATGGCGTACACCTCCAAGCCTTGCGCGCCGCCACGCACGCCGTGATCGCGCGTCGCTTTCACCGCGGTCGCATCAGCCGGACGCGGATCGAGCGCAACATGCTCGCCGTCGTGCACGTCATGCTCGCTCACCCGCGTTTTGGCAATCCCTCGCGAGACTGGCTGCAGAATCCGGAGGTCGGCAAAGCCGTGCGGACGATCGTCGAGCGCGAGCTCTCGCGCCACTTCGATGAAGCGCCCGCCGCGCTCGATGCGTTGCTTCTGCTTCTACAGCCGCGCTCGCGCCCCGCTACGCGGTCAGATCGATCAACACCTTGCCCCACGCGCTCCGCGCGAGCGCGAAGTCGAAGGCCTCGCGCACGCGCGAGAGCTGGAACCGTTGCGAGATGACGAGCTTCTTGATCTTCGCCGCGACGTGCGGGTGCGCCATCAGCTCGAGCGTCACGCGGTGATCGATCGGCGCGGAGCGCGAGCAGCCGACGAGGCGTAGGCCCTTCTCGAGGACGAGGCGCGTGTTGAGCGGGATCTCGTTCTCGCTCACACCGAGGAGGACGATCGTCGCGCCGGGACGCGCAGCGGAGATGATGTCTCGGATCGCGGCTTCGGCACCGACGCCGCCGGCGGCCTCGAAGTAGATGTCGGCGGCGGGCATCGGATCGCCATGCTTGACGAGCACCGGCTCGTGGCCGAGCAGCTCGGCGGCGACGACCTGGGTCGCGTAGCCGACGGGGCCAGCGCCGACGACACACGCCGTGCCGGCGAGATCTTCGAGGCGGCGGATCGCGCCGACGCCGATCGAGGCGACCTCGGTCATCACGGCGACGTCGGTGGCGACATCGTCGGGGACGGGGACGACGTTGCGAGCGTCGAGCTCGAGGAGGGATTGCATGAGGCCGTCTTCGCCGCTCGAGAGGAACGCGTTGCTCGGGCAGTAGTTCTCGCCGATGTGCTCGCTCGCGCATGCGCGGCATGTGGGGTCAGCGCAGCGCTTGATGTTGGGCACGATGACGACGCGCGTGCCTGGACGCAGCTCGGGGAGCGGCGAGAACACGACCTCGCCGACGCCCTCGTGGAGGAGCGCCATCGGCAGCTTGCGGCGGAGCGCGTCGGCGGGACGCTTGCCCGCGTAGTAGCGGAGGTCCGCGGCGCAGATCGAGCCGAGGAGTGGGCGGACCGCGATGCGCGTGATGTCGGGCGTGCACAGGACCTCGCGCTCGTCGAACGAGAATGGGCGCGTGAGGCGCACGACCTTCGAGCGGCCGAGCTTGCGCTCGAGCAGGAGGCGCGCGATCTCGAGGTCCGGTGCGTGGGTGATCTTGATGTTGTGTGGACCGCCGTCGACGATGACCGCGCGGTGACCGATGCGGAGGGCGAGCTGCACGTCGTCGGTCGCGTTGTCGATGCCGTCCACGGACGCCTTCGCATGCGCGGCGATCGCGATCTCCATCGTGAAGCCCTGCGGCGTCTGACCGTTGTAGAGATGAGCGCGCTCGGGGATGTCCTGCACCACCCCGCCTTCGGAGCGGACGATCGTGTCGGTGGTCTTCGAGCACACGTCGACGACGCCGGTCTCGCCGATGCGGCGCACGGCCTCGTCGATGACCTCGGGCGCGATCAGCGGACGCGCGGCGTCGTGGATCAAGATCTGCGTGGCGCCGCGACGCTTTGCCTCGGTGATGCCGGCGAGCGAGGAGGCTTGTCGTGTCGCGCCACCGGTGATGACCGCGACGACGCGAAAGAAGCGCTCGCGCTCGCACAGCTTCTCGACCTCCGCGATGTAGTCGGCGTGGCAGACGATGATGACGTCCTCGACGGCCTCCGCGCGATGGAACGCATCGAGCGTGAACGCGAGGACGGGGCGCCCGAGGATCTCGAGCATCTGTTTCGGCACGGCGGCGCCGAAGCGCACGCCGCCGCCACCGGAGAGAATGATTGCGGTCGTCATGCGGGAGACTCCTTGCCGAGTGACAGCCAACCGAGTGCGCGGTGCACCACGACCCCGAGCGCGCGAGCGGCATACGCAGCAGCGATGAAGGGAACGAACACGTCGTAGCGCGCGGTCGCGAGTGCGAGCGCGATCCAGAGATAGAAGTCGGGCTCCTCGAACAGCACGATTCGCCACAGGCTCTTCGCCCACGCGGTGCCACCGAGCCGTGCGTGCGGCGTGGTGCTCGGCGTCGTCGGCACGAGCGATCGTGCGAGCCACAGCGAGAAGGCGCTGATCGCGAGCAGGATCGCCGCGGCGAGCGGCAGGAGCAACATCACCTTCGACGGCGTGTGTGCATACGCACGGACGCCGAGCGCCGCGAGTAGCGCACCCCACGCGAACAGATCCGAGACCTTGTCGAGATACGAGCCGAAGTTTGAGCCACACGCGCGATAGCGCGCGAGCTGACCGTCCATCGAGTCGAGCACGCTGCGCACGCCGACGAGCACGATCGCGAGCGCGATGCTGCCGCCTGTCGCGATGAGTGCGGCGGCACCGAAGCAGCACGCGATCGAGGCCAGCGTGATCCGGTTCGGCGTGATCCAGCGCTGCTCGACGACGAGCTGCAGCACGATCCGTGCGATCGGACGCGCGACGACGAGTCCCCAGAACGCGGGATCACGCGACGAGGCGAGGCCTTCGCCGAGCCGCAGCCAGCGAGCGCGACCTTCGAGCTTTGGCAGCACCGGCGGACGCACGAGCGAGCGGTCGGTGTGCGCGATCGTGTAGCCGCGCACGAGCGACGACCACACGCACTCGACGATCGCCCACGCCGCGAGCGCGATGACAACCGCGGGCGGCCGGCCGAGCAGCAGATAGACGACGACGCCACCGAGCACCGCGAGGCCCATCGGTGCACCGACGAGCGCGTCACGCCGCCGCGTGATGTGCGCGTACACGAGCGTCGCGTACTGCTGTACGACCGCGGCGAACGCGATGGCCGCGCACGCGCAGATCACCGACGGAGAGCCGCTCGTGGCGGCGATCGTGATCCCCACCGCCGCGACACCAAGTGCTTCGATCCCGTCGACGAGCGAGCTCGGAGGAGCGTCCTCGGCGCGGCGCAGGAGGTGTCGGGCAAGGAGTGTGGTCGAGGCCGCCGCCGCGAGCGCGAGTGCCGCGATCACGTCGTGGCCGAACACCAGCGCGCCGAGCGCGATGGCCGTCGCAGCCAGCCAGCCGATCGCAGCAAGAATGATTTCGCCCATTCATGGATCAAGGACGGCGCCCCGAACCAAAACGTCACGCACGGGTATGCTGTGAATGTGGCAAGTCTGCTCGTCTACGTGGAGGGCGCGCGCCTCGACGAGCTTTTGCCAGAGTCTGCGGCAGGCGACACGTGGTTACTCGGCCCAGAGACCTTCGCGCAGCCGCAGCTCGAGCGCCTCGACGAGCACTCGTGGCTGTTCATCGTCTCGGGGACACGCTGCGTCGCCGTGCTGCGAAACCCCCGCATCCACAACGGTGCGTTCATGGGCGGCGCCGCGCTCGTCTCGAACAAGGACATCAGCCAGGTCTTGATGCGTCTGGGCTGCACGGACGGCAACGTCGCCGCATGGGCCGCGATCCCGCGTGTGTTGCCACCGAGCGACCTCGATCTCCTGCGCTACGAGCTCGGCATCGCCGACGAAGAAGATGTCGACGAGGTGTTGCCCGACGACGACCGCACGCGCGAGCTCCGCGCCGCCATCTGGGATGATCCGCTCTCCGACGATGCGCGCATGGTCTACGCGGACTATCTCCAAGACCGCGGCGATCCGCGCGGGGAGCTCGTCGCGCTCCAAGTCTCGCGCGCGCGCTCGGGCGACTTCGAGAGCGATCGCGAGCGCCTCCTCGTGCGCCGCATCTCACCCGACTGCGCGCAGCCGCTGACGCCCTACCTCGTGCCGGGCTTCGAGCTCGTGCGCGGCTTCGTCGGCAAGTGCACGGTCAACGACACGCCGATGCCCGAGGCGATCACGTGGCATCAGGCGTGGCGCACTGTCGACGACCTCTCGACGACAAACCTCGACTTGCTGGTCAGCCCGCACGTCCGGGCTAAGCGCGTCGGCGTCGCTGGCCGCCAGCTGGTTCTGCTCGTCGATCACATGCGGCCGCTGCCGTTCGAGACCGTCGTTGGCATCGCGCCGCACGGCAAGTCGCAGCGCGGTGTGTGGCTCGAAGAAGGCGGCTGGGACCGTGTGGCGGCGGTCGGTGCGCTCGAGAACGTGACGACGATCTCCGTCAACCCCGACTACGGCGGCATCGGTGCGCGGCTGATCCCGCTGATGTTGCGCGGCCCGTTCGGCCAGCGGCTGCGGCACGTCGATGCGTTCATCGGCCTGCAGCTCGCGGAGGCGCAGCGGTGGCGCGAGGCGTTCGACTACGGCAGCGCCGCGCTACTCACGCTCCGCTTTGTCGTGCTTGAGCGCGTACCGGACCTCCGCAGGTGGGGCGGACCGGAGGTCCTCGTCGGGTTGCGCCGCACCGCGCGCGCGCCACATCTGATCGTCCAGGTCGCCGACCTGCTCGACGCCGAGAGCGTCACGACCGTGATGCGGTTCGTCGCGCAGCTCTCGCGCAACATCCAGCACGCCGAGCTCCACGACTTCGGCGCACCACGCGGGCAGCGCATCGAGGATCGCCACGGCACGCTGCTCGAGCGCATGAACGCGATGTTCCCTCAGGTGCTCGTGCAGCCCGTGACCGCGAAGCCGCTCGCACCGTAGTCAAGGCCCGTGTAGGCAGGCGGCGTTCGGATACGCAGGCAACCTCGACTTTTCCCCCTTCACGGCGATGGTTTTCCGGGCCTGGCGCCTCGCGATCACCGTGTTAGTGTCGAGGCCAATGCGCGCGCAATACGATTCGGAGTTCGACAAGCTCCTCGATCGCGCACGTGAATTATTGGGCGCCGGCGACGACACGCTCCTCGTCGAAGCGAACACCGCCGTCAACCAGGCCCTCACCCTGCGCCCCGATTCGATCGAGGGCTGGCTCGTGAAGTGCCAGGTCTCGTCGGCCGCGGGCGACGACATCGCGGCCCTCGCCGCGGCGGAGATGGCCGTCACGCGCGCCCCTGCACGTGCCGAGACCTTGTACTGGCGAGGCGCCGTGCTCGGTGATCTCGGCCGCCATCACGAGGCGGTCCGCGCCATCGAGGCCGCGTTTCGCGCGATGGACGATGACGACCACTGGATGCTCGAAGATCTGTTCTACGAGAAAGCGATGCTGCTCGAGGCGCTCGGTCTGCACGACGCCGCCGTCGCGACGTGTGAAGCCGGCCTCGCGCGGTGCCCGGGCTCCGCACTGCTACGCGCGGCGCTCGTGCCCGCAGAGCGTGCACGCGTGCGATCGTCGCTCAAGGTGTTGCGCGGCGGCGCCTGAGCGCCGATCTCGCGCATTTGCTACGCTCACGCCGTGCAACGCTCGCGCACCGCGTTGGCAGCGGGCCTCGGCGCTACCGCGCTCGCAGGGCTGGTGTGGCTCGGCATCGCGATCGCGGACGATCCTCCGCGGCAGCCGGCCGCGCCCGACGCGGGACCGATCGCGACGGCGGTCGCGGCGGGCAAGCACCATCGCATCGACGGCCCGCGCGGTCCGATCCACGTCTGGATTCCGGCGAGCTATCACGCCGACACCGGCGCGACGATCCTCTATGTCCACGGCTTCTTCGACGACTCCGACACCGCGTGGACGGGGCACCAGCTGCCCGAGCAGTTCGCGCTCTCGGCGCTCAACGCGATCTTCATCGTGCCCGAAGCACCGGTCGCACCCTACACGCCCGTCAACTATCCCGACCTCGGCGAAGTGCTCCGGCTCGTCGAGGATCGCACCGGCGTGGTGCGCGGCGCGGCGCTGACGGCGGCGGTCGGGCACTCGGGCGCGTATCGCACGCTGATCGCGTGGACCGACGAGCCACTGCTCGATCAGATCGTGATGGTCGACGCGATGTACGGTGACGAAGCGCCGATCCTCGCGTGGTTCGGCGCGTCGCCGCGGCGGCGACTGATCTCCGTCGGCGTCGACACGATCCTCGGCACCGAGAGCCTCGCGGCGAAGATCCCCGAGACCGTCCGCATCGATCGGTTTCCACCATCGTGGGAGACGATGCCGGCGCAGGCGAAGGCCGCGCGCCACGTCTACATCCGCGCGCAGTACGGTCACATGCCGCTCGTGCGCGATGGCCTCGCGCTCCCCGCGCTGCTCCGCCTGTTGCCCGTCGAGCTCCTCGCCGACCAGCCGTGGAAGCAGCCGCTCGGCTCGATTCCCGCGCTGCCCGACGCATCGCAGATCCCACTCACCGACGGCGGCATCGACTGATGCTGCGTTACCGGATCACCCTCGCGATCGTGATCGCGCTGCTCTCCGCGGTCGCGTGGTTTTTGCCGCAGCTGCGCAAGGACCTCATCAAGGACATCATCACGTGGGACGCCCCGAAGGGTGAGCCTGCGCCGATGCCCGGTGGCACCGGACCGGGACTCGCCCCGGTCGCGCGCACGCGTGTGGTCTTGATCGACGGGCTCACCGCGGACGTCGCGAAGACGCTGCCCACGTGGACGGCGCTGTGCAAGCGCGGCGTCACGCTCGAGGTCGATGTCGGCTTCCCGACGATCTCGTTGCCCGTCGAGGTCGCGCTGTGGAGCGGGATGACGCAGCAGCAGACCGGCTTCGTGTTTCGCGATCGCCGGCCACTCGTGCCGCCGCTCGCGCATGGAATCCCATCGCAGGTGCGGTCGGTCGCCGTCGCCGAATATCACGGCTGGATCGTGCGCTCGCTCGGGTTCACGCAGACCGAGCCCCCGAGCGATCCGCAGAACGTCGCGAAAGATGCCGACGCCGAAGCCTGGAAGACGCAGTGGGAAGAACGCGCGCTCGCCGCCGTCACGAGCGATGCACCGCTCGCGTTCGTGCACATCCTGCGCGTCGACAGCGTGGGCCACAAGCACGGCATCGGCGCCGAGTACCTGCGCGTCGCGGCCGAGGCCGACGTGATCCTCGGCAACCTCGTCGCGGCGGATCCCGCGGCGCGGTGGTTCGCACTCTCCGATCACGGGCACGTCGCGGTCGGCGGGCACGGCGGCGAGGAGCGCCACGTGCGC
The DNA here is from genome assembly GCA_030857175.1 of Myxococcota bacterium. GTDB lineage: Bacteria > Myxococcota_A > Polyangia > Haliangiales > Haliangiaceae > JABFXX01. The sequence continues at coordinate 33,385 of JALZOJ010000051.1, read as the reverse complement.
CAGGTGCAGTCATGCATCGCCGGGCCCGGTATCGCGCCCGGGAGCATCGGCGCGCTGCTGCACGTCGTCGACGTCGCGCGCGCCCTCGCCGACTCGACGGGCGCGAAGCTCGACCCACACTCGCGCGGCCGGCCGTATCAAGCCGCGCTCGCCTCCCCACTCGAGCGCGATCAGGCGGTGCCGCCGATCCCGCTCGGTACCGGCGCCGCTGCGATCTTCGTGCTCGTCGCCGGCTTCGCCGCGGTCACGTGGGGCGTGCGCAGGTGGTGGCTCGCACCGTGGTGGTTCATCGCGGGATGCGCGCTGCTCTTCTTCGTCCGCGGCGAGCCCACGCTCTCGATGCGCATGGTCTACGCGCCGCAGGGCAAGGACATGTGGCTCGCGTGGCTGCCCGCGCTCGCGATCGCCGTCGCCGCGACGGTGATGGGCCTGCGCAAGACAACGATCGTGCGCGTGGTCGTCGCGCAGCTGGCGCTCCCACTCGCCGCGGCCGCCGCCGTGATCACCGCGTGTGGTGCATGGCCTGCGGTGTTCGGCGAGCAGGTGGCGCCGGTCGTGCCGCGCTACACCGCGTGGCTCTCGCCGATGCTGCTCATGGTCGCGCACGGGGCTGCGGCGGTTGCGCTTGCTGGTCTCGCCACACTCTTCCTGCCTGCGTCCGATCGATACGCACCACCGGCGCCTCCGCGTAGCGACCCCGAAGACGCGTCGTGACGTCGGGGTGCTGCGCCGAGATGTCGACCTTCGCGCGCGGATCGCGGTCGAGGTCATAGAGCTCGACGAGATCGTCGGCCGGCCGCATCACGAGCTGATACGGCCACTCGATCACCGCCCACTGGTGCTCCTCGTGAATGACGAGCGCGCGGTTCTTCGGGGGCCGCAGATCCGCCGGCCCGTCGAGGAGTGCGGGCACGAGATCGAGCCCGTCGACCTGCATCGCACTGCCGATGCCGGCGAGATCGAGCACCGTCGGCGCGATGTCGCGCAGCGTGACGAGATCATCGCGCGTGCCGCCGGCGACGCCCGGGACCCTGAACGCGAGCGGAATGTGCACGAGCGGCGCGTACGCGACCTGTCCGTGCGTCGCGGGGAGGCGCGGGTCCTCGCCGAGCGACTCACCGTGATCGCTCGCGAACACGATGATCGTCTTGTCGAGGACGCCCCGCTTCTCGAGATCGTCGAGCAAGCGACCGACGGAGCGATCGATGTTCCAGAGCAGCGCGCGATAGCGATGCACCTTCTCGTCGCCGCCGTCCCACACCTTCTCGCGCAGGTCGGCGGGGACTTTCAGCTGGTGGTGCTCGTGGACGTCGAAGTAGTGCAGCCACACGAACCAGCCCCGATCGCCGGCCTTGTCGAGCGCGCGCATGCCCTCGGCCGTCGTCGTGCCGGCGCTGATGTGATCGCCGATGTTCGCCTGCTCCCAGTCCGTGTAGACCGGGCGCTGCGAGTCGAAGCCGCGGAACAGCATCACGGTGCCGACGTGGCGCATGACCTCCTCCGGTACCGCCATCGACGTGCGGCGGCCGGTCGCGCGCAACGCTTCCGGCAGCGTGGTCTCGATCTTCTGGAACGGATCGGTGCGGCCGGTGAGCAGCGTCGAGAGTGCGACGTCGGTGCCGGCCGCCGGCGAAAACGCGCGCGTGAAGATCACGGATTCGTCGAGGAGCTTCGTCAGGCGCGGGTAGTCGCTGCGGTGTGCGGCGCCGGGCGCGAGCATGTCGTAGCGCAGCGCATCGACGGTGATCAGCAGGATGTTCATGTCGCGCGTGCGCGCGAGCGTGTCCTTGACGAGCGGCGTCTCGCGCCACGGTGCGAGCGTCTTCGGCGGCTCCGCCGACACGGTCGCGAGCTTGACGGCGTCGCTGCCGTCGCAGTCCTGATCGATCTTGTCGCCCGCGATGTCGACGGCGCCGGGATGCAGGTCCGCATCGCGATCGTCGCAGTCGCCGCCGCCGAGGATCGCCGAGCTACCGTCGCCATCGAGATCGACGAGCTTGCGCCACACGCGCACGAGGTCCTTGCCGTGATCGCCGCGATTCGCGAGGAGCTGACGCGCGTGTGCGCTCTCGAGCCCTCCCAGCAGCGATGCGACCCCGGTCGCGACGACGAACGCCGCGATCGCCGCCGCGACGTAGCGCGGGACGACGATGCGTCGCGCGAGTCGTACGATGATGCCCGCGAGCACGATCACCGAGACCGCGACCGCGCTCTGCGCATCGGGATAGCCGGTGCCGAGCACGTTGCGCTCGACCCAGACGATCACGCCGAGCATTCCGGCGACACTGAGGATCACGATCGCGCGTGTGGTCAGGTCACTCGATGTGAGCCGGCGGCCGATCCACACGAGCCCGGCGATGCCGAGCCAGCCGATCACCGGCACCACAAACGGCAACACGGACGCGAGCGGCAACGTCTGCGCGTACGCGCCGCGAAACAGCGTGCCAGCGACCGGAAGCGTGACGATCATGCTCGGGGCCGCGATGCCGATCGCCGCTCCCAGCGCGTGCCGGCCTTCCATCGCACGCTCGACGGCCGCGATGATCGCGCCCGCGACGAGCCCGGTCAGCGCGAACACCGGCACGATCGCGATGCCGAGCCTGCCATTGCCGAGACGCGCGGCCTCGAGCGCTCCGAGCAGCACACCGGCGATCGCGTGCGCCGTGATGATCCACGCGTACGAGCTGCGCGGAGGCAGAGACATCGTAATGATCACACCACGAAGCGGCGCGCAGTTTCACTTGCTCGGCGGATATTTCTGGAGCTTGCGCTGGAGGCTGCGACGGTGAATACCGAGGCGGCGCGCAGCCTCTGAGATGTTCCCACCGGAGTCGGAGAGCACGCGGTTGATGTGCTCCCACTCGGCGCGCGCGAGGGACGGCGCCTTGTAGTCGCCGCTGTCGGGCTGCGGCGGATCGAGCGGTGGAGCCTCGCCGCGCGCGAACGCGCCGATGATGTCGTCGGCGTCGGCTGGCTTCGAGAGGTAATACGTCGCACCGAGCCGCACGGCGTCGATCGCGGTCGCGATGCTGCCGTAGCCCGTGAGCACGACCGTCTTCGTCGACGGATCGATCTCGTGCAGCGCCTTGACCAGCTCGAGGCCGCTCTTGCCCGGCATCTTGAGATCGACCACCGCGAGCTCGGGTGACTCCTCCGTCGCCGCGGCGAGCGCGGTGTCGTAGTCACCACCGGTGCGAACGTCGTAGCCGCGGTCCGTGAACGCGCGCGCCAAGCGGTTCCGATAGACCTCGTCGTCGTCGACGATCAGGATCGAAGGCCGATGTTCGGTACTGCTCATGCTGGTTTGGATACCACTTGTGGCTGCGCGGATTCGTCGCGACCCTCTGGTTTCTCGACGGACGAGACCTTTACTTCCGGCACCTTGAGCTCCGCCGATCGACGTGCGACGCCTTGTCGCGACCTGCGCACCGGCGGCGGCGGCGACACGTCGGTCGGCAAGCGTACGGAAACCTCTGTGCCCTGCCCGGTCGTCGACGCGATCTCGAGCGTGCCGCCGACGCCTTCGATCACCGCCCGCGCGAGGAACAGGCCGAGGCCCATCCCGCGGCCCGGCGCCTTCGTCGTGAAGAACGGCTCGCCGATGCGCGCGAGCACGTCGGTGGGAATCCCGGCGCCGCGATCGCGGATCGTGATCGAGAGCGTGTTGTCGTGACGGCGCACGCTGACGACCACCGTCGAGCCGCCCGCTGCGTGCGGCGACGTGGCGGATGCGTCCTGCGCGTTGGTCACTAGCGAGCGCAGCGCCTGACTGACGGCGCGCGGCGGCAGGCGCAACGACGTCTCGGCCAGCTCCGCGGGCACGTCGCGATGCACGGTCGGTGCGGCGCGAATCCCGACCATCGTCTCGTCGAGCAGCTCGTCGACGGTGCACGCCTCGACGTTTTCGCCGACGGTGCCGGCGCCTTGCTGCATCTGCTCGAGGATCGCGCGGCAGCGACCGACTTGCTCGCGAATCAAGCGCGCGTCGCTCGCGAGGTCCTGGTTGTCGATCTTCGTCAGTGCGCGCTCGAGCTCCTTCGCCGCGAGCGCCACGGTTCCGAGCGGCGTCGACAATTCGTGCGCGGCGCCCGCCGCCATCGTCGCGAGCGATGCGAGCCGCTCCTGCCGCGCCGCGAGCCCGCGCGCTTGCGTGAGCTCGTCTTCGCGCTCGGCGAGCGACGCGGTGATGCGCAGGAGAAAGTGCACGACGAACGCGGACGCGACGCCGAGCGCGACCCAGACACCGACCGCGCGGTTGTCCTCCCCGATGTCGAGCGGACGATGCGTGACGAGCAAGATGCCGAACCCGATGAACGACAGCCCGGTCAGGATCCACGGCCAGCGCGCGTGGAGCAGCACGGTCGCGAGCGCGATCTGCACGACGTAGAGCAGCCCGAACGGATTGTGCGGACCGCCCGACAGATACAACAGCCCGGTGAGGATCGCGACGTCGAGCATCATCAGCACCGCGATGTGCCACTCGTGCACCTCGCGGCTCTGCGTGCGCTCGCGGGCACCGCGGTTGCGATCGCCGAAGAAGTACAGCTCGACGCCGAGGTTCGAGACCAGCCCGATCGAGATCACGGCGAGCAGCCACGTGATCGGCAGCTTGCCGTCGAGGAGGAACTGCCCGACGAGCACCGTCAGCGACTGGCCGGCGATCTGCGCCCAGCGCAGCCGCGCGAGCCACTGGATGTTGACCCAGTTGCGCTCGGGGATCGGGGGCGCGGGGCGGCGCGGCACGAACTCACCGTACAACGCCGAAACGAAAAAGTCCGCCGGACCAACGCCCGGCGGACTTGCTGCGGAGAACCGCGACTATTGCTTCGGCGCCTCGACGGTCTTGAGGCCCTTCTCGACGACCCACGTCTGGTAGTACGAGGCCGCCGGCGTGCCTTGGGCGATCTTCTCGTTCGCCTTCTTCAGCTCCTCGTCGATCACGGTGATGAAGTTCTCGATGGGCACCGCGCCCGAAATGTACCGACCGTTGACGAAGAAAGCCGGCGTGGCGCCGACCAGCAGCTTCTGGACGTCCTGCTGGTCCTTCTGGATGATCGGCATGCAGGCCTTCATGTCGGCCTTGAACTTGTTGATGTCGAGCTGCAGCTCCTGCGCGTAGGAGACGACGAACTTGCAGCCGTCCGGCGTGTCCCAGCACTTCTGCGGCTGACCACCGCCCTCGGCGGGGGTCACGTCCGACATGTCGAGCTGGCGAACGTTGAAGCCCTTGTCCCAGATCAGGCGATCCATGTCCTTGTGCTTGCCCTGTTTGCCGGCCGCGCAGTTCGCGAGGGCACCGGCCATCGCGTTGCGCGGGTGCACCACGAGGTGCTTGGTAACAACCCGGAGGTCGTTGCCGTACTTGGTGTGAAGCTCGTTGAAGGTCCCACGGACCTTCTCGCAGTAGGGTCAAGCATAGTCGATGATCTTGACGACTGTGACCTTCGCGTCTGCGGGGCCGTCAAACACATCGTTCTCGATCGGTACCGAATACGTCTTCGCGCGATCCGGCTCGGGACGCGGCGCGCGTGGCTGCGCGGCACCGGCACCGGCGCCGCCCTTCGCGAGCATGTCCATGATCTTGCGCTGGTCCTGCGCGATCTGATCGACCTTGCGCTCGAGGTTCTTGGTGTCGGGCTGGCAAGCAGCCGCGAGGAGCACGGCAAGTAGAGTGAGCTTCTTCATAAAATACTCCTTAAGCGGCTGACGGGTCTGGAACGTATCACACGCGCGATCTTCATCGCGATTCTCCGTACGTACAACTCGCTTCGGTCGACGTGGTCAGCGGACTCGAAAGTCCGTCGTCTTCGCAGTTGCAGCACAACGGCTCCGCCAGCATCGGCGTGACGTTGGTCGTCTCGGCAGGCGGGTGCTTGCGCAGCTCCTCCTGGAATTCACAGGCCTCGTCGTGCGAGACCGCGCCGTCCTGATCGGCGTCGGCCTCGGGATACGCGGCGCGCAGCGCTTCGGCGATCTCCGGCGTGTAGATGCAGACCTCGCGCGGGGTCTCAGCGGTCGCGCTGCGTGCGCCGCCAAGCGCGAGCACGGCCCACGCGAGAATCGCGAGCTTGTGCAAGGCGCCGAGACGCGGGCGCACGACCGGGCCGAGCACCGCGGTCACGCGCGCATCGAGTGCGTGCGGCGCAGCGAGTGAGGAGGCAGCGGCGGTGCGGAGCTGCGCCATCTGGAGCAGCAGCCGCGCGTAGGCGGGACGCGAGACATCGCCGGACTCGAGGGCCCACGCATCACACGCGCGCTCGCGTGCGAGCTCGAGGCGACGGCTGACGATGCGAACGACGGGCAGCCACCAGAACAGCGCGACGGCGACGAGCTGGATCACGCGACCGAGCGCATCGCGGCGCTTCACGTGTGCGAGCTCGTGGAGAAGTGCGGCGCGCAAGAGCACGCGATCGCCCGTCAGCGCGGGCGGGACGACGATGATCGGGCGGAACGCACCGACGACGTACGGCCCGATCGCCGCATCACCGATGGCGAGGCGCGGCGCGCGGATGCCGACACGCGCGGCGAGCTCGGCGAGGAGCTCCTGCGCGGCGGGCGGCGCGGTCACGGCCGCGCGTGCGGTGCGGAGCGTCGCGCGATAGCGATAGCAGCCGCGTGCGAGGACGATCGCGGTGCCGAGCATCCAGATCGATGCGAGGAACAGCCAGCCGATCGCCGGCGCGAGTGATGGTGTTGGCGCGGGCGCCGCGCTCTTCATGGCGACGAACACGACGCCGCCGCTGCTCTCGCTCGTGAACAGCGCGAGCACGTCGGACAAGGACCACGGCATCGCCGGGATCCACGGCAGCGCGAACTTCGCAGCGACGACGAGCCAGACCGCGGCTTGCCACGCGGGACCGAGCCGGTGCGTGCGCACGAGCAGCATCGCGATCAGCGCGACGACCGTCCCCTGCAGCGCCATCATGCCGAGCGTGGCGACGATGCTCTTCGCAGCGAGCCCGGCTTCGATCACGACTTCTTGCCTTTCTTGGGGGCTGCGCCCCCTGGCCCCCGCGGGCTCTCGGCATCGGCGATGCGCTGCTCGATCTTGCGCAGCTCTTCGCGAGACAGCGACTCGTCCTCGACGAGGTTCAGCACGAGCGAGTCCGCGTTGCCGTCGAACACTTCGCGCACGAACTCGCGCAGGCGATCGCGTAGCACGAGCTCGCGGCGGTGCGCAGCCGTGTACATGAACGGCTCGCGCTCCTTGCACACGGTGACCGCGCCTTTGGCGGCGAGCCGCCCGAGGAGCGTCATCACGGTGGTGTACGCGAGGTCCTGGCCGCGCTTGGCGAGGGCCGCGCGAATGTCGGAGACGTTGCCGCGCTCGAGCTCCCAGAGCGCCTTCATGACGCGGAGCTCGGCGGCGGTGAGGTCAGGGAGCTTCGGCATTACGACGGCCCTCGTAGGATTACTACAGACGTAGTTTCGAGCGCAAGGCAGAAGACGAACCAACGCTACGCGGGCCGCATTCCTGTGCGACGTCGATCACGTACCTGCTTGATCACCCACGCGATCGGCCGCTCGCAGTGAAAGACCGGCAAGAATGCGACGAACACCAGCGGGTACAGAAACCAGATGTTCATGAGGAGCACGACGCCTAGGTGGAACCCCCACACCATGAGGGCCCACAGCCGGGCGACCTTCCCGCCGAGCAGGGCGAGCGGCGCGCCGAGCTCGAGGCCGAGCGTGAGCGCGGAGAACGCGGTGAACAGCCGCGGATGCTCGAGGAACTGGGTCGCGAGCGGCGCGATCGCATCGCCGAGCAGCGCCTTGCGGAGGTTGTCGATCGCGATCTGATTGCGGAGCAGCTCGCCGTCGATCCAGTCGAGGCCTGCGATCCGGAGCTTCGCGATGCCCGCCAACATATAGGCCGCGGCGGTCAGCGCCACGAGCAGCTTGATCGCCCAGCCGTAGCCGGCCTCGTGCGTGCGCGTCCACCCGCGCCAGCGATCGATCGACCACACATCCGAGGCCGGCGACAGCGCGAGGGCCGCGATGTGGAGCACCATTAGATTTTCGGTGTGGAACACCATGCCGAACGAGTTGCGGTACGTGGTGACGAACAGCAGCAAGACCGCGGCGACCGGCGCGACGTATCGATAGCCCGCGCCGAGCACGAAGGCGCCGAGCGCGATCATCGTCGCGACGACGAGCGCAATCACGACGCCCGACGGCAGCGGCCCGCTCCACGCGGTCACGCCGACGCCTTTCCACTGCGCGACCGGCAGCCGCGAGACCGAGAGAAATTCGCCGAACCGGACCCACAGGTACCAGAACGCGTAGCCGCCGATCAGGATGCGCAGCGCGGCGAGTCGCTCGGCGGGCGCGGGCGAGAACCACCAGTCGGCGACGCGCTTCATCGCTTCACCTCGCACTTCGCGCGCTCGAATTCGCTGCCGAGCTTGTCCTCCATCAGAAACTCGATCGAGTCGTGCGTCCCCGACATCACGCGGATCCGCGCGACGTCGTCGAAGCGATCGAGCTGCGCGACGTTCGCGGCGATCCTCTGGCAGAACGCCGCGAGCTCCGTGCCGCCCTTACGGACCGCACGCTCGACGATCGCGCGCGCCTGCAGCACCTCGCCCGAGCCCAGGACACGCGGGACGAGATAGCGCCGCTCGCCGGCCGCGGTCTCGCCGATCGCGTAGCTCATCGTGAGCTTCGTCGGCCGCTTCCACGCGAACATCGGATACGTCGAGAGCGGATAGCTATCGTCGATCGGCTTGCGCAGTAGCGGCGAGAGTGTCGCGCCGATCAGCGCGATCGAGACGACCGCAGCTGCGACGCGGTTCATGGCCTGATGCTACTGCCGGATCACGCGCCACGAGGTGCGCGAATGACCGATCTCGAAATAGAACGAGAACGCGAACGTGATCTGGTTGCCTTTGACCAGGCCCTCGGGCGGGTTGGGGAACGGCGCGGCGGCATTGAACGCGCGGACCGCTTCGTCGTCGAGCTCGGAGACGCCCGACGGTGCGGTGACGACGATCTTGGTCAGCTTGCCCTGCGCGGAGAGCGACACCCGCACCTCGGTGATGCGGGTCTTGCCGCCGTGGGAGTTGCCCTGTGGATCGATGCGGCGCCAGACCGTCTGCGGATCCCAGTTCTGCGCCACCTGGCGCTTGAGCCGGTTGAAGAACGACGCGTAGACCCAGCGCTTCGCGGACAGCGCCGTCTCGTCGCCGCTCTCGATCTGTTCGAGGTGATCGACCGAGCCGCCGCCGGCGATTCGCTCGAGGACGTCCTTGCTCTCCTTGAGGTCCGGCACCTGCGGCGCGCCACCACCAGCACCGCCCTGCCCCTTTGTCAGCTCGCCCGGATCGCGGCGCGCTTGCTCGACCGCACCATCACCGCGCCGCGGCACGAAGCCATCGGAGACGATCGGGCCCTTCGCGCCGGAGGTCGAGCCGCGCACCTTCGAATCCTGCGGGGCTTCGTTCGGCGGCGCTGGCTGGCCGGGCGCGCGCATCGAGAGCGTGCCCTTCACGTCGGGCGCCTTCTCGTTCTTGCCCGGTGGCTTCGGTTCCTGGAGCTTCTCGACCGACGGGTCTTCCTTCGGGTCCTTCTTGACCGCGAGCTCCTCGGGCTTGCTCTTCGCGACCATGGGCTCGTTGCGAGCGCCACGCGCGACCTTCTCCTTCTCGACCTTCGTGTTGTGCTCGGCGAGGAACCGCGCGTTGTCGGGCTCCTTGTCTTCGTTCGGCTTGACGGTCTCGACGACCTGCGACGGCCGCGATTGCGCGGGCGGAGGCGGCGGTGGTGGTGGCGGTTGCTGCTGCGGTTGCGGCGGCGGCACCGGCGGCGGCGGTTTCTGCTCTTCGGGCTTCGGCTGCTGCAGCTCCTCGAGCAGTGGCTCGGGATCGATCGGGATGAGCTTCTCGGTCTGGCGCGGCGTGATCATCGCGACCGCGGCGATCGCATCGGTCTGGCCTCGGCACGACGACAGATCCATCCACATGTTCATCGGCACGTCGTCGGTGCAGCCCTCGACGTCGCCGCGCCACGGCGCGAGACACATCACCGCGCGGCCGGCGGTCGCGAGCAGGACGTCTCCGCTGCACGTGGTCTGGAGCTCGATATCCGGATCGCTCGCGACGCTCGCGACAACCCCGGCCGTCGAGCTCAATCCGATCGCACCGACGCCGCCGAGAAACGCGACGTGGATCATCACCGCAATGGCGACACATCCCCAGATGGTGCCTTCCGGAACCCTCTTATTTCGGCGCGCGGTCGGCATCAACTTCCCCGTGCTCGTCATCCAAGTATAAAGATGCGACGCCTCGGTGCACGACAGATTTCGCGCGGATCACGATGGTCGGTCTGACCTCGCCTGCCGCTCAAGCGTGCGAATCTGCAAGCCAGCACCCGGACCATCGGAGATTTCCCGCCCGGAGCCCCGTTGTGATCCCGCCGGGAGTGTGCCCTACCGCAGCGCGGACTCGAGAAACGGACGCGGGCGCGCGCGAGCCTACTTCTTCAGCTCGGCGTCCACTTGATAGATCGACGACTTCTTGCCGTCGCTCTTGACCCACACCACGTTCTTGCCGACGGCCGCGTAGCCGGTGACCTCGTCGTCGAGTAGCTCGGTGATCATGCCGTCGAGCGCGCGGTACTTGCCGCACATCACGGCGCGTCCCGCGATCAACAGCGCGCACGGGTAGTCGGTGGGCGGCATGCCGACGACGCGATCGAAGCCGCTCGTCAGGTCGCGCACGCGAATGCCCTCGGCCGTGCGATGCGCGATCTGCCCGTCCTTGACGATCGCGTCCTTCGACGCCGGCAACACCACCTCGGACGCCTCTTCGGTGCGCGGATACTTCACGACCGAAGTGTCGGCTTCCGTCGTGTACACGTACGAGAGATCGACGCCGATCACCTTCGCGCTCGACCCGGTCAGCGCGACGCGATCCGGGTTCATGCCTTCCTTCCAGATCGCGACGAGCATGCCGTCGCTGTAGAACAGGCCCTCCGAGGTCGCGATGATCTTCGGCGCGGCGGTCTGCGCGCGGGTCGACTCGATCATGCCGTCGACCTTGCGGCGCCGGATCAGCTTGCCGCTGCCTTCCGCTTCGATCCACGCGACCCAGCCGCCTTGCGCGACGAGCTCGCTGACCGCGCCGTTCGTCGGCAGCTTGCCGATCAGCACGCCATCGACGAGCCCGATCTCGATCACCGACTTGTCCTTGCTATCGATCGCGAAGAACGAGGCGTCGTTGACGGCGAGCGCTTCGAGCGTCGCCTCGACCTCGGCGAGCGGCGGATCGCCGCTATCGCCACCACCACCACACGCAGCCACGAGAACCAGTGCGAGCCGTTTCATGGCGCGCATCCTAAGCACAGGCAGCGCGCGCGATGGCGAGGAATTTCGCTGAAGCAGCTTACTTTGGCGCGGCTGCGATCACCGCTTCAATCCCTTCACTCGCGAAGGTCTCGCGGATCCTGGCCATCACGATCTCCTCGACGCGTGCCTCGAGATCAACAAAGGCGCCGACCACGTTCGCGACGAACCAACCTTGGCTCTTCTCGACAACGTCAGAGACGTTCGTGATCGTTATCGTGATCACTTCTTGTTCTTCTTGTTCTTGTGATCGTCTTTCGCGTCCTGCTTCGCTTCCTTGGCTTCCTGCTTCGCTTCCTGCTTCTCCTGCTTCGCTTCCTGCTTGGCTTCCTGCTTCTCTTCCTTCATCTCGCGCTTTTCTTCCTTCATCTCGCGCTTGTCTTCCTGCCTCTCCTCGCGAGCGGCTTCCTTCTGCTCGCGCTTCTCTTCCTTCATCTCGCGCTGCATCGCCGGCGACGGGCCATCCGCTTGCGCAGTACCGCGGAAGCGAATGTAAGCCTGCGGGCGATCGATCCGGACGATCTGCGGCGGTGGCGTGCTGACACGGACCCAACCGCGCGTGTGATAGCGGCTCTGGTACCAGACGCCGCCGTCGTAACGCCAATACATGCTCGCCGAGAAGAAGACCGGTTCGTGGTAGTCCTCGATGACCTGGACATCGTCGGTGACGTACACGAGCCGAGGGGTCGTGGCTTCGGCGCTGTAACGCGCGGATCCGGACGCTGTACAACCGCCGGCGAGAACCAAGCACAAGAGAATCGAATTACGCATGCGCTGGTCGTACGCATCAACTGTGCCGTCCTAACCGTAGTGAGGACTGAGCGCCCGACGACCAGGAGCGAGCGATCGAGATGCGCGCGGGCATACGTCGCCCATTACCAGCGCGCGTGGAAAGACAGGATCGAACCGCCCTGTGTAGGGGCCAGTGTGACCTGCTTGGTCTCGGCTTCGCTGTTTCCATCGCCACGGATCAGCCGCACGACGGCGACGGTGATCAGACTCACGCCGACGCCCGCACTCGCGTACGAGATCCATTTGAGGCGGCGCGACGAGTCGTACTTGTCGTTGTATTCCTCGAGTGTCGTCGCGCTGTCGGCCTCGCTACGCTGCGAGCGCGCGACGAGAAACATCGCGACGCCACCACTGATCGCGACGCCACCACCGGCGAACAGCGCGATCGACAGCACATCGCGCGAACGCTCGGTGCGCACGACCGTGCGGTACTCGATCGTCGGCGCATCACGCTCCTGCGACTTCGCATCCGTCTTGTCTTCGCCGGTCGGCGCCGGCTTGCCCGCCTCGATCTGTTTACAGATCTCGATGTTCTCTCTGATCTTCTTCTGACTCTTCTCGTCCTTCGAATCGGCGAGCAACTGCTCGTAGTGTGGAATCGCTTCCTTGCACTTGCCTGCGAGTCGCTCCGACTGTGCGAGCGCATAGAGCGCGTCGGGCCGCGGATCGAGCGCGTGCGACTTCGAGAGTGACGCGGCGGCGGCGTCGTACTGCTTGGCCTTGTACTCGTCGATCCCGAGGTTGAACAGGTCGCGCGCGAGCGTCTTGTTGTCGGCCGACGCGACGTTCGTCGTCGCGAGGACGATCAGGGCAAGAACGGCGAGTCTTTGTCGTCTTTGTCCCATGCGGGGTCCTTGGCCTTGTCCTTCTCCGGAGGTTTCGTCACCGGCTTCGTCTCTTTCACGGGCGGCGGCGGCGGTGGCTTCTTCACGACGGCCGGCTTCTTCTTCACGACCGGCTTCGGCGGTTGGTTCACCTCGGCGATCGTCGGCTCGCGTACCGGCTCGAGCTTCGGCTCCTCGACGACCGGCTCGGGCTTGGGCTCCTCGACGGGCACCGGCTTCACGTCCTCCGCCGGCTTCGCCACCGGTTCGGGCACGGGTGCCGGTGCGGGCTCGACGTTCGCCGGCGCCGTCACGGGCGCCGCGACGTCGGCCTCCTGTTGCTCCATGTACTCGTAGCCGAAGTATCCGCCTGCACCGATCGCGGCGAGCGCGAACAGCCCGATGAACCAACCCGCACCCGATCGTTTGATCTGCGGATACTCGGGCAGCACCGCCACCGCCTCGATTTCCTCGACGGTCGGCTTCACGAATGGCTCGGACATCGGGACGCCGACCGCCGCCATCTCTTGCGACGCGGGCATCACAGCCGGGAACGACGATGGCGGCGTCAGCAGCTGCGAGCTCTGACTCTCCGCCGTGAGCGTATTGATGATGTGGCGCGTGACTGCGTCGGGGTTCGCGTCCTCGATGCCCGTCAGGCGATCCGCGAACTGCGTCCGCATGTAGCGGCTGAGCGCTTTCGCCGAGAGGTAGAGCCGGTGCTCCGAGATGTACGAATCGAGGTCGTGAACGAAGTCCTCGGCCGTCTGGTAGCGATCCGCGGGCTTCTGCGCGAGGAGACGCATCACCATCCGCTCGAGCTCCAGCGGATAGTTGCGAATCACCTGCGAAGGCGGCTGCGCGCCGTGATGGACGATCTTGTCCATGATCATGAAGTCGTTGTCGCCGGTGAACGGCCGCTGCCCGACGGTGACCTCGTACATGCACACGCCGAGCGAAAACAGATCGCTCCGGCGATCGAGCCGCTGTCCCCGACATTGCTCCGGTGACATGTACGGGATCTTGCCTTTGAGCGTTCCGACCTGCGTCTGCTGTGTGACGCCTTGCGCGCGCGCGATGCCGAAGTCGATCAGCTTGATCGCACCCTCGTAGCTCACGAGGACATTGCTCGCCGAGACGTCGCGGTGCACGAGGTTGAGCGGCGAACCGTCCTGGGCCGTCACGTCATGTGCGTAGTCGAGCGCCGATGCGATGGCGTGCACGATCGCGATCGAGACGGCGAGCGGGACGTGCTCTTTCTCTGCACGCGCAGAGAATTTGATCGCGCGCACGTCCTGGCCGTGGATGAACTCCATCGCGAAGAACGGCGAGCCGTCTTCTTCTCCGACTTCGTAGACGTCCGCGATGTTCGGGTGACGCAACGTCGCGGCGAGTCGCGCTTCATCGAGGAACATCCGCACGAACGCCGGATCGTTCGCCACGCTCGGCAGGATGCGCTTGACCACGACAAGCTTCTCGAAGTTCGCTTGACCGCGCGTGCGTGCGAGATAGATCTCGGCCATACCGCCGGTCGCGAGCTTGCGAAGCAGCTCGTACTTGCCGCCGAGCATCGTGCCGCTCGGCAGATCGAACGTCTCGCTCTTGCGCTGCGGGTGCATGACGTCGCGACGAGGCATCACTGCGTCCCCGTGCTGTTCTCTACGCTACCATGCGATGCGCATCATCCCGAGATCCCGAACGTGAGCCTCACGTCCCACACACGCCTACTGCTCGTCGTCTTCGCATTCTCGTGTCACGAGAAAACTGCGGTAGGTCCGACGATCGAGCTCACGCTCGACGACGTGGTGCGGACCGTTGTCGTCGATCGCGCGATGCCCTTGTCATCGCTCGTGTCCGCGCCGCCGGCGCAGTGGATCTTCATCCGCGCCGATGCGCGTGACGGACGCTGGCTCGAGATCCCGACGCCGGCCACCACCTACCCCGATGGCGAGCTGCGGCTCTCGACCGAGCGCGGCCGCGTCACGCTCGGCGTGTTCAACGGAGCTCACGCGCTTGCGGGGCTGTCATCGATCACGAAGATCCGCGTGCTCACTCGCGAAGCACCGACGACGCTCACGATCGTGACCAGCGGGCGCGAGCGCTTATGGAAGGGCGACACGCGCGAGGTGCCGCTGCGTGACGTACTCGACACCGACGAGGTTCGAAACGTCCGGATCATTGGAGACACCGAGATCGCACTGACCTCGATCACGAACGCGGTGCTCAAGACGAACAAGCGCGGCGAGCACGTCGTTCGCGTGTGGGACAATGGCCGAGAGCATCCGACGCAGGAAGTACGTGGCGTGACGAAGATCGTCGTCGAGTGAGTACGTGGATTTCTCCGATGCGGCGTGAGAGCCTGGAACCCTATGCATCGGGGCTCACTCGTCTTCGCGAGTGCACTGATCGCGAGCGCGAACGTTGGTTGCGTCTCGGGTGAGTGTGGGGACGGCACGGTCCGGCACGGCGACCGTTGCGTGCTGACCGATCCGTTCGACAAGACGCCACCGACGATCGCGATCGATCCACCGCTCTACACGCGCGAGGTCGGCATCGCGCGGTTGACCGCGAACGAGCCCGCGACGATCTACTACACGATCGATGGCACCGAGCCGACGCTCGAGAGCCCGCACGAGGCGGATCAGGTCGTCGCATCCGATGTCCCCGACAACGCACAGCTGCGGTTCTTCGCCGTCGATCTCGCGGGCAATCGCAGCGCGGAAGGTTCGCGCGTGTGGATCATCGATCGTGAGGGACCGGCCGCGCCGATCGACTTCAAGGTCGCGCTCGCGGGTTCATCGCGCACCGTGAGCTGGACGCCGCCGCCCGATCCGCGGTTCGGTGGGGTCGTCGTCGCGCGTGTCGAAGGTTCGCTGCTGAGCCCGCCGATCTCCGGCGAGAAGTACACGGTCGGCGACGTCCTCAGCCCCGGGGTGACGATCGTGCACACGACCGATGCGAGCGCGACCGGACCCGCCACGATGACGGAGTCACAGACCGCGAGGCCCGGCATGGTTCGCTACATGGCGTGGGGGTTCGACGACCTTCGCAACTACGGTCCGCCGGCCGGCGACTACAAGCTCGTGCCGCTGCCGCCGCAAACAGGCCGGCTTTCGCTCGGCACGAACGGCGAGGTCACGACGATCCAGACGCTCGCAAATCTGTCGTTCAGCGGCACGACATCGCTCAGCGGCGGAACGTTGACGGTGAAGCTCTCGCTGAAGAACGAGAGCACACGCGTCCTGTTCGCGCCGAAGGTGCTGGTCACGAATACCGTCGGCGGCTGGAGCAACTCGGACGGCGTGTTCGCGACGTTTCCGTATCGTGCGTACGGTGCCGCGATCGCGCCGGGCAGCTCGAGCACCGCGACCTGGACATTCACCGGCGTATCCGCCGGCTCGTCGCTCACCGTCGACGTCGACGTCCGCGACGGCTTCATCATCACGGCAACGACGCGCGACACCGTCACCGCGGGACGCATCGTCGATTTCTCGACCGGCAAGCTCGTCGCGACGCTGCAAGCCGGCCCGACGGGACAAGGTGGCGGCGCGCAGACGACACGCGGTGGCATCACGCCCGACGGACGCCTGGTCATCGGCGCGCGCACCACGGCGACAGTCAGCTCGTTCGACCTCGCGACCGGCAAGCGCATCCTCGCGACGACGCTGCGCGCGCAGAAGGCGCATGTCCCGCAGATCGCGGTCGACCGCAGCGGCTCCGCGGCCTACGTGCTCGTCGCGGAAGGTCACCCGAACAGCGTCAACAACAACGGCGGCAGCCTCACGCAGCTCGTGCGGCTCGACACCGCGACGCTGACCGAGAGCGGCCGGCTCTCGCTCGACATCTCGCGCAACCGCGACATCACCATCTCCGCAGACAGCAAGACGCTGCTGGTCTCGACCGGCGTGACGGCGAAGGGCGTCATCGTCGTCGATCTGCAGACGTTCACGATCAAGACGCGCATCCTGCCGGGGTTCCGCGTTCAGACAGCGCTGTTCACGAACGACGGGAATTCGATCGTCTGTGTCGGCGAGCAGGTGGCGGTGTTCCGCTCGAGCGATGGCATGCGCACGGCGCTCCACACGACGCCAGGCGTGAATGGCAAGGTGCTGCGCGCTGCGTTCAGCTCGCCGACCAAGTTATGGATCGGCCGTCGCAACGAGACCGCCACGATCGACATCGTCGATGGCACTTCGCAGCTGTTCGCGACGGTGCCGGCGCGCATGCTCGATTTCTTCGATGACAAGATCTACGTGAGCAATGGCTCGACGGTGTCGAAGCTCGCACTCGACGGCGCTGTCGAGACCACGCTGACCGGCATGACGAATCTCGACGGGCACTGGCTCGGACGGAGCCCGTTCTGATGCGCGCGCTCGTTTGCATCGTCGCGCTCGTCCACACCGGCTGCACGGCGCTCGAGTGCGCGGAAGGGACGTTCTCCGACGGTGACAAGTGCGTCGGCTACGATCCGAACGACCACACGCCACCCGTCACGACGCCGACGCCCGCAGGCGGTCGCACGCGCGAGCCGATCCCGAAGATCGTGACGCTCACGACCAACGAGTCCGCACGCATCTATCACACGACCGACGGCACCGACCCGGATCCGGCGACGCAAGCGGGCGAGAGCTCGCCGGCCGCGGTTGTTGGCGTACAGCAAGGCACGACGCTCAAGTACTTCGCGATCGATCGCGCGGGCAATCGCGAGCAGCTCGTCACCACTACCTTCGACTCGGACACGCAGGCGCCTGCACCGGTCGCCGCGATGAGCCTCACGCTCGCGGGGACCGTACCGACGGTGACGTGGACGAACCCGGGCGACGCGGACTTCGCGGGCGTCGTCATCGTGCGCGCCATCGACGCGATCGATTCCGATCCGGTCCCCGGCAAGCTGTACATGGCGCCCTCGGCGCTCTCGCCGACGCTCCAGGTCGTCAGCGTGAGCAAGGCGACGTCGTTCACGGACGCCGCACGCCCCGCGGGTCCGGTGCGCTACGTCGCGTACACGTTCGACGATGTCGGCAACTACAGCCGCGCCGTGTTCGTGCGCGACGAGATCGCACTCGGTTCGACGGCGGCGCAGCTCACCTGGTCGAACAACACGCTCGCGACTCCAACGTCACCCGCAAACCTCGCGCTCACGGGCACGACCGCGACGCTCGCAGGCACGACGCTCACCATCGCGCTGTCGGTCACGAACAACACCTCGCGCTACTTCCAGAACCTAAAGGCCGAGATCGCGAGTGTCACCAACGCCGCGTTCGCGAACCCCGACGGCACGGCCGACGGTCTCGCGTTCGGCTCGCTCGGACCGGAGCTCCTCGCGCCGGGTGCCACGGTCACGCGCAACCTCGTGTTCAGCGGCGTCGGTGCCGCTGCGGTCACCATCAACATCACGTTCGCCCACCACCCGTCCCTGCTGGCGACCGCAGGCCGTAACGTGCAAAACCAACACATCGTCGATCTCGGGTCGGGCATCGCGACGCCCTTCCTCGCCACGACATCCCGCGGCCCCAGCGATCGCGTCAACGGGCGCACGCGGCCGCCTGTTCTCACCGGCGGCCGCTACCTCGACATCCCGACGACACACGGCACGATCGAGCGCTGGGATCTCGTCACGCGCAAGTTCGTGTTCGGCGCGAAGCTGTCGCAAGACGACGGCCAGCGCGTGAACATTCAGGGCGTCTACGCGACGCCGAAGGGCACCTATGCGTTGGTGAAGTACGGCGGCAAGCGCCGGATCGCGGCCGCCGAGCTCGTCCAGCTCGACGAAGGGCTGCGCCCGATCGCCCGGGTCGCACTGCCGAACGACGAGCGCGGCTTCACGCGCCCGGCCATCTCGCCCGACTTCTCGAAGATGGCGATCGCGCTGCAAGGCGGCGTCGCCCTGATCGATCTCGACAAGATGGAGCAGATCGATGCCACGCCATCGACTCCGTTCTCCGTCGACATGTTCGAGCCAGGCTTCGCCGAGCGCATCCGCGCCGTGCAGTTCTTCTCCGGCACCACGGGACTCGTCATCCTCGCGCGCAATAGCGGCCGCGCTGCGATCGTGCGCCGGACCGCCGACGACTACACGGTCACGCCGTTCCAGGACGCCAGCACGACGACCAGGGGCTTCAGTCTCGCGACCGCGAGCGACGGTAAGATCTGGATGGCGTTCGAGTCCGGCATCCGCGTGTTCGACCCTGCCAACGGCAGCATCTCGTCGATCGCGTACGGTCAGGTGCCAAACGGACTCCATGGTCGACGGCAAGATGCACGTCAGCCGCACCGACCGCGTCACGATCGATCAGGTGTCCCTGACCGGCGCGATCCAGCGAACGATCACGTTGCCTGCGAACACCGGCGCGCACGGTCACTGGCTCGAGATCGCCCGCTAGTCTAGGCTCGGCGCGTGTCGACCGACCTCTATGGTGTGCGTGTGCTCGAAGTCGCGCCCCGCGAGCGCCGCGTCCGTCTCCGCGTGTTCGTCGTCTATTACGACACGGGCGGGGAGCACAAATACCATCAGCCGCTCCCCGACGACGCGAGCTTCTTCTTTCGCTACCTCTGCGAGACGTCGGATCGCCGCTTCGAGGCGGGCGGACCTCTCGGCGATGTCGTCACGCTCGAAGAATGGCTCGACGAGCCGTACGTCGACGAGCACGCGTGGCGCTACGTCGAGAAGGTACAGCGCCTCGCGACGCGCAACTTTCCCGTCGACGATTGGTCGAGCTACCACGACTTCTATTACGCGCGCGGCGGCCGCTGGCAGGATGAAGACCAGCTCGTGCAGGCCGACTACGACGTGTGGGTCACAGACGCGCGATGGATCGAGCAGCTGACGCTCGGCCAGAGCGCGGGCACGACCTGCTACCCGACGCGCGCCGATCGCATGCGCGCCGACGACGCGGCATTCGTTCCCGATCTCCGCCGCCCGTCGGTCACGATCGAGCCGTTCCCGGACCAGCCGACCGAGTCAGGCACGCCCGGCCAGCTCGCATTCTCCGACGACAATCGCTTCCTCGCGGTCGCGAGCGATGCCGGCGAGGTCGTCATCTACGACGTCGCTGCAGGCTATCGCGAGCACGTGCGCACGAAGACGAGCATGAATTCGTTCTGCGAGCTCGGCTGGGCCTTCGGCACGCACATCGTGGTGCAGTCTCATCTCGACGAAGCGCGCGCGGCCGTCGATGCCGATACCGGGACCACCGTCGCGCCGCCGGTCGCGCGGACCGGCCGCACGTGGTCGAAGAGCCACCGCGTGCTCGACTACGGCGCCGACAACACGCTCTCGCTCGACGATCACCCGCCGCTCGATCTCGGCTTCTGCATCGAGGCTGTCGCGTTCACGCACGACGAGTCCCGGCTCTACGCAGCGGGCATGGGCACGTCCGTCTTCGCGATCGATCCGGCAACGGCGAAGGTCGTGCGCACGTTCGAAGACGTCGCCGATCGCGTCCGATCGCTGGCGGCGAACCGCGATGGCTCGTACGTGGTGTTCTCCGAATGTGTGCGCTCGAACGTCGGCATCTTGCGCGCCGCCGATGGCGAGGTGCTGTCGTCGGTCACCGTGCCGAACGCGCCGCACGCGACGCAGCTCGCGTGGTCCCCCGACGGCACGCAGGTCGCGCTGCTCGTCGTCACCGGCGAGCTGGGCTACGGCGGTGAGCTGCGCGTGTTCCCGGTCGGCCTGCCCGCGATCGCCAAAAAAGACCTGCCTGCTCCGGCCGTCGAAGAAGAACCGTCGTCGACGGTCCATCCCGCGCTCGTCCTCCAGCTCGCGCAGTCGTCGGCGGCGTTCACCACCGACGAATGGGCCGCCGCCCTCGACGCACACGTGCGCTGGCTCGAGACCGGCGGCGGCGGTGGCGACGGCGGCCTCCCCGACTCCTCCTTCTACGAGTCACCGTGGAAGACGCTCGAGGCCGGCGGCATGATCCTCGCGCTGTGGACCGGTGCGAACGGCAGCGATGGTGCACAGGCCGTGCTGCGCATGCGCCGCCTCGACGCCCTGCCTGCTGCCGCGCGCCTCGCCTGGGCTGATCTCAGCGGCGTGTTCGGCAAGCACGTCGACTTCTCGCGCGCCGATCTCCGCGGCGTCACCGCCACGGACGCGCACCTTCCCCACGCAAACTTTCGCGACGCCGATCTGCGGATGGCCGACTTCTCGCGCACGAACCTCGCGCATGCGGACTTCACGAACGCGAACCTCGAGGGCTGCGACTTCGAGCGTGCTGACCTCACCGGCGCGAACTTCAGCGGCGCACGTATCGGCGGCATCAAGCTCGCGAACGCACGCACTGACGACATCCGCGACTTCGGCGTCTAAAACGCATCCGGCCGCGCGCCATCGCCCACAGCACGCGAGTAAGTGGCTGATGACATGTCGATGAGAAGAGGCACGGCGGTTGCTCCTCCATCCGTCATGTCCACAATCCTCATCATTGTTCTAATCGTTCTTCTCCTCGGTGGCGGCGGCTTGTTCATGCGTGGTCGCCGCTAGCTCCCGACATTTCTGCCGATTCCAGTGTCGAGCTCTACAGCGCGGATTCGATCGCGTCGCAGATCCTGCGCAGCACGTCGATCCGTGCGCTGTACTTGTCATTCGCACCGACGAGCGTCCAGGGCACGAGCTCGGTGCTCGTCCGATCGATCATCTCGCAGACCGCGACGTTGTAGGCGTCCCACTTCTCGCGGTTGCGCCAGTCTTCGTCGGTGATCTTGTGCTTCTTGAACGTGGTTTCCTCGCGCTCCTTGAAGCGTCGCAGCTGCTCGTCCTTGCTGATCTGGAGCCAGAACTTCACGACGATGGTCCGGTTCTTCACGAGCTGGCCCTCGAAGTCGTTGATCTCCTGGAAGCCTCGCATCCAGTCGGCCTCGCTGCAGTAGCCTTCGACGCGCTCCACGAGCACGCGGCCGTACCACGACCGATCGAAGATCGCGATCCGCCCACGCTCGGGGATGTGGCGCCAGAATCGCCACAGGTAGGGTCGCGCCTTCTCCTCATCGGTCGGAGCGGCGATCGGGATGACGTCGTAACTCCGCGCGTCGAGTGACTGCGTGACCCGCCGAATCGCGCCGCCCTTGCCGGCCGCATCGCAGCCCTCGAACGCAGCGACGACCGAGAACTTCTCGAACCGGTTCTGGCGCGTCAGCGTGTTCAGCCGGCCCTGCTGCTTGGCGAGCTCGTCCTCGTAGTCCTTCTTGTCGAGCTTGCGATCGAGATCGAGCCGATCGAGCACCGAGACGCCGTCGATCGGCTCGATCCGGGGCGGGGCGACCACGTGTTTCGGTTTCACCTGACCGTCGAGCCGCGTGCGAAGTGCCTCGAGGATCGAGCGCCCGACCGTGAGATTACGGTAGCGCTCGTCGCCGCCCTCGACGATGGTCCACGGTGCCTCGGCCGTGCTCGTCGAACGGATCAGGTGCTCCGCCACCGACTGGAACCGCTTGTACATCCCGAGGTGCAACAGATCGGTGTCACTGACGCGCCACGCGGTCTTCTTGCTCTTCGCGAGCTCCTTGAACCGCTTCTGCTGGCCCTTCTTCGACAGGTGCAGCCAGAACTTCAGCAGCAGCGTTCCCTCGTTCGAGAGCATGCGCTCGAACCGCAAAATGTCCTCGATCTGCTGGTCGAGCTTGCTCCTCTTGAGCTCGCCGTAGACGCGCTTGATCAGCGGCTGCGAGTACCACGAGCCGACGAACACCGCTACCCGGCCTTTGGGCGGCAGCGCGCGCCAGAACTTCCACATCGGCGGGCGATCCATGTCGTCGCCGACCGGCCGCATCGCATTGGTCTGGATGTGGCGCGGATCCATCCATTCGTTCAGCAAATTGAGCGTCTCGCCTTTGCCGGCACCATCGACCCCGCCGATCAAGATGACGAGCGGGAACTCGCCCTTCTTGACGAGATCGTACTGGGCAGTGAGCAGCGCGTGCCGGAGCTCCGGCTCCTCCTTGGCGTAGCGCTCCTTGTCGATCGTGTGACCAAGCTCTGCGGACTCGAACATGAGCAACGACGCTAGCTGATCTACGCACCGCACGTACCTGTAAGCGACCGCCGAAACCACAAGCTAGCGCTCAGCCAACACCCCTTCTCATCGGTCTTGGTTTGCCACGCCACCGTTCGCGCCATGCCTTGTCGCTCGCCCAAAGCCGTGTGATAACGCGCTCGGAAGTGCGTGCCGGACTGGTGCCGGCCTCGGTCTTCAAAACCGATGAAGCTCTGCGCGAGCAGCGGCTTGGTGGGTTCGATTCCCATGCGCTTCCGCCAAGTTAGACATTGAACAGCCGGTGACGCAGCTTACGGTCTCGCACTAGGAACCGGCTAGGAACCACGGCGTCCTGCCACACGCTACATTGCGCTGGGCTCTAGTCGTGGTCCTTCTCTTCCTTGCCGTCCTTGTCGTCGTCCTCGCTGGCTTGCCGGGCGATGTGATCTTCTCGATGCGGCTCGCGGCATCTGTTCCGGCGATCATGAGCGCTGCGCGCCGAGGGATCGCGATCCCAGCCGACGAGGACTTCCCGGAGTTCTCTACCTTTCTCCGCAAGCCGAAGGGCCAGGCCTTCGGGCTCGGTGCGCTCGGTGGGTTGTTGTTACTCGGGCTACTGCGCCGGCGACGCCGCCGCCGGGCGTGATGAAGCATTGCGCGCCTCGTGGAACTTCTTCAGTTCGGCGTTCGCGCGACCGATGACCTCGAGCTTGGCAACGATCGCGGCGAGCGCGCCACCCGGGATCGCGTAGTAGCCCTCGTACTCGCTCGCCCCGGTGTACACGCGGTTGCCGACACAACCGAAGCTCGCCGAGGCGCACGCGGTCTGCTGCGCCTGTGGCAACACCGCGCATGTCGGCCGGCCGAGGGTTGGCGTACCCGAGCCAACGCCCGCGGCCTGCGCGGCCTCGGCGAGCAACATCAACTGCCGGACGTCGGCGCGCACCAGCACGATGTCGGGGGCATACGTGGCTTCACCGAGCGGCGCGTACGCGATCACGCCGAACTCGACGGTGTCGCGGCGTGGGATCTGCGCCACCTCGTCCATCGACAGGTACTCGAGCCCCACCATCGTGTGGATCAGCTGCATCAGCTCCGCCTTCTGATCGGCGGTGGTCGGGACGCCGTGCGTGTGCGCACCCACCGCGCAGCCGAGGTGATCGGAGGCCTCGGTGTAGAACGACTCACCGTCGGCGGCGCGACGCCAGTAGCTGCAGCTCGCGGGCGCAGCCTTGGTGATCCGAGGGAGTCCCGCGGGCGCCTTCGCAAGGAAGCCGACCGCGACGGGCGACAACGAAAGGCCGAGCAATTCCTCGAGACGGGTTTTCATCGGGGCAAGCTACCACTCTGTCGCGCTATCCACGGCGCGGCAGGTTATAGGAGGCCATGGCGAAGGA
The DNA here is from genome assembly GCA_030857175.1 of Myxococcota bacterium. Taxonomy (GTDB): domain Bacteria; phylum Myxococcota_A; class Polyangia; order Haliangiales; family Haliangiaceae; genus JABFXX01. The sequence continues at coordinate 9,054 of JALZOJ010000051.1, read as the reverse complement.
CCGGGTCCTGCTGCTGGCGCCGACAACGGCCTATCAGACGGCGGACTTTCGTCGAGCGGCCGAAGCCATGGGCGTCGAGGTCACGCTCGGCACCGATCGCTGCCATGTCCTGGCCGAGGCGTGGCCCGAAGGTGCGCTGGCACTCGACTTCCGGGATCCACCCGGCGCGGCGGCGCAGATCGCGGATGCAGACGGCGCAGCACAGATCGCGGGGATCATCGCGACCGATGAGCAGACCGCGCTGATCGGCGCACTCGCCGCCGAGCTCCTGGGACTACCGTTCAATCCGATCGAGGCAACGCGCGCGACCGGCGACAAGCTCCGGTTACGACGGCGCCTCGCGGAAGCAGGAGTCGCGCAACCGGCATTTCACGTCGTGCCGCTGGAGAGCGATCCCATGGCGGTGGCGCGTGAGCTGCAATTCCCGGTCGTGATCAAGCCGCGCCACCTGTCGACCAGCCGCGGTGTGATGCGCGCCGATAACAAGCACGAGTACTGCGTTCGGTTCGCTCGCCTGGCGCGCCTCCTCGCGGCTCCCGAGCTGATCGCACGCGATCCGGAGGCGGCTCGCTCGGTGCTGATCGAGGAGTTCGTTCCGGGGCCGGAGGTCGCATTCGAGGGCCTGTTGCGCCAAGGACGCCTGCAAGCACTGGCGCTGTTCGACAAGCCGGACCCACTCGATGGTCCGTTCTTTGCCGAGACGATCTACGTGACGCCATCGAGCCTGCCGGTGGCGATGCAGCAGGCGATCGAGGCATGCGTCGCGGAGGCGGCGTCCGCGATCGGATTGCGCGAGGGGCCGATCCACGCCGAGCTGCGGATCGGCAGCGGGCATCCGGTCGTGATCGAGGTGGCCGCACGTTCGATCGGCGGGTTGTGTGGTCGCGCGCTTCGGTTCGGCGCCGGGATCTCTCTCGAAGAAGTGATCATCTCGCATGCGCTGCGACGTGATCTGGCGTGTGAACGCGCGGCCGAAGCGACCGGCGTACTCATGCTCCCCGTCCCCAGTGCCGGCGTCCTGCGCGCGATCGACGGACTCGATGACGCCATGCGCGTGCCGGGCGTACGCGAGGTGACGATCACCGCGCGCGTCGGCGAGAACGTGATGCCGCTGCCCGAGGGCAACATGTATCTCGGCTTCGTGTTCGCGGTGGGCGATCAAGCGGCGGCGGTGATCGCGGCACTTCGGCGCGCGGGACTCGCGCTCCGGTTCACCATCGCGCCGCTTCTATAGAGGGTATCGAGTGTCGAGCGAGCCAAACTGGCTCGCGAGGGGTTCACTTCAACAGAACCACGACTCGCTCAGCCGCGGCGGCGGCGGGCTCGGCGGTCGCATGCTCGCGACCGTGTGCACGGCGTGACGACCGCTAGCGGCGTGCACGAGCTCGCGGATCCTCGCGAACACGATGGCCGGGTCGAGCTTGGTTTCGGCGGCGTCAGCGGCGATCGCGGCGATCTCCTGTTGCAGTCGATCAACACGTGGATCGGAATGCTCCCACTGATAGGACAGCGCCGCGCTGTCGAGCTCGCCGAAGGCATCGCGCGTCTCGGGCCCGAGCAGCAGCGAGCCAGGGGGCACCAGCAGCCGCACCGAAAGCTGCACCGGATCGACGCACCCGATCAGACCTTCATCCGCGAGAAAGTCAACCAAGTCGGCGATCTGGTCGAGCGTCGTCCACGGCGTGAACGGAACGAACGTCGGCCGCAACACGAGTCCGGCGCTCCTCATGAGGGCGAGGGCGTGCTCGAAGTCCGCACGGGTGTGCCCCTTATCCAGGCGTGCGAGCACGCCGTCATCGAGCGACTCGACGGCGCTAACGACGAACGCGCAGCCAAGTGACGCAAGCTCTACCAGCAACGCGCGGTGCGCGATCAAGTGACTGATCTTGATCGTCACGTCGAACGTGAGCGCTGGCCAGCGGCGATGCAGGTCACGCACGATCGCCAGGCCATGTCCCGGTCCGTTGAAGAAGTCGGGGTCACCGAACGTCACGTGTTCAGCGCCTTGCTCGACCTGGGCCGCGATGTCGGCGAGAACGCTCGCAGCGTGTACGACGAAGAACCGGCCGCCGTAGACCGGTGGAATCGGGCAGTGGCGGCATAGGTGAAGACAACCACGCGACGTCTCGGTGTAGCCGGCGACATGCTCGCGGCCGTCGCGGATCAGCTTGGCGTAGCGGCCGATCTGCGGCAGTCCCGTGCGTCGAGGCTGTGGAAACGCCAGCTTCGCGAGTGTCACCGGTGGGACGACACCATCGCGCGCTCCGGTGTGGAGCCGGTCGACCAGCGCGACCAGCTCGGCTTCATGCTCGCCACCGAGGACCGCGTCCGCCCCGCTCGCGCGCAGGTACGCCTCGTTGAGTGGCGCATACAGACCGAAGAAGCACAGGTGCACACTCGGGTTGAGCTCGCGCACGCGAGCCGCGACCCGGACGCCGAGCCGTAGCGCCGTGTGCATCGGCACCGAGATCCCGACGAAGTCCGCGGTGCGGATCAGCTCCTCGTCGAGCCGTTCGATCGCGAGGTCCTGGGCGACCGGCTGATAGCCGGCGCGCTCGAGGAATGCGAGCGGCATCGCGAGCCCATGTGGCTGATGGCCGAGCTCGTAACAGGACAGCAGCGCGATCCGCATCTACTTCGCGGCGGGTTGCACGAAGTCGGGCGGCAGGGCGGCGCCCTCACCGAACAAGAACTGCTCGCACTGCTCCTTGAGCGTCTTGTGCGACTCGGCCTGTGTCAGGTCGAGCCGGTACTCGTTGACGACCATCTTCGAGTGCTCGATCCAGAGCTTCCAGGCTTCCATCGAGATCTCGTTGAAGATCTTCTCGCCGAGCGCGTCGTTGAACGGCTTGTACGGCATGGCCGGAAGGTCTCGTTGCAGCTTCGCGCACTTGACGGTTCGGGCCATGTCTCGTCACACCCTACACCATGAGACGGCCCCAATCGTCGACCTACGTCAGCGGGGACAGGCGGAGGATCTTGCCGTGGACGTCGCCGGTCTCGGCGTCGACTGCGGGGTCGATGAACAGGCGGGTTACCGCGCTGTCGCGCAGCCCGGACAGCATCTCGTCGGACAGCAGCGCGCCAGCATCGTGGCCAATCGCGAACAGGTCTTCTCCGGTCCCCATCGTCTTCGCGAACGTCTCGGCGGTCTGACCGTTCGAGAACAGAAACCCGTACGGCCGGCGACACCACATGTCCTGACCGTTCGAGGTCAGGTACCAAATCCTCGGCGGCAGAAGCTCGACGAGCTGGGTCATGCTGATGTCTTCGCTCATGGGCGCCAACCTGCCACAAGAAATGGTCCGCTACGACGCCTTCTCGCGGAACAACCCGAACGAGCTGGTGTAGCCATGCAGGAAGGTAGCCCCGCCGACCGGACCGATTTCGCCGTTACAGAAGAACCCACCCAACGGAATGTGCCCGAGGCGCTGGCGGAACAGCTCGGTGTCGTGATCGGGCGCGCCGAATAGGTGGATGCCGCGGCCGAGGCACGAGAACAGCAGCGCTCCGCTCGGCCGCGGTCCGGTCGCGCTCGCCGAGGTGGAGTATTGATCGAGCAGTCGTGACAGGTCGCCGGTGGCGGCATCGGCGTCGCGGAGGAGGAACCGCACCACTTGCCACTGCCGGGGGGACGCGCCGATCGACACAGAGCCGGTTCGCGGGTCCATGCCGATGATATTGCGAACCAGGAGATCCGCGTCGCGGTACTCGACGGCGTCGTCGCGCATCTCCAGCCCGACGAACAGCGACTGCTGGCACAACCCGCGGTCTCGTTCGTCTAGCGTCTCGTAGAGCTCGCGTAGCACTTCGAGCGGCTTGCGGCCGCCGACCTCGAGGAGCACGTTCCGCTCGCAGTGCGTGATCGGCATCGGCACCCCGATCGGCCGGCAGCCCTGGGCGACGATGGTGTCGACGTCGATGTTGCCTGAGAGCGCCACGCCGACGGCGCCTTCGCTGAAGACGGCGCTGCCGAGGAACAGCGCGTTCGAGCCCGGCCGCGCGCCGCCACTGGCGAGGCCGCCGATCTTGCGCCCGGCAGCGTACGCGGCGTCGAGCCCGGCGATCAGGGCGCCGGCGTCGCAGCTGAGCGGATCGGCGAGGATGATGAAGTGTGGATCCGCGTCCGCGCCGGCGCCGACCAGGCCGCGCAACACGCTGGCGTCCTCAAGCAGCGCGTTTCCGTCGACGTACCAAGGCGCGATGTCTACGCCGGGGAGCGACGCGGCGGTGAGCGAAAGCGCCGGACGCTCCTCGACCTCGTGCCCGGCGCCGATCACGCCGCTGCCGCTGCAGCCAATCAAGAGCGCGTTGGGCATCTGTGCGGCGACCAGCTCCGGAAGCCATCTGAAGCTCGCCGCGTGGTCGGGCGAGACAAACGCGACGACCAGATCCGGTTCCGCCGTGCCGAGCTCGCGCCGGATCGCTTCGCCGGCTTCTTGCACGGCTGCCTCGGTACGGACCAGTTCCGAAATCGCGGACGCCCACTTCACGGAAGAATTCATCCCACGCTGCGGCCGACGGTGCAATCCGTAGCGAGTTCGTGGCCCACTATCGAGCACGCGAGGGTAGGCTCGAGATCGGTGGCTACTCAAAGGTCTTCTCGAGGACCAACGTGATCTCGTCCTCCGACGAACGGCCGCGGTTTGCAGGCCGAACCCTCCAACCCGGCGAGTGGCGGAGACAAGGAGCGTCAGCATCTCACCAATAAGGTCCTGAACCTCCGGCACCCAAGCGTAGCCGTCGGCGTCACCGATCCGGAATATGACTACTCGGCAGGATCGCCGCCGGCGTGCTTTTGGGTGCGGCGACGCGTGGCACGCCGGCGCGACCGCAACCCACCCGACGAGGAGTCGCTGGTGCGCTCGGTGATGCAGTACGAGCAAGACCGGTCTCCTGCGAGGATGTGCTGGGTCCTCTCGACGGAGACGTCGCTACCCAGCACCGTGCGAAATAGCGACAGCTCGGCCACGCAGAGCTTCGAGCAGATGCGCGCCGCCTTCGCGATGGAGCAGTGGTTCTCCACGAGCTCGAGCGTTCCATCCGGGCGGCGCCGTGACTCGGCCATGTAGCCTTCCTCGCGCCGGATGCGGGCAAGGGTCGCCACTCGCTCCACGATCGGCGCGTCCGAGACGGGCATGCGCGTGCGATAGCTCTCGACTTGCTGCCGAGTCGTTTCCTTGGTCAGGCGTTCGAGCCCCTCCTCGCCAAAGGCGCTCTGGACCGCTTGGAGCATCCCGACGGCGAGCTCCGCGTGACAATCGGGGAACTGATCATACGCCTTGGGTGTGAGCCGCCAGGCGCGCGCGGGTCGGCCGATCTTGCTGCGGTCTTCCGTGAAATCAACGAGCTGTTCTGCTTCCAAAACGGCAAGGTGCTGGCGCACCGCCATCGCGGTGACACCCAGCCGCTTGGCTATTCGAGCGGCGGTTTGCGGCCCCTTGGTCTTGAGCGCCAAGAGAACTCGTTCCCGCCCCACGGGAGTGTCGAAGCTCATCGGGCGTCAGTGTACACGAGTTCTTCACACCTTTGAAAAGGAGATGCTTGACAAATCCAGAGACCAGCGACTCTTGCCGAACGTGCTCGGCGCGATAGCGGGCCCAGATTCCGCCAAGCAGCTACAGGTGTTGTCGCTGTTCCACGCGTGCGATGACGAGTACCGCCGGTACCACGTCGTCGATCGCGTGACCGTGCCGCAAACGTCGTCGGCAACCTGGATGCGGGTGATAGCTGGCGACCGGTGTCAGCTCTTGAATTGAGCAAGGGACAGCTTGTCAAACATATAGAAAGAGGATACTTTCCTTTCTGCCTCATCGACTCGCGCACCGAGGAATCACGATGCCAACCACGAAGGACACGAAAGCGTTCGCGGCCGAACGCGCGTGCGCAGATTCACCAAGGCCGTTCGCGAGCATGGTGTAGGAATGGCGACAGCTAATTCGCTTGGCCATGGCTCGCTCGAACGGCTGCCGGGAGCGTGGTTCCGCGCGGTGGGAGCGCTGGTTCTCCAGCACAGCCGATCCTCGGCGGCCACAAACAGCGAACGCGCGGCTTCATCTACCGCGCGATGCTGAAGCAGCTGAGGACATCTGATCGTATCCCCGTGGAGCAACTCATTGCTTCGCCACTTGCGGAGTGTGTGGTCTCGCGGTTGACTAGCCCCGCAGCGGAGCCGAACCCCCGCCGACCAACGCTGACGGACGCCGCCGCATCCGATTCGGATCTGTTGGCAGCCTACTTCAGGAGTGCGAGCCAGATCCCGGTTCCCGACCGGGCACAAATGACCGAGCTCGCCCGCAGGATCGAAGCATCCGAGCACGACCTGCTGTGCGCCCTCATGCGTTCGCCGGTCTTGGGGACGGAGCTCTCCGATCTCTTGCGACAGCTTGACGAAGGTGCGATCTCCCCATGGGAAATCGTCATCGGTGCCGTGCCGAAGACAAGCGCCACCAAACGGCAGGCCCACGACAAACTTCGTCTCTGGCGCAGCGACTTTGGAAAGCTCGACGCGGAGTGTGCAGCGAGAAGAATCGAGTTGCTGTCGCCGCGTGTGTCGGAGAGCCGGGCAGCCCAACGATCGAAGCGTTCAAGGACGGCGACCCTCTGCCGTCTCCCGACGAGCTGGCACGAAGGGCACGAATGAAGTCCTCGAAGGTCTCCCAGCTGCTGCAACTCGAGAACTCGATCCACGACTCGGTCGGAGACGGCGACGCCACGCTCGAAGACTTCCTCGCCGACGAGACGGCTCTCAAGGTCCAGGCCGTGTTGCATCAAGAACTGGCAGACCTTGTTCGGCGTACGCTGGACGGACTCGACCCGCGAGAGGCTCACGTGCTGCGGAGCCGATATGGTATCGGCGCGAGTGACGACCGGACGCCACGGCCGCAACTCGGGCGGGATCTCGGAGTTTCAGAAGAGAGGATTCGCCAGATCGAAGCCGCCGGGTTGAAACACCTGCGCCTCCAAGCAGCGACGGTTGAAGAGTTCCTCGATGGTGTGCCGCATCGTGAGGAGACCCAATCTGACGACAAGAAACCAAGCCATCCGAAGCCGTCTCGCAACGCCGACCACCACCGCGCTCTAGAGCGGCTCGCGAAAGCCGCGTAGAAACGCCATGAGGTACGGGATCTTTTCCGACACGCACGCCAACATCGAGGCGCTCACGGCGATCTTCGAGGCGTACGAGTGCGAGCAGATCGATCGGTATGTGTGCCTCGGCGACACGGTCGGTTACGGCGCATCGGCCAACGAGTGCTGCGACCTCATTCGCAGCAAGGTAGCGTTCACCATCCTCGGCAACCACGACGCCGCGGTGGCCGGCCGAATGGACTATTCGTACTATTACGAGGCCGCGCGCCACGCGCTTGACCTCCACGCCGCCCAGCTCAGCGAGCCCAACATGGCCTGGTTGCGCGGGCTGCCCTACGAGGTCCGCGAGAACGGGCTGACCTTCTGCCACGGCTCGCCGGTAAATCTCGAGGAGTTCGAGTACATCTTCTCGATCGAGCAGGCCGCGCTCTGCCTGCAGATGTGGGACCAGCTGGCCACCGTCACGTTCATCGGCCACTCGCATCTTTGCAAGGCGTTCGCGCTCACTCGCAACGAGGTCTTCGAGGTGGTGGCGCAGAAGTTCGAGGTTCGCGAAGGCCACCGCTACATCGTCAGCGACGGCTCGGTCGGCCAACCGCGGGACTACGACAACCGGGCCAGCTACACGATCTACGACACCGAGACCCGGATCTTCGAGTTCAAGCGGGTCAGCTACGACATCGACGCAGCGGCGAAGAAGATCTTCGCCACCGATCTCGAGCGCAACTTCGCCAACCGCCTGTTCCTCGGAGTCTAGATCGATGCCGAACACCACATCCCAACCCGGCCAACCCGACCACTACGCACATGGCGTCTAATCAACCGTCGAGCCTGGAGCAGCTGCCGGGGATCCGCAACGTGATCGCGGTGGCCAGCGGCAAAGGTGGCGTCGGGAAGTCCACCGTCAGCGTCAATCTGGCGTACGCGCTCCAACAGATCGGAGGCTGGATCGGGCTCGTCGATGCAGACATCCAGGGGCCGAGTATCCCCGGCATGCTCGGGCTTCCCAAGGGCCAGCCTGCGACGACCGCGGACGGCAAGCTCATCCCGGCCGAGGTTGTCCCGAACAAGGTGATGTCGATGGGCATGCTCACCGGCGACGACAACCCGGCCATCTTGCGGGGGCCGATGGTGAGCAAGTACCTCAAGATGTTCGTCGGTTCCGTCCGATGGGGACACCTCGACTATCTGCTGCTCGACCTGCCGCCCGGGACCGGCGACACCCATCTCACGCTGGCGCAGAGCTTCCCGCTGTCTGCGGCGGGGAAGCAGCCGTTCTACCAACGTACCGAGGCGAGCCATGGATGACAGCGTTCTCAAGGACCAGGCGTTGACGTTGTGGATGAACGGCCAGAAGCACCACCTTCGTGGCGACCTCGAAAGCGCGATCGCGCTCTACACGAGATCGATCGGGCTCTATCCCACCGCCGAGGCATTCACGTTCCGCGGCTGGGCCTACAGCTTTCAGGGTCGCGTCGAGGACGCAATCGAACAGTGTAAGAAGGCGATCGCCGTCGACCCGACCTTCGGAAACCCGTACAACGACATCGGGTCCTACCTCGTCAAGAAGGGAAAGCTCGACGAGGCGATCGAGTGGCTCGAGAAAGCCAAGGCGGCTCCTCGCTACGAGCCGCGCCACTTCCCCTACATGAACCTGGGGCGCGTTTACGCACGTAAAGGGATGGTGGGAAGGGCGATCGCCGAGCTCGAGAGCGCGCTCGAGATTGTTCCGGGCGAACAGAGCTGTCTCTCGATGCTGACCGAGCTGCGAGGATCGCTCAATTGAGAAAGCCAGCGACACGACAGGAAGGCCGGTCGTGATGGGTCGCTTGCGACTCTATGGTGAACCCGAGCGTTCGCAGGACCGTCGCTCGCAAGCAACGTCCGTGGATAGCCCGTCTTCAGGCGAAGTCGTGGTCGCCTATCACGAGCGGACGAAGCATCACTTCCATCGCTACGCGGCAT
>JALZOJ010000050.1 GCA_030857175.1 Myxococcota bacterium | reverse complement strand
TGGCCTCTGTGCGTTTTGTGTTAACTCCCGAACACGAGCGGAACACGAGCGGAACACGAGCGGAACACGAGCGGAACACGAGCGAACGCGCGGAACGCGCGATGGCTCGAACGCACTAGTCCCGCTGAGCTGCCGCGCGGCGCAAAGGATCGTCTTCGTTCGCTGGTGTTCCGCTCGTGTTCCCGAGTTACACAAAACGCACAGAGGCCACGGAGGCCACAAAAAAGAGATCAATTTTCGGGGCGTTCGTGCTCGAGCGAACCCAGCGGTCGAGATCCTATCGCCGTGCGTCTCGACTGAATCAGTCGCCCGCACGAAGCGTGCTTGCAACGGGCGAATGTCATCGAGGCGCGGCGCAACAAGATCTCGATCCAGGGTCGGCTGCGTCGCAGGTGCGCGCCGAAAGAGATCTCCCTTTTGTGGCCTCCGTGGCCTCTGTGCGTTTTGTGTTAACTCCCGAACACGAGCGGAACACGAGCGGAACACGAGCGGAACACGAGCGGAACACGAGCGAACGCGCGGAACGCGCGATGGCTCGAACGCACTAGTCCCGCTGCTGAACGATGCGGCCGAGGTGCAGGCCGCGTCGCTTCAGCAGGCGGTAGAGCGTCACCGTGTTGATCCCGGCGGCACGCGCCGCGGTCTTCACGTTGCCGCCGTGCTTCGCGAGCAGGTCGGTCAGGTACTGCTTCTCGAGCGGCTCCAGCCACTTCTCGCGCGCTTCGTCGAGCGTGAGCTGCGCGGGCTGGCTCGTGCGCGCACGCTGCGTGATGCCGCGCTGCAGCGGAGGCGGGAGATCCTCGACGCGAAGCTCGTCGCCGGTGCACAGGATCACGGCGTGCTCGATCGTGTTCTTGAGCTCGCGGACGTTGCCGGGAAAGTCGTAGGCCGAGAGGCGTGCGAGGACGGCGGTGCCGAGACGCGGCGTCGGCTTGCCGTGCGACGACGACGCTTGCTCGAGAAAGACGTTCGCGAGCGTCTCGAGGTTGTCCTTGTACGAGCGCAGCGATGGGAGATCGAGCGTCATCACGCTCAGGCGGTAGAACAAGTCGTCGCGGAACGTGCCGACCTTCGCCATCGCTTCGAGGTCGCGATTCGTCGCGCACACGAGGCGCACGTCGACGCGATCGGGCGGTTCGTTCGAGCCGAGCGGTTGGACCTCGCCTTGCTCGACGGCGCGCAGGACCTTCGCCTGCAGCATGACGGGCAGCTCGCCGACCTCGTCGAGGAACAGCGTGCCGCCGTTCGCCTTCTGAAACTCGCCGATCTTCTGGAAGCTCGCGCCCGTGAACGCGCCCTTGACGTGACCGAACAGGATCGACTCGAGGAGCGTCTCGGGAATCGCGGCGCAGTTGACGACGATGTACGGCTTGTCAGCGCGCCGGCTGTTCCAGTGGATCGCGCGCGCGACGAGATCTTTGCCGGTGCCGGATTCGCCGCGGATCAGGATGGGCGCGTTCGTCGGCGCGGCGAGCTCGATCTTGCGCTCGACCTCGTGCCAGCCGGGCGAGAGGCCCTTGATCATCAGTGGCCGGCCGGTCGCGGCGCGCGAGAGCTTGTCGATCTGTGCGCGGCGGAGCAGCGGTGCGGCGACCTCGGCGAGCGAGGTGAGCGCGCGTAGCTCGCGGTCGTCGAGGCCGTGCGGCTCGCGCGTCGAGACGGTGAGCACGCCGATCGCGCGCTTCTGGTACACGAGCGGCGCGGCCGCGATCGAGCCGACGTCGATCAGGTATCGCGTGTACAGCGGATCGCGCGACGTGTCTTTCGCGAGGTATGGGCGCGCTTCGCCGAATACGTGCATCGCGATCCCGGCCTTGCCCTCGGGCCTCACGATCCGCGGCAGCGTGACGGTGACGCCACCGACGACGTGGTGGACGAGCGCGAGGCCTTCGGCTGCCTTGTCCCAGACGAACAGCGCGCCGTGCTCGGCGTTCGTCGTCTCGAGCGCGATCGCGACGAGCTCCGCCTCGATCGTGCCCGGCTGGGCCGCGTGCAGGCGGTCTTCGATCTCGCGCACCGGACCGACTATATACTCGCTGCGTTGGCCACGCTCGACGAGCTCGAAGCCTCGCTGCGAACGAAGTGGGATCGCGACACGCTCGCGGTCTACGCGGACCATTTGCAGTCGATCGGCGAGCTGCGTGGCGAGCTGATCGTCATCGATCTGCGCATCGAGGAGGACGGGCCACTCCCGGAGCTCGTCGAGCGCCGCAAGGAGCTGCTCGCCGAGTGGCTGCGCTCGCTGCCGCCGGGCAAGGTGCAGCACGGCTTCCTCGACATCGACGCGACCGGCGGTGATCCGCTCGAGCAAGTGCGCGCGGCGCTCGAGAGCGGCGGCGCGCCGTACATTCGCACCATCGCGATCGTCGGGCCGACGCGCGTGCTGCGCGAAGCGGTCGAGATCGTCGCCGCAGAGGAGCGCCCGTCACTCGCGCGCGTCGTGCTGCGGCAGTGGCACGAAGGGCAAGCCTGGACGATGAACGCCGCCGCGTTCGAACAGTTCATCGCCGCGACGCCGGGCTTGCACACGCTCGAGATCGACGGCTATCGCGTGTTCGAGGCGGCGACGCATCCCGCGCTGCGCCGGCTGCGCATCTCCGGATGGAGCGCGATCGAGTCGTTGTGGGGCGATGGTCCGGCATGGCCGTCGCTCGACGAGCTCGACTTCGCGTTCGCGTGCCACCTCGGCGACCGCTACTTGCCGCCACCGCCGAACCGCGACTTGCTGTCTCGCGCGCGGTTCCCTGCCCTGCGCGTGCTCGATCTCGCGCGCAACGAGCCGGGCGAGATGGACCCGATCAACCTCGGCGGGTCGACGAATCCGTTCGGCTTCCTGCGGCGGCGGGAGATCTGTGCGCAGCTCGTCGAGCTTCGCCTGCCCTCTGTCAATACGGACGCGCACCTCGCCGATGTCCGCAGCGCTGTCGAGCAACTGCCCAACCTCGAGCGCCTCGCGATCCGCGGCGCCAAGCAACCGATCCAGCACTCGAGAGCCCGCATCGAGTACTTCTGACGTACTGTTCCGCTTCGTACATGGGAGCCAGTCTCGACGAACACCGCATGCTGCGAGCGTTGCTCGAGGCAGCGGACCATCTCGCGATCGGCATCGCCGTGCTTCAGATCAGCGCGCCCGAGCGCGTCATCTACGTCAACGACGGCGCGGCGAAGATCGTCGGGCGCTCCCGCGCGGAGCTCGAAGGCGCGTCGCCATTCGCGATCCTCGCGCCCGAGGCGATGCCGCTCGTGCGCGAGCTACTGAACGCACGGGGACTTGGCGAAGCACCGCCGATCGTGTTCGAGACGACCGCCCACCGTCCCGACGACACGCGGATCCCCATCGAGGTCGCGATGACGCGCGTCGTGACGCCGACCGCGACGCTCAACGTCACGTTCATCCGCGAGATCAGCGCACGCATCGCCGCGACCGAGTCGTTGCGCCAGTCCGAGGAGCGCTTTCGCAAGGTGGTCGAGGGCGCGCCCGACGGCGTCGTCATCCTCCAGCGCGGGCGCATCACGTTCATGAACGCGCTCGCCGCCGACCTGCTCGGCGTCGGCGATCCGAAGGCCGGGCTCGGTACGCTCGTCACCGAGCATCTCGTGCCGGAGGACGCCGCCATCGCCGGCGACCGCATCGGTCGCATGATGGCGACGGGTGCGTCGTTCGAGCCGATGGAGTACCGAACGAAGGTCAACCCGGAGCGGTACGTCGAGATCAAGTCGATCCTGATCGACCGCGAGGGACAGCCCGCCGTACTCGCGTTCGCACGCGATGTCACGGCGCGCAAGCGCATCCAGCAAGAGCTCGTGCGGGCCGACCGACTTGCGAGCATCGGCATGATGTCTGCCGCCGTCGCGCACGAGATCAACAACCCGCTCGCGTACGCGCACCTGTGTCTCCAGTTCCTCGAGCGCGAGCTGCCAACGCTCGTGCCCGCCCAGGACCGAGAGCGTGTCCTCGAGCACGTGCGTAATGCGAGCCACGGCATCGGTCGCGTCGCGACCATCGTTCGCGACCTGCGCTCGTTCGCACGCCCCGACGACGCCGAAGGCTCGGTCGATGTCGTCGCGTGCATCGAGCAAGCGGTCAAGCTCGTCGAGAGCGAGCTCAGGCAACGCGCGCAGCTCGTCCGCGATTTCGAGGCCGTCTCCGCGGTGCAGGCGAATGCGTCGAGGCTCGAGCAGGTGTTCGTCAACGTGCTCGTCAATGCCGCGCAAGCGATCGCCGATGGCGATCCCACCAAGCACGAGATTCGAATCACCGTGCGCGCGCAGGATCAGCTCGTCACGATTGCGATCAGTGACACCGGACCGGGCATCGCGCCGGAGCTGCGCGAGCGCATCTTCGAGCCGTTCTTCAGCACGAAGGCCGTCGGCATCGGCACCGGCCTCGGGCTCGCGGTGTGTCGGAGCATCGTCGAGCAATTCGGGGGCACCATCGCCGTCGACCCCGGCGTCTCGCGCGGTGCCGTGTTGATCGTGACGCTGCCGGTGCGCCGCGAGGCCGCCCAGGTCACACCGCCGGTCGAAGCGGCGGAGCCGCGCCGGTTGCACGTGCTCGTCGTCGACGACGAGCCGCTGGTGCGCCGGGCGCTCGCCACGGTGCTCGGCAGTCACTACGAAGTCAGCGTCGCCGAGAACGGCCGCCAGGCTCTCGAGCAGATCGAGGCGAACCCGATCGACGTGATCATCTGCGACGTCATGATGCCGGTGATGACGGGCAAGGATCTCTACGAGCACCTGCTCGTGAACAACCCCGTGCTCGCGCGCCGCTTCGTGTTCATCACCGGCGGGTCGCTTGGCGCGGTGACCAGCTTCCTCGATCGCGTGTCGGCGCAGATCCTCTACAAGCCGTTCGAGCTCGCGAAGGTCCTCGAGGTCGTCGCGATCGCCGCCGAGCGGTGATCACTCCACGCGCGCGGGCAACAGCTTCCAGGTCACGCCGCCCGCGGTGTCGCGCACGACGATCACGACGTGACCCTCCGCAGGCTCCGCGGCATCGAGGACCGCCGACGGTTGGCGGTACAGCTCGAGATCGCCGACCGACGAGTACCACGCGTACTCGAGCTCGCCTTCCGCGACGACGGTCAGCGACGGCTTCGTGCCGGCGGCGGCGACGAGCGCTTCGGTATCTGCGCCATCGATCTGCATCGTCGTGATGCGCGGGTTCTCGGTCGTCGCGTTGACGACGAGTGACTTCGTCGCGCGCCATTCCGTTCCGTCGATCTCGAGGGCGACCTCGATCGTCGCGATCTCCGGACCGCCCGCTGTCACGAACCAACCATCGGCCGTGCGCTCGACGAGCAGCGGGCCCGTCGTACGCGAGCGCGCGACGACGCGATCCGGTGCGGCTTCGAACACGGCGCCGCTGTCGTCGCCGGCGAGGATGTCGATCCGAGCGCGCTCGCCGGGCGCGACGGTCGCCGGCTCGGTGCGAACCGCGAGGATCTGCGAGTGGTCGAGGCGTGCGAGCTCCGGTGTGGCGTCACACGCGGTGAGCGCGAGCAGGCAGATGATGCGCTTCATTAGAATTCTCCTCGCAGACCGAACGACGGCAGGATCGGGATGCCCTTCGTCTCGGTGCGCGCCGTGTAGTTCTGGTTGTATTCGTAGCCAAGCGTCGGCGCGTTGAAGTAGACGTTCGCGACGTCGAGGTAGCCCGAGAGCTTCCAGTCCTTGAACGTGAACGCGCGGTCGATGCGGATGTCCATCTGGTGCTGCGCAGGATTGCGCTGCGAGTTGATGCGGCCGAACTCGGCGCTGTAGTTGTTGATGTCGCTGTTGAACACCGCACCGACGACGGGCGTGTACGGTGTGCCGCTCGTGAGCTGGAAGCGGCCGCCGATCTGCCACTTGTCGTCCTCGCCGAACTTGTACGAGCCGAGGATGACGAGGTTGTGCGTCTGGTCGGAGTCGAACAGGCGATCCGCCGCCATCTCGTTGTCCTGGCGTTCCGAGCGCGCGTAGGTGTACGCGGCCCAGCCAAAGAACTTGTCGCTCCGCGCCTGCAGCAAGAGCTCGGCGCCGTACGAGCGGCCGGTGCCGTCGTTCGTGTACGTGTTCGTGCCGTCCTCGCGCATGGGCTCACTGCGCGCGCCCGCGGTGATCAGGTCCGAGCGGTCGTTGTAGTAGACCGTCGTCGTCATCGTGATGCCCTTGCCGATCTTGTTCTCGAGACCGACCGTGGTCTGCCACGCGCGCTCGGGTTTCAGCGACGTCTGGAGGTTCTCGTCCTGGTTGTCGGGCGGCCGCGTGTAGAGCCCGCCCGCGGCGAGTACGGACATCGCCTTGTCGATCTTCAGGCGCGCCTGCACGCGCGGCTGCACGACGGTGACATCGTTGCGCCGGAAGTTGTCGACGCGCACGCCGGCCGTCGTCTTGATGCGCGACGTCGGTTGGAGCTCGATCGCTGTCCACGCGGCGAGGTGCTCGCCGGATTCGGTCGAGTCGACGTCGATCAACGGATCGTTCGTCAGGTTCGGCTCCGTCGGATCGCCTTCCTTCGGCGGGCGCGGCAGCTTCACGCGTACACCGACCTCGCGCGCCTCGGCCTCGCCACCCGCGATCAGCGCGACGTGTTTCGTCAGCTGGATGCGCGCGTCGTCGCGCGCGGCGAAGCTGTCGGGGTTGATCCGGAGGAAGCGGTCGTCGCCGAGCTCGAAGCCCACACGCTGCGTGAGCGCGGAGACCGCCAGCTTGTTGTAGACGCCGGGACGGTCGTACGTGACCGCGGCGATCGCACGCGTGAACCGCGTCGTGTTCTTGAACCGCGACGGCTCGTCGGGATCCTGCTCGTTGGTCTCGACCGCGAACACGTCATCGCTGCCGAACAGGAACGCGCTGAGCCTCAGGTGTTTGGTCAGCTCGTAGTCGAAGCGCGCCTGGTAGTCGTAGTAGCGCGGTAGCGCCGTGAACGAGAGCGAGTCGTCGGAGACGACGAGCGGGATCAGCGCGTCGATGTACGAGCGGCGCGCGGCAAACGCGAAGCTGCCCTTCTTGCCGAGCGGGCCTTGCAGCATCGTCGCGGCGTTGATGAACGAGACCTCCGCGAAGCCGGCGAGCTCGCGCGCGCCCCTGCGCGATGCCACCTGGATCGTGCCGGCCGACGCGCGACCGAGCTCGACACCAAATGCACCCGGCGTGTAGACGAGGTCATCGATCATCTCCGTCGGCAGCACCGATTGAATGCCGCCGAGGTGATAGAGGATCGGGATCTCGAAGCCGTCGACGAAGATCCGCGAGTCCGCCGGCGACGAGCCGCGGATCACGAGACCGGCGTTCGGCCCGAAGCCCTGCGTGTTCGCGACGCCCGGCAGGTTCTTGACCGCGGAGAGTGCATCGCCACGCGAGCCTGGGATGCGCGCGATTTCCTCGCGCCGCATCGTGGTCTCGCCGGCGGTCGTGCGCTCGCGCTCGGCCTCGACCACGATCTCTTCGCCGCGCACGCTGACGGGCTCGAGCGTGATCGTGACCGCGCTCTTGCCGTCGTAGCGAGCCTCCGTCTTCTTGTACGACGGATCGATCACGACGAGGTTTGCGGGGCCCTCCGAGGTGAGAAACTCGAAGTTGCCGCCGTCGTCGGTGATCGCGGACTCGCCCGTGTCCTTGTTGAAGACCGTCGCACCGGGCACGGGCTTGCCCGTCGTGGCGTCGATGATCTTGCCGCGGGCGAGCGCGGCTTCTTGCGCGAATGCAGGAGAGACAATGGCGATGACAGCCATCGCGGCAGCGAGGTGTTTGAGCATGGTGACCTCTAACCCCGAACCTTGAAGCGGTACGGGAGCTGGTAGCGGACCGGCACCGGCGTGGTGCCCATGAGAGCGGGTTCGAACTCGGTCGCCTTCGCGGCGGCGAGCGCGGCGTCGTCGAGGCCGTAGTCGGCGTGGCGCATCACGCGCGCACTGACGACCTTGCCCTTGGCGTCGATCTCGACCTCGATGACGACGAGCGCTTCACGCTGCGCTTGACGAAACGCGTCCGGAATCTCGGGGTGCACGGCTTTCTTGATCGCCGGCAGCTTCGTGACTTCGTACGACGG
Organism: Myxococcota bacterium; assembly: GCA_030857175.1. Taxonomy (GTDB): domain Bacteria; phylum Myxococcota_A; class Polyangia; order Haliangiales; family Haliangiaceae; genus JABFXX01. The sequence goes on along the minus strand of JALZOJ010000050.1, from coordinate 47,119 downwards.
AAAGAACTTCGGCTTGGCCGGCGGTGGTGGTGGTGCCGGCGGCGCAGGCGGCGGCGGCGGCAGATCTTTGTCCATCGACGTGCCCGTCCCGAGGACGCCGTCCGTGGTGACGCCCGTCGAGACAAAGGCGTCACCCTTGTCCGTCGTCGCATCCTCGCTGACCCCGACGCGCTGGGTCTCGGGCGGCGGTGGCGGTTGCGGGACTTGCTTCACGACCTTCGTCACGAGCTTCGGCTTCTTGATCTCCGGTGGCGGCGGCGGCGGCACGGGCGGCGGCTCTTGATCGAGCACCTTCGGCGGCAGCTTCGCGAGCGTCATCTCGATCGGCGGGCGCGGCCTCTTCCTCGGCTCCGCATCGTCGACCCACTTCGCGAAGCCGACGTGCGCGACCACCGAAACAGCAGCGGCGGCAATCCACGGGAGGCTCACTTGGACGGCTCCTCCACCACATCCGCGGCGAGTGCGAGCTTGTGCACGCCGCCGCGACGAACCGCATCGACGACGCCGACGACCTTGTCGTACGTGACGCCTTGATCCGCGGACACGACGGCTTGCGTCTCGGGGTTGCCCTTCGTCGCGCGAGCGTGGATCGCGGCGAGCGTCGTCGGCTGACCGTCGAGGCGCAGCGCGCCGTCCTTCGCGATCACGATGTTCAGCGACGACACTGGCGCTTCGGTCGCCGTCGATGCGCGCGGCAGGTTCACGCCGAGTGCGCTGGGCTGATCGAGGTGTGTGGTGATCATGAAGATGAGGAGCAGGACGAGCATGATGTCGACGAGCGGCGTGACGTTGATGCCGGTGATCTCGTCGTCGGTGCTGGACTGTGCGTGCGCCATGACTACGCCACTGCCTTGCGCGCGGCGATCGCCGGCGACTTGAGCTGTGCCATGAGCTCGCCGCCGAGTGCTTCGGCAGACGCAGTGCGCGTCTTGATCTGGCGCTGGAAGAAGTTGAACGCGGCGACGGCGGGCAGCGCGACCATGAGCCCGACCGCGGTCGCGATCAGTGCCTCGGAGATGCCACCCATCACCGCGCGCGACGCCTGACCACCGGCGGCCGTCGACATGTCGGCCATCGCGTGGATGATGCCGAGCACCGTTCCAAACAGACCGAGGAACGGCGCGTTGTTTCCGAGCGTGCCCATGAACGAGAGGCCACGCTCGAGCTGCAGGCGCTCCTCGACGAGCGCGCTGTGCATGATCTCGTCGGTCGCATCGACGCCGCGGTCCGCACACGCGACGCCGGCCGCGATCACTTTGCCTTCGAGCGAGCGTTCACCTTGCACGGTGAGGCCAACTGCCTTGAGGCTGCCACTGGCGAGCGCCTCGCGAACGCGGGGCTTGAGCGTCGACGATGCTTTCGATCGCGTGAAGACGATCGTGCGTTCGATGATCAGCGCGAGCTGGATCGCGGACAGCGCGATCAAGAGGTACATCACCCAGTGGGCGCCGGTTCCGGCGAGATCGACGAGGGCTTCCATGTTCACGTGGCAGGCTCCAGTTGTTGTTGAGCCCTTCCCAAGAGCAGCCGGCGCGCCAGGTTCGAACCCAATGTCTCCGCGGACTTGCGGCGGCGTTGTTCAAACTTCGAACAATCTGTTTGTGCGATGTCGATCTGGCGGGAGCCGGTTCGTTTAGCGGATGAACAACGCAGGAGCTGCCATGCCGCACTACGCACTCAGCATCTATCAACCGAACGTCGAGCCGCCGTCGGCCGAAGATCTCGCACCCGTGATGAAGAAGATGAAGGTGCTGCTCGACGATGCGAGGGCCCAGCGCGTCTGGGTCTTCAACGGCGGCTTGCACGCGCCGAGCACGGCGAGCGTCGTCCGCATCAAGGGCGGCGAGGTCCTGACGACGGATGGCCCATACGTCGAGGGCAAGGAGTACATCGGCGGCTTCATGATCGTCGACGTGCCCGACCTCGACGCCGCCTTGCACTGGGCGAAGCGCATGGCCGACGCGCTGTTGATTCCGGGTTATCCCGATGGGCTGCCCGTCGAAGTGCGGCCGTTCGCGCACGTCGGACCGCCTGGATGATCGGCCCAGCAGAGATCGAACGCGTGTTTCGCGCGGAGTACGGCCGGGCCGTTGCGGTCCTGATCCGTCGCATCGGCGACATCGGGCTCGTCGAGGAGAGCGTGCAGGACGCGTTCGCGATCGCCGTCGAGCGCTGGCCGAGCGGGGGCATACCGCCGAGCCCGGCCGGCTGGATCATCGCGACGGCTCGTAATCGCGCGATCGATCGGCTGCGGCGCGCGGCGCTCCCGATCCCGTCGATCGACGACGAGCCACACACCGAGCCCGAGGAGGGCGCCGTGCCCGACGATCGCCTGCGGCTGATCTTCACGTGCTGTCACCCCGCACTCGCACAAGCGGCGCAGGTCGCGTTGACGCTTCGCCTGCTCGGCGGTTTGACGACCGCCGAGATCGCGCGCGCGTTCCTCATCCCCGAAACGACGATGGCGCAGCGCCTCGTGCGTGCGAAGGGCAAGATCCGCGACGCGCGCATTCCGTATCGGGTGCCGGCCGCCGAGGACCTCGAGCCGCGGCTGCGCACCGTGCTCGCAGTGCTGTATCTGATCTTCAATGAAGGCCACGTGGCGAGCGCCGGCGACGAGCTGTCGCGCGCGGACCTGTGTGCCGAGGCGATCCGGCTCGCGCGGGTGGTGCACGACCTCCTGCCCGACGAGCCCGAAGTGATGGGCCTGCTCGCGCTGATGCTGCTCTCGGAGTCGCGGCGCGGAGCGCGCACGAATGCCGACGGCGAGCTCGTACCGCTGGCGGCGCAGGATCGCTCGCGCTGGGACCGCGCGTTGATCGCCGAAGGCCATGCGCTCGTGCGCCGTTGCCTCGCACGCGACGAGCCAGGCCCGTATCAGATCCAGGCGGCGATCAACGCCGTCCACGCCGACGCCGCGACCGCCGCCGACACGGCGTGGCCGCAGATCGTCGCGCTCTACGATCAGCTGCTGGCGATCGCACCGACGCCGATCGCGGCCCTCAACCGCGCCGTCGCGGTCGCAGAAGTTGAAGGCCCGGCCGTCGCACTCGCGATCGTCGCCGAGCTCGCCCTCGACGACTACTACCTGTTTCACGCGATCCGCGGGGAGCTGCTGTCCCGGCTCGGCCGCGACGCGGATGCCGCCTACGCTGCCGCGATCGCACGCACCGACAACACGCGTGAGCGCGCTTTCCTCGAGCGCCGCCGCCGCGAAGCACGATCATAGTCACCCCGCGCCGTTGTTCGAGCCGCGAGCTAATCGTTTAATGCGCTCGTGAGCAAGGACGCCCCAGCCGACGCTGTCACGATGGCCCGCCCGGTGCGTGGCGGTGACGGCCTCGCTCTGCGCGTCGTCGGTGAGAACCTCGTGGACCTGTTCGCGCTGCCGAAGGCGGGCGACATCGTGATCGGCCGCGGCGTCGAGGCCGACATCCGCATCGACGACGCGTCGATCTCGCGCAAGCACGCGATGCTCTCGATCGGCACCAAGATGCGCATCAAGGATCTGGGCAGCGCGAACGGCACGCGCGTCGCGAACCGCACGCTCGGCGCAGGTGAGTGGGGCGACCTCGCGACCGGCGAGGTGATCGATCTGGGCTCGGTGATGCTGATCCTCATGCGCGGCGAAGAGGAGCAAGCCGCGCCCGATGCCAAGGCCGCGCCCGGCGCGATGGCACGTGCCGAGCGCCTGCTCGAGCGCGTCGCGCCGGGTGACATCGCCGTGCTGCTCACGGGCGAGACCGGCGTCGGCAAGGAAGTGTTCGCCGAGCGCCTGCACGCAACGTCGAAGCGCGCAACCAAGCCGCTGCTTCGCCTCAACTGCGGCGGCTTCACCGAGACGCTGCTCGACAGCGAGCTGTTCGGTCACGAGAAGGGCTCGTTCACCGGCGCGGACAAGGCGAAGCCCGGCCTCCTCGAGAACGCCGACGGCGGCAGCGTGTTCCTCGACGAGATCGGCGAGCTGCCGCTCGGTCTGCAAGCACGCCTCCTGCGCGTGCTGCAGGACAAGAAGGTGCAGCGCATCGGCGCGCTCGAGCCGCGCGCGATCGACGTGCGCTTCATCTCGGCGACGAATCGCGACCTCTCGCAAGAGGTCACGGCCGGCCGCTTTCGCCAGGACCTCTACTACCGCCTCAACGGCGTGACGATCTGGATCCCGCCACTGCGCGAGCGCAGCCCCGAGATCCGGACGTTCGCGAAGCAGTTCCTCGCAGAAGCGAACCCCGCGCTCGAGATCTCGCGCACGGCGCTCGCTCGTCTCGAGAGTCACGACTGGCCGGGCAACATCCGCGAGCTGCGCAACGTGATCGAGCGCGCCGCGCTGATCGCACACGGCGACGAGATCACCGAGGAGGATCTCCAGCTCGCGCCGTCCGACGTCGACGCGCCGTCGTCGTCGGGCTCGCTGCACGCCGATGTCGACGCGCTCGAGAAGCGCCGCATCCTCGAGGCACTCGAAGCGTGCGGCGGTAATCAGACGCGCGCGGCGCAGAAGCTCGGCATCTCGCGCGGCACGCTCGTCTCGCGTCTCAAGCAATACGGCATCACGCGGCCACGGTCATGATCGAGCAGCTGCGCGATCACCTGCGATTGAACGCGGCGTTCAACGGCTGCCCGGCGCTGCTCGCGGTCACCGGCGCCTCGGGCGCGGGCAAGACCACGATCCTCGCCACGCTCCGCGAGCACATCGACGCGCGCCTGTTGCCGCTCATCGCGTTCGACTCGCTCGGCGTGCCGACCGAGGACGAGATGACACGCTGCTGGGATGCACCGCGCGGCTGGCAGAAGATGATGACCTATCACTGGGTCCACACGGCGCGGCAGATCTATCGCATGCGTCCCCTCGTGATCCTCGAGGGCCAGTTCGATCCGCAATACGTGATCGCCGCGTGCGCCGCGCACCGCATGAAGAACAGCGTCGTGCTGCTCGACATCGACGACCAGACCCGCGCCGCGCGCCTCGCGAAGCGCCGGCAGCCGGAGCTCGCGACGAGAGACATGTCGACGTGGGCTGCGCACCTCATGGAGAACACGCGCTCGCTCGGCGGTGTCGTCGTCGACGGCTCGGGCACGCCCGAGGCAGTCGCGAATGAAGTCGCCACCATCGCGTTCCAGCTCGTGACGACCGCGCAATAAACCGCCGGCACGCCGCGTTCGATCCGCGTGCTTCGCATGGGTGCCATCGTCGTGGTCGTGACCGCCGTGATCGCGGTCGTGATCGTGACGCGCGAGACCGAGGCACAGCCCGCCCTGCCAACCTGCGACGGCTTCGACTTTCCCGTCGGCGCGCCGGATGCCGAGGGCTACTACGATGCGCAGCCGTTCGGCGTGAACCATCACCTCGGTAACGACTGGAACGGCAATGGCGGCAACAACACCGACCTCGGCGATCCGGTGTTCGCGGTGTCGTCGGGCATCGTGACCGAAGCCGTCGATCACGGCGGCGGCTGGGGCAACGTCGTGCGGATCGCGCATCCGTGCGGCGTCGAATCGCTGTACGCGCACCTCGACGTGATCGGCGTCGACATCGGCGCGCAGGTCGGGCGCGGCCAGCAGATCGGAACGATCGGCGACGCGCACGGGCAATACCGCGCCCACCTCCACTTCGAGCTCCGCGATCGCTCGCTACCGCTCGGCGAAGGCTACGCGGAGTTTCACAGCGGCTACCTCGACCCGAGCTTCTACATCCGCTCGCACCGTCCTACGGCGTCGAGGTGATCGATCGTAGATCGCAGTCACGCGGCAACATCTGTGCACGTGCTCGCGAAGTGCAACGCGTGCACGACTGACGCGAGGCAACAAACGAGGACTCTCGCGAGCTTGGGCATGGATCGGGGTGTGCTTGAGAAGTTCGCGATGAACTATCCCGCCGTCGTGCTCGCACTACTCGCATCCGCGTGTATCGCGGATCTCACCGGTACCGGCGATGATGATGCGCCGGACGATCCTCCTCCGCCTCCGCCTGCTTCCCGCGTGCAGCTCACGGTGAAGAGTAACGGCGTGCCACAAGCAGGACTCGTCGTGATCTTCCAGCGTGCCGACGATAGCCTCGTCGCCGAGGTGACGACCGACGCGATGGGCCTCGCGAGCGCGCCGATGCCGGTCGGCGGCAACGTCACCGTGATTCGCAATGGACAGCTGGGCGAGGCCTTCACGTATGTCGGGGCGAAAGCAGGCGACAAGCTCGAGCTTGCCGTCGCGAGCAAAGGCGCCACCCCGACCACGATCAAGGTTCGCGTGCCCGAGCCAGAAGTCGAGGGCTCGCCGGTGTCGGTGAGCACGCCTTGCGGCTCGGCGCTCGGGGCGGCGCCCATCGTCGAACTGACGCTCGACGGTGGCTGTGGGCCCGAAACCGATTTCTATGTCGTCGACATCGAGGGAACTGCGAGCGACGACGAGCTACCGCGGCCGCTCTCGGTCCTCGAGCGTCGCGCCATCGCGCCCGAGGTCGACCTCAGCAACGCTACGCTCCGCGAGAATCTGACCTCGATGATCGCGGCGACCAACCTTCCCGGGATCGAGGGGCTCGCGATCGTGCTCGAGCAGCGGCTCGAGACGAACCTGTTCCGACCGGTCTTTGCCAGCGGACAGATCGCCGCCGAGACCGCGGCGATCGACAGTCCCGACCTTCCCGGCATCGACATGATCGTGGCGGCAACGCTCTCGTTCGCCAGCGGTAAGCAGGTGATCGCGACTGGCATGTTGTACACGCCGGCGCCACCGCCGCTGGATATCGCGAGCTCGATGATCGCGCAGCCGAAGGCGACGTCTCTGGGCGCGAACGGCGTGACGTGGACGGAGGAATCCGGAAGCGCGCCCGACTTCGTGTTCACCCAGCTCGCGACCGCGAACGTCCGCAGAGTGATCGCCGCGCCGTATGCAGGGACGACGTTGCGTGTTCCTCAGCTGCCCGCGACCTACGCGGCGTACAACATCACCGCGTCCGAGGCCCCCACGATCGACCATCACCTCGTGAAGATCACCGGCGGCTACGACGGCGTACGGCCGCAGGTCTTCAACATCCCGCTTGGCAGCTTGGCACCACGCAACGGCAAGATCACGATCGCGAGCGCGTCGTCGGAGCGTCCGACACCCTGATTCGCTCCTTCAGCGCTTGCGTGGTCGCGGCACCGCAAACTTCTCGAGCTTGTTGATCAGCGTGCGGCGCGCGATGCCGAGCAGCTTCGCCGCGTTGGTCTGGTTTCCTCCGCACGCTTCGAGCGCTTCCAAGATCTGTCGTCGCTCCTCGGCGGCAACCTCGGACCCGCGTGCGGATGCGAACACGGGAACACGAGGCGTCGCGTCTGGCGTGCGCGACACGACTCGCGCGTCGCGCATCTTCTCGACCGGTAGATCACCGATATCGATCACGTTGTTCGTGCACACCACGGTCGCACGCTCGATCGCATTGCGAAGCTCGCGCACATTTCCGGGCCACGCGTAAGCCCGCAGCATGGCGATGGCGGCTTCAGTCAGGCGCGCAACTGGACGGTCGTTTCGCCGCGCGAGCTCTTCGAGAAAGCGCCGTGCGAGCGGCAGGATCTCGGTGGGACGCTCGCGAAGCGGCGGAATGATGATCGACATCGCGTTGAGCCGGTACAGCAAGTCGCGCCGAAAGCTGCCATTCATCACCTCCGCTTCGAGGTCACGGTTCGTCGCGGACACGATTCGCACGTCGATCGACCGCGGTACGACGCTGCCGACGCGCATCAAGATCCGCTCGTCGAGCACGCGCAGGAGCTTGGCCTGCGTGTTCGGCGACAGCTCGCCGACCTCGTCGAGGAAGAGCACGCCTCCATCGGCGAGCTCGAGCAACCCGGGCTTGGCCGCGACCGCGCCGGTGAACGCGCCCTTCTCGTGACCGAAGAGCTCGCTCTCGAGGAGGGTCTCCGTGAACGACGCGCAGTTGAGCTTCACACATGGCTTGCTCGCGCGCGGCGAGTTGCGGTGGATCGACTCGGCGATCACCTCCTTGCCGACACCGGTCTCGCCCTGCAGCAGCACGGTGATGTCCGCCTGCGCGACCCGCACGACGAGCTGGTGCAACGCGGCCATACGCTCGTCGACCACGACCACATCGGGTTGCTGCGGCTCCTCGCTGTAGTCGGCGAGCAAGCGACTCCGTGCACGAGCGGCCAGCGCACTCGCATCGCGCCCATCCCGCGGATGAATGGCCGCTGCGATTCGAACGTCGAGGCCACGGGCTGCTGCGACGGCTTCGATCCGTTCCACGACGACGGCGACCTCCTCCGGCCCCGCGCCGACGACGAGCATCTCGAGCTCTCCCGGCGCGTACACCGCAACAACTTCGTCACCCATCGTGACCTCATCGAGCGCTGCTTCGAGCACGCCGGACTGATCGATCACGTGAATGAGCGCGAACGGCCACGCGCGTCGAAGCCCACGTGCACACTCCTCTTCGAGTCGCTCCTCGAAGTATGCGTGGGTGTGGAGCGTTCGAGCCTGTGCGCGCGCCGCCCGGCGCTGCACGATCGCCGTGACCGTACCGAGTCGAAAGCTCGCGTCGATCTGAAGCTCGGACGCGATGTTCGCGGCCAGGCGACGCTCTCCGAGCCACGTTCCGTTCGCGCTACCCGAGTCGACGATCCGAAGTGTCGGTGAGAAGTGCAGCACCGCGTGCGCACGCGAGATCGACGCGTCGTCGATCCTGACGTCGCACTCCGGCGAGCGCCCGATCGTGACCGAGCCCACGGTCGGCAAGGCATATGTCCCCATCGCGACATCGCCGACGAGGACGAGGAACAAACGCTCCACCCCCGCAGGTGCCGGGATCGTTAGTGTTGTTGTCCGCAGCGACACTAAAGCGCAGATTATAGCGCTGTTACGCGGCGGTCGCGCTGTTTGGCACGATCACGATACAATCGCGCCGATGGCATCGCGTGCGACTCGGTTCTCGATGACGCGGGTGCCACCGTCAGACTTCGCGCCGGGCACGAGTGTCGGCGACTATCGGATCGAGCACGTGATCGGTGTCGGCGGCATGGGGACCGTGTACCGGGCTCTCCATCGCGTCATCGAAAAACGTGTCGCGCTCAAGGTCCTTCACCGCGAGCTCTGCGGCAACGACGAGATGCTCGGTCGGTTCGTCCGCGAGGCACGCTCCGTCAATCGGATCCGCCATCCGAACATCGTGGACGTGTTCGGCTTCGGTTCCACCGACGACGGCAGGGCGTACCTCGCGATGGAGTTGCTCGAAGGCGAGAGCTTGGCCGATTGCATCGATGTTCGCTGCCGGAGCGGCGTAGGACTGCCCCTCGCCGAGGCCTGCCATATCCTGACGGAGATCGCGCATGCGCTCGAGGCCGCCCACCAGGCCGGCGTTGTCCATCGCGATCTAAAACCCGACAACGTGTTCCTGCTCGCCGACCGATCCGTCGGAGCCGTCAAGCTCCTGGACTTCGGCATCGCCAAGCTGCTCGAAGGTGAAGGCGTGATCGGCGCGATTCCCGTCGAGCATACGCAGCCTGGGATCCTCATCGGAACCCCGCGGTACATCGCGCCCGAACAAGCCCGGCTGCAGTCGATCGACGGACGTGCGGACATCTATGCGCTGGGTGTGCTCGCGTTCGAGCTGTTCGCGGGACGGTTGCCGTTCATCGGAAGCGATGGCGTTGACCTCGTCGCGAAGCACGTCGCGCTCGCACCGCCGAACCCGTCGGATTTCGATCCTCTGCTCCCGGCGCTTGTCGACGAGCTCGTCGGTTCCATGCTCGCGAAGGCGCCGGGCGAGAGGCCAACGCTACCGCAGGTTCGCGAGCGACTGGCACGAATCCCGAACGAGCCGCCCGGCGAGAACCCGCAGCACAGGATGCGCCTGGACGAGACCAAGGTCGGCCTCCCCGCGGTGCAACCGCGTAGACGCAGAAGCTGGGGCGCGTTGGTCGTGCTGTCGATCGTCGTGCTCGGTGGTGCTGGCTGGCTCGCGCGAACCGCACGCAAAGAACCGATCGCCAAGTTGCCCGCGCCGGTGCTCCAAAATGCGCCGCCCGCTTCCTCCCCGGCGCAGCCGACAGCGCCGACAGCGCCGACAGCGCCGACAGAGCTTCACGACCTCCCTGAAGTCGTCGCTCCGGTCTTGATCGAGACACCGCGGCCATCGAAGGCGACGACGACGCGCAAGCCGATTCGCGACCGCGGGCGTGTGCAGCGCGAGCCCGCACCGAGATCGCGTCCCGTCCCCGTCGACAATGAACAGAAGCCGCAGCTCGTTCCTGCCGATAATGCACAGAAGCCGCGCCCCGTTCCGGTCGACGACAACGCACTGCGAGATCCGTTCGAGCCCACGAAATGAGTCTGGTGCACATCCTCGCCGGCGCTTGCCTGATCGCGAGCATCACCCGTTCGGCGATGGCTGAACCCAACACGCCCGAGCTCGTGAAGGAGCAGGCGCGAGCGCTTTACGTCGCCGGCAGCAAGCACTACGACCTTCGCGAGTACGAACAAGCGGTCGAGTCATTTCGCGAGGCATACAATCTTCATCCCCAGCCGCTCCTCTTGTTCAACATCGGGCAAGCCTATCGGCAGCTGCGAGAGTGCGTGAAGGCGCGCGACTTCTACGGGGCGTATCTCGGCAAGTTGCCGGCCGCCGACAACCGAGAGCAGGTCGACCGCTTCATCCGCGAGATGGATGACTGCGAGCGCGCCGCGAACGAGCGCACCGCTCGTGAACGTGCGCGAGCGGTCGAGCGGGAACCGGTCGAGGTGACGGTGCGCGAGCGTGCCGAGGGATCCCCGACGAAGATGCTGACGATCGTCGGCGTGGTTACCGGCGCTGCAGGAGCTCTGGTCGTTGGTGGAGGCGTCTACTTCTCTCTCGAGGCGAGAGACAAGGCGCGCGCGCTCGAAGACCGGTGCGTGCTCGGTTGTGATGTTTCCGAGATCGCCGATCTCGATCGGCGTGGAATCGCGGCCGAGCGCACCGCGATCGTGCTCTACACCCTTGGCGGTGTCGCGCTCGCGACCGGTGCCGGGCTGCTCATCTACGCGGCGCTCCGCAGCGACCACGTCACGATCGTACCGACGCCGGCCGGAGCGACGATCACGAAGAGCTGGAGCTTCTGATGCGTTGCGCACTCGTGCTCGCGTTGCTCGCCGGATGTTACGAGCCCAAGCTCGCGCCCTGCGCCGTACGTTGTGCGGCCGGTGTTGGATGTCCCGACGATACCGTGTGTGGGCCGGATGCGAACTGCCACGACCCGGGCGACACGAAGCTCTGCCCGCCTTCGCTATTGACGCTCACCGCGCGCACCGGCGGCAACGGCGCGGGGAAGATCAATGGCGGCCCGATCGATTGCGGTTCCACCTGTACCGCGAGTGTCCTCGAAGGAACCGTCGTGACCCTCGTGGCTGTCGAGGAAGCGGGATCACGATTCGGAGCATGGTCGGGGCCATGCATGCCGAACGTGGCCAGTTGTGAGCTGATCATTCGCGACGACGTGGAGCTCCAAGCGGACTTCGTCGCCCTCGCAAGACTGGATGTCACGTTCGAACCCGCGGGCACGGGAACAGGCCGGGTCGTTTCAGAACCAGCGGGTATCGACTGCGCGACCGATTGCAACGGTGACTTCGACCTCGGAACACAGGTGCAGCTCTTTGCGGTCCCCGACGATGGTTCTCAGCTCACGATGTGGGGTGGCGCGTGCGCCGATGCCGGTGAGTGCATCGTGACCCTCGATGCGTCGCCACGCAGCGTGGTCGTCCAGTTCGACACCGTGAACTAGCGCGCGCAAACGCCTCGCTTCCACAGGCCCTTGTGCAGGTCGAAGTGCAGGTCGTGCACGCGGTGCACAACCGTTCACGACGGGGAGGCCGCAGCGAAGTACCTGAAACCGCGTTGGATCTCGAGCAGGCGACCTGCGCGAGAGCGCGGCACGGGATGTGTTTATAGGTTGTCGGATGAACCGAGTTGTTGCTGTCACGTTGCTCGTCTTTGCGGCTTGTGCCGCAGAGGACCCCGGCGAGCCGTCGGAATGCGGGGAGTCTGGCCGCTACATGCGGCTCGCGACCGGCGCTTCGTGGACCTACGCGGTGAGCGGCGGGAAGACGAAGACCCAGACCGTCGGCGCCATCGAGGACGTGGGCGGCGCGAAGGCGGGGACGATGGCGCACCGGATGACGACGACCAAGTCCGGCGGAGGAATGACGATCAGCTGGCAGCAGGACACCGGCGCATCGGTCGTTCGCCATCGCGAGCAGGATCTCTCCGGAACGAACCACACCGACGAGATCTATTCGCCGGGGCAAACTCGCATCGACGAGACGGCGGCCCACATCGTGGTGGGGGCGACGTGGACCGAGAGCTACGACGAGATCGTTTCCAGCCTCACGCGGGCGAACGAGCCGACAACGATGGCTCGCAAGGTCGACACCTGGGCCGTCATCGCCATCGACGAACAAGTCGACGTACCGGCGGGCCGCTTCTGCTCGCTTCATGTCCAGCGACGGACCCAGGTCGGGTCGAACCCTCCCAAGACGAAGCACTTCTGGTTCGCCCGCGGTGTCGGCAAGGTCAAGGAGAAGGATGACAAAGGAGACGTCGAAGAGCTTTCGACGTTCAGCCAGCCGTGAATCTCATCGACCAGGAGCCCTACCGCCAGCCCGGCGCACCCGTGCTCGACTTCATCCCGGCGACCCGAGACCTCGTCTGCGCGCGGCAGCTGTTGCAGCGGATCGACATGAAGTTCGTCGTGCCCGCGGCCGTGGTGTTCGAGATCCTCGGCGGCGTGGCGCGTGATTACGCCGCACTCCACGTGAGCAGCGGGATCTGGGCGTCGTATCGCAGCCTGTACTTCGATACGCAAGACCTCCGGTGCTTCCATGACCATCGCCGGGGTCGCCGTGTTCGTCACAAGGTTCGCATCCGGCATTATCCGGATCGGAACCTCACGTTTTTGGAAGTGAAGACGAAGCGCAACGAGGACGTCACCCACAAGACCCGCCTCGAGCTTCCGTACATGCAAGAAACGCTTGGCGATCGCGAACGCACCTTCGTTCGCGAGACGCTCGATACGCACGCGATGACGCCCGTCGCGCGGATCGACTACCGGCGGCTGTCGTTGATCGGGATCGTCGCCGACGAGCGGGTCACGATCGATCAGGGCCTCGAGATCGCGATGCCGGATGGAACCGCACGACCACTCGGGCCGTTCGCCGTCATCGAGGTCAAGCAGGCCAAGCTATCGGCGAGCTCGCCGATGATGCAGCGCCTCGTCGGCGCAGGTCACAAACCTCGCTCGCTGAGCAAGTACGTCGCCGCGATCGCGCAGCTCCGACCGGCAGAGCGCAAGAACCGGCTGCTGCCCGCGCTGCGTGCGGTCGAGAGGATCGAACGTTGAAGAGCGCGCTGGCGGCGGTCGTCCTCGCGTGCGCATCGCCGGCGTTTGCGGATGCGCAGCTCTGGGTCGAAGCCGGCGCGGGGACGAACATCACGAAGCGCGTCGAGGTCGACCTCGGTCCGCAGGTGCGGTTCGATCAAGACATGTCGCGATTCGCCGCGTTCTTGCCCGAGGTCAACATTCGCTACCGCGCGAAGCGTTGGCTGCGCGTCGGCGGCGGATACCGACTCGAGTACGAACGCGACAACAACGACGAGCTCGTCGTTCGTCACCGGGTCTCGGTCGATGTCCGCCTGCGCACGGAGCTCGGTGCTGCACGCGTCGACTACCGCGCGATGCTGATGGAACAAGTCCGTCATGACACCGGCGATCCCTATCGCGCCGTGATCCGGAACCGGCTCGACGTATCGTACCGTGCGTTTCGGCCGTGGATCCCGTACGCCGGCGTCGAGAGCTTTCATCTCCTCGGCGACTTCGACGAGCTCACCTATCACAAGCTGCGGCTCAGCCTGGGCGTGTTACGTGGCGGCCGGGAGCACGATCTCGAGATGTTCTTGAGAGCGGAGCTCCACGCCGACGACCGCGACCCCACGTTCTACATCGTGGGCTTGGGCTACCACTACCAACTCTGAATGGAGGCTTCGACGTGGATGTACTCGGCACCGACACGTTCTTTGACCCTGAAGACTTCGCCAAGCTGGTCGCGCGGCTCGGCATCGACCTGTTCTTCACGACGCTGGTCGTCGTCTTCGTCTACTACCGGCTGTATCGCAACCGCGAGTTCCTGTTCACGTATTACGTGTTCAACGTCATCACCTACGCGGTGTGCGTCTTGCTTCGCAAGACACCGATGGATATGGGCTTCGCGCTCGGGTTGTTTGCCGTGTTCGGGATCCTGCGCTACCGCACCGAAGAGATCCGCATGCGCGATCTCACCTACCTGTTCATCGTGCTGGGCCTCGGCATTCTGAACGGCGTCGCGAACAAGAAGGTCAGCTTCGTCGAGCTCCTCACCGTGAACGCCATCATCGTCGCCCTCACGGCAATCCTCGAGCTGTCGGCAAAGGCGCGCGGAAGTGGCTCGACGCCCCTGCTCTACGACAAGCTCGAGCTGCTCGGGCCCGGGCGCGAAGAGGCACTGCGCAAGGATCTCTCGGCCCGCATCGGATACCGAGTCGTTCGGGTCCACGTGCACCGCATCGATCTCCTACGCGATGCCGCCGAGGTGACTGCCTATTATCAAAATCCCGTCGAGCGCCTCGGACCCGAGGAGAGAAAGTGAGCTTCATCGTGCACGACCAACGCGTCCGCCGACTTATCCCGCGACTCGCGCGCGCGATGTTCTGGCAGGTCTTCCTCGTCGGGCTGCTTGCGAGCTGCACCGGCGAGGTGACCGGCGACCCTGTCGTCGGGGACGACGAGCCGGTCGTACCCGAGCCGCCGCCGCCGCCGCCACCGCCTGGATCGGTGGTGTTCAGCACGCAGGTGCTGCACGAGATCGACATCCAGGTCGACGACGCCGACATGGAGCGCCTCGACAGCGACACGAATACACGCGTTCCGTGCCGCATCCGCTTCGATGGTGTTGTCATCACGAGCGCTGGCTGCCGCAAGAAGGGCGGCTACGGCTCGATTGCCTCGATCTACGGCAAGAGCGGATTGACCGTGAAGCTCGACGAATTCGTGAAAGGGCAGAAGCTCGACGGCCTCGACAGGATCACGCTCAACAACGCAGTTCAGGATCCAACGTTTCTCGCGGAACATCTCGGCTACGAGATCTATCGTCGCGCCGGTATCCCCGCGCACCGCACCGCGCATGGCGTGCTCACGCTCAATGGAACGTCACGCGGCATCTACGTGATCTCCGAGTCGGCCGACAAGACGTGGCTGAAGCAGGCGTTCGGTGACAACAAGCACCGCGGCAATCTGTACGAAGGCGGTTGCTGCTCCGACTTCGTGCCGGACCCATCGGGACTCGAGCTGAAGAAGGAAGCAGAAGAGATGCGGACGCGGGAAGACGTCATCGCGCTCGCCGGCATCATCGCCAATACGCCGGATGCCGGGCTGCCCACCGCGCTCGCGGCCGTGCTCGACGTCGAAGGATTCGCCACCGGCTACGCCATCGACGCACTGACCGATCACTGGGACGGCTATTCGTTCAACACGAACAACTACTACCTCTACTCGCATCCGGACCTGCGGTTCCGCTTCCTGCCCCATGGCATGGATCAGTTGTTCGGCGGAACCGTCGATCCCTCGACACCTCCCGCCAGCGCCCTGAGCCGCCGATTCCGCGACGTGCCGGCTCTCGACGCGATGTTTCGCGCCGCGGTTCAGCGCGTCCTCGTCGAGGCCTGGGACGTCGCGGCGATGACCGTACGCGCTCGCAACGTGCAAGCGCTCCTCGCGGCGAGCCCGCGCACCGATGATCCGTTTCTAGCGGACCGTGCAAGCTTCGACGACCGCATCGACGGCGTCCTGCAGTGGCTCGCCGACCGCAAGGCGACGTATCGTGTGCCGTAGCGGGTGCGCGGAGTCTGGCGGCCTGTTCGTAGTCACGGCGTCGAGGTGAGTGTCCGCGTGCGCGCCTGGATGCCGCGCACCTCGCCGCCCTTGCCGTAGTGTGGATCGAGCACGCCGGCGCGCGCGCGGGTCAGCGTGATCGTGACATCGCACTGGTCCGGCACGTTCGCAGAGATGCGCTTCTTCAGCAGCCCGGCCGCGATCGTATGCGAACCGGTGTCGTTCATCGGCGCGCTCTCGAGCTCGATGCAGTCACCGGTGGCGGTCCAGCTCATCGTGTCGCTGCTGCCGGCGGGCGACCACTGGAGCGAGATGGTCTGTGCGCGAGATGCGGTTTGCGGCGCGCTCGTGATGTCGAACTTCGCGGGGAGCGTCGCGATCGAGCTCGGTGCACCTTCGTCGATCGAGCGATCGAAGACGACCTCGAACTGCGCGCCCTCGGCGTCGGTCGCGAGCTCGGCGTGGTGGCCGACGGTGTTGAGCACTTCGGTCTCGCGCATCTCCTTCGTCATGCCCGATGCCTTGACGAGGAGCTTGTCGTCGCCGGTGAGCTCGACGTAGTTGAGGCCGACTGGATTTCCGACGAACAGCGTCGCGGAGACGTCGGTCTTCCCGTCGCCTTTTGTCTGCGCGCTGATCGACGCATAGATCCCCGACGTCTTGACGTCGCTCGAATCGACGGTGGTGCAAGCGGAGAGCACGATGGCAAGCAATGCGAGTCTGGTCATAGGCCTCGATTCTCCTCTAAATCTGACACGCAAATTTCGGCTAGCCGCTCGTTGCCATGACACGTGACCGAGGTCGCGTAAACTGCACGACGTGCACGAGCTCGAGCCGTGAGTATCGTCGACGAGCTGCTCGACGCGATCGAGGACGATCCGAAGGACGAGGCGTCGCAGCTCGTGATCGCGGACTACCTCCAGGCGGCGGGCGATCCGCGCGGCGATCTCATCATCCTCGACCACGCCGAGAAGCGCGGGCTACTCGACGGCGCAGAGGCGCTCGAGCAGATCCTGCTCCTCGCCGCCGAATACAGCTTTCCCCGCGCCGAGCCCGACGAGCCCATCCTGCCGTTCACGCGCCGCGCGCCACGCGGCATCCCTGCATACGACCTCCAGCACGATGGGAAGCGTTACGCGCTCGACTGGGAGGAGGAGCGCGAACAGTACCGGTTCGAGATCCGCGGCACGTACGTATGGTTCCTGCCACTCGATCTCGGAGCGTGGTGGACCGAGGAGCAGACGCGCGTGATCTTCACGATCCTGAGCGACGTGATCCGCGCGAGCGCTCCGTTCGACGAGCTGCGCTTCCCCTACGGCACGATGCCGCTCCCGCAGTACGAGGGCAGTCCCTTGCGTTGCTACACGCTCCCGACGGCGTTCACGATCCCGCGCGGCATCCTGCGCAATCGCTACGGGCTCGCCGCGCGCGACTACCACCGCTGGCATGCGATCTGGCAGCGCCTCCGTGCTATGCAGCGCCGCTAGATGCGTGGCGAGCTCTTCCTGCGCGCGGCACGTCTCGCGCTCGACGAAGTCGGCGATCCGACGCGGGTGCGCGCGCTGCTCGACGCACCGGCGCCGCAGCGTCACACGCCGCGCCCACCGGGCACGGTGAGGCGCGTCGCGTGGAATGTCACGCGGCTCGCGATGTTCGCCGATGATCCGGCCCGCGCGTACGCGCACCTGCACGAGCTCTGCAACACGCTGTTCGAGCCGCTCGCGACGCGCCGCCCCGCCCCGCCCGCGCCCGAGGTCGCGATGGCGCTGACACCAGCGGCGCTCCTCGACGCGCTCGCACCACCACCGCGCGTGATGCCGCGCGAGCTCGCGATCGCGGCGAAGCTCGACAGCGCGTTTCTGCTGAGCGATCCGCGCAGCGAGCGCCGCGTGCTCGGCGTGCGCTCGATCTCGTCGCAGAAGCTGCCGCGGTTCGCGAACGAGCTGGCCGAGCGCATCGCGATGGACCCGGATCCGATCGTGCGCGCCGAGGTCCTCGAGGTCTGCGCCCGCGCGAGCGATCCCGTGCGCGCGAAGATCGCGGCCGCGCTCGCACTGCACAGCGAGCACGCAGACGGTGATGTTCGCGCCGCCGCACTCGACGGCCTGCGCGCGCTCAAGATACCGCTCGCGGATCCGCGGCTCGTCGCGCGCCTCGGCGATCCGGTCGCCGTCGTGCGCGCCGCCGCCGCCCGCTCGGTGTTGCCGACGTCCGCCGTCGGCGATGCGCTCGTCGCGCGGCTCGCCGACGCCGACCCCACCGTGCGCGCCGCAACGCTCGACGCCGTCGCGCGCTGCGTGACCCTGCACCGACCCGCACTGATCGCGCCCTTGCGCGCGCTCCTCTCGCGTCACGAGGGCGACACGCGCACCGCGATCTACTTGCTCGGCAAGTTGCACGCGTACGCGAGCGAGGACGTCGTCGCCACGCTGCGCGACTGTCTCGCCGGTCCCCGCAGCGATGTCGCGCTCGCCGCCGCGCTCGTCCTCGCGCAGCTCGGCGCGCCGACGCCCGACGTGCCTGTCGAGACGCGCCTGTTGCGCGCCGCACGCGAGCTCGCCGCGCCCGATCGCGAGACGCAGCTCGCAGGTCTCTTCGAAGCCAAGCGGCTCGCGGAAGCCGCGCGGCCGCTGATCCCCGCGCTCCGCCGTCTCGCCGACGTGCTCGCGACCGGCGACGACGCGACCTTCGCGCACGCCTGCGACGTGCTCACCACGCTCGGCGTGCCGCCCGCCGAGCTCCCGCGTCCGCGCAAGCTCGACGCATGGCACGGCATCGCCCCGCGCGAGCGCGCGGTCCACGGTGCCTACGCGATCGCGAGCATCGACGTACCCGCGACGCGCATCACGCCCGCGAGCACCGCACTCGGCCTCTGGGACCACGCGACCGGCGCAACACTGTTCGTCGTCGAAGGCGCCGAGCTGCTCGAGCTGTTGCCGACGCGCGCCGAGGTCGGCGTGATCCGCGTCGTCGACGAGACCTGGCACTTCGAGCGCTATGCCGTGCCGACCGGTGAACGCGCCAGCACGCTCGCGATCCCCGCTGCGCTCTCGCATGGCTGGCCGTCGAGCCTCGCCGCCGCCGGTGGCCTCGTCACCGTGTGGTGCGGCGCGAAGGGCGAGCCGTATCGCTTCCACATCAAGCTCGGCGATCCAGATCGCCTGCTCGACGACGAACCGAACATCGGCCGCCGAAAACGCGAACGGGGCAGCAAGAAGCTGCCCCGCTAGACCGGACTCGGTTCGCTTAGAGGACCGTGATGGCCGGCAGGAGCGCCTTGAGCGACGCGATGCCGTCGGCCGCGCTCTGGCGCGCCGTGTACTGCTGGCTGACGCCGATCACCTGGCCGTTGAGCGCCTGCACCGTGAAGTAGAAGCCGCCCGCGGCGTTCTGCTTGATCGTGTAGGCCGCGTCGTTCACGCCCTCGGTCTGCACCGCGAACGCGCCGTTGAACGCCGCCGCATCAGACTCGTACGACTCCGACGTCAGGACCTTCTCGCCGTTCTTGGCGAAGAAGTTGAAGTGGAACTTGCCCGAGTCACCCGCGCTGATGTCGACGCGCGCGCCGGTCGTGTTCGCTTCGCGCTTGTCGAGGTAGCTCGTCACGGCCTTGACCGACGACGTAACCGCGCGGGTCGCCGAGGCCTTGGTCTTGTAGACCTGCGAGAACGCGATCGACTCGCGGTTCGCCGCGAGGAGGTGAACGTTGTAGCCGGTCGCCGTCTGGTTCACGCGGTACATCGCCGAGTCGACGCCGTTCGTCTGCACCGAGAGCATGCCGTTGATGGCGGCGGTGCGGCTCGAGTACGACTCGCTGGTGAGGAGGACGGCGCCGTTGCCGCTCTTCAAATTAAAGTGCCAGCCGTCGCCTGCCTGCCACATGGTGAACTTGCCGGCGCTGCCAGCTTCGCCATCGACCTCCGAGAGGTCTTCGTCAGAGCCCGAGGTCGCGCAGCCAACGCCGGCGATCATCGAGACGGAGAGAACGAGAGCAGAGATAAGCTTGTTGACGTTGCGCATGTTGATGGCTGCAGCTTCTACAAGCTTGGTGCCAGTGTAGGTGCTGTCAACTACCTGAAATCAAAGGGTGACGATCCCGGTATAGTATCGCGAGAGCAAATCGAGTTGCAAATATGCAACTGGAATTGCGTCAATCGTAGCGCAGGCCGTCGACCGGTCGGAGCGATGCCGCCGACTGCGCAGGCACGATCGTCGAGAAGATGCTGATCGCCATCGTGATGCCCGCGACGAGCAGGACCTCGAGGCCCTTCACCTCGATCGGGAGCTTGTCGATCAAGTAGACCTTGGGGTCGAGCTTGTAGCCGTACGAGCTCATCACGTAGCAGAGCGCGAGACCGACCACGACGCCGATCACCGTGCCGACGCCGCCGATCGCGATGCCGACGATCTGGAAGATCCGGCGGACCTCGGCGTCGGTGGAGCCCATCGACTTGAGGATCGCGATCTCGCGCGTCTTGTCGGTGACCATCATCGTCAGCGCGCTGACCATGTTCACGGCCGCGACGATGATGATGAGCGTCAGGATGATCACGAGCGCGAGCTTCTGGAGGTTCAGCGCCGTGAACAGGTTGTGGTTGAGCTCGTACCAGTCCTGGACTTGATACGGCGGACCGCCGAGCGCCTTCTCGAGCCGCTCCGCGATGTCCTCGGCCTCTTCGACGTCGCGCACCTTGAGCTCGACGCCCATCACTTGATCATCGCGACCGACGAGCTCCTGGGTGTCCTTGAGCGACGTGTACATGAGGCGGCGGTCGTACTCGTCGAAGCCGCTGTAGAAGATGCCGGTCACGCGGAACTTGCGCGTGCGCGGTGCGCTCGACTTCGCGCGCCACGTGTCGAAGTCGATGTTCGAGAGCGGGACGACGACGGTGACGACGTCGCCGACCTTGGCCTTGATCTTGTGGGCGAGCTCCTTGCCCATGATGATCGGCGGCAACACGCCGGGCTTCGGCTCTTCTGCGAGCGAATCGGCGGTGCCCTGGATCATGTGCTTGTCGAGATCGAGCACGCCCTTGAACAGCTTCGGATCGACGCCCTTGATCGCGACGCCCGACAGCTCGCCCTTGCCACGCGTGACCAGCATCTCGGCGAAGATGAACGGCTGCACGGCGAGGACGTCGTCGTCGATCTCCATCGCCGTCTTCATCACGTCGCGGTACTCGGCGAACGTGGCCTGACTCTTCAGCACGATCACGTGCGCGTTGACGCCGAGGACCTTGTCGCGAAATTCCTTCTGAAATCCGGTGGTGACCGCGAGGACCGTGGTCAGCGCCGCAACACCGAGCGCGACGCCGAGCACCGAGACGCTCACGAACACGCTGAACATCGAGAGCAGCGCGAACACCGCCGCCGAGATCAGCCCGATGACGAACATCAGGACACCGATCGGGTTGCCCGAGGAGATGAGCAGCGTGACAAGGCCCGCGACCGCGACCACCAGTGACCCGCCGGCCATCGACACCATCAAGCGGTCGCGTTTCCCTCCATAGAGATAGCGCCAGCCGATCTTTGCCTCGTACCTCACGGACGCGTCAGCTTGCCTCGGCGAGCCCGCGCGTGCCAGCCCCGCGGGAAAGAGTTGAGAGCTCCGTCATCGGCCGGGGAACCATCACCGACACGGGTTTATGCCTCGGTGTTACGATGGGCACATGCGAGCGCTTGCCCTCCTAGCGCTCACCGGCTGCCGCTCGATCCTCGGCATCGAGGACGGCACCGAGCTCCCGCCGCCCGGCGCCGACAGCGGCGGTTCGGACGGCAACGTCGTCGACGGGTCGGTCGATAGTGGGTTGAACGGCTGCCCTCCGGACTTCATGCCCCTCCCGAATTCGGGGCCGCGGGGTCATCGTTATCGACGAGAGCCGAGCCCTAACAACTGGGTCAAGATGCGCGACGCATGCGCCCAGGAAGGCAGCTTTCTCGCATTTCCCGACGGAGCGAGCGGCAACGTGGCGCAGCTGGAGCTCGACGCGATCGTGACGTTCGCCGGCAACGGCGTGTGGCTCGGCATCACCGACGTGACGAACGAGGGCAGCTATCGAACCTCGTTGGATCTACCGGCGTCGATGGTCACGTTGTCGCTCATCACCTCGGCCGGCAGTCCCCAGATCGAGGACTGCGTCGTGGGGTCGTCAGCGATGACGGCAACGGATGAGGACTGCACCGACATCCGTCTTGGCGTCTGCGAATGCGTGCCGTGATTCAGTTGTAGAAACCTGCCTCAAAATATGTAGGATGCGCCGCGATGCGGTTCGGGGCCTTGTGTCTGTTTGTGGGTGCGTGCTCGTTCGAGACGCGGGTTCCACCTGGCGGCAATTTCGGTACGCCCGACGCGCCACCGACGACGACCGATGCCGCGCCGGATGCGAAGCCCGATGCATCGACGCCGAAGGTCTGCGCGGCCGCCTACGTCGCCGTGCCCGCGGCGCAGACGCAGTCGAAGTATCGGCGCAACCAGGCGCAGACGGCGTGGCTCACCGCGAAGGCCGACTGCGCCTCCGACGGCGGTCACCTCGTGATCCCGAACACGGCGACCGAAGCGATCGCCGTGTTCAACTTCGTCGACCCGCTCGACTCGTCGCCGTACTACTGGGCCGGCATCCTGGATCCGGAGCTGGACGGCCAGTGGGTGACCGTGACGAACGTGCCATTCACGTCGATCACGTGGGGCGACAACGACCCGGACCAGCGGGCCGGCGAGATCTACGCGCTCGTGGCAAGCGACGGCAGGTATTACGACTGGTTCGACAACGGCACGCAGGAGTACGCCTGCGAGTGCACGCCCTAGGCAACCGTTCGCCGGGCTCGCGTGTCGCAACATCATGCGGGCCTCCGCCTTCGTCATCTTCGCGCTCTGGGTGATCGCGTGCGCGGCGCCGCAGTCCGAGCCGGTCTCGAGTGCGGGGCCTCCGAGCGTCGACGTGCAGATCGAGCTCGACGCGAAGACGCGCGAGCGGCTCGCACTCGGCCTGCCCGTGCACGTCGCCCTGCGGACCGCGAGCACGGACGTCGGTGCCTGCACGCTGTCGTTCGATCTCTGGGAAGAGCACTACCGCGTCGCGTTCTCGAAGTCCGATGTCCTGCACGCGCGCGAGGCCACCGATGCGCTGCGCATGTGCGTCGACCTCGATCGCGTGCGTCGCGTCTCGCGCGGCAAGCGCGTCGCGACCATCAGCGTGCATGAAGTGCTGCCGCCGAAGCCGCTGCCGCCGGCGTATCCGGAATTCTAGCGGCGGTACATCACGTCGCTGCGCAGCGCGTACTTCACGCCGCGCGTGACGAAGCAGCCTTCGTGCAAGAGGAAGTGCTGGAACAGGAGCGCCATGCCGGCCTTCGGGGTGACGTCGATATCGAAGTCGTGGAACTTGGTCGCACCGCCGGAGAAGCCGTCGTTGAGATAGACCATGAACGTGAGCAGGCTGCGCTCGTCCTCGGTGCGGATGTACGCGCCGTCGTAGTGCGGTGCGAAGCGTTGATCGACGTCGTAGCGGTAGCAGCGAAAGCGCTCGTTCGCGCCGACCGGCTTCATGCCGCAGAGGTCTTGCGGCACGTGCGCGGCGACGCGATCGAAGAGCAGCGCCGCGAAGGCCGGGTCGTCGAACATCACGCGCGTGTTGTTGCGGATGTCCGTGCGCATCTCGAACCCGCGCGCGGTGGTGATCGGCGCGGCGGTCGGGCCGAGCGTCTCGATGCGATCGACGAGGCCGGCGCACTCGCCCGCGGACAGCACGTTCTCGACGACGAACACGAGCGGGCCCGTGTGATCGAGACTGTCGCCTTCGAGGTAAGGGCGACCATAACCGGGGACCAACACCTGTGGCATTTGCTTAGTGTGCCACAGACACGATGTCGCGCCAGGACTCGTTTTCCCCTGTCGTCGTCGGGAGTATACAAACAGTCTTGACTGACTGTTTTTTGGGCGGTACACAGCCCGAGTGCCTGAGGCTGTCCGCGCTCCGAGGACCCAGCAGCAGCGCCGCGATGAAACGCGCCGCGCGCTCCTCGATGCTGCGGTCGAGTCATTGATCGAGGTCGGCTTCGCGCGCACGACGACGCTCGAGGTCCAGCGCCGCGCCGATGTCTCGCGTGGCGCCCTGCTGCATCACTTCCCATCGAAGGCGGAGCTGCTCGTCGCCGCGGTCGCGCACCTCGCCGAGATGCGCGCGCGCGAGCTCAAGCAGCTGTCCTCGCAACTGCCGGAAGGCCGCGCGCGCACCGACGCCGTGCTCGGCCTCCTCTGGCAGTGCTTCTCCGGCACGTTCTTCCAGGTCGCGATGGAGCTCCGCACCGCGGCACGCACGGATCCCGAGCTGCGGCCGGTGCTCGCGAGCGCGGAGAAGGTCCTGCGCGATGGCATCATCGCGCAAGCGCGGACTCTGTTCGGACCCGACGTCGCCGAGCATCCCGGCCTCGAGCGCGCGCTCGACATGACGCTGCAGCTGATGATCGGCGCCGCGATGTCAGCGGTGCTTCACGAGGACAAGCGCCTCGACGCTTTGATCGACGATTGGAAAGCGCTGTTCCCGACGGTGTTGGCGAACGCACAAACGAAAAAACGCAAAGGTGACGCCCGATGAGTAATGAGCTCAGGTTCGATGGAAAAGTTGCACTCGTAACCGGCGCAGGCGGCGGTCTGGGTCGCTCGCATGCGCTGCTCCTCGCGTCACGCGGCGCGAAGGTCGTCGTCAACGATCTCGGCGGTAGCTTCACCGGCGAGGGCAAGTCCGCCTCGGCCGCCGACAAGGTCGTCGACGAGATCAAGGCCGCGGGCGGTCAGGCCGTCGCGAACTACGACTCCGTCGAGGACGGCGACAAGATCATCAAGACCGCCATCGACGCGTTCGGTGGCATCGACATCGTCATCAACAACGCCGGCATCCTCCGCGATGTCTCGTTCCAGAAGATGACGCAGGCCGACTGGGACCTCGTCTACAAGGTCCACGTCCTCGGCGCGATGAAGGTCACGCACGCCGCGTGGAACCACATGCGCGACAAGGGCTACGGTCGCATCATCAACACCGCGTCCGCCGCCGGCATCTACGGCAACTTCGGCCAGGCGAACTACGCGATGGCCAAGCTCGGCATCCACGGCTTCACGCAGACGCTCGCGCTCGAAGGCAAGAAGCGCAACGTCATCGTCAACACGATCGCGCCGATCGCCGGCTCGCGCATGACCGAGACGGTCCTGCCGAAGGAGCTCCTCGACGCGCTCAAGCCCGAATACGTCTCCGCGCTCGTCGCGCGCCTCGCGCACGAGTCGAACGAAGAGACCGGCGGCCTCTACGAGGTCGGCGGCGGCTTCTTCGCGAAGCTGCGCTGGGAGCGCTCGAGCGGCAAGACGTTCCGCCTCGGCCGCGCGATCACGCCCGAAGATGTCGACGCGTCGTGGAAAGACATCACGCAGTTCGACAAGACCGAACATCCCGGCTCGGTGCCCGAGTCGATGCAGCCGATCATGGCGAACGTCGAGGCCGGTCCGTCGAAGGGCGGCAACCAGTTCATCGATGTCGACGCGGCGCTCGGCTACAAGTATCCCGAGTTCACGTCGAGCTACGACGAGCGCGACGTCTCGCTCTACGCGCTCGGCGTCGGCGCCGCGACGGATCCGACGAACGAGAACGACCTCGCACTCGTCTACGAGATGAGTGGCAAGGGCATGAAGGTCATCCCGAGCTTCGGCGTCGTACCCGCGATCAACATGGTGTTCACGCAGGCGAAGAACGGCATCACGGCGCCGGGCCTGACGTTCGGCTTGGATCGCGTCCTCCACGGCGAGCAGTACACCGAGCTCAAGCGTCCGCTGCCGACCAAGGGCAAGCTGACGACCAAGGCGCAGGTCAAGAACATCTTCGACAAGGGCAAGAACGCGCTCGTCGTCACCGAGATGGTCACGTACGACGAGCACGGTGACGAGCTCATCCGTAACGAGCTGACCACGTTCGTACGTGGCGCAGGCGGCTGGGGCGGCGAACGCGGCCCGAGCGCGGACGTCAACGTTCCGCCGGATCGCGCGCCCGACAAGGTCATCGAGGACAAGACGAGCGACAACCAGGCGCTCCTCTATCGCCTCTCCGGTGACTGGAACCCGCTGCACGCGGACCCGGGCTTCGCGAAGGCGTTCGGCTTCCAGAAGCCGATCCTTCATGGCCTGTGCTCGTTCGGCTACGCCACGCGCCACGTCGCGCAGGCGTTCGCGCCCGACGGCGACGTTCGCTACGTGAAGTCGATCAAGGCGCGGTTCGCGTCGACCGTGCTGCCGGGCGAGACCCTGGTCACCGAGATGTGGAAGGACGGCGACAAGGTCGTCTTCCGCACCAAGATCAAGGAGCGTGGCGAGGTCTGCATCTCGAACGCGGCAGTCGAGCTCTGGAAAGAGCTGCCGAAGCCGAAGGATCGCTCGGCGAAGCCGGCGGCCGGTGCAACCGCAGCCGCGGTGCCGAACACGACCGACATCTTCAACGCGATCGGCACGTTCGTCGGTGGCAACCCTGCGACCGCCGAGAAGGTGAAGACGACGTTCCTGTTCAAGCTGTCGAGCCCCGAAGCGCAGTGGACGGTCGATCTCTCGACGCCGCCGGGCAAGGTGACGAACGGCGCGGTCGGTACGCCCGCATGCACGCTCGACATCAGCGACGCGGACTTCATGGCGATGGCGACCGGTCAGGCCGATGCGATGAAGCTGTTCTCGTCGGGCAAGCTCAAGATCAGCGGCGACGTGATGGCGTCGCAGAAGCTCGGTTTCTTGAAGAAGCTGACGCCGGAGATGGTGCTCGCGGAGACCAAGAAGCGCACCGGTTCTGGTGCGGGTGCAGGGACGCCGCCAACCGCGGCCGCCGCGAGCTCCGCGTACACGCCGACCGTCGACGACGCGTTCGACGTGTTCGCAGAGGTCATCAAGCTGAACCCCGACGTCAAGAAGGTCGGCGTCGTCTATGGATTTAAGGTCGGCGAAAAGTCGTTCATCGTCGATCTCAAGGATGGAAAAGTCTCGACGGGCGCAGGCGCCGCCGAGTGCACGCTCGAGCTGTCGGAATCGGACTTCCTCGACCTCACGCAGGGCAAGGCGGATCCGATGAAGCTGTTCTCGACGGGCAAGCTCAAGATCAGTGGCAACGTGATGGCTTCGCAGAAGCTGCAGTCGCTGTTCAAGATCGATCCGAGCAAGGCGATCGAGACCGTGATGGCGCGTAAGGGTGGCGCCACCGCTGCACCGACGGCAGCCGCTGCACCCGCAGCCCAAGCGAAGAAGTCAGAACCGCAAGCGCCGAAGATCTTCGCCGCGCTCGAGAAGCGACTCGCCGACAACCCGGGCCTCAAGCAAGAGGTTCGCTCCACCGTCACGTTCGCGATCGAAGGCGCGACCAAGACGTTCGAGCTCGGCGGCGATTCCAAGGCGACGATCAGCGCCACCGACGATGACTTCGCGAGCCTCGTCAGCGGCAAAGCGACCGCGAAGTCGCTCTTTCAACACGGCAAGCTGCGCGTCGATGGTGATGTCACCGTCGCGCACCGCCTCGGCTTCCTCAAGGGACTGCTCTAAGGAGAAATGACCATGCCCCGCAAAGTTAATGTCATCGGCGTTGGAATGGTTCCGTTCCAGAAGCCGGGTAAGAGCGAGGAGTACTACGTGATGGCGCAGAAGGCCGGCACCGCCGCGCTGACCGACGCCAACGTCCCGTTCAACGAGGTGCAGCAGGCCTACGCCGGCTACGTCTACGGCGACTCGACGTGCGGCCAGCGCGCCGTCTACCAGCTCGGCCTCACCGGAATCCCGGTGTTCAACGTGAACAACAACTGCTCGACCGGCAGCTCGGCGCTGATGCTCGGCGCACAGGCCGTCGCGGGCGGAATGGCCGAGTGCGTGCTCGTCGTCGGCTTCGAGCAGATGGAAGCCGGCGCGCTCAGCGCGAAGTGGACCGATCGCGCGAACCCGCTCGACAAGTTCGTCAACGTGATGAACGAGGAGCAAGGCTTCAACCAGGCGCCACCCGCCGCGCAGATGTTCGGCGGCGCGGGTCGCGAGTACCGCTGGAAGTACGGCACGAAGAAGGAGACGTTCGGCAAGATCGCCGAGAAGGCGCGCCTGCACGCGTCGAAGAATCCCTACGCGCTGTTCAAGGAGACCTACTCGCTCGAGCAGATCATGGCGTCTCCCGAGGTCTTCGATCCGCTCACGCGCTACCAGTGCTGCCCGCCGACGTGCGGCGCCGCGGCTGCGGTGCTGTGCAGTGACGAGTTCGCGAAGAAGCACAACATCGCGAAGCCCGTGTACATCGCGGGCCAGGTGATGACGACCGACTATCCGTCGACGTTCGAAGAACACTCGATGATCAAGATGGTCGGCTACGACATGGCGAAGTCGGCCGCCGCGAAGCTGTACGAGCAGACCGGCCTCGGGCCCAAGGACGTGCAGGTCGTCGAGCTGCACGACTGCTTCACGGCGAACGAGCTGCTCACGTACGAAGCGCTCGGTCTCTGCAAAGAGGGCGAAGCCGAGAAGTTCATCTGGGACGGTGACAACACGTACGGCGGCAAGTTCGTCACGAACCCGTCGGGCGGTCTGCTCTCGAAGGGCCACCCGCTCGGCGCGACGGGCCTCGCGCAGTGCACCGAGCTCGTGTGGCAGCTGCGCGGCACCGCCGAGCAGCGCCAGGTCGAGGGCGCGAAGGTCGCGCTCCAGCACAACCTCGGTCTCGGCGGCGCGTGTGTCGTGACGATGTACCGTCGCGACTGACTAACGCACGGCCATCGCGCGCCAGCCCGAGCCACCTGGATCGAGCTCGCCAGCTTCACGTGCGTAGAGCGCCGCGCGCGACGCGTTGCCGCGCGTCCGCTCGAGCTGGGCCGCGAGCTCGTAGAGCTGCGCTTCGCGCGCGCCGGTCGCGAGTGCTGCTCGAACCTGCGCGAGCGCATCGTCGACCGCGCCGGTTCGGGCCAGCGCACGTGCGAGCTGCAGACGCGCGTCGACGCTCGGACGCGCGGCGACTTCCTCGCGTGCGAGCACGAGTGCTTCCTTCGCGTCACCGCCGCGATCGAGCAACAGCTCGACGAGCTCGAGCCGATGACCGACGCCTTCCTTGCGCAGCAGCCGCTCGATCTGCGTGCGCAGTGTGCCCGCATCTTCCCCGGCGAGGTCCTGCGCGCGCGCCTGGTCCATCAAGTAGCGGAGGTGCTTCGAGGACGCGAACGCATGATCGAACAGCCGCTTCGCATCGCGTAGCTTGCCCGTACGCAGTGCGAGCTCGCCGCGCAGCGCGGTCGCGAGTGGATGATCCGGCGTGATGCGCAGCGCTTCGTCGTAGAGCTTCGCCGCGCCCGCGAGATCACCGCGCCGCATCAGGAAGCGTCCCCACAGCGCGCGCAACCGCGCCGCTTCCGCCGGTGCGCCGTGCTCCTCGAGTGTGGCCGCGCGCGTGAAGTCGAAGCCGGCCTCGGCATCGCGGCCCTGCGCCTGCATCACGAGCGCGTGCAACAGATACGCGCCGCTGTCGGGCTTCAGCGCGAGCACGGTCTCGGCTGCTTCACTCGCGCTCGCGAGCTCGCCCATCGCGAGCTGTGCCGTCGCGATCACGCTGTATGCGGCCGCGGTGCGCTTCTGATCGAGTGACTCGCGGGCGAGCGCGATCGCACCGCGAAAGTCGTGGCGCGCGTTCGCGAGCTTCGCGAGCACGAGCAGCGACGGATTCGGAGTGCGCAAGATCACGAGCGAGCGCTGCGCCAGCGCCTCGGCCTTCACCTGATCGAGCGAATCGTCGACAGCGATCTTTGGATCGAAGCGGTAGCGAACCACGCGCGCATCCGGCAGCAGATCCGAGTGACGTGTCGTCGTCGCGCGACCCGACAATGAGGTGGCGATCACGACGCCGAGCCCCAACGCCAACGCACTCGAGAGCAGTAGCCGCATGGTCCCCAGCGCGTGTACGAGCGACCTGCCCGATCGGATCAGGGAAGGAAAGTCGATCCGCCTGTCGACAAAGCTCGTACCGCCCTCGAGGGAAGAGAGCGAGGTCGCTCTCGAACATTAAATGAAGAGGAGAACCATGAAGAGATTCATCTTGGGGGCGACGCTGCTACTTGCTGCAGCCGGCATCGCCACCACCCAGCTCGCCACCGCGTCAGATCACGACGACGGCGAGACCGACAGCAAGGCACGCGCGCTCAACTTGACCGATCACTTCGCGTTCAAGTCGCCGTCATCGCCCGATCAGCTCTCGCTGATCATGTACCTCAACCCGCGCTCGCTTCCAGGACGGCAGTACTTCCTGAGCACGAACGCGCGTTACGAGTTCCACGTCAGCCGAGCCGGCTCGAAGACCGCGGCTCCGACCGGCGCAAACGACATCACGTTCCGGTTCGAGGCGGGGGCTCCGGACGCGAGCGGCGTGCAACCGATCACGATGACGATGCTGAAGAACGGCGAAGAAGTCGGCCGTCACACCGGCTCGTCGACGTCGTTCATCGGATCGAAATCCGATCAGATCACGACGAACATGGCGAGCATTGGTGGCGGCAACATGCGCTACTTCGTCGGTCAGCGCCAAGACTCGTTCCACTTCGACGTGGTGCGGTTCTTCCAGGTGCGCGCGTTCCTCGCGCAGCGTCTGTTCGGCGGCGCGAACGGCAAGGGTGACGCGACTGCGTCGCTCGCCGACAACTGCCGCGGCGACAAGTTCCTCGCGAACCTCCAGACCGGCGGCGTCGCGGCGAACGAGAAGGGCGGCGTCTCCGACGGTGACGTGATCAACCTGTTCAACCCACCGAGCTGCGCCCCCGACTTCACCAAGAACCTCAACGTCACGGCGATCGTGCTGAACGTCCCCATCGCGTCGCTGCAGGCGAACGGCGAGACGGTGTTCGACACGTGGTCCACGATCTCGGTGCCCGAATGAGAAAGGCAACTACCATGAGCCTACGCATGTCACTCGCTGCTCTCGTGCTCGCCACGGGCGCGTGCGGCGACGGTAACGATGATAATCCACCTCCGAACGTCGACGCGGCGCCCGGCGTGATCAAGTACAAGCAGATCGAGCAGCTCGCTCGTCCCGGCATCAACGAAGCGCTGCTGATCAGCGAGGGTTTCCTCGACGGTTACAACGCGACGGCGCCGACGTTCAAGGGCGTCCCGCCCGAGGTGCTGGCGCAGGTCGTCGGTGAAGCGAAGACCGTGCTGAAGGCGCTCTACCTCGGTGGGTGCCTCCTGAACGGCGCGCTCGGCCTCACGCCCGCACAAGGCGTGAAGCCGGCAGGGTTGACCTGCCACGCGACCGGTCCCGCGATCTGGGAAGAGAACACGCTCGCCGGTGTCACGCTGACCGCGGCATCGCAGACCGCCGCGCAGGCGTACGCCGACAAGGTGTTCGACCAGTTCATCCTCGACGTGATGCGCGTCGACGTGAGCGGGACGAGCGGGTACCTGACGCTGTGCGGTGACGCGAACAGCAAGCCGCTCCTGTGTGGTGGCCGGTTCGTCAACAACGACGTCATCGACATCACGTACAACTACCTGCTCAACGGCGCTGGCACGACGAAGGGCCCCTTCGACCAAGTCCGCGCTTTGACGGGCGATGGCGTGAACTTCTCGTCGGATGACGCGAACAACTCGGGCAACGTGACCCTGCCCGACCCGTCGAACGACTCGCAGTTCCACGTGAACGTCTCCCAGGCGTTCCCGTACTCCGCGCGTCCGTTCTAGTCGCAGCTGCGGTGCGACAGCCTCGATCGCCAGCGGATCTAGGTGACTTTGATGAAACCTATGAGGAGGTCGTGCGTCACTTCGGTGCATGCACGGCCTCCTCGTCGTCTTGCTCGCCGGTTGCGCGGGCGTCGCAGCGGCACCGCCGCCGCCGGCCCCTGCCCCGGTCCAGCACTTGCTGGGGGCGCCGCTCGCGATCGCCGGCGAGTCGATGGTCTTCGAGCTCACGTTCCGCGGCATGCACGCCGCGCGCGTCCAGGTCGCGGTCGGTCAACCGGGCTGGGTCGACGGACGGCCGTCGATCATCGTCAAGTCACACGGCGAGACCGACGGCTTGATCGCGCTGATCGGTGGGCTCGACTGGACGCTCGCGACGACGATGGATCTCGAGCGCGGCACGCCGCTCCTCGTGGTGGAGGACGCGATCGTCACGTTCGGCGGCAAGACCGAGACGAACCACGAGCGCTCGACGGACCCGCGCCACTCGATTCATTCGGCGGTGTGCGTGCTGCGCGGCTGGCGGTCGAAGCCCGGCCAGCAAGCATCGCTCGTGATGCGCATCGATCGGGCGCAGCTCGATCTCCAGATCCAGGAGAGCGCGCACGAATTCCTCGACGGTGTCGGCAAGCCCGCCGTTCGCTACGAAGGTGTCGCGCGCGGCAAGTTCCCGTTCAAGATCTGGATCTCCGACGACACCGCACGCGTGCCGCTCCGCATGGAGACGTCGACGAAGTGGGGCGCGGTCGCGGTCGAGCTCGTCGAGTACAACGCCCCTCGCGACTAATCGCAGGCCGCGCCGCCGATCGAGATCGAAGCGAACCCGGCGCGGCGCGCAGCGGACGTCGTCGCGACCAGCTCCTTCGCGACGAATTCGCCGCTCGTGCCGACGATCAGCGTGGGATCGCACGCCGTGCGCTGGCACATCGCTGCGACCACCGACATTACTGCGTCCATCTGTTTCGGATCGAGGAGCGGCGCGCTCGCATCGAGCTGCTCGCCGGGAATGCACGCGCGCATGCGTCCGTCGTCGGTGCGCAGCTGCACGACGCGCTTGCTCGAGTTTGCGATTCGTTGCACGCGGCTGTCGCCCATGCCGAGGAACACCGGTGCGCCACCCGATGCCTTGACCGCGACGAGCGTCGTGCCCACGGGCGCCCACCACAACGCGTACTCGAGCCCGTGGCCCGGCGCGTCCGGGTCAGCAACGATCAGCACGCTCGACGACGAGCCGAGCGCGGTCACCGTGCGCGCCGCCCCACGCGGCGGCAGCGTGCGCACGCTGCTGCGATTTCGCGCCTCGGTGGCGGTCAGCTCGATCACGTTGTAGCCAGCGTCGGGCGAGACGCGCAGCGGCGCTTGGCCGCCGCGCGCGATGTCACACGCGATCTCGACGGGCGGCCCCGTGGCAACCGTGAGCCCGGCGATCGCACGACCGATGCAGAGCTCCATCGCGCTGTCACCGATCCCGCCGACGCGCATCCTCCGGACCCGGCCGAGATCGAGAACGATCATGGCGCGCACGGCGCCGCGTGCACCGTCGAAGCATTCGTCGATCGCGGCCACGCGGTTCAGCACGGCGGCTGTCACCTCTTCGATCGCCTTCGTCGCGGGCTCGGCCGGCTGCGCGATCGACGCGAACGGCGTCCACTCCTCGAGCTCGCGCTCCGTCGGCGGTCGGGCGAACGGATCGGTTCCGCCCGGCGGCGTGTGACGGACCACGATCCGCACGCTGACCTGGACCTGATTGCCGTCGACGGGCGCCGGGAACGCGACGCTCTCGAGCGCCTTGCCGAAGCACTTCGCGACCTCGGGATCGATGCCATCCGCGGTCGGGCTCGCGACCTGCCCCGACGGCTGGATCGCGAACGCGCTCTCGGCGATGCCGCCCGCGAGCTGTGCATTCACGAGCAGCTGCTTCTCGAAGCAGTACTGAAACTTCGTCTGATGGCGGCGCAGGATCCCCGCAACGACCGAGACATCGAGATCGCCTGCGACCGTCGGTGTCATGATCACGGCGCGCGGACCCGGCGTCGACCTCGGGCGAGGCGCAGACATGGTGGCCAGCTCGCGCGGATCGACGGGTGCGGGGAGCGCCTTGCTGCACGACACGATCGGAGGCGCGACCGGCGGTTCCTGCGTCGGCGGTGCCGGGGCAGACAGCTTCTCGATCTTGTCCTCGGAGCCGCATGCCGCGAGCAGCACGACCACGAGGACGGCGCGCTTCACGGCTCTTCTTCTTCCTCGAGCGCGACCGCCTTGTCGCAAACGACGCGACCGCCGATCAGCACGCGCTCGAAGCCCGCACGCCGCGCCGCACCCGTGATCTCGACGAGGTCCTTCGCGAGCGAGAGGTCATCCATCCCGATCACGAGCGAGCCGCAGCGTTGCGACTTGCAGCGCGTCGCGAGCTTCTGCGCGAGCTGACCCGCTTCGGAGAGCTTGCCCTCGCGCGATTGCCTGCCGAGGCACGCCTGCACCTTGTTGCGCGCGAGCATCAACATCGGACGCGTCGCGATCGCGTCGTCGT
Organism: Myxococcota bacterium; assembly: GCA_030857175.1. GTDB lineage: Bacteria > Myxococcota_A > Polyangia > Haliangiales > Haliangiaceae > JABFXX01. The sequence continues at coordinate 13,002 of JALZOJ010000050.1, read as the reverse complement.
GGCCGACGCGACCCATCCCGAGGTACATCGGCGCGCGGCTCCCGTCGCGCAGCGCGACCAGCGACGCATCGCCTTCGCTCGCCCATGCGAGCGCGTTCGTGATCACCGAGCCCGGCGTGTCTGGCTCGGCGAGGATCAGGTAGGTCGCGCTCGCCGGCAGCGCGTCGGGCTCGAGTGCACCGACCGCGATCGTCTTGTTGCCGAACGTCATGTCCTTACGCGTCGCCGCGATCAGCCCGTAGCCAGACGACGGCGTCACGCGCCACGGCTGCGCATCACCGCGCGCGAAGTCGCACGCGATCTCCGTCGCATCGCCGAGCGGGTTGAACACCTTCATGCCGCCGAGCGCTTTCTCGACGCAGCGCTCCGCCGTGTCGTCGCCGATCCCGCCCGCGCGAATCATCGCGACGGTGCCATCGCCTTGCACGCCGAGCAGCGTGCGCAGCGAGCCACTCGCATTCGCGCGCGCGCCGAAGCACGCCTCGAGCTCGGTCGACTTGCCGCGTAGCGCGCTCTCGGCCGCACGCGCCACGTTCGTCCCGCGCTCGGGTGCGAAGGCGCCGATCGCGAACGGCGTCCACGCGACCTTCTCGCCGCTCATCAGCAGCGCCGGCCGATCCGCGATCGGGATCGAGTCGAACACGAGCGGCAGCGTCACCGTGATCGAGCCGGCGGTCTGGCGGGCGGGGAACTGCAGCATGCGAAACACGCGCGAGACGCACGCATTCGTCGACGCGCTCATCTGTTGCGAGGTCGGGTCCGCAGACACGACGTGCCCGTCCTGCGCGACGGCAAACCGCCACGCGACCGAGTGGCGGGTCGCTGACGCGTTCACCTGGAGCTCGCGCTCGTAGCACTTCTGCAGATCCGTCATGCGCGTAGTCACCGCGCGGCGCACGATCATCGCGTCCATCATTCCCGACGTCGACGGCATGCCGAACGAGATGCTCGCGGCCTTGCGCGCCGGCACCGACGGCTTGCGCCCGCCCCCGGCCCATCCCATGCCGTCGCCGTCGAGCCGACCGTGGCTCGTGATCCGGCCGTCGACCTCGACGAACAGCGGCTTGGCCGGCGCGCACTCGACGAGCCGCAGCACCGGCTTCGCGCGCGGCCCGGAGACGCCGGTCCCACTCGTACAAGCGGCAACGAGCAGGAGCGCGACCCAACGCATGGCTGGAGCATACGATACGGTCGGCAGATGTTCACGAGTCACCGGGATGTCGAGGTTCGCGGCGTGACCACGCACGTCGCCGAGGCAGGCGCCGGCCCCGACATCTTGCTGCTCCACGGCAACCCCGACACGCATACGGTCTGGTCTCCCGTCGCCGAGCGCCTGTCGCCCGCGCATCGCTGCATCGCGCCTGACCTGCCCGGCTTCGGCAAGTCGACTGCCCCCGCCGACTTCGACTTCTCGCTCGACAATCAAGGCGCGTGGGTCGCCGCCCTCGTCGATGCGCTCGGCCTCGCGCGCTTTCACCTCGTCGTGCACGATGTCGGTGGCCCCTACGGCCTGGCCTTCGCGAGCAAGCACGCCGATCGCCTGCGCTCGCTCACCATCTTCAACACCAACTTCTTTCCCGACTATCGCTGGCACTTCTGGGCGCGGGTCTGGCGCACGCGCGTCCTCGGCGAGATGGCGATGGCGATCGCGAATCGCCCGCTGTTCATCCGCGAGATGAAGCGCGGCTCGCCGCACATGACGAAGGCGTACGCGAGCAGCGCGTACGACGAGTTCGGCAAGTCGACGAAGAAGATGGTGCTGCGCTGGTACCGCGCGATGAATCCCGAGGTCCATGAAGGCTGGGACACCGCGCTCGTCGCCGCGACCGCGAGCACGCCGAAGCAAGTGCTGTGGGGCGATTGCGATCCGTTCTTGCCGAAGACGACCGCGGATCGCTTCGGCACGTCGAACGTGCAGCACCTCGCCGATTACGGCCACTGGGTGATGATCGAGAATCCCGACGTCGCGGCGACCTCGATCGCGAACCTCGTCAGAACGTCATCGTGAGCCCGGCGGTCGAGCCCGCGGGACCACCAACGCGCACGCTGACGCCGGAACGCGGGTGCTCGTAGACGGTCGTGCTGCCCTTCGCTGCACCGACGACAAGTCCGACCAAGCCGCCGAGCCCACCGAGCACGACGCCGAGGATCATGGCCTTCTCGCCGGCGGAGAACGCGAGGAAGCAGCCTCCATGGTCGTCACCACACTCGTCGTCGCCGCTCGCGAGCCCGATCACGGCGCCCGTCACGATCCCGATGCCACCGCCGATGCCGAGCCCTTCGATCGCGCCGCGCCCGTGCGAGACGTCCTTGATCTTCACGATCTCGTGTGACGGCACCATGCCGCCGTTCGCCTTGTCGTAGAACGTGACGCCGGCCGGTGTGTTGACACCGACGGCGGTCACTTGATGACCGTATTGTCCTTCGAGCACCACCTCGTCACCCACGAGCTCGTGTGCCTCGGTGATGTTCTTTTGGTGCGTGCAGCCGGCGACGACGAGGAACAACAGCGCGGTGCGCATCATGTTCCAGTCTACTTCAGTGCTGGATCAGCTCGATGCGATTGCCGAAAGGATCCCATGTGTGCCCGCGGTAGGTTTCTGGCATCTCGTCGCTCGGCGCCCACTTGCAGCCCGCCGCGGTGAGCCGCGCGACAAAGCCGTCGAGATCATCGACGACGATCGCCGGGTGCGCTTTCACCGACGGGCGCATGTCGGGCTCGATGCCGATGTGGATGCCGACGGGGCCGGCCTGAAACCACAGACCGCCCGCACGCGCGAGCATGGCGGCAGGCTTTGGCACCTCGGCAAATCCGAGCACGCCGCTGTAGAACGCGCGCGCCTGCGCCTCGCCGCCGGGCGGAATCGCGAGCTGCACGTGATCGATGCCGACGACGTTCACTTGCCCTTCCACACGGGTTTGCGCTTCGCGAGAAATGCCGAGATGCCCTCGGCTGCATCCTCGAGCGCGAGCACGCGACCGAGCTCCGACTGCAAGTAGCGAAGCTGCGGCTCGAACTCCATGTCCTGCGAGCGATAGAACGCGAGCAAGCCGAGCGCGAGGGCGGCCGGGCTGCGGTCTGCGATCTCGTTCGCGAGCGCCATCGTTGCATCTTCTAGATGCGCGGCCGGCACGACTCGATTCACGAGCCCGCACGCGAGCGCTTCCTGCGCGTCGAGCTTCTTGCCGGTCAACATCATCTCGAGCGTGCGCTTGCGGCCGACGTTTCGCGTGATCTCCGCCGTGATCATCATCGGCCACAGGCCGACGGCGATCTCGGTCGTGCCGAACACCGCGGAGTCCGCGGCAACGACGAGGTCACACGCGACCATGAGGCCGAGCCCGCCGGCGAGTGCGGGCCCGTTGACCATGGCGATGATCGGCTTGCCGACCTCGTGCATCGCCGACAGCAGCTCGACGAGCGACGCCGGTGGGACGCCCTCGGCCGCCGGCGCCTGCATCGCGGCGAGGTCACCGCCCGCCGAGAACGCGGTGCCCGCGCCGGTCAGCACGATCACGCGGACGTCCTTGTTCGCCTTCAGGCGTCCCAGGGCATGGACCAGCTCGCCGCACGAGATGGGGCTGATCGGGTTCCGCTTGTCGGGCCGGTTGAGCGTGAGCCGCGCGACGTAGCCTTCGTCGACGAGGATCTGCGTGTACTCGGTCATCGGGCGCTGTTTAACACGCAACCGCCCTGGTATACGCTCGTCACATGTTGCGTCGGCTGATCGCGCTTCTGGTCGCAGTTAGCGCACCCGGCGTTGCGCTCGCGGATCAAAACGACCTCGTCCTCGGGCGACTGACCAGTCGCATGGACGACGGCGCCGGCAACACCATCATCATTCCGCAGAACGCCGAGCTGCGCTCGCTCGCGTCGGAGCTGGGCGTCGTCCTCGCACCACACATGATGACGCCCGCCGATACGCTCGGCTTCGGCGGCTTCCAGTTCACCGTCGATTACACGACGACGACGATCGACAGCGACGCCGCCCACTGGCGCGCCCGCCAAGGTAGCGAGACGCCGAGCTCGCTCTCGACGGTCGGCTTCTTCGCGCGCAAGGGCATGTGGTTCCCGATCCCAGGCTTCGAGGTCGGCGGCGGAGCCACGCACCTCGTCGACTCGAACATCTGGACCGCGCAGTTCTACACGAAGGTCGGTTTCGTCGAGGGCTACCACCAGCTCCCCATCCCGAGCGTCGCGGCGCGCGGCGCGGTCTCGCGCATGATGTCGCAGCGCGAGCTCGACTTGACGGTCGCCTCGTTCGACGTCGTCGCGTCGAAGCACTTCGGCATCGGCGGCACGTGGCGCCTCGACCCGTTCGTCGGCTGGAACCTCCTCATGATCATCCCGCGCAGCGAGGTGATCGATCCGACCCCCGACGTCGACCCGCTCGAGCCGGGCAACCAGGACGACTCGATGAACAGCTTCGTGTTCAAGGATCAGGACGTGATCCTCCGCAACCGGTTCAGCGTCGGCGTGAAGATGCAGTTCTCCGTCGTACAGCTCACCATCGAGGCCACGTTCGCGCTCGCCGGCAAGTCGAAGGACGACCGCAGCGGCACGAACGTAGCGTGTGTGCCCGACTCGACGACGACCGCATGCGACGCGACGGACAGCGCCGGTGCGCAGCGCACGCTCTCGGCGTCGGCCGGTATCGACTTCTAGTCTCGGCTTTTAGTTCGTCACCGTGACGACACCTTCCATCGAAGGATGGGGGCCGCACTGGTAGTTGAACGTGCCGACCTCGGTGAACTGGAGGCAGCGCACTTCGCCGGTCGCGCCGCTGTTCATGCCGAAGTCCGTCGGTTTCGAAGCGTGCGGCACGACGCGGTGGATGTTCTCGGGCATGAACCGCACGATGTCGTTGGCCTTCACCGCCAGGCTCGTCGGCACCCACGCATATTGTCCCGACGATGTCGTGGTGACCGTGGCCTTCGGCGTCACCGGGCACACCACGCGGCGTACTGCCGTCGGTGCATCCGGTAAAGCATCGATCGCCGCATCGCGCGGGAGACCGTCGACGCCGGGCGCGTCTTTCACACTGCCACCGTCATCGCCGCCGCAACCCACCAGAACCCAAGCGGCCAACACACAAGCAACTGTACAAGGTCGAATCACTTGGGATTCAAGGTGCCCGCGGTGAGTTGTACGCTCAAGATCGGAGATCCGCTCGTGACGTAATTGCCGTCCTTCGAGACGATGCGTGCACGCCCAACCGCACCACCGCCGCCACCGTAGATAATTTCACAAGCACCGACACAGTTGTCGACGCCGATCACACAGCCTCTTCCTGGGTTCGTTGTCCCTGTACCGCCGCTGCCCGCGAAGTAATTGGGGCAGATCGCGCCTGCGGCCGGCGTTCCATTGGCGCTCGCGTCCGGCCCGGTCATCCCGCAGCCGCCACCAGCCGCACCGTTCGCAGCTATTCCTGCAAGCGGCCCCATTACCGTGACTGTCGGCGCTTCGATGATGACGAGGCCACCTGATCCACCCCCGGCCGTCGACTCACCACCGCCACCGCCAACATCGATCAGGCCTTGATCTTTCAAGGTGACGGCGCCGCCTGCGACGAGCTGAATCGCGCCGCCGCCACCGCCGCCACGGGCGCGGAGCGTCGTGCTGTCGGTCCCGAATTGCGAACCACCAACGCAGCCACCTGCGAGTGGCGAGAACACGGTGATTGCGCTACCGCCATTGACGACGGCTGCGCCGCCTTGTCCACCCGCGACATGATTACCCGCGCCACCGGCTCCCACGGAGCATGCATTCGCACACATACATGCGTACTGGGAAACGTCGCCCCCTCGGCAGGAGAGCGATGTGCTCGCCCCAGCTCCAGAGGCGCGCCCGATCGCACGTGCCGCAATGCGTCCGCGAATCTCGATCGAGCCTGCGGCGACAAACGCGACACTGCTCGTACCGATCACGGTTGCGTCGTTGATAACGAAGGATCCCGCCGCGAACGCCGCGATGAGAGGACCGTCATTTTGGCTGATCTGGTACGACTTGATCGGGAGGACGTTGCCTTGTGGGTCGATGACCGTTCTGTTGGTGGAGTTGATCGTGGAGCCCGCTGGAATCGTCGCTGCGGGTTGTGTGAATGCGTCGTCGAGAACGAATCCAAGTCCATTGGACGGCTGGAACGATCGACATTTCTTCTCCGTCGTCGAGCAGCCGAGACCACAGACCTCGGCTGTTGTTCCAGTGCCCGTTGCGTTGCAAGCCATGAGCTGATCGCCCACGCAGTCAACGATCGAGCCGGGCGTGCAAAAGGGTTCGCAACCCGAGTTTGGATCGCAACCAGCCGGGCATTTGAAACGGTCGTACGAGGTGCCGGTGGTGTTGCAGATGAGTGCCGTGTCTCCCGCACAGGTCTCGAACTGACCTGCCGGACAATCGATCGCGACGCATTTACCCGGCGACCCGCCGACCACGCCCTCGACATCGCAATACGGTGCCTCGGGATCGAGGCACTGATTCTCATGACAAACTGCACTGTTCGGCTTGGTGCAACTTGCCACAAACACGACCCAACTCGCCCAGAAGAGAACTTTCATGGCGCAAATCTTCGACCGACTGGCGGCCGAGTTGTTGCCTTTTTTCAGCTCAATTGACGGTGAGGGTCCCGGCGTAGCTGTGAATGGCGCATTGGAACTTGTACGTTCCCGTTGCCGTGAACCGGAAGCAACGGGTTTGCTGCTCGGGCACCGCGAGCGTCGCCTCTGTTCCAGGTTGCGCCTTGACCGGATGAGTTGCGGTCGTCACGTATTTCACGACCTGGCCCTGCGTGATCGTCGCCGAGGTCGGCGAGAACGCTTCCGCTAACGTCATAAACGTCGCATCGGCCGTTGCAGGACACGGATCCACCAGCACGATCGTCGCCTGAGGAGCGGTGTCGATCGCGGCATCAGCCGAGCCGCCACCACCACCACCACACGCGGCCGCGAACGTGATCAGCGCAATCGAAATCAAATGACGCATCGATACCCCCGGTGTTAGGGCGCCACGATACCCCGACCGCGACGCGAATAGTCAGTCGGCTTGCGTGGGTTTCGTCACGGGACCGCTCGCTTCATCTTTCTTCGCGGATTCCGCTGTCTGCTTCGGTGCGCTCGCGCTGGTCTCCGCGGGCGTGCCCGTGATCTTTCCACGTCGCGCCTTCGGCGTCTTCCTCCACTGCTCTTCGGCGCGCTCGGAGCGTGTCGGGTCGGACACCTGATAGACGATGATCTTGTCGCCCTTCGAGAGCACGGTGTCGTACGAGATGCGGTTGATGCGCGCGAGGTCGTGCGAGCCCATGCCGAACTTCTTGGCGACGTCGGCGAGCTGGGTCTTGCCGGTCGCGATGTATTCGGTGCGCACGCGGCCCATGCGCGCCTCGGCGAGATCCATGTGCTCGGGCGAGCCGCGCGTGACGATCGCGAGCTGCGACTCGTCGAGGAGCGTGATGCGGCGCTTGTCGGCGTCGAACGCGTCGGGCACCCACGCGACGAGCACCATGCGCGGGTGGAGATTCGCGTCGGGCTCGAGGCCGTTCCACTTCGCGAGCTCGGCCTTCGCCAACCCGAACGCCTCCGCGACGGACTTCAGCGAGTCGCCGGAGACGACGCGATAGAACACGCGCTGCTTGCCGGCGATCGTCGCGTCCTTGTCGAGCACCGGCACGAGCAGCGGCTCGCCGTCTTTCTGATCGAGCCCCGACGCGTGCAGCTTCGCCTTTGCCTTCGCGCGATTCTTCCCGCGCTGTTCCTCGGTGATGCGCGGCACGACGAGCACGGTGCCGCCCTCGACCTCCGATTCGTGCGCGATGTTGTTGAGCCGCTTGAGCGAGAGCGCTGACATGCCGTACGTCGTCGCGACGTCCTCGAGCCGCTCGCCGTGCGCGACGACATACGCGTCGAAGCCATCCCAGTCCGACTGCAGCTCCGCGATGCGGCGCGCGCTGTCGGCCTTCTTGCCGAGCGGGACGCGCACGAGATAGCCCGCCTCACCCGGCGGCGTGCGGCCCTGGCGCAGATGCGGGTTGAGCTTCTTGATCTCCGCTTCGCTCGCACCGGCCGCGCGCGCGATCACGCCGAGCGACATCGAGGTCGGCACCGCGACTTCGTCCCAGGCCTCGGGCGCGGCGGGCTTCACCTTGTCGAATCCGAACGCCGCGCGGTTCTTGCCGACGATCGCAGTCGCGAGCACCTTCGGCGTGTACCAGCACGTCTCCCACGGCACCGCGTTCTCGTACGCGCAGAGCTGGTAGTAGTCGTTCGTGTTGTAGCGCGCGATCGAGCGCAGCATCGAGCCGTAGCCGACGTTGAACGAGGCGAGCGCGATGTGCCAGTCGCCGAAGCGCTGGAACAGATCCTTGAAGTAATCCATCTGCGCGATGGTCGAGCGGTATGGATCCTTGCGCTCGTCGACCCAGCGATCGCGGCGAAGCCCGTAGATCTTCGCGCCCTCGGGCATCCACTGCCACAGGCCAAGCGCGCCGGCGCGAGACAGCGTGTTCGGATCGTACGACGACTCGATCATCGCGACGTAGAGCAGATCCTCGGGCAGCTTCGACTTGCGAAGGTGCGAGACGATCAAGTCGCGATAGCGGCCTTGCGCGACGAGCCAGCTCTCCATGATCGAGCGACCGCGTGGGTCGTCGCGATAGAACACGAGGTAGTCGGCGAGGCGCTGCGACCACTTCACGGGCAGGTCGGGCATCTCGAGCGTGTCGAGCCATGGCGCATCGGGGCGCAGCTCGCTCGGCTTCTTCACGACCACGATGGGGCCGGGCTCGAGGCGGCTGCCCGCAGGCGTACGCTCGCTGATCCACGGGTCCTTGCCGGGCGGCGGCATCCGCTCGAGCTCGAACTCGCGCAGGATGTCCTGTGCTCGACCGCAGGCTTCGTCGACGGCGCAGCCACGGATGTTTCGCCGGGCATCGAGGTGTTGGTCGAGCGCGGGTTCGGCGGAAGGGACCGGTGGCGCGGGCTGCGCGCCGGCATGAATCACCGGATCGGCGTTCACTGCACCGGTCCACAGCACGCAAACAATGGCTGCGGCGACGCGTCGCATGGCCAGAACATAGGCAAGGCGCACCGGCGGAACCAACTTTTGGAGCCGGTTTTCAGCGCGCCGGATAAAAGTGCTACGCTGCGGGCCAGTCACTTTAGGAGCACGCCATGCCCGGTATGGGCGAGCTAATCATCATCCTGCTGATCGTCCTCGTCGTGTTCGGTGCCAGCAAGCTGCCGGCCATCGGCGACGCGCTCGGTCGGAGCATCAAGAATTTCAAGCGCTCCTCCAAGGTGGAGGGCGACGAGGAAGACAAAGAGCTCGAGTCGAAGGACGCCAAGCAGCTTCCAACCGCGAGCCCGAAACAGATCATGGAGTCGAGCTCGAAGTCCGACGACGGCGAGTGGGAAGAGGTCGTCGTCCGCCGCCGCAAGAAGTCCGCAGACTCGTAATCAGGCCTGCGGTCTGCGCAGCGCCGCCGCGCGAACCTCGGCGGCGTGCACGCGCAGTGGCTCCGGAAGCGCGGGATCCTCGGCGAGCTCCGCGAGCTCCGCTGCGCGAAACGTCGTCGCGATGCGAATCGCATCTGCGAGCGGCGTCGACGGATTCATGACGAGCGCGCGCTTCACGGCGTGGCGCACGCCCCACCGCGGATGCGCAGCGAGCTTCGTGAGTGACTCGGGCACCATCGGCCGGCGCGATGCGATCTTCAGGATGTCGCTCTCGGTGACGTGCGGATTGTCCGCGAGGATCGCGACCACGGCGGGATGCGGATCGCGCAGCAGGAGCAGGATCTGCTCGCGGTTGTTCGTGCGCGCCATCGCCTTGCGCTCCCCGAGCGACAACGGCCGGCCGGTCGGCTTGAGTGCCCGCTCGGGGGCGAGGGCCTTCTCGATCTGACCGTACACGAGCGTGTTCGGTGACTCGGTCAGAAACAATCGCGCGATCGCGGGCTGGCCGCGGGCCACCGCCGCTTCGTAGAGCCGCTTGCGGGTCTCGTAGGGCAGGCCCTCCTCACCCGCGGCCTGCGTGATCGTTTGAACAGCAAGGATCGCGTCCGCGTCGTCGACCGTGTGCGACCGCGCGACGACCGTGGCGATCACCTCGATCCACCCACCTTCATCACCCTCGCGAAACGCTTCGATAAGTGCGAGCACTCGCATCCGTGGGTCGCGAATGGCCTTGAGGCGCGCGACGATATGCTCGGGGCCCACGATCCCTCTTTTATAGCCCGACGTTCATCACCATCCGATGATTGTCCGCGTTGCGCGGTGCGTGATACCGTTAAAAAAGCTTAGGAGTCATGCGGATGCCCGAGACTCGGATCATCAAGCGCTACGCGAACCGCAAGCTCTATGACACGGAGCACAGCAGGTACGTCACGCTCGACCAGATCAGCGAAATGATCCGCAAGGGCGACGAGGTCAAGATCGTCGACAACAAGACCAAGGAAGACCTGACCACGGTCACCCTGGCGCAGATCATCTTCGAGGAAGAGAAGAAGCAGCGCAGCTTCCTCCCGCTCAGCGCGATGCGGAACATCATCCAGTCGGGTGGCGAGTGGTTCGCCGAGGCGCAGCGCCGCGTCCAGTCCATCCTACCGGGCCGCAAGGACAAGGACGGGCACGACATCATCGACCCGCCCCTGTCCGAGGAGACCGACAAGGACGGCGTGGTCGACGAAGCGCTCGTCAAGAAGCGCAGCCTCGCCGCCCTTCGCGAGTGGGTCGATCACTCGCGCCAGCGTCTCGACGAGTGGCAGAAGCAGGTCGACAGCAAGATCCGCAACACGATCGACGGCGTCCGCGATGCGGTCACGCCGTGGTCGTCGATCAACAAAGATGTGAAGACGCTCGCCGACCGCATCGAAGAGCTCGAGGGCAAGCTGCGCGAGCTCGAAGCGACCGAAGAGAAGCACTAGCGAAGAAGCGCGCGGCAGCCTGTGGCTGTCCGGCTGTCCGGTAAATGGGGCCAGGCCCCTTTTACTGCAGGTCGTGCTTGTCGAGGGTGACGGTCTCGCCGGCCTTCACGGTCACCGAGAACGTGTGCTTGTCGGCGCCGAGGATGAACATGACCTTGTGCTTGCCGGGCGTCAGCGCCAGCTTGCTGAGCGAGCCGACCGGCGTCGCGCCGTCGATCATGACCTGTGCGTTGCTGGGCGGAATGATCTTGAGGAAGCCCTTCGACGGCAGCGACGCGGCTTTGTCGATCGGGTTCTCCTCGACGGGCATCTTGTCGCGAGCGGCCTTGTCGCGAGCGGCCTTGTCGCGAGCGGCCTTGTCGGCAGCGGCCTTGTCGGCCTTGTCGGCGACGGTCTTGTCGCCGGTCTTCACCTTGTCGGCGGCGGCCTTGTCGGCGGCGGCCTTCGCGGCCTTGTCGGCGGCGGCCTTGTCGGCGGCTGCGGCCTTGTCCGCGGCGGCCTTGTCGGCAGCAGCGACCTTGTCGGCGGCGGCCTTGTCGGCGGCGGCCTTGTCGGCAGCGGCCTTGTCGGCGGCGGGATCCGTCTTGTCGACGATCTTGTCCGTCGGGCGCGGCGTCGAATACGGATCGCGATTCGCGTCCGCGCTGCCTGCGCTGCCGGTCGCGCTGCCTGCGCTACCGCTTCCAGTGGACGGCACGGCGCTGCCACTGCCCGCGTGCATGATGCACTCGACCGTCGTGGTCTTGCCGGCCGGCAGCTTCATCTCTTGCTCGCAGCGCGCGCCATTCGGTCCGAGCAGCTTGATCTTCTTCTGACCGGCGGTGACAGGAATCTCGAGACCGTTCTTCACGGCCTGGAGCTTGTTGTCGTCGACGTAGAGCTCGGCCGTCACGTTGTCGGGCATCGAGATTCGCAGTGTCGCGATCGTCGAGCTCGACGCCGCGGGCTCGCTGTCGCTCGCGTCGAGCACGAGGAACTTCACCGCGAGGAAACCGCCGAGCACGAGCGCCGCGATCGCGACACCGATGGCGACATCGCGACCGATCGACGACTTGCGCTTGCCGTCCGCCAGCTGGCCGACGTGCGCCGTCTCCATCATCGGATTTGCGGTCGCCTGCGCATAGCTCGGCTGGCTGCCGTACGGATGCTGCATCGGCGGGTTCATCGAGCTCATCTGCGGATAGCTCATCGACTGCATCTGTGGGTTCGACGGATGCGAGCCGTACGGCGCCTGCTGCATCTGCGGCTGCGAGAGATGTTGCTGCGAGGGATGCTGTGGATAGGGTGGATACGTCCCACCCGGCTGGCTCGCCGAAGGATAACCCTGGCCGTAGTTCGGAACACCCGGCGGCGGCGCGGCGCCCATCAGCGTTCGGGCTTGCGGCTGACCCGGCTGAGCGAGTGCGTTCATCGGCTGACCGACGGGCACGAGCGCCGGCGTGCCATGCGCCATCGGCTGATTGTGCTGCGGCGCTGGCGTCTGCTGCGCCGAAGGATATTGCTGCGGGTAGCCCTGGTGCGGTGACGGCTGCTGCGAATACTGCCCTTGCGCGTCCATGCCCATCGACGGCGAGCGCGGCGAGGCCGCGTACGGCGGAGTCGATGCGGTCGGTGCACGCGGCGGCGGTTGCGGCGGCCGACCCAAGGGCGGCGGCGACGAGACCGGCGACTGGCGCATCGGCTGGGACGGCGCGCTGGCACTTGTACTAGGCGCTGCAGCGGCCGCCGGCATCTGTGGTTGCTGACCATCGGCCTCGCCGAAGATCTCGGTCGGCGCTTCTTCGCCGAACTCGCCGTCCTCATCATCATCAGCCGCGCCCGTAGAAGCGGGGGCCTGCGGACGCGCGAGGCCCGGCTGTGCCGCGGCGTTGACCATCTTCTCGAGCTCGTCGAAGTCGGGGCCGCCGAGCTGCGTGGCATCGCCTTCGGGTGCGCCGGCTTCACCGAGCGTCTCGACGACGTCGACCTTCGCGGATGCAGAGGGCACACCGGCGATGAGGCCATCGCGGCCGACACGCTTGTACTGCTCGAGCTGCTGGCGCTCGCGCTCGATCTCCGACGAGAACACTTCCTTGAGCCAGCC
>JALZOJ010000049.1 GCA_030857175.1 Myxococcota bacterium | reverse complement strand
GGGCGGAGCGCCGTGCGAAGCGCCGCGCGGCGTGGTGGGCACGGCGGACGCCGGGGCGGCGTGCGGAGTGAGTGGCGCGGACGAAGGCGAGGGGAGCGGCGGGCGCGCGAGTGCGGGCGAGGACCACGACGACGACGACGAGGACGACGACGACGACGACGACGACGACGACGACGACGACGACGACGAGGACGACGACGGCGACGGAGATGGAGATGACGACGGCGACATCGCGATCTTCGTGGCCCGCGTCGGCACCGTCGCGTCGTCGATGGTGACGCCGAAGAACGCGGCGGCCTTGGCGCGATCGCGGGCGATCATGTCGAGCATGTCGCGAGCGGCTCTCGCGGTCCCGGGCCGGGCGTCGGGAGCCTTGGAGAGGAGCATGCGCGTGAACGCCTCGAGGAGCGGGTCGACGTCGACGTTCGGGGCGCGGTCCGCCATGTGCGGCGTTTGCTCGAGAAGGTTCGCGCGCGCGACATCGACGCCGTCACCTTCGAACGGCATCTTGCCGCACAGCATCTCGAAGAGGACGACGCCGAGGGCGAACAGATCGATGCGGTGGTCGATCGCCTGGCCGGTGACGTGCTCGGGCGCCATGTAGTGCGGCGTGCCGAGCACGATGCCTGCCGTGGTGAGGCGTTCGCGCTCCGCGCTGCTCGCGTCATCGCGAACGACCGCGATGCCGAAGTCGACGATGCGAGGGGATTCCTTGCCGTCGAGCTCGGTGACGATGATGACGTTGTCGGGCTTGAAGTCGCGGTGGATGAGGCCGTGCTTGTGCGCGTGCTGCAGGCCGTCGAGCAGCTGCGTTGCGAGCTCGATGACCCGCGGGCCTGGGATGGGCGATTGCGTGCTGATGACCTCGCCGAGCGTCGGACCGTCGGCGTACTCCATCGCGATGTAGTGGAGACCTTCGAACGTCTCGCCGACGTCGATGACCGAGACGATGTTCGGATGCGAGAGCGTGCCCGCGAGCTCGGCTTCGCGAGTGAAGCGGCGCTGCAAGCGCGAGTCTTCGAGGAGGTCGACGTGAAGGATTTTGATCGCGAACGCGCGGCCGACCTTCACGTGACGCGCGCGATAGACAGCGCCCATCGCGCCGGCGCCGAGCTTTTTCTCGATGCGGTAGCGCGAGGCGATGACGCGGCCGATCATCGGATCTGCCGCATCACCGCCCGAAGACTCGCCGGAACCCACCAAGACCATCATGACCCGCGGACGAGCGCGCGGGGTTCACGCTGACGTTGTCCTAACGGTTAGCTGGATCGCGCCGTCGGGTAACGGTCGCGAGCCCGTGACGAACGAACCTGAACCGGAACCGGAACGTCCAAGTTCCTGTTCCTGTTCCGGTCAAGGTCAAGGTCAAGGTTCGACCAGATCGTGTGATCGCTCTCTTGCGAGCGATGACCCGCTCTGCGTGATGCAGCACGGCAGGCGCACGCGAAGCGGCGAACTAGTTGTGACCGAGGCCGATCTCGTCGATGCCGAGCACGGTGCGACCGACGTTGGGTCCAAGCGCCCACGTCCAGCCACCGTCGTTCGTGATCCAGGTCTGCCCGCCGTTACCCGCGGCGTACCCCCGTTTGCTGTAACCGAGCACGTGGAGCGTCTGCAGCTCCGCGTTACCGATCTGCTGGAGGAGGACGCGGCCCTCTGCATCGATCTTCGCGATGGTGCCGTTCGTGCCGGCCGCGACCGCATCGCCCGTGTCGTCGATGCGAACCGCGTTGTACGTGACGTCGCTCTTCTCGGCGAGCGTCCACGTCTTGCCACCGTCGCTCGACTGCGAGATGCCGTTGCCGACGACGATGGCGTGGAGGCCGTTCGGAGAGACCGCGACGGCACGGGCGCTGTCGATCCACATCATCTTGTCGAGCGCGCCGTTCGCGTACGAGTACACGCTGCCGTCCTCCGCGACGGCGAGGACGGTGCTCGCACGCTGCGCGGCCGCGATCGAGCGGAAGTTTGCGGAGCCGTCGGAGAGCTGCTGCCACTGCGCGTTGCCGGTCTCGTGCTCCGGGACCGACGTGAAGAACACGCCATCACCGGCGATGAAGACCGGCCCCGCGTCTTGTGTGGCGAGGGCGCGCAGGTTCGCGGTGGTGCCGAGATCGTGCGAGTCCCAGCTCGCGCCGGCGTCCGAGGTGTAGAGGAGCGTGCCCGCGTTGCCGACGACCCACGCTTCGTCGAGATAGCGACATGCGATCGCGCCGAGTGTCTCGCTCGCACCGAGGTCGTAGCCGTCGCCGAGCGTGCCGTCGTCTTGCACGTTGACCATGAGACCTTGTTCGCCGACGAGCCAGCCGCCACCGCCGCCGCCCTTCTTCTTGCAACCCGCCGACGCGCTCGCGAGCGCGATGCACGTCATCAGTACGACCTTGATTCGCATGAGACCTCCAGTTGCGATGGTAACGCTCTATCGAGGACGGCTGTAGGACGCAGTCGCATCGATTGTGGAGTCAATCACGTGTATTTTCAGAAGGAAGGAAGCAACGCGCCGATCAGTATGTCCGCCCGATCGATCGCTCGTCGCGCGCGCTGCACGACGTCCGTCCGACCGCGCCGGCGGACCGCGGTCACCGCGCGATCGATCTGGCGCACGGCGATCCAGGCGCGGTGATGCGCGACGAGCCGGCGCTGGCTCGCCGGCGGTGCGGCGAACCCCTCGGCGAGATCGCCGCATGCGATCGCGAGCGTACCGACGAGCTCTCGGGTGCTCTTCACCTCGGCTGCGAGGTCCGCGAGCGCGGGCGCCGCTTCGACCACGGCGCGAAAGGACGGGTGATGATCGAGTGGATGCGCGTCGGCTTTCTTCATGCCGTCGGGCAATCCACGAGGCGGGCCAAGGATGGTGGCCTTTGGGATCAGATGCTTGGGCGCGTGGCTGTCCGCATGCCGGACGGGGCGTCCGCATCTCGGACGGACGTCGGACGGCCGCGGTCGACGAGGTTCGCGATGAACATCACCGAGAGGCCCATCGCCGCGAGCACGCACGTGCGTGTGCGGTTCACCATCGTGAACGCGAGGCCCGCGACCGGCGACGAGCCGAGCGCGCCGTACAAGATGTAGTTCGTTCCGTCCGCGAGGCCGAGACCGAGCGGCACGATGTTCGACATCCACATCACGATGATGCCGACAGACAGCATGCCGATCACGATCGGCGGCGTCATCGGGACAGCGGCTGCACGCAGCACCGCGATCGTCGCGGCGAAGTGCAGGAGCCGCGAGCCGAGGATGAACATCACGCCGCGTCGCGACCACGGATTGCCGAACGCCTTGATGCTCGCGTCGATGGCCATGACCTTCTCTGTCCATCGCGCCGCCCGCGCGTCCGAGATCACGCTCAGCCGGCGCATCGCGGCGATCAGCGTCGACAGCGCACCGCGCCGGAGCAGCAGCGCGAGCAACACGCCGAGCACGACGATCGTCGCCGTGCCGATCCACACCGCGAGCTCCATCCGCGGCGGCAGGTCGAGGCCGAGCAGCGTCAGGGGCACGCCGATCACGACGACGGTGAACGCGACATACAACGTCGCGAGGTTGAACTTCACGATCGCCGCGACCGCGACGGCCTTCGGCACGTGATCGACGAGCATCGTCACCTTGATCGCTTCGCCGAGCGAGTTGCCCGGCGTCAGCCGGTTGATCGAGATGCCGCTCGCCTGCGCCGCGAACACGCGCCAGTACGACACCGGCGCCTCCGCGCGCACGAAGCAGTAGGCGCCGGCCGCGTCGCTGAACACCGACGCGAGGTCGATGAGCGCGATCCACGCGAACCACACACCCGCACCGATGACCGCGCTCCGCATCGACGCCCAGCCGACGCGATCCACGAGGATCGCGAAGCCGGCGGCGCCAAGGATCAGGGCGAGCACGTGCAGGAGACGCACGCGCGCGAAGATTGCTGCGAGGGTACTCAAGGTGATGACAGCTCGATCTTGATCGTTTCGACTTCGGTGCTCACGTACGCGGTGAACGTCTGCTTCCCGACGGTGAGCGTGTACTCGCCTGGCAGGAGCTCGTCGGTCGAGAACTCACCAGCGGAGTTGGTCTCGAGTGGGCGCATGCTGACTTTTTTCTTCGAAGACTCCCAGCTGATCGGCGCGGCGCCGATATCCGGGGGTGTGCGGATCTCCACGATGACCTCGACGTTCGGCTGCGGCTTGCCATCGCGCATGACGATGCCCTGCATCCTCGCATTCGTGATCCACGCGAGCTGGCCGTCCTTGACCTCCCACAAGACGTTCCGATGCACGAGCTCCTTCATCTGCTTCGGGGTGTGTCGATTGGCGACGGGCCACACCGCGGTCTTCGCAGAGCGCGTGATGACGGCGCTGCCGTCGTGCGTCCACACGACCGAGCCGTCTTTCGGAGGATCGAACCCGATGCTGCTGATCGCGGGCTGCGCGTGCTCGAGTGGCCAGCGCGCGAGGATGCGTCCATCGGTGGCGCTCATCAGGATCGCGACGGCACCGTATTCGGCGATGCCGGCCACCAGCGTGCCCTGCGGATTCACTTGCACCTGCATCAGCTTCTCACCGAAGAACGACGCGCGCTCGCTCCCGTCATCGCTACTCCACACCGTGACGTCGAGGTCGACATCGATCGTCGTCAGCCACGTGTGTGTGGGGTCGAACGTCGTGGTCGTGCTCGTGTCCGGACGCTGGGTCACGAGCTTGCCGGTCTGCGTGTCCCAGAGCTTCACCTGGGTGACGACACCGGCGCCTTCTCGAATTGCGATGCGTGTGCCCATCCGTGCGAACCCAACAACAGAGAACGGCGCCGCGACGGGAATTGTCACGCCTGCTTTGTGCGCGTCGACATCCCACACGACCGCGCGCACGCGCGTCCAGCCGAGCGCCTTGCGACCGTCTTCGGACAGCGTCGCCTCGCGCGCACCGGCGAGCGTCAGCAGCTTCGACACCGACGCCGTGTCCCAGACCTCGGCGTCGCGATCTTTATAGATGACCGCGAGGCGTGTGCCATTGGCCGACAGCGCGAGGCGCTGCACGGGGTGTTCGGATTGCTCGATTGCGATGTCGCGTGGTGGTGTCCTCTTCGTGAGGTCGAGGATGCGAACGCCGGTGCCTCGCATGCCTGCGACAAACGGTGCCCCTTTCGCGACCGCAAACGGACCGCTCATGTCGCGCGCGGTGTCATTCGGACGGTTCGTCAGGTCTCGGATCGAGATCGACGTCGCGGTCGCTGTCTCGCCGTAGACGAGCTGGGTTCCCGCGAAGCCAACCTCCGCGCTGCCCGGCACATCGAGGTGTGCGGGCGGCTCGAGCCGGAAGATCTCGATGCGTCCATCGCCACGCGCCGCGACGAGGTGCTCGTTGTCCGCGAACCGCGCGTCCTTGCCCTTCACGGTATCGAGGTTCGCGACCAGCGCGCCGGTGTGCGTATCCCAGAGCCGGACGCGACCGGCGAGGCCCGTCGTCGCGAACCGCCGACCATCGGGCGAGATGCCTGCGTTGATCACGATGTCACCGTGATCGACCGTCGTGAGCAGCCGCCCTTCCGTGAGGTCGTAGACGTTCGCGCGGCCATCGTGGCCACCGGTGAGCACGAAGTTGCCATCCGGCGAGAACACGCATTTCCACACGGGCGCGGTGTGGCCCTCGAACTGATGCAGTAGCTCACCAGACCCTTCGAGGTTCCAGATCCGCACGCGGCCGTCTTGACCGCACGAGACGGCCTGGTCGCCGGTCAGTGAAAGGTCGCCGCCGATCGTCTGACTGCCGTGTTCGATGTGGCCGAGGTTCTTGCCGGTCTTCGCGTCCCAACCGGCGCCGAGCCCGTCGGGCGACATCGTGTACAGACGCTTGCCGTCGGGACTGAAGCCGCCGTAAAGCGCACGGTGATCGGCGAGGATCGCCGCGCTGCCGATGACGGGGGGAACCGCCAACTCTTGCTTGGCAACGTTCCAGATCAGCGCGATGCCATCCGCGCCCGTCGTCGCGAGCTGCGTCGCGTCGGGAGAAAACGACGCTCGGTTGATCTCGCTCCGCGTCAGATCCTTTTCAGCGGCGCCGGCCGCGCGCTGCTTCTCGGCGCTGTTGTGGTCGAGCGTCGCGACGATCTTGCCGGTCGCGAGATCCCAGATGCGTGCGATACCGCTCTCGCCCCAGGTCGCGAGCAGCTTGCCGTCGACGGAGAACAACACGCCGTCATAGCCCGCGTCGCCGGTCTCGAAGCTCGCGACCACTTTGCCGTCCGCGATCCGCCAGACCTTCGTGACCTCGTGACAGCCGGCCGCGACGAGCTTGGCACTGCGATCGAACGCGAGCCCGCGCGCCGAGCCGTTCGTACCGCAATCGAGCGTGTACTCGGACGTCGAGAGGCCGCGCAACGCGTTCCCGAGCAGGAACTCGAGCGTCGGGCTGTTGTCGCCGCTCTGATAGACGTTCCACACGTACGCGAGCCCGCGCTGCGTATTGCCCGCGAGCAATTCGATGCGCCCCTTCTCGAGGGTCAGCTCGCGCACCGTCTCTCTCGCTTCCTTGCCCGAGCGGATGATCTTGCGAACCGCGACCGTGCCGAACGACAGCGAGATCGCGAGGGCGAGCACGGTCACCGTCACGGCCGCGCGGTGGCGCGCGAGGAAGCGCTTGACCAGCTCGAACCGCGAATAGACGTGCGCCTCGACGAGGCGGCCGGTCTGGAATCGCTTGAGCTCCTCCGCGAGCTCGCGCGCCGACGGGTACCGCGCGTCCGGATCGCGCGCCATCGCCTTCGTGATGATCGAGACGAGGTCGCGTGGCGTGCCCGGCTGCACGCGTTCGATCGGTCGCGGCGGGGCGGTCTTGACCGCACGCAACAGCTCCTTCGACGTCTTCGCGCGGTATGGCGGCGCGCCGGCGAGCACGTGATAGAGGATCGCCCCGAGCGCGTACACGTCCGCGCGTTCGTCGACGGGAATCGCGTGCGCTTGCTCGGGTGGCATGTACGTCGCCGTGCCGATCACGGCGCCGACGCCGGTCAGGCGCTCGTTCGACGTCTCCGCCGCGGGTGAATCGTCGGTGTCGTCCTCGTGGGTGCCGTCCGCGAGGTCCTTCGCGAGCCCCCAGTCGATGACGACCGTCTCACCGTACGCGCCGACGAGGATGTTCGATGGCGTGAGGTCGCGATGGATGACGCGCTTCGCGTGCGCGAACGCGACGGCTTCGGTGGCGGCGATGACGGCGGGCAACAGCGCGAGCCGTGCGGGCAAGGTCTTCGCGGAGTCGATCGCCTCGCCGAGCATGCGGCCGTCGACCATGCGCATCGAGTAGAACGGGGTGCCGTCGGGCCACTTGCCGATCTCGTAGATCGGGACGATGCCGGGGTGCTGGAGGCGAGCGGTGACACGCGCCTCGCGCTCGAACCGCGCGGCGAGCTGCGGCGTGCGTCCGAGCAATTCCTTGATCGCGATCGGCCGGCCGATGCGCAGATCACGCGCGGCGATGACGCGGCCCATGCCGCCACGCGCGACCTCGAGGCCGAGTGCGTACGAAGCGGGGTCGACCTGCGGCAGGCTTTCTTGATCGCCGTCGGCGTCTTGCGTCGGAGAGAGCGTCTCGGCGACCTCGCGGCATGCCTCGCAGCTCGCGAGGTGACGCTCGAGGAGGTTCTTGCCCGCACGACCGAGCGTGCCGTCGGCGCGGGCGGCGAGGAGCGCGTCGAAGCTGATGCAGTCGTCGACGTCGAGGCGGCCGGCCGCGGCATCGAAGACCTCGAGCACGAGCTTGCAGGAGTTGCAGCTCGAGATGTGGTCCCGCAGCTCGGGCGGAAGCGGATTTACTTCCAGCACGCCGAGCTCGGGACACTCGTTCATGACAACCGATCCTCCGTGGGACGGAAGCGACGGCGCAGGCGCTCGATCGCCGCGCGCACGATCTTCTCTGCTTCCTGTGCGCTCGCGAAGCCGAGTGCCTTCGCGATGTCGTCGAACGACTCGCTCTGCGCCCACAGCTCGAGCGCGCGCACTTGGTCGTCGGGAATCGCGCCCGCTGCGAAGCGCAGCAGCTCGCGCGCGGTGCCGCGATTCGTGACCGGCGGTCGCTCGCCGAAGATCTGCGAGGCGGGCGGCAACGTGCCGGCATCGATCCATACGCCCGGGCGACTCGCGTCTGCGTCGTGACGGCGGACGTAGTCCGGGTGCGAGCGCAGGTAGTCGATGCCGACGCGCTTCGCGACCACGCGCAGCCAGCTGAGGAACCGCAGGCGCGGGTTGCTCGTGCGTGCGTCGAGGTACATCTGCAGACGGCCGAAGCTGTCCGCGCGGAGGCGCGCCATCACGGCGACGACGATGTTGCGCCGATCATCTTCACGCTGGCCGAGCCGACCGAGGAACCGCGGTTGCGCGATGATGCGCGACAGCGGTGGCTCGATCACGGCCCAGAGCCGCTGCCACGCCACTTCGTCTTGCGCCGCCGCCGCCACCACAAGCCCCTCGAGCTCTTCTTCATCCAGCATGCTGCCGGCCCCTCTTCTTTGTATCTGGTTGCTGTACATGGGGGACGGCGCTTGTTCTGCAAAGGTCACGCGACTTTCTCCGGGCATTGCACGGCCTGCGTTTTCGCTGAGTTACGAAGGACGACCTGGAGTGTAGGTGGCAGGACTTGGTCGATTCCCGACGGCGCTCGCCAGCGTCCTGTCAGCGCCGCCAGCTCGGTCCGGTTCGAGACGTCGAGCACCGCGAGCACGCGGGACACGTGTTTCTTCACGGCGTTCGGCGAGATCTTGAGCATCCGCGCGATCTCGATGTTCGTGCAGCCGTGCGCGACGAGCTCGGCCACCTCGCGTTGCCGCGGCGTGAGCGAGTCGATCGATCGCGCGTCGTCGAAGGCCAACCCCAAGATCGCGATGCGGATCGAGACGTACGCCGCGATCGTCGTCAGCGCGTTTCGATCCACCGCGCCGCTGACCACGACGCGCAACATCCCGATCACCCCATCTCCGCCCAGGAGCGGCGCCACCCACAAGTCCCCATCGCAGTGCGCGATCTGCGACGCACACACGCGCGCGAAGCTCGCGTCCGCGCGAAACCCGCCCTCGAGGTACGCGTGTGCGCCTGCGCGATCGACGAAGCCATCGCCGATCCACAGCGTCGGTTCACCTCCCGAATCACAAAGGACGACCGCACACCCACCAACCCCCGCCATCGACGCGAGCTCGACCACCACGCTGTGTGCAATCGCGTGGAAGCTCGTCGCGCTACGGATCCGTTCTGTCACTCGCCTCAACATCCCGATGGAGAGGGACGGCGAACGTGAAGATTTCATCACGCCATCGTTGGCACGCGCTTGCGTGAGGTCACCGCGGCGCGGGCGTGAAGGATACGTGAAGGCTACGGGACAACCATGATCGTCGTCGTGCCCGAGATGCCGAGCGTCGACGCGGTCACGATCGACGAGCCCGGGTTCAACGCGACGGCCACGCCGCGCTTGCGACGACCTTGACCTACCTTGACGATCTGCTGGTTCATCGACTTCCAGTTGACCTGCAGCGTGAGGTTCTGCGTCGAACCGTCGCTGAACGTGCCGGTCGCGACGAGCTGCAGCGACGTGCCATCGGCCATCGTCGGGTTCGCCGGCGTGACCGTGATCGACTGGAGCGTTGCGTTCGTGACCGTCAGTGTCGTCGTTGCCGTGATGCCCTGGTAGATCGCGGTGATCGTCGTGGTGCCGGCGCTGTTGCCGCCGGTCGCGATGCCCTGCGTACCACTCGCGTTCGAGATCGAGGCGACGGTCGTGTTGCTCGACTGCCAGGTCGCGACCGTCGTGATGTCCTGCGTCGAGCCGTCGCTGAACGTACCGAGCGCGACGAACTGGATCAGCGTGTTCTTCGCGATCGTCGTGTTCACGGGTGTGATCGCGATGGACGTGACCGTCGCGTTCGTGACCGTGAGGAGAGTCGTGCCACTCGAGCCGCCGAACGATGCGGTGATCGTTGTCGTGCCCGCGTTCGCGGTCGTCGCAAAGCCCTCGAAGCCGGCCTGGTTCGAGATCGTCGCCGCGCTCGTGTTGCTCGAGGTCCAGACCGCGTCCTCGGTGATGTCCTGGACCAGGCCATCGCTGTAGAGCACCGTCGCCGTGAACTGGAGCTGCACGCCCGCCGCGATCGCGGGGTTCGCCGGCGCGACGGTGATCGAGGTGATCGCCGCAGCGGTGACCGTCAGCAGCGACGAGTCGGTGAAGCCGCCCGTGGTGCACGAGATGCTCGCGCTGCCGATCTCGACCGCGGTCGCATTGCCTTGTGTACCCGATGCGTTCGAGACCGTCGCGACGGCGCTGTTCGTCGTCGCCCACAGCGCGGTCGCCGTGAGGTCCTGCGTCGAGTTATCGCTGTAGATACCCGTGCACGTGAACTGCACCGTCGCACCCTTCGCCGCCGTCGGGTTACCCGGCGTGACGACGACACTCGTCAACACGATGCCAGTGACCGTGAGCGTCGTGGTGCCCGTCTGGCCACCAAACGTCGCGCTGATCGTCGTGGTGCCGTTACCGGCGGCGGTCGCGCGCCCGTGCGAGCCCGGCGTGTTGGAGATCGTTGCGACGCTCGTCAGCGTCGAGCCCCAGGTCGCCTGGTCGGTGAGATCCTGCGTCGAGCTGTCGGTGTAGAGGCCCGTCGCGGTGAACTGCTGCGTCGTGCCGTTCGCGATCGACGGCGTCTTCGGCGTGACGTCGATCGACACGAGCGTCGCCGCCGTGACGGTCAGCGACGTCGAGCCCGAGGCTCCGCTGAAGATCGCGGTGATCGTCGTCGTGCCCGGGTTGACCGAGCTCGCGAGGCCTTGCGAGCCACTCGCGTTCGAGATCGTGGCGACGAGCGAATTCGTCGACGACCAGGTCGCGAGTGTCGTGATGTCCTGCACCGAGCCGTCGGTGTAGAGGCCCGTCGCAGTGTACTGCAGCGTCGTGCCCTTCGCGATGGAGAAGTCGGTCGGGGTCACCTGGACCGAGGCGAGCGTCGCGGCGGTGACGGTCAGCGTCGTCGAGCCGGTCGTGGTGCCTGACGTCGCGCTGATCGTCGTCGTCCCAGCCTCCTGCGCGGTCGCGAGACCTCGCGAGCCAGCCGCGTTCGAGATCGCCGCGGCGGTCGTCGTCGAGCTCCACGTCGCCGTCGCCGTGAGGTCCTGCGTCGACCCGTCCGTGAACACGCCCGTCGCCGCGTACTGCAACGTCGTGCCGTCGGCGATCGATGCGTTCGTCGGCGTGACCTGGATCGATGCGAGTGTCGCCGGTGTCACCGTGAGCTGTGTGGTGCCGGTGACACCGCCGAACGTCGCGCCGATCGTCGTCGTGCCCGGGTTTTGCGCCGTCGCGAGGCCCTTCGAGCCCGCTGCGTTCGAGATCTGCGCGGTCGTGCCATTGGTCGAGGACCACGTCGCCTGCGCGGTGAGGTCCTGGGTCGACGCGTCGGTGTACGTGCCGATCGCGGTGAACTGCAGCGTGCTGCCGTCGGCGATCGAGTCGTTCGCCGGCGTGACCTGAATCGACAGCAACGTCGCGGGCGTGACCGTGAGGATCGTCGAGCCGCTGATCGCCCCCAGGATCGCGGTGATCGTCGTCGAGCCAGGGTCGACCGCGCTCGCGCGGCCCTGCGTGCCGACCGCGTTCGAGATCGTCGCGATCGCGGTCGAGGACGACCACGACACCTGCGTCGTCAGGTCCTGCGTCGTGTTATCGGTGTACACGCCGGTCGCCGTGAACTGCAGCGAGGTGCCGTCGGCGATCGACGGGTTGGCCGGGGTCACCTGGATCGACGATAGCGTCGCCGCGCTGACGGTCAACGTCGTGACGCCGAGCGTCGCGCCGAACGTCGCGCGGATCTGCGTCGTGCCCGGGTCGACCGCGGTCGCGAGACCTTGCGAGCCACCCGCGTTCGACACCGTCGCCGCCGCCACGTTCGTCGACGACCACGTCGCTTGCGTCGTGAGGTCCTGTGTCGAGTTGTCGCTGTAGATACCGGTCGCGAAGAACGAGAGCGACGTGCCGTCGGCGATCGACGGATTCGCCGGCGTCACCTGAATCGACACCAGCGTCGCCGCGGTGACCGTGAGCGTCGTCGAGCCGACGATCACGCCGGAGGTCGCGCTGATCGTCGTCGTGCCGGTCTCGACCGCCGACGCGATACCCTCGGTGCCCGCGACGTTCGAGATCGTCGCGACGTTCTGGGCCGACGAGCCCCACGTCACCTGCGTCGTCACGTCCTGTGTCGTGCCGTCCGTGAAGATGCCGGTCGCGACAAACGCGAGCGTCGTGCCCTTCGCCGCGGACGCATTCGTCGGGGTCACCTGGATCGAGGCGAGCGCTGCGGTGCTGACGGTCAGCAGCGTGGAGCCCGTGCGACCGCTGAACGACGCGCTGATCGTCGAGGTGCCCGTGTTCAGCGCCGAGGCGAGACCCTGCGAGCCAGCCGCGTTCGAGACGGTCGCGACGGCCTGCGTCGTCGACGCCCACGTCGCGACTGCGGTGAGGTTCTGCGTCGTGCCGTCGCTGTACGTACCGGTCGCGGTGAACTGCAGCGTCGTGCCCTTCGCCGCCGTCGGGTTCGTCGGCGTCACCTGGATGGACGACAGCGTCGCTGCGGTCACGGTCAACAGCGTCGTGCCGGTGATGCCGCTGAACAGGCCGGTGATCGTCGTCGTACCTTCGTTCTGACCGTTCGCGCGGCCGCGGTTACCCGGCGCGTTGCCGATCGTGGCGACGGTCGTGTTCGACGAGCTCCACGTCGTCGACGAGGTCACGTTCTGCGTCGAGCCATCACTGAACACCGCAGTCGCGGTGAACTGCTGGTTCGTGCCCTTCGCGATCGACGGGTTCGTCGGCGTGATCTGGAGCAGCTGGAGCACCGCGGCCGTGACCGTCAGGTTCGTCGTGACCGTCGTCGTGCCGCGCGTCGCGCTGATCACCGTTGTCCCAACGGCAACGGCGCTCGCGCGGCCTTGCGTGCCCGCCGCGTTCGAGATCGTCGCGACGGCGCCGAGCGACGAGCCCCACGTCACCTGCGTGGTGATGTCTTGCGTCGTGTTGTCGCTGAACAGGCCGGTGGCGGTGTATTGCTGCGTCGTGCCCTTCGCGATCGACGCGTTCGTCGGCGAGATCGTGAACGACACGAGCGTCGCGGCCGTGACGGTCAACGTCGTCTGACCGACGATCGCACCGAGTGTCGCCGTGATCGTCGTCTGGCCGACGCCCTGCGCGGTCGCGACGCCCTGCGAGCCGGTGACGTTCGAGATCGTCGCGACGCTCGTCGTCGAGGCCCACGTGACCTGCGTCGTGACATCCTGCGTCGAGCCGTCGGTGAACACCCCGGTCGCGGCGAACGGCACGGTGGCGCCAACCGTCGTCGAGGAGTTGGTCGGCGTGACCTGGATCGAGGCGAGCGTCGCCGCGGTGACGGTCAACAGCGAGGAGCCGGTGATGCCGTCAAAGGTCGCGCTGATCGTCGACGTGCCCGGTGCAACGCCGGCCGCGAGTCCCTTCGTGCCCGGCGCGTTCGAGACCGTCGCGATGCCGGTCGCCGACGAGCCCCATGTGGCGCTCGCGGTCAGCGGCTGCGTCGAACCGTCGCTGTAGAGACCCGTCGCCTGGAACTGCTGCGTCGACCCCTTCGCGATCGTCGGGTTGACCGGCGTGACATCGATCGAGACGAGTGCGGCCGCTGTGACGGTCAGCGTCGTGGTGCCGCTGATCGCACCGAGCGTCGCCCTGACTGTCGTGGTGCCGGCGTCGAGCGCGAGCGCGCGGCCTTGCGTGCCCGTCGCGTTCGAGATCGTCGCGACCGCCAGGACTGACGAGCTCCACAGGACCTGACTCGTGAGGTCCTGCGTCGAGCTGTTGCTGTAGACGCCGGTCGCTGTGAACTGCTGCGTCGTGCCCTTCGCGATCGTGGGGTCGGGTGGCGTGACCTGGATCGAGACCAGCGTCGCCGGCGACACCGTCAACGTCGTCTGCCCGGTGACCGCACCGAGCGCCGCGCTGATCGACGACGTGCCGATCGCGTGCGTCGACGCGCGGCCTTGCGTGCCCGTCGCGTTCGACACCGTCGCGACGGCGGGTGTCGCCGAGCCCCACGTCACGGCCTGCGTGACGTCGAGTGTGGTCGTGTCATCGAACACGCCGGTCGCGGTGAACTGCTGCGTCGTACCGAGCGCGACCGTCGGGTTGACCGGCGTCAGCTCGAGCTCGAGCAGCGCCGCGCCGAGGTTCGTGACGAACACGTCGTCCACGACGACATCGGTGTACGCGGCATCGGCGCTCGTCGTCGCGCCCGTGACGATCGTGTACATGACGTTGCCGTTGAACAGGCCGTCGTTCTTGCCCGTGATGGTCACGGTTTGCGACGCGTTCCAGTCGGCGTCTGTGAACGAGACCGAGGCGCGATCGATCGTACCCTGGTTCGTGTTGCTGCTCGAGAGCGGCACGGTGACCGCCCCCGCCGGCTTCGATGTGAGCTCGACGGTGAATGTCGCGGTGCCACCTTGCTTCGTGGTGACGAGACCCGAGGTCGGAGTGACGCGCACGCCGACCATGTCGTCGTCGTCGTTTACGACCGCAACGTCGGCGGCATCGAGGTCCGCCGTCGGTGCGACGCGGATGGAGTAGAGCTGGCTACCGTCCGCGACGAAGTCGTCGACGCCGGTGACGGTGACCATGACGCCGGCTTCGAAGTTGTCGCGGCTGAGCGTGATGCGCGCCGGCTCGACGGTGCCTTCGAGCTCGTTCGTGCTCGAGAGGTCGATCGTGATCGGCTGGAGTGGAGGGTTGGAGAGCGTGATCGTGAACGTCGCCGTGCCGCCGGCCTCGTTCGTGCGCAGCGCGCTCGGGATTCCGCCCGGCGGACCCACGACGAGCTCGCCCCCTGCCGTGATGTTGTCGCCGCACGCGGTGGCGATCAGAATCGATGCGCAGGCAAGGGCCCGCACCACTCCCCAAGTGGTCCTCATGTGGGACCACGGTATAGAAAATCGGCCGCACCGGGCGTTCGTTAACGGGCCGCTACCCCGTACGTACCCAACGCGACATCGAAAATTCGCCGAATTTCAGAGGTAGGCGGGGTCGCGATACTCGCCGAGCTCGCTGCGGAACAGATCGCAGATCTCGCCGAGCGTGACGTTGGCCTTCACCGCGTCGAAGATCGGCGGCATCACGTTCTGCTTGTCGTCGCCAAGCGCCGTGCGCACGGCCGCGAGCGCGCGCTCCGCCGCCGCCTGGTCGCGGCCGCCACGGAACGTCTTGACGCGATCGATCTGCGCGGACTCGGTCCCGTGCTCGATCTTGAGCGTCGGGATGTTGTCGCCTTCCTCGGCCGAGACGTACTTGTTGACGCCGACGATCGAGCGCCGGCCCGAGTCGACCTCGCGCTGGTACTCGAACGCCGAGCGCGCGATCTCGCGCTGCGGGTAGCCTTCTTCGACGGCCTTCACGATGCCGCCCATCGCTTCGATCTTGTTGATGTACTCCCACGCGGCCGCTTCGACCTGATCCGTGAGCGTCTCGATGAAGTAGCTGCCGGCGAGCGGGTCGGTGACGGCTGCGACGTTGGTCTCCTCGAAGATGACCTGCTGCGTGCGCAGCGCGAGCATCGCCGCATCTTCCGTCGGCAGGGCGTACGTCTCGTCATAGCTGTTCGTGTGCAGCGACTGCGTACCGCCGAGCACGGCGGCGAGCGCTTGCATCGTGGTGCGCACGACGTTGTTGAGCGGCTGCTGCGCCATCAGCGAGACGCCGGCGGTCTGCGCGTGCGTGCGGAGGAGCCACGACTTTGGATTCTTCGCGCCGAAGCGCTCGCGCATGATCTTGGCCCACATGCGGCGGCCTGCGCGGAACTTCGCGATCTCCTCGAAGAAGTCGTTGTGGACATCCCAGAAGTACGAGAGGCGCGGTGCGAACTCGTCGACGTCGAGGCCGGCCTCGATGCCGAGCTGCACGTAACCGATGCCGTCGGCGATCGTGAACGCGAGCTCCTGGACGCCCGTCGCCCCGGCTTCACGGATGTGATAGCCGCTGATCGAGATCGTGTTCCACTGCGGCATCGTCCGCGTGCACCACACGAGCATGTCGCGGATGACGCGCATGTGGCCGCGGATCGGGCTGATCCACTCCTTCTGCGCGATGAACTCCTTCAGCATGTCGTTCTGCAGCGTGCCGCGCAGCTTGTCGGGCGAGACGCCTTGCTTCTCGGCGACCGCGACGTAGAGCGCGAGCAGCACGGCGGCCGGCGCGTTGATCGTCATCGACGTCGAGACCTTGTCGAGTGGGATGTCGCCGAACAGGCGCATCATGTCGTCCATCGACGCGACGCTGACGCCTTCGCGACCGACCTCGCCGAGCGAGCGCGCGTGGTCCGGGTCGTAGCCCATGAGCGTCGGCATATCGAACGCGGTCGAGAGACCGGTCTGGCCGCTCTCGAGCAGGAACTTGAAGCGCTTGTTCGTGTCCTCGGGCGTACCGAAGCCGGCGAACATGCGCATCGTCCACGGCTTGCCGCGATACATCGTCGCGTGCGGGCCGCGGGTGTACGGGTACTGGCCGGGGTCTCCGAGCTTCTCGTCGTACTTCCACCCGCGCGCCTCGAGGTCCTTGGGACCGTACATGGGCTCGAGCGGGATGCCGCTCATCGTACGAACGGTGTTGTCGGTCTCGGGCTTCTTAACCGGCGCCATGAGGGCGTCTTACCATGCCTGGCCGCGGTGTTAGCCAAATCGTAGAAAGCGTGTCTGTTTCGGGTCTGCTCGTTCGTCGTCTCGATATGGCAACCAACAAGATCGTCCCTTTCCTCTGGTACACCAAAGACGCCGCCGAGGCCGCGCGGTTCTACGCGACCGTATTTCCCGAGTCTCGCGTCGACCGCGTCTCGGTGATGCAGGCCGACTCGCCGAGCGGACCGCCGGGCTCCGTCGAGGTCGTCGAGCTCACGCTGCTCGGTCAGGCGTTCATGATGATGTCGGCTGGACCGCACGACCCGTTCAACGACGCCATCTCGTTCATGGTGCAGTGCGACTCGCAGGCCGAGGTCGATCGCTACTGGAACGCGATCCTCGAGCACGGCGGCAAGCCCTCGGCGTGCGGATGGATCAATGACCGCTACGGCGTGCGCTGGCAGATCCATCCGCGCGTGCTCGGCGAGTGGATGGCCGACACCGACAAGGTGAAGGCACGCCGCGTCGCCGAGGAGATGATGAAGCAGGTGAAGTTCGACATCGCCAAGCTGGAGGCCGCCTACCGCGGCTGATACCGTCGGGCCCTCACGAGAGGGAAACGATGAGCTTTCTTCGCAAGATGTTCAGCGGCAAGGTTGGCGCCGACGATCCGCGGCGGTTTCTGGTCGAGGCGATGCTCGGCGCGATGGAGGCCGACGGCGACGTCACCGAATCGGAGATGGTGACGTTCGAGGGCACCCTCGGTGGGCACTCGTTGTTCGAGGGACTGTCCGGTGAGGAGATCGGGCGCCTCACCGACATCGCCGCGGATGCGATCCGCGAAGCGGGTGGCGGCAAGGGCCGGTTCGCCGCGATGGCGAAGGGCCTGCCGTCGCGGCACCAGCGGCTCTGCGCGTACGCGATGGCGTGCGAGGTCTGCGTCGCGGACCGCGAGCTCGCGGAGAGCGAGATCGATTTCCTCGACGGTCTGCAGACCGCACTCGCGCTCGACGAGACCGAAGCGAAGGAAGTCTTCGAGGCGGCGCGCCGTCACTCGGGCCTGATGACGCTCGAGGAGAAGAGCGAGAAGGTTCGTGCGCTGATGCCCGCGTTCGTGCGTTGCATGGCGCTGATGGCCGCGGCGGATGAAGAGGTTCATCACGAGGAGAGGCTCGGCATGCGCTCCGTGCTCCGCGCGATTCCGGACATGCAGGTGCTCACGGGCGCGGAGATCGACGAAGCGGTCGACGTCGCGCTCGCGCGGGTCGCGGGCAAGGACACCAAGGCCGAGCTCGGCGAGATCGCGAAGGACGTCGAGCTCAACGCGGACCGCTACTGGGTCGCCGTCTACACGATGATCATCGCGCTCGCCGACGGAAAAACCGATTGGCGTGAAGACGCGTTCCTCGCGCAGCTGCACAAGACGTTCAGTCTCAGCGACAAGCAGATGGACCTCGCGATGCAGACCGCGTCGCAATTCCCTGCCGTCGCGCTCGGCGGCGACGCCCCGGCGTGACCGTTCACCTGCGCGACGTCGTCGGCTATCTCGACGCCACGCTCGAGATCGACAAGTTTCGCGACTTCGCGCCGAACGGGCTGCAAGTCGAAGGCGCGCTCGAGGTCGAGACCGTCATCACCGGCGTGTCGGCGTCGGCGGAGCTGATCGGCAAGGCGATCGAAGCCGGTGCGGATCTGATCGTCGTGCATCACGGCCTCGTGTGGGGCAGCGGCCTCACCAAGATCGCCGGTCCGCTCGCGGGGCGGCTGAAGCTCCTCCTCGGCAACGACTGCTCGCTCGCCGCGTACCACCTGCCGCTCGACAAGCACGCGCGGCTCGGCAACAACGTCGGCCTCTGCGACGCGCTCGCGCTCGATCCGGTTCGCGAGCCGTTCGGCGACGTGCGCGGGACGCCGCTCGGCCTCGCCGGTAGCTGGGGCACGCCACTCTCGCGCGAGGACGCGATCGCGCGCATCGGCGGTGGCGTGTGTCACGGCGAAGCGCCGCGCTTCGTGTTCCCGTACGGACCCGCGAGCGTGCGGCGCGTCGGCGTGTGCTCGGGCGCGGCGTCGGATCTCCTCGAGGATGCGGCGGCTGCGGGCTGCGATCTATTCTTGACCGGCGAGCTCGCCGAGCGCGCAGGCGACCTCGCGAAGGAATTGCAGATCACGCTCGTCGCAGCGGGCCACTACGCGACGGAAGTCTTCGGAGCGATGCGCCTCGCCGACGAGCTGCGCATGCGATTCCCGTCGCTGACGACGCAGTTCATGCCCGCGCCGAACCCTCTCTAGGCATATGATGCGCGCATGCGGATGACCTTGGGAGACGGGTTCAATCGGCGCAAGAAGCTCGCGGGCGACATCGCCTCGTGGACGAATCGCTTGAAGGCGTCGGGCAACACGAAGCGCACGTTTCGCTGCAAGGCGATCGAGGGCAAGGACGCGTTCACACCGGAGCCGGGCTCCGAGAAGACGACGTCGCGCCACTACACCGTCGAGGAATGTCGCGACAAGATCCGCGAGCTGATCGACGAGGATCGCATCCTCGCGCTGCGCATCTCGCTCACGAACCAGAGCGCGAAGGCCGAGGTGGAGGATCTGAACGGCAAGGTGCGCACGTATTCGGTGCCCGAGCTCCTCGTGCTGAAGGACTCGATCATTCCGAAGCTGGAAGAAGCCGCGCGCGCGGTGCCGCTGCGCACCGACGGCGTCAACGTGATGGACGCGGGCGACAACCACGTGCGCTATCGCCAGGTGAACAAGGTCGAGCGCAAGAAGGAGACGTTCTCCGAGAAGGGCCTCAAGGCCGAGGAGATGGAGACGCTCGGCTACGACGTCACCGAGGTGACGGACTACGGCCTGCCGTCGCGCGAGGTCTGGAACGAGATCGATCGGATCCAGGAGTTCCTGCAGCGCGTGAAGCAGGCGATCAATCGGGCGAACAAGACAGAGCTCGTCGATCTGTAAGAGTGGCGCGACCCACGTCCGGGCGTGATGGGGCCCGTGAGTTGGTACCTCTTACGAATTACGTCGTACGCAGTGCAGTGACTCCATGTCGGAGTCGATACCCGTTACCGTTTGCAACAAACAAACCTGCTTGGGATGTGGTGGACGGATATTCATGTGACGAGTGACGAGTGACGTGTATACGGCCATTCCTTCGACAGGGCCGCGCCGTCCAAAAGCATACACGGGATATGCTGCCGCGATGGGTGTCGATCGACGGACGTTCCTGACGCTGGTGGGCGCGGCGCCGGCGGTGACGCTCGCGAGCTGTCAGCGCGTGGACAACGCGCCGAAGAAGCCGCTGCCGCCGCTACAAGCACTGCGCGACGCGACGCTCGAGGACATCGAGCCGGCGATCGTGTTCGCGCCGCTTCGTAGGAACACGTGATTCCCGACGAGATCCTCGACCTGCCGGTCGTCGAGCTCGCAGCCAAGCTCGACGGCGGCACGCTGACATCGCTCGCGCTGACCGAGGGCTACCTCGCGCGGATCGAGCGGCGGCAAGACTTGAACGCGTTCATCACCGTCACGACGGAGCGCGCGATCGCCGAGGCGAAGGAAGCGGATGCGGCGCGCGCGAGTGGCAAGCGCGGCGTCTTGCTCGGGATGCCGTACGCGCTGAAAGATCTGATCGATACGGCGGGGATTCGCACGACGTGGGGCACACGCGCGCTGCAGCAGCGCATGCCGGCCGCGGATGCCGACGTGCAAGCGCGCCTGCGTGCGGCGGGCGGCGTGCTGCTCGGCAAGCTGTCGATGACGGAGCTCGCGAACGCGTTCGGCAACGGCTTGCCGACGGCGAATCACAACGGCGCGTGCCGCAATCCGTGGAACACCAAGTGGTGGGCGGGCGGCTCGTCGAGCGGTAGCGGTGCCGCGGTCGCCGCGGGCTTGTGCGCGTTCGCGCTGGGCAGCGAGACGTGGGGCTCGATCGATTGCCCGGCCGCATTCTGCGGCGTCACCGGCTATCGCCCGACCTACGATCTCATCAGCCGGCACGGCGTGATGACCGTCGCGTACACCCTCGACAAGGTCGGCGTGCTCGCGCGTGACGCGCGCGATGTCGCGCCCGTGCTCGAGGCGCTGCGGCAGGGCGAGCTCGAGCCCGCGCGTGCGCCGTCGCGGATCGCGCTCGTCGAGACCAAGGGCAAGACGCTCGGCCCCGCATACAACGACGCGTGGACCCGCGCGACGGAGACGATCAAGTCGCTCGGCAGCGTCGTCGAGACGATCGTACTCGAGGCGGATCCCAAGCGCCTCGGAGCGATCCTCACGATCCTGCTCGCCGAGCGCGACGTCGCGCTCGAGTCGTTCACCCGCGCGCATGCGTACACGCTCTACGATCGCGAGCCGTGGGACGCCAAAGCGAAGTGGATGGCGGATGCAGGCTTCTCCGCGGTCGACTACGTGAAAGCCGCGCGGCTGCGCGCGATCGTGCAGCGCGAGTGGCAGGAACGGTTCGCGAAGTACGACGTCGTCGTCGGCGCCGGCCGAGCCGATCCACCGATCCTCGCCGACAAGAAGCTTCCAGACGACGACTATGGTGTCAGCTTCGGGCGCGTGATGACCGACGGCAACCTCGCGGGCCTGCCGGGGGTCACGATCCCGATGGGCTTCACGCCCGAGCGCTTTCCGCTGTCACTGCACGCGGTCGCGAGCCCGTACGACGATCGCGTGTTGCTCGCGTTCGCGGAGGCGTTTCAGGCGCGCACCGAGTTTCATCGCAAGCGGCCTGCTACCGGCTGATGAAGTTCACGTAGCGGCGCGCGGCCGCGGAGCGAACCGTCGCGTCGCCGAGCGCTGCGGCCGATGCACGGGCGCGTGCCAGGAGGCCGCCGGCGTGCGCGAGGGTGTCGGGCGTCGGCGCGAGCAAGCGATCGAGATCGAGGAGCAGCGTGCGCAGCGCGTAGGACTCCTCGAAGACCTCGGGCGGATGCACGACAGGCGGTAGCGCCGCGGGCGGCGGATCGCCGTAGAAGGCCTGCAGCTCCGGCAGCGCCATGGCGATCGCGACAAACGAGCTATCACGTGCGTTGTACGCGGCCGTGACGTCGGGCCGTTCGTACGCTTCGATCGCGCGTGCACGTTCGGCGGCGACGAAGTCGAGCAGCGACGGTGATGGCGAGAGCCGCCGGGCGATCGCGCCGAGCGCGGCGTGAAAATCGAAGCGCGTGAGCAGCGAGCGCGCGATGCCGGGCGCCGCGGGGCGAGGCTCGCGCGACGTCGGCCGGATGCTCGGCGCGGGTAGATAGCCATCGAGGGCGAGGCGCGCGGCGGCGTCGATCCAGCCGCGCAGCACCGCGTCGTCGAGCAGGCTCGTACGCAGATGAAACTCGTCGAGCACCGGGATGACGTTCGGTGGCCGCGGGATGCCGCGATTCGCGATGTTCTCGACGTATTCGAGCATCCGCGCATCCCAGCCGAGCTCGAGCGCGTTGGCCGCGATCCCGACGAGCGCGGCGATATCGCGGAGGAGCATGCCTTCGTCGTGAGGCGCGAGTGCCGGCGAGTAGATCGGGAACGCGTAGCCGGCCGCGCCGTGCAGCTTTGGATAGACGGGGAGCGGATCGGTGAACGTGACGCGCTCGCCGTCGACGAAGATGTGAGCGGGGCAGAGGTGGCCGTGATAGCCGAGGGTCTCGTGGAGCTCCGCGAGCGCGCGGGCGATCACCGGCACGTCGCCGGGCAGCACCTGGCGACCCGTCGCGCGCTCGTGCAGCGCGGCGGGACCACCATCGAGGTCGAGCTGGTCGACGAACCGCGCGAGCGGACCGCGATCGATGGTGCGGGCGCGTTCGGTGGAGCTGGCGAGCAGAGTCCGTGCGAGCAAGGCGCTGTCGACGCCCCGTCCGTCGATGATCGGGCCATCGCCGCGCGCGAGCTCGATCGGGAATTCGCTGCGGGGAATGCGCATCACGAGCGCGTCGCCAACCGCGTAGCTTACGCAATAGCCGGTGCTGCCGATCTCCCCGCGCACGTCGATGCCGCGTGTACGTGCGTCCGCGAGCACGCGATCGACCTGCGGATCCATGGCTCGACGGTACACCGCCGAGTAGAGTAGCGAACGGTTTGACCGTTCCGCCCATCCGACTCCCTTCCGGCGTGCGCGATTTTCTGCCGCGCGCGGCGCAGCGCAGGCGTGCACTCGCCGAGCGGGTCTGCGATGTGTTCGAGGCGTGGGGCTACGCGCGGCTGATCACGCCGATCTACGAGCACGCGGACGTGCTCGAGCGCGGGCTCGGCGCGGGCGGGAAGTCGCAGGCGATCCGGTTCGTCGAGCCGGGAACGGGCGAGGTCGTCGCGCTCCGGCCCGACATCACGCCGCAGGTCGCGCGCATCGTCGCGACGCGGCTCGCGGACGTCGAGAGTCCGCTGCGGCTCTGCTACGAGGGCGCGGTGATGCGGCTCGCCGGGGAGCTTGGTCAGCGCGAGATCCTGCAAGCGGGCATCGAGCTCGTCGGGGCGGGCGAGCCCGAGGGCGATGCGGAAGTGCTCGCGGTCGCAGCCGCGGCGCTCGCGGCAACGCAATTGCCGGAGACGCGCCTCGATATCGGGCACGTCGCGCCTGCGCGCTATATCCTGGGGGCCGTGACCGACGACGATGCACGCATGCGCGTCACAGCCGCGCTCTCGCGAAAAGATCGCGGCGGCTTGCGCGCGGCGACGCGTGACTTGCCGGCGAACATCGGCGCCCTCGCCGAAGCGCTCGGCTCGCTCTACGGACCGTCGGACGCCACGCTCGCGCGCGCGGCGCAGCTGCCGTGGCCCGACGACGTTCGCGCCGCGCTCGATCGACTGCGCGCGGTGCTCGCCGCGTTCGTCGAGCTCGCCGATCCACCCGCGCCGGCGGTGACGATCGATCTCGGCGACCTGCGCGGCTTCGACTACTACACCGGCGTGCGGTTCGCGGGCTACGCGGGCGGTGCGCCCGACGCGGTGCTGCGCGGCGGCCGCTACGACGAATTGATCGGTCGGTACGGCCGCGCACATCGCGCGACCGGGTTCGCGGTCGATCTCGAAGCACTCGCCCAGGCGCAGCGCGCGGTCGGCATCGATCCGCCCGTGCTCGCGCGCGGGGTCGCCGTCTACGGCGCGAACGCGGCGGCGGTCGCTCGCTCGCTACGTGCGCGCGGCGTGCGCGCGGTCGTGTGCGCCGCGAAGCCGACCGAGAGCTGGCTGCGCGGTGCGGGTCTCGACGAGTCTATGGATGCGAGCAACCAAGGAGACGCCTGATGTCTGTCGTGATCGTCGTCGGTGCCCAGTGGGGTGATGAAGGCAAAGGCAAGGTCGTCGACCTGTTCACCGAGCGCGCCGACACGGTCGTGCGCTACGGCGGCGGTGCGAACGCCGGCCACACGCTAGTGATCGAAGGCAAGAAGCTCGTCACGCACCTCGTGCCGTCGGGCGTCTGTCATCCGGGCAAGAGCTGCGTGCTCGGGGACGGGATGGTGATCGATCCGCTGACGCTGCTCGAGGAGCTCGCGGACTGTCAGGCGCGCGGCCTCTTGATGAAGAACGAGCTCCTGGTCGGGCTCGGCGCACACGTGATCCTGCCGTATCACAAGGTCATCGACGGGCTGCGCGAAGATCGCGGCGCGAAGAGCGGCAAGGAGATCGGAACCACGCGGCGCGGGATCGGCCCGGCGTACGAGGCCAAGGCGGCACGCAAGGGTGTTCGCATGCGCGACCTGTTCAAGCGCGATCGCCTGCGCGATCTCGTGCACGCGAACCTCGACGAGCTCTTCCCGTTGATCGCGCACCTCGGCGGCACGCAGCCAACGGCCGCGGAGGTCGAGAAGTGGATCGCCGACGCCTACGAATATGGCCAGCGCCTCGCGCCGCACACCGGCGATGCGGGTCGTCATGTCGCCCGCGTGATCGCCGAGGGCAAACACGTCCTGTTCGAGGGCGCGCAGGGCTGCCTGCTCGATCTCGATCACGGCACGTATCCGTACGTGACCTCCTCATCGACGATCGCCGCGGGCGCGTGCCAGAGCGCGGGCATCGGGCCCACCCAGATCGACGCGGTCGTCGGCATCACGAAGGCGTACGCGACGCGCGTCGGCGCGGGTCCGTTCCCGACCGAGCTGCACGGCGCGGCGGGCGATGCGCTGCGAATTGCGGGCGGGGAGTTTGGCGCCACGACCGGCCGGCCGCGCCGCTGCGGCTGGCTCGATCTGCCGGCGCTGCGCATGGGTGTGCGGCTCTCGGGCATGCAGTCGCTCGCGCTGACCAAGCTCGATGTCCTCGCGGAGCTCCCCGAGGTCGCGGTCTGCACGGCCTACAAGGTCGATGGCAAGGAGCTCGACGAGCCGCCGATCGACCCCGACGACATCGCTCGCGCCGAGCCCATCTATACGAAGTTTCCCGGGTGGGGCCGCCTGCCGGACGCCGTCCGGGACGTCAAAGACCTACCTCCGACCGCGCGCGCTTATGTAGAGACCATCCAAGGCATGGCCGGCGTGCCGTTCTGCTTGATCTCCGTAGGCCCCGACCGTGCGCAGACCATCCGACTTACGGATCCATTCTCCTAAGGCGGCTTGCGCCCTGCACTCTGGCAGTGCGATCATTTCTCCAAGGACAGTCGGACCTGGGGGTCTGACGTCTCGAACCACGTCATGCAGGTACAGCCATGAAGATCGTCTGCGACGCTTGTCAGGCCAAATACTCGATCTCGGACGATAAAGTCCAAGGCAAGGTCTTCAAGATCCGCTGCAAGAAGTGCAGCAACATCATCGTCGTTCGCGGTGGCGCGAGCGCCGCTGAACCAGCAGCCGCACCTGCGGCTGAAAAAGAGACGCGCACCTACGACTACGGTTACGACGGCGGCGGCGATCAAGCGCCCGCCGGCGACGACTCCGTATGGCACGTCGTGATCAACCAGGATCAAGTCGGTCCGATGACGGCGGGCGAGGTGCAGCAGCGCTTCAGCGCCGGCGAGATCGACGCCGACACGTATATCTGGCGCGAAGGCTTCTCGGACTGGCTGCCGATCGCGCAGGTCGACACGTTCGCGGGCTTCGTTGCCTCGGGCAGCTCCACTGCGGCCGCCGTCGGTGGTGGTGGTGGTGCAGCGGTCGCCGCGATGTTCAGCGGCGGTGGCGTCGACGAAGCGGGCACGGTCCGCAGCGATCCGGGCGATCTGTTCGCCGCGTCCTCGGCGCCACGCGCGTCCGACGACGATGGCGACCTGTTCGGCAGCAAGCCATCCAAGGCCTCGAGCTCGCAGCCGTCCGCCGCTGCATCGAAGCTGCGCGGCGAGCGCAACGAGAACTCGGTGCTGTTCTCGCTCGGCAACCTCGCGCAGCTCGCGAGTGACCGCCCGGCGCCCGTGACGGCGGCACCGTCGAGCTCGGGCCACGCGACCGGCGCCGCCGGTGGTGAAGGCTCGGGTCTCATCGACATTCGCTCGATGGCGAGCGCGTATCTCGGTGGTGGTGCGGGCGGCGCTGCGAAGGCGGCGACCTCGTCGGCGATCGGCTCGATCGACGACCTCCCCGTGTTCGGCGGCGGTGGCTTCTCCGAGCCTGCCGTGATCGTGCCGTCGCCGTCGCGCCAGCAGAACAGCAAGCTGATGTACGCGCTGATCGGCTCGGTCGCTCTGCTCGCGGTAGCCGCGGTGATCCTCGTCGTCGTGATGCTGAAGAAGCCCGACAAGGAGGAGAAGGTCGCGAGCAACACGGTCACCGAGGACAAGGACAAGGACAAAGACAAGCCGCTCGCCGGCAGCGATGCGCCGACCGACAAGCCGGTCGACACGACGGCCGACGGCAGTGCCGGTAGCGCGACCGAGCCGACCGACAAGCCTGTCGATACGACGGCGAAGCCGGAGGACAAGCCGGCCGACAAGCCGGCCGACAAGCCGAAGGACAAGCCGGCGGTCAAGCCGAAGGACAAGCCGCGCGACACGTTCGCGACCGTCCCGCGCGACAAGCCGACGAAGCCGGCGGAAAAGCCGGTCGAGTCGAAGGACCAGGCGGGCTGCGACGAGGTCTCGTGCGTCCTCAACAACTACGAAGGCGCGTGCTGCGCGAAGTACAAGAAGAGCAAGAGCGGCGCGGGCAACACGGCGTCGAAGCCAACGAGCGGTGGCGGCGACGTCCCCGAGAGCCTCGACCGCACGATGATCTCCGACGGTGTTGGCAAGGTGAAGGCGCGCGTGATGGCGTGCGGTGACAAGTCTTCGGCCAAGGGCCAGGTCAAGGTCTCCGTGAAGGTGAACCCGGATGGCAGCGTCGCGAACGTGTCCGTCAAGTCCACGCCGGACCCGGGCCTCGGCAGCTGCGTCGAGAGCGCGATGAAGAAGGCGTCGTTCAAGAAGACGCAGAACGGTGGCTCGTTCGGCTACCCGTTCGTGTTCTAGTCGCGCGCTTCGCGAAGCAGGCGCTCGACGCTGACACTCGCGCGGCGCGTTTGCGTGTCCCAGATTTGGGTCACAGAGCCGCAGCACAGAGCGGACCTATTTCGGGCTTCGCCCGACCACACTCGTGCGTTGCCGCCCGCGCACCAGCGAACATCGTAAAATGTCTCTGCTCCGTGGCTCTGTGGCTCTGTGACCGATCGTTCGGAGGTCGCAGCAGGTCGCAGCGAATGCCGCCGCGGTTCTTGGCAGTCGGCGGGCGCGTTCGTTGAACGGAGCGACGCACTAGCCGCGCGCTTTGCGTGTCCCAGATTTGGGTCACAGAGCCGCAGAGCCACAGAGCGGACCTATTTCGGGCTTCGCCCGACCACACTCATGCTTTGCGAGCCGCCCCACCAACGAACATCATTAAATGTCTCTGCTCCGTGGCTCTGTGGCTCTGTGACCGATCCTGGAGGTCGCAATGAGCGGGCTGCCGAACGACGAGCGCCGCCCGGATCCCACGCACTAGCCGCGCGCTTCGCGAAGCAGGCGCTCGACGCTGACACTCGCGCGGCTCTGTACGAGCCGCAGCAGGCTGTCGAGCTCCTCGGTGGCGAGCTGCATGCGCGCTCCGAGCAGCTCACGCGTCTGCGAGATCAGCGATCGACGCGCGTCGCGTAGCCACCGGAACGCGGTCACGCGGTGGACGTTGTACAGGGCGCCGATGCGATCGACCGAGAGCCCGCCGACGAGGTGGTAGTAGAGGAGGTTGCGCTCCTTCGACGAGAGGCGGGCGAGGGCGTCGGCGAAGGCGCGCTCGAACTCCGCGCGGTACTCGCGGCGCATGACGTGGAGCTCGGGATCGTGCACGACGAAGTCACGCTCGCGCGCGACGGCGCGGCGGGTGGTGCGCGCGTGCATCAGCGCTTCGCGCGTGGCGACAACTTGTAGCCAGCGGCCGAGTGGGCCGCGACCGTCGAAGCGCGCGATGCCGGGGACCTCGCCGGGCGCGGCGACGAACAGCTTGTGACGGAGGCGCTGCTTGATCTCGTCGACGAGGTCGGGCTCGTAGGACCGCAACACGCGATCGATCTCGGCGAGGTATCGGCGATCGAGCGTCTCGATCGCGCGCTCGTCCCCGTCGGCCGCGGCGCGACACAGCACGAGCTCGGCGGCGCGCTCGTCACTCACTTGTGCGCTGCGAGCCATGCGGCCGCCTCCTTCGTCGCCTCGGTCTGGCCGGGCATCTTCGCGTAGGCCGCGTGCGCCGCCGTCGCGAGCTCGATGGCGCGCTTGCGATCGCGACCGCTGTCCCAGAGCGCTTGCGCGAGCTGGAGGCGCGTCTCCGCTTGTTGCGCGCCCTCGATGCCGTGCTTCGCCCAGATCGCGAGCGCCTGCTCGAAGGCGTCGATCGCCTCGGGCCACGCCTTGGCAGCGAGATGCCCGCGGCCGATACCGCGAATCGCCGAGGCGAGCTGCGGATGATCTTCGCGCAGCAGCTTCTTCATCTGCTCGTACGCGGTGCGGTAGTGCACGTGTGCGACGGGTAGCTTGCCGTCCTCCGCGATCTCGCCCATGAGGAGGTACGCGCCGGCGACGTCGCGGTGGCTCGCGCCGAGAATCTCGGTGCGGATCGCGAGCGCGCGCTCGAGGTCACGCAGGCCGTCGGCGTGTTTCCCCGCGTTCGCGAGCGGGATCGCGCGATTCGCGAGGACGTTCGCGACCTCGAGGTGGCGTGGACCGAGCGCCTTCTCGAGGATCGCGAGCGCCTTGCCGTAGAGCACGAGCGACTGGACGGGCGTGTCCTCGCCCTCGGCGATGACCATCGCGAGGTTCATCAGCGTCTGACCGACGCGCCGATCGTTCGGCCCGTAGACGCGCTCGAACAGCGCGAGCGCTTGCTCGTAGTCCGCACGTGCGGCCGCGTAGTCGGCCTTGAGGTAATGGATCGCGCCGCGATTGCCGAGGAGCTTCGCGAGGCGCGGGTCGTCGCCGGCCGCCCGGATCGTCGACTCGGCGAGGCGAGAGACCTGAAGTGCTTCCGCGAACCGCGCTTCCTCGCCACCGAGCACGGCGACGAGCACGAGCATCGCGCCGCCCTCGAGATCGGGTGCCTGCGCGCGCTTCGCTGCGTCGACGGCGGCATACAGCGTCTGGATCGCGAGCTGGTACTCGCCCGAGCGCCACTGGGTCTCGCCCATCGAGCGCGTCGCGTCGGCCTCGAGTCGCGTGTCACCGGTCGCGATCGCCTCGGCGAGCACGGCGCGCGCGCCTTCGATCGCCTCGGCATGTTTGCCGCGCAGGCTCTGGGCCTCGACGCGCGCGAGCTGCACGTTTGCGGCGTCCGCGCGTGCACGCATCGCCGGCGCGACCTGCGATGCGGCGCGCAGCAGGGTGAGGTCGTTGCACAGCGCGATGCGCTCGCTCACGTCGGCTGCGTTGGCCGCGCGCCCGACGATGTTGCGGTCCGCGGTCGCGAACATCGTCGAAAGAGTCGCGACGCGCGCGCGCTGCGCCGCGAGGCAGGCCATCCGGCGGTCGAGGAGCTCGGCGGATTGCTCCTTGCGCTGCGTCGCTTCGCACGCGGCCGTGTAGCTCGCAGACCAGGTCTGCACGAACTTGTCGAGCGAGCCCTCGACGGACCTCCACGCATCCTCGGCGAGCGGGTGCCCGGACTTCGCGAATGCGTCGTGGATCGTCGTCTTCGCCTTCACATCCCAGATTCCGGCGAAGCGATCGCTCGGAACCGCGCAGCTCGCAGCGTCTCCATCGCGCATCGCGACGACGCCGACCGCGAGGGCGCCGGCGACGAGCGGGATCGCGAGCCACGCACGGCGCGGGCGCAGCGCGCGTTCGAGTGCGGCGACGAGCGTGTCCATGCTCGGATGTCGCTCGGCGGGCGCCTCCGAGAGTGCACACGCGATCGGCGCGCGCAGGCGGCGCGGCAGCTTCGCCGAGAGCGCACGCTCACCGGTCACGGCCTCGCAGAGCGCGAGCGCGAAGCTGTACTGATCGCTGCGCGCATCGGCGGATCCGCCGGCCTTCACCTCCGAGCTCATGTACGCGGGCGTGCCGCGCGGAATCTTGCGCTCGCTCGCATCTTCGAGCGCGACGGCGAGCCCGAAGTCGGTGACGCGCGTGCGGCCGTCGCTGCCGACCAGCACGTTGGCCGGCTTGAAGTCGCGATGCACGATGCCCGCGGCGTGTGCGGCCGCCAGCCCGCGCCCGGCCTCGATGAAGCGCGCGACGATCGCTCGCCACGTGCGCGGCTCGCGCAGCCAGACCTCGAGGTCGCTGCCGTCGACGAGCTCCATCGCGACGAAGCTCTGATCGCCATCCGTGGCCGCGTCGTAGACCGCGACGACATTCGGATGCGCGAGCTTTGCCATCGCTTGTGCCTCACGCGAGACCTGCGCGCGCACGAGCTTGAGCGCGACGTCGCGATCGAGCTCGGGATCGTACGCGCGATAGACGATCCCCATCGCCCCGGCGCCGATCGGCTCGAGCACGACGTAGCGGCCGATCGTGGTCTCCTCGACATCGAACGAGCGCGCGAGCTCGACCATCAGCGCGCGGCAGTCGCCGCAACTGTCGACGTGGTCCTCGAAGCCGGCCGGTGGCTCGCCCTCGAGCACACGGACGACCTCGTTCGCATCGAGGCAGCGCACGGTACCTGCTATGCCACTGGGGCCGCGCCAGCTCAACGAAGATCGTTCTCGCAAAAAACTTTGCAACAACCCGCACGGCTCGGCATCGCGGGGCATGCCCACTTTGCTCGTCGTGTTTCTCGTCGCTTGCGGCGCGCCGCCGATCATCAACGCGAATGGCACCTGCACAGCCCTTCGACGGCACAGACGCTTCCCCGATGTGCCGGATGCATGCGCAGGCTGACAGACGTTGAACGCCAAGACGCCAAGACGCCAAGGAAGGAACCAGAGATCAATGCTCGATCCTCATCGTCTGATCTTCGTCTGATCTTAGCGGCTTGGCGTCTTGGCGTTCGATCGTCATGCACCCGCGCTCAACGCATCGCGCGTGCGCGAGCGTTTCAAGCTGGCGGGCTGGCGCCGCTGAAAGCATCGAGGTACGAGTCCTCGTCTAATCGAGCAGGACGTTGATCGTCGTCGGCGCCTCGATGACGACGATGTCCTCGTACGCCTTGTGACCCGGCGCTTCGATTCGTAGCCGGTGGCGGCCGTGCGGCAGCGACACCGTCGCGCGCGCTTCGAACAGCTCGGCGCGCACCTCGCCGTTGATGATCACCTTGCCGCGCTTCGCATTCGCGACGATGACGAGCTCGCTCGTGCCCGTGGCACCGCTGACCTTCTCGAACGCCGCCTTCGCGAGCTTCTTCATGTCGCTGTCGCCCGCCACCTTGTGACGCGACTGGCGGCTGATCTGGCGCTTCGCCGAGTCCACGACGAACAGCGTGAGCTCGACGCTCGACGAGCGCTTCTCGAGCTTGCCCGCGAGCGAGAAGTCCGTGCCGATGGCGTCGGCGAGCTTCGCCGCGCACGTCGTCTCGTGCGTGCTGCACTCCGCAGTGCGCACCGCGTCGGCGACCTGCTTC
Source organism: Myxococcota bacterium (assembly GCA_030857175.1). Lineage (GTDB taxonomy): Bacteria > Myxococcota_A > Polyangia > Haliangiales > Haliangiaceae > JABFXX01. The sequence goes on along the minus strand of JALZOJ010000049.1, from coordinate 24,610 downwards.
GACGTACCCTTCACGCGGTACGGGCTCGCCTTGCGATTCGCGAGCGTGCGCAGCGCATCGTCGAGGGTTCTCGCCTGCTTCACGAGGCTCGAGTCCTCCGGCATCACGCCGAGCACCGCGATGGTCGGCTTCTTGTCGGCGTGTGCGATGGATGCGAACAGCACGAGCAGCAGCGCGACGATTCGCATCCGCGCAAGTGAAGCACTACTTCATGCCGCAGTCGATCCATTCGGCGAGCAGGGCCCGCTCCTCGGCGGTGGGGCCGCCCGCCGGCGGCATCGTCGGCTTCGTGCCCGTCGCGCGCACGCGAAAGCGCTCCCTGTACGCGAGTACGTCGGCCTCCGTGTCGAAGTTCACATCGATCGGCGCCTTCTGGCGCATCCCGGCAGGCACGCTGCTCGCGTGGCAGCCGCGGCACCAGTTCACGACGAACGGGGCGCCGAAGTTTCCGTAGCTGAGGTACGAGGTCTCGCACGCCTCGGGATCCGTCGGCGGATCGGGCTCGTTCGGTGGCGGCACGCCGACGTCGTTGCCGCACGCGGCGACGAAGATCGCGATGCTAAGCCACGAACGCATCGAACACCTCCGTGGGGCCGATGTGGCCCGATGGCTCGACGCCGCACAGCTTCAGCACGCCGGCGACGAAGTGACTCGACATGCACGCGCGCCCACTCGCGGAGCGCGCGCCCGTGTGGAAGTCGACGAGGTCGGGCTCGACGCCGGCCGTCGACGCGCCGTAGCTGCGGCCGCCCTTGACGCCCGCGCCCATCACGACCGCCGACGTCACCGGCCAGTGATCCTTGCCCGCGTTCGCGTTGAGCTTCGGCGTGCGCGAGAACTCCGAGAAGCAGACGACGACGGTGTCGTCGAGCATGTTCGAGCCGGCGGTGAGGCCGGGCCGCGCCGCGAGACCGTCGAGCAGCTTCGTGAGACCCGCGAACGTCGTCTCGTGAAGGCCGGCCTGGTCGGTGTTGTTGTCGTGCGTATCCCACGCGAGCCGCGTGTTCATCATGATCGACTGCGAGATGCCGCGCGAGAGCGCGTCGAGCGCGAGGTCGACCTGGCTATCGAGCAGCAGCGTGCGGCCGCGATTACCGAAGCCATCACGCACGCTCTCGAGCTTCTTGCCGCGCGTGATCGACTCGACGAAGTCGTCGACGCGCTTGCGGTTGTAGCCGTTCGCGCCGCGGGTCGCGCGCATGCGGTTCGCCGACGCGTCCGCGTACTTCTTGAGGATCGCGTCCTCGGCGTTCGTGGTCGCGAGCGGCAAGCGGCCGTTCGTCGGGTACGCCTGTGCGGGATCGAGCAGCGCGATGATCTGGTTCGTCGCGCCGACGCGGCCCGCGCTGACGGCGTACTGGCCGGCGAACGCGGTGTCGCCGAGGATGAGGTACGGCAGCGGCAGGTCGTTGCCGTTGTCGTGCGCGACGATCGCGCCCATGTCGGGGTTCGTCTCGTTGCGCGTGCCGGTCGCCATGCGCTTCACGCACTCCGCGTGCGCGACGCTCGCGACGGAGATGCCGCGCACGACGGCCGCGCGGTTCGCGTACTTCGTGAAGAAGCCGGTCACGTTCGGGCGGCTGACATCGGTGAAGATGTCCATGTTCGTTCCGTAGCGCGTGATCGCGCCGGCGGGCACGTCGACGAGGCCGGGCGTCTTGGGGTCGAGCGCGTACGACGTGTCCCAGCCGCCTTGCGCCATCACCATGATGAGGCGCCGCTTCGACGCGGGTGCAGGTGCAGCAGACAGCTTCGGTGCGAGGAGGCCAAGAGCGCCAGCGGCGCCCGTGTACTTGAGTAGGTCTCGGCGGTTCATTAGTTGGCTCCTAGTTCCTAGTAGAACAAGCTGCGGAAGTCGGCGAGCATGCCGACGAGGGTGAGCTTCCACGTGCGCGCGCGGTCGTTGGTGGCGGCAAATGACTCGGTGTAGAGCGCGTACGTCTCGTCGACTTCCGGCGAGTCTGCATCGACGAGCTCGCCGTAGATCCGCGCGTGAAGCAGCGCGAGCTGCGCGCGGATCTGCGCCGGGTCGGTCGCGGTGACCGCGGCCGCGGAGAACAGCGTGCGCTGTGCGACGGGGGCGGCGAGGTCGCGGTCGACGACGAAGTCCGCCGCCGACGAGGCCACGGTCTTCGCGACGAGCGACGACGTCGCGTTCATCGTGTGGACCGGGTCGGTGACGAAGTACGAGTCGATGCCGCCCGCGAGCACGCGGAAGCCGATGAAGTCGCTCTCGAGGAGGTTCGCGTTGCCGTACGGGATCCCACGCAGGCGCAGCGGCGACGTCGTCGACCAGTTGAAGCCGGTGAGGTCGCGCAGCATGCGGTGGAGTTGCTCGGGCCGCACCTTGAGCGCACCGACCGTGGTCTCGGCGCGCGTGTCGTCGGTGTCGTGCGAGACGCGGAACTCGTTGGAGAGCACGATGGCCTTCGCGAGTGCCTTCGCGCTCCAGTTCGAATCGACGAGCGCCTTCTGCATGCGCGCGACCCACGCACCGTTGACGTCCTTGATCGAGACCTCGCTCATGTACGAGGCGAACCGCTGCGCGGTGCACTTCGCGAAGCGCGGGTCGTTCGCGATCGCCTCGCCGAGGCCGCCCATGCCGCCCGTATCGGCACCGAAGAACATCGGCGGGCGCTTGTTCGCCGTCCTCCACCGGTTGATCTGCGCCGGCGTGTAGTAGGTGACCGGGTACGCATCGACACCGACGGGCGCGAGCGAGCCGCGATACACGAACAGGTAGCTCGCGAGTGGGTCGAGCGTCTGGTGGCAGCCAGCGCACGACTTGTTCGCGATCACCGCGTTCGCGACGACATCGGGATCCGAAAGGTCGACCGACGTGTCGATCTGGATGTCGGCGTGGAGGAAGTCGTGGCAGAGCAGCGCGCGAGAGATCTCGTTCGCGCGTCCGCGATTGTAGTTGAAGCCGGTCGAGCGCCACCGGTGATGGAACGCGCTCGTCGAGAGGATGCCGGCGGGCAGGCGGCCGTCTGGATACGTGGCGCGTTGCCACACGTTCATGCCGGCGGTGTGCGGCAGTCCCCAGATCACGGACGTCACGCCGTTCGCCATCGTGTAGTCGGCGGTGACGATCTTCGTGTACGGCTGGTCCGTCATCACGATGTCGCGGATCAGCTCGAGCGGCTCCTCGAACAGGCCGTCGTTCATCTCGCGCGCGGTGGTCGTCGCGAGGGTTCCGAGCGGCGGATACGTCATCTGCGGCTGCTCGACGCGGACGAGCAGCGTCTCGTTGTGCAGCTCTTTCATCGTCTGCCCGAACTCGGGCGTCGCGAGGTAGCGATCGACGATCGCCTCGATCGCTTTCGGATCGTTGGTGACTGCGCGCAGGTCCTCGACGCTCGGGCGCACGCCACGCAGCGCCATCGATGCGCGCGTGAGGTGTTGCGCGGGGCTGAGGAACACCGCGGTGGGCGACACCGGATCGGGCGTCGGGTCGTCGTCGGGCGGCGTCGTGCTGCTCTCGGTGCACGCACCCAGGCACACGAACAGCAAGGCAAGTGCGGTTCTCATGCAGCGTCCAGTCAGCAAACGCGGGACCACGCGGACCCGCGGATTCTCGGGGGCTTATGTGGTTAACTGAGATCCCGTTTGTCGGGTCAGACCTGCATGGTTGTAGGGGACTCCCGACAAAGCTGGCGCAAGTCCATGAGTGACATCGAGACGGTTTTGCAGCAGCGCGTGGCCACGCAGGTCGTGACCTCGCTGCGCGTCGAGGTCATCGACGGTCCGGAGCGCGGACACCACACCGTCGGGGGTGACACGATCTCCGTGGGCACCGCGCGCGACAACGTGCTCGTGGTCGGTGACTTCACGGTTTCGCGGTATCACCTCGAGATCGCGGCGCGCCCGAACGGCATCGTCGTCACCGACCTCGGCTCGACGAACGGCACGTACATCGGCTCGGTGCGCATCGAGCGCGCCGTCGTTCCCGCGAACACGCCGATCACGCTCGGCGGCACGACGATCAAGTTCGACGACGCGGTTCGCAAGACCGTGCCGACGCCGATCGAGACCCAGAACCTCGGCGGCATGATCGCGCGCTCGCCCGCGATGCTGCGCCTGTTCGCGGACATCGAGCGCGTCGCCAGCGCGCCGACGTCGGTGTTGATCGTCGGCGAGTCGGGCACCGGCAAGGAGCGCGTCGCCGAAGCGCTGCACTCGTATTCGGGTCGCGACGCCTCTCCTTTCGTGACGATCGATTGCGGCGCACTCGCGTCGTCGCTGCTCGCGAGCGAGCTGTTCGGTCACGAGCGCGGTGCGTTCACGGGCGCGGACCGCGTGCACACCGGCGCGTTCGAGCGTGCCGCCGATGGCACCGTGTTCCTCGACGAGATCGGCGAGTTGCCGTCTGCGGATCAGTCGTCACTGCTCGGCGTGATCGAGCGTCGCCGCTTTCGTCGCGTCGGTGGCACGGCCGAGATCGAGGTCGGCGCACGGGTGATCGCGGCGACGAATCGCGACCTCCGCGCCGAGGTTAACAACGGTCGCTTCCGTCACGACCTCTATCACCGGCTCGCGGTCGTCGTGCTGCGGTTGCCGCCGCTGCGCGAGCGCCGCGAGGACATCATGCCGCTCGTCCGCCACTTCGCGCGCGACCTCGGCGCGACCGAGCCGATCGAGAACATCTTCGGCGCCGATGCGCTCGCGCGCTGGGAGCGCCATCCGTGGCCGGGCAACATCCGCGAGCTGCGCAATGCCGTCGAGGCCGCGCTCGTCGTCGGGCCGATGGGCAGCTACGAGCAGCTGCCGCCTGCGTCACACGATCCGACGGTGCCCCTCGGGCCGTACAAGGATGCGCGCGCCGCGGTCGTGCGCGAGTTTGAATTCGACTATCTGCAGCGCTTGCTCGCCGAAGCGAATGGCAACGTGTCGCAAGCGGCACGCACCGCGAAGATGGATCGATCGCACTTGATCGATCTGCTGCACCGGCACGGCCTCAAAACGTAGCGCCGCTAACCGAGGTCTGGATCGTGACGAAGCCCTCGACGTTGCCGAGCTGCGTCGGGATCACGAGCGGCCCGTGCCACTCGGTGAAGCCCGTGCCCGCGAACGAGTGATACAGCTTGAGCCTCGCATCGATCGCGATGAGGTCGAGTGCATGATCGCCGTCGAGATCGCGCACGATGACGGCGACGATGGGGAGGCACGCGTCGCATTGGTATTCGCAGACGCAGTCGCTCGCGGTGCAGGTGTCTCCGCTGAGGGTGGCGCAGTTCCTCTTGGGGCATTCGCAGGTGGGAGGAAACAACGGCAAGGGTGCGAGCTGCAACGTGCCGCCCGCGAGCGTGCCGCGATAGAGCCTGCGTTTCGGATGTGTGGTCACGATCAGCTCGTTCCCCTCCCTGGTCGGCCGCGCGGCGGCGCCGAACGACATCGCTCTGAGGTTCGGCTCGGGATCCGAGGTGCACGACAGATCGCTTTTCGGGGGGTCGCAGTCGACACGCAGCGCGGGGGTGTCGCCGATCGGGGCGAGGTGGATGCGGAGATCGTTTCCGGCGGCGATCAGGTCGAGCCGTGTATCGCCATCCAGGTCGATCCAGTCGATGTTGCGCAGCTGCGGTGAGCTGTCGGTCGGCCCGCCCTGCGTGCTGACGTTGGTGTCGCCAGTCGCCAGCGCGCGAACGTGTCGGTCACCGTCGAGGCTCGGGACGTAGTGGTACTGCGGCGCGAGCACGGCGGTGCGCATGACCGCATCGGGAAACGTGTCGTGGTCGAGGTCGCCCCACGTGATCCAGGCGGAGGGCTGCACCGCCGAGGTCCTGACGCTGTCGTCGTGAGGCTTCAGGATCCCGACGCGGGGCATGAGGTCGGAACCGACATAGCCCAGCACGATCGTGTCACGGCGATCGCGATCGAAGTTGATCGACGTGATCGAGGTGTGGGTGCTGCCTGGTTCCGTCGGGAATCGCAGCTCGTCGGGTCCGTCGCCGATGCCGATCACGAGCGCGTTGTTCCCGGTCGTCGCCGCGAGCCGCGGCAGCGACTTGCCCGGGGACGGCGCGACCCACTGCAGCGGTGCCGCAAATGCGTCCTGGCGTTTCGGGATCTCCCAGCCGCCGCCGTTCCACCGCAGATCCCAGAGCTCGTTGATGATGCCTTGCCTCGCCGTGATCGCGATCCGCGTGTCGCACCTCAAGTTGCTGCACGTCACCTGCGCGAGCTGCACGCACGCATCGGTCCACGCCGTCGTGCAACACGCGGGCAGGCGCCTGCAAACATCGGCGAAGCAGTCTTCCGCGCGCGCCGGCGGTTGCCCACCCGCACACGGATTTTGCGGAATCACCGCGTCCTCGAAGCAAGCGTCGCCGAGCTCACCGGCGTGTTGGTACCGCCGGCCGGTCGCACATGCCTCGTCGTACTTCGTGCAGAAATTGTCGATCTCGCAGCGCCCGCCCTCGCCGATGTTGCACTGCGCGTCCGACGTGCAGCGATAGCGATCCTCGTAGCAACCGGCCGCGAGCGCGAGCACGAGCAAGAACCCTCTCACCACGTGATCCTAACCTGCGCGGCCGTGCCCGTGGCTGTGACCGAGACCTCAGCCGAGCCATCGTCGGGGCGCAGGCGCCAGCGCACGAGTGTCACGCCTGCAGTGATCACGCCCGCGGCGACGAGCGCACCGCCGCTCCATTGAAACAGGCGTGCGCGATCAGTACGCGCATCGTAGTCGGCGAGCGTGCCGCTGTGATCGTTGCCCAGATGACGGCCGTAGAAGAACGCGGCCGTGCCGAGTGCCACGGCGCCACCGCCGATCGCGACGGTTATCGTGTCCGAGCGCCTCCACTCGCGACGGCGTGGTTGCGGCGGTGGCGGCCGGTCGCGCTCGCGCTGCATCTCGATGCGCGCGGCGCCGATGCCTTGCTGAGCGAGCGAGACTTGCTCCTGCGGCGGATCCGTGGCGATGAACTTCTCGTAGTACTCGATCGCGGCTTGCCAGTTCTTCAGATTGAACTCGACCTGGCCGATCGCGAACAGGAGCGCGGGATGTTGGGTGGTCTCGTAGGCCCCGAGCAGCTCGCGGCGCACGCCGGGCAGGTCGCCCTTCGCGTAGAGCTCGCGGATCTTGATCATGACCGCGTCGTCAGGCGGGGTCGGCGCGTCTGCATACGCGTGCGCCGAGATCACCGCTGCCGCGATGAGAGCCCGAGCACGCGCGGAGATCATTTCTTCTTCGTGCCCGAGCCGGAGTCCGTGGGCAAGAGCATCGTCGGATTCCATTCGGCTTTCGGCGGGCGCTTCGCTTGCGAGCCACTGCCAGGGGTCGGCACGGGCGGCGGCGGCGTGGGCTTCGGCTCCTCGACGACGACGACGGCCGCGCTGCCGTTGTCTGCTGGCTTGTCGGCGCGGCGGCGCTTGTGCGGTCGGACACGCTCGGTCGGGCTCTCGATCACCGCCGCTTCGGTCGGCTCGGTCTTCACCTCGACGGGCGGCGGCTCTTCCTTCACGTCGTCCGTCTTCACGGCTTCCTCGACCGGCGCGGGTGACGGCGCTTCGACCTTCTTCTTCACCTGCACGGACTCGCGCGTCAACACGAGCGCGGTCACGCCCGCACCGCCGGCGAGCCCGAACGCGATCACGCTGGTGAGGAGCGTGCGGGACCTTGTTGTTCCACGCGCGCGGGGCTTCGTATCGACCTCGTCCGCGAAGCTGTTCGTGGGACCGAACGTCGGGTCCGGCGGCGCTTCCTCTTCCGCGAGCGACGCGATCAGATCGACGAGCGAGCCATCGATCGACGACGCGCGCTCGAGCTCCTGGTTCAGATCCAGAACCGTCGGCGCGCCGATCCACGGCACTTCGCGCGAGCCGAGGATCTCGGTCACCCAGCGCGAGATCCAGCGCGCACCGAGGACCTCGCCGACTTCGGCCGCGTAGATCTCGAGCGCGTCCGCGAGGTCGCGCGCGGTCGTGAACCGCTTGTCTTGCTCGTGCGCGACCGCGGTCATCACGATCTCTTCGAGCGTCGGTGACAGCTGTGGCCGGAGCTTGCGCGGGCGAGGCACGGTGCCCGACAGCACGCGATGCAGCGACGCGACGTCGTTGTCGGCCCAGAACAAACGCGTGCCGGTGACGAGCTCGTACAGGATCACGCCGAGCGAGAACACGTCGGCGCGCCGGTCGAAGGCATGACCGCGGCACTGCTCGGGCGCCATGTACGTCACCGTGCCGTGCATCGAGCCCGAGAGCGTCTGCACGCGCGTCTCTTTCGCGATGCCGAAATCGGCGAGCTTCACGGCGCCGTCGTGCCCGATCATGATGTTGCCGGGCGACACGTCGCGATGCACGAGCCCGAGCGGATGACCCGCGTTGTCGACGAGCTCGTGCGCGTCGTGCAGCGCTCGCGCGACATCACCGACGATCGCGATCGCGACGTTCGTCGAGCACTCGCGCACGCGCTCCGGAGAGTCCGCTTGCATCAGCGTCCGCAGCGATCCGCCATGGACGTACTCGAGGACGAGGTAGTCGTAGCCGTCGTGCACGCCGGCATCGAGGATCGCGACGAGGTTCGGATGGCGCAGGCGCGCGCCGATGATCGCTTCGCGGCGCAGCGACGCGGCTGCTTTCCCGTCCGCGCGCAGGTGCTCGAGCGGCCGCTTGATCACGACGTGGCGCTGAAAGCCGTACGCGCGATCGATGCGCGCGAGATCGATGCGCGCCGAGCCGCCCGCACCGATCGCCTTGACGACCTGATACGGGCCGACGCGATCGCGTTCACTCGCGCGCTCGGGATTCACCGCGAGCCTCCGCGAATCTCTTGTTCCTTGGAGCCGCGACGCATACGCGCCTGGATCGTCTTCACGATCTCTCCCACGGCCGCGCACGACAGCGTCCAGCGCTTCGCCTTCGCGAGAGCATCGAGGTCGTCGACCATGGCGGCTGCGGTTGGATAACGCCGATCGCGATCGCGTGCGAGTGCGCGCCGCACGATCTCGGCGAGCTCGGGCGGATAACCGTGCCGGCGCTCCGCCGGATCTGGAATCGTGCCATCGAGGATCTGCTTCATCGCGCGCGCATCGGCGCTCGCCGAGTAGAGCCGCGTGCGCGTCGACACCTCGAACAGCAGCACGCCGAGCGAGAACACGTCGGCGCGTCGATCGATCGTCTCGCCGAGGATCTGCTCGGGCGCCATGTACGGTGCCTTGCCTTTGATCGTGCCCGACACGGTGTGATAGCTGCGCTGCCGCGCCTTCGCGACGCCGAAGTCCGAGAGCTTGATCTCGCCGAGCTTGCCGAGCAGCACGTTGCTCGGCGACACGTCGCGATGCACGAGCCCGAGCGGCGCGCCGTCACTGCCGGTCGCCTCGTGCGCCGCGTGAAGTCCGGTGCCGAGCTCGCACGCGATCGTCACCGCGATCTCGTACGCGGGCGGCCGCTGCACGTGCTGCAAGAACTTCCACAGATCGCAGCCGTCCACGAGCTCGCTCACGATGAACGCGCCATCATCGAAGCGATCGAAGTCGACGATCTGCACGATGTTGCGATGGTGCAGGCCGGCGGCCATGCGCGCTTCATCCACGAACATCAGTGCGGTGCGCTCGTTCGCGACCAGCTCGGTACGGATCGTCTTGATGACGACCGGCCTCGTGAACCCGTGCGCCGCCGTGAGCCGCGCGAGATAGACCTCCCCCATGCCGCCCCGCGCGAGCAGCTCGTCTACCTCGTAGCGCCCCAACCGTGTCAGCACGAGACCGGATCATGCCAGCCTGGCGCGGCTTCATCACCTCGCTGGCTAATTCAGTGTCCGGCTGCGCTGGCTGACGCAGTTGCTCCAGCCGGTCGAACCGGAAGATCCCCTCGCGATCTCGACATGTTGCAAGTGGGGTCCCGTGGCATGGATCGCGCACATTGGCCGGACATCATGCGTATCCGCCTCACCGCCGCACTCGTCGCACTCCCCCTGTTCGCTGCCTGCGCCACCGATGGTGACGAGGGCCCGACCCCGTTTGACGACGATGCGCCCGTCCAGGCCGGCGACATCAACGAGGGCGCCCCCTCGAACTCGTCGCTCCCGGACGACAACAAGGCCGATGCAAACTACCCCGCGAAGTTCGAGCTCGGCGATCAGTCGCCGGTGAAGAGCCAGGGCTCGCGTGGCGTGTGCTCGATCTTCTCGGCGACCGCGCAGATCGAGAACCTCTACATCAAGGGCGGCATGCCCGTCGCCGAAGCGGACTTCTCGGAGCAGTACCTCCAGTGGGGCGCCAAGAACCTCCCGGGCGGCAGCTTCCGCAACACCGAAGGCTCGACGTCGGACGTCAACCTCCGCGTCACCGTCTCGCACGGCACCGTGAAGGAAGCCGCGTGGCCGTACGAGACGGCGCCGTGGAACGCGACGAACGACGCCGCGTGTGTCACCGGCGGCATGAACCTCCCGACGAAGTGCTACACGAACGGCGAGCCGCCGGCCTCGATCGCGCAGGCCGAGAAGTTCAAGCTGCCGTCGTCGCGCTGGATCAACACGAACTCGCTCAAGGCGCACATGACGACCAAGAAGACGGGCGTCAACTGCGGCATGACCTTCTTCTACCAGTCGTGGAACCACCGCAAGTCGGCGCTGCCGGTCAACGCGGACTACTGGCGCAAGGGCTACGTCACGTACCCGAACGCGGCGGACAAGACGAAGTCGCTCGAGACCCGCGCGGGTCACGCGATTCACCTGATCGGTTGGGACGACAACCTCGAAGTCCAGGAGCGCGACGGCGAGGGTAACCTCCTCAAGAACACGAACGGCACGCCCAAGATGGAGAAGGGCTTCTACCTCTTCAAGAACTCGTGGGGCACGGCCGGCTTCGGCATCGAGCACGCGACCGGCGCGGGCTACGGCTGGATCTCGTACAAGTACATCAACGAGCAGGCGTCCTGCGTGACCGCGGAAGTTCCGATGCTCGGCGGCGGCGGCGGTGGTGGTGGCGGCACGGGCACCCCGCGCAGCTACACGTCCTCGACGCCCGCGTCGATTCCCGACAACGCACCGGCCGGCATCACGAGCATGATCAACGTCGCCGACTCCGGCACGGTCACGGGCGACGTCAGGGTCACCGTCGACATCAGCCACTCGTACTCCGGTGACCTCACGGTCTCGCTCGTGAAGGGCACGACCACGAAGGTTCTCTCGGCAGCGGTCGGCGGCTCGGCCGACGACATCAAGAAGACCTTCACGGTGACCGGCCTCGGCGGCCAGGCGCTCAGCGGTGCCTGGACCCTCAAGATCGTCGACGACGCGGCGCAAGACGTCGGCAACCTCAACAGCTGGAAGCTCGATCTGACCAGCAACTAAGTTGTTGTCAGGCCCCCGCTTAGCGGACTCCTGACCCGAACCGCACCGAGGCCCGGTGCGGTTCTTTTTTTTCGGCGTCGCTACTCGCGGCCGGAGATGTAGCGGTTCTCGGGGTCGCCTTCGTCGTCTTGCTGGCTGTACTTGTCGCCCGCGTCGACGTTCTTCGCGATCGTCTTCAGCGCGGCGATGCCCTTCTTCGAGAGCCAGCTCTCCTTGACGTTGATCGACGTCAGCTTGGGAAACTTGCCAGTCACGAGCGCGGCCGCACCTGCATCACCGAGCGTGCCCTGCGAGAGATCGAGCGTCTCGATCTGCGCCGCGATCTTCGACGTCGCGAGCTCCGCAAGCTTCTGTGCGATCTCGTCCTGAAACGGCGCGTTGCCGAGGCCGAGGTGCTTCACCTTCGGGAAGTTCGTGCCCGCGAAGATCGGCGCGAGATCCTTGAGCTTGATCTCGGGGGAGCCCTCCTCGCCGACCTGCACGTTGAGTGTCTCGAGGTGCGGCCACTTCTGCTCGGTGATGCTCGCGAGTGACTTCTTGTCGAGGCCGCCGGAGATGATGAACAGCTCCTTCAACTTCGGCAGCACGAGCTTGCCGAGCTTCATCGAGCCCGAGCGCAGCGTCAGCGACTCGAGGTTCGGCATCGCCTTGTACATCGGCTCGAGGTTGCCCATGTCACTCCAGTTGAGCTCGGTCTCCTCGGAGATGAAGTCACCGAGTACGAGCTTGCGAAGCAGCGGCAGCGAGCGCTTGCCGAGGACCTTCGCGGTCGCGGCGTAGCCGTTGCCGCCTTCGGTCGAGGTGATGCCGACCGTGAGCTCCCGCAGGAACCGGCACGACGGATGGTCGAGCAGCGCGGCGAGTGCGTCCTCGACCTCGAGGTCTTCGCCGTCGTCGTTGTTGTCGTAGTCATACTTCGCGCTGATCCAGAGCGATTCGAGGTAGCCCCAGCGCCAGGTCGTCGGCTTGCCGAGCGGCTTGCTGTCGTACGGCTCGAGCATCGCCTGCGCGTCGGCGAGCTTGCCGAAGAAGTGCTGCTTGTTCTGCTGCAGGAGCTTCTTCACCGCAGGGGCCTTGTTCGCGTGCTGCAGCACGATCAGCTCGCCGCGCGGATCGCCTTGGCCTTGCAACCAGTCCGCGTAGACGAGGTACGCGTCCGCGTTGTCGGGATCCGAGGCGATCGCGGCCTCGAGCTTCTCGTCGCGCGCGTGCGTGATCGTCGGGCCCGCGGGCGCTTCGCCACGCACGAGCTGGTAGCCCTTCTTCGTCTTCTCGGCGACGAGCTTGTCGTGATCCGCGCGCGCTTCGCCGGCAGACTTGAAGCTCTTCTGACTCGACTGCCCGTCGGTCCCGATCTTTCCGAACCGCACGGTGTGCGACTTGTCTTCGAGCTTGATCTCCCAGAACTTGCTCGAGCTGCCTTCCTTGAATTCGAAGTACTGGTTGCCGCCGCCCGCCTTCGCGGCCTTTGCGGGTTTGGGTCGCGGCTTCGCGAGCTCCTTGTTCGCCGCGTTCGCGGTGACCGCGAGCTTCGGCGCCTTGCCGCGAACCAGCGCGAACCGTTCGTTGGTGATCCGGCGGACGTCCATTGCGTAGCTCGAGCTCGCGTCGGCGGTCGAGTTGAATACCTTCGACTCGGTCTCGCCGTCGGTGCCGATCTTGCCGCTGCGGATCGAGTAGCCGTTCTCGCTCGCGGTGAGCTCGTAGAACCGCTTGCCGTTCTCGAAGTACTGGCCGGCGACCTTGCCGTTCGCCTTCGCTGCCTCGCCGTTCGGCTTGCCGCCGCCGGCGGGCTTGTAGCCCTTCTTCGTCTTCTCGGCGATCAGCTTGTCGTATTCAGCCTTCGCGGCGGCGTCGGTCGAGTGCTCCTTGAGCTTGGTCTGGCCGTTGCTGCCGATCTTTCCGAACTTGGTGGTGAACGACTTGCCGAGCAAGTTGATCTCCCAGAACTTGCTCGACGACCCTTCTTGAAACTCGTAGCGCGGCATGGCCGTGGACATTACACGCGGTAAGGTCCTGCGTGCTGTTCGCAGAGGTCGCACAGACGAGCGCCGCGATCGCGCAGACCTCGGCGCGAAAGAAGAAGGTCGCGCTGCTCGCCGCGCTGCTGACGCAGGTGCCCGCGAACGAGCGCGCGATCGCGGGGCGCTATCTCTCCGGTGAGGTCGGGCACAAGCTCGGCATCGGCTACGCGACGGTGCACGAGCTGCGCGTGCCGCCGGCCGCGACGGCATCGCTGACGTTGACCGAGGTCGACGCGCGGCTCGCGGCGATCGCGACGATGTCGGGCGGCGGCTCGCAGAAGGCGCGCAAGGACGCGTATGGCGCACTGCTCGCGATGGCGACCGAGCTCGAGCAAGGCTTCATCGGTGCGGTCGTCGTCGGAGAATTGCGGCAAGGCGCGCTCGATGCGCTCGTCGTCGACGCGACGGCGCAGGCGACCGGCATCGTGGCCAAGCGCGTACGCACGGCGTACATGCTCGCCGGCGAGATCGGCGTGGTGGTCGCGGCCGCGTTCGACGACGGCAACGTCGACAAGTTCGGGCTGACGCTGTTCCGGCCCGTGTTGCCGATGCTCGCGCAGACCGCCGAGGACACCGGCGAGGCGCTCGAGAGCTTCGGCGGCGAGCCGATGTCGCTCGAGCTCAAGCTCGACGGCTTCCGCGTGCAGCTTCACAAGGACGGCGACGCCATCCGTGCGTACTCGCGTGCGCTCAACGACGTCACCGCGTCGGTACCGGAAGTGATCGCGGCGGTTCGCGCGTTGCCGTCGCAGAAGCTCATCCTCGACGGCGAGGCGATCGCGTATGGGCCGAACGGCCGGCCCTTGCCGTTTCAGGACACGATGAAGCGCAAGTCCGAGGCGGGCGGCGCGCTCGCGCTCTCGGTGTTCGACATCTTGCTCGCCGACGAACAGACCACACTCGCCGTCCCGGCGCGCGAGCGCTTTGCCATGCTCGCCGAGCTCGCGCCCGCGCACGCGGTGCCGCGCATCATCACGGCCGACGCCGCGCAGGCCGCCGCGTTCTACGACGAGGCGGTCGCGAAGGGTCACGAGGGCGTGATGGCGAAGGCGCTCGAGGCGCCGTACGACGCCGGCAATCGCGGCGCGTCGTGGCTCAAGATCAAGAAGGTCCGCCGCCTCGACCTGGTGGTCCTCGCCGCGGAGTGGGGCAGTGGGCGTCGCAAGGGCTGGCTCTCGAATATTTGGCTCGGCGCGCGCGATCCGGCGGGCGGCGAGCCCGTGATGCTCGGCAAGACGTTCAAGGGCATGACCGACGTGATGCTCGAGTGGCAGACCGCGCAGTTCCTGGCGCGCGAGGTCGATCGCGAGGGCCACATCGTTCACGTGCGGCCCGAGCTCGTCGCCGAGATCGCGTTCAACGACGTGCAGCGATCATCGACGTATCCCGGCGGGCTCGCGCTTCGTCACGCGCGAGTCGTGCGCTATCGCGACGACAAGACCGCGGCCGAGGCCGACACGATCGATGCGGTCCGCGCGATCGCGATCGCCGACGGCGTGATCGCTTAGTGGATCGAGATCGCGTCCCAGCACGCTTGCTCGGCGCCCGCGATGGTCTCCTCGGTGAGCTGCACGCGGCCTTCATAGCTCGCGCGCATCATGCCGACGAACGCGCCGAAGATGAGCTCCATCAGCACCCACGTGTCGAGCGGCTTGACGACGCCCTCGATCTGCGCGCGCTGGATCATCATGTGCGCGAACGTCTTCGTGGTGCCGTCGATCGCCTTGCTCTCGGCGTCGAGATACGACGTGTGCTTGTGCAGCTCGATGAACGCGAATGCGGTGGGCTCCGCCATCGCGAAGCCGATGATCTCGTGCCACATCGTGCGGAACTGTTCGCGTGACGTGGCGCCCTGCGGAAATGCGGCGAGCACGCGCTGCGAGATGTGACCCTTCCAGTGGCGGAACAGCGCGTTGACCAGCGCTTCCTTGCTGTCGAAGTAGTGATAGATGGTGCCGCTCGCGATGCTGGCCTGGGTCGCGATCTCCGGGATCGTGGTTCCGTAGAAGCCGCGCTCGACGAAGCACTGCAGCGCAGCGTCGAGAATGTTCTCCCGCCGGTCCTTCTCGGCGGGCCGGCCGCGCTTCGCTTTCGCCAGCATTGAATGAATATTCAAATAATATTCGCATCCTGTCAACTGCCGTTATTTTCCCCGTTGACATGTGTGTTTCAAGCCTGATACCTGTGCCTTCGAATTACCGACTGACTGTTCAATCAATAATTGGAGCGCCCGATGATCACGCATGTCGCCCTCGTTTCTGTCCTCGCCGCTGGTACCTGCACGCTGCCCAGCGGTGACATCAAGGCCCCCGAGACCTGGGGCCAGTACTTCCTCGACAAGTTCGCCGAGGAGCGCGCGGATGCCATGACGATCGAGCCCGCGTTCGCGCCGCCGCTCGCGCAGAAGCGGACGGTCCTCCTGATCACCGGCGTGACCATTCCGGCCGTCTGGTTCGATCCGATCAAGGCGCGCCTCGAGCGCGACGGATTCCGCACCGTGGTGTGGGAGCCGCCGGCGCTGTTGTCGGGCGACTTGTTCGAGAACGCCGAGCGCCTCGCCGACGTGATCGATGACATCCGTGCCCAGACCGGCGAAGCCAAGATCGACATCCTCGCCGAGTGCACGGGTGGCCTGCTCGCCCGCTACTACATGCAGTCGATGGGCGGCGACCAGCACGTCTCGCGCATGGTGACGTTCATCTCGCCGCAGCACGGCGTGCCGAAGGCGTCACTCGCGTTCTCGACGGTCGGCTGGCCCGCGCTCGACGATCTCACGCCCGGCAGCGAGTTCCTCGAGGCGGTCAACAACGCGCCGCTGCCGAACGCACCGATCACGTCGATCTACACGTGCACCGACGAGTACATCCAGCCGTACAAGACGTCGATCATCCCGGGCGCGAAGAACATCGGGCTGTGTGACGGCTTCGTCGGTCACTACCAGTTCTTCTACGACCCGGCGATCTACAAGATCATGCACGCCGAGCTGACGGCGCCGGTCGCGACCGATCCGAACATGCCGCAGCCGACGCCCGAGCCCGAGCCCGAGGATGAAGTCGGCGGTGGGTGCTCGACGAGCGGCGAGACCAGCGGCCTCGTCGTCGTTCTCGCCCTCGGTGCGATCGTCCTGCGCCGCCGCTCGCGCGCTACTTCTCGGTGAACACGTATTCGTGCTGCGAGTCGCGGAGCACGAGCGTGCGCTTGCCGTTCGCGGTCCCCTGCACGAGCTCGATGCCTGCGATGCTCGGCGTGATCATCACGAACGAGAGCGTGCCGTCGGGGTTCTTCTTCGTCGCCATCTCGCTCTTCCACTCGCCGATGTCGAACGTGGTGACGTTGTTCGCGCGCGTGACCGCGATCTCGCCGAGCGCTTCGTTCGTGTACTTCGCGGCGAGCTTGCCTGCGGCTTCGGGGTCGGCGGGGATCGTGAGCTGCTTGCGCGTGACCTCGACCTGCGCGGCGCGATTCTTCACGACGCTCGCGATCGACGCGTCGGCTTCGGGCTTACCGTCGAACAGCACCTCGAGGAGCTTGCGCTTGAACACCGAGCGGAGCGCGCCGCCCGAGTCGCTGTTCACGATGATGACCGCGCCGACGCCGTGCTCGGGCAGCCACATCATGTTGCTGTGAAAGCCGGCGACGTCACCACCGTGGTCGACGATCGTGATGTTGTAGCGCGTGCTCGCTGAGAGCCCCATGCCGTATGCGCTGTCCTTGCTCGTCGCGACCTGCGGCGCGCGGCGCGCGAGGAGCGCATCCTTGCCGATGTACTGCTTGCCGTTTGGCAGCTTGCCCTCGGCGAGCTCCATCTGGACGTACTTGAGGACATCCCTGACGCTCGACCACGCGCCGCCGGCCGGACGCGACGGAATGATGAGGTCGTTGAGCGTGCGCGGACCGATCACCGTCTTGCCGTCGACATTGCTGCCGTGGGCGGTCGCGAAGTTTCCGGTCTGAGCGCGCTTGAAGTCGAACGTCGTCGCGGTCATGCCGAGCGGCGCGAACACGCGCGTGCGCATCGCCTCGTCGTATGCCTTGCCGAGCTCGAGCTTCGGAAACGCGACGTGCCCGCCGACGAAGCCCGCGGCGGACGCCATCGTGTTCGAGTACTGGAACAGCTCGCCGAACTTGCTCGTCGGCTGCATCGTCGCGAGTGAGGCGAGGACCTTCTCGGGCGTGTTGTTGCGGCCCGACTCGAAGATCATCTCGAGGTCCTGACGCGGCATGCCGGTGCACGCGCAGATCAGGTGCCTCACCATGACCTTGCTCGTCGTGTCTGTGTCGCCGAGCTTGAACTGGGGCAGCAGCGTCGTGACCGGCGTCTCCCACGTGAGCTTCTTCTCGTCGACAAGCTTCGCCAGCATCAGCGTCGTCATTCCCTTCGTGTTCGACGCGATGATGAACTTGGTGTCGCCGTTCACCTTCGCCGGCTTGCCGAGCTCGCGCACGCCGTAGCCGCCGGCGAACACGACCTTGCCGTCCTGCACGAGGCCGAGCGCGACGCCGGGCACGTCGAGCTCCTTCTGCGCGTTCTCGATGAACTTCGCGAGCGCCTCGATGCGCGCCTTGTCGAGCGGGTGCGCTTTCTTGTTCGCGAACGATTCGCGCTCGAATCCCTTCGGCAGGAGCTGGCCAAACAGAACGCCGAACTGCGAGCCTCGCTTCTCGCCGGTGGCATCGGCGACGTCGTAAATCACGACCGTCCACGTGCCGTTCGCGAGCCGCGCCTGCGCGAACACGGTGCGCTTCTCCTCGGGAGACGTCTGGTAGTTGAAGGTCTGCGTCTGCGACCAGCCATCGCGATCGGGGGCGGCCTGCTTGAGCTCGAGCGGCCACTTCGGCGGCTTACCGTATGCGACCCACCCGAGCTTGACGGCTTCTTCGGCGTCCTTCGCTTGCAGATCGATCAGCGCGATGTGCGAGTCACCTTCCGGTGCGCGCAAGATCGTGGCGCTGCCCTTCACGATCACGGTCCAGCCGGCAGGCGCGACGAACGAGTTGCCCGCGGTCGTCGTCTTCGGTGTATCGGCTGCCATCACCTCGCCGCTCGGCGCGGGAGGATCAGCGGCTGGCTTGGTCTCGACGGGTGGAGGTGCGGGATCGACGGCAGTGACCGGCGGTGCAGGGACGGTCTTCGGGTTCGAGCCCGAGCACGCGACAAGAAGAACGAGCAGGGAGCGGCGCATTGCGCGGACCTTAGCGTCGCGACCCCGGCGACAACAATCTGTCGCACCGGTCGCACACGACTCGGTCTCGATGGTTTGCGTCGGTATTGTTCTAAGCGCGCGCGGCGGCGGCGCGAATCTGGCCGAGCAACGATGTCTTCGCCTGGCCCGGCATGAACGAGGCGCGCACGGCATTCTCGGCGACGGTGACGATCTCTTCGGGCGTGAGCTTCAACGCCTCCGCGGTCGCGCGGTAGTTCTCGCCGATGTAGCCGCCGAAGTACGCGGGGTCGTCGGAGTTGATCGAGAGCGCGACGCCCTTGCGGAGCAGCTTGGCGAAGTTGTGATCCTTCAGATCCTTGACGACGCGCAGCTTCAAGTTCGAGAGCGGGCAAACCGTCAGCGGAATCTGGTCGCGGACGAGGCGGTCGACGAGCGCGGGATCTTCGTCGCAACGCACGCCATGATCGATGCGTTCGACCTTCAGCACGTCGAGCGCTTCGGTGATGTACGCGGCGGGGCCTTCTTCGCCGGCGTGCGCGACGGCGCGCAGGCCGAGCGAGCGCGCCTTCGCGAACACGCGCGCGAACTTCGACGGTGGGTTGCCCTTCTCGCCGGAGTCGAGGCCGACGCCGACAAATTCGCTGCGAAACGGCAGTGCTGCATCGAGCGTGGCGAACGCGTCCTGTTCCGACAGGTGGCGCAGGAAGCAGAGGATGAGGTCGCTCGTGATGCCGTAGCGCTTGTGCGCGTCTTCCATCGCATCCTTGAGGCCCATGAAGACGACCTCCAGCGGAATGCCGCGCACGGTGTGCGTCTGCGGATCGAAGAACAGCTCGGCGTGCACGACGTTGTCGGCGTGCGCACGGGTGAAGTACGCCATCGCGAGCGCGTAGAAGTCGCGGCGATCGCGGAGCACGTCGCAGCCGGCGTAGTACAGATCGAGGAAGCTCTGGAGATCGTGGAACGCGTACGCCTTGCGAACCGCCTCGACGCTCGCGTAGGGCAGCTTCACGCCGTGCTTGCCGGCGAGGCTGAACATCATCTCCGGCTCCAGCGTGCCCTCGATGTGCAGATGCAGCTCGACCTTCGGAAGTTGGCGAATCAGGCGGTCCATGGCCCCGATTAGCATATTTGCGAGGGTTGCAGCCGCCCGTTGCGCTTGCCGCGCGTCGCCAGCGTCGGTACGGTCCCCAACCCGATGACCGACGAGACCGCTCCCGCCCTCAACTTCGATCCCGTGGCTCCGGTCGCGGCGGGCCTCGGGCTCGCTCCAGGCTCGGTCGCCGCCGTCATCGCGATGCTCGATGAAGGCAACACGGTGCCGTTCATCGCACGCTATCGCAAGGAGCGGACGGGTGGCCTCGACGAGGTCCAGATCCGCGCGATCGAAGAGCGACGCGAATATCTCGTCGAGCTCGAGACGCGGCGCGCGGCGATCCTCGCGTCCGTCGGCGAGCAAGGCAAGCTGACGCCCGAGCTCGAGGCAAAGCTGCGCGGCGCCGACAACAAGTCGGAGCTCGAGGATCTCTACGCGCCGTATCGGCCGCGCCGCAAGACGCGCGCATCGGTCGCGCGCGAGAAGGGCCTCGAGCCGATCGCGCTGCGTATCCTGTCGCAAGCGGCCGAAGGCGACCCGGCAGAGGAGGCGAAGGCCGTCGTCACGCCGGGCGTCGAGTCGCTCGAGGAAGCGCTCGCGGGCGCACGCGACATCGTCGCCGAGGTCGTCGCCGACACCGCCGAGGTCCGCGCGTTCGTGCGGCGCGAGTTCGCCGAGCACGGCGAGCTGATCTCCGAGGTCGTGCCGAACAAGGACAACGAGCCGACCAAGTTCGAGCAGTACTACGCGTTCAAGGAGTCGGTGAAGACCATCCCATCGCACCGCTTCCTCGCGATTCGCCGCGGCGAGGCCGAGGGCGTGCTGCGTGCGCACGTTTCCGTCGACACGCAGCGCGTGCAGGCCGGCATCGAGCGGCTCGCGAAGCTCGACCCGACATCGCCCTGGGCGGAACAGCTCGGGCTCGCGATCGCGGATGGCTTCAAGCGTCTGCTCGCGCCGAGCGTCGAGAACGACGTGCGCGCGGAGCTCAAGCAGCGCTCCGATCACGCCGCCGTCGACATCTTCGCGGGCAACCTGCGCAACTTGATGCTGGCGGCACCGCTCGGCACCGCGTCGGTGCTCGGCGTCGACCCGGGCCTGCGCACGGGCTGCAAGTGCGCGGCGATCGATGCGACCGGCAAGTTCCTCGGAACGGTCACGGTCTACATCACGCAAGGTGACGCGCAGGCCGCCAAAGCGAAGGAAGACTTCCTCGCGTTCGTGAAGCTGTTCACGCCGCGCGCGATCGCGGTCGGTAATGGCACCGGCGGCCGCGAGGCCGAGGCGTTCGTGAAGAAGGCGCTCGCAGATGCGGGCCTCCGCGAAGGTCCGGACGCGCCGTTCGTCGTCCAGGTCAACGAGGCGGGCGCGTCGGTGTACTCGGCGAGCGACCTCGCACGCGAAGAGTTCCCCGAGCTCGACCTGACGATCCGCGGTGCCATCTCGATCGCGCGTCGCCTACAAGATCCACTCGCCGAGCTCGTCAAGATCGAGCCGAAGTCGATCGGCGTCGGCCAGTACCAGCACGATGTCCACCAGCCCCTGCTCGGCAAGAAGCTGGGCGATGTCGTCGAGTCGTGCGTCAACCACGTCGGCGTCGAGCTCAACACCGCGAGCGCGATGCTCCTCGGCTACGTCGCCGGCATCGGCAAGTCGCTCGCGAAGAAGATCGTCCTCCATCGCGACACGAACGGTCAGTTCAAGTCGCGCAGCGAGCTGTTGGAGATCTCGGGGCTCGGGCCCAAAGCGTTCGAGCAGGCCGCGGGCTTCCTCCGCATCGCGGGCGCCACGAACCCGCTCGATTCATCGGCCGTGCATCCCGAGCGTTACACGCTCGTCGAGCGCATCGCCGCAGACGCCGGGGTCGAGCTCCCCGCGCTGATCGGCAACCAGGAGCTCGTCGACAAGATCGATTTCTCCAAGTACGTCTCCGACGACGTCGGCGAGCCAACGCTCAAAGACATCGCCGCCGAGCTCACCAAGCCCGGCCGCGATCCGCGCGCCGAGTTCGAGCCGCCGAAATTCCGCGACGACGTCACATCGATGGAAGACCTCAAGCCCGGCATGGTGCTCGAGGGCATCGTCACGAACGTGACGGCGTTCGGCGCATTCGTCGACATCGGCGTGCACAACGACGGCCTCGTCCACGTCTCGCAGCTCTCCGATCAGTTCGTGAAGGATCCGTCGGAGGTCGTGAAGGTCGGCCAGAAGATGACGGTCCGCGTCCTCGAGGTCGACAACCAGCGCAAGCGCATCGCGCTCTCGGCGAAGAAGCCGCAGTCACAGCGGGCGCCCAACGAGCAGCAACGTGGTGGCGGTCGTGGCCGCGGCGGTGGTCGTGGACCGCAGCAGCCGCAGCAGCAGGCGGGCGGCGGTGACCAGCCGCCGCAACAACAGCAGCAACAACCGCGCGGCAACCGCGGCGGTCGTGGTCGCGGTGGCCGTGGTCGTGGCGGCGGCGTTGATCAACAGGGCGGCGATCCGCAGCAGCAACAGGCGGGCGGTGACCCGCAGCAGCCGCAGCAGCCGCAGCAGATGAGCTCGCCAAACGATGCGCCGCAAGGCGGCGGCAACAACCCCGGCCGCGAGCGACGTCAGTGGCAGGGTGGCCCGGGCGGCGGCGGCGGTCGTGGCGGTCAGTGGCGCGGTGATCAACAAGGCGGCCCGCAAGGCGGCGGCGGCCAAGGCGGCGGCGGCCAATGGCGCGGCGATCAACAAGGCGGCCCCCAAGGCGGCGGTGGTGGTCAATGGCGCGGTGACCAACAAGGCGGCGGCCAACAAGGCGGCGGCGGTCAATGGCGCGGCGATCAACAAGGTCCGCAAGGCGGCGGCGGTCAATGGCGCGGTGACCAACAAGGCGGCGCCCAGCAAGGCGGCGGTGGTGGTCAATGGCGTGGTGACCAACAAGGCGGCGGCCAATGGCGCGGCGATCAACAAGGCGGCCCGCAAGGCGGCGGTCAATGGCGCGGTGACCAACAAGGCGGCGGCCAACAAGGCGGCGGTCAGTGGCGCGGCGATCAACAAGGCGGCCAGCAAGGCGGCGGCGGCCAGCACGGCGGCGGCGGTCAACAAGGTGGCGGCGGCGGTGGTCAATGGCGCGGCGATCAACAAGGCGGCGGCGGCCAGCAAGGCGGCGGCGGCCAGCAAGGCGGCGGCGGTCAATGGCGCGGCGATCAACCAGGCGGCCCGCAAGGCCCGCAAGGCGGCGGCGGTCAACAAGGCGGCGGCGGTCAATGGCGCGGCGATCAACCAGGCGGCCCGCAAGGCGGCCAACAAGGCGGCGGTCAGTGGCGCGGTGATCAACAAGGCGGCCAGCAAGGCGGCGGTGGTGGTCAATGGCGCGGTGATCAACAAGGCGGTCCGCAAGGCGGCGGTGGTCGTGGCGGACCGTGGCAAGGCCGTGGCGGCGGTGGCGGCGGTGGTCCGCGGCGCGACGATCGCGGACCTCGTCGCGATGATCGCGGCGTCCCCAATCCCGGCAACCCAAGCGGTGGTGGTGGCGGTGGCGGACCACGCCGCGATGATCGTGGACCACGTCGCGACGAGCGTGGTGAAGCGCCGCCCGAAGGTTGGGGCGTCAGCGGCTTCACGAACAATCCGTTCGCGAAGAAGCTGCAAGGCGACGGCGACAAGCCAAAGCGTTAGCCGCGGATCATCGACCGCGCTGCACGCACGCCGACACGCACGACGACACGCACGATGAGTTACAGGTGCGACCTGTCATTCGACGCTACAGGTGCGACCTGTCATTCGGCGCTACAGGTGCGACCTGTCATTCGGCGCTGACAATTCGCTCACCGGTAGCCCGTGATCACCGGCAGCAGAGGAGCAAGCACTCGCGCCGAGCAGCAGCAGCAGCAGCGAGCGCGAGTGCATCACGCCCATGTTCGCACACGCGTGACGATCGAGGTTACTGAGTGAGGCAGCACCCGTAACCGCTCGGGTTACTACCTTTGGGGTCGCGCGGTTAACACGCGCACAGCGTGGAGCACGCGTTGCAGCACGCGCCGGCCATGATGCGATTTTTTTCACTCATCTTGTTGTTCGGATGTGCGGGCGACGCACCCGACGGTCCCTCGAGTGACGCACTCGCTGCCGGCACGCTCGATCGTCATCGCTTGCTCGAGGACAGCGAGCTCGAGGGCGATCAGAGCGTGACGGCGCCGCAGATCCAGGCGTTGCTCGAAAATGAAGGCAGCGCGCTCGCCGGGTTCGTCGAGAGCGGGCGGAGCGCGGCGCAGTGGATCGTCGACGAGTCCGTCGCGCAGGGGATCTCGCCCGTGTACATGGTGGCGCGCATCGAGACCGAGTCGGGACTCGTGCGCAGCGGGACGCTCGCGTATCTGCTGACCGCGACGGGATGCGCGTGTCCCGACGGTGAAGCGTGCGATCCGAGCGTGGCCGAGTTCGGGTTGCAAGTGCGCTGCGCGGCCGAGCTCGCGCGCAGCTACCTCGCGGACATCGACGCGCGGAACGCGACGATCAGCGGCTGGGGCCTCGGCGTCGGGAAGTACTCGCTCGAAGGGTGCTACGTCGAACCGCAGACCCGCGCAACGGCCGCGCTCTATACGTACACGCCGTGGGTCGGCGCGTACGCGACGTGCGGGACCAGGGAGTGGGGCGGGTCGTCACTCGTCGCGGTGCTCACGCGCGAATTCGCGGACGCGCTGCCTGCAGCGACGGATGCGTGTCTGTATGGCGATGGCGACTATTGCGGTGGTAATGGGATCGAGGGCGATGTGGACACGCTGTACACGTGCAGCGGCGGCGCGCTCGGCGTGAAGCAAACGTGTGCAGCCGGTTGCTATCCCAGAGCAGGCGGCGAAAACGACGAGTGCGTCGACCGCACGCAGACGTGTACGTCGGGGAACGGGCTGTACTGCGGTAACAACGGAATCGTTGGCGATCCCGGTACGCTCTATCGTTGCTCGAACGGAATCGTCACGGTCGAAGCGCACTGCGGGGGTGCATGCGAGCACAGACCTACAGGCGTGGACGATGCTTGCTTGTGAGGATCCACCACACCCGTTAG
>JALZOJ010000048.1 GCA_030857175.1 Myxococcota bacterium | reverse complement strand
TGCACGCACGTGTTCGTCCGCGTGCGTGCACGCGCGAAGCGCGACCTGATCTCCGACTCTGTGGCTCTGTGGCTCTGTGACCAACCGTTCTGGCCACGCGCGGAACGAGGATGAACCGCGCGAAGTACCTTGGCCTGGCACCGATCGATCTCTGACTTCGCGTCTCAACGCAGCGCGCGTCGGACCTAACGCGGAATCAGCGAGACCTGGCCACGCTCGCGCATCCCTTGCCGCCACGCCTCGAGGAGCTTCACGAACGCATCGGCAAGCTCCGGATCGAACTGCGTGCCCGCGCAGCGCTCGATCTCGCCGATCGCGACCTCGTGCGGCAGAGCGCGGCGGTAGGCGCGGTCGGAGGTCATTGCATCGTAGGCATCGGCGATCGCGACGACGCGACCGACGAGCGGGATGTTCTGGCCCGAGAGGCCGCGCGGGTAGCCGCCGCCGTCGAACCACTCGTGGTGACACCAGCAGCCGTCGATGAGGCCGTGCAGGCAGGGGACCGGCTCGAGGATGCGCTTTCCTTTTTCGGGATGCTGGCGGAAGACCGCGACTTCTTCGGGCGTGAGCTTGCCCGGCTTGTTGAGCATGTCGTAGCGCACGCCGATCTTGCCGACGTCGTGCATCACGCCGGCCTGCACCATGCGGCGAATTTCTGGGTCGGGCAGGGTGATGCCGCGCGCGAGGATCTCGGTGTAGACGGCGACGCGCTCGGAGTGACCGCGCGTGTACATGTCGCTCTCTTCGAGTGCCTGCGCGAAGCCCGCGACCGTCTGCTGGAACGTATCTTCGAGAGATTGATTCGCGACGGTGAGCGAATCGTTTGTCGAGCGCAGCTCGGTGTAGAGGCGCGCGTTGTCGATCGCGCTCGCGGCGCGCGATGCGAGGACGGCGAGCAGCTTGCGGTGGCCTTCGTCGAACTTCTTGCCCTGCGTGAACGAGAACACGTTGAGCACGCCGACCATCACGCCGCGCACGGTGAGTGGCACGGCGACGAACGACGTGATCTCGGCGGGCGCGTGCTCGGTGAAGAACCGCGCGGCCTTGCCACCGTGCGCGAGGATCGGCACGCCTTGCGCGAACTGCTCGAGGATCACGCCGAAAGACGGGGAGGGCATGCCGCTGCGCGGGACGCCGTCGTCGCGATCGCTCGCGACGATCTTCACGCGCTCTTCGTAGTTGCCCGTTGACGGGTCGCGCAGGTGCAGCGTCGCGACGTCGGCCTTGACCTCGTCGAGCGCGGCGCGCAGCACGACGTCGAGGATGCGCTCGATGTCGTGCGATAGCGCGATCGCCTCGGAGACCTTGTAGATCGTGAGTGCTTCGCGGAGGCGGATGTTTTCGGCCTGCAGGCGCTGGCGGTAGAGTGCGCGCTCGACGACGTGGATGACCTCCTCGACCTTGAACGGCTTGAGGAGGTAGTCGTACGCGCCCTTCTTCATCGCTTCGATCGCGGTCTCGACCGTACCGAAGCCCGTCATGAGGACGGTGAGGACGCCGAGCCGCTCCTGCTCGATCTTCTCGAGGAGCTGCAGCCCCGAGAGGCGCGGCATCTTGAGATCGGTGATGAGCAGGTCGTACGGGCGCAGGCGCAGCTCGGTCAGCGCCTTCTCGCCGTCCTCGACGGTGTGGACGGAGAAACCTTCGAGCGCGAGAAACTCCGCGAGGATCTCACGAATGACTCGCTCGTCATCGACGACGAGGATTCGTGCGCTCTCGGTCGGCTCGACGGCCTGGCTCAAAGCTATGTACCGGTGTTCTGGTTCTGATGCGAGAGCATCGGATCCGGAAAGGCCGAGCGTGCACCTGCGTGCTGGTCGGCCTCGGCCTGTTTCTTCAGCCAGTCTTCGCGCGCGTTCGCGGCCTTGCTCTTGTCGGAGACGGCCGAGTCACGCGCCTTCTCCGCGCGCTTGGCGCGCTCGGCCTCCTGTGGGCCGAACTCGGCGTAGTTCACGTTCGGCGGGCGGATCGCGTTCGCTTGACCGACCTGCGATTTCGCCAGCTCGTACTGCGACTCGCGCCAGTACATCTGCTCCTCGGTGAAGTTCTTTTGCTTCTTCAAAAAGTTTCTGTACGTCTCGTAGTACTTCACGCGCGCCTCGGCGGCCTTCTTGCCGAGCTCGGCGCTGCGCAGTTCCTTCTGCGCGGCATTCATCTTGTTCGCGTCGTTCGTGCCGTCTGACGTCTTCTTCATCGACTTCGCGGAGTCGAGCTTGAGGTCCGCCGCCTTCTTGTCGTTCTTCACGACCGACATCTGCGCGTTGACCTCGTTGAAGTCCGCCTCGGCCTTGAGGTGCTCGTCTTTCGCCTTGTTCCACGTCGCACGCGCGGCGTCCGCGGCAGCGCGCTGATCGGCCGCGACCTGCACGAGCAGTGCGTCGTCGTAGCGAGACTTGAGTGGTTTTGCTCTCGTCTCACCACCACCGCCGCCACACGCGCTGATCGACAAAAGCACAACAAAGGCGAAGATCTTCGTAGGACCCTGCATACGTGGAACCGAGCCTACTACGCCTGCCAAACGCGAGCTACCATCCAGGCCGATGACAGCGCTTCTTGCCGTCGATGTCGGAAACACGAACACCGTGATCGGTGTCTTCCGCGACGGCAACCTCGAGGCGCACTGGCGGATTCAAACGGTCGCGGAGCGCACGAGCGACGAGCTCGCAGTCCTGCTGAAGACGCTCCTCGACATGAACGGCATCCCGTGGCGCTCGCTCACCGCCGGCATCATCTCGTCGGTCGTCCCGCCCGCTGTGTTCGGCCTGCAGCGCTTCTTCAAGACGTATTGCGGTGGTCCCGCGCTCGTCGTCGGGCCGGGCATCAAGACCGGCATGCCGATCCTCTACGAGAATCCACGTGAGGTCGGCGCTGATCGCATCGTCAATGCGGTGGCCGCGTTCGAGGAGATCAAGGCCGGCGTCATCGTGATCGATTTCGGCACCGCGACGACGTGGGATGTGGTCACGCCGAAGGGCGAGTACATGGGCGGCGTGATCGCGCCCGGCATCCAGATCAGCGCGGACGCACTGTACGAGCACGCGGCGAAGCTGCCGCGCGTCGAGCTCGCGCGTCCCGGCAAGGTCGTCGCGCGTAACACCGTGTCGTCGATGCAGGCGGGCATCTTGTTCGGCTACGCCGGCATGGTCGATTCGCTCGTCGAGCGGATTCGCGCCGAGATCGAGTTCCCGGCGCGCTGCATCGCGACCGGCGGGCTCGCGGCGCTGATCGCGACCGAGACGCGCACGATCGAAGCGACCGACGACCTGCTCACCCTCAAGGGTCTGAAGATCCTGTATCACCGCAACGCGCCCTCGACATGATCCCCTACACGCCTCTCGAAATCGCGAAGCTGTCGCCGGCCGCGCAGAAAGCACTCGGTCCCGGTCCGGGTCGGATGATGGCCTCGCGCGGCATGATGCCGTTGCCGCCGGCCGATCAGCTCGCGGTGCTCTATCAGCTCTCGATCGACGGCGATGCCAGTCTCTCCGAAGCCGCGAAGAAGACCGCCGCGGGACTGCCCGAGAAGCTCCTCGCCGGCTCGCTCTCCGACGGTGCGCTCGATCACCGCGTCCTCGATTTCTTCGGGATGATGCACGTCGACAAGGCCGCGATCTTCGACGCCGTCGTCCAGAACCCGCAGGTCTCCGATCAGACGATCGGCTCGCTCGCGGGAAAAGCGGACTCGCGCGGCACCGACATGATCGCGACGAACGAGCAGCGCCTGCTGCGCTATCCCGAGATCATCGCGGCGATGTACATGAACCGCCGCGCACGCATGTCGACGATCGATCGCGTCGTCGAGCTCGCGGTTCGCAACCACGTGCGCGTGCCCGGCATCGCGGCGTGGGACGAGGTCGCGCGCGCACTGACCGGGCAGACGCTGTCCGGTCAAGACGATGCAATGTTCGCGGCGATGGCCGAGGCCGCCTCCGGCGACGACTCGAAGTTCACGGTCGGCGACGCCGAGCAGGTGCTGCCCGAGGAGGAGCTGAACAAGCTGCCCGAGGGCGAGCTCGATCAGCCGTCGATCCGAAGTCTTCCCATCCCGAGCAAGATCCGGCTCGCGCAGGTCGGCAACGCGTTCGCGCGCGGCGAGCTGATCCGCGATCCGCTGAAGATCGTGGCGGTCGCCGCGATCAAGTCGCCGGGTGTCACCGAAATCGAGGCGGCGCGCTATGCCGGTAACCAGGCGCTCCCCGAGGACGTAATCCGCTATATCGCGCAGAAGCGCGAGTGGACCCGCCTCTACGGGATCAAGATGTCGCTCTGCCGTAACCCCAAAGCCCCGATCGCCGAGACGGCGAGGTTCCTCCCGTTCCTGCGGGAAAAGGACCTGACGCTGCTCGCCAAGTCCAAGGGCGTGCCGTCGGCGCTGGTCGCGCAGTGCCGCAAGCTGCTCATGCAGCGCGGCGGCAAGAAGTGACGGCGGAGCCCGGCTTCTTCGCCCGCCTCGGGCTCGCGATCGCGAAGCCGCGTTTCGCGCTCGCGTTCGCCGGTGACCGCAAGAACGCGGGCCGCAGCGGTAGCGATCTGATCCTCCTGATCTTATTGATGCTCGCCGCGACGCAGCTCCGCTCGTTGGTTGGCGCAGCGTGGCTCGGCAAGGCCGTGGACTCGATGCTCGGACTGCGCGCCGGCATGCAGATCCTCACGCGCACGCTCACCGTCAATCTCGCGTTCCTCGTGCTCGGCGCGTTCGTGTTGTTCGCGGCCGGCGGCTCGAAGCGCAACCTCGGCCGCGCGTTCGACATCGCATGCGTCGCTGCGATCCCTCTGCTCGTCGTCGAGCTCGTCGCGTCGACGGTCATCCGCGCGCTCGACCTCCACCCGCCGATGCAAGTCGGCTGGGTGCTCGCCGCGATCTCGTGGGGCTGGGCGGGCTCGCTGCTCGCGCTCGGCTGGCGCTCGGCACGCGGCGGCATCGCACCGCCCGCGGTGCCCGACGAGGTTCGCAAGCCCGCGCGCATCACGGGCTGGCTCATCGCGGCGATCAGCGTCGCCGGCATCGTGCTGCAGCTCGTCTGGATCGCGCGGCACATCGACTCGATGCGCCCGGTCTCGATCGGCAACAACGCGCCCGCGTTCGCGCTGCGCACGATCGGTCCCGGCGGCACGCTCGGCGAGTCGCGCGGCCTCGCACCCAACAAGGTCACGGTGATCGACTTCTGGGCGACGTGGTGCAAGCCGTGCATCGTGGCGCTGCCGAAGCTCCAGCAGATGGCGAACGAGATGCCGGATATCGAAGTGCTCACGATCAACCTCGACGACGCGGAAGCGGCGCGTACGCTCTTCGATAAGTCGGGCTTCACGATGACGCAGCTCATGGACGACGGCGAAGTCAGCGAGCGTTACAGCGTCACGACGATTCCGCACACGGTCGTGATCGGCCGCGATGGCCTGGTGAGGCGCGTGTTCCGCGGTGGCACGCGACATGGCACGCTCGAAGCCGCGGTCGAAGAGATCCGGAAGTAGTTATCGAAGACGAAGTCGTGCTACAGACCGGCATGGCCAGCCTGGTCTGCGCCACGTGTCGCAAGTTGATTCCGCCGGGGACCTCGGCGGTCCGGTGCACGGTGGCTTCCTGTAATACGGGTCGTTTGAAGCTCCGCTTCTGCTCGGTGACCTGCTGGGAAAAGCACATCCCCACGGCGCGGCATCGCAAGGCGAACTACGTCGTGGAAGACCGCGTCACCGAGGCACCCGAGTAAGCCCGCGTACGGGGCTTTTGCCTGGCGGACAGTTGCCCACACGCAAGAGCGCCGCTGCAGTTTTGCGAGCGGTTTCGCGCGCATGATATTTTTCGTTTGTTGCGCCTCGGGACCTGCATTGCACTCGAGATCGCCATCGCTGCGGGTGCGGTCTCGGGCGTTGCGATCGGAGTCGGCCACATGGCCGACCTGGCGGGCGATTACGTCGCGCCGGCCGCGGAGGCATCGAGCGATCCGGCGCCGATGCCGCTCGAGCGCGCGCACCTCGCAATCACGTATGTCGAGCCGAAGACGATCTTCGGTAAGTCGGACTCCGAGCTCCTCGACCCACTCGGCGACGGCACGGTCACGAAGATCAAGCTCAACCGCGGCGGCACGTCGCTCTCGCTGCGGCTCGATTTCTCGAACGGCACGCGTGCCGCGTTCAAGCCCGAGCAGACATTCCCGCAATCGGATCCACGGCGCGAGATTGCGGCGTATCGGATCGATCGCTTGCTCGGCATCAATCACGTCGCGCCGGCAAAGGCGATCGCCATTCCGCACAAGGAGCTCGTCGACGCGGCCGAGCCGAACATGCGCGCGTACGTCGCCGAGCGGCTCGAAGATGCGATCGTCCGCGGCGGCATCGTCTACGGCGAGGTGCAGTACTGGCTCCCGGAGATCAAGCTCGCCGCGTTCGGCAAGCACCGGATCGACGAGCACGAGGGCAAGGACCTCTGGCGCAGTTACCTGGTCGTCGACGGCAAGATTCCGGCCGAGCATCGCTCGCTGTGCGCGCAGCTCTCGACGCTGATCGTGTTCGACGCGCTGATCGACAACGCGGATCGCTGGAGCGGCGCCAACACGATGATGTCGCCCGACGGCTCGACGCTGTTCTTCATGGACAACACGCTCTCGTTCTCGATCCATCGCTTCGGCCACGAGATTCCGAACACCGCGCTCCGGCGCATGGAGGTGTTCCCGCGCGGGCTCGTCAATCGCCTGCGGGGCCTCACCTACGAGCAGATCGAGCGCGTGCTCGACATGGGCGATGACAAGCGATTAGGCGCGTTGTTGTCGCCCGAGGCAATGCGAGCGATCATTGCGCGCCGCGACAACATCCTCGTGCACATCGATCGACTGATCGAGCAGCACGGCGAAGAAGCGGTGTTGGTATTCCCATGACGAGCTGCCCGGTCTGCAACAAGCCAGTCGATCCGATCCGTTCGCGGTTCGTCGCCGTGCGCAATGGGAAGGTCACCCCGTACTGCAGCCCCGAGTGCCGCGACTCGCAGAGCTCGCAGCCCGTGAAGGTCCCCACCGAGGCCCTGATCACGCAGCCCAAGACACCGATCTCGGGCACGCCGAAGCTCGCCGCCGACCTCGACAGCGGACCCGTGATCGAGATTCTGCACGAGCCCGCGAGCGGCGTTGTGACGAGCGCGAAGGACGAGCGCTCCACGCAACCGACCGGAAAGATCGCGAAGGAAGAGCTCGTCGAGGTCAAGGCGACCAAGCCGCGCGCCGACGCGAGCAAGAGCTCCGGCGGCAAGGACTCTGCGGCCGTCGCGGGCGAGCTCACCGAATCCAAGCGCG
Source organism: Myxococcota bacterium (assembly GCA_030857175.1). Taxonomy (GTDB): domain Bacteria; phylum Myxococcota_A; class Polyangia; order Haliangiales; family Haliangiaceae; genus JABFXX01. Next base: position 49,721 of record JALZOJ010000048.1, on the reverse strand, counting down.
CACGCACGCGTCCGTCCGGCAAGCACCTCACGCGCGAGCGCTCGGACTCGACCGAAGCAAAGGCCGGATGGGACTGGCTCGACGAGGAGCCCGCCGACGAGCGGCGCGCGCGGCCGGGCACGATCACCGAGAGCGAGCGCCGCGCACGCTGGCCGTTCGTCGTGCTGCTCATGCTCGCCGCGGCCGGCGGTGGCGCGTTCCTCGTCCACAAGTACGTCGTGAACAAGGCGCCCGCGACGACGCCCGCCTCCGGCGCGGACGTCGGCGTCGCGAGCGGCGTCGTCGCGATCGATGCGGCCGCCGAGCTCGAGCCCGACGCATCTCCGCTGACGAAGGAGGCCGCGGTTCGCGAGGCGCGCAAGGTGCTCCTCGATGCGATCCAGAACGGCACCGATCGCGTGCAGCGGCTCGCCGCGGCACCGCTCGGCCGCACCGGCGATCCCGCGGCGGTCGGCGCGCTGCAGAAGGCGGTCAAGCAGGAGAAGATCGCGGCGGCGCGGATCAAGCTCGCCTACGCGCTCGCGCGTGCGGGCGACAAGGCGGGACGCGAGGCGCTCGTCGCCGCACTCGCGCTGCCCGACCGCAGTGACAAGCTCGATGCCGCGACGCATCTCGCGCGCCTCGGCGATGCACGCGCCAAGCCGCTGCTCCAGAGCCTGCTCGGGGTCGCGCAGCACAAGCTGCGTGCAGCCGAGGAGCTCGCGCGCTTCCAGGACCCGGAGGCGCTCAAGCTGCTCGAGCAGATCCGCAGCGACGAGAAGTCGAGCATCGACGAGCGCGCGACCGCGACGATCGCGCTCTATCGCGCGGGCAACGCGAAGCTCGTCGACGACGTGAAGAAGCTGCTCGAGGAGAAGTCGTGGCGCGTGCCGGCTGCGTACGCGCTCGCCGAGATCGCGAAGGACCCATCGGTCAAGCCAGACCTCGTCGAGCTCGCCACGCGCGGCGTCGGCGTGAAGGTCCGCGCCGCGTACGCGCTCGGGAAGCTGCTCGGCGACCAGACCGACGAGCTCGTGCCGGCACTCTTGCAGGCGCTCGCGAGCCAGAAGGATCAAGAACAGTTCTACGCGGCGGAGGCGATCCTCATCCTCGCCGGTGAGCCGCGATGGGCGGAGTACGAGTGACGGCAGCGACGCGCCTCACGCGCAACCTCCGTCTGTTCTATGCGTTCCGTCTGCTCGCGACGAGCTACCTGTTCGTTCCGATCTTCATGTTGTTCCAGGCCGACGCGGGCCTGTCATTCTTCGAGCGGCTCGCGCTCGGCGGCATCTACAGCGGCGTGATCATCCTCGTCGAGGTGCCGACCGGCGTGTTCGCCGACCGGCTCGGCCGCCGCCGCTCGATGTTGTGGGGCGCGATCGCGATGGTCGCGTCGTGCTTGCTCGCGACGCGCGCGCACGGCTTCGTCGAGTTCGCGATCGCCGAGTCGATCGCGGCGCTCTCGATGGCGCTCGTCTCCGGCGCGGACTCCGCGTACCTCTACGATCTGCTCGCAGCGCACGATCGCGCGCACGAGTATCCGCGGCGCGAATCCGCGGCGAGCGCGTGGCACCTCCTCGGCAGCGCGATCGCGTTCGCCGGTGGCGGCGCGCTCGCGCAGGTGAACATGGCGCTGCCGTACCTCGTGACCGCGGGCGTCGCCGCCGTCGCCGCCGTGCTCGCGTGTCTCCTCGAGGAAGATGTCGAGCCTCGTCATCGGGGGGTGCACCCGCCGGGTTGGTGGTTCCAGACGTTCGCCGCGCTCGACGAGGTCATGCGAAACGGCAAGCTGCTGTGGCTCGTCGGCTACAGCGCCGTCGTGTTCGCGCTCGTGCGCGCGACGGTCTACGTCTATCAGCCGTACCTCGCGGAGCGCGGGCTCACCCTGCTCGAGATCGGCCTCTTGTTCGCCGGCGTCAACCTGATCGCGGCGGTGGTCTCGGTGCGAACATGGCAGCTGCGCATCACGTTCGGCGACGAGCGCTTGCTGTGGGGCCTGCTCGCCGTGCTCGGCATCAGCTTCTTCGGGCTCGCGAGCGCGGGCGGCGGGCCGTGGATGCTCGCGCTCCTCGTCGTGCAGGCCGTCGCGACCGGCATCTACTCGCCGCTGACGAAGCCGCTCCTCAATCGCGAGATTCGCTCGGAGAACCGCGCGGCCGTGCTCTCCGTCGAGTCGATGGCGCGCCGCGCGGCGATCGGCGTGTTCGCACCGCTCGTCGGGCTCTACGGGCAGACGAACGTGATGCTCCTCTGCGGTGCGGTCGGGCTCGCCGGGCTGGTGATCCTCGCGTTCGCACGTCTTCGCCTTCGCGCAGCGACGTCGTGATCGATCCCGGCGTCGAGCTCCTCACCGATATCCCGATCGCCGGGGTCTCCGAGGATCTGCTCGCGCGAACACCGATCGCGCAGCGCATCGTCGAGCTCGCGTGCGCGGAGCCGCTCGCCGCGTCGCGCGCGGTCGGGCTCGTCGGCGGCAGCGGCGTCGGCAAGACGTCGATCCTCGCGATGGTCGCCGAGCTACTCGCGGCTCGCGCCGACGTCGCCGTCGTCTGGATCGACGCCGCGGCGTACGCCGGTGCGGCGCAGCTGCTCGAGGCGCTGATCGCGCACCTGACCGAGTTCTTCGCGGCCGCCGGTGTCGTCGACACGACCGACTCGGTTCGCGATCGGCTCGCGCGCTACGGCGGCTTCGTCGCCAACGTCGCGAAGATCGCCGGCGTGAAGGTCGACCTCGAAGGCGCGATGCGACGCTCGCCCGAGGCCGTGCGCAAGGAGATGATCGAGATGACGCAGGAGGTCCGCCAGCGGATCGTCGTCGTGATCGATCACGTCGATCGCTACGCCGAGAAAGAGATGGCCGCCTCGTTCGAGGCGCTGCGCCATTACGCGACGATCCCGTACGTCACCATGGTGCTCGCGGTCGATCGCCGCTCGATCGCGCGCCGGCTCGCCGATGATGACGATCGCGATCCAGAGATCGTCGAGCGCCTGTTGCAAGTCGAGCTCTCGGTCCCGCCGCCCGATCGCATACTGATCGCGCGCATCGTCGCCGGCGGCCTCGCGCGCACCGCAACGCGCTGCACGTGCGACATCGACGACGTGCTACGGCTGTTCGATCCCGATCATGGCGGCGCGCTCGGTCTCGATCTGATCCAGACCCCGCGCGATGCGAAGCGCGCGGCCAACGCGCTCGCGGCCGCACTGCCGCTGACGGAGAGCTCGTACAGCGCGTGCCTCGATCTCTTGCTGCGCTTGTTCGTGCCTTCGCTCGACGGTCCGCGCCTCGATGCGCGGCTTCACCTGCGCGATGTCGCGGGGCGCCAAGCCCTGCTCGCGGAGCTCGAGAGCTCGATCCGGCTCCACCGCCGGGCCGGTGCTGCCCGTGCGGCGCTGCGCGGCCTGTTTCAAGCGCTGGAAACACCGACCGAATCCGCGTGATTGACACCCGGGAGCGGGCAGATAGACTGCCCCGCTCTCGTGGATTCCCAACGCATCTACTTCGTCTCGCTCGGCTGTCCGAAAAACCAGGTCGACACCGAGCTGATGCTCGGCCAGGTGCAGGCCGCGGGACACGCGCTCGTTCACTCGCCCGACGAAGCCGACGTCCTCGTCGTCAACACGTGCGCGTTCATCGATGCCGCGAAAGAAGAGAGCGTCGACACGATCCTCGAGATGGCGGCGCTCAAGAAGAGCAGCGGCGCGCGCAAGCTCGTCGTCACCGGTTGTCTCGCGCAGCGCTACGCCGACGATCTCGCGAAGGACATCCCCGAGATCGATCACATCCTCGGCTCGTCGGACTTTCAGTCGATCGCGAAGGCGCTTGCGCCCAAGCCAAAGACGCGCGGCAAGAAGCTGCCCGTCATCCAGGTCACCGAGACGCCCGCGTACATCTATGATCACGAAGCGCCGCGCACGCGCATCGGCGCGCGCCACACCGCCTACGTCAAGATCGCCGAGGGCTGCGATCGCCCGTGCTCGTTCTGCATCATCCCCAAGCTGCGCGGCCCGCAGCGCTCGCGCCGCATCGACGATATAGCCGCGGAAGCCAGCGCGCTCGCGAAGGAAGGCGTCCTCGAGATCAACCTGATCGCGCAGGACCTCACGCGCTACGGCTGGGACCAGGGCACGTCGCCCGACGCGCGCCAGACGCTCGCGCAGCTCCTGCGCGCGCTCGGCAAGATCGACGAGCTCGAGTGGATCCGCCTCCACTACACGTTCCCGAGCGCGTTCGACGACGACCTGATCGACGCGATCGCGAGCGAGCCCAAGGTCCTCAAGTACGTCGACGTGCCGCTGCAGCACATCGCCGATCCGATGCTCAAGCGCATGCGCCGCGGCCACTCCTCGCGGGTCACGCGCGAGCTCGTGAAGAACCTGCGCGAGCGCATCGACGACGTCGTCATTCGCACGACGTTCATCGTCGGCCACCCGGGCGAGACGCCCGAGGAGTTCGACGAGCTCTGCGCGTTCGTCGCCGAGTCGAAGTTCGAGCGCGCCGGTGCGTTCACGTATTCGATCGAGCCGGGCACCACGTCCGCGATGCTGCCGAACCGCGTCGACCCGGCCGTCGCCGGCGAGCGCCAGCAGACGCTGATGGAGATCCAGCGCAAGATCTCTCGCGAGCGCAACGAGGCGATGGTCGGCAAGGAGCTGACCGTCCTCGTCGAGGGCGTGTCCTCCGAGAGCGAATACTTGCTCGAAGGCCGCTGGTACGGCCAGGCGCCGGGCATCGACGGCGTGACGTATCTCGCGAACGGCCAGGTCCCGGCGGGCTCGCTCGTCCGTGCGCGCGTCACGCAAGCCAGCGATTACGACCTCGCCGCCACGCTCGAGCTCTAGCCTCGGTCGGTTCTGACCCCGCTCATGCCTCGAGCCGGCGGACGCGCCACAGCGCGAGTGCGAGCCAGACCGCGCCGATGGCGGTGAGCCCGATCGCGCCGCTCAGCGCGGTGTCTTCGGGGTGAAAGCCACCGAGCGCGCGCAGCTGGTGCGTGATGCTCAGCTTCGCGAGCGAGATCGGCATCGCACCGACGGGAATGTCGAAGAACAGCATGTACGCGATCGTCAGCGGCATGCCGTGTTTCGGCACGAGCGTCGCGATGCCGGCGCACGCGAAGCTCGCGATGATCGCGCCGACCGCGAACGACACCGTCGACATCGCCGACGGCAGCGCGCCCTCGCCGATAAACACCGACGCCGCCCAGCTCGCCGCGACGAGCAGCGCGGACAACGGCGCGAGCGCGAGCAGCTTGCCGGCGAGCACCGACCACCGCGGCACGGGGCGGGACCACAGATACGTCGTCGTGCGGTCCTCGATATCGTCACCGATCGACGACGCGACGAACATCGCGGGGACGATCGCGATCAGGAGCATCTCGAACGCGCTGACCGGGCCGGAGACCTCGACGTCGGCGCGTCCGCGGAGCGCAGATGCAAATGCGATTGGCAGCGCCGCGATGATCACGCTGATCCACACCGCGCGGCCACGGAACAGCCGCGTCAACGTGAGCTGCGCGATGATGATCGCCGTCGACCAGCCGCTCATCGCCGTTCTCCAGTGAGGTACTCGAACACGGCGCCGAGATTGTTGTCGGGCGACGACAGCGCGGAGACGTGCACGTTGTGCTCGATGACCACGGCGGCGATCTCGTCGTAGCAGCGGTCCGGATCGCGCGTCTCGATCAGCACGCCCGCACGCTCGAACACGATGCGCGCGACGTGATCGTGATTGGCGAGCGCCGTCGCGATCGCGCGTGGCCGATCGCACTCGATGCGAATGCGATGAGGGTGGCGATCGATCAGCTTGCGGATCTCGTAGACGTTGCCCTCGGCGAGCAGCTGGCCGCGATAGATGACGACGATCTCGGAGGTCAGCGCCTCGATCTCGTAGAGCACGTGCGACGACACGACGACGGTCTTGCCCGCCGCCGCGAGCTTGCGGATGCGCTCGACGATGTCGACCCGCGCGATCGGATCGACGCCGGTCAGCGGCTCGTCGAGCAGCAGGAAGTCCGGGTCGTGCGCGATCGCGGTCGCGAGCTTCGTGCGCTGGCGCATGCCCTTCGAGAAGCCGCGGACACGGCGATGCATCGCATCCGTCATGCCCATCTGCGCGATCGCGTCTTTCGCGGCGGCCTCTGCCTTGCTGCCGGCGACCCCGGCGAGCCGCGCCATGTACGTCACGAGCTCGAGCGCGGTGAGCTCGTCCCAGGTCTTCTCGTGCTCGGGCGCATATCCGATCCGGCGGCGCACCGCGACGTCGTTGAACGGGCTCTTGCCGAACACGCTGAGCGAGCCGCGCGACGGGCGCAGCAGGCCGGCCATCATCTTGATCAGCGTCGACTTGCCCGCGCCGTTCGGGCCGAGCAAGCCGACGACACCGCCACCGAGCCGCCAGTTGACGTCGGAGACACCGAGCACGTGGCCGTACCACTTGCTGCAGTTCTCGGCGATGACGACAGGGCTCACGACGCGCCTCCGATGCCGCGCAGGTGCGCGCGCCTCACTTGCCAGACCACGAGCATCACGGCGACGCCTGCGTGCGCGAGCAGCGACGCGAGTGCCATGTACGGATCGATTCGCTTCGCGCGGCCCCACACGAGCTCGAGGTCGAACAGCCAGAACGCGACGCTGTCGAGCGCGGCGGCGATGTCGAGCGCTGCGATGCCGCTATCGGTCAACCTCGACAACACCCACGCCATGCCGCCGACGATCAGATAATACGCCGCCCACATCGCCATCGCGTAGCGCGGGTTCTGCACGAGCGCCGAGAACCCGAGCGGGACACACGCGAACGCGAGGGTGCCGAGCGCGCCGATCGCGAGCGCCTTCGGCAAGACGGGCAGGAGGCGCCACAGATCATCCGTCGAGTCGGCGAGGCCGAGCCGCGCGATCGCGAGGAGGAGCGGCCCGAGCATGTAGATCATGCCGACGAGCGCGATCTGACCGAACACCTTGCCGAGCACGTAGTCTCGCGGCCGCACCGAACGCGCGAAGTAGAACGTGAACGCGCCGCTCTGCATGTCACCGGCGACGACGCGCGCGCCGATCGTCAGGCTGAGGAGGAACGCGACGCGCGAGTACCACTGGATCGAGCGCGGTAGCGCACCGTCGGTGAGCGTCGCCGCGATGCCGCTCGGCAGCACGACGCCTTTGATCGCCTTGTCCTGCAAGAGGAACATCACGCCGCCCGCGATCACGGTGACGATCACCGCGAGCCCGAGCGTCGACTTGAAGCGCCACCATGTCTTCCACGCGTGCGCGATGTGATTGCGCGTGACGACGAGCCACCGCGTCGACGACGCGAGCCGCGCGCCCAGGTACCGCTTGTAGCCGAGGTCGTGAATCGTCCCGCTCACGCGTCGATCCCGTCGCCGCGAGCAAGTCGCGGCGCCTCCAACTCGGTACCAATCACGCGCAAGAACGCGGCCTCGACGGTCTCGCGCCGCACGCCGAGCGACCGGATCTGCAGCCCCGCATCTCGCGCTTGACGGAACAGCATGTCCGTCGTGACGTGGACGGGCAGGGTGACCGTGAGCGCGACCGCCGACTCGACGGTGCAGGTCGCGCCGACGCCGGCCAGCACGTCGGCAAGCTTCGCGGCGTCGGCCTTCACTTCGATCGAGAGGTCTGCGTCGCGGCCGCGCGTGTCGCGTAGCTCGTCGATGCTGCCGACGAACCGCACGCGACCGTGGTGCATGATCACCGCGTGATCGCAGACGCGCTCGACGTCGGGCAAGAGATGCGTCGACAGCACGATCGAGCAGCTGCGCCGGATCGGCAGATCCAGGATCAGCTCGAGCATCTCGTCGCGCGAGCGCGGGTCGAGGCCGTTCGTCGGCTCGTCGAGGAACAGGATCTCGGGATCGTGCACGAGCGCCTGCGCGAGCTTCACGCGCTGCTTCATGCCCGTCGAGTAACCGTCGATCGATTGGTACCGTTTCTCCTCGAGCCCGGCGTAGTAGAGCGCGGAGTGCGCGCGCTGCATTGCCTCGGTGCGCGGCAGGCCCGACAGCTCGCCCGCGTACGTGCACAGCTCGACAGCGCTCATGCCCGACAAGAACGCCTCTTGCTCCGGCATGTAGCCGACGCGATCGCGGATCTCGGCGCCGTGTGTTCGCGCGTGCATGCCAAGGACACGCGCGTTGCCCTCGTACGGGATCAGGCCGAGCAGGCACTTCAATAATGTCGACTTGCCGGCGCCGTTCGGCCCGAGGAGCCCGATGATGGTGCCGTCGATGTCAGCGGTGACGCCCTCGATCGCGGTGATCGAGCCGTAACGCTTGGTCAGGTTCTCGAGCTGGATCAGCACACCTAGAGTCGCTCCAACCTTACTGGCACGACTCCGGCCTCGATCATGTCAAGTTTCTCCGCAGCTGCTTCGGAGAGATCGATGATGCGGCCCTTCGAGTATGGACCGCGGTTGTTGATGCGCACGGTCACGCTGCGTCCGTTCTTGAGGTTCGTGACGCGGACGCGCGTGCCGAACGGCAACGAGCGATGCGCGGCCGTCATCGAGCGCTTGTTGTAGGTCTCGCCGGATGCCGTCGGGCCATTGTGAAACTTGCCGCCGTACCAGCTCGCCTTGCCCGTCTGCACGCCCGACGGCGCGACGGCGACACGCTTCTTCTCGGGCTGCTTCGACCCGCACGCCGCGAGCGCGATCGCGATGGCGAGCAGCAGCCACTTCACCGGATGCACCCGGGACCGAACTTGCCCGCCTTCTCGAGCGCGGCCTTGCGGAGCTGTCCGCCCGTCGGACCGTCGCCGAGCTGGGCTCGCGCCTTTTCGCCGTGTCCCGGCCCGACGATGTCACGCATGTACGCTTCCCACTGGAACGTGTCGCTGTGCTCTTTCGTGTGGCACTTGTCGAGGCACATCTCCTTGGGTGGCGCGAGCGCGATCGCGGCGGGCTTCTCCTCGCCGCCCTTCGCGACATGGATCGAGCCAGGCCCATGGCAGGTCTCGCACTGCACGTCGCGCAGCTTGTCGTTGTTCGCGAGGTTCGAGCCGCCCTTTTCGTTCCAGCCGGTGACGTGACAGCCGATGCAGTCGAAGTCGAACTGCTGGCCGCGATCGACAAGCGTCTTCCACGCGCCCGCGTGCCGGGTCTTCTGCCAGAACTTCATCGCCTCGTCGTGGCAGTCCTCGCACGCGGCGCCGCCGACATACGCGGCCTGGCCCTTCGGCGGTGCCGGCACCGCGATGCCCGCAGCGGCCTTGATGTTCGCCTCGCCGGCTGCGGCATAGAACTGCGTCACCGCCGACTGCACGGGCTCGCTGCACGCGAGCGTCTTGTTGATGCGGAGCTGCTGCAGCGTGAAGTAGCTGCCCTTCGGCGGGACGAGCAGCGGCTGGCGCGAGAGCTTGTTCTTCTGCTCGACGAGCTGTTTGCGCTCGTCTTCCTTCTGCTTGACGAACAACGGATCGGCGTCCTTGTCCGCGGCGAACTTCTTCAGATCGTCGTCGAGCTGCCCGATCTGCTTCTCGATCGTTGCGATCTTCGCGGCAGCCGCGCCTGTCCCGACGGCATCGACGAGTGGCCCGCCGTCGCGCACGGTCACGTCGACGCGCGAGATGATCTGTCCGCGATTCGCCGGCACCACGAGCCACGCGTCGCCGATCTTCTGCGGCTCGATCTCGATGCGCTCGGGCTCCGGCGTGTTGATGCCGAGGCCGCCGACCGCGATGTCGATGCCGCCGATCTCGCGCACGAGCCGCGCGGCATCCTTCTTCGTCGAGGTCTGCACGAGCGCGACGATCACCTGCGCACCTTGCTTCTTCAGCGACTCGACGGCGGCCTTGCCGGCCGCGACCGGATCGGCCGCCTTGGGAACGACGTCCTGCGCGACGACACCGAAGATGCCGACCTTCGCGCCGCCCGCGTCGACGATCTTCGGCGCCTCGGTCGACATCTCGGAGACGTTCGCAGCCTGGCGCGGGAGACGGAGCTTGCTCGGGTCTTTCGCGAGATCGGCCGGGCCGAGTCCCAGGCCGGAGATCTGTAGATTCTCCCGATACGTCTTCGCGAGCAGGTCGGCCTTGAGCTCCTCCTGCGCATCTAGATGAGGCGGCACCGGCGACTGCGAATAGAGGAGGGACCCGGCATCGACGACCAGGGTCGGCCCGGCCGCGCGGGTCTCGGCGACAAGCTTGGCCGTGCGGGCGAGGTCACCCAGCGGATCGCTGGTGCAGCCGCAGGGGCCAATCTGCCCGCGCACCTCGGCGAGGGCGAACAACGTGAACGTGGGCTTTGCGGCCGGCTGGGTCGATGACCCATTACCGTTGGTTTTCACCTCGGATTTCGAGGAACAAGCCACGGTCAGCAGCAGCGCGAGGAAGCGAGCTCCGCGGGCCATGGCTGCTCCTATAGCACGGGTTGACAGGGTACAACTCCGCGAGTAGATTGCCGCGCTCTCGAAAACCGCTCGAGGAATTCCATGTCTGTTGCGATTCGATTTTCACGTCAAGGCAAGAAGAGGTCTCCGTTCTACCGCATCGTCGCGGCAGACAAGCGGAAGGCGCGCGATGGCAAGTTCATCGAGCTGCTCGGCACCTATCACCCGCAAACCAAGGTGCTGAAGCTCGACACCGAGCGCTACGAAAAGTGGCTCAAGGTCGGCGCGCAGCCCTCTGGCACCCTCGCATCGATCATTCGCCGCACCGCACGCGCTGCTGCCAAGCCGGCCGTCGCCTGATGGGCGGCGATCGTGAGAACGGCGAACGCCGTGACAACGGCGGCAACGGCGGCGGCGATCGCGGCGGCAACGGCGGCGGCGATCGCGGCGGCAACGGCGGCGGTGACCGCGGTGGCCCGCAGGTCGAGTGCCCGGATGTTGCCGAGCTGATCCGCTACATGGCGGTGAACCTCGTCGAGAAGCCGGATGAAGTTCGCGTCGAGCTCGTCGAAGAGCGCAACGCGAACGTGTACGAGCTCGAGGTTTCGGAACCTGATCTCGGCAAAGTGATCGGCCGCGGCGGCAAGACCGCCCGCGCGCTGCGCACGGTGGTGCAAGCGGTGGCACCACGCTCGCGCAAGCGCACGCTCGTCGAGATCCTCGAATAAGCGCGTCATGAGTGACGAGGCGCGCGTCGAGATCGGCGGCGTCGCACGTGCGCATGGCATTCGCGGCGAGGTCGTGATCATCACGCATGATCCGGACAGCGCCACGCTCGGCACGGTCGAGCGCATCTTCGTAGGCGGCGTCGAGCGCAAGATCGCCGGCGTGCGCGGCACGCACCGCGGCTGGCTCGTGCAGCTCGAGGGCGTCGTGACGCGTAACGATGCCGAGGCGCTGCGCGGCGCGAAGGTCGAGGTCCTGCGCGAAGACCTCGCCCTCGACGGCGGCGACGTCCTCCTCTCCGACCTCATCGGCTGCAAGGTCGTGCTGACCGATGGCACGCCCTGGGGCGAGGTCGCCGGGATCGACGCGGGGCCCGGCCAGGATCGCCTCGTGATTCACGACAACGGTGTCGAGCGCATGGTCCCGCTCGTCGATGTGCTGGTCCCGAAGATCGATCTCGACGCGCGCGTCGTCACGGTCGATCCTCCCGAAGGGACACCCGAGACGAAGCTGTGAAGTTCACGGTCATCACGATCCTGCCGGAGCTGGTGACCCCCGCGCTCGCGGCGGGTGTCGTCGGCCGCGCGCGCGATGCGGGCACGATCAGCGTCGACACGATCAACCCGCGCGAGTTCACGAGCGACAAGCACCGCACCGTCGACGACACGCCGTACGGCGGCGGGCCCGGCATGGTGATGAAGCCCGAGCCACTGCTCGCGGCGATCGACAGAGCAGGGCAGGGTCACCGCATCTACCTCTCGCCGGCGGGCAAGCCGCTCACGCAGGCGCGTGTACGCGAGCTCGCGGCGCTGCCGCACCTCGTGCTGGTGTGCGGTCGCTACGAAGGCATCGACGAGCGCGTGATCGAACAAGCGATCGACGAGGAGATCTCGCTCGGCGACTACGTGCTCTCGGGCGGCGAGCTCGGCGCGCTCGTGATCATCGACGCGGTCGCGCGTTACGTACCGGGCGTGCTCGGCGAGTCGACATCTGTCGACGAGGAATCGCATGCGGCCGGGCTCCTCGAATATCCGCAGTACACGCGTCCGCTGAAGCTCGGCGAGCGTGAGGTCCCGGCGATCCTGACGTCGGGCAATCACGCGGCGATCGCGGCGTGGCGCCGCCAGCAAGCGATCGCTCGCACCGCGCAGCGGCGTCCGGACCTGTTCGCGCGCTTCACGCCGACGGCGACCGATCGCAAGAACCTGCCTGGTGATGTCGCCGCGCGTACGCACCTCGCGCTCGTGCATCACCCGTGTGTCGATCGCACCGGCGCGGTGATCACGACGGCGCTCACGAACTTCGACATCCACGATCTCGCGCGCGGGGCGATGACGTTCGGTCTCGCGGGCTATCACGTGGTCACGCCGATCACGTCGCAGCGAGACAAGGCCGCGCACATCGCAAAGCTCTGGATCGGCGATGCCTCGGGCGAGCATCGCGCCCGCGCGCTGCGTCTCGTGCGAACCGCCGACTCGGTCGAGACGGTGATCGCGGAGCTCGCGGCAGAGTACGGGCAGGCCCCGGTCGTCGTCGGAACCTCGGCGAAGCCGAACGCGTTCACCGGCGCCGGTACGCGGACGCCGCGGGAGCTGGTCGCCGAGGCACGCGAAAATCCCGCGCCAGTCCTGCTGCTCTTCGGCACGGGCTGGGGCCTCGCCGAGGCCTTGATTCCGTCGGTATCTCGGGTTCTTACACCGATCGAAGGCGCTTCGACATGGAACCATCTCTCCGTACGCTCGGCGGGCGCCATCATTCTCGATCGCTTGTTCGGCCGCGAGGTCGCCCCATGACTTGACGACCCCCGTCGATCTCTGGCAGAACCCTGCGTCCCAGCGACTGTTTTTCACCTCGTTGGCCACACCAGGGTTCCCATGACATCGGCGCGAATTCTCGAATCGATCGACAAGTCTCAACGTCGCACGACGGCGCTCCCCGAGTTCCGTGCAGGCGATTCGATCAAGGTCTGGGCAAAGATTCGCGAAGGCGAGAAGACGCGCCTCCAGGCATTCGAAGGTGTCTGCATCCGCCGCGTCTCCAAGGGCGCACGCTCCACCTTCACGGTCCGCAAGATCTCCTACGGCGTCGGCGTCGAGAGAATCTTCCCGGACAACTCGCCCAACATCGACAAGATCGAAGTGATCCAGCGCGGCCGCGTCCACCAGTCGCGCCTCTACTACCTGCGTGACCTGTCGGGCAAGGCGGCTCGCATCAAGGAGCGCGAGGGCTCGAACGAGGAGCGCGGCGGCGGCAGCGGAGCTGCGCAGTCGGAAGAGACCGCGGCCGCCGGCGCCGAGGGTGGCGCCGAGGGTGCCGAGGGCGCCGCGCCGAAGGCCAAGACCGAGAAGAAGAAGAAGACCAAAGAGAAGAAGAAGTAGTCGTCCGGTATCCGGACACTGCACGCACGCCGCTCACTCGAGCGGCGTTTCGCATTTTCGGCGTTCGTTGTCAGACCGGCGCGCTACGCCCACGCCCAAGCCGAAGGGGAGGTCGGCTCCAACGCCAACAATGAAGGAGCACCTCCATGTCCACGAAGGCAGACGAACGGCGCGCGATCGACGCGCGTAAAGATCTCCGCGAGCAGCGCCGCATGCTCGACGAGCTCGCACCACCCGCGCACGCCGGCGCCGCATCGCCGACGACGATCGAGGCCGGCGCGGAGGCCGAGGAACGCGCGGTCGAGCTTCTGCTCGCGCACGGCTACGAGGTCGTCGAGCGCAACTACCGCTGCGAGATCGGCGAGCTCGATATCGTCGCGGCCGACGGCGCCGTCATGGTGTTCGTCGAGGTGCGCAGCCGCGCGAACACCGAGCACGGTCACGCGATCGAGTCGGTGAATCGCAAGAAGCAGCAGAAGGTCTCGCGGGTCGCCGAGGTGTACCTCGCGCACAGGCAGCCCAGGTACGAGGAGTTTCGCTTCGACGTCGTCGCGATCACGAGCGACCGCGCTCGCGACATCACGCTCTATCAGGACGCGTGGCGAGGCGGGCTGCTATGAGCGCGCCGGAGACAGCTCAGCTCAGTCGTTGCAGAGCGGGTACTTCGGGTCGCCGTTGCGACCGTCGAGGTTGCAGCAGGCATTGTCGGTGTTCGAAGACTCGCAGGCTTTCGGTGTCGGCAGCTCGCCCTCGTCGGGGAGCACCACGTAGTCCTTGCAGATGCAGAACTTGCGGCAGCAGAACGGACCGACGGTGACGGCCACGCCGCACGTGAAGCCCGTGATGCACGGCGACTCGGGCACGCGCTCGCAATCGCTATCGCTGCCGCACTCGGCCGTGCAGAGGCCGTTCGTGCCCGCCGGGTACTCGGACCCTTCGGGCAGCTCGCGTCCGAGCGGAACGCGCAAGCACGTGCGCGAGACGCAATCGAGGGAAGGGGACGCCACGACGACTTCACCGGCCTGCGGCAGAGCGGTGCCGAGGTCGCAGATACGACCGACGGGTTCACCACCGCAAGCGGCGGCGAATAGGCCAATGGCAACTGCGATCGCGACCCGGTTGGAAATCATCGCAGGTGCGATATTCATGAGTGGAGAGATCCAAGTCAAGCGAACGGCCAGAAACAACCGCTTGGCAGCGGATGTAGATGTCGCCGGTGCGCTACAGGATGTCGTGGACGCGGTGGACCCCATGCGCGTTGGTGTTTGCACGAACTGTGATCCGTCACGGCGAGGTTCGGCCAATCCATGCGCAACATGCGCGCGCGAGCCGTGTCCTCGCGGATCGCTCGTCCGGTATGCGGACGCAGCTTCAAGTCCGGTAGTTGCCTTGACAATCGTCACGCACCACGCCGATGATTCTGTCGCCACTCTGAGGGATGGGTCACGGCAGGCCGGCGTCTCACACCCTTGGACCGAGGAGGAACTTTGATGCGGTATCTGAGCAAACTGTCGCTCGCAGCCTTGATGGGGCTGTCTCTCGTCGGGACTTCGGTTGTCGAAGCGCAGCCCAAAAAGAAGGACAAGGCCGGCGAGGTCGAGATGGAGGCGGACAACGTCCAGTCCGGTCCGCCGAGCAAGACGCTCGAACGCGCGATCACGCTCTACGACAAGAAGAAGGACTTCTACTCGGCGAGCATCGAGCTGAAGAAGGTGCTCGACGGCGAGTCGGGCGACGACGCGAAGAACAAGCAGCGCGCCGAGTTCTTCATGGGCAAGACGCTCTATCAGCTGGGCTTCTACGCCGGTGCGCTCGCGTACTTCGACAAGATCGTCCAGGCCGGCGACGCGCACACCTATCACGGTCCCACGCTCAAGTGGCTCGCGGCGCTGAGCCGCGTGCTGCCGGAGACCTCGGGCATCCTCGAGAAGATCGGCTCGTACGAAGCGGCCGCGCTCGAAGATCCCTCGCTCGCCAGCGTACGTGACGAGCTCTACTTCTTGCTCGGTCGCCACTTCTACAACCGCGGCGGCGAAGGTGACTTCGACAAAGCGATCGCGCTGTTCGCGAAGGTCTCGCGCGAGAACGAGTTCTTCATCAAGGCGAAGTTCTTCGAGGGTGTCACGTACGTTCGCAAGTACGAAGGTCGCCCGGCCGTCGATGCATTCAAGGAGATCTTGATCATCGGCGAGGAGAGGCCCAAGCAGTACACCGCCGACGACATCGCGAACTATCGCGAGCTCGCGCAGCTGCAGATGGCGCGCATCTTCTACTCGACGCAGCAGTTCGACACGTCGATCCGCTACTTCGAGAAGCTCGACCAGAACAACATCGACTGGGCCGAGTCACTGTTCGAAGCGTCGTGGGCGTACTTCATGAAGACGCTGAACTCGAAGGCGCTCGGCAACATTCACACGCTGAATGCGCCGTACTTCGAGAACCAGTTCTTCCCGGAGTCGCTGCTCCTGAAGAGCGTCATCTATTACAAGTACTGCCTCTACGACCAGGCCGAAGAGGCGATCCAGGACTACAACGACAAGTACACGCCGCTCCGCAAGAACCTCGAGGAGATCGTCAAGAAGTACGACGACAACGCCGAGTTCTACGAGTACGTGAAGAAGGTCAAGGCCAACAAGGCCGGCCTCGATCCCGTCACCCAGCGCCTCGTCATGAGCCAGCTCAACGACAAGACGCTCCTCAAGACGTTCGCGTGGGTCGACGAGCTCAACCGCGAGCTCACGATGCTGCAGAAGTCCGACAAGGCGTGGCAGACCACGCAGGTCGCCGCCGAAGTTCTGCAGGAGCTCACGGTGCAGCAGTCGGTCGCCTCGGCGGACGCCGGTAAGGTCGCCCGAGATCGCGTCGATCGTCTGGCCCGCGAGCTCGGCGCCCTGGCTCGTAACGGCTCGAAGATCAAGTTCGAGATTCTGAACGCGAAGGCCGAGAAGCTCTCGGCCGAGGCGCTCAAGACCCGCGTGTCGTCGAACACGAAGGAAGAGCCGATCGTCATCGACGACGAGCACTTCCAGTGGCGATTCAACGGCGAGTACTGGAAAGACGAGCTGGGTTACTACCGGTTCCGCATCCGGTCTCGTTGCCCGAAGCAGTGATCAGCCCGTAGCGGACGCGTTTGAGACCACGACCCTTGGCTTTTGAAGAGTTAAGGGTCGTGAGGTTTTCGGAGACCAGACCAACAAATACAGCGCGATGACAAACCCGTGACGACTGCCCTGTGTCTGCTGGGTACCGTTCGGCCATTCATGCGGGAGAAGGGAACTCCATGTTCAAACTAAAGCTCGCGATTCTCGGAGCAATGATCGCGATGACCTCGCCTGCGTACGCGCAGAAGGCGAAGTACTCGCGAACCCAGGACGTCAAGGTCGACGTCAAGCTGTCGGATCGCGTCAAGCCGATCCAGCCGAAGGCAGCCGATCCAAAGGACAACAAGCCGGCACTCACCGCCGACGCGGTGCTCTCGATCGAGGGTCTTGTCGGCAACATCCGTGGCGAGCAGGAACAGATCCTCGCCGATCTGATCCAGCAGACGCCGGACTCCGAGGTCGAGGAGAAATCGGATTACTACTTCCGCCTCGGCGAGCTCTACGCGAAGCAGCAGCGCTACTGGCGCCTGAAGTCCGTCGAGATGACCATCGCAGCGGACAACGCGAAGAACCCGCAGGCGAAGACCAAGGCGAAGAACGAGTCGGTCGCCGCGGCGAACAAGGCCAAGGACTATCTGCTCAAGGCAGTGAAGACCTACAAAGGCCTCACCGACAACGACGCCTTCCGCAACTACCCCAAGATGGATATGGCGCTGTTCTATTACGGGTACACGCTGCAAGGCGGCAAGTACCTGAAGGAAGCGCGCGCGGTCTACGACAAGCTGCTCAAGAACTATCCGAACTCGAAGTACGTCCCCGAGGCGCACCTCGCCTTCGCCGACTACTACTTCGAAGCCGGTCAGCTCGCCGACGCCGAGGCCCGCTACAAGATGGTCCTCAAGTTCCCGAAGTCGTCGGCGTACTGGTACGCGATGTACAAGATGGGTTGGATCCATCTCAACCTGCAGCGCTTTCAGGAGGCGCTCGAGACGTTCTTCCAGGTCGCGCAGGCGACGAAGAACGACAAGAAGAACGAGATCCTCAATCGCGCGTCGAAGAAGGACTTCGTTCGCGCGTATGCGGAGATCGGTAAGGCCGACAAGGCCTATCCGGCGTTCCAGCGCGTCGACAACAAGTACGCGTTCGACATGCTCGCGATCCTCGCCGACCTCTATCTCGAGCAAGGCAAGAGCGACAAGGCCATCTACACGTACCAGGAGCTGATGCGCCTGGCGCCGACGAACAAGAACGTGTGCCTGTGGCAGTACAACGTCGCGCACGCGATGCTGTCGATGCCGGGCGCCGCGAACGGCGACAAGGTGAAGGAGATCGAAAACCTCGTTCGCCTCCACGGCGCGCTGAAGGGCAAGAAGGTCCTCCCGCAGGCCGAAGCGCAGGAGTGCTACGACAACGCCGCCGCGATGTCGGGCGAGCTTGCTCGCGCGTATCACTCGGAGTCTGCGAAGACCAAGAACCCCGAGACGCTCGCGTACGCCGAGAAGCTCTACAAGGTCTACCTCGACGTCTTCCCCGAGGCGCCTGACTACGCGCAGACGCAGTACTTTTACTCCGAGCTGATCTGGTCGCGCGCGGAGAGCGAGAAGAACCCGCGCCTGCAGACCGAGCTCTGGGAGAACGCGGCCGTCGCGTTCACCGACGTCGTCAAGACCGGCAAGGTCGAGCCGAAGTTGATGAAGGAAGCCGCGTACGCCGCGGTGCTCGGCTGGAAGAACGCGCTCAACGTCGACCCGCGCATCAAGGGTCAGGCCGACAAGGTCGAGGACATCGACAAGACGTACGACAAGAAGGCGGAGCCCAAGCCGATCCCGCCGCGCGAGGAGCGGATGCTCGCGGCCTTCGACATCTACATCAACTACATCAAGGACCCGAAGGACGACGAGCTCGTCGGGATGAAGTTCCTCAAGGCGAACATCTACCGCCGCTACAACCACTTCGACAAAGCCATCCCGCTGTTCGAGGACATCATCGCGAAGCATCGCGAGCACGAGACCGCCGAGTACTCGGCGAACCTCCTCCTCGACACGTACAACCGGCAGCAGAACTACGACGCGATGCTCGTTCTCGTGAACAAGCTCACCGCGGACAAGAAGTTCCTCGAGGGCAAGGAAGACCTGAACGAGACGCTCGCGAAGATCAAGGCGCAGTCCATGCGCAAGTCGGCCGAGAAGCTCGAGAAGGAAGGCAAGGAGTCGAAGGACTTCACCAAGCTCATCGCGTGCGGTCAGGCGTATCTCGACATCTACAACGCCAACCCGGAAGCGAAGGAGAACGACGAGGTCCTCTACAACGCGCTCGTTTGCTACCACGAGGGCAAGTCGGTCGGCGCGGCGATCCTCGCGTACAACCTGATGCAGCGGTACTACCCGAACAGCAAGCTGATGCCGCGCGCCGTCGGCCGCATCGGCAAGGCGTACGGTGACGTCGCGTTCTACGAGAAGGCGTCGGAGAAGCTCGAGGAGTACGCGAAGAAGTACGCCGGCGAGAAGGACGCGTACTCGGCGATGTCCGACGCGGTGTTCTTCCGCAAGGGCATCGGCCAGGACGACAAGGCGATCGAGAACACCAAGTTCTTCATCAAGACGTTCGGCCCGAAGAAGCCGGCCGAAGCCGCGAACGCGATGTTCTCGCTGACCTCGGTCTACGAGAAGCAGGGCGACGGCGATGCCGTCATCAAGCACCTACGCGACTACATTCGTCAGTTCGCGACGAAGGGCGGCGCGGATCGCCTCGTGATCGCGCACTCGAAGATCGGCCAGACGCTGTGGACGCAGAGCTGTCCGGTGAAGCAGGTCGACGGCGCGTGCGTGAAGATCGTCCGCGAGCGCGCGATCAACATGAAGAAGCAGAAGGGCAAGCAGAAGCGCGGCAACGATCAGCCCACGCAGTGCGGACCCGAGTCGAAGATCAAGCTGACCGTCGTCAAGCGCGACGACCGCAAGGTCCGCGAGGCGATGGCGGCGTTCAAGGCGGCGGAGAAGGAGTTCGAGAAGGCCGGCGGCAAGACCGGCGGCGACGAGGGCGGCGCGCGTTACTTCTACGCGCAGGCGAAGTTCGCCCAGGCCGACGCGCAGCTCGAGGGCTACCTCGACATGAAGTTCCCGCAGGGCCTCAACTTCGATCCGCAGAGCAAGGCGATCGCGGAGAAGAGCAAGAAGCGCTTCGACGAGTGGGTCAAGACGAAGGTCGCCTCCGGTGGTAAGGCCACGTCGCAGTACGAAGGCATCCTCGGCGTGAAGGACGCGGCGACCTCGATCGCGGCGGCCGCGCGCATCGGACAGATCCAGCAGAACTTCTCCGACGCGCTGTTCACGGCGGAGATTCCGAAGGACGTCCGCACCGGCGAGTTCGCCGACGAGAAGGTCGAAGCGTTCTGCGATCGCATGACGGAAGTCGCGGAGCCTCTCGAGGCGCGCTCGCTCGAAGCGTTCGGCGTGTGCCTCGGCAAGTCGACGGAGCTCGGCTGGTTCAGTGACTGGTCGAAGCTGTGCGAGCGCGAGCTCGGTCAGATCAAACCCGAAGAGTATCCGACGGCTTCCGAGCTGCGCGGCACTCCCAACCAGGTTGCTCCGGTTGTCGCCGTCGAGCCGCCTGTCCAGAAGCTCGAGTAGTGGAGGCAAGGCCAATGCGAAATCTAACAATCATTGTTTTCGGCGCCGCACTCGCGGCGTGTGGTGGTGGCGCGAAGTCCTCCGGTCTCGGCAAGGGTGGCGGTGTTCCACCCCCGCCCGCGGTCGTGAAGGATGACGGTGGTGCAGGAGCGACAGGCCCTGCTGCGCCGAAGATCGAGTTCAGCAAGGACGCGAAGAAGGACTACGAAGCAGCGGTCGCGACGTTCACGGCGAACGACAAGAGCGGTTGGAGCGAGAGCGCGTGTCGCGGCTCGGCTGATCGCTTTGCGGCGGTCGCGCGCGAGCACAAGGTCGTCGCGGCGCAGTTCATGGTCGGTCTCTCGTATCACCGGTGCAATCTCGTCGGTGAAGCCGAGAAGGCGTACCAGGACGCGTCGCGCATGCAGGGCGATCCGCTTCGCCAGGCCATGGCGCTCTCGAACCTCGGCGAGATCTATTACAAGGCCGGCAAGATCGACGGCGCGAAGACGTACTGGGACAACGCGCTCAAGGCGAACGGCAAGCTCGTCGCGGCGCGCATCAACGTCGCTTCGATGCAGCTCGATCAGATGCGCAAGATCGGCGACAAGGATCCGAAGTGGAAGACGCTCGAGGAGGATGCCCGCATCCACCTCTCGAACGCACTCGGTGTCGATTCCGAGAGCGTGTACGCGTACACGATGTACGGCCTCATCTACATGGAGGGCTGGAAGAAGAACAAGAACCGGCTCGATCTCGCGAAGCTCCTCCTCGACGAGGGCAAGAAGCGCAACGAGAAGTTCGCGCCACTGCAGAACGCGTACGGTCTGTTCTATCTGAACCGCAACTCGCTCTCCGAGGCGTTGCAGCACTTCCAGCAGGCCGTCGATCTCGATCCGAAGTTCGTCGAAGCGCGCATGAACGTCGGGCTCATCACGCTCGGCTTCCGCAAGTACGACGTCGCGAAGGAGCAGTTCACGAAGGTGATCGAGATCCAGCCGAAGAACTACGACGCGGTGATCGGCCTCGGCGCTGCACTGCGCGGCCTCAAGGATCTCGATGGCGCGGAGGCGGCGTACAAGAAGGCGAAGGACCTCGACACGCGCCGCGGCGAGGCGTTCTACAACCTCGGCGTTCTCTACAAGGACTTCCGCGCGACCAAGCAGGAAGCGCAGCAGTCGATCTCGACCTACAAGACCGCGAAGGGCTACTTCCAGGACTACCTGTCCAAGCAGGGCACCCCGGAGGATCAGGCCGAGGCGAAGGAGCAGGTCGCGCTGATCGACAAGACGGTCACCCAGACCGAGAAGTTCTTGAAGATGATGGCCAACCAGCCCCAGCAGCCACCTACACCTGCGCCTGCGCCCACACCGGGACCCGGTGCGGCCCCGCCGGCTAAGAAGTAAGCACTTGAAATGACTCGGCCCCGGACTGCAACCGGGGCCGATGTCATGTGTCCTGGAATTCGCGGAACTTTTTGGAAAGAATCTCGGAACCGGAACCCAGCCTCGTTGTCCTTAGCTCCGTGCTCAGTGGACTACGCAACGAGGCTCAGCCCCAAAGGTTGAACATCATGCGCAAGCTCTCTATGGCACTCGTCTCGATCGCTCTCTTCGCAACAACTGCCTTGGCTCAGCCCAAGGGCAAGGATGCGGGCGGCGGTGGTGGCGCCAAGGTCAAGGTCTACGATTTTTCTGGCGACACCATCGAGGGTGACCTCGTGAAGCCGGAAGGATCGACGGTAGATGCTCGCGACTTTGCGAAGCACAGCTCCCTGATCACGATCCGCAAGGACTTCATCCCCGAGATCATCAAGTCGGCTCAAGACTTGTAGTGAGGCGCGGGTCTCCCGCGTTGTCACTGCGCTTGGCCGAGTGTTTGTAACTGCTGCTCCTTCACACGGAGAGACCCCATGGCCGGCGCAAAAGCACCTCTCACCTTCCGCATCTTCAAGGGCGACCAGCTCATTCGCGAAGAGCGACTGAGCCTGTCCGTCATCAAGCTTGGAAAGGTGCCATCTGCGCACCTGAAGCTCGACGACGAGACGGTCAGTCGCATGCACGCGATCATCGAGGTCAATGGCCCCGGTGACGTGAGCATCATCGACCTCGGCTCGACGAAGGGCACCTTCGTCAACGGGCAGAAGGTCAACAAGGCCAAGCTCCAGTCGGGAGACACGATCGTCGTCGGTGAGACGAGGATCGAGCTCTCGATCGGCGCGGAGGAAGGCGTTGAAGAGGCGACGAAGGTCAACACGCCGGCGATCGGGCCCGCGAGCCCGAACGATGTCGTCGCGTCGACGCCTCGTCCCGCGGTTCCGGCGCCGCCACCCGCGCCGATGATGGCAGCACGTCCGACGCCGCCGGCTCCCGCGTTCGCGGCGCCGACGATGCCGAGCGCACCACCCGCACCTGCCACGGGCCCGTCGTTCGCGGTCGGCCCGGCAACGCCGGTGCCGGCCGTTCGTCCGCCGCCCGGACACGCAAGCGCAGGCTCGATCTACGGTGCTGCGATGGCGCCGCCCGCAGGCTTTCAGGCTTCGATGGCCGAGCAGGTCGACGAGGTCGGTGGCGCTCGCGCCGTCGAGGTCGCCGCGATGCTCGGTGACTCCGTCGTCGGTGTGAAGCACTGCATCGACCCGCGCGGTGGCAAGATCACCCCGGTCACGTACGCATTCTTCGCCGCCGGCCTCGCGCTCCTCATCGCGTCCGCGGTGTCGTTCTGGGTCGCCGTCGACAACGCGGCGTACAACAAGGCTCGCTACGAGTACGAGACGCAGAAGCTGAAGAAGCCGGGCTACGCGGTTCGTCCGCGTGTTCTCTCGGTCGGTTACGACTGGGCAATGCTCGGTGGTCTCATCCTCTCGATCACTGGATTCACGCTCGGCATCGCGCGCATGCGCCGCGAGAAGCAGAGCCCGTGGGTTCGCATCGGTTCGGCACCAGGCGTCGAGTTCCCGACGGAGCACGCTCCGTCGCCGAGCTTCGCGCTCGTCGCGCCGCACGGTGACGACTTCGCGTTCAACTTCGGTCACGGCATGGATGGCGAGATGGTCGTCGGCGGTCAGACGACGCCGCTGTCCGAGCTCGCCGCGCAGGGCCGCACCACGATCTCGCCGATTCCGCCGAACGCGAAGATTCGCGTCCGCACCGGCAAGACCACGTTCCTCGTCTCCGCCGTCGCACAGCCGCGCCGCCACGCAGCGCCGCTGTTCGCCGCGCTCGACTCGCGCGTGCTCGCGTACTTCGCCGGCTCGCTGGCCATCCACCTCGGCTTCTGGGCCATCCTGCAGCAGATCCCCGTCGAGGATGCAGGCGCGAACATCGACCTCGCCTCGCTCGAAGACACCTCGACGCGCACCAACAGCGCTTCGCAGGACGATCCCCCGCCGCCCGAAGAAGAGGACAAGCCCGATGACGGCGCCGACGAGTCCGGCGGCACCGGCACCGCGATGGCGCTCGACGAAGGCAAGATGGGCAAGAAGGAGTCCGATCGCGCCGAGGGCCAGTACAAGATGCAGAAGAACCAAGAGGACCCGCAGCTCGCGCGCCAGCAGGCGATCGAGCAGGCGCGTAACGCCGGCATCCTCGGTTCGACGGCACTGACCCAGGGCGGCGCGTTCGCGTCCCTCACGGGCACCGGCGACATCTCCTCAGGCTTCGACGACACGAACATCTACGGCGGTCTCCTCGGTAACGAGGCCGGCGAGATGAACGGTGGCTTCGGCTTCGGTCGCTCGGGCTTCGGCCCCGGCGGCGGTGGCACGGGCTGGGGCACGATCGGTACGGGCCGCTACGGCACGATCGGTCACGGCTCGGGCACGGGCTCCGGCTACGGCGTCGGTGGTGGTCGCGGCGGTATGCGCGGTCGCTCCTCCTCGGTTCCGACGGTCTCGATCGGCCAGCCGAACGCGCAGGGTGACCTCGATAAGGCGATCATCCGTCGCTACATCAAGCGCAACATCCAGAAGATCCAGTACTGCTACGAGAAGGAGCTGCTCGCGAAGTCGAACCTCTCGGGCACCGTCCAGACGCAGTTCTTCATCACGCCGAACGGTAACGTCGCATCGTCGACGGGCTCGGGCGTCGACCCCGAGGTCGCGAACTGCGTCGCCAGCGTCATCAAGGGCATCGAGTTCCCGAAGCCCAAGGGCGGCGGTGGCGTGCAGGTGAACTACCCGTTCACGTTCCGCCCGGCCGGTTCGTAAGCTCGAAGCCGTCTGTCGTGGTGCCCGCGCCGATCGCCGATCTGATTCGGCGGGCGCGGGCATTTTCGTTTTCGGGTGATCGAGGTGATCGTCGTCGAGGAATCGCGACAATCAAAAACATCGATTCACTTGAGACCGGCTCCTAGTCGTTCTACCGTTCGCCCATGAAGCTCGTCGCAATGCTCGCGCTGTTGCTGCTCGCCGCGTGTCCCAATGAGTCACGTAACGAGTCCGTGAAGGCGGCGAACGAAGGCACGAAGGCCTATGGCGCGAAGCAGTACGAGACCGCGATCGAGCGCTACCAGAAAGCCACCGACAAGTGGAGCGGCAACCACGTCGCCTGGTACGGCCTCGCGGGCTCGCACGCCGGCAAGAAGGACTGGAAGGCCGCCGCCGATGCGATGGAGAAGGCCGTCCAGGAGAAGGACGACGAGCCCATGTATCACATGGTCTACGGCGCCTATCTCTACGAGAAGGCCATCCAGACCGCCAAGGAAGACACCGCTCGTCGCGAGAACAAGAAGCCCGAAGAAGTTCAGCCCGACCTCACCAACGTGAACTTCGAGAAGGCGTCGCAACACCTGCAGCAAGCCGTCAAGCTCAACAGCGAGCTCTGGCGCGCGCACTACTACATCGGTCGCATCTACCGCGACACCGGCAAGTCGAAGGAAGCCGCCGACGCATTCACGAAGGCCCTACAGGCCGCCCCGACCGATCCGGGCCCGTGGGTCGCGCTCGGTGAGCTCTACCGCCAGTGGGACTACACCGACCAAGCCATCTCCGTCGCGGAGCAGGGCGTCCAAGTCATCCCCGGCGCGAACGAGAAGAGCGACATCTACTACGTGCTCGGCATGGGCTACGACGACAAGGGTCAGTACGACAAGTCGATCGAGGCCTTCGGCAAGGCGATCGAATCGCGCCGCGATAATCACAAGGCGAAGTTCCAGCGTGGCCAGGCGTACTTCCGCAAAGGCGATCACACGAACGCGAAGCGCGACCTCGAGGACTTCTCGAAGTCGGGCGGCACGTCCGTCGAGTTCGCGAAGCAGCAGGCCTCGAAGATGCTGATGGATATCGCCGCGAAGTCGGCAGGTGGCGGCGCTGGCGGAGGCGCGGAGCGCATGTCGCCCGAGGAGATGGTCAAGAAGAGCAAGGAAGGCAAAGACGCCAAGAAGTAGCTCGCCGCTACGCCGGATGGAGGCCCGCACGCGCGGGCCTCTCGGCGTTTCGGGGCGCTTCGCGCGGCTCGCTCCACGCTAGGAGTTTGAACCGCCAGGGCGCCAAGGACGCCAAGGTGTTTCGGCGCGCTTCGCGCGCCTCGTTCGCGTTCCGCGCGTGCGCTCGGTGGTCTCTGTTTGCACGGAGCATCGCGTGCCTTTTTTACGCAGAGAGGCGCAGAGATCGATCAACGGCTTCACGGCTCGCGCGCGTGGCGCGTGCTCCGCACGGGCGCCCGATGCTTGAAACGCCAAGACGCCAAAGCGCCAAGATCGGAAGAGGGATGTTTCGGTGCGCTTCGCGCGGCTCATCCGTGTTCGCGCGGAGACCGGCGGCCGAACCAGGGCCGGAGGTCGTTCGATCTGGTCCCGGTCTTGGCGTCTTGGCGTCTTGGCGTCTTGGCGTTTCAACGTCCGGCTGTCCGACTGGTCCGACAGAATTAATTCGTTCGGCCGAGTTGACCGGTCCGTGCATAGAAGGGGTCCCGATCCCCTTTTATGCGCACGACGTGCATAAAAGGGGCTCGGGACAAATTGCCAACAAGCGAACCCGTTGCACGACGGTGGAGCAGCGATGAAGACCAAGCCCACACGCAAGACGACCTCGAAGTCCACGCGCAAGACGAGCTCGAAGTCCACGTCGAAGTCGACGCGCAAGACGAGCTCGAAGCCGGCGCGCAAGACGAGCTCGAAGCCGGCGCGCAAGACGAGCTCGAAGTCTCCGCGCAAGACGAGCTCGAAGTCTCCGCGTAAGCCAGCCGTGAAGGTTAGCGGTGGCGCGAAGCGGCTGCGCGCGGCGCCGTGGGGCCGGCAGCCCGCGGTGCGTGCGCACTGGGCGGCGACGGCCGCGGTGCACGACGAGATGACGGCATCCCTTGCTGTGGGGCGCGGCGATGAAGGGAAAGAGCGGGCCGCGTTTGCGCAGGCGATCGAGTGCTACATGGGCATCGAGAACACGCCCGAGGATCCGCGCGAGGCGATGTGTGCAGAGTTTCTGTGGGAGGGCGGGAACGGCGGCGTGCCCGGCGTGATCGAGCGCGCGGTAGAGGTGGATGGCGAGACACACGATCGGTGGTTCCGGTTGCTGATCGAGGAAGAGGGCGCGTTTCGTCGACGGCGCGGCCTCGCGTGACGCTTGATGACAAGGACGTGACGAGTGGCGCCGTGCGTGGCGCGAACAAATACGACGCGATGACAAACGGGTGACGTGGCGCCTGTGTCGGGTCTCTACGGTCGAAACGAGATCGATCGCAGACCCGAACCAGAAGGAGCTCCATGTCCAGGCTCGCAACGCTCGCGCTACTCGGCGCTTTGTTCGCAACACCCGCCTTCGCGCAGAAGGCGAAGGGGGTGAGGTACACGCGGAATCCCGACGTGAAGGTCGAGGTGAAGATGTCGGATCGCGTGAGACCGATCCAGGCGAAGGCATCGGCGCCGGAGAAGCCCGTCGTGACGAGCGAGACGGCACTCTCCATCGAGGGCTTGCGCGGGAAGTTTCAGGCGGAGCAGGAGCAGCTGCTGCGGAGCTTGATCGCGGATACGCCGGATAGCCTGGTCGACGAGAAGGCTGATCTGTTGTTTCGGCTCGGCGAGCTGCTTGCGAAGCAGCAGCGATACTGGCGGCTGTGGTCGCTCGAGAAGGAGATGAAGGGGCAGAAGAAGGAGGCGGCGGAGGCGGCCGCGAAGGCGAAGCACTTCATGGTGGGGAGCGTCGGGGTCTACAAGGAGCTGACCGACAACGACACGTTCCGGAACTATCCGAAGATGGACACGGCGCTGTTCTATTACGGGTACACGCTGCAGAACGGGCGGTACTTCAAGGAAGCGCGGGCGGCGTACGACAAGCTGCTGAAGAACTATCCGAGCTCGCGGTACGTGCCCGAGGCGCACTTCGCATTCGCGGATTACTACTTCGAGGCGGGGCAGCTGCCGGATGCGGAAGCGCGGTATCGGAAGGTGCTCGAGTTTCCGCGGTCGTCGGTGTTCTGGCACGCGACGTACAAGCTCGGCTGGATCCAGTTGAACCAGCAGCGGCCGCAGGACGCGCTGGAGACGTTCTTCAAGGTCGCGCAGGCGACGAAGGGCGCCGAGGAGCACGAGACGCTCAATCGCGCGGCGCGGAAGGACTTCGTGCGGGCGTATGCAGAGGTCGGCAAGGCCGACAAGGCGCACGTCGCGTTTCAGAAGCTCGATCAGAAGCGCGCGTTCGACATGCTCGAGGTGCTCGCCGATCTGTATCTGGAGCAGGGCAAGAGCGAGAAGGCGATCTTCACGTACCAGGAGCTCATGCGGCTGGCGCCATCGCACAAGCACGTGTGCCTTTGGCAATACGACGTCGCGCACGCGACGTTGTCGATGCCGCGCGGGAACGGGGATACGGCCGTCACGAAGTCGATCGTGAAGGAGGTCGAGAACCTGACGCGGCTGTACGGGGCGCTGAAGGGGAAGAAGGTGCTGCCGCAGGCCCTTGCCCAGGAGTGCCGCGACAACGCGGCCGCGATGAGCGGCGAGCTCGCGCGCGCGTATCACTCGGAGTTCGCGAAGACGAAGAACGTCGAGACGCTCGCGCACGCCGACAAGCTGTATCGCGTGAACCTCGAGGTGTTCCCCGACGCCCCCGACTTCGCGCAGACGCACTACTACTGGGCGGAGCTGCTGTGGGCCCGCGCGGAGACGGAGCCAAATCCTCGACTGCAGACGATGTACTGGGAGGAGGCGGCGAACGCCTTCGCCGACGTGGTGAAGCGCGGGAAGCTGGACAGAAAGCTCTTGAAGGAGGCGGCGTACGCGACCGTGCTCGGCTGGAAGAACGCGCTCGACGTCGATCCGAATCTGCGCAAGCAGGCGGTGGCGGTCGACGACATCGAGAAGTCGTACGACGCCGTGCCCGCGCCGAAGGTGATCCCGCCGAAGGAGGCCAAGATGCTCGCCGCGTTTCGCGTCTACATCGACTTCATCAAGGACCCGAAGGACGACGAGCTGGTTCGAATGAAGTTCCTCGAGGCGAACACGTATCGCCGCTTCAACCAGTTCGACAAGGCGATCCCCTTGTTCGAGGACATCATCGCGAAGCATCGCGACCACGAGACCTCCGAATTCGCCATCAATCTGCTGCTCGACACCTACAACCGGCAGAGGAACTACAAGGCAATGCTCGCGCTCGTCGACAAGGTCGCGGGCGACAAGAAGTTCCTCGACGGGAAACAGGAGCTCGCGGAGCTATTCACGCGGCTGCGCATCGAGGCGCGGCGCAAGGAGGCCGAGGACCTCGAGAAGCGCGGCATGGCGTCGAAGGACTTCTCGCTGCTCGTCGCGTGCGGGCAGGCGTACATGGACATCTACAACTCGAACCCCGAGGCTATTGAGAACGACCAGGTCCTCTACAACGCGCTCGTTTGCTACCACGAGGGCAAATCGGTGAGCGCGGCGATCATCGCGTTCAACACCCTCCAGCGGTTCTATCCCCAGAGCAAGCTGATGCCGCGGGCGGTGGGGCGGATCGGCAAGGCGTATGGCGACGTCGCGCTCTACGACAAGGCAGCCGAGAAGCTCGAGGAGTACGGGAAGAAGTACGCGGGCGAGGATGATGCGTTCGCCGCGGTGAACGACGCCGTGCTCTATCGCAAGGGGACGGGACAGGACGACAAGGCGATCGAGAACACGAGGTTCTTCGTTCGGACGTTCGGCCGCGCGAAGCCGGAAGTCGCGGCGAACGCGCACTTCTCGATCGCGAGCATCTACGAGAAGCAGGGCGATGGCGACGCGGTCGTGAAGCACCTCCGCGAGTACGTGCGGCAGTTCGGTACGAAGGGCGGCGCATCTCGGCTCGTGATGGCGCACGCGAAGATCGGCCAGGCGCTGTGGGCGCAGAGCTGCCCGGTAAAGCAAGTCGATGGCTCGTGCGTGGAGATTCGCCGCGAGCGCGCGATCAACTTCAGGCAGAAGCGGGGCAGGGCAGCCGAGCAGCCGACGCAGTGCGGGCCCGCGTCGAAGATCAAGCTGACCGTGAAGCGCCGCGACGAGCGGAAGCTGAAAGAGGCGCTCGCTGCGTTCGCGCTGGCGACGAAGGAGTACGAGAAGCACGGCGGCAAGATCGGCGGCGACGAGCGCGGCGCGCGCTACTACTACGCGCAGAGCAAGCTCGCGCAGGCGGATCGCGACTTCGAGGACTACCTCGCGACCGCGTTCCCGCAGGGTTTGAACTTCGACCCGAAGAACGAGGCGATCAAGGGCAAGAGCCTGAAGCGGCTCGACGCGTGGGTCGCGTCGAAGATGAAGATCGGCGGCAAGGCGACCTCGCAGTACGAGGCCGTGTTGACCGTGCAGGACCCGGCGACGTCGATCGCCGCCGCGGCGCGCATCGGGCAGATCTCGCAGAACTTCTCCGACGCGCTGTTCACGGCGGAGATCCCGAAGGACGTGCGCACGGGCGAATTCGCCGACGAGAAGGTCGAGGCGTTCTGCGACCGCATGAACGAGATCGCCACACCGCTCGAGGACCGATCGCTCGAGGCGTTTCGCGTCTGCCTCGGCAAGTCGACGGAGCTCGGCTGGTTCTCCGAGTGGTCGAAGCTGTGCGAGCGCGAGCTCGGGCAGATTCGCCCGCACGAGTTCCCGACGGCGTCCGAGCTGCGCGGCACGCCCAAGGTCGCGACCGCGATCGCCGTCGAGCCGCCGGTCGCGCGACTCGAATAGGCGCTTCCATATCTAAATATCGAGTCGGGCGTGGCTCGAAACGAAGGACGCTCTACCTCGGCACGCGCAGCCCTTCCGGTGAGGGAGTCTCGTATCGGCCTTTTCACGACGAGAAGAATGTTCGCGAGCGGCCATCCCGAGCCGTACGCGGGGTTTGGCCTCGTGGTAGCAAGGTAGTCCGCACCGAGATTTGTCTCGGTGGGCGCGGGGGGAAACGAGCGCGAGAAAGAACGGCGCGAGCCCTTCCCCACGTGGCGATGCACCCGTGATATAAGCCTCTTAGGTGAGGGACGGGGTTTTCTTTTTGTTTGCGGGAGGATAGACCGCAGATGGATACGCGTACGCTGCTTCGGGAACGCTTGCGCCGGTCTCGCGACTGGTCGGTTGCTATTGATGAGCTCGAGAAAGAGCTGGAGGCTACGGGCACCAAGCCCGAGCAGTCCGAGCGTCTGTGCGAGCTCGCTGCACTTGTCGAGGACGTGATCCCCGAACGCGATCGCGCGATCGGCTTGTATCAACGTGCTTGGAAGCTGCATCCCGCCAACGTCAGAGCGCTGTCGCGCGCTCGTGAGGTGTATGGCGAGATCGGTCGCTTCGAGATGGTCGCCAAGCTCGGCGAGATGGAGCTTCGGGATCCGAACTCTCCATCGAACCTCGCGCAGATCGTCGGCGAGGCCATGCTCGACAGTGGTCAGAAGGACAAGGCCAAGCCGATCCTCGAGCGCGCGCTCGAGCGGACGCCCGACTCCATTCGCGTGCAGGACGCCCTGCGTGCACTCGACTACGACCCCGAGTTCTGGACCGACACGGTCGATGACGTCATCGAGAAGGTCGAGGCGCTGGACGATGAGCTCGCGGTTCGCAGCCTCGTTCGCGCGGCACGTATTTTACGTATCGAAGCGCCTGAGGACCCGCGCCTCGAAGCCGTCTTGAAGAAGATCCTCGCGAAGGACATCGACGAGCCGAGCACGAACTTCATGTTCGAGACGCTGCTCGCGACCACGAATCGCTGGGACGAGCTCGAAGCGCATCACCGGAGCCGCGCAGACTTCGCGGGCGATCACGGCAGGAAGGTCGAAGCCCTCCGGACGTTCGGTCTCGAGTGGGTGCAGCGCTTCAAGGATCGCGATCGCGGCGCGAAGTTCTTCGACGCGGCGATGAAGGCGACGGCGTCGAACGGAGCCACGATGCGCTCCGTCGTCGCGGCGTTCACGCTGCTCCGTCAGGTGCATGGCGATCGGGGCGAGTGGACACAGCTCCTCGATGTCGCCGAGCAGATCCTGCCTCGCCTCGCCGGCGAGGAGAAACTGTACGTCGCGATCCAGGCCGGCCAGATCGCATTCGACAAGGCGAACGACATCGCTCGTGCGCGGAAGTTCTTCGCGGCGGCAGCGAGCGTCGAGTCGCAGAACCCGAGCGTGCAGGACTTCGTCGCGGCCGTAGGTCTCGACGAAATCAGCGCCGCCGGTTCGATGCCGACGATGCCGGCTGTTCGCGAAGAAGACGACGAGGCGAAGGCGCGCGCGCACGAAGAAGCCGAGAAGGCAGCGAAGGCCGAACGGCAAGCGCAGCGCGATGCAGAGCGTCGCCGCGAAGAAGAAGACGAAGCCGCGCGCGAGAAAGCCGACGCGGATGCGCGGTCGCGTGACGATCGTGCGGCCGCCGCTGCTGCTGCCGTCGCCGACGAGGTGATGCCAGCCGCACAGACGCAGCCGACGCGCGCGAAGAGCCCGACTGCTCAGCCGGTCGTTGCGGCAGCAGTCGCCGCGCCGATCGCGGCTCCCGCCACGCTCGAAGAAGCGATGAAGCGTGCCCACGCGTCGGAGAACACGCCCGACAAGGGCATCCCCGCGTGGAAGGACATCATCGCGAAGAACCCGACGGAGCGTGCGCCTCGGCGCGAGCTCGCTCGCGTGCTTCGTTCACACAACTCGTGGGCGCAGCTCGCCGACGCGCTCAAAGATGAAGAGCAGAAGACGGTCCACGCCAGCACCGAGAAGGCGGACATGTTCCTCGAGCTCGCCGAGACCTACGGCAAGCTGAACAACGACAACCAGGTGATGGCCGCGCTCACGAGCGCGCTGCAGCAAGATCCGCAGCGGCTCGAGATCTACGACCGCCTCGGCGCGCTGTACGAAGCGAAGAAGCGCTGGCCGGATCTCGTCAAGGTGCTCACCGAAAAGGCCGAGCGCACCGACGGCACGCCGAACAAGGTCGCGATCTATCTCCAGATCGCGAACCTCTATCTCGAGCGGTTCTCGAACCAGGCCGAAGCGATCAAGGCGTTCGAGCGCGTGCTCGAGCTCGATCCGCATAACCAGGAAGCCATCAGCCACCTGCTCGCGGTCTACGAGAAGCGCCGCGACTGGGAGAAGTTGATCAAGCTCAAGGAAGCCGAAGTCGAGCGCACGCACCCGAGTGAGCGCGCGGCCAAGGTGATCGAAGTCGCCAAGATGGCGGCCACCAAGGTCAAGAAGCCCGAGATCACCACGTACTGGTGGGAAAAAGTTCTCGAGGTCGAGCCGTCGCACGACGAAGCACTCACCGAGCTCTCGAAGCTCTACGAGCGCAACAAGGAGTGGGACAAGCTCGCGGAAGTTTGCCGTCGCCAGGCCGATGCGGCCCCCGACGACAAGGTTCGCGCGGACGCGCTGCAACGCCTCGGCCTCCTCTACACGGAGAAGGTCGAGAACAGCGCGAAGGCAATCGAGGCGTGGCAGCGCTTGCTCGCGATCGACGAGAACAACCGTCGCGCGCAGGATGCGCTCAAGAAGCTCTACGTTACCGAAGGCCGTTGGGAAGACCTCAAGCAGTTTTACCAGTCGCGCGGAAAGCTCGACGAGTACATCCGCGTCCTCGAGCGCGAGGTCGATGCGGGCAGCGAGAAGCATCGCCTCTCGCTCGCGATGGAGATCGCGATTCTCTATCGCGATGACTTGCAGAAGCCTGATCGCGCGATGCGCGCGTTCGAGAAGGTGCTGACGCTCGACGAGAACAACCTCGCCGCGGCCGAAGCGCTGATCCCGCTCTACGAGACGGGTCGCGATCCCAAGGCGCTCGTGCGCGTGCTCGAGATCCAGCTGCGGGCAACGCCCGAAGGCGATCAGCTCACGCGGCAAGAGCGCATCAAGCGCCTCGCCCAGTACAACGAAGAGCGGCTGCGCGACAAGGGCGCGTCGTTTGGTTGGTGGCTCAAGGCGCACGCCGAGGACCACGAGTCCGAGGAGATTCGCGGCGAGATCGAACGGCTCGCCGGGGAGATTGCGGGCTGGCCGCAGGTCGTCGACGCGTACGCCGTGTCGCTACCGAAGTTCGGGCACAAGGCTGATGCGCTGCCGCTGATGCTGGTGATGGCGCGGGTGATCGAGACGGAGCTCGCTGATATCGAGCGCGCGTTGTCGATGAACCGCGACATCCTCGCGATCGACGAGGCGAACGAGCAGGCGCTCGACGCCCTCGAGCGGCTCTATCTCGGCAAGGAGCAGTGGGAAGACCTGCTCGGCATCTACACGAAGAAGCTCGGTCTCTCGAACGACGTCGACGAGCGCGTCGCGATCCAGCTCAAGATCGGAATCCTCAACGAGGACGAGGTCAAGGACGACAAGAAGGCGGTTGCCGCCTACCAGGCGATCCTCGAGCAAGTCGGCGACGAGCCCGGCGCACTGCGCAGCCTCGACCGTGTCTACGTCCGCAACTCGCAGTGGAAAGAGCTGGCCGATGTGGTCAGCCGCCAGCTCACGATCACCGGCCCCGACGACGACAAGCTCGCGCACACCGAGCTGAAGTTCCGCCTCGGCCAGGTCAAGGAGCAGCACCTCTCCGACGTGCCGGGCGCGATCGATCAGTATCGCGACATCCTCGACATCATGCCGGCGCACGAACGTGGCCGGCAGGCGCTCGAGGTCCATCTCCGCGGCGATGACCCGCAGAAGCTCAACGTCGCGGGCATCCTCGAGCCGATCTACGAACAACTCTCCGAATGGAAGCCGCTCGTCGGCGTGCACGAGATCCAGCTCGCCGCCGAGAAGGACGCGCTTCGCAAGACGTCGCTCCTGCTCCGCATCGGCGAGCTGCAGCGGACGAAGCTCCTCGACGCCGAGGCCGCGTTCGACGCGTACGCGCGCGCCTTCAGGGCAGATCCGTCCACTGAACCTGCGAAAGAGCAGCTCGAAGCACTCGCTGCCCTCATCGAGAACGGTTGGGAGCGCCTCGTCGGACTCTATGAAGGCGCACTCAAGGGAGAGAAGGATCTCGACCAGCGCCTCGCACACGAGCTCGCGACGAAGGTCGCGCGCAGCTACGAGGACCGCCTCGGGAAGAGCGACAAGGCCGTCGACTTCTACAAGAAGGCGCTCTCGATCGAGCAGGACGATCTCGGTGCGCTGACTGCACTCGAGGCCATCTTCACGCGCGACGAGAAGTTCCCAGAGCTCCTCGACGTCTATCGCCGCCGCACGGACATCGCGAACGATCCCGACGAGCGCCTCGACTTCTTGTTCCGCATCGCCTCGCTCCACGAGGAGATGCTGAACAATCAGGAAGAAGCGATCGCGACGTACAACGAGATCCTCGGGCAGTCGCCGGACGACATCAAGTCGCTCCGCGCGCTCGACCGGCTCTACGTGCAGCGCAGCCAGTGGCGCGACCTCGGCGATAACATCTCGCGCCAGCTCCAGCTGGTCGAGTCTGCAGATCTAGGGCACGAGCAGGTCAACCTGTTGGTTCGGCTGGCGCAATTGCGCGAGACGCACCTCAACGAGACGGCCGCGGCCGTCGAGACGTACCGCCAGGTCCTCGAGCACGAGGATCAGAACCGTGACGCCGTGCTCGCGCTCGAGCGCTTGATCGGCAACACGGAGCACGAGCAAACGATCGCGAACATCCTCGAGCCGATCTACAAGGCGCGAGGTGAGTGGCAGAAGCAGATCGGCGTGTACGAGATCATGGCGAAGCACAGCTTCGACCCGGTCCGAAAGCGCGAGCTCTTGCACCGGATCTCCGAGCTGCACGAGATCGGCGGCGACAACGCCGACGCCGCGTTCTCGACGTACGCGCGCGCCATGCGCGACGATCCACGCGACGAGACCACACACCAGCAGCTCGATCGTCTGTCGCGCGGCCTCACCAAGTGGGCAGAAGCGGCGCAGCTCTACGATCAGGTCGCCGGCGAAACGAACGAAGACGACCTCAAGGTCGCGCTGCTGTTCCGCCGCGCGCAGATCCAGGAGCACGAGCTCCGAGACGACACGGCCGCCGTCGAGACCTACGAGCGCATCCTCAAGGCTGCGCCGCAGACCGTCGAAGCGGCGACTGCGATCCAGACGATCCACGAGCGCACGGGTGATTGGCAGAAGCTGGTCGACGTGCTCAAGCGGAAGTCGGACATCCTGCCGAACGTCGACGAGCGCAAGCAGTTGCTCTATCGCTCGGCGCAGATCGAAGAAGAAGTGCTGTCGAATGCGGACGCCGCGATCGCGACGTTCCGTCAGGTGCTGTCGATCGACGACGTCGACATGGTCGCGATGGATGCCCTCGAGCGTCTCTACGTCCGCCTCGCGCGGTGGGAGCCCCTCAAGGATGTCTACGCGAAGAAGGCCGACCTCGCCGAGGACCCGGGCGACAAGAAGCGCATGCTCTACGTGCTCGCGCAGGTCTACGACCGCGAGCTCGGTGATGTCGGCAAGGCGATCGAGACCTACCAGGGCATCCTCGATCTCGACGCCGACGAGCTGCCCGCGATCCAGTCACTCGACCGCCTCTATGGTCAGGCCGAGCGCTGGTACGACCTGCTGCAGAACCTCGAGCGTCAGGTCGAGCTCGCCGAAACGACCGGCGAGACGGTCTCGCTCAAGTACCGCGTCGGTCACCTGTGGCAGATCCGCCTCGGCGACGTGGCGCGCGCCATCGAGAGCTACCGCGAGGCGCTCGAGATGGATCCGCAACACGCCGAGACGTTGCATGCGCTCGACGGGCTCGTGCACGGCAAGACCGAGCCGGTCATGGCCGCGCGCGTTCTCGAGCCGATCTACGAGCACTCCGGCGAGTACACGAAGCTCGTCGATGTCCTCGAGGTGATGGTCACGAACAACGACGATGCGCTCGCACGCGTCAGCTTGCTCCATCGCATCGCGCAGCTGCACGAGCAGATGATCGGCAACGCCGACAACGCGTTCGGTGCGTACGCACGTGCCCTCAAGGACGACTCGGGCAACGAGCTCACGCTCGGTCACATCGAGCGGCTCGCCGAGATCACGAACAGCTTCGAGAAGCTCGCGGCGCTGTATCAAACAGAGAGCGAGAAGTCGCTCGATGTTCCGCGTCAGGTCGATCTGCTCACGCGCCTCGCGCGCGTGCACGAGCAGGAGCTGAACGATGTGGCGAAGTCGATCTCGACCTTGCGCCGCATCCTCGACGTGGAGTTTGACAACAAGCCCGCAGTCCTCGCCCTCGATCGTCTGTACACGCAGACGCAGGCGTGGCCCGAGCTCGCCGATGTCCTCAAGCGCGAGATCACGCTCGCCGAGGGTGACAACGAAGTCGCCACGCTGCAGTTCCGCTTGGGCCAGACGCTGCAGACCCAGCTCGGTGACCGCAAGGGCGCCGTCGAGGTCTATCGCGAGATCCTGACCGCACAGCCGGCACACCAGCAGACGATGATGGCCCTCGAAGAGATGTTCCACGCGGGACATCTCCAGATGGAGATCGGGTCCGTCGTCGAGCCGCTCTACGAAGCGACCGGCGAGTACGGCAAGCTGCACAACATCCACGAAGTTCAGCTGACGAAGCTGAGCGGACCGGATCGTCAGGCGATGTACCAGCGGCTCGCCGAGCTGGCGGAGCAGAAGCTCTACGACCAGCCGAAGGCGTTCTTCTGGTGGAGCGAAGCGCTCGTCGAGGATCCCCGCTGGGATCACGCCGTCGAAGAAGCGGAGCGCCTCGCCGGTGCGTCTGCTTCGTGGGACGAGCTCGTCGCCGCGTACACGCGTGCGCTCGAGCGGACGACAGACCGCGAGGTCAAGCGCCTCACGCTCCTCAAGATGGCGCGCGTGCACGAGTACGAGCTCAACGATGCCGCACGTAGCGTCGAGACCCACCTACGCGTGCTCGAGATCGAAGCGAAGGATGCCGAGGCACTCGCCTCGCTCGATCGCCTCTACCTCGGCGCGGGCATGTACGACGACCTCGCGGAGATCTTGCGTCGCCGCATCGAGGTCGTCGACAACCCCGACGAGCAGCTCGAGCTGTACTTCCGCCGCGGCGCGATCTTCAGCGACGCGCTCGGAGACCTGGACCAAGCGCTCGCCTGCTACACGTCCGTGCTCGATCAGGAGAGCCGCAATCGCAAGGCCCTCGAGGCCATCGAGGCGATCCACTTCCGCCGCGAAGCGTGGCAGAAGCTGTTCGAGACCTACGAGAAGCTGATCGACTGCGCCGAAGCAGATGCGGAGATGGCCGAGATCTACGCCCGCATGGCGCGCATCAACTCTGACGCCCTGAACAACGAGGACAAGGCGATCGAGCTGTGGTCGCGCGTCCTCGACATTCGTGGTGAGGAGCCGCAGCCGCTGCAAGCACTGGCCGAGCTCTCCGAGCGTCGCGAACGCTGGGAAGAGCTCGTCGAGATCATCGAGCGTCAGGTCGCGGTCTCGCAGAGTGACCGCGATCAGATCATCCTCTACAAGAAGCTCGGTCGCGTCTGGGAGAACAAGCTCCAGCGCGAGCGCAACGCCCTCGATGCGTGGCTCGCCGCCGATCGCCTCGACGGCAACGACCTCGAGACGCTGCGTGCGCTGTCCCAGCTCTATCGCTCCACGCAGTCGTGGGACGAGCTCTCCCAGACGCTCCGTCGCATCATCGACGTCGGCAACCTCAACGGTCAGGTCGAGGAGTCCGAGACCATCGAGCTGTACGCACAGCTCGGTCAGCTCGAAGGTGAAGTGCTCGGTCGCGTCGACGACGCGGTCGAAGCATGGCGCCGTGTCATCGCGATCGACCCGTCGGACTTCCGCGCGCTCGCTGCCCTCGAGCAGCTGTTCACGCGTGAAGGCCGCTGGGAAGAAGCGATCGACGTTCTCGAGAAGCGCGCGCTCGTCCTCGACGACGAAGTGCAGCGTCGCGAGAACCTCCTGCAGGCCGCTGCGACGTGGGAAGAGAAGGTCGAGGACCTCACGAAGGCTGCGATGGTGTACGAGCGCGTTCGCGCGTCCGACCCGTCGAACCAGACCGCGTCCGATCGCCTCGAAGCGATCTACACGCAGCAGTACAAGTGGACCGAGCTCGTCGAAGTGCTCCTCGAGCGCAGCGAGCTCGTGCCCGACGTCGAGCAGCAGATCCAGATCCTGAACCGCGTCGCGAAGATCTACGAGACCGAGATCGGCGACCAGGAGTCCGCGTTCTACGTCCTCCAGGCCGCGTTCAAGCGCGACTACGCGCACGACGAGACGGCGAACGAGCTCGAGCGCCTCGCCACGGCGACGAACCGCTGGCAGGAGCTGCTCGACGAGTACACGAACCGCGTGAACGAGCTCGAGCGCGAGGACCGCGGCTCTGCGGCGGACCTCTGGGTGAAGATCGGCCGCTGGTATGCCGAGCACCTCTCGCACCTCGAATACGCGATCCACTCGGTGCAGCAAGCCCTCCGTATCGATCCGAGCCACACCGGTGCGCTCGGCGGTATGGGCGAGTTGCAGCGCAAGCGTGGCTCGTGGAGCGAGCTCATCGAGACGCTGCAGCGTCACGCCTCCGTCGAGACCGACAAGAACAAGAAGACCGAGCTGTACATGCAGCTCGCCGATCTGCTCGAGCGGCAGATGCAGGACCTCGGTGGTTCGATCCACTCGTACCAGCAGGCCCTGAACTACTCGCCGCAGTCGCCGGGTGCGCTCGTCGCGCTCGACCGGCTGTATCGCCGGACCGAGCAGTGGGAGCCGCTGATCGACGTCCTGCAGCGTCGCGCGACGAACGAGACGGACGATCAGGCGATCGTTCGTTACCGCCTCGAGATCGGCCAGATCTGGGACCTCCGTCTGTTCGACGCGGGCCAGGCGATCACGGCGTATCAGCAGACGCTCGACATCGACCCGCAGAACCTCGTTGCGCTACGCGCCCTCGAGGGTCTGTACGAGAAGACGAACCAGTCCGAGAAGTACCTCGACGTCCTCGAGAACCAGCTCGACGCCACGCCATCCGACGGCGAGCGCATCTCGCTGTACGAGCGCATGGCGGCTGCGTGGGAAGAGCGCTTCGGCAAGCTCGACCGCGCGGCAGAAGCGCTCGAGAAGATCGTCGCGATCGACAACCGCAACTACGCCGCGTACCGCGAGCTCGCTCGTCTGTATCAGCAGGCCGGTAAGTGGGAGGCGCTCGTCGAGACCTATCGCAACCACATCATGTCGACGTCCGACGTCGCGCAGAAGGTGGACCTCTACGTCGCGATGGGCGTGACGTACGAGCAGAACCTGCAGGATATCGATCGCTCCGTCGAGGCGTACGTCGACGTGTTGCAGCTCGAGGGTGACGAGATCCGCGCGCTCGATGCGCTCGGCCGCCTCTACGAGAAGATCAGCGAGTGGGACCGTGCCATCGACATCATGGCGCACCACACGCAGCTCGCCCAAGAGACGCGCAAGCAGGTCGATCTGTTCTGGCGCATGGGCCGCATCCAGTACACGCAGCTCGGCGATGCCGAAGCGGCGGAGTCGAACTTGCTCCGTGCACTCGCCATCGACCCGGCACACGTGCCGACGATGGAAGCGCTCACGAAGCAGTATTCGGATCGCGGTGACTGGCTCAAGGCCGCCCAGATGATGGTGCGTGCGGAGAGCTACACGCCGGTCGCGAACGACAAGGTGCGCCTGCTGCACGAAGCGGCGCGCATCTACGAGGAGAAGCTGCACCAGAAGGACGCAGCGAAGCAGCTGTACGCCGCCGTCATCGCGCTCGACCCCGAGCACGTCGAAGCGGGCCGTCCGCTGTCCGAGCTGTACTTCGAAGCGCAGCAGTGGGCCGAGCTGTCGCCCGTGATCGACATGCTGTGCCGCAAGGCCAGCCAGCTGCACGCCGATCAGCGCGAGCTCAACGACCTCTACTACCGCGCGGCGAAGACCGCCGACCAGCTCGGCGATCTGCAGAAGGCACTCGGTTACTACAAGTACGCCTACGACATCGACTCGACGCACTTGCCGACGCTCGTCGGCCGCGCCGACTTGCTGTTCAAGATGGGCGACTTCGACAACGCCGGAAAGATCTACCAGACGATCCTGGTCCAGCATCGCGACGGTCAAGACGAGGCGGATGTCGTCCGCATCTACAACCGGCTCGGTATGGTTCGCCGGAATCTGGGTGAGCGCAAGAAGGCGCTCAACATGTTCGAGAAGGCGCTCGAGATCGATCTGCATCACCGCGACACGCTGCAGGCCGTCATCGATCTGCAGACGGAACAAGGTGACTGGGAAGCCGTCGTGCACGCCAAGCGCTCGCTGAGCGCGAAGGCCGACACGAAGGAGAAGACGCAGCTGCTCTCCGAAGTCGCCGGCGTCTACCAGGAGAAGCTCAACAACCCGCAGAAGGCGACCGCCGCCTTCCTCGAGGCTCTCGAGGTCGCGCCGGAAGACCACCAGCTGCTCCAGAAGCTGCTCGATCTCTACACGGAGACCAAGCAGTGGAAGAAGGTCGTCGAGACGATCGAGCGCTTCATCGCGCTCGAGTCCGATACGGTTCGTCGCGGCGCGTACTACCACGCCGCCGCCACGATCTGCCGCGACGAGCTGAAGTCGCTCGACGATGCGGTCGACTACTACAACCGCGCGCTCGACAGCTTCTTCTCGAACCCGGAGAAGCTGCCGGAAGCGATGATCCCGCGCGCACTGAAGTCGTTCGAAGCGATCGACAAGGTGCTGACCACGAAGCGCGACTGGAAGGGCCAGGAGCGCGCGTATCGCGACATGATCAAGCGCATGCCCAAGCCC
This sequence comes from Myxococcota bacterium, assembly GCA_030857175.1. Lineage (GTDB taxonomy): Bacteria > Myxococcota_A > Polyangia > Haliangiales > Haliangiaceae > JABFXX01. Next base: position 8,506 of record JALZOJ010000048.1, on the reverse strand, counting down.
GAGCCGGGCAAGGGTCTGTCGCCGACGTTCCTCAAGATCCAGGTCGGTCTGTTCGACGGCCTCGGAGAGATCTATCGCTCGCGTCTCAAGCACTACCAGTCGGCGTCGCAAGCGTTCGAGGTCGCGCAGACGCTCGATCCGAAGAACGAGATGCGCCCGGGTGACGATCGCGCAGAGATCCTCGCGGAGCTCTACTTGGTCGCCGGACCCGAGTACACCGACAAGGCCGTCGAGCAGCACATGCGCATGCTTCGCAACGAGCCGTTCAAGTACGACTCGTACAAGGCGCTGCGCAAGATCTACATGGAGGCGCACCAGTACGACAAGACGTGGTGCGTCTGCAACACGCTCGCGTTCCTCAAGAAAGCCGACCCGGACGAGCTGCAGTTCTACGAGCAGTACAAGCCGCGCGGCCTCGTGAAGGCGAAGAACGTGATGAGCCCGGAGACGTGGGGCAAGCTCATCCACCCCGACGAGAACCGCTACATCAGCGCGATCTTCGGGGCGAGCTGGCAGGGCGTCGCCGCGATGAAGGCGTTCCCGCACAAGGACTTCGGCATCAAGCGCAAAGACCGTCGCCAGCTGCAGGGCGATCCGTTGATGTTCTCGAAGCTCTTCTACTATGTCGCGCAGGTGCTGAACGTGCCGCTGCCCGAGGTGTTCCTCGTCGAGGACAACAAGGCCGGCGACATCCAGCTCGCGAACGCGATCGAGAAGAGCGAGCTGTGTCCGTCGTTCGTCGTGCGTCCGCACCTGCTGCAGGGCAAGAGCGAGCGCGAGATCGCGTTCCTCTCGGCGCGGCGCCTGACGTTCATGCGGCCCGAGTACTACTTGAAGATGCTGCTGCCGACGAACACCGAGCTCAAGGTCGCCTTGCTCTCGGCGCTCGTGATGGTGCAGCCGCGCTTCCCGATCCCGCCCGACATGGTGCAGCTCGTCCAGCAGTATCTCCCCGAGATGCAGCGCCGGACGCCGCCGCACATGCTCGAGCAGCTCGGTGCGGTCGTGAACCGGTTCATGCAAGCGCAGCCGGAGATCAACCTCGCCAAGTGGGGTCACTCGGTCGATGCGACGTCGCATCGCGCAGGCTTCGTGGTGTGCGGCGATCTCGAGGTCGCGGCACGCATGGTCTCGGCAGAGCCCGTCGTCGTCGGTGGTCCGCAAGTGAAGGACAAGATCAAAGAGCTCGTCCTCTACTCGATCTCCGAGGAGTTCTTCACCGTCCGCGCCCAGATGGGCCTGACGATCGCCGGCTGATGTTGGCTGCGCGCGTTGTCGTCGTGATGCTGCTGCTCGCCGGAGCAGCAGTGGCTGACGACAAGGTCGATGCGGCGAAGACCCAGACCTGCGAGAAGACGAAGAAGTTCCTCGCCGATCAGAAGGCGAAGGGCAAGTGCGCGCCGGAGGCCGAGGAGGCTGCCAAGCTCACGTGCTCGGCGGCGACGTACAAGCCGATGAACGAGCTCTTGCAGAAGTGCACGACGTTCAAGGCCGTACCCGCTGCGGCGGCGACGCCGAAGTGCCGCGCGCTCGACGCCGAGAGCAAGGTCATCGACGAGGCCGAGGACAAGCTCGCCACGAAGTGCTCGACGGCGCTGCTCGAGAAGCTGAAGAGGAAGTGGTGCGTCGTCGAGAACAAGGGGAAGTCGTTCCCGTACACGCTCGACTTCGACCACATGAACGGCGCCAAGAAGATGGAGCCGACGAAGCGGACGTGGACGTGCCGGTCGGTCGTGAAGTGATCAGAGCGTCGGCAGCCGCGTCACGCTGACGTCGGAGTAGCTGTCGCGGCGCCAGCGAGCGATCGCGAGCGCATCGATCCGCGCGGTCTGGAGGTCTTTCTCGTTGCGGAGGAGCGTCGCGGCTGCGTCGCGAAAGCCAAGCGTGACGAGTGCGCGGATGCCGCGCTTGTCGAGCGGGATGTTCGTGACCAGCGCGCCCGTCGCGCGGTCGAAGATGCGCATCGTCTCGCCATTGTAGCCGGGCACGACCGGCACGCCGATCCAGCGGTTCGTCGGCTCGACGTACACCGCAAACTGGTCCGGGGTGCCGAGCTTGCCGCCGGGCAGGGCGGCGGGGAGCTGCTTCGTGAGTGGCTTCGCGAACGGGTCGGTGCGGGCGAACCACGCGAGCCAGACCGGGCTCTTCTTCGCGAGGAGCGCGAGGTCGTCGGTGGTGCCGGCGATCGCGGCACGATGCGCACGGGCCTCGTCGAGGTCCGGATCGATCGAGAGCGCCTGGTCGAGGTGCTCTGTCGCGCCGTCGAGATCGAGCGCGCGGATCGCGCGAACGCCGCGTGCATGGGCGAGGCGTGCGCGAAGCTCGACGAGCGGGAACGTCTCGACGCGCATGCCGTACGGCGCCGACTTGACGTGCACCTCGACGACATCACCGACGATCTTGATCTGCTCGATGTGCTGCACCGGGCCGCTCGGCAGTGGCGCCTCGACGTCGCCGTCGACGACACGTAGCGGATGCGCGGCGATGCGCATGCGGCCAGGCAGCGCATCGTGGTGCGGCGTCACGCTCAGCACCTCGAGGACGGCGGTGTAGGGCTCGGGCCCGTCCGAGCAGCCGAAGTGATCGCATCTGTTGCCGTTCTGCGTGCGGCCCCAGACGTAGCGGCGCTCGCCGACGCGCATCTCGCGCAGATCGCCGCGCCAGTCGCTCGGGAAGAGCTGGCTCGGGCGCAGCGTGTCTTGTTCCGTGTGCTCGGCAGGCGCGACGTGGTTCCAGTACACGTCGAAGCGGTACTTGATCTCGTCGGAGGCGTAGGGAACCTCGCCGGTGCCGCGGCGCTCGACCCAGTACGAGACGTCGCCGCGCTTCGTCGCGCCCTTGCGTGGCCGCAGATCAGCCAGGGCAAGGCCTGGGAGCAGAACGACGAGCAGTAGCGCTTTCACGACGCCGCTATAACGCGCGACGCCAGCGCTCTGTTCGCTAGCCGTTCGTCGGGCCCGACCACTCGCCGGGGACGGGCGTCGCGATGCTGCGCAGGCCAATCACGCGATAGACCTTCAGCTCTTCGGCCTTGCCCTTCACCTTCACGGGTGGCAGCTGCGTGGCCTCGATGCGGCTCGCGACCTGGCGATACGTGTCCTCGGAGATGATGATCTCGCCGCTGCCGGCGACGTTCACGAGGCGCGAGGCCACGTTCATCGCGTCACCGATCGCGGTGTACTGAAGCGCGCGGGTCGAACCGATCGCGCCGGTAATCACGTTGCCGGTGTTGATGCCGATGCCGATGCGAATCGCGGCGAGGTTCTCGCTCGCGCGCGTGCGGTTGAATTCCTCGAGCGCCTGCAGCATCGCGAGGGCACACGACACGGCCTTGAACGGCGCGTCGTCGATCGGGATGGGTGCGCCAAACAAGCCGATGATCTCGTCGCCGACGAACTTGTCGAGCATGCCGCTGTACTTGAAGAGGATGTCGACCATCACCTCGAAGTACTCGTTGAGCATGTTGACGACTTCCTGCGCCGGTCGCCCGTCCGACATCGTGGTGAAGCCGCGAATGTCGGAGAACAGCATCGTGATCTCGTTGAGCCGGCCGCCCTTCTCGATCGTCAGCTTGCCCTGAACGACCTGCTCCACGACGCTCGGCGGAATCAGGCGCGAGATCTGCGCGCGCGTCTGCGCTTCCTTCTCGATGCGCGTCGCGAGCCGCGCGTTCTGGATCGAGATCGCGGCCTGTGCGGCCATGCCCGTACAGATCTGCAGATCCTTCTCGGTGAACGCGTTCGACGTGAACAGCGAGTCGAGGTGCATGATGCCGAGCAAGTCGCCCGCGTGCAGCAGCGGCAACGTCATCGTCGAGCGAATACCCTGCATGATGATCGAGTGCGCGCCGGAAAACCGCGCGTCCATCGTCGCATCCGACGACAGCACGGCCGCCTTGTTGTTCTGGACCTCGGCCATCACCGTCTTCGAGAGCACGATGTTCGGGTCGCTCTTGCCGCTCCTCGTCTTCACGAAGCGTGGCGCGAGCTCGCCTTTGTCATCCGTCAAGAGGATGACGCCGCGGTCCGCACCGACGAGCTCGAACGCCTTGTCCAAGATCTTCGGCAGCAGCTTGTCGAGATCGAGCTCGCTGCCGACCGCACGCGCGAGCTCGTGACCGATGCGGAGCCGCTCGTAGTCGCGCCGCAGATTCTTCTCATCCGCGATCTGCCGCTCCGGCATGAAGTCGCCGGTGTTCGCCTGGATGCGTCCGCGAATGTGGCTCTCGGTCAGGCCCGGCGCGATCGTCACGCGTCCCAGCGCGTCGTCGGCCTTCGGCTTGTCGACGAACACGATCCGCGTCGACCCCATCGTGAACTCGTCGCCGTCGCCCAGGTAATGGTCGGCCACGCGCTCGCCGCGCAGGAACGTTCCGTTGAGTGACCGCAGGTCACGCAGCAGGTAGCGACCATCGGCAGCGCGTTGAATCTGCGCGTGCTCCTTCGAAATGATCCGATCCAGGATCTGGATCGTGTTGTCGGGATGGCGGCCGATCGTGTTGAAGGCAGCGAGCTCGAACTCCTGCCGCTCCTCCCCGGAGATGACGATCAACTTTGCCATCGCAGACTCGAAGTATCGCTAGTACTCCAATAGTACCCATCCAAGCGCGAGAGAGTAAAGACGCGTCCGCGACAACTCCTTACCAGGACAGGGAAAACCGGGGCTCATAACGCCATCTCGTCACGCTCCGGAGCTGCCGCGGCTCTTGTGATCGGCCGAGGGATATGGCATCAGTACGCCGCTCGTGACCACTTAGCGAATGTGGCGGAATTGGTAGACGCGCTGGTCTCAGGTGCCAGTGAGTAACATCGTGGGGGTTCGAGTCCCCCCATTCGCACGAAAAATCCAGGGTCGAGGCGGGCTGATATAACCGCTCCGTTGAACGTCACGCTCGCGATGATGGGCGTCGCCGCGAAGGTGATGGCGCCAAGCGGCAGCGGGTGCATCGTGCGGATGTCGGCCGAAGAGGTGTGGCTCGACGCGCGCGGGCAGTGCACGGAGGTGCCGGCCGGTCCGCGCGAGGCGCGCGAGGATCAGAGCGCGCCATTCACCTTCACCGAGTTCGGCTCGACGCAGCGGCTCGCGTGGTCGGGTGGCGGCTGCACCGTGCGGCAACGCGCGACCGTCGTGTACTGGGGCAACCGGTGGGCCGCGGTCGTGGACCTCGCGTCGATCAGCGTCATCGACTCGACGACGAATCGCCAGGCGCGCATCGAGCTGTCGTTGCACGTGCCGTGGACCGGGTGTCTCGCGCACGCCGGGCAACTCTGGATCGGCGGGGACCGGCGCGTGTCGATCGTCGAGCTCGCGGCGCTCGAGGCGATCGCCGCCGCGGGCGAGCGGCAGGTGACGATCGAGCTCCAGAGCGTGTTTTCGCTGCGGCGGCCGGAGGCGGCGGTGGAGGCGCGCGTCGCGTGGGTGTTCGAAAACGACGACGCGCTCATCAACATCGGGACGAAGCAGCTGCACATCTACGGCAAGCACGGGTTCGAGAAGAGCACCACCGTGGTGATGCGGGATGAGGTCTATCCGGGCGCGTTCGCGGTGGCCGAGCTGCCGAACGGGAAGCGAGCGCAGCTGATCGATCTCACGGCGACACGCGCGGTCTCGCAGGTGCGCGTCGTCCGTGGCAAGTCGCGCGATCCAGCGGCGAACAGCGCACCGATCACGTCGACGGATCCGCGGCTCGAGGAGCTGCTCGTCGAGCTCGCGCGCGATCCCGACAACGACGCGAACCGGCTCGTGCTCGTCGATCTGCTGCAGGAGCTGGGCGCGGAGTACGGAAGCTGGGTCGCGCAGGGCGGCACGCGCGCGCGGCGACGCGATGCACTCGGCCCGCTCGCGCACTACCTCGACGACGTCGAGTACAAAGGCGGGCTGCCGTGGTCCGCCACGCTCGTGAACCGGCCGCCGTCGGATGCCGAGCACCTGGCCGCGGCCGTCGGTGATCTCCGGATCGGCATGTTGTCGACGCTGCGAGCGGGGCGAGGACCGCGGACCGTGTATGCGCAGCTCGTCGGCTCGCCCCGTGCGCTCGGGCTGCGTCGCGTCGACATGACAGAGCGCGAGACCGCCGCCGCGCTGATCGCGGCGAAGCGGACGCAGCTGACGCATCTCTACGACGTGCGCTTCGCGAAGGCGCCGCTCCTCAAGCTGCTCGCCACGCCGACGTTCGATCGCGTCGTCGAGGTCGAGACGGTCGTGCAGGTGCAGCACGTCGCCGGCTTGCTCGCGCGTGTGCGCGCCGACGAGCACGGCTTCTTCAAGCGCGCGCCACGCCGGCTCGTCTTGCGCGAGCGATACCGCGCCGACGGCGATCTGTTCGCGCCGGCGTTCTCTCAACTGATGGAGCTGCCACTCGCAGAGCTCGTGATCGGCCACATCGAGGTGCGTCGCGACGGTGACCGGGTGACGGCGCGCATCGGCGCACACTCGACGCTGCCGATCGCCTACTGGCTCGATCCGCTCGCCAATTCAGTGCCGTTTCTCGCCGCGGTGGAGGTCGAGAATCACCGAGACCTCGCCGCGGTGCAGCAGCGATTTCCGCACCTCGCGGCGACAATATTCCTCAAATAGCGGAGTTTCGGCTGTCCGATTTTGGTCGCAGGAGCCCAGACCCGTGCTTACGGGTAGGTTCGCACACCTCGAAGGAGCCTCGATGACGAAGCAAGAAATCACGTGGATGGTACTCGGCGGCGGCGCACTTGGATTGGTCGCCCTCATTGCTGCCTCGCTCTTTACCGTCGAGCAACGGACCGCCGCGGTCATCCAGCGGCTCGGGAAGTTCGTGAAGGAGGTCGGTCCCGGCCTGCACATGAAGGTACCCGTGATCGACAAGATCGCGGGCCGCGTGAACTTGCGCGTCCAGCAGCTCGACGTTCGCGTCGAGACCAAGACCGAGGACAACGTGTTCGTGCACCTGATCGTCTCGGTGCAGTACTTCATCCTGCCCGACAAGGTCTACGACGCGTTCTACAAGCTCGACGACGCCCGCAAGCAGATCACGTCGTACGTGTTCGACGTCGTGCGCGCACAGGTCCCGAAGATCAAGCTCGACGACGTGTTCGAGAAGAAGGACGACATCGCGGAAGCGGTGAAGGTCGAGCTCTCGCACGTGATGGAAGGCTTCGGCTACGGCATCCTCAAAGCGCTGGTCACGGACATCGAGCCCGACGCACGCGTCAAAGAGGCGATGAACGAGATCAACCACGCCCAGCGCATGCGCGTCGCCGCAACCGAGAAGGGCGAAGCGGAGAAGATCCTCCGCGTGAAGCAGGCGGAAGGTGACGCGCAGAGCAAGGCGCTCCAGGGTAAGGGCATCGCGGATCAGCGGCAGGCGATCGTCGCTGGCCTTCGCGACTCCGTCGACGAGTTCCGCCGCAGCGTGCCGGGCACGACCGCGAAGGACGTCATGAACCTCGTGCTCATGACGCAGTACTTCGACATGCTGAAGGAGATCGGCGCCTCGAACCGCTCCAACGCGATCCTGATCCCGCACTCGCCGGGCAACCTCACGGCGCTCCAGGATCAGATCCGCAACGCGATGCTCGAGTCGGATCAGGTGGCGCACGCCTCCAACAACAGCAGCGACCACGGCAACGGCCGCTCCTGACCTAGATGAACCAGCTGGTCGCGATCATCGCGACCGCGACGACCGGCGCGAGGGCGATCGCGCAACCCGCGATGTAGATCCGCGCCGGCATCGTCATGAAGGCCAGCGCGTAGCTGAGTGGCGCGTTGAACCACAGGATCAGGCGTAGCAGCACGACCGAACGCAACGGGTGCGTCTCCAGTTGATCGAAGATCTTCACCAACCAGCGGTGTTTGGGTCGCCACGGGTTTCTACCCGCGCCGCGGACTCGCCGTGCCGCGAGGAAGGGCAGGGTGACCGCGAGCATGCCGCCGCCATAGCCGACGACGAACCCGAGGTACGGACCGAAGGCGAGTCGGCCGCCGATCACGAACGCCATGCCCGGCAAGCCGATGAACGCGCCGCCGACCATCGCAGCGATGAACAGCGCGGGAGCGGCGGGACCGAGCGACGTCAGCCACGCGCGAACTGCGGACGGCGTGACCGCGCCCGTCTGCCAGAGATAGATAGCGCCCGCCACGAATACAACGACGAACACGCCGAGGATCGCGCGCCGGGCAGTTCGAGTCACGGTAGGACTATCGCCAATCTCGACGAGGTTTCATCCGATAGTTTCACCCGAAGCAGAACAAAGTTATGCGAAGGTCACCGCGTGCGGGTGTTCGCGATTGTCTGTGCCGTCGTGTTCGGCATGTCGTTGTCGCGTGTGGAGCCCGCATTTGCCGACATCGACGCGTCGAAGATCGAGAAGGCGCGCGAGAAGACGCTGACTCCGACGTTCCAGGAGGACCTGCCCGGTCACGAAGTCGTGCAGCTCGGCGAGTTTCGCGGCGGCGGCGGCGGCGGCGGTGGTAGCGCCCGCCAAGGCAGCGGCAGCGGCAGCGGCAGCGGCAGCGGCAGCGGCAGCGGCAGCGC
>JALZOJ010000096.1 GCA_030857175.1 Myxococcota bacterium | reverse complement strand
TGTCCGCGAAGGAGTTCCGCGCCCTGAAGATCGAGCGAGACGATTTTCACGGCGACTGGAACTACGTCATCCGCCCACGCGCGAAGACAGGTTGACCGGATGACTTGTTCATCGCCGGGCCCTTACGCGCGAGACGGACATAGCGGTGCTCGTCGATGCCGAGCATGACGAGCACCGCGGCATGCTCTCGATGGAGGGTGATGAAATCCGCGATCATCAGCAGAATGGCCAGCTTCACGGGAAACGTGATTCCCGGATATGCAGCGTGAGCAACGTAGTATTGTGAGAGGTCCTCCTCGGTCGCCAGGAAATCCGCGTCACTGACGTGGCGACCGGACAGATAGGCGGTCTCGAGGACCTCAAGCGAGCCGCGTTGATCGCGTAAGATGCCGCGATGGGGATCAAAGCCGAGTTCCAAGATGAACTGGCTGTACCGCGCAACTCGCTGGGCGACGATTTTGAGATCCTGGCTGCGCGCGTTGTATGCGTCCAAGTCGCCGAGAACGATCTGCACCTTCATACCCGCACGCTGGAGAAGGATCGCGCTCAGGATTTGGCCTAGCGTGCCGATATGAGGAGAACCGCTCAAACCGAAGCCAGTCGTTACGACCGCCGGCTCATGTGCAGAAGCAACATCGAGGAAAGCGCGCCCGCCGTGATGACACAACCAGCGGCGTTGAACGAGCGCGACATCCAATGACCCGATGCCGAAGTCAAGGGGCGAGAAATCCAGCGCGTCATACCCGTACTGCTCGATGACCGCTTGATAATACTGTGCGTCGAATCGGGGCGTTGCCATCTACGCTACTCGCAAGCGTACGTTCAGCTGTTGGCACGATAGTAGTGACGCTTGCCGATCCGGATCACCTTGCCGCGCAGATCAGATCCCGGCTGCTGCAGCGTGTTGAGATCGATGTTCTTGTATTCCGTATCCCCGACGCTCAGCCACCAAAGCCCACGCTGCTCACACAGCCGCCGGATATCCGCCCGATTGCGGCCGCTGATACTCGACAGCACGTTCAGCACCGTCGAATCGGGATCTGCGTGAAACGAGACCGCGCTGTCCGGAACCAACTTCGCGTTTGCACCGAACTTGCTGTTGAAATCTCTCTCCCCCTGTTCGACCGCCGCCGTCGAGTACTGGTTGAACGTTGCGACGATTACTCGCGCGAGCAGGTGCTTCGCTTCCTTTGGATGAATCTGGCCCACCCGGGTTGCCGTCTCAAGCTCTCGAATCGACGAGATCGGCGCCTCGGTGAGCGACTGGTACCAGATCCACATCACGTCGTCGGGGATCGACATGACCTTCCCGTACATGTCCGCGGGATCGGCGGTCACCGCAATGTAGTTGCTTCGAGACTTGCTCATCTTGACGAGACGCTGCTCGGCGTCACGCTCGCCGCTAGTGCCTGGGATAAGATCGAACGCGATGACGACCTCCGGAACCTGATCGTTCGCAACCATCATCTGACGGCACATGTGAAGGTTAAGGAATTGGTCGACGCCGCCCAACTCGATGTCAGGATTCAAGACGACGGAGTCGTAGGCCATATAGAGTGCGTATTCGAGCTCGGCCATCGAGAGTCCGTGTCCACCCGCGAGTCGCTGCCGGAAATCTTTGCGTTGTAGCAATGAGGCAGCGGGTATTTTGCGAAGGAGCTCTGCCCACTGCTGCATCGTGAGGCGGGCCATCCACTCCGAGTTGTAGTGCCGTTCGATATTCGCGTCCGTCAGATCGATGATGCGTGCGGCCTGTGCTTCGTAGGTCGCCATATTGCGCCTAACGTCATCGAGCGTAAGTGCCGGGCGCTCGTCGGAGCGGCCGCTCGGGTCGCCGATCTGTGCGGTGAAATCACCGATGACGAGCACGATCTGATGACCCATCCGTTGAAACAAGCGGAGGTTGATCAGAGACACCGCGTGACCGATGTGAATATCTGGACCTGTCGGATCGATACCAAACTTGACCCGAAGTGGTTTGCCAGTCGTTTTGGAACGGCGTAGCCGCTCCAAGAGCTCTTCGGGCTTGATCAGGCTGTCAGCTGCAGCTCGAGGTTGGATGACTGCGAACTGCTCCTCCGCCGAAAGGCTACGAAGATCACTCGAAGGATGTAGGAGGCGTTCCTCCAGTTGAGAAAGAATTTCCGAAGTACGAGGCATCGCTGAATCTTGGGTAACGAACAAAAACGATCGGAGGTGCGTGAGGATTTACGTCCGGGACGGGCTTGTCAAGAGGAGGGAGCTGAGGTGTGGCATGGCAACCAAAGTCTTGGTTGTTGCGCGATCGTTGGCGACGACGCGAGCGGCTCGAGATCGACTAGTTCCGACCAACGCGATTGGCTTCTGAACATGAGCATCCTTCCTTCCATCAGCCCACGCGTTCCCCGGCGACGGCGGCGAGCGCATCGAATATGGAGTATTCGTCGGTGACATGGAGACTGGGCCAGCCGCCGTTCAGCGCCGGTTGCAGGTCGAGACGCTCGTTGTCGCCGATGGCAACGAGTCCACCATGTCGAGCGGCCAGGTGCGCGTAACACTCTTCTTTCCTGTGTGCGCTCCATTCGACGACACAGAGCGTTTCGAGGAAGCAACCGTCGAGACCGAGCGCGGTCTGCAACCTCGACGAATAGCCGCGTGCCGCATAAGTGACCACGTAAAGTGGCTGCGCCAGAGAAAGCAGCGCCTCGCGCAATCGCGGCGCCGCTTCGACATAGCGTTCACAGTCGAGCGAATCGAATACCTCCGCGTGATAGTCGCTCGCCAACAATCCCAGACTCGCGAACCCATGGAATGGATTCGGATGCGTGTGCGGGAGACGCTCGTACAACGCGTTGATCTGTTCGTTATCGAGCGCCAGCCGTCGCATCAGCCACGCACGCGTACGCGACCGTAACGCGTCGGTAAGTGCACTCCGCGACGCGTACAACGTCCCGTCCTGATCGAGAGCGACGCAGCTCATGGTCGAAGCACCATCTTGTCAGACCGGCGCGATCTTACAGCCAAGGTCCGTAGCGGCAGATGATCGGCGCAATGTTGGTGACCAACCGGGCAGCCAGTGAATCCGGTCGCTGTGCTCGCATGCAAGGTGGCCGCACGCCGGCCAGTGCTCTGGACTTTCAGCAAGCGAACTCGGGCTTTGGGGTTGATACAGTGGAGGGAGGTGGATTCGAACCACCGAAGGCATAAGCCGGCAGATTTACAGTCTGCTCCCTTTGGCCGCTCGGGCATCCCTCCAGTACTGAGTGCTTCTCGGGGTTCCTCTGGGGCTCGTATCTTGTCAGCCTCACCGCCGTCGGACGAGTCCACCAGCTCGTTCCGAACGAAGCGTGGTCGACGTTCAATAGAAACACAGGGCGCGGTCGATGGGGAAGTTTCTGCGGCAGCTTTGATTTCGAGGCCCGCCGGCTCCGACAGGCGATGTCCTCGTGATCGACGGACGCCACGAGAAGGATTTGTTGCTCGCGATCGCGGCGAAGATCGCGTTCCTCACCCGCATGTGCGAATTTCTGTACTCTCACGAGAACTCTCGCACGGCGGTGGCCGCTCAAGTAGCGGCGGCGCCACGGTGCTTGCGCCGCTCGCGTTGTTGATAGCGCGCGTTGGTCTCGGCGATCTCGCGCGCGACTGCGTCGACCAACTCGGATGGTTCGAGGGCGAGCGCGTGAGGACCCCACTCGAGCACCCACGAGACCACTGGCGCGAGGTTGATACACGTGAACGATAGGCGCACGGAACCATCGGGTTGCTCGTGCAGCGTCTGGTGCTTGTGCCACTCGCGGGCGCGCACGTAAGTGGCGCGTTCGGCAGTGAATTCGACGACGACGCGCCGGGCGAGCTTCAGATCTCCGACCGGAAGTTCGAATGCGCTCACCAGCTTGTCGTCGAGCTTGAAATCACTCGGTACCTCGAACGAGGTCTTTCGCACGACATCCACGGAGGTGAAGCGCTCGACGGCGAAGATGTCCTCGTCGGTGCTCATGCGCGAACTTGGATCGTGGAGCGTGCGCCCGATGACGTAGAGCCCGTGCTTGAACATCACCATCGAGAACGGCGCGAGATAGCCCTTCTTCGTTCCGCCGCGTGCGGTCTTGTATGCGTAGCTGAGGACCCTGCGCTTCAGGATTCCTGTCTGGATCGCGTCGAGAACATCCTCCTTGCCTCGGTATCGCTTGATGCCTCCTTCGGGCACGTACGCGAAGCAGTCGCGATCTGATGCAATCTCTTCCCGCTGCTGCGTCGTGGTCCCGGGAGCGAGCTTTTCGAGGAGCGAGCGGATGTCCTCGGCCAGTGGTGTGCCTGCGAAGACGTCGAACATGCGTCGCGTGGCGAGCAGCGTGTAGCGCTCGCGACGTGTGATCGACACCAGGGAGCGATGCCGGTCGTCTGCGAGGCGCGCCGCGGCACGGCCATCGATCAACATTCTCTCGACCTCGATGCCCGCCGCACCGAACTGTCCGAGGTCGCGCTTGATCGTGCTCACGCTGACGCCCAGCTCGGTTGCCAGTTCGTTCACCGTGCGCCCGTTGGGATGGCCGGTCAGCGCGTTCATCAGGCGTAGGGTGCGCGCGCCGGTGCCGAGATCAGGCTTCCTGAACACGTGCTCTGCCGAGAGTGAGGCCGTAGTGGCTCGGTCGAAAGCGGGGGTTTTGGCCTGGGGAACCCTTTCGCAAAGGGTTTTTTCGCTGACTTCCAAAGGTCACGGCGAAGCTCCTTTTCGTGACGCCCGCGCGTAGGTGATGAAGAACTGGAGCGCTGTTCGCGGTACAGGAAAGGGTTCGAGACGACCCGGAAGTATCGCAATGACGTCCGTAGGCCTTTTGCGTCGTTCCATCGTTCAGGTTTCGCGCGCTTGTCGTGGTCGTGCAAGGGTTGAACGACCGGCCGTGGAACATGGGTGGATGCCCAGCACGAACCGAACCCCAGCTTCAAATCACTGCCCCTTGGCAATCGACGAGTCCGGTAACCCGGTCGTCCTGCCACCCGAAGCCGCGTTCTGGCGCGTGCGCCGAGATACCGGAGGTCGACCACGGATCGTGAACGGACCCGACTTCAAGCCGCTGACGCTACCGATCGACTACCCGCCCGAGGATCTGTTGAACCTCGTGGGGCGCGGCTCGTATCGCCTCGATCTCTGCGACGAGACCGGCCAGCACCTCGAGACCGTGACCCTCAAACTCGGACCGGCGGAGCCCGAGCTTCGCAACCGAGCGCCAGCCGACACCGACGAGCCCACCTTCTCGACGGCGATGCTCCCCGCCACCGGAAGCGACGTCCGCCTCGTACTCGAGGCCAACGTGCGCGCGACCCAGCTCGCGTTCCTTCACAACGAGCGCACACTCGCCGCAAGCCTGAGGATGGCAGAGACGCTGCGCGATGGCGTGCACGTCCTGGCCGAGTCGCAAGCGGATTGGATCAAGTCGCTCGCAACATCGCGCGGCTTCTTTCGCAACGCGTCACCCCCAAGTTCACCGAAGCGCGAGCAGGTTCCCGGAGACGAGCGCGACGACATCGACGACGATTCCGAAGATGCTGAAGATGTCGAGGCCAACGAATCCAAGAACTGGGTAGATCTGCTCACGCCTGCTGTGAAACAGCTCGCCGAGACCGCGAGCACGTTGATCATCGCCAAGGCCTCTCAGATGGGACTCGGCGGCGCACCCCCAAGCCTAGCGCAGTTGTCGAGCGACGCCGGTACGAGCTCCGCTTCGCACGACCACGACGACGATCTGGCGGCGCGCGGGTTCGAAGCGCGCGAGTTGATGGATATGAAGTACGCGGCGAGGAAGGGACAAGCGAAGAGAGCGGCAAGAGCCGCGAAGGAAGTGAGGTCGGACGCCGATCGGCAAGTCCGATCTCGTGCCGAGCTTCAGGCGCGCATCATGTCCGACCCCGTGCTTCTTCAGCACCTGATGCAGATCAACGCGAAGCTCTTGCCCGAGGAGACCGCGATGATCATGGAGCTCGTTACCAACTCGGCCGTCGAGCGCCAGGAGGAGTTCCTTGCGAGCGTGAAGCGCGCGAGCATCGCAGAAGCGGTCGGGGGAATCCGTGACCTCATCGCACAAGCGGTGGGCCGTCCGAGCACGACGACCGCCGAGTCGATCATGCCGTCAGACACGACGGCGGACGAGGCCTCGCCGTGATCGCGGAGCTGAAGCCCCTCGCCGAAACCACGCTGGCCAACCTCCTCGAGCTGACGCAGGATCCGATCGATGCCATGCGGCTCGCGGCCGATGTCTACGCGATGACCGCATACGCCGCGGAGCAGCGGCTCGCCGAGCGGACCGGCGCGCCGAGGCCCCAGGCGCCACGGCCGACGTCCAAGTTTCTTCGCGGCTTCCTCTCGCATCTCGCCGGATGGTTCGACACGATGTCGCGCTCGCTTCGACCAGACGAGATCGAACGCTTGAAAAGAATCGGGGCAGCGCTCGTGAACCGTCTCAACGACGACGAGCCGGAACTGCTCGAAGACCTGTTCGGCCTCGTGAACATGGCGCCACCGGTTGCGCTCGCCTGGATCAGGATGCACTTCGACGAGGTCGAAGCGAGGTTCGCGTGAAGAAGACCGCATCACGGGCACGAACATCATGACGGAGCTCGACACGATGATCCGCGAGGTCATCCGCGACGAGATTCGCCGACTCGTTCGAGCCGACGCACTCGCTCCGAACAGCGACGTCGCCGGCATCGATCCGCGCGAGGAAATCGAGCTGAGGCGAAAGGCGGTGGAAGTGGCGAGCCGGTTTCGACGAGTGCGAACAGGTTGACGTTTGTATACCAGTGGTATACAAACGCGGCGATGCCAACGGAACCGACAACGCAGGTCGCATTTCGCTTCGCGAAGCGGCTCCTCGCACGCGTCGATCGTCACGCCAAGCGCCTGGGTCGACAGCAGCCCGGGATCACGTTCTCTCGCGCGGACGCGGTACGAGACCTGCTGACGATGGCGCTCGATCTCGTCGAGAAGAAGGATGGTGAGTCGTGAGCAGGCAGCGACAAGGCGAACGGATCCTCGGCCCGTACGCGGACCGCGACGGGTTTCGCGTGATCCAGGTCGATGCCACCGGGAAGCGCGAATCGGCCGTATTCGACACCGAGGCGAAAGCCGAGCGCTACATCGAGATCCTTCGTGCGGACCTCGGTCGGGAGGAGCACACGACCGAGACAGCACTCGAAGCGTACAAGAAGTATCTCGGAGAGAAGGGGAACAAAGAGGAGTCGACGGAAGTCACCGCTTGGTCCATCAACCAGTTCTTTCCTACGCACGTACCCCTCCAGATGCTCTCCGCGAAGCGCTGCGCGACGCTCTACGCCGAGCTCCGTACGCGACCGAGCAAGCGTACGAAGAAGCCACTCGCCGCGGACACCCATCGAAACATCCTCGCGCAGGCGAAGAGCTTCCTCGAATGGTGCGTGGGACGCGGGTGGCTTCGAGAGAATCCATGCGCCGACATCAAGGGCATCGGCAAGCGCCGGCCGCGCGGCAAGTCCCTGGGCAAGGACGGCAAGACGCTGCGCGTGAAAGAAGCGCGCGCCTGGTACGTCAAGGCAGTCGAGCGCGCGAACAAGGGCGATGAGGGCGCGACGGCTGCGCTCGTTGCTCTGCTGCTCGGCATGCGCGCGAGCGAGATTGTTTCGCGTCGCGTTTCGGACTTGGATGAGGACGGAGCTGCAGGCGACCTGCTTTGGATCCCGTGCGCCAAGACTCCGGCGGGACGCCGGACGCTCGAGGTGCCCGACGTCCTGCGACCACTCCTACTCGCGTGTGTCGAAGGAAAGACCTCGGACCGCCACCTGTTCGAGGCGAGTTACCCGGCGAGCGTGATCGCGACGCGCAAGACCGAGCCTGGAAAACCGCACTGGCGCGACTGGATCATCAACAACGTGCATCGCATCTGTGATCTCGCAAAGGTCAACCGCGTGACCGCGCACGCCATGCGCGGCCTGCTCGCGACCCTCACCGCCGAGCGCGGCCTCGCGGGTCATCTGATCGCCGCGACGCTCGGCCACGAAGACGAGCGCACGACGATGACGGCATACGCAGCACCTGGCTCAGCCGAGGCCGGCACCAACCGGCGCGGACTCGTCTTGCTTCAAGGTGGGATGACAAAGACCGCGCAAGAGGGATGATCGAAGCACTGAACGCTGCGGCACTGAACACCGGCAACTGCGCTAAGTCGCGTAGGCCAATCGTTCCGCAATCGTTCCGCAGCCGTTCCGCAGCCGATCTCCGAAACGAAAAACGACTCGCATCTCTGCGAGTCGTTTCCGTTTTTCCGTGGAGCCTAGGGGGATCGAACCCCTGACCTCTAGAGTGCGATTCTAGCGCTCTCCCAGCTGAGCTAAGACCCCGGGAAGGGAGCTATGGGTACCAGCCGCATTCTGACCTGTCAAGACGCGGCCGGCGGTCGTCCGGACACCTGTCCGGCCGGTGTCCGCGGACAGTTCGAACGAGAGTAAGTCCGCGGGATTCATCACGTGATGAGCGGGCACGACACATGCCTTTGAGGGCGGCGTGGAGACGACCGAAGGACCGACGCGGATTCGCGATACCGCGGGTACGGACCGCGCGCTGGAGCGTCCGCGCTGGCAGGTGAAGCGGCGGTGGATCGTGTTCGCGGTGCTCGGGATCGCGGTGCTCGTCGGTGGTGGGGTGGTCGTGAAGCGGTGGGCGGGTGGCGAGAAGTCGATCGACGGCGCGCGGCTACGGATCGCGGCGGTGGCGAAGGGCACGCT
Organism: Myxococcota bacterium; assembly: GCA_030857175.1. Taxonomy (GTDB): domain Bacteria; phylum Myxococcota_A; class Polyangia; order Haliangiales; family Haliangiaceae; genus JABFXX01. The sequence continues at coordinate 8,063 of JALZOJ010000096.1, read as the reverse complement.
CGTGCGCGATGCCGCGGTGACGGGTCGCGTGGTCGCGGCGGTGAGCCCGACCTTGTACGCGCCGATGCCCGGCACGGTGGCGCTGAAGATTCGCGCGGGCGATCAGGTGAAGAAGGGCGACGAGCTCGCGGTGATCGATTCGCCCGAGCTCGAGAATGAATTGAAGCGCGAGCAGAGCACGCTCGCGCAGATCGAGGCGCAGCTCGGTAGCGCGCGCATTCAGACGGACAAGACGCGGCTGCAGGCGAAGCGCGAGGCGGACGAGGCGGCGATCGCGCTGACCGCGGCGACGCGCGAGGTGCAGGCGAACGAGCGCGCGTTTCAGCAGGGTGTGATCGCAGAGGTCGAGTTGTTGCGGTCGCGCGATGCGCTCGAGAGTGCGCGCGTTCGCGACAAGAATGCGAAGTCGCTCGCGGGGCTGAGTGGGCAGAGCGCCGGGTTTGATCTCAAGACCGCGCAGCAACAGTTCGAGCGGCAGAAGCTCGCGATCGCGGAGCTCGAGCGGCGGGTCGGCGAGCTGCACGTGAAGGCGCCGGTCGATGGCGTGATCGGCACGCTCGCGGTCGCGGATCGGGCCGTGGTGCCCGTGAACGCGCCGCTCATGACCGTGGTCGATTTGAGTCAACTGGAAGTCGAGCTCGAGATTCCGGAGACGTACGCGGATGACCTCGGGCTCGGCATGAAGGCGGAAGTGAAGATCGCGAACGGGAACGCGGTGGGGACGTTGTCCGCGCTGTCGCCCGAGGTCGTGAAGAACAACGTGCTCGCGCGCGTCCGCTTCGGCGGGCAGCAGCCGGCTGGGTTGCGCCAGAGCCAGCGCGTGAGCGCGCGGATTCTGATCGAGGAGCGCGCGGACGTGCTGATGCTGCCGCGTGGTCCATTCCTCGAGGCGCACGGCGGCAAGGCCGCGTACGTGGTGAACGACGGGATCGCGACGAAGCGCACGATTCGCGTCGGTGTGACGAGCGTGGGGCAGGTCGAGATTCTCGAAGGCCTGGAGCCGGGCGAGCGCGTCGTGATCGCGGGTAGTGCGGACTTCGACAATGCAGAGACGGTTCGGATCAACGATTAGAGGAGCAGTCGCATGATGGTCATGAAGAAGCTGAGCAAGGTGTACCGGACCGAGCGTATCGAGACGCACGCGCTGCGCGGGTTCGATATCAATGTTCGCGAGGGCGAGTTCGTCGCCGTCACCGGGCCGTCGGGCTCCGGCAAGACGACGTTTCTGAACATCGCCGGCCTGCTCGAGGACTTCAGCGGCGGCGAGTACCAGCTCGACGGCCAGAACGTTCGCGGCCTGGGCGACGACGCGCGCTCGCGGCTGCGCAACGAGAAGATCGGTTTCATCTTTCAGGGCTTCAACCTGATCCCCGACCTCAACGTGTTCTTGAACGTCGACGTCCCGCTGCGCTATCGCGGCTTCTCGGGGAAACAGCGCAAGGAGCGCATCGAGCACGCGCTCGAGATGGTCGGGCTCGCATCGCGCAGCAAGCACTATCCCGCCGAGCTGTCGGGTGGTCAGCAGCAGCGCGTCGCGATCGCGCGTGCGCTCGCGGGCAAGCCGCGGCTGCTGCTCGCCGACGAGCCGACCGGCAACCTCGACTCGCAGATGGCGCGCAGCGTGATGGAGCTGCTCGAGGAGATCAACGGACGCGGCACCACGATCCTGATGGTCACGCACGATCCCGAGCTCGCCGCGCGCGCACATCGGAACGTGCACATCGTCGACGGCCAGGTGTCTGACCTCGTCGCCAGCACGCCGGTGCTGCGCGCCGCCGAGAAGAGCGGCGCCACGGTGTCCGCATGATGATCGGGTACTACTTCAGCCTCGGGCTGCGGCATCTGCGCCGCAATCCGATCCTCACGGCGCTGATGATCCTCACGCTCGCGTGCGGCATCGCCGCGAGCATGGCGACGCTCACCGTGTTGCGCGCGATGGCAGCGGATCCGCTGCCGTCGAAGAGCGACCGCGTGATCACGCCGCTCGTCGATATTCGCCCCGACGACGGCGACAACGAAGAGATCGAGCCCCCGTATCAGCTCACGTACCGCGATGCGCTCGCGTTGCACGCCGCGAAGAAGGGCGTGCGGCAGGCGGTGATGTATCAGATCGGCCCGATCATCGAGTCGTCGCTGCCGAACGTCACGCCGATCTTCGAGCGCGGCCTCGCGACGCACGCGGATCTGTTCGCGATGCTCGACGCGACGTTCGTTCGCGGTGGCGCGTGGTCCGCCGCCGATGACGAGCGCGGCGCGAACGTCGTCGTGCTCAAGGAGTCGATCGCCGACAAGATGTTTGGCGCCATGGACCCGATCGGCCAGATCGTCCGCCTCGAGAACAAGGACTTTCGCGTCGTCGGTGTCGTCGAGAACGAGTGGGAACCGGAGCCGCACTTCTACCGGATGATCGGCGGCTCGGGCGCGTTCTCCGAGACGCTCGGCGTGCTCGTCCCGCTCGCGGCCGCCGTCGCGCTCGAGTGGCCGCAGCAGGCGTCGGTGAACTGCTACGCGGACGATCCGAATGCCGGAACGTACGCGGGCCTCACGCAATCGGAGTGCGTGTGGATGGCGCTGTGGATCGAGCTGCAATCGTCCTCGGAGATCGCCGCGTTCAAGGACTTCCTCGTCGGCTACCAGGCGGAGCAGCGCAAGCTCGGCCGCTTGCCGCGCCCCGACAATCACCGCGTGTTCGACGTCAACGCCTGGCTCGCGGCGATGGAGATCGTCTCGCAGGACGCGCGCATGCAGACGTACCTCGCATTCGGCTTCTTGCTCGTCTGTCTCGTCAACGTGATCGGCCTCCTGCTCGCGAAGTTCACCGCACGCAGCGGCGAGATCGGCGTGCGCCGCGCGCTCGGTGCACGCCGCGTCTCGGTGTTCCAGCAGTACCTGACCGAAGCGGCCGTCATCGGCTTCGTCGGCGGCGTCGCCGGACTCGGTCTGACGTACGGGTCGCTGTGGCTGATCGGCAAGCAGTCCGAGCAGCTCGCGCGCCTCGCAAAAATGGACTGGGTGATGCTCGCAGCCACGATCGGACTCGCGATCATCTCGAGCCTGATCGCCGGCCTCTTACCGACCTGGCGCGCGATGCAGGTCCAACCCGCGCTCCAGCTCAAGAGCCAATAGGTCCCCATGGAGATTCGACCAATCCTTCAATCGATGCGCCGCTCCAAGACCGGCGCCGTGCTCGTCGCCGCGCAGATCGCGCTGACGCTCGCCATCGTCTGCAACGCGCTGTTCATCGTGAAGGCGCGCCTCGCCGTGGCCAACCGCACGAGCGGCGTCGCCGAGGACGAAGTGTTCCAGCTCCTCTACGCCGAGATCGGCGAGCCGACGGATCCGCTTCCCGCGAACGAGCGCGACCTCAAGATCCTGCGCGCGATCCCCGGCGTGAAGTACGCCACCGAGGTCAACTCGGTTCCACTCTCGCGCAGCGGCTGGGGGACGGGCGTCACGCTCGATCCCTCGAAGCCCGATGGGAGCGTCGGCACCGCCGCGTACTTCAGCGGCGGCTCGTTCGTGCAAGCGTTCGGCCTCGAGCTGATCGAGGGCCGCGACTTCACCGAGGCCGACGTGCGCGTGATCGATCCCAAGAAGGGCGAGCTCATGCCCGATCACGCGATCGTGAGCCAGGCGCTCGCGACGCAGCTGTGGCCGAAGGAGAGAGCGGTCGGCAAGACCCTCTATCACGGCGGCGGTCCAACGGCGCGGCCCGTGCGGGTCGTCGGTGTCGTCAAGACGCTGATCTCTTCCGACGGTCGCGAGCGGCCCGGGACGTACAACTCGATCATCTTTCCGCTGCGCGGCGGCCGCATGAACTACGCGATCCGCACGAACCCCGAGGATCGCTCGCGCGTGATGGCCGAAGCCGAGAAGCAGCTGACCGCCGCCGACACGCGGCGCGTGTTCGCGTGGGGCCGCACGATGAACGAGATCCGCGAGCGCCGGTTCAAGAACGAGCGCGGCGGTGCGAACCTCCTGATCGCGATCACGATCGGCCTCCTGCTCGTCACCGCGAGCGGCATCGTCGGCATCGCGAGCCTGTGGGTCAGCCAGCGGCGCAAGCAGATCGGTGTACGGCGCGCGCTCGGTGCGCGGCGCATCGACATCATTCGCTACTTCGTGACCGAGAACATCATCATCACGACGGTCGGCATCGTGCTCGGCGTCGTGCTCGCGCTTGGCCTCAACCAGTTGCTCGTCAGCAAGGTCGAGCTCGCGCGGCTGCCGCTCTGGTACGTCGGTGGCGGCACGCTCGCGGCCTGGGCGCTCGGGCTCCTCGCCGTCCTCGGTCCCGCATGGCGCGCAGCGAGCGTGCCACCAGCCATTGCGACCCGAAGCACCTGACGTAGAGTCGCGATGGCGATGGTGACTGGTCCCCTGGTGCTGGTGGTCGACGATAATCCGGCGATCGCACACGCGCTCGACGTGCTGCTCTCGATGCACGACATCCGCACGGTCAGCGAGCGTTCGCCCGCCGCTGCACTCGCACGCCTCGCGAACGAGTCGGTCGACCTCGTCATCCAGGACATGAACTTCTCGCAGGACACGACCTCGGGGCGCGAAGGCGAGGAGCTGTTCCGCGCGATCCGTGCGCGGCAGCCGGACCTGCCGGTGATCTTGCTGACCGCGTGGACGCACCTCGAGACCGCCGTCGATCTCGTGAAGGCCGGCGCTGCCGACTACCTGTCGAAGCCGTGGGACAACAAGCGGCTGCTCGCGACGGTGCGCAATCTGCTCGAGCTCGGCCACGCGAACAAGGAGCTCGCGCGCGTTCGCAACGGCGAGCGCAAGCGGCGCGGCGATCTCGGCGAGCGCTTCGATCTCGCGGGCATGATCTTCGAGGACGCGGCGACGGAGCGCGTCGTCTCGATGGCGTGTCAGGTCGCGCGCTCGGAGGTGCCGATCTTGATCACCGGGCCGAACGGTGCCGGCAAGGAGCGCATCGCCGCCATCATTCAGGCGAACTCGTCGGTGAAGGAAGGCCCGTTCGTCACGCTCAACTGCGGCGCGCTGCCGTCGGAGCTCGTCGAGGCGGAGCTGTTCGGCGCGGAGGCCGGCGCGTACACGGGCGCGACCAAGGCACGCGAGGGCAAGTTCGAAGCGGCCGACAAGGGCACGCTGTTCCTCGACGAGATCGGCAACCTCGCGCTCGCGGCGCAGATGAAGCTGCTGCGCGTCCTCGAGACCGGCACGTTTCAGCGGCTCGGCTCGAACAAGGAAGTGCGCGTGCAGGTCCGCGTGATCAGCGCGACGAACGCCGACATCCCCGCGCTGATCCGCGAGGGCCAGTTTCGCGAGGACCTCTACTACCGGCTCAACGTCATCGAGATCGCGGTGCCGCCGCTCGTCGACAGGCCGCGCGATATCTCGCCGCTCGCCGAGTCCTTCTTGCCGGCGGGCAAGCGGCTCGGCACGGACGCGCGCGCTGCACTCCAACGCTATCGCTGGCCCGGCAACGTGCGCGAGCTTCGCAACGTCATGCAGCGCGCGGGGCTCCTCGCGCAGAGCGTCGAGATCACGCCCGCGGATCTGGGGCTGGCCGACGAGGCGGTTCGTGCCGATGACATCGAGCTCGATCGCGACACGATCGAACGGGCGCTCGCTCGCGCGAATGGTGTCGTCACGCAGGCCGCCGCCGAGCTCGGCCTCAGCCGCCAGGCACTCTACCGGCGGATGGAACGACTCGGCATCGCGCGACGCGATCCGGGATAGAACGTAGGCGATGCGTTATTCGCTCGCCGGCAAGCTCGCGGTGCTCGGTGCGATACCGCTCGTGGTCGCCACCGGCGTCGGCGTTGTTGCCGAGCACTACCTGCACGAGCCCGCACTCTCGATGCTGCTCGCCGCCGCGACCGGCGTGACGCTGTGGGCGTGGTTCGCGCATCGCGCGCTCGAGCCGGTGACCAGCGTGTTCCGCGCGCTCGGCGGCACGGCGTCGAGCTATCGCGACGGTGACTTCAGCTTCAGCGTGCACTGGGGCGGACGCGACGAGATCGGCGATCTGGTCGCTGCGCACAACGATCTCGGCTCGACGCTTCGCGAGCAGCGCCTCTCCCTCGTGCAGCGCGAGCTGCTCCTCGACACGATGGTGCAGCACACGCCCGTCGCGATGATCCTCTCCGATCCGGCGGAGCGCATCGTCTACGGCAACCTCGCCGCGCGAAAGCTGTTCCATGATGGCTCGCGACTCGAAGGCCTCGCGGTCTCGAGCGTCGTCGCCGGCGCGCCCGAGTCGATGCGGGATGCCCTCACGCGCGGTGGTGACGGACTGTTCTCCGTCGGGATCGACGAGGAAGAAGAGGTCTTTCACATCGCGCGCCGCAGCTTTCGTCTCAACGGCCGCGCGCACGAGCTGTTGCTGATCCGCCAGATCACCGACGAGCTACGCCGCCAGGAAGTGCGCACGTGGAAGAAGGTGATTCGCGTGATCAGCCACGAGCTCAACAACTCGCTCGGTCCGATCGCGTCGCTCGCGCAATCGGGCGGCGAGCTCGTGAAGCGCGCGCAGCACGACAAGCTGCCCACGGTGTTCGAGGCGATCGAAGAGCGCGCCGCACACCTCGACACGTTCATCCGCGGCTATGCGCAGTTCGCGAAGCTGCCCTCGCCGCGCATCGAGGAGGTCACGTGGGCCGACCTCCTCACGCGGCTACGCGCGCAGATCGGCTTCGAGCTCGAGCCACCGCCGGCGGAGTGGAAGGGCCGCTTCGATCCCGGCCAGATCGAGCAAGCGATCTTGAACCTCGTCAAGAACGCACACGAGTCGGGCTCCGCACCCAAGGACATCGAGGTTCGCCTGCAGCGCCTGCCGCAGTGGTACCGCCTCGAGGTCCTCGATCGCGGCAGCGGGATGAGCGAGGCGGCGCTCGCGAACGCCCTCGTTCCGTTCTACTCGACGAAGCGGATGGGCACCGGCCTCGGGCTCGCGCTGGTCCGCGAGATCGCCGAAGCGCACGCCGGCCGGATCGCCCTCGCGACGCGCGAAGGTGGCGGAATGACGTTTACGCTCGTGCTTCCCGACTGAATTGCACAAGTTGCGCACGCGATTTCGTTTGAGACACCGGTGTAACGCGCGATAGAGGTGTGGTGATGCATTTCGTCTTTCGCGCCGACGGTGTGTTTCGCGGACAGGATGATGTCTACGTGGTCGTCGCCGACCGCGGGGATGCACCGCCAATCGCAAGACGGTTCACCGCGCTCGGCGGCGCATTCGTATTTCAGCCGCCGACCGACGAGGTGATCGAGCTCATCGACGAGGGTGCCGGCTTCGACACCGTACGCGCCAACACGACGTCGAGCCTCTGCACCTGCGATCCCGCGCTGATCGAAGCGGGCGTCGCCCCGGGTGTGCCGACGTTGTCCGTGATCCGGACAGCTGTTGCATCGATCCTCTCCGCCGTCTGGGGCCACCAGGCAGTCGTCGTCGCGGATCCCACCGTGCTGCTCCGACTCGTCGAGGCGTGCACGCGTGTCGCGAAGCTCGGCCGGCGCGAGCCGCTGTTCGTCGCGTTCCAGGGGAGCTCGAATAACCCCGCATTCGCGCCGTGCTCGGCGCTCCTCTACGCACCGCTGCCGTCGGGCGAGCCGTCGTGGATCCTGGTCCTCGACGCGCAGGATCTCGACGAGGTCGTCGACGTGATCGCGGATGGCCGCGAAGAGGAGCTCATCTACGTCGACGCGATGCGGATCGCACTTCGCGGGACGCCGGCGTTTGCCTCGCGGATGTTCGAGGCGATGTTTGGCTGCGCCGCGGTTCCGATCGTGCGCCGCACCCACCTCGACAAGCCGTGCCTGCTCTCCGAGGAGGATCTGCTCACGCTCGCGGCCGCGCTCGAGCTCTACGCGAATCCGCGCGAGGTCGCGAGCGTCGCGTCGACCGACCGCCGGATCTATGCGCGCATCGTCGATCCCTCGCTCGCGATGCTCGCGGCGCACGACGACAACGACCGCTCCGGCACCAGGTCGCTGTAGCCGCCGCGATCGGGCTACAATGCGGGCGTGAGGCTCATCGTCCTACTTGGTTGCCTGCTGACGTTCGCGTGCCGTGCGGAAGAGCCGCC
>JALZOJ010000047.1 GCA_030857175.1 Myxococcota bacterium | reverse complement strand
CCTGCGCGCTCGTCGGTGGCATCGGCCTGCTCGGCTTCGTGCGTGGAGTGCGGGAGACCGATCGCAAGGGTCGCGCGATCGCGATCGGCGTGATCGCGTTCGCGATCGGCCTCACGCCGTATCTCTATCTTCTCGTCGCGCCCGATCACCAAGGTACGTGGGGCAAGCCGAGCTCGCTCGCGGATGTCCTGCACATGTTCCTGCGGCAGGACTACGGCGGACCCACCACGTTCGCGGCGCGGTACGAGGAGCGGTACCCCGTCGCGAACATACTGTTCCTCGCGAAGACGATCGCACGCGCGTATCTGTGGGTGCCCGCACTGCTCGGCCTCGTGGCACTTGGCTACCGGATCGCGCGGCCGACCCAGGAGACGCGCTGGGGATGGGCGCTGCTCGCGATCACGTTCCTGATCGCGGGCCCCTTGCTCGCGACGCGTTTCAATCTCGCGCCCGACCGCGGCGTGAGCTCGTACGTGATCGAGCGCTTCCATCTGTTGCCGCTCGTCTTGCTCGTCGTGCCCGTCGCGTGCGGCCTCGATCTCGTCGCTGGCTGGATCATCCCGCGCATACCCGGCCAGCTGATCCGCTCACGTGCGATCGCGAGGGTGCTGGTGCTCTGCGGCTTTGTCGCGGTCGTCGGTCTCTCTCTGCCACACATCCTTCGTTCGCACGCGCCTGCCGTCGAGGAACTCGTCATCAACACGCTGCGTTCGCTCCCCGAGCGCGCCGTCGTGATCGGGACCGCCGACGATCTCAACAACGGTTCGGCGTACGTGCAGCTCGTGCTCGGCATTCGCCGCGATGTGGACTACATCAACTGGCCACTGATGAGCTTGGGTTGGTATCGCGAGCGCAAGGCCAACAAGGGCGTCAAGTTCGAACCCGGTGAAGGGCATGCCAGCGTGCGCACGGCCGAGCACGTGTTCCGCACGGGGAGACCTCTGCTCGTCGACGCGTTTGCCAGCAACATCCTCAAAGAGTTTCCGCACTACCCGTACGGCATCCTCTATCGCGTGCTGCCGCGCGGCGAGAAGGTGCCGTCGCTCGAGGAGATCCTCGCGATCAACAAGGAGGTGTTTTCACGCTTCGAGCTGAGCTATCCGCGGCCGAGCCCGCACGACCGCTGGCCGACGATCGTGCACGCGAAGTACGCATGGACCTGGCGCCTGCTGGCCCGCAGCCTCGAGCAGGCCGGGCGCCATGAAGACGCCGCGTGGGCGCGCGAGGCTGCCAAGGAGATCGGGCCGCAGTGACTGCCGTCCGCGAGTGGCGATGGGCGGGCTGGGCCGTCGTCGGCATCGTGATCGTCGTGTTCGCTCCGACACTCGCGCTTCGCATGGTTCGCTACGACGATCACTGGCTGTGGTCCGAGAGCAGCCCACTGCGTGACCTGAATACCGCGACGCTCCGCGACTTGTTCTTCGAGCTCGATGCGCGAACGCGGCATCCGCTCGGAACGGAGTACTTGCCGGTTCGCGACCTCTTCGTCGCGTTCGATATGTGGATCTGGGGAACCTGGGAGCACGGCCCGCACATCACGCAGCTCGTTCTGTATGCGGCGAGCGTGTACCTGCTCGGCTCGCTGCTCGAAGCGTTCGGCTTCGATCAGCGTGTCGCGTGGCTGGGTGCCTTGCTGTGGGCGATCCATCCGCTGCACGTCGAGAGCGTCGCGTGGTTGTCCGAGCGCAAGGGCATCCTCAGCGGGCTGTTCGTCCTCGCGTGCGGGCATGCGTGGATCCGGTACCGCCGCGGCGGGCGCACGTGGTGGCTCGTGATCGCCGCCGCCTGCGCCGTGGCGGGCGTGTGGAGCAAGGCGCCGGCGATGTTCGCACCGCTCGCATACGCGACGTGGGACCTGCTCGTCCTTCCGCGTTCGAGGCGGCGGTGGATCGCGATCTGCGTCGTGGGTGGTGCGGCCGCGCTCGCCGCGGTGCCGGTCGTGCTCGTCGCACGCGATGCACGCGTCATCGAGGAGACAACGGCCGTGAATCAGCCGGGTCGCATCGCGAGCGCGCTCGGTGCGCAGGGCCACTACGTGCAGCGGCTCGTGCTCGCGAAACCCTCGTCGATCTCGCATCCGATCCACACCGACGGCCCGTCGGTCGTCGACATCGCGGTCGGCCTCGTCGCGTTGCTCGGCTCGGCGCTCGTCACCGTGAAGTGGCTGCGCGACGTGTCGCATCACGCGTTGCGCCTCGCGCTGCTCGCGTGGGCGTGGATCTGGTTTGTTCCCGTGAGCCATCTGCTCGTGCGCGTGCATATCCTCGTCGCAGATCGCTTCGTGTATCTGTGGTCTCTCGCGGCATGTGTCGGTATCGCCTGGCTCGTGATCGGTCTGCAGCGCAGGGTTTTCCGGGTCGCGATCGCGGCCGCGCTGGCAGGCGTGCTCGGCATCGCGACGATTCGTGCGCAGTCGGCGTGGACGTCATCGGTCGAGCTCTTCACGCACGCGTTCGTGATCAACCCGCGCGATCCGGCGGTGTGCGAGAACCTGGCGATGTCGCTTCGCGACGACGGACGCCTGGAGGAGGCGTTTGTCGTCCTCGAGCGCGGCCTCTCACACCATCCGAAGCATCCATACCTCCTGAAGGTGAAGGCTGCATTTCTCGCCGCACGCGGGCAGCTCGATGAAGCGATCCAGGCGACCGCACTCGCCGCGGAGAGCGGCAAAGCGAGCGCGATGTGGATGCATGCGGACCTGCTGCACAAAGCGCGTCGGGATCAGGAAGCGTTGCCGTGGGCGGAGCGCGCCGCACGCAGGCGCCCCGAGATCGACGGCTACGCGGTGACGTTGAGCGAGATCCTGATCGCGCTCGGCAGACACGCCGACGCCGTGCCGATCCTCGAGGATCTCGTCGCGCGAGCGTCCGCGCAGCCGCGCTATCACCTCTTGCTCGCGACTGCGCTGATCCGCGCTGGCCGATCCGAAGCCGCGCGCCCGCACCTCGACGTCGCCGCACGCGATCCGGCGCTCGCTGCGGCAGTCGCGCGTCTGCGCGAACAGGCGCTCCGACCATGAACACGATCCGCCACGCCGCGAGCACCGCATTCGGCGTCCTGCTGCCTGCAGGGCTCGCACTCGGCATCGTCGACGGCGTGCTCGGTGGCGCGGTCCTGCCGACGCTCGCGCTGTGGCTGATCGTCACCCTCGCGATCGCACTCGTGACCACAATCGTCCTCGCGGCCACCGTGGCGCTGTGGGGGCGTGGCTGGATTCGTCGATCGCTCCAGCGCCTGCGCGACGATCGCGCGCTCGACCGGCGAGTCTGCGCAGGTCTGCTCGCCGGCATCGTCGCGACCACGATCGGCGCCGTGGCGCTGGGCCAAGCAGCAGATGTGCTGATTGGCGACTACCGCAACGAGCTGGGTGGTTGGTTCGAGATCGGTGCCTTCGGCTCGCTGCTTGGCATGTTCGCGCTCGGCGTCATCGCCTACGTAGGTCTGCGGAAGCTCCTCCTGGCCGTCGGATCCGCGTCGGCGTTTGGCCCCGCGCTGGTCCTGCTCGTGTGGGTTCTCGCCTCGGTGAGCCTGCTCGGATTCGTGTGGATCGCGCTCCATGGATTTCGCGGCCCCGAACCCGTCGTCGCGATCATGCTGATTCCCGTCGTCGCGACGCTGCTCGCGCTCGTCGCATATGGGCCTTTCGATCGCCTGCGCGAGCGCATCCCGAGACGGGGAACCATCGTGCTCGCCTCCGCCCTCGTCGCCATCGCCTTGCCGTTCGTCGCGCTCGGCATGACACCGAGTGAAGCGACGGCTCATGCCGTCGAAGCGAAGTCGCGGATCGGCGGCGACATGTTGCGCCTGCTCCGGTCGCAGCTCGATGACGACGAGGACGGCTACACCGCGTTCTTCCGCGGCGCCGACTGCGACGACGCAAACGCGGACGTCCATCCCGGCGCAAAGGAAGTCCCGGGCAACGGTGTGGACGATAACTGCATCGGCGGCGATGCGGCTCTGCCACCGCCACCCCCACCACCCACGCCGGTGAAGGCGATCGAGGCCCGACACAATCTGATCGTGCTGTTCGTCGACACGCTGCGCTTCGATCGAATCGGCGCGTCCGGTTACAAGCGCGACGGCAAGACGCTGACCCCGCGGCTCGATGCGTTCGCGAAGGAGTCGGTCGTGTTCCGCTCCGCCTACGCGCAGGCGCCCGCGACGTTGCGTTCGGCGCCGTCGTTCCTCGGCTCGCGTTATCCGACTCAGCTCACCGTCGACCGACAGTTCGCCGACTACACCGTCGTGTCCGACGACAACGTGCTTCTCTTCGAGGTCCTCTCAGCGGCCGGCATCGCGACGATGGGGCTGACGAGCCATTTTTACTTCTGCGATCCGGTGCGCGTGCCCGACGACTGTAAAGGCTTCGCGCGCGCGCGCCACAGCAACATCCTGCAGGGCGCGCTTGAATGGGACAACAGCGGCGCGGTCGACATCGCTCCATCGAACCACGACATCGCGGGTCCCAGGATCGTCGACAAGACGATCGCCCGCTTCGAGCGCATGGCGGCGAGCGGCGAACGATTCGCGATGCTCGTGCACCTGTTCGATCCACATTCGACGTACATGAAGCACGACGACTGGCCGATCACGGAGTCCGGCGAGCGCGGGCTCGCGCAGAAGTACGACTACGAGATCGCGTACGAGGACAGACAGATCGGTCGTCTGCTCGACGCACTCGAACAGACCAAGCTGGCATCGAACACGATCGTCGTCCTGGTCTCGGATCACGGCGAAGCGTTCGGCGTGCATACGATGGATAAGGAGCGGCTGTTCTTTCACGGGCACAGCCTCTATCGCGAGCTGCTGCACGTGCCGCTGATCTTCCGGGTCCCTGGCATCGCGCCTCGGGAGGTCAGTGACGTCGTCGAGCTCGTGGACATGGCGCCGACGATCGTCGCGCTCCTGGGCACCGCACCCGATCGTTCATGGATCGGTCGCGATCTGTCTCCGCTTCTGCGCGGCGAGGCCGCGAGCAAGAAGCCGGCATACGCAGAGCTCGTTCCAGCACCGTGGTGGAACCACGAGGCGAAAGGGATGATCAGTGAGGACGGCAAGAAGCACATCATCTTCGTCGATGGGCGCTGGGAGCTCTACGACCTCGAGCTGGACCCCGAGGAGCGCAAGAACGTGATCCGAAGCGATCCGGACGCGGCGAAGCTCAAGGAGCAATTACTCCGGTGGATCGACAGCACGCTCGCGACCAATGGCGGAACGTGCGCGATGTGCCTCCGATAGCTAACGCTTGCGACAGCAGGCGACGAGGAACCCGCCGAGGTTGCGCGCGCCCGGCAGATCCGCGAGTCGGTGCTCCGCCCAGCGCACGGCACGGCCAAGCACGGGGACGTCGAGCACCTGCGCGATCGGCGTGATCACCCGGATGCCGCGCGAAGTAACCCACTCGAGATCGTCGGGCAGGTAGCTCTTGATCGCAGGCGCATCGTCGTAGCGCGTGTAGACATGCTCGTCGTGCGTCTTGTCCGAGACCGCGGTCGGCGGCTTCACCGCCTTCACGAGGCGGCGGATCGAGCGCGCGTTGTAGAACTCCGCGAGGACCCAGCCGCCGGGCTTCACCACGCGCGCCATCTCGCGCATCGCGCCCGCGATGTCGGGGATGTGCGCGAGGACCTTGAACGAGTACGCGACGTCGACCGACGCGCTCGCGATCGGCAGCTCGGTTGCAGACGCTTGCGCGACCGGCAGCCCGCGCGCGGCTGCCTTGGCGAGCATGCCGCCGCTGAGATCGATGCCCGACGCCGCGCGGGCGAACCCGCGCACGCGATGCAGGATCAGGCCCGTGCCGCAGCCGACCTCGAGGACCGTCTTGCCGGTCGCGTAGCGCTCGACGAGCTCGACCTCGAGATCGTCGAGCATGCGGTGATACGGCAGGTGGCGCTCGTTCTCGTACCAACCGGCGAAGTCGTCGTAATACGCGCGATTGTCGAGACGGGACATCGAGAGAACGTTGTTCGCTCACTCGGGTGGTCCGGTCAACTACCCAGCGTGATCGATTCGCCCCCTGTGGAGCGTCAGACCACGTCCAGAAAAAATCGAACGTGAATCTGCTTTGCCCCTACACGAACTCAGATGGCGGTCGATGACGGGTGGCATGCTCAAAACTCTCTCAGCTCTTTTCCTCGTGGTTGGTTGCGCCGATACCGAGGTGGCGAAGACGGCCGTCGTCGATCAGGAGGTCGTTGGTGACAACGGCGTGTCGCTGAACGGCGTGTCGCTCAACGGCGTGTCGCTGAACGGCGTGTCGCTCAATGGCGTCTCGCTCAATGGCGTCTCGCTGAACGGTGTGTCGCTCAACGGCGTGTCGCTCAACGGCGTCTCGCTCAACGGCTCCGCGCCGAACGGCGTGTCTCTCAACGGCGTCTCGCTCAACGGCGTGTCCCTCAACGGCGTGTCGCTCAACGGCGTCTCGCTCAACGGCACCGACTTTGTCGGCGCGCAGTTCGGCGTCACCCTCAGCAACGGCGGCACGGCCGACGTCCGCATCGACTCGATGAGCACGCTGACGGGCGCCAACGAGGACATCTACACCTACGCGCTGAGCATCTCGGCCGACGGCGGTTGGACATCGCTCTGCGATGGCAGCGCGGTCGCCGTTCCCGGTTCGTGGAACCCGTCGACGGGTGCGTGGACCGACGGCAACTTCTCGTTCGCGTGCCGCGGCAGCTCCGTCGCGAAGTGCCTCGAGATGGGCTACAAGACCTGGTACGGCTTCGGCGACCACCAGCGCGCGTGCGTCCGCATGCTGCGCGCCGACTACTGCGGCGACGGTGTCTCGCACACGGTCAACGGCACGCCGATCAACATCTACGACGACGTCGGCCTCCAGGCCGACACCGAGTCGTGGCTGATCGATGCCGAGTGGGGCCCGGACGGCGCTCGCTGCTTCAACAACTACCGCGGCGGCACGATGCCCTCCTGCTCGGCGAAGCACAGCACGTCGTGTGGCACGTTCGCCAACGGCGCGCTGCTCATCAACGAGCGCCAGTAACCAGAGGCTCGACCAACACGCCTGCCGTGTGGCCGGGCTATCCCGACGGGCCACACGCGCGGCGCATCTTCACGCCAGCATTTGGTCACAGAGCCACAGAGCCACAGAGCCGAGCTTATTTCGGGCTTCGCCCGGCACGCTCGGTGCTTTCAGGCACACGTCCATACGTAAAACGATCTGTGGCTCTGTGGCTCTGTGGCTCTGTGACAGATGATCGGCAGACGCGATGCCCGTGCGCGATCGCCGTGGTTGACCGGCCGAAACGACGAAGCGGCCAGCCCGAAACGAACAAAGCCCGAACCGCGAGGTCCGGGCTTTGTCGTCGGAAAACGCGAGCGCTAGAGCTTCGCGAGCAGCTCTTTCTTCTTCGCCTCGAACTCGGCGTCCGTGAGGATGCCGGCGGCCTTGAGCTCGCCGAGATCCTTGAGCGCCTTCATGATGCCATCGCGGGTCTCGGGCGGGCGCTGGGCGTTCTGCGCGTTCGCGCCACCCATCATGTTCGCCATGTTGCCCGCCATCGCGAAGCCCATGCCGATGCCGGCGCCCTGGAACGCGCCGCCGGCGTCGCCGCCCATCTTCATGCCTTCCGCGGCGCCCATCATCATCTCGGCCTGCGCGAGCTGCTGATAGCCCGCCATGCCGCCGGACGCGTTGACGTACGCGAAGCGCTCGACCAGCTTGTCGAGGCGATCCTTGTCGGCCTGGTCCATGCCGATCGTGAAGTCGCCGAAGCGGATGATCTCGACGCCGTAGGGCTCGATGTGCCTGCGGACGCCCTCGAGCGTGGAGGTCTCGATCTCGTCGGTGTACGCGCCCGACGTGACCTTCATGATCGGCCAGCTCTGCTTGACGATGAGCTCGGCGACGCCGTCCTTCATCACCTTCTGGACCTGGCTCTTGAACCAGCCGAGGAAGCCCTCGTTGGTGGTCGCGCGCTGACCGACGAGCCCGATCACGAGCTTGGCTGGATCGAGGACGCGGGCGGAGAAGTCACCGTGCACCATCAGGCGCACGCGGAGCTGCGTCTGCGGGTCCTGGACGTCGCCGATCGACGTTCCGAACTTGATCGACGCGAGCTCGCGCGTCGTGACGAAGAAGACCTCGCAGATGAAGACGTTGCCGCCCGTGAACTTGTCGACGAGCTGGCCGAGGAACGGGATGTTCGAGGCATCGAGCGTGTGGCGGCCCGCCGAGAAGCTGCCGACGTACTTGCCATCCTTGAAGAACAGGGCGACCTCGTCGCTGTCGACGGTGAGCTGCGCCTTCATGGGGATCGTTTGATCCGGGTGCTTGTAGACCCACTGATCCTTCGCCGAGTCGGGTCGGGCGATTGCCAGTTCCGCTACGCCACCCTTGATGAAACTGATGATTCCCATCGCTGCAGCCTCCTTAGATTCTGTTCTTTGCACACGAACGTGTGCACACCCAAACCCGTCCGAACGTAGCACACACGTTAAGCACCACTTGCGCCGATACCAAGGGCCACGACTGTTTTTCACTTGAATGTCCCGCCCGCACGGATATCGTGCGCGGCGCATGAGGACGAACGAGGGAACGTGTCTTTTCTTTGCTTTGATCTCGGCACTTGCGGTCGCGTGTGGTCCCGCCGCGCGCGGTGACGACGGCACCGGCGACGATGGTCCGGACGCACCGCCAGCCGTCACGACAGCGACACTCACCGGCAAGGTGTGGGCGCCGAACCAGGCGCCGGGCCAAGCCGCGCCCGGGATGGAGATTCCGATCGCCGGCGCGCTCGTCTACATCACGAACGCGAAGCCGGCCCCGATCCCCGACGGTGTCTACTGCGAGGAGTGTGTACCCACGCCCCAAGGTGGCGTGCTCTCCTCCGCGGACGGCAGCTTCAAGCTCGAGGTCGAGCCGGGCAACTACTGGCTGGTGATCCAGAAGGGTCAGTTCCGCCTGGAGCAGATGATCGGTCTGTCGCTCGGCGCGACGGCGCTGCCGCCGAACGCGACCACGTTGCCGTCGCAGTGGAAGCCGGAGGCTGGCCTCTACATGCCGAAGGTCGCGGTCGTCGAGGGTACGAACGACAACATCGAAGACATCCTCGGCAAGATCGGCTTCGGCACGATGGCCGGCAACTCGTTCACGAACCCGCAAGGCGAGAACGGCCCCGAGGTCACGTTGTTCACGTACCCGAGCGGGGCGGCGACGCTGCTCGGCAACATCGTCGAGATGCGCAAGTACCACATCATCTTCTTCCCGTGCGCGACGTCGATGAGCGGCATCAACACGCAGCTCTCGGATCAAAACGTCCTCGCGAACATCCGGCGCTACGTCAGCGAGGGTGGCAAGCTCTACGTCACCGACTGGTCGGGCGAGCTGTCGGATCGCGCGTTCCCGCAGCAGATCGAGCTCGGCGATACCGGCGCGGACAGCGTCGGCACGTACGACCCGATGACGTTCACGGGCACGCTGACCACGGCCGGCAACGCGGATGGCTTCAGCTACGACTCCGCCGACGGCAAGGTGGTCGATCCCGATCTCAACGCGTGGCTCGGTCTGCAGATGGGCCCGCAGGAGGGCGGCGCGACGGGGCTCTACAACCCGAACGCGTTCGCGGTGACCGACAGCTACAACTGGATCAAGAAGCTGAACCCCGTGATGATCGGCACCGACATGATGGGCATGCCGGTCTACGACCAGCCGAAGGCGTGGGTCACCGGCAGCGGGCCCGCCACGGGTGGCGCCGCGAAGCCACTCGCTGTGACGTATGAGCCCACCGGTTGCGGCAAGGTGCTCTATACGACGTTCCAGACCGCGAACGCGCCCC
This sequence comes from Myxococcota bacterium, assembly GCA_030857175.1. Lineage (GTDB taxonomy): Bacteria > Myxococcota_A > Polyangia > Haliangiales > Haliangiaceae > JABFXX01. The sequence goes on along the minus strand of JALZOJ010000047.1, from coordinate 47,384 downwards.
ACGTCGGCCTGTACCCGCAGGAGCGGATCCTGATCTACTTGATCATGGAGATCCAAACCTGCAGCGATAACCCGATTCTTTAAGTAGGCTCCGGGGCGGTGACGCCCACGCGCCTGATCGGACTGCTCGTCGCGATCAATGTCGTGCTGTTCGTGATCGGGGTGACCGCGATCGGCGCGCCACCGAAGAAGCCGGGCACGAACCTGCGCGTGGGGCTCGTGTTCGACGTCGGTGGCAAGAACGACAAGTCGTTCAACGAGGCCGCGTATCGTGGGCTCGAGCAGGCTCGCAGGGACCTCGGCGTCGAGGTCCAGTACATCGAGCCGTCGGAGGGCGCCGATCGCGAGAGCGCGATGCGGACGCTCGCCGCGCGTGGGCACGACCTCGTGATCGGCGTCGGTTTCATCTTCGCGCCCGACCTCGAGCGGCTGAGCGTGCAGTTTCCGAACGTGAAGTTCGCGGGCATCGACTACTCGCCGTCCCAAGGTGTCGGCACGATCCCGAACCTCGCGGGCCTGCAGTTTCGCGAGCACGAGGGCAGCTTCTTGGTCGGTGCGATCGCGGGCTCGATCACGCGCTCGAAGAAGGTCGGCTTCGTCGGCGGGATGCAGATCCCGCTGATCCGCAAGTTCGAGGCGGGCTACATCGCGGGCGTCAAGCACGTGTGCCCGTCGTGCACCGTGTTGTCGGCGTATGCGGGCAGCGAGCCGAAGGCGTTCGCGGATCCATCGCTCGGGCAGGACCTCGCATCGGCGCAGTACGGCAGGGGCGCCGACATCATCTATCACGCGGCCGGCAAGACCGGCGACGGCGTGTTCGCGGCGGCACGCCAACGCGGTGCGCGCGCGATCGGCGTCGACTCGGATCAACACGATGCCGCGCCGTGCTGTGTGGTGACGAGCATGGTGAAGCGTGTCGATGTCGCCGTGCTCGACGTCATCAAGAGCCTGATCGACGGCAAGTTCGTCGGCGGCCTGCACGAGCTCGGGCTCGCGGAGGACGGCGTCGCGTTCGTCGCAAACGAGCGCAACCAGCACCTCTTGCCGATCGAGGTCGTCACGAAGGTGAACAAGCTGCGCGAACAGATCATCTCCGGCGAGATCAAGGTGCCCGACCGATGACGGCGATCGACGCGCTCGTGACGAAGCGCTATGGCGTGCGCGAGGTGTTGCACGAAGCGACGATCGCGGTGCGTCCGGGCACCGTGCACGCGCTCGTCGGTGAGAACGGCGCAGGCAAGAGCACGCTCGTGAAGGTGATGGCGGGCGTCGTGCGCGCGGATGGCGGAACGCTCTCGCTCGACGGCAAGTCCGAGGGCCTCGAGGCATGGGACCGCCGGCGCGCGCGTGCGGCGGGCATCGGCATCGTGCAGCAGCACGGCGCATCGGCGCAGACCTTGTCGGTCGTCGAAAATGCCGTGCTCGGCCTGGAGGGTGGCCCGCTGCTCTCGCTCGACGGCGTCGCGACGAAGCTGCGCGCCCTGGGTGACAAGATCGGTCTGCCGATCGACCCGTTCGCGCGCGTCGAGGACCTCGGGCTCGGCGCGCAGCAACGCGCGGAGATCGTCGCCGCGCTCTATTATGGCGCGACCACGCTGATCCTCGACGAGCCGACCGCCGTGCTCGCGCCCGTCGAGGTCGAGCGCCTGCTCGAGACGCTGCGCACGCTCGCGGCCGAGGGCAAGACGATCGTGATCGTCACGCACAAGCTCGACGAGGTGCGCGCCGTTGCGGACACGGTCACCGTGCTGCGCGATGGCGCGACCGTCGCGACGTTCGACAAGCCCCTCGACGTCGCCACGATCGCACACGCGATGGTCGGCGAGGACATCTCACCTTCGAGGCCGCTCGAGCCGCCGCCTGCATCCGCACCGACCGTGCTCTCGCTCGGCATGCTGTCGGTTGGCCGCATGCTCTCCGAGATCTCGCTCGACGTACAGCGCGGCGAGATCGTCGGCGTCGCAGGTGTCGACGGGAACGGACAGCGCGAGCTCGTGCTCGCGATCGCGGGCCTCGTGAAGAGCCGCGGCCGCATTCGCATCGGCGATCGCGATGCCGCACACGACTCGCCCGGACGACGGCTCGCCGCGGGACTCGCGCACGTACCGGAGGACCGGCATCACGGCGGGCTCATCCTCGATGCGAGCGTCGCCGAAAACCTCGCGCTCAACCGCAAGGACATCACCGGCCGGTTTCAGATCAACCGCGACGCCGTTCGCAAGAACGCCGTGAAGCGAATCGCCGAGCTCGACATTCGGCCAGCCGACTCCGATGCGATCGTGCGCGACCTCTCGGGCGGCAATCAGCAGAAGGTCGTCCTCGGTCGCGAGCTGTCGCGTCCGAACCTGCGCGTGGTGGTCGCCGCGCAGCCGACGCGCGGTGTCGACCTCGGCGCGGTCGCGAAGCTTCACGACCGGCTGCGTGCGGCGGCGAAGGCAGGGGCGGGCGTGCTCGTGGTGTCCGCGGATCTCGACGAGCTGCTCGTGCTGTGTCATCGCATCGTCGTCCTGCTGCGCGGGCGGATCGTCGGCGAGCTCGGCGGTGAGGCACTGCGTGCGGCCTCCGCGCGCGGCGACGTCGGGCTCTTGATGACGGGCGGTGCAGCATGAGCGCGAACACCTCGCGCGAGCTGCAGGCGGCGCTGATCGCGCTGCTCGCGACGGTCGCCGTCGGCAGCTTGCTGATGCTGATCTGCGGTGCCTCGCCGGGCAGCGTGTGGATCGCGATGCTCGACGAGATCACGCGCGATCCGTATTCGACGGGGCAGGTGCTCTACAAGGCGACGGGCCTCGTGCTGTGCGGCCTCTCCGTCGCGCTCGCGCTCGACGCCGGGCTGTTCAATATCGGCGCAGAAGGTCAGATGACGGCCGGGGTGCTGACGTGCGCCGTGTTCGGCATGATCCTGCCCGCCGACACGCCAAGCTTCATCGCGATTCCGCTCTGCCTCGGTGCCGCAGCGTTCGGCGGCGCGTTGGTCGGCGCGCTGATCGGCGTGCTCCGCGCGAAGCGCAACGCGCACGAGGTCATCACCTCGATCATGATGAACTACATCGTCGCGGGCGTCGCGCTGTGGATCGGCAACGCCGTCCTGTTCCGCGGCGGCACGACGCGCGGCGGTCAGATCGCGCCGGGCGCGATCCTTGGCGACCTCGGGCTCGCAGGCAGTGCGGCGAACTGGTCGATCGTGATCGCGATCGCGATGGTCCTGCTGCTCGCGTGGCTGCGCTCGCGCACGACGTGGGGCCAGTCGTGGCGTGCGGTCGGCCGCGATCCCGAGGCCGCGCGCAGTGTCGGCATCTCGGTCTCGCGCGTGCAGATCCTCGTGATGACGGGTGCGGGCGCGCTCGCCGGCCTGGCGGCTGCGAACCTCGTGATGGGGCACAAGCACGCGTTCGAGGAAGGTCTCGGTCGCGGCACCGGCTTCCTCGCGATCGCGGTGGCGCTGCTCGGCCGCATGCATCCGATCGGCATCGCGTTCGCGGCGATCGCGCTCGGCACGCTCTCCGCCGGCGGGCTCGTCGTCGGCGACCGCGTCCCGAAGGAGCTGTTCGAGATCCTGCAAGGCGTGGTCGTGCTCGCGGTCGCGCTCTCGAGCGTCTGGGTGCGTCGCCGCGCGCTCGCCGCGGAGCGCCCGAGCGTGGAGAAGCACGCGTGATCGACGTCCTGTTCAGCGTGGTGTTGTGGTCGAGCGTCCTGCGCATCGCGCTCCCCTACGTGCTCGCCGCACTCGGCGGTGCCATCACCGAACGCGCGGGCGTCATCGATCTCGCACTCGAAGCAAAGCTCCTGTTCGGCGCGTTCACCGCGGCCGCCGTCGGGCATGCGACGGACAACGCCTACGCGGGCGTGATCGGCGGCATGGCCGCGGGCGTCGCGGTCGCCGCCGCGCAGACGTTCTTCGCGCTGCGCATGGGTGCGGACCAGGTCATCATCGGCATCGCATTCAACCTGATCGCTCTCGCGGGCACGCGGTTCATGCTGCAGCTCTTCTACAACGTCGGCGCGAACTCGCCGCCGACGCCGGGCTTCGGCGACGCGATCCTCTCGAACCCGATCTTCTGGCTCGCCGTCCTCGCCACGATCCTCGTCCCGATCGCATTCTCGCGCTCGCGCTGGGGCTTGCGTTTGCGCGCCGCGGGAGATCGGCCCGACGCGCTCGTCGCCGTCGGTGCATCGCCCACGCGCGCACGCGTCTACGCCGCGCTCGTCGGCGGCGCACTCGCGGGCGCGGGCGGCGCGCATCAAGCGCTCGCCGTCGACGGCTTCGTCGCGGACATGTCAGGCGGCCGCGGCTACATGGCGCTCGCGATGATCATCCTCGTCGGCTGGCGTCCCGCATGGGCCGCGCTCGCGTGTGTCGGCGTCGCGTTCGCGCACGCGCTCAGCGTCGAGCTGCAGATCGCGCAGTCGGCGATCCCACGCGAGCTCGCGCCGCTGTTGCCGTACATCCTCACGGTCCTCGTGCTCGCGATCTGGGGCAGCTCGGGCAAGCCACCGCGCGCGCTCGGCAAGCTATAGCCGTCTCGCCGGCTGCTTGCGCAGAATGCCGTGCCGGTCGATCACGAGCTCGAACCGGCGCCAGTAGGGCGACGGCACATCCCAGCGACGCACCCACTGCAGCATGTGATCGTGCACGACGTGACGACCCGCGATGGTGCGCGTGTCGAACTGCTTGCACAGGTCCGAATAGACCTTGTCCCACGGGCGACCGACCTGCGCACTCAGCCAACGCTGCGCGGGACCGAGCTTGTCGCGGAACATCTTCGGCACGCGCGGGCGCGGCGGCGGAACAGACTCCTCCGCCTCGTCGAGATCGACGAGGACGCGATCGAGCCACTCGCGCGTCGTCGCGCGTTCGGTGCCATGTGATGCACGGCGGAAATAACAATTGGAGTAATAGCGACCGCCTTCGATGACGGTGCGCGAGAGATCCTTGCGAGCCACAATTCCTCGACGACAAAAGAGTCACGATTCGGTGACTCGTTCGGTCGAGTCACCACGTCACAGACGGGCGAGGATGCGGCGGATCAGGAACATTTCGCGGCTACTTCTAAAGGGCGCGCAGCGGATCGTCAACGACGATTTCACAACTACGCGCCGCTACTTCATTCTGATGACGTCGGTATAGTGATCTGAGGTGCCACGTAGTCCGGACGAGCTGGCCCAGCGCTACGTCACCTGGGTGAGGCGCAGAGCGCTCGCGATCATCCTCGCTCACGTCGTGCTGGTCGCCGGTGCGGTCTATCTGATCGTCAATCACCTGCCGCTGCGCGCGGACTTCTCGTACCTGTTGCCGCAGGACACGCAGAGCGTGAAGGATCTACGACGGCTCGAAGCGCGCGTGCGTGCCGGCGACAGCGCGCTCGTCGTCGTCGAGGCGAGGACGCCCGAGGATCGCGCCGGCATCGTCGACGCGCTCGTGGACGGCATCCGCAAGATCCGCCCCGAGCTCGTCGAGTCCGTCGAGGCGGATGACTCCGAGCTCCGCACGTTCTTGCGCGAGCGTCGCCATCTGCTGGTCCCCCTCGCCGAGCTCGAGAAGGCGCGCGATGCGCTCGCCGGTTACCTCCGGGACGCGAAGCTAAAGGCGAACCCCCTCTACATCGATCTCGACGAACCGGATCCCCAGGCCGCGGACAAGCAGAAGCAGCAGCTCGAGGAGCTGCGCACGAAGCGGCGCGAGGCCGAGGCCGGGCTCGATCGCGCCGGCAACGTGAGCGCGGATGGACTCGTCGCGGTCGTGCAGATCCGCACGCCGTTCCGCTCGACGGATGCGGGGAAGGGCGCGACGCTGCTCGCCGAGCTCGACACTGTTCGCGAGCGCGTGATGCGCACGTATCCGTCGGCGAAGATCGGCTTCACCGGCGGCGTCGTCACGTCGGTCGCCGAGCACGATGCGATCTCGGAGGGCATGCTCGTCTCGAGTGTCGTGACGGGCCTGCTCGTCGCGCTCGTGCTCGCGCTGTACTTTCGCAGCGCGACGTTGCTGGGGCTCTTGCTCTCGACGCTCGCGGTCGCGACCGCACTCGCCTTCGGCATCGCGGCGATCACCGTCGGGCACCTCAACGCCGCGACCGCCTTCCTCGGCGCGATCATCGCAGGCAACGGCGTCAACTACGGCATCTTCTTGATCGCGCGTTACCTCGAGGAGCGCCGCAGGCACGACGTCGACGTCGCGCTCTCGCATGCGATCGTCGGCACGCTGCGGCCGACGGCGATCGCGTCGCTCGGCGCGTCGATCGCGTATGGCTCGCTCGCCGTGACGAGCTTCCGCGGCTTCGCTGACTTCGCGGTGATCGGCGCGGTCGGCATGATGGTGTGCTGGATGGCGTCGTACATCTTGTTGCCCGCGCTGCTCCTGCGCTGTGGGCGCGACACGCGGATCTTTCACGGCGATCCGATCGTCGGCGGCACGCTCGTGCGCATCCTTGGCTTCAGGCGCTCGAACCTCGTGTGCGCTGTGGCGCTCGCGGTCTGCCTCGTCTCGGTGGTGATCGTCGTGCGTTACATCAAGGCGGATCCGTTCGAGTACGACATCACGCAACTGCGCTCGCAAGGCGGCGAAGCGGTCACCGCGCGCCGGTGGATGTCGCTCTCCGACAAACATTTCGGGCGCGGCATCACCGCGCGCACGTACATCGCGGCGGATCGGCTCGATCAGGTTCCGATGATCATCGGCGCGCTCCGCGGCCGCGATGCGATCGGGACAGTGAATTCCATCCTCGACGTCGTTCCGCTCGATCAGGCGAAGAAGATCGCGGTGCTCGCCGAGATTCGCGAGATCCTCGACGGCGCGCTCGATGCGCTCGACGACAAGGAGCGCACCGAGCTCGCCGAGATGCGGCCGCCCGACAACCTCGCCGCGTTCACGGCAGAGAGCTTGCCGGCGTCGCTGAAGCAGCGGCTCACCGAGCGCGATGGCCGCATCGGCTACTTGATCCAGATTCGCCCCGCGAACGAGCTCGACGAGTGGAATGGCAGGGACCTCGTGCGCTTCGCGAACGCGGTGCGAAGCATGACACTCGAGGACGGCGAGACCGTCACGACCTCGGGCGCGAGCGTGATCTTCGCGGACATCCTGGAGGCGATCGAGCGAGATGGACTGCGCGTGACGACGGTCGCGGCCGGCGGGCTCGTCATCATGGTGCTCCTGCTGGTCGGCTTCAATCGCCGCGCCGCGGCGGTCTTGATCGGCACGGGCAGCGGCACGCTGCTGATGGTCGCGCTCTGCGCGGTGCTGGGCATCAAGGTCAACTTTCTCGACTTCATCGCGCTGCCGATCACGCTCGGGCTCGGCATCGACTACGCGATCAACGTCGCGCATCGTCACGACGCCGAAGAGCTCCCTGATCCGATCGAGACCTTGCGCACGAGCGGCAGCGCGGTGTTCGTCTGCTCGCTGACGACGATGATCGGCTACGGCTCGCTGATCTTCAGCCAGAACCTCGCGATCCGCGGTTTCGGAACCGCGTCGCTGATCGGTGAGGTCACTTGTGTGCTGACGGCACTCGTGCTCGTTCCCGCGTTCCTCGCCTTCCGGCCGCGCTGACTGCCGCAAAGTGCTGCACCGCTTTGGTGCGAATGCCTACGGATCCGCTCCACCTTTGATTGCGTACATTGCAATCGTTCTGGGTCGCGTGCGAGCAAGGGATTTACAGATGGATGGACCGGCGTACTTCGAGCTGAACTTCAGACCCAACGTCCAGCTCGTCTCGGTCGTGCGGCGGTTCGTGACCGAGTTCTACCAGCGCTTCTTGAGTGACCCGGACGGCACGTCGCGCGTCGCGCTCGCCACGCACGAGCTGCTCGAGAACGCCGTCAAATATTCGAAGGACGGCGAGACCACGATCCGGATCGATGTCGAGCAGTCAACGCCGAAGGTCGTCCGCATCGCGCTTCGCAATCGCGCGGAGCCGGCGAACATTGCTGCGATTCGCGAGATCCTCGACGGTGTCGCGAACGCGCCCGATTCGTTCGCCTACTACCAGAAGCTGATCGCGCAGAAGGCGAAGCAGAAGGAAGGCTCGGGCCTGGGACTCGCTCGCATCTGCGCCGAAGGCGAGATGAAGGTGACGTACAAGGTGCTCGACGGTGACATGACCGTCATCGAGGCGACCACGACCCTCGGACCCGGGGCCTCGCCATGGGAGAAGTAGTCACGGTCCACGGCGATGACTTCGCGGGCGTCGCGCAACACGACGGCAGCACGATCAATGTCTCGCTCACGGGCACCGCCGACTACGCCGCGCTCGACGCGCTCGAGATGCTGCTCCGGCGAACGCACTCGGAAGCGAGCCGCCTCAGCGTCACCGAGACCATCGTCGATCTGCGCCAGCTCGAGTTCATGAACTCGTCATGCTTCAAGAGCTTCGTCTCGTGGATCAACGACATCCAGGAGATGGAGCAGGAGCGCCAGTACAAGCTGCGCTTTGTCTCGAATCCGACGATCCACTGGCAGAAACGCAGCCTGCACTCGCTGCGATGCTTTGCGGTGGGGCTGATCACGGTCACCGAACAGCAATGACCGAACTGCAGCGGCGACTCGTCCTGATCGACGACAGCGAGATCGTGCTCGCCGTCATGACGCCTGTGTTGACGGCGGCGGGCTTCGACGTTCGCGCGGTCAGCTCGTTGCGCAAGTTCATCAACGCGGTGATGGACTGGAAGCCGCACCTGATCGTGACCGACCTCTACATGCCCGAGATGAGCGGTGCCGAGCTCTGCGCGTGGCTGCGCAAGCAGATGGAGACGGCGAAGACGCCCGTGATCATCTGTTCGAGCGCGCCCGACGACGAGCTCGAGCGCGTCGCGAAGCAAGTCGGTGCCGATGGCTACGTCTCGAAGAATGCCGGCCCCGAGGCGCTGCCCGAGAAGCTTCACTCGCTGTGCGCGGAGATCCTGTTCTGATGAAGCGCGTGCTCATCGTCGACGACAGCCCGATCGTGCTCATGGCGGCGCGGTACGTCCTCGTCGAGGCGGGCTACGACGTCGAGACGCGCGATGGCGTCGAGGAGCTCGGGGCCCAGGGCGCGACCGGCTTCGACCTGATCCTGATGGACGTGCAGATGCCGCAGCTGTACGGCGACGACGTCGCTTCGATCTTGCGCAACGATCGCCAGATGAACACGCCGATCTATCTGTTCTCGACGCTGCCGAACGAGGAGCTCGCCGTCCGCGCGCGAGATGCGCGGGTCGATGGCTACATCTCGAAGGACCTCGGGATGTCGAACCTCGTCGACGAAGTGCGCCGGATCCTCGGCTAGAGTCGCGATTGGATCAACGCGACCACGAGGTGACCGAGGACGATCAGCCAGATGCCGAAGTACAGCGGGATGAACTTCGTGCGCCACTTCAGATATTGCGGATGAAGAACTGGCTTGCCCGCGAACTTCCCGCGCGGCTTGTTCGGAAACACGAACGTCTTGTAGGTCTCGATCGCGGCGACGGTGAAGCCCTCGGCCGCGATCGCGATCGCCGCCCACGACGACACGAACAGCGACACCACGAACGCCCAGCTCGCAGCGACCGCCGGGCTCCGGAAGAACTTGAACGTCTCGAAGCCTTCGATCGGCGCATCTTTCCACGCGCCACCGAACGCCGAGATCCAGCCGAAGAAGCTGCCGACCGTCACGACCACCAGCCAGCGTGGCCAGCTATCGCCGACGCTGTTCTCGAGCGCGCGGATCCCGAAGAACACGCCCACGCACGCGAGCCCGACGAGGACGCCGATCGTGATCCGCTTCCTCGCATCCTTCATCGGCTTGCCGAACAAGCCAAACTGCATCGGGATGAAGTACTTGCTCTGGTCCTCTTCGCGGATGAAGTACTTCCAGAACTCCGTCGCCGCGCGCTCCAGACAATAGATGAGGCCCCAGTACACGAACCGGTTCCCGGCATCCGAGAGGTCCCACTTCGTGAAGTAGTGCGCGCACGCACCGAGCACCGTGCCGACGACCGCGGACCGAAAATACTTCGGCCACGTGAAGCCCTCGTGCGGCGCGTCCTTGTACATCCCCCACGTGCAGGTGTGCAGGCCGGCCAGAAGGCCGATGATCGCGGCGACGACGTAACCAGTCACAGAACCTCCGCAGCAGAAGCATACGCGGCTTCGACGAGCTCGAGATCTCGTCTCGCCTGCGCGAGTGTCATCGCGGGCGGCTCGCCGGTCTTCCACGCGCGCACGAAGTCAGCCCACATCGCGTTGTATCCCGACAGGTCGCGCAGCCCCGGCACGTAGAACCGCGTCTTCGTCCCGTGCGCGAACACCCAGAGCCCGTTCGTCTCGAACGTGATGCTCCCGGCGCGCCCGTAGATCTTCGACAGCCGCAGGCCCTTCGCGGTCGACGGCACCTCCCACGAATACGAGAGCGTCCCGATCGCGCCCTCCTCGTACTCGAACGTCACGAGCATCGAGCGCTCGATCCGCTTCCCATCCGGCAGCGCCGGCTTGTGCCCGACGACGCGCCGCACGCGCATGCCCATGCTCGCCATGAAATCGATCCAGTGAATGCCGCCCTCGTAGAGCGCGCCGCCGAGCGCGAGGGCAGGGTCATCGCGCCAGTCCTTCGGCTGCTGCTTCTTGATCGCGTTGATGTGCACGAACAGAACGTCGCCGACGACCTTCTCGGCGAGGAGCTTCCTCAAGCGCACGAGCAGCGGCTTGTAGTGGTAGTTCTCGGCGACAAAGACCTGCCGATTCGCCTTCGTTGCGGCGGCGGTGACGGCGTCGAAGTCCGAGGCGCGAGGGAGTGGAGGCTTCTCGAGGAGGACGTGCTTGTTCGAATCCAACGCAGAGAGGGTGAGCGCCAGGTGCTCGCTCGGTGGGGTGACGACGGCGATGATATCGACGTCAGACGCAGAGATCGCGGCGGCATAGCTCTCGTAGGCGTCGCCGCCGAGGTCGCTGGCAAATTGCTTCGCACGGGCAGGGTCGCGACTCGCGAACCCGATCGAGAGGTCGGCGCGGTGTTTGCGCAGACGCTTCGCATGAGCGCGCGCGATCGTGCCGCAGCCCAAGAACACGAGCTTCACGCGCGTGCTCCGGACAATGGGTCACAGAGCCACAGAGCCACAGAGCAGAGATCTTTCTTAAATGATCTTTGCTCTGTGGCTCTGTGGCTCTGTGACCGATCTTTCATGAGTCCCGCGCGATCGCGTGCGCCACGCGTAATGCATTCGCCGCGATGGTCAGGCTTGGATTCACGCCGGCGGACATCGGCAGCGCGCTCCCATCGGTGACCCAAAGATTGCTCATTCCACGGAATCGGCACTCTGCGTCGAGCACCGAGCTCGACGCATCCATGCCCATTCGAACCGTACCGACCGCATGCGAAAACGTCTTCACCCGGTGCGTATGCGAGAACAGCGCGCCCGTCGACTCGAGCAGCCGCTGCGCCCTTCGCACGAGCGCATCGCTCGCGCGCCGATCGCGCCCTGTGTACGAGTGATCGATCACGAGCTGCGGCAGACCGTACACGTCACGCACGTCCCAGTCGACGGTGACACCGTTGTCGGTGCGCGGTTGATCCTCGGCGATACAGAGGAGGCCCGTGAGCTGCTCGGTCAGCGCGCCCACGATCGTCTTCGTGAAACGCGGCAGGTGCGCGCGCACGAGCTCCTTCGGCGGCGTCATCATTTGCTGGATGCCCCCGAGCTTTGTGAGATCGGGGACGTCGTCGGCGTCCGGATCGCCGAAGTAGTAGTCGTGGATCGCGATCTGCTTGTGAAAGCGGCGATCGGGGTCGGGGCGCGACGGGTAGAAGCCGAAGACCATCGCGTTGTCGTGCCGCATGAGGTAGCGGCCGAGGGCGGGGTGCGTGAGGCCAGAGGCGAGGAGGAGGTGTGGTGAGCCGAGCGCGCCGGCCGCGAGGATGAAGCGGCGCGCTTCGATCGTTTCTCGGCGGTTGGTGTCGCGATGCGTGACGTGCAGGCGCGAGATGCGGTAGCCGTCTTCGTGCTCGAGGCGCGTCGCGACCGTGCGCGTCTGGAGTGTCAGGCCGCGCTCGACGAGCGGAGCGATCATCATCGTCGCGACATCGTTCTTCGCGCCGATCGCGCACGCGTAGGTGTCACACGTGCGGCACGCGATGCAGGCGCGGCGGGTCTCGGTGGCGGTGTGGTTGATCGCGAGCGGGAGGTGGAACGGCGAGAGGCCGAGCTGCTGGGCGTGATGGGCGACGAGCTCGGTGATCGGTGCGAGTGGTGCGGGCGGGAACGGGTAGGGCGTCGAGCGGCGAGGCGCGCTGGGATCGGCGCTGTCGTCGCCGGCGATGCCCAGTAGTCGCTCGGCCTCGCCGTAGAACGGCTCGATGTCGTCGTAGGTGAATGGCCACGCCGCGTGTGATGCGCCGACGACGTCGGGGTCGCCGGCGAAGTCGCGCTCGCGAAACCGGAACGCGACGCAGCCGTAGTAGACCGACGGGCCACCGACGCACGCGTAGCCGCCGATGATCGGCCCGTGCCCGTTGCGATCGCAGCGGTACGGGATGTCCTTCGCGTAGCTGTCGGTGAGCTCGAGCGAGGCTTCGGGGAGCCAGGCCGCGTCGCCGCGCGCGACCCAATCGCCGCGCTCGATCATGAGGACCTTGGCGCCGGCGTCGACGAGCCGGTGCGCGACCATCGCGCCGCCGAAGCCGCTGCCGACGATGACCGCGTCCCACATCTCAGACCCGCACGGCGATGATTGCGATCACGACGAACCGCACGACGCGGCCGATGATGCCGAGAATCACGAAGGTGCGGAAGCGAACGCCGAGCGCGGCCGCGAGCAGCGTGACGATGTAGAACGGCGGCAATCCGGTCAGCGCCGAGATGAACGTGACGGCGAGCGGCTTCTCTTTCCACTTCTCGATCTTCGTGCGCGCTTGCGCGATCTTCTTGCCGAGCCGCGTGTCCTTGCCGGCCTCGGTGGCGCGGCTCGCCATCTTCCACAAGATGACCTTCGCGATCATCTGGCCGATCGCGACGAGCAAGGCGAGCGCGATCGCCGGCCAGAGCTGGCCGGTGAGCAGCACCATCGCGACGAGGAAGACCTCACCGTTGACGATCGGCACCAGGCCCGACAGCACGCCAACCACGAGCGTGCCCGCATAGATACCGAGGGCGGCGACGATGCTGTCGAGCAACGGTCGCACCGTACCCCAGGCCGGTTAAGATGGTAGGTGTGAACCAGACGGTCTTCGGGGATCTCCGGCAGCGCGCGCTCGCGGTGTACAGGGTGAAGACACAGGCCAGCGTTTACATCGTCGGCATTCATGAAGCGCGCGGACGCAGGTTCGTCATCGTGCGCGGCGAGCCCGGTGGTGATCGCGAGCACGTTGTCGTGCGCGACAGCGATCCTCGCATCGGCGAGCACTCGCTGTTCGAGCTCGCCGTCGACAACTGGCCGGGCAAAGCACTCGAGGTCGCGACGATGACGTCGAGCCTCATCGTGTCGGTCGAGTCGGAGCGCGATCAAGTCGCGATTCACGCGGTCAGCGTCGACGGCGCGAACGATCGCAGCCCGTGGGCGCGCCCGGATCCGAACGCGCTCCCCGGTGGCGGCGTGCCGATCGGTGGCGTGCCGTTCAAGGCGCCGCGCCCGCCTGGGATGTCCGACAATCCGGCGATCGTGCCGGGTCGCGCGCGCGGTACGAACCCGGCCGCCGATGCGGTGATGGCACCACACCAGGCGGCGAAGCAAGTCGTCGTCGGTGGCGCCGCGCCGGTCGCACAGCAGCAGGAACCGGAGCTGCCGTATCCACATCGGCACGTGAAGTACGCCGAGTCGTGCGCGCAACTCCTGCGCTCGCTCAACCGGCGCGATCGGATCTTCGAAGACCTCGCGCAGAACAAGCCGCTGCGCGATGCGCTTCGCAAGTCGCTCGACGACTGCGTCGACTTGCTCGAACAAATTCGCCGTCGCGATCGGCGCTGATGTTCGGCGGACGCAAACGGCGCCGCGCGATCTGGACGGAAGTCGCGAGCGAGCTCGGCGGCACGCACCAGCTTCCGACGAAGTGGTGGCGCGGCGACGAGAACATCACCGCGACCGTGCACGGCGTGCCGGTCAAGCTCGACGTCTACGTCGTCTCGAGCGGCAAGTCCTCGCAGACGTACACGCGCGTCGCCGCCGCATACGCACACGGGCCTGGCCCGAAGATGAAGGTCTCGAAGCAGGGCTTCTTCTCGAAGCTCGGCAAGGCGATCGGCATGCAAGACATCCCGACCGGCGATGCGGTGTTCGACGCGACGTTCGTCCTCAAGTCCGACAACATCCCGATCGCGCGCCGCCTGTGGTCCGACGACCCCCGCGCGCAGGCGTTGCTACTCGCCGACACGTGGATCACGAGCAAGCCCGAGAAGCTCGAGCTCACCGGCTACGGCCGCTGGGACGATCCGGAGAAGATGCGCAGCGCGATCGAGCTCGTCGGCGTGCTCGCCGCGACCGACATCTACGGCAAGGTTACGCTCGAGCAGCTCGGAAGCGTCACGCAGCCTGATGGCGAACGTCCGCGCGCGGAGCTCGACACCGGCGCGCGCGTCGTCGTGATGGCCGAGGATCGCGATGACATCCTCGTGATGAGCGCGCGTGTCTACGATCCGACCGAGCACGAGCCGATGACGTTCGACGTCGTCGACGGCCGGGCCGAGCTCGCGACCAAGTTGCCGCAAGCCGCGCAGGTACACCTCGCGCGCGTCGGCACCGGCACGCTGTCGATCGGCAACACGTCCGCGTTTTTGTGGTCGAGCCTCGAGCTCGATCCGGAACGCCTGCGTGCGGGCGCGGACCTGCTCGGTGCGATCAGCCTGCGCGGCGGCGTCTATCGCTGATCACATCTGATCAGGCGCGGCCATGCCGAGCAGGCGCAGGCCGGTCGCGAGCGCGGCCTTCACGCCGGCGGTGAGTGCGAGACGGGCGCGTTGGAGCTCGGCATCGTCGTTGATCACACGTAGCGACTTGTCGCCGTTTCCGATCGTGTACCAGCGCGAGAAATCGCTCGCGAGCTGCAGCAAGTAGTGACAGACGATGTGCGGCTCGGCGGCTTCGCCGGCGCGTACCACCATCTCCGGAAGCTCGAGCAGGCGCTTGGCAACGCCCCACTCTGCCTCGTGTGTGAGGAGGGAGAAGTCGACGCCGTCGAGCGAGTCCCCGGTCGCGCCGGCCCTGCGCAGGATCGACGCGCAGCGCGCGTGGCTGTACTGCAGGTACGGCCCGGAGTCGCCGCTGATCGACGTGACCTTCTCGAGATCGAAGTCGACGTCCTTCTCGCGCTGCGACGCGAGGTTCGCGAAGATCACCGCGCCGATGCCAACCTCGCGCGCGACGCGGTCGACCTGATCGGCCGGCATCTCCGGGTTGCTCTTGACGATCATCGGGCGCACCTCGTCCTGCATGATGTCGAACACGGTCCTCATCATCACGACGTTGCCGAGGCGCGTCGCCGTCTTCTTGCCGCCGATGCGCACGTGACCGTACGGCACGTGCTCGCAGCGTGCGGCCCACTCGTGGCCTGCTTTCGCGAGCAGCTTGAACAGCTGGCGGAAGTGCAACGACTGCTCGCGACCGACGACGTAGAGCGAGCGCGTGAAGTGATACGACTCCCAGCGATACTGCGCGGCGGCGACATCGCGCGTCGCGTACAGCGTGGAGCCATCGTTCTTGACGAGGAGGATCGGCGTCTTCTCGCCCTCGAGCTGAACGACCTGCGCGCCGTCGCTCTCGACGATGAGCGGCGCGAGCTCCTTCAAGACGCGCGGCAGATCCGGCTCGTACGCGCTCTCGCCGCGCACTTCTTCGAACTTGATCCCGAGGATGTCGTAGACGGACTCGAACTCCAGCCACGAGACATCGCGGAAGCGCTGCCACAATGCGCGCGCGTCGGCGTCGCCGGCCTCGAGGCGCTTGAACCACGCGCGGCCTTGCTCCTTGAGCTCGGGGTTCTCCTTCGAAGCTTCATTGAAGCGGACGTAGAGCGCGTTGAGCGCGGCGACATCGAGCGGCTCCACCGGTCCCCACAGGTTCCACGCGGCGAGCAGCATGCCGTGGGTGGTGCCCCAGTCACCGAGGAAGTTGATGCCGACGACGCGGTATCCGAGCGCGCGATAGATCTGCGCGAGCGCGTGACCGAGCGTGGTGCCGCGGACGTGGTGATACGCGAGGTGCTTGCTGATGTTCGGCGACGAGTAGTCGATGCAGATCGTCTTGTCGGTGCCGACGTCACCGGGCACGAGGCGATCGCGCAGCGCCGCATCGATGATCCACGCGAACGCCTGGGCGCGGTCGATCTTGAAGTTCACGAACGGACCCGCGGCCGACGCGCTCGCCAGCATGCCGGTCGGCGTGAAGCCGGCCGCGATCGCCGCCGCGACCTCGACGGGGTTCTTCTTCTGCGCCTTCGCGATCGCGTGACAGGCGACGGCGAGGTCGCCCATCTCCGCCTTCGGAGGCATCTCGACCTTGAGATCGGTGGCCGCAATACCAGCGCGCGTGGCGACGGCTTCGGCCGCCGCAACGTGAAGCGGCGTGTAGTGCGTCGGCATGGGCCGCGAACCCTAGCACCGATCTTCTAACCCCAAAACCTTTCGATTCCCGGCAGTTGGTTTGACCCTCCGCGGATTGCCGTGGTACCAAAGATCTTACGCTCCGCCTCCGGACGGGCGTGCGCGGGAACCTTCGGGAGGACGAATCCAGTGTCCAAGATTGTTTTGTGCGTCGATGACAGCGCCACGATGCAGCAGGTCGCGGATATCACGTTCCGCGGCACCGAGTTCACGTACGTCGGCGCGCGCTCTTACGACGAAGCGCTAACGAAGGCCAAGGGTCAGAAGCCGGCGATCGTCCTCGCGGACTCGCAGATGCCTGGCAAGAGCGGCTACGACCTCTGCATGGCGCTCAAGTCCGACGCCGCGACGGCGAACGTGCCCGTCGTGATCCTCGTTGGTAACGGCGCGCCCTTCGATCAAGCGAAGGGCACGCAGGTCGGCGTCGACGCGAATCTTCCCAAGCCGTGGGATACGCAGACGATGCTCGAGAAGGTGACCGAGGTCGTCGCCAAGGCGGCGAGCGGTGTCGCGAAGCCCGGTACGGCGGCCGCTGGGGCGACCGCTGGGGCAACCGCACCGATTCCGGTCGCGGCCACGCCCGCTGCCGCGAAGCCGGGCCCGGCTGCGGCTGCGGCTGCGGCTGCCGCTGCGGCGACCGCCAACCAACCGCCGCGCTCCGCGACGATCATGGGCATGCCCACGATCAAGATGCCTGCGGGCGTCGCGCCGACGGCCACCGCGCAGCCTGCGGCGCCCGCACCCACCAAGACCACCGTGATGTCCGCGGCGACGCCCATGCGTGCACCGGCGGCATCCGCACCAGCAGTTGCACCGGCTGCTGCAACGCCCGCTGTCTCCTCATCCTCTTCGGCCGCATCGGCCGCGCCTGCCCTCGCGATGAGTGGCACGAATCGAGTCCCGATGATCAGTGGTACTCCGACGAAGCGGTCCGTTCTCGTCGAGCGCACGCTCGCGAAGATGGCGTCGAAGCTGGCAGAGGCTGCCGGCATCGAGCCGGGCAGCCCGGAGCTGCTCGCACTGCTGAAGTTGTCGACGGAGGTCGTGGAGCGGATCGTGTGGGAAGTCGTCCCGGAGCTCGCGGAACAGATCATTCGCGAGAACCTGCAGGACCTGACGAAGAAGCGCGGCGCGTCTTAGTCAACGCTTGAGCACGCTGCTCGGGATCAATCCTCCGAGCGAGCGTTCGTAATCGGTGTGGCACTCAGCGCAGTAATCGACGCGCGCTGATTTGCCTCGCCAGTAGATCGGGCCACCAAACTTCGCCGCGTCTTCCGCGGGTGGGTCGGCCCAGTGCAGCGCGTACCACCAGTCGTGCTCGTCGGGCGCGTAGCCCGGGGCGCGCTTCTCCATGATGAAGAGCGGACCCGCTACGCTGCCGGGCGCGCCATGTTCGTCGAGCACGGACGTCTTCACGACGATCGTGCCGACGGGAATCGGCGTGTTCGAGTCATACGCGGCGAGACCGATCGCGTTCACGTAGACATCGACCCAGCGATTACCGTGATCGAGCGAGAGGAACGGTTTCTCGGTCAGCTTCGTGTATGTCGCGTAGTCGGCGCCGACCTCGAGCGGACCGAACACGCCCTCGGCATCGACGGGTGGAGGTTTCGTCGTCGGTGTCGAGCCGCCGCACGCGATCAAGATGACGATCCACAACGCGCGCATCTCGGGGCAAATTACCCCGCGCTGCGTGACCGCGCGTCGACGACTGTCGACAATCGTCGACGATTTCGCCGTGTGTGAAGGCCGACAAGGCAGAAGCGAAAGCCGACAAGGCCGAAGCGAAGGCTGACAAGGCAGAAGCGAAAGCCGACAAGGCCGAAGCGAAGGCCGACAAGGCAGAGAAGAAGGCCGACAAGGCCGACGACAAGGCCGACAAGGCGAAGGCCAAGAAGTAACGAGCACGCGACGTCGAGCGCGCATCGCGCGCTCCGTCGCCGGTGCGCGGGCTCGATCGATGGCGCGACGAAGCCGGTGCTCCCACGCAAACATCGAGAGCGGCCGCTCGTGTTAGCGTTCCGCCGTGACGACGACGACGGCGCTTCCCAAGCAGTACGACCCCTCGGAGGTCGAGCCTCGTTGGTTTCGGTTCTGGAACGAGAACGGCTTCTTTCACGCGGACGAGACGAGCCCGACGGTTCCGTACGCGATCACGCTGCCACCGCCGAACGTCACCGGCTCTTTGCACATGGGGCACGCGCTCGGCTCCACGCTCCAGGACATCCTGATCCGCTGGAAGCGCATGCAGGGCTTCAACGCGATGTGGATGCCGGGCACGGACCACGCGTCGATCGCGGTGCACGTGTTGCTCGAGAAGGATCTCTCGCGCAAGGAGAACAAGTCGCGGTTCGATCTCGGACGCGACGAGTTCATGAAGCGCGCGTGGGCGTGGAAGGAGCGCAGCGGCAATCGCATCAGCGAGCAAGAGAAGCTGTTGGGGTTCTCGCTCGACTGGGGCCGCGAGCGCTTCACGATGGACGAGAAGTCGAACCGCGCCGTGACCGAGGCGTTCGTGCGGCTCTACGAAGAGGGGCTGATCTTTCGCGCGAAGCGGATGATCAACTGGGACTACGCGAGCCAGACCGTGGTGAGCGACCTCGAGGTCGACACTGCAGAGGAGAACGGCTCGCTCTGGGAGATCAAGTATCCGCTCGTCGACGGCAGCGGCCACGTGATCGTCGCGACGACGCGGCCCGAGACGATGCTCGGCGATACCGCGATCGCGGTGAATCCAAACGACGAGCGCTACAAGCACCTGCATGGCAAAGAGGTCGAGCTGCCGCTGACCGGACGGCGGATTCCGATCGTCGCGATCGAGCTCGTACGCGAGGGCAAGGTCTGGCCGGATCCCGCGTTTGGATCCGGCGCCGTGAAGGTGACGCCGGCGCACGATCCGAATGACTACGAAGCCGGGCAGGCGGCGAAGCTGCCGGTCCTTCAAGTCATCGGCTTCGACGGCAACATGATGGACCCCGCGCCGGCGAAGTACGTCGGCATGAACGTCGACGCCGCACGCAAGGCCGTTGTCGCGGACCTCGAGGAGGGCGGCTTCCTCGCCTCGGTGAAGCCGTACAAGGTCCCGCGCGGCCGGAGCCAGCGCAGCAAGACCGTGATCGAGCCGATGCTCATGGAGCAGTGGTTCGTGAAGGCCAAGCCGCTGGCGGAGAAGGCGATCGCGGCGGTCGAGAGCGGCAAGACCAAGTTCGTCCCCGAGCAGCACCACAAGGTCTTCATGAACTGGATGACGAACATCCAGGACTGGTGCATCTCGCGTCAGCTGTGGTGGGGCCATCGCATTCCCGCGTGGCACTGCGGCTGCGGGCTGATCTTCGTCGCGAAGGAGCTGCCGCACGGCGGTCAGTGTCCGAAGTGCAGCGGCGAGCTTTCGCAGGACGAGGACATCCTCGACACCTGGTTCTCGTCGGCGCTGTGGCCGTTCTCGTCGCTCGGCTGGCCCGACAAGACGCGCGACCTGGCGACGTTCTATCCGAACAACGTGCTCGTCACGGGACCCGACATCATCTTCTTCTGGGTCGCGCGCATGATGATGTTCGGCCTGCACTTCATGGGAAAGGTGCCGTTCCGCACCGTCTACCTGACCGCGATCGTCACCGACGACGAGGGTGACAAGATGGCGAAGACGAAGGGCAACGTCATCGACCCGCTCGACGTGGTGTACGGCGCGGCGCTCGAGACACTGCTCGAACGCATCGACACCGAGAAGCCGCCGGTCGATCCGGACGTCTTGAAGAAGACGATCCGTAAGAACTTCAGTAAGGGCATCCCGCCGATGGGCAGCGATGCGCTGAGGTTCACGCTCTCGCGCCTCAATACCGGCGACCGCATCCGGCTCTCCGTCGAGCGCGTCGAGGAGAACCGCAACTTCATCAACAAGCTGTGGAACGCCTCGCGCTACGCGCTGATGAACCTCGACGGCTACGACGCCGAGCGCTTCGAGTCGCAGTTCGCGTCACCGACGGCGCGCGCGACGCTCGGCATGCCCGAGCGCTGGATCTTGTCGCGGCTGCAGGCGGCGGTCGCGGAGGTCGACGGCGCGCTCGAGCAATTCCAGTTCAGCCGTGCGGCGAACAGCCTCTATCACTTCATCTACGACGAGCTCTGCGACTGGTACATCGAGCTCACCAAGCCGAGCCTGCACCTCGGCCCCGAGCTCGTGCAGGATCTCGCGAAGGCGACGCGCCGGCACGTCGTACAAGGCGTGCTCGCGACGGTGCTCGAGACGACGCTGCGGATGATGCATCCGTTCGCGCCGTACGTGACCGAGGAGATCTGGCAGAAGCTGCCGAAGCCGCCGCAGCTGCCGGGCTCGCTGATGATCACGGTGTTCCCGCGTGCCGATCAGAGCTGGATCGATCCGGCGGCCGAGGCCGAGATGGCGGTCGTGCAGCAGACGAGCGTCGCGTGCCGCATGTTGAAGCAGACGTACAACGTTCCGCCGACGCAGCGCACGGAGGTCCACATTCGCGCGTCGACGCCCGAGACCCGCGCGATCCTGGAGCAGCACCTCTCGAAGATCGACCTGACCGCGAAGGTCACGGCGAAGCTCTCGGGCGACACCGCGCCGGTGCCGGGCGCGGCGAAAGCCGTCGTGCGCGCCGACATCGAGGTCGTGATGCCGCTCGGCGGGTTGATCGATGTCAACGCCGAGAAGACGCGCATCAAGAAGGACCTCGCGAAGGCCGAGAAAGAGATCGCGACGATCGAGAAGAAGCTCGAGAACCCCGACTTCATCGCGAAGGCGAAGGAGGGCGTCGTCGACGAGCAACGCGACCGCCTCGCCGAAGAGCAGTCGCGCCGCCAGCGCCTGGTCGACGCGCTCGAGACGCTGGGAGCGGCCACCCATGGCCGGCAGCCGAGCCAATGATCGAGCGCCTCTTGCCCGCGCGTGCCGCGCTGCTCGTGATCGATATCCAGGAGCGCCTGCTCGCCGCGATGCCCACCGAGATCGCGGCGCAGACCGTGAAGAACGTGAAGATCCTGATCGAGACGGCGACGCGGTTCGAGCTGCCGATCGTCGTCAGCCAGCAATATCCGAAAGGGCTCGGCGCGACGGTGCCGGAGCTCGAGGCCGCGCTGCCGGCGAACGCGCATCGCTACGACAAGGTCGAGTTCTCTGCGCCGAGCTCGCCGGCGTTCCCCGCGCTGCAGCGCGATCAGTGGATCGTCACCGGCATGGAGACGCACGTCTGCGTCTACCAGTCGGTGCGTGACCTGGTCGGCAACAGCACCGTGCACGTCGTTGCCGATGCCGTCGCGTCGCGAACGAAGCAAAACTGGCGCACGGGGCTGGATCTCATGACCCGGCTCGGCGCGATCATGACCACCACCGAAGTTTGCGTGTTCGATCTCCTCGAACGCGCGGGTACTGATCACTTCAAGACACTCTCGAAAGCGATCCGCTAATGGCAGGTTCAGGAACTGGCTACATCCTTCGCGCGCTCGGCGCGAACTTCATGATCGCGGTTGCCAAGGGCATCGGTGCGTTCTTCACCGGCTCGGGCGCGATGCTCGCGGAGACGCTGCACTCGCTGTCCGACTGCGTGAACCAGCTGCTGCTGCTCCTCGGCATCCGCCAGGCGCGCCAGCCACCCAGTGAGAAGTACCCGCTCGGCCAGGGGCGCGAGCTCTACTTCTGGTCGTTCATGGTCGCGATGCTGCTGTTCCTCGGTGGCGGCGCCTATTCGCTCTACGAGGGCATCCACAAGCTGCGCCACCCCGAGCCGCTGTCGTATCCGATGGTCGCGATCGGAATCCTCACGTTCGGCATCATCGTCGAGGCGTGGGCGATGGCTGGCGCGATCAAGGCGATCAACGAGCGCCGGGGCACTCGCCCCCTCATGAAGTACCTGCGCGAGACGAAAGACTCCGATCTCGTCGTGATCTTCGGCGAAGACGCGGCGGCCTGTCTCGGGCTCGCGCTGGCGCTGATCGCGGTCGCGGTCGCGTGGGCGACCGGCAACGTGATGTGGGACGCGGTCGGCACGGTGTGCATCGGCGTCGTGCTGATCGGCGTCGCGATCTTCCTCGCGGTCGAGGTCAAGTCACTGCTCGTTGGCGAGGCCGCCGATCCGGAGCTCGTGAAGGCGATCGGCGCGGTCGCCGGAGAAGATGCCAACATCGTGAAGGTGCTGCGCACCCTGGCCGTGCAGCAGGGGCCCGGAGAGATCATGGTCGCGTTGAAGCTGCAGATGAAGGCAGGCCTCAGCGGTAACGAGCTTGTCGATGCGATCAACAAGTTCGAGGTCCGGCTGCAAGAGAAGCATCCAGAGATCAAGTGGAGCTTCGTCGAGCCCGATCACACCGACGCGTGAGTTAGCCGAGGCGCAACCGCTGCATCCGCTCGCGCGCGACCGATACCTCGGTGTCGCTCATGCGGCCGACCAGATCGAGCGAGACCTGGCGCGATTGTCCACTCGCAGCGTCGCGCGCGCTGACCTGCAGCATCCCCGACGTGTCGAGCTCGAAGGCCACTTCGATCTCGACGCCACCGCGTGGTAGGCGTGGCAGCTCTACTAGCACGACATCGCCGAGCACGACGTTGTCGGAGAGCCGGCGGGTCTCGCCCTGACACACGACGATGCGGACCACCTCCTGATGGTCGCGCAGCGTCGCGTAGTTCTTGCGGACGACGACCGGCAGCGGAGAGCTGCGCTGGATCAGGATCTCGCAATAGCCGCCGACGGTCGCCACGCCCAGGCTGTTCGGCGTCACGTCGATCACGACGCGGCGAGAGGCAAGTGGCGCGACGGGTGTCACGACGCGCGGCGGCGCGGGCGCGACGGCCTCGAGCTCGTCGAGGGCTTCGTCGATGCTGACGACGTTCGCCTCGACATCGGCGAGCGCGTCATCGATGTCGACGATGTGCTGCGGCGGCGCGACGGTGGACGGCAGCGCGCCGAGCGTCGCGATCTGCGGGGGTTGAGCGGCGGGTTGCGGGATGTCGAAGCCGACGCCGAACGTGCGCGCCTGCGTGAGCGCCGTCGCGTAGAGCGCAGCGCCGATCGAGACGGCCTCCTGCGGGCTCACGTCGCGGCGCG
The DNA here is from genome assembly GCA_030857175.1 of Myxococcota bacterium. Classification (GTDB taxonomy): domain Bacteria; phylum Myxococcota_A; class Polyangia; order Haliangiales; family Haliangiaceae; genus JABFXX01. Next base: position 23,782 of record JALZOJ010000047.1, on the reverse strand, counting down.
CGGCGCGATCGAACAGCGAGGCGACGCGGTGACGAATGTACGGGATGCGCGTCGTCCCGCCGACGAGGATCACGTCGCTGATGCGATCCAGCTTCACCGAGGCGACCGAGAGCGCGTCGCGCGTGACCGACATCGCGCGGTCGACGAGGTCTTGCATCAGCCCGACGAGCTCGGCGTGCGAGAGCGTCACCTCGAGCGTGATCGGTTCACCGTTCGCGCCGATCGCGAGGTCGGGCACCGTGATCGTCTCCTGCGCTTGCGTCGACAGCGTGATCTTGATCTGCTCGGCTGCCGCCCGCAGCTTCATCATCGCGAAGATGTCGTCGCGCAGATCGACTCGATGCGCGGCGATCACCCGCGCGAGCATGAGCTCGACGATGCGCTCGTCGATGTCGTCGCCGCCGAGGAACGAATCGCCTGCCGTGCCGAGGACCGTGTACGTCTGGTTCTCGAGCTTCATCACGGTGAGGTCGAACGTGCCGCCGCCGAAGTCGAACACCGCGATGACCTCGTCGAGATGCCGCGTCGCACCGTAGGCGAGCGCTGCGGCGGTGGGCTCGTTCAAGATGCCCGCGACCTGGAGGCCCGCGATCGCGGCCGCGCTCTTGGTCGCCGATCGCTGTGCGTCGTTGAAGCTCGCGGGCACCGCGATCACGGCGCTGTCGACCGGGCGGCGCAAGCGCGTCGTCGCGATGTCGCGCAGGTGATCGAGCATCATCGCGGACAGCTCGACCGCCGAGAACTCACCGGCGCGCGTCCGCACGGCCGGGAGGTCGTTGCCCTCGACGGCCTCGTGGATCTTGTAGGGGACGCGCGCGCGAATCTGCCGCACGGCGACGCTGCCGGCGGTCTGGCCCATCAGCCGCTTGAACGAGTAGATCGTGTTGCGCGGGTCGGTGATCTTCCGGGGCTTCGCTTCTGCGCCGACGACGACGCTGCCGTCCTCGGTGAACGCCACGATCGACGGCTGGATCGTCGCCCGTTGCTTGTCCGCGAGGACGTGCACTTGCCCACCGCCGTCTTCCCAGGAGACGACTGAGCTCGACGTGCCCAGATCGATGCCGACTGCACCCACCAACGTCCACACTACTCGTTTCGGTCGGGGTGCGTAAAGGGACCGGTCAGTTGTCGTCGCCGGTTGTGCTGGTCGGGAAGCCGAAGCCGAGCTCGAGCGAGAACGCACCGCTCCAGCCCTCGGGCGTTCGGACCGCCGCGACCGTGAACGCGGGCTCGAAGCCGCAGCCACGGGCCTTGCGATCGGCGAGCCGGATCGTCGTGCCGGTCGACCAGCGCAGCCCACCGTCGCCGCTCGCCGTGTCGTAGGCGTGTGCGACCGCCGTGTCGATCGACAGCGTGGCGTACGGACGCGAGATCAATGCGCCGATCGCGGCGCGCGGAATCACGGTCGTGTTCTCACCGTCGGCGGCGCGTGCGTAGTCGAAGCCCGCGTCGAGGCGGTAGGCGTACCGCGTGCGGTCGACGACGTGACGCCACCCGGAGAGTCGCGACACGGCAGCCCGGCCACCGTAGGCGCGCGGCAACTCCATCACGAGATCGCCGGCGCGCATGCTCGGCGGCTGCGCCATGCGTTCGGTCGCCGTCGGCAGGACCGCACCGAGCCGGAACACCGTCGCGGGCCCCGTCCAGTACTCGTTGCCGAAGTAGACGCCGATGTCGCCGTTGCCGAACCACCGGCGCGGCGCATCGCCAAGCGGCATGCCGGCCGCCGCGATATCGGTCGTCTGCTCGTCGATGAGGACGCCCATCGGCATGGTCATGTAGAAGCTTCGCGAGCGCCCGCCGGGCAGTGGCGTCTGTGCGTGCATCGTCATCCACAACGTGTCGAACGAGTCGACTGTGGAGACCTCTTGCGAGAGCGAGAGCCGAATCGCGCCGAACTGCGAGCGATCGGAGAGGCCCCAGGGCAGCCACATGCGATCGGAGACCGCCGGCCTGTGGTCGTACGAGGGCTGGATGATCGCGAGCTCGTCGGGCGTGAGCCCCGAGGTCTCTTGCCACGCCCGGAGCTCGGGGTCGTCGAGCTCGACGATGAACGCGTACTTGTATTGCTCGGCGACGCGCACGGCGGCCGGGTAACCCTTGTCGCTCGCGAACAGCGCACCGACGGCGCAGATCTCGCCGCGCTCGTCGACGAAGGTCGGGCGCAGGGCATCGGGGTGGTCGTCGTTCGACGGGAACTGACCCGCGCGGGCGTAGCGCGCGAGCACGTCGAGGTTCTTGGCGCGCGCAGCGCGCAGCGCGGGCGAGAGGCCGGACGTATCGGCGGCCGCGAGCAGGTCGTGCGCGAACAGGAGGTGCCCGCGGATGCGGTCGCGCTCGCTGTCTCCGTCGACGTAGCCAAGCGTGGCCGAGAGATCGCCGACGTGGAGGTTGATGCCGGTGGTGTGAAGTGCGGCGACAACGACGAGCGCGAACATGCGCCTCTACACGCGCGACGACACCGTTCGGTTTGATTTCTTGGTGAGCGCGTGAGCGCAGCGTGTCCTGAGCGCGCTTCGCTTCTGCAAATCAGGAGATCGCCGTGAGGTGCACGACCCAGTGCGTCGAGGATCCAGTACGCTCCCGCATGGTGTCGACCGCGAAGCTAGCCGCTACACCTGACCTCTACGAGCTCGGTGACGTCCCGGACCTCGGCGTCGTCCCCGAGAAAATGCTCGCCCAGCTCATCCGACCCTCCCGGTTCGGCGAGCCGACGGAGGCCTTCAAAGAAGAGCCGGTCCCGATTCCCGAGCTCGGTCCACGCGACGTCCTCGTCTACGTGATGGCCGCCGGCGTGAACTACAACAACGTGTGGGCCGCGATGGGCATCCCCATCGACGTCATCAAGACGCGGCAGAAGAAGGGCGAGAAAGAGGACTTTCACATCGGCGGGTCCGACGCGAGCGGCACGGTGTGGGCCGTCGGCAAGGACGTCACGAGCGTCAAGGTCGGCGACGACGTCGTCGTCCACTGCGGAATGTGGGAGCCCGACGATCCGTGGGTGCTCGCGGGCAAAGATCCGATGTTCGCCCCGACGCAGAGGATCTGGGGGTACGAGTCGAACTGGGGCAGCTTCGCGCAATTCACGAAGGTGCAGGATCACCAGTGCCTGCCCAAGCCACCGCAGCTGACGTGGGAAGAAGCCGCGAGCTACATGCTCGTCGGTGCGACCGCGTATCGGATGCTGCACGGCTGGTCGCCGAACGTCCTCGCGCCGGGCGAGCCCGTCCTGATCTGGGGCGGTGCCGGCGGACTCGGATCGATGGCGATCCAGATCGCGCGCGCGGCCGGTGCACGGCCCGTCGCGGTCGTCAGTGGCGAGTCCAAGAACGAGTTCTGCAAGAAGCTCGGCGCCGTCGGCGTGATCGATCGCCGCAAGTTCGAGCACTGGGGCAAGCTGCCGCGCTGGTCCGACGACATCGAATACAACCTGTGGCTCAAGGGCGCGCGTGCATTCGGCGCCGCGTTCTGGGAAGCACTCGGCGAGAAGAAGAACCCGACGATCGTGTTCGAGCACCCGGGCGAGACCACGCTGCCAACCTCGTGCTTCATGTGCGAGACCGGCGGCATGGTCGTGATCTGCGCGGGCACCACCGGCTACAACGCGACGCTCGATCTTCGCTACCACTGGATGCGTCAGAAGCGCCTGCAGGGCTCGCACTTCGCGAACGACGAGCAGTCGAAGGGCATCAACGATCTCGTGATCGCCGGCAAGGTCGATCCGTGCCTGTCGCGGACGTTCCCGTTCGCGGGCACCGCCGAGTGTCACCAGTTGATGCGCGACAACAAGCACCCGTCGGGCAACATGGCGATCCTCGTGAACGCGCCGCACCCGGGCCTCCGCACCGTCGACGAAGTCCGAGCCGCGCGCAAATGACGACGCGGCCGTTTCGCGTCCTCGGCATCCAGCAGGTCGCGATCGGCGCGCCGAGCAAGGCGTCGTTGCGGCACCTCTGGGGGAATCTGTTCGGTCTCGAGCAGACCGGGACGTTTCGCTCCGACAAGGAGAACGTCGACGAGGACATCTTCGCGCTCGCGGGGATCGAGATCGATCTGATGGAGCCGATCGATCCGTCGCGCTCGCCAAAAGTCCACGAGCCTCGGCTCAATCACCTCGGCCTGTGGGTCGACAACCTGCCGGCCGCCGTCGAGTGGCTCGCGGGGCAGGGCGTGCGGTTCACGCCGGGCGGCATTCGCCGCGGTGCGGCGGGCCACGACGTCTGCTTCATCCATCCCAAAGGCGACGCGGGGTCGCCGCTCTCCGGTGAGGGCGTGTTGATCGAGCTCGTGCAAGCGCCGGCGGATGTCATAACCAAGCTCGGAGGCCCACCGTGACCGTCGAAGAGCTCTACGCGAACTTGATGGAAGCCTGGAACAAGCGTGACGCGAAGGCGTTCGAGGATCTGTTCATCCTCGACGGCGACCTCGTCGGCTTCGACGGGACACAGATGCACGGGCAAGGGATGATCCGCGAGCACCTCGCCAAGGTGTTCGGCGATCACCCGACGCTCGCGTACACGTACCGGATCACCGGCGTCACGCAGATCTCGACGGAGGTCGCGATCGTTCGCGCGATCGCCGGCATGATCCCGCCGGGGGCGAAGGACTTCGATCCGAAGCTCCACGCGATCCATCGCCTCACCGCCGTGCATCGCGGCGGCGCGTATCGCGTGGCGCTGTTCCAGAACACGCCGGCGCGGTTCGACGGCCGGCCACAAGAGGTCGAGCAGATGACGGCCGACCTCCGCGCCGCGCAGAAGCAGTAACTACTTCTTCTTGCAGCACCAGCCGCCTTCGATGCCGAGGCGGACGTTCCCGATCTCGGTTTCGTCGTCGGCGCAGTGCGCCTGCGTGCCGCCGCCGATCGACGCGTTGACCCGGGCGCCCTGCGCCTCGCACTCTTCCTTCGTCATCACGCCGCCCGACGGCGCCGGTGCGGGTGCGGGCTGGGACGGAGCGGGCTCCGGCTTGGACGAGCTCGAGCACGCGATGAGAAAGACGAAGAGGAGGCTGCGCATGCCGAGAGCCTAGCGCTCTAGGGCGAATTGATCGACATCCACATCCGCAGCTCTGGCGCGAGCTCGAATTGATCGACCGAGCGATTCTCTTCGGCGCGGCGGTCGAGGTTGATCGCGAGCGGTCGCGTGACGCCGTGCATCGTCAACGTGCCAGTCGCCGTCATGCGGCCCTTCGGCCGCGTGGGCGGCTGGCCGAGCAGCCAGTCGACGAACATCACGCGCAGGCCCTCGTTGTCGTACGACGCGCCGTCGATCGTCATCGCATACGGCGTCCATTCCTTCTCGCCCGTGCGCCGCATGCCGGAGAGCTTCAGGACGAACTGCTTCGTCGCGCCCGCGCGGTTCGTGATGTAGCGGCGCTTGATCGCTTCGAACAGCTCGCCGAGCCGCATCGTGATCGGCGCGTGGTAGTCGAGCTTCGCGGCCGCCTTCTCGGTCTTGCCGTACGCGATGTTGATGTAGCGGCCTTCGTACGCGCCGGTGTTCGGGATCGACTCGTCGACATCGCACGGCAGCTCGAACGCCGCCATCACGTCGCCGATTTCCTCGGTGGTGAGCGGCATCGTCTGCTGGGGCAGCCAGTCGTTGCGCCAGGTCGCCCCGGAGCTCGCTCCTGAGATGAAGATCGACGCGTGCCGCGGATCTTCGTCGGGCGAGGTGTAATCGGTCCACCGCATGTCGTCGATCCGGATCGTCCAGCTCGGTCGCTTGCGCAGCTCCGCGATCATCGGCGCGAGACAGCCGGCCTTTGGAACTTCGACCGCTTGGCCGCCCATCGGGATGTAGGTCACCGCCGGTGGAATGGTCCGTTTCGGCAACTGTGGCCAGTTTGCAGCCACGATGGCGATCGCCGCGATGATCACGCCGAAGCAGACCGCGATCACGATCAGGCGCGTCCGCACGCCGATATCGTGACACGATGGGACGATGGGGGCAGGTCCGTCGTTTCAAAAGCAGGTCACGGCCGCGAAACCTCGGCTGCGGCTCGGCTTCGTCGTCGCGCTGTTGGTCGTGATGGCGGCCGGCATCGCTGCGCTCCTCGTTCGGTCGCCCGGCGAACGCGTCGCCGCCGAGCAGACCGCAGCGCCGATGTGCACGCCCCTCGACGCCGAGACGCGCATCGCCGACCCGAAGATGAGCGAGCACGATCGCGTCACCTGCCTCGCGATCGCCGGCAAGATCGACGCGGCTCGCACGCGGCTGTTCGCGATGGCCGCTGTCGATCGCTCTCGCGCGATCCAGACGATCTTCAACATCGCGCATCCGATCGCCGATCGCGGTGACGATCGCTCGGCGGGCCCGATCATGGCGCTCGTCGTCGAGCTCTGGCCCGAAAATTACATGGCCGTGTTCCACGCGGGCATGGCGGAATTTGCGCTCGGTCACGACGCGAATGCGCGCGCGCAGCTCGAGCGGTTCGTCGAGATGTACGCGCCACGCGACGTGTGGCGTCAGCGCGCGGAGAAGGCGCTCGCCGATATCGCGGCAAATGCGCCGCTCGACCGCCGCGAGGCGCACTTCCGCGAGTAAGCTCGGCGCATGAATTGGCGCCCACTACTGTGCCTGTTCGCGCTGACGCTCGCGCTCCACGCGACCCAGCAGACGACCGACCGCACGACCGAGCGCGAGGCGCTCGCCGCACTCGAGCGCGAGCTCGAACGCGCCGCTGCCGCCGACGAATTCTCCGGCACCGTGATCGTCGCGAAGCACGGCGTGCCGATCTTCGAGCGCGCGTATGGCAGCGCTGATCGCGAGCAGAACGTCGCGAACACGCTCGCGACCTCGTTCAACGTCGGCTCGATCAACAAGATGATGACCGCGGTCGCGATCATCCGGCTCGTGCAAGACGGCCGGCTTGCAGTGACCGACACCGTCGGCGAGCGTATCCCCGGCTATCCGAATCGCGCGATCGCGGATCACGTCACGATCCATCACCTGCTCACGCACACCGGCGGCACCGGCGACATCTTCGAGCACGACTACGAGGACTACCGGCTGACGCTGAAGACGCACGACGACTACCTCGCGAAGTTCGGCGCGCGCGGACCGGTCCACGCGCCCGGCGCCGAGTGGCGGTACTCGAACTACGGCTTTGTCCTGCTCGGTGCGATCATCGAGCGCGCGACCGGCCAGACCTACTACGACGCGGTCACCGAGCTCGTCCTCGCACCGGCGGGCATGACCTCGACGAGCTGGCCGCGGTACGACGAGCACGTCGGGGCGATCGGCTACACGCGCATGCGGACGGGCGAGCTCGAGCCGAACCCGTTCATCCTGCCGTATCGCGGCATGGCGGCGGGCGGCGGTTGGTCGAGCGCCGGAGACTTGGTGACGTTCGCGAACGCGCTCGGGAAACACGCGCTCCTCGACGAGAAACACACGAAGCTCGTCACCACCGGCAAGGTGCGAGTGCGCATGGGCTTCAAGTACGCCTACGGCTTTGTCGATTACAAGGTTCGCGGTGTGCGCTGCATCGGCCACAACGGTGGCTTCCCCGGCGCGAACGGCGACCTCGCGATCTGCGAGAGCGGCTACACGGTCGCGGTGCTCGCGAACCTGGACCCGCCGGCGGCCGGCCGGATCTCGCAGTTCGTGTTGACGCGTCTGCCGAAGTGACTACTTGTCGCCGGCGCGCCAACGCAGATAGCGCGCGAAGCCGAGCAGCTCGCGGAGCTCCGCGGCACCGAGCTGACGCGCTTCGGTCACGAGCGCGGCCACGATCGGCTCGGGGCGCTCGTCCGGGCTGCAGCGGCGCAGGTCCCAGCGACCGCGCTTCCAGAAGCCGTCGATGCGATACGGATCGACGACGATGCCGTAGAACGGCGACGTGTCGGTCGGGTTGCCGACGTTCACGTAGCGGCCGACCAGCTTGTCGCCGCGCCGCTGCGCTTCGATCAAGTAGCTGCCGGCGTCCTTGTACATGATGAAGACGCGGTCGCCGTCGAGCTTGAGCGTCGCGACGCCCTGCTGCCACGGTTCGTTACCGACGCGCCAGCGCGCGGTCCACGCGCCCTCGAGTCCGTCGGACTCGGTGGCGACGGTGACCCACGCGAGTGCGTTCTCGTCCGTGGATGGATCGGCCGCGGCGCGCACCGAGCGTGCGAAGTCCTCGGCGTCGCCGCCGACCGGGTCCGGCACATCCTCGACGGAAAATGGGTTCCTCATGTCTCCACCTTAGTCCTGGAACAGGTTTTCGGCTTCGGTCTCTTGCCCATGGCGGTCGCCGTGCAGCGCATCGCTGAGATCATTCGTGGTCTTACGCAGACGTTGCCCGAGCACTTGTACGAAGCTCCATAGCATCTTCGTCGCCAGTGCGGGCTCGCGCTTGATGATGTCGTAGAAGTCCTTGCGGCTGATCGAGATCAAGCGCGTATTCTCGAGTGCCGTCGCCGTCAGGGAGCGCAGGCTCCGATCGACGAGCGACATCTCGCCGAAGTGCAGGCCGGCCCCGAGCTCGGCGACCAGCGTGTTGCCCTTCGTCAGCCGCACCGTGCCCGAGAGGACGACAAACATCGCGTCGCCGGGCTGGCCCTGGCTGAACACGACCTGGTCCTTCTCGAGCTCGGTGATCTCCGCGATGTTCGAGACCCGCACCAGCTCCTTGTACGAGAGGTAGCGGAACATCTGCATCGCCTTCAAGACGTCGAGCTTGAGCGAGACCTCGGTCGTGCGTGGCGCGAGGTCCGTGGCGGACGTGGCGCCGACGCGGATCACGACGGCGGTGATGTTGTCGTGACCGCCGCCCGTGTTCGCGACCGTCACGAGGTTGCGCGGCACGTCCTTGATCTCGCCGTCGGCGAGCTGCTTCGGGAGCTCGGCCTCGTCGATGTACGCGTACATGCCGTCGGAGCACAGCAGGAAGCGATCGCCGGGCAGGATGTCGAAGTCGAACGTGTCGACCTCGACCGAGCTGTACACGCCGACCGCGCGCGTGACCGCGTTCTTGTACTGCTTGTACGGCGAGCTCTCGATCTGCTCGCGGTTGAGCTTGCCGCGCCGCACGAGCTCGTTCATCAGCGAGTGGTCCTCGGTCAGCACGTGGACCTGGCTCTGACGCGCGAGGTACACGCGGCTATCGCCGACGTGCGCGATGAAGCCCCGCAGCTGGTCCGCGCCGCCCGCGATCAAGAGCACCGTCGCGGTCGTGCCCATGCCGCGCTTGTCGGGCTCGGCCTGCGCGCGCGAGTGAACGGCGCCGCACGCTGCCTGCACCGCGTGCTCGAGCGCCTGCAGGATCTCGTACGCCTGCACGCCCGGGTGATCGACGCGGTAGCGATCGATGAGATCGCGGTTGTTGTAGATCGCGTCGCGGATCTCGTGCACCGCGATCGACGATGCCACTTCGCCCGCAGCATGGCCGCCCATCCCATCCGCGACCAAGAACAGCCGAAGCTTCTTGTCGATGAGGAAGTTGTCCTCGTTATGCGAGCGTTGCCGACCCACGTCGGTCGCCGCCGCAAAAGACAGCTCCATTGGGTCGAGCCTATAACAGCTACTTGCCTTTGGGTGATGACAGGAAGAACAGCAGGCGATCGAAGGAGCTGTCGGCCGTCTCGCCGAGGACGCCGGGCGCCAGCTCGGCCTCGATAAGCTTGTGAATCGTGCCCTCGTCGGCGAGGCCGCTGTAGATCCGGCCGCCGATGACGACCGCCGGCGACCGGGTCACGCCCGAGCGCCGCGCCTTCGCGATGAAGTCGAGGCTCGCATTGGCCATCCGGGCCCGGCAGGACGACAGCCGCTGGCTATCGACGTCGAGCTCGTTCGCGACCGTATCGATAATCTTCCACGCGGGCGTGCGACGGCCGTGCGAACGACTCGCATGGTCGAGCTGCTTCGTGATCCAGCGCCAGCCCGGCGACGCGCTCAGCTCGTCGGGGCTCGAGCCGACCTGCTCGGCGCACAGCGCTGCGTCCGAGAGCAGCGTCAGCTCTGCGGCGTCGTCGCGGGTGACGTCGAACCACGGGGCCCACACCGCGCGCAGCTCGTCGGCGTAGATCTCCTGGACCTGGCGCCGCACGACGCGCACGAGCCCGACACAGGCCGGATCGTTCGGGCGGCACAGCACCACGATCGGTACCGGCGCGGTCGCGTCGGGCTTGCCGAAGGACGGCAGCCCCGCGAGCTCGAGCGGCGGCTTCGCGAGGCGATGCTCGATCGGCTCGCCATCGATGTCGTCGTCGGTCGGCCCGGTCGGCACCACGAACGGCTGCTCCGCACGCCGCGCTTGCTCGTCGAACACGCGCGGCAATTCGCGAGCGTCGTAGCCCTGGTCGATCAGCTCGAGCGAGCGATCGTACGCGTTCTTGTACTCGCGCTCGTATTCGGCATCCGTCGTCACCTTCACGACCTTGCTGTTGAACAGCACGGACTGCGGCGTCGCGTGGAGCCGCTGCATGCGCCGCTCGTTCGCGGAGAACGTGTCGGCGTAGCGACCGTCGGCGATCGCCGCCGCCAGCCGCGATGTATCCATGCCGATCCCGCGTGCGAGCTCGAGCACTTGCTCCTTCGTCATCAGCGCGTTCGGCCGAGGCGCGTGCAGCGCCTTCATCAGCTCGAAGAACTTGCCTTGCGCCTGCGCCTCGAGCACCGCGACCGGCAGCTGCACCGCGTTCGTCAGCTTGACGACGCGATAGATGATGCGAATCCGCGACGGGTGCTTCGCGTACAGCTCCTCGAGCGGTTTCAGCTCCCTGAGCTGAGTCCCCGCGAGCGTCTTGGGAATGAAGAAGTACTCGATCGTGACGAGCGCGTCGGCATGCCCGCGCGTCGGTGCGGTCGCGGGATCGCGGTGCTCGACCCGCACGACCGATCCGTTCAGGTTCGGCGGCGCGGCGGTCGCGACCCCGAGCGATGCGAGCAGGCCGGCGAGCAGCGCCAGCCTCACGCAGATTCCTTGTCGTCGGATTTCGCCGGCTCGGGCGCCGCGGCTGCGTCGTCCTCGTCGTCGTCGGGCTCGACCGAGGGCCACAGATACGCGAAGTACAGGCCCGCGGACATCAAAAGGCCCAGGACCAAGGCCATCGCGAAGGGCTCCCAGATCACGCCGCGAGCATAGCGCGGCGGTCCGCGTGGTGTAGGCTTCGTGGCGCATGTACGGGATAGCCCTGGCGCTCTCCGCAGCCACCACCGCCGGCACCGTCGGGATGCCGTTCTTCCAGCTCGGCTCGATCGGGCCCATTCAGTCGTTCGGCATCATCGTCGCGGCAGGTGTCCTCATCGGCGCCGCGCTGTTGCGGCGATACGCCGAGTGGCACGGCGTCTCCGACGATCACATCCGCGGTCTCACCGGATGGATCACGGTCACGGGCTTCATCGGTGCCCACGTCTTCGACGTGCTCGCCTACCAGTGGCGCGACTTCCTCAAAGACCCGGTCTTGATGCTCAAGATCTGGTCGGGCATCTCGTCGTACGGCGGCTTCATCGGCGGCGCGATCGGCTTCTTCTTCTATGTGTGGTGGAAACGCCTTCCAGCTCGTCTGATGGCCGATATCGGCATCGTCGGCCTCTTGCCGGCATTCTCGATCGGCCGCATCGGCTGCACCGTCGTCTCCGACCACATCGGCAACGTCGTCCAGAACCAGAACGCCTGGTACGCCGCGCTCGCGATGGAGTACCCGACGAACCTCAACATGGACGCGATCCACTACCTGCTCGCGCAGCACCCCGAGCTCTCCAATCAAAAGACCATGCTCGCCTGGAACCTCGGGTTCCTCGAGATGCTCTATCTCATCCCGGTCAACGCGCTGATCCTGTGGCTCGCGTTCCGCCGGAAGCGCATGCCGGCCGGCTTCCTCATTGTCCTCACCGGCGTGCTCTACGCGCCGGTCCGCTTCTTCATGGACTACCTGCGCCCGCCGAACAGCGACCCGCGCCACTTCGGCTTCACGTTCGCGCAGTGGGCCTCGTTCCTCGCGTTCGGTGCTGCGGTCTACTTCGCGATCAAGCTCTTGCAGAATGGCAAGGCGGCCGAGACCGTCGCGCCCACCGCGGGCGAGGCGCAGGAGCGCCTCCGCATGATCCTCAAGGAGGACGAGGAAGAGGCGAAGAAGACGAAGGGCAAGAAGCCGCCCGCGAAGAAGAAGGCGGAGCCGGTGAAGCCCGTGGATCCCGAGCCCGAGGAAAAGAAGACGCCGGAGCAGCGCAAGGCGGACTTGCTCGCGGCGATCAAGCGCGAGAAGCCGGCAGAGCCCAAGGCTTCGGTCGAGGCAAGCAAGGCCGACGACGACGCGGCGAAGTAGAGCGACTGAGCGGTTCGTCGTGGCGTTCGGGTTCCGTCCGCACGGTGCGTCGATTCCGCTGCGAGTGCCCGCCGGAATTTGAAACACGAAGCCACGATGGTCGGGCACACACGTGGGGTGCCCCGGATGGCTCTCGTCGGGCGGACGTCGCGTCGATTCCGATGCGAGTGCCCGCCGGAGTTGGAAACACGAAGCCACGAAGCCACGAAGTTCGAAGAAGATCGAAATCAACGTTCGATCTTCTTCCGGCTTCGTGGCTTCGTGGCTTCGTGTTTCGATCGTCGGGCACACGCATGGGCGTGCCCCGGGTGATCGATCTCGTCGGGCCGCTGTCGTCGGGTCGCGTCGACGTCGTCGGGTCGCGCTGATTTCGTCGGGTCGCTCGCGAACTAGCGGCGCTTGCCCGACTTCTTCGCAGGCGCCTTCTTCATCGGCTTGCGCTTCGGCGCTGCCGCCTTCGAGGCCTTCGTCGCCTTCGCCTTCTTCGCGGGCGCAGGCTTCTTCTTCGCCTTCGCGGCGGTCTTCGCGGCGGCCTTGGCCTTCGGCTTCGCCTTCGCAGCGGACTTCGTCTTCTTCGAGACGCCGTTCGTCACGGCCGCCTTTGCCGCCTTTGCCTTCTTCGCGGTCGGCGTCTCGGCCACCGTCGGCGGACGCGCGTACTCGCGCGGCGGCTGGATTCCTTCGAGCAGCATCTCGGTCTGCGAGACGTCTTCTTGCTGACGACGACGGCCGCCACCGCCGCCACCACCGCCGCCACCACCACCACCACCACCACCACCGCCGCCGCCACCGCCACCGCCACCGCCACCGCGCATGCGGCTCGTGCCGTTCCCGCTGTCATCGCGATCGCGGCGCGTGCCCATCTCGGCGACGATCTCGGCGTCGTCCTCGGCGGTCAGCGCTTCTTGCGCGATCTTGAAGATCTCGTCCTCTCGACCGACGTGTGAAGCGTGTGTCTCGGCGAGGCGCGTGGCCGCGTCGAACAGCGTCTTGCCCGCGGACGGGCGCTCTTCGGCGCTCTCGAGATCGCGCGCGGCCGCGGCGACCGCGACCTGCATCTCGATCAGCGCCGGATGTTCGGCGGACAGGGAGGCGAGCTCCGCCGCGAGCTCGGGACGGCGCGTGCTGAGGCGCGGGAAGACCGAGCCTTCCTCGTCGAGGAAGTGGCGCGTGACCGAGCGCTCGAAGTACGCGACCGCATCGCGAACGCGATCGAGGTCGCCCTCGTCGGGACGTCCGGCAGAAAAACGGCGAGCGGCTTCGAGCAGGTTCGTCATCACCTCGTCGTGACGACGGTGACAACGCTCGAGCTGCGCGAGGCTTGGGAGCACCTCCATGACGGGCACAGAATCCCCCACCGGGGACGGTCGAGACAAGCGCCTGGCGTCGTTGTTGTAATGACTCCGCCTTGGTAGACCTAACACCGTCATGGGCACCGAGAACGTCGTCATCATCGGTAGTGGACCCGCTGCGCACACCGCGGCGATCTATGCAGCGCGCGCCAACCTCGCGCCGGTCGTGTATGAGGGCTTCATGGCGGGTGGGGTCGCCGCGGGCGGCCAGCTCACCACGACCACGGATGTCGAGAACTTCCCGGGCTTCCCGGAGGGCATCATGGGCCCCGAGCTGTGCGAGCGGTTCCGAGCGCAATCGGTGCGGTTCGGCACACGCGTGATCACCGAGACGATCAACAAGGTCGACCTCTCGAAGCGGCCGTTCCGGTACTGGAGCGACGAAGGGGAGGGTGAGGCAAAGACGCTCATCATCGCGACGGGCGCGACGGCGAAGCGCGATGACATCGTCGGCACGCGCGACAACGAGCTGTGGCAGAAGGGCGTCTCGGCGTGCGCGGTCTGTGACGGCGCGCTGCCGATGTTTCGCGGAAAGCCGATGTTCGTGATCGGCGGAGGCGACTCGGCGATGGAGGAGGCCAACTTCCTCACGAAGTTCGCGTCGAAGGTGTACCTGGTGCACCGCCGCGACGAGCTGCGCGCGTCGAAGATCATGCAGGATCGCGCGAAGGCGAACCCCAAGATCGAGTGGTTGCTCTCACACCGGGTGATGAAGGTCGACGGCAACGGCACCGTAGAGACCGTGCTCGTGCGCGATCTGAAGACCGACAAGGAGCGCTCGATCGACGCGGCGGGCCTGTTCTTCGCGATCGGCCACATCCCGAACACGTCGTTCCTCGGCGGTCAGCTCTCGTGCGACGACCAGGGCTACGTCGTCACGACACCTGGCACGACCCAGACGTCCGTGCCAGGTGTGTTCGCGGCCGGCGACGTGCAGGACAAGAAGTGGCGCCAGGCGATCACCGCGGCTGGCACCGGGTGCATGGCCGCGCTGGAAGCCGAGCATTTCCTGTCGAGTCACTAGCCCGGGAATAGCTCCGGGATGCTCCCGGTATGTCATGGCGGGCCGCACGAGAGCTTGCCATGTCACAATCGATATACCCCGTGAGTCGGAACCACGAACCCTATCGAGAATCCGGGATGACGAAGATCCTCGCGGTGCTGCTGCTGATCGTAGCGGGTGCCCTGGTCTTCACGGTCATTCAACAGCGGCGTACGCCCGTGCAATCCGTGTCGATCGAGCCTCGGCCGATCGCGCAGCGCCCGGACGACAAGCTCGGCGCCGACGAGAAGGCGACGATCGAGGTCTTCCGCGAGTTCTCGCGCTCGGTGGTTCACATCACCAGCCTCGAGAAGCACACGAACCGTTTCAACATGAACGTCACGGACATCCCGCAGGGCACCGGCTCCGGGTTCGTCTGGGATCAAGACGGCCACGTCGTCACGAACTTCCACGTCGTGCAGATGGGCAACAGCGCGAGCGTGACGCTCAACGACGGCACCTCGTATCCGGCGAAGATCGTCGGCACGGCGCCCGACAAGGACCTCGCGGTGCTGCGCATCGATGCGCCGCGCGCGAAGCTCCTGCCGTTGCCGATCGGCAAGAGCAGCGAGCTGCTCGTCGGTCAGAAGGTGCTCGCGATCGGTAACCCGTTCGGGCTCGACCAGACGCTGACGACCGGCGTGATCTCCGGGCTCGGCCGCGAGATCAAGAGCGTCACGCAGCGCTCGATCTTCGACGTGATCCAGACCGACGCATCGATCAACCCCGGCAACTCCGGCGGCCCCTTGCTCGACAGCTCGGGCCGGCTGATCGGGGTGAACACCGCGATCTACTCGCCGAGCGGCGCGAACGCGGGCATCGGGTTCGCGGTGCCCGTCGACACGGTGAACGCGATCGTCCCGCAGCTCATCAAGCACGGCAAGCTCACGCGTCCCGGCCTCGGCATCAACATCCTCTCGGATCAGATCGCCGCGCAGCAGGGCATCAGGGGTGTCGTCATCCTCGGCGTCACGCCCGGTGGCGCAGCGGACCAGGCGGGGATCGCCGGCACGCAGCAGACGCAGGCGGGCTGGGTCCTCGGCGACGTGATCGTGAAGCTCGACAGCGTCGACGTCGCGAAGTCGAGCGACCTGTTCCGGGCCCTGGATGCACGAAAGGTGGGAGATGAGGTCGAGGTCGTGCTGGAGAGACAGCGCCAAAAACGAACGGTCAAGGTTACACTGCAAGCACTTCCTTGAGCCGCGCCGCAGTCCAGAGCAACGCACAAGAACCCGAGCCCGTCGACGAACGCCCTCGCGGTTATCGCGAGACCATCTGGCGACGCGCGCGGTCGTTTGCCGCCGAGACGTTCTTCCAGGGTCTCGCGACGCTCGGCCAGCTGCATCCCGCGGCGAACCCCAAGCGTCACGGCATCGAGGTCGAGCACGACCTGATCTACGGCGACGATCACGCGTGGCATCAGCTCGATATCTATCGCCCGGTCAACCGGCCCAAGCCGTGGCCCGTCGTGTTCTACGTGCACGGCGGCGCGTTCCATCTGCTGTCGAAGGACACGCACTGGCTGATGGGCCTCGTGTTCGCGCGCTTCGGCTACCTCGTCGTCAACATCAGCTATCGACTCGCGCCGAAGCATCCGTACCCGGCGGCGATCCAGGACACGTGCACGGCGTACCGCTGGCTCGCGTCGCACATCGACGAGCTCGGCGGTGATCGCGAGCGCGTCGCCGTGGCCGGCGAGTCCGCCGGCGGCAACCTCGTCACCGCGCTCACGCTCGCTGCGTGTCAGCGCCGCGCGGAGCCGTGGGCACGCGAGGTCTACGACACCGGGCTCGTGCCCAAGGCGACGCTGCCGTTCTGCGCGATGCTCGAGGTCTCGAACCCCGAGCGGTTCGCGACCCGCCGCAAGATGCCGTTCTGGGTCGACGGGATGATCCGCGACGCGTCCGCGTCCTATCTCCATGGCCTGCCGCGCACGCCCGGCCCGAAGACCGCGCTCGCCGATCCGCTGCGCGTCCTCGAGGCGGCGGCGGGCTTGCCGCACGAGCCGCACTTCGAGCGGCCGCTCCCCGCATTCTTCGCACCCGTCGGCACGCGGGATCCCCTGCTCGATGACACGCGCCGCCTCGAAAAAGCGCTCGCCAAGCTCAACGTGCCGGTCGAGGCGCGCTATTACCCGGGCGGCATTCATGCATTTCACGCGCTCATCTGGAATCCCGGCGCGCGCCGATGTTGGCGTGACGCGCTCGCATTCCTCGATCGCCACATGCCCGCGCGCTGAGATGTCGTGACCAAGCCGCTGCGTCAGCTCGGGTTGACCGTGACCGCGGCGATCGTGGTCGCGAACATGATCGGCACCGGCGTGTTCACGAGCACCGGCTTTCAGGCCGCGTCGCTCCACGACCCGCTCACGATCCTCGCATGCTGGGTGATCGGCGGCATCGTCGCGCTGTGCGGCGCCGCGACCTACGCCGAGCTTGGCTCGATGATGCCGAAGGCCGGCGGCGAATACGTCTACCTGCGCGAGGCCTATCACCCGGCCGTCGGGTTCATGAGCGGTTGGGTCTCGCTGACCGCCGGGTTCTCTGCACCGATCGCCGTCGCGGCCCTCGCGTTCTCGCGCTACCTCGGTACGATCGTGCCCGGCGTCAGCGGCGCGCCGTGGGCCGAGGGCGTCATCGATCTCGGGTCGATCGGAGTCGGAGAGGTCGCGATCCGCCTCGGGCCCGGCCAAGCCGTCGCGATGGCGCTGATCATCGCGATCGCAGGGCTCCACTCGTTCGACGCGAAGATCGGCGGCTGGGTCCAGGCCGCATTCACCGCGGCCAAGGTGCTGCTGATCGTGCTGTTCATCCTCGGTGGCCTGCTCCTCGGCGAGGGCAACTGGGACCACTTCGAGACCCAGGGCGGCGGGATGTCGAACATCTTCACCACCGCGTTCGCGACCTCGCTCATGTACGTGAGCTTCGCGTATTCGGGCTGGAACGCCGCCGCGTACATCGCCGGCGAGGTCCGCGAGCCGAGCCGCACGATCCCGCGCGCCCTGTTACTGGGCACCGGCAGCGTCATGGTGCTCTACGTCCTGCTCAACCTCGTCTTCCTCTATGCCGTCCCGACGTCGGTGCTCGCCGGCGCCGGCGGCGGCGGGCCCGTCTTCGAGGTTGGCGACGTCGCCGCGCGTGCGCTGTTCGGCAACCGCGCCGGTCAGCTCGTCACGAGCGTGATCGCGCTCGCGCTGGTCTCCGCCGTGAGCGCGATGGTGATGGCCGGTCCGCGCGTCTACGCCGCGATGGCGCGCGATCACGCGCTGCCGCATCAGCTCGCACATCACAACGCGCGCGGCGTGCCCGTCTTCGCCGTGATCACGCAGGGCGTGCTCGGCTGCTTGTTCGTCCTCGTCGGCGATCCCGACAAGCTGATCCGCTTCGTCGGGTTCACGCTCGCGCTGTTCACCGGCCTCGCCGTCGGTGCGGTGTTCATCCTGCGCGCGCGCGGGATGACGTCCGAGTACAAGACCACCGGCTATCCGGTCACGCCGCTCTTGTTCATCGCGCTCTCCGCGTGGATCGTGTACGCGCAGATCAAGGATCGTCCCGTCGAGGCGATCGCCGTCGGTGTCGTGCTCGCTCTCGGTGCGCTCGTCTACTGGATCACCGTGGGGCGCAAGCCTCCCGTCGAAGAAGCGTAGATCGGAGTACACTCGGCGCAGTGGAGGCCGCGCCAGAACGGTACGGCTCGTACGTCGTGTACGAGCAGATCGGTAAGGGCGGCATGGCGACTGTTCATCGCGCCGAGCTGTCGACGCGAGAGGGCAAGCAGGAGGTCGCGCTCAAGCGCTTGCTGCCGACGATGCAGAAGGAGCTCGTCGCGCTCTTTCTCGACGAAGCGCGCCTGCTTCGCTATCTGAAGCACCCGAACATCGCCACCACGTTCGACTCCGGCCGCGTGTTCGGCACGTACTTCATCGCCATGGAGTACGTGCGTGGCCCGACGCTCAAGGAGCTCGTCGAGCATTGCGCTGTCACGACCGGCTCGGTCCCGCAGGCGATCACGCTGAACCTCGGGGCTCAGCTCTGCGACGCCCTCGATCACGCGCACAACCGCTGCGACGAGCAGGGCAAGCCGCTCGGCATCATCCACCGCGACGTCACGCCTGCGAACATCATCATCTCCGACACCGGCACGCTGAAGCTCTTCGACTTCGGCCTCGCGAAGGCGAAGAACACGACGGAGCAGACCGCCGTCGGCGTCATCAAGGGCAAGTTCGGCTACGTCGCGCCCGAGTACACGAAGGGCACGCTCGACCACCGCGCGGACCTCTGGGCGATCGGCATCATCATGTACGAGCTGCTCACGAGTCGCCGGCTGTTCGACGGCGCCGATGCCTTCGAGACCATGATGCGCGTCCGCGAGATGCCGATCCCGCGCCCCTCGCTCGCGAACCCACAGGTGATGCCCGCACTCGACGAGATCGTGATGACCGCGCTCGCGCGCGATCCCGAGCGGCGATGGCCATCCGCGGCCGCGATGCGCGATCGCATCCACGCGGTGATCGCGCGGCCCGGCAACACGATCGACAACCAGGGTGTCGCCGACTGGGTCCGCTGGGTGTTCGAGCAGAAGCGCGGTCGCCCACCGCAGCTCACGCCGATGATGCCGATGCCGTTCGCGCAGCTGATCCCGATGGACGACGCTCCGACGCAGATCTCGGGTCCGCTCGTCATCGACGACAACGACTTCGATGCCGAGGAACCGGTGTCCACGGGCGATCCGTTGGGCGGGACCCGTGCGGTCGGGGGACCGTGGACGTGGAGTCGAGAAAATCTGATCTGGTGCGCGGGCGCGGGTGCGCTGGCGCTGTTTCTGCTCGTGATGATGATCGTGAAGATCGTGACGTAGCTCGCGTTCTGTGCGCGTTCCGTTCGCCGTGCGTGTTCCGCTCGTGTTCCGTGCGTGCGCCAGGCGGTTGGTCACAGAGCCACAGAGCCACAGAGCAGAGATCAATTTCGGATCGCGCGGGCGGAACACGCACGGGCGATTGACGGAACACACGTGCGATACGTGCGAACGATCAAAAAGATCCTCTGTGGCTTTGTGGCTCTGTGACCGAAATCGGGCACACGTCCCGCCCGTGCGAACGGACCGCGAGCGAACGCGCGAAGCGCAAACGAAGTACTCAGTGCTTGCCGAGGCGGAGCGCGCCTAGCTCTTCACCGCAGCTTCGCGCTCGCTCAGCATCGTGCGCACCTTCTCGAGTAGCTCGCCGCGATGGAACGGCTTGGTCAAGAACTGCGAGTCGGCCAGCGGCGAGTGCTGGTGGTAACCCGACATGAAGAGGATCTTCATCGACGGGCGCAGCACGCCGAGGTCGCGCGCGAGGTCGCGGCCCGACATGCCGGGCATGACGATGTCGGTGAGCAGGAGATCGATGTTGCCCTGGTATGCGCCGGCGACTTCGAGTGCGTCGGGACCCGAGGTGGCCGTGAGCACGGTGAAGCCGCACGAGCGCAGGAGGCGCTCGGTCACGCGGCGGACGCTGTCGTCATCGTCGACGACGAGGACGGTGCCGAAGACGTCCTTGACGAGCGGAATGTCGCGCGTGACTTCGCCTGCGAGCTCGGTGGCGGGGAGCAAGATGCGGAACAGCGTGCCCTGGCCGAGTTGCGACTCGACGACGATGTCGCCGCCGGCGTGCTGCACGATGCCGTGCACGGTCGCGAGGCCGAGGCCGGTGCCTTTGCCGCGGGCCTTGGTGGAGAAGTATGGCTCGAAGATGCGAGCGATGACGTTCGGCGGGATGCCGCCGCCCGAGTCCGCGACCTCGATCGCGACGTAGCGGCCTGGGCCGATCGCGCGGGCGTTCGC
Source organism: Myxococcota bacterium (assembly GCA_030857175.1). Lineage (GTDB taxonomy): Bacteria > Myxococcota_A > Polyangia > Haliangiales > Haliangiaceae > JABFXX01. Next base: position 3,309 of record JALZOJ010000047.1, on the reverse strand, counting down.
ACGGTCTACGTCGACATCGACGGTGTTCACGCGGAGCTCGACGCGGCCGCCGTTGGGCATGGCATCGCGTGCGTTGACGACGAGGTTCATGAGGATCTGCTCGAGCTGCGCCGAGTCGATGAGGATGCGCGGGATGCGCGGGGCGATCGAGGTGACGAGCTGGATCTGCTGGCCGATCGTGCGCAGGAGGAGCTTCTCCATGCCGGTGACGACGCGCGTGACGTCGATGACGCGCGGCTTCACGAGCTCGCGGCGCGAGAACGAGAGGAGCTGCTTGGTGAGCTCGGCGGCGCTGGTGGCGGCGTGCGTGATCTGATGCGCGTCGTCGCGTGCGTCGGCGTTCTCGAGCGATTCCTCGAGCATGTTCGCGTACGTCATGATGACGTGCAGTAGGTTGTTGAAGTCGTGCGCGATGCCGCCGGCGAGCTGACCGATGAGGGCGACGCGGTCGCGGTGGGCGATCTGGTTCTGGCGCTCGCGTTCCTCGGTGATGTCGTTGATGACGATCACGCTCTCGCGGCCGTCGTTGGTCGTGTTCGCGGCGATCGAGAACGTGCGTTCCGAGTCCGGGTTCGTGATGTGCGTGCGCACGTTCGCCGCGACGAGCGTCTCGCACGGGATGCCTGCGATCAGGTCGGTCACGCAGCCCGGGCGAATCTCGCCGAGGTCTTCGTTCCGCTTCGTGACCCAGCGGTTGACCATCGTGCACACGCGATTTTCGTCGAGCACGACGACGCCGATCGGCAGGTCGCGCACGACGCGCTCGAGGCGGCGCCCCTCGTCGCTGATGACGGACTGGACCTGGCGCACGAGCATCGCGTTCTTGATCGCGAGCGCGGCGGGACCTGCGATCGCCTCGAGGAGCTCGAGCTCCTTCGGTCCGAACACGTTCGACATCGCGGTCGAGTCGACCTTGATGAGGCCGAGCCACTCGGTCTCGTCCGCTTGATAGCGGAGCGGTACAGCCATCACGGACCGTACGTTGTGCGCTGACAGGCTCGCCGAGCGCTGGAGGACGACGTCGCTGTCGACCTCGGTGTTGAGGTAGGGCTGGTGGGTGACCATCACCTGGCCGAGCACGCTCGACGAGACGGCGAAGTCATCCTCGTTTCCATCGCGGCTCTTCGTGACCGTCATGAACGGTGACTTCGAACTCGGTCCATAAACGACGATCGCCGCGCGATCGGCGCGGAGCAGCTGGAAGCAGGTCGCGAGCACCCGCTCGAGCACGCGCTCGAGGTCGTGCTCGACGCCGACGGCGCGCGTCAGCGCGACGACGGCACGCAGGCGCACGAGCTCCTGGTCGTCGGAGACAGCCTGCGCGGCGGCATCCTCGAAGCGAAGACGCGCGGCGCCGATCATCAGCTCGTCACCGTGGCGGAGGCGCGCGTCGGTGATCTTGCGGTTGCCGACGAACGTTCCTCGGCGGCTGCCGAGGTCACGCACGTGATAGGTGCCGTCGTCGGTACGGATGATCTCGGCGTGCGCGGCGGAGACCATCGGGTCGTCGACGCGGATCTGACAGGCTTCACTGCGGCCGATGATCGTGTGAGCACCGACTTCGTGCGCGCGCTGCCCGGGCAGCTCGATCAGGGTCGCCATGCGTTGCACTCTATGCTGGGTCGGCCATTCGACCCGGGGGTGTTGAGGCGCTGAGTGATCGCAGGGGTATTTCCGCATATCGCACCTCTCCCCACGACATGGTTACTTCTTCGTCGAAGTCGTCGAAGTCGTCGAAGTCGTCGAAGTCGTCGAAGTCGTGGTCGTCGGGACCGGAACCTCGGAGATCAGCAGCGCGCCGTTGCGAAATGTTGTCGCGCAGCCTCTCGCCACCGGCAACGCGCCACTCGTGACACATGCCGGCGTGAGACCCGACGACTCGAACCGGGTGTGGCGGTCGACCGAGATGCACCGGGCTCCATTCTGCGTCCACTCTGCCTCGGCCATCCAGTTCTCGGTGTCGTTCTGGATCCCGAGCGCGTCGTAGAGGTTCACTTGGTTGCCGGTGACCGTGTAGGCAACACCAGTGCCGCAGTAGTCCCCGCGCAGGAGACGCACGCACGATAGCATCCCGTTCGTCGTGGTCGTGGTCTTGTAGCCCATCTCCACGCACTTCGCGACGCTCGCGCCGCGGCAGGCGAACGAGAAGCTCGTCGACGACGCCGAGTGCGCACCGTCGGTGCCCCACGTGCCCATCACTTTGAGCGCGTGAATCGCGGCGTCGCCGCACAGCGGCTTCCACACGCCATCGGCCTCGTACGTGATGCCGTACGACCACACATCGGTGTTCGGCGCGGCGAGCGTCGACGCAGCGTCGATCCGAAGCTGGATGGTCGCGCCGTTCGACAGCGTGCCGTCGAGCAGCGCGCCGATCGAGCTCCATGTCTCCGTCTTTCCGGTCTTCGTGCTGACGCCCGTCAGCGTCGTGCCGTTGAGCGAGACGCCGTTCATCGAGACGCCGTTGAGCGAGACGCCGTTCAGCGACACGCCATTGAGCGAGACGCCGTTGAGCGAGACGCCGTTCATCGACACGCCGTTCATCGACACGCCGTTGAGCGACACGCCGTTCGACGACACGGACTCCTGCTCGGCTTCACTCTCGGTCTCGATCGTCGCGTTGTCGGTGACACACGCGTTGAACAAGAACGCCGACATCATCCCGAGCAACTTCGTTTCCGTCATGCAGAAGACAATCGGCCTTACGCGGCGCTTGTTCGGTGATCGATCGGATAGCGAAATCGATCCGATGGGGTACAGCGCTCTACTGCGAGATACTCGCGCAGAGACGCAGACCGAGGCTCGTGTCCTTCGCCTCGGCGGTGAGCACGTACCGGTTCGCGATATTTGCCGTCTTGCGATCGTGGTAGTAGCTGCCGCCGCGGGTGACGAATTCGCCGGGCTGTTCGCCGACCGTCCACTCGAACGCGTTGCCGGTGACGTCGTGGAGGCCGAACGGGCTCATCGACTCGGGATGGCTGCCGACCTCGTCGGGGCCCATCAGCGCGCGTGTATGCGTGATGTCCAGATTCGCTTCGCTGTAGTCGAGCCGATCGCCGATCGGGAAGCCGCGGCCATCACCGCCGCGTGCGGCTCGCACCCACTCGAGCTCCGTGCATAGGCGCGCGCCGGGAACCTTGCCGGTCCGATCGAGCCACTTCGCGTAGTCCTGCGCCTCGAGCGGGGAGACCGCGGTGATCGGGAACCGTCGCCAGTCTTGTTTCACCAGCTCGGTGCGGCCCGTGTACTCGATCGGCTCGCCCCACTTCGCCGTGAAGCGCTGGGCCTGCGGCTGCATCGTGATCTTCCATG
>JALZOJ010000005.1 GCA_030857175.1 Myxococcota bacterium | reverse complement strand
TCCGACAGCACTCACGCACGCTCAATGGTGGACGTCGGAGTCGACCATCGTGGAGTGTCAGGAACGAAGCCGATCTGTCAGATAGGCTGTCGATCCGCCGCGTCAGGAACGTGCTCGGTCTGTACCGATTGGTTCGACCGCGGTATCCAACGGCATGGCAAGCTCACGCATTCGCAACGGCCAGCAAGAGCTCGCGCTCGAGGAGACGCATGGCGGCAAGCGGCGTGGCGCTGGGCGTAAGCCGCTCGAGAAGACGCACGGCGGCAAGCGCCGAGGCGCCGGTCGCAAGCCCAAGGGCAAGCGGGCTGGCTCACCGCACAAGAAGCGACCGGTGCTGAAGGCGTACTACCCGGTGCACGTCGTGATGCGCGTGCATTCTGACGTGGGCAGCCTGCGTAAGCGGCTCATGTACAGGGCACTGCGCGAAGCCACCATCACCGCGGCGCTGCGCGAGCAGGTCGAGCAGGACGAGGGCCGGTTTCGCATCATTCACATCAGCATTCAGCGCACGCACGTGCACATGCTCGTCGAGGCGCAGCATCGGGAGGCGCTATCGCGCGGGATGCAGAGCTTCCAGATCTCTGCGGCGAAGCACCTCAACGCCGCGGTCAGCATCCAGCGAACGAAGCGGCGCCGCGGCACCGTGTTCACGGATCGGTTTCACCAGGAGATCATCAAGACGCCGCGGCAGGCGCGCCATGCGCTCGCGTACGTGCTGAACAACTGGCGCAAGCACCGGGAAGACCAGTCGCCGCTCACGCGCAAGTGGAACGTCGACGCCTTCTCGACGGGCCCGTTGTTCGCAGGCTGGCGGGAGCGCGAGGGTGAGCCATTGCTGTGGCGGTGGCGCAAGACGTACCAACCGCTCATCGTGTACCTGCCATCGACGTGGCTCTTACAGAAGGGCTGGCGCGAGCGAGGTGGCGGCACGATCCCGTTCCGCTATGTGCCGAGCCAGCCGAACGGCGGCGTGGCGAAGGCCGCGACGGGTCGTGCGGGCATTCAAGCGGAGTGATCCTGTACCGACGTTGGAAGAGAGTGGGTGTGCCACGTTGTCAGTTGCGTTGACGGATCGCCTCGCTAAGCACGTGAGGTGATCGAAGCAGCGCGAACGTCTCTTCTCGGATTGGCCGTCGGCGATGCGTTCGGCTGCATGCTCGACGCACGCGAGCCCAGGCATCGTGCGCTGCGCTTGATCTCGATGCAGCGGCCGTGGCGATGGTCCGACGACACGGCGATGGCGATCGAGGTCGTCGAAGAGCTCGCCGCGCACGGCACGATCGATCCAGATCGCCTCGCGCCAGCGTTCGCGGCGCGCTACATGCGCGAGCCGGATCGCGGCTATGGCGCTGGCGCCGCCACGATCCTCGAGCGCATCGCAGCGGGCGGCGCGTGGCGCGAGGAAGCGGGCCGTGTCTTTGGCGGCAAGGGCTCGTACGGCAACGGCGCGGCGATGCGCGCGGCGCCGATCGGTGCGTACTTTGCGCCCGACCTCGAGCGCGTGCGCGACGAAGCGTTGCGCTCGGCGGCGCCGACACACGCGCATCCCGACGGTGCGGCGGGTGCCGTCGCGGTCGCGATCGCGGCGGCGCTCGGGAAGGCGCTCGAGCTCGGCGAGGTCGCGCGCTGGACACCGCCGAGCCCGACGCGCGATCGCATCCTGCGCGCGCAGCAGCTCGGGCTGGGGTTCGACGTCCAGCTCGCCGGCGAGGAGCTCGGCACGGGTGCGAACATCAGCTCCCGAGACACCGTGCCGTTCGCGCTGTGGTGCGCTGCGCGGCACATCGACTCGTACGAGGAGGCGATGTGGACGGCGACGGCGTATCCCGCACTCGACTTCGCGTCGGCTGTCGTGGCGTCGCTCGATCGCGACACGCTCGGCGCGATCGTCGGTGGCGTGGTCGCGTGCGCGGTCGGACGCGATGGCATTCCGCTGCTGTGGCGTGAAGCGACCGAGGAGGCGTAGATTGCGGGCGTGGAGACCGTCACGGCGTTTATCCCTCGCGATACCGCGACGTGCTTTGGCGCATTCACCGATGCACGCCAACTCGCATCGTGGGTCCCCGGGTTGCGGCGCGCCGACATCCTCACGAAGGCACGGGGACTCGCGGAGGAGGTGCACTTCGAGTTCGCGAGCGAGCTCGCGTACACGCTCGTCTACACGTATGCCGCCGGCAAGCACGAGGTCAGCTGGCAACCGAAGCTGGGCGCCGACAAAGGCGTGACCGGGTTCGCGCGCTTCGACGAGGCGCCCGGCGGCACGCAGTTCACGTACGGCCTCGAGCACGGCGAAGCGCGCACACCCGACGAACAGGAGCTCGGCAACCTGAGCGCGCTCGTCGCGGCGTTCGTTAGCTGGATGCAGCGCTAGCGAACTTCGACGCGCGAGCGAAACACGACGTTCGTCAACTTCGTCGGATAGTTCGCGTGCAGTCGGACCTCGTAATCGCCGGGCCGGGTCGGCGCCGAGAGGCTCACGCTCGTTGCCTTGTCAGCGACGTATTCGTATACGCCGTACGAGGTGTCGGCGGCATCCGCGTCGATGATCGTGATCCAGAAGCGCTCGTGCTGGAGCGCGTGCAGCGACGTCGGGAACGTGAGCGTGATCGTGTCGCGCGGCTTGAACGTCGTGCGTGCGAGCGAGAACCGCTGCTTCGCGAGCGAGGTGGCCGCGTCATCGACCACCGAGGCGGTCGAGACCACGAATCGCACCCTGTGGCGAAGGTTGTACTGGCGCGTCGAGTAGTCGGTGTGAATGCGTGCTTCGTACGCGCCCGCGACCATCGGTGCCTGCAGCTTCGCCGCGCGCGCCTTGTCGGGTAGGAACTCCCAGCCGCCGTACGACTCGGGTGACCTGCCTGCCTCGACGATCGTCACCCATGCGCGGCGCGTTCCGTACGACGGCACGGGCTGCGCGAACGCGAGCCGCACCGCTTCACCCGGTGCGTACGTTTGCTTGTCGAGGACGAAGCGCGGCTCCCCGTCCGAGACGGCGGTCGACTCGGCGACCGGCTTCTGCGTGCAGGTATCGCCCTTCGCGATCGTGCCCTCGGGACAGTTCGGCGTGCCGACGCATCGCGACTTCGCCGTCGACCACGCCTGCTCCGGCCAGCAGCAGCGACCCTTGGTGTCGTCGCTGCGCGTCTGGCCCACCGGGCACGGCTCGTCGATCACCTCGACGACCTGCTGCCCATCGGGCGTCATTTGCGTCGGCGGCGTGACCGCAGGTGTGGCTGGCGTTGGCTGCTCGGCAACACGTACCGGCTCGTCCTTCGTCGAGACCGCGACGTACGTGACGATGCCGGCGAGCACGATCGCCACGACGCCGACGCCGATCCAAACGCCCACCTTGCTCGGAGGCTTCACGTGCGTCATCACCTGCGCCGCCGAGCCGCTGCTCGTCGTCGGTGCGGTGGTCGGGTGATACGCCTCGGGGCCGCGATAGATCGCGCGTGTTTCGGCCGTCGGTTGTGTCTCCGCCGCGATCTGCCGGGTCAGCGAGACGTTCGCGCCCGCGAGCATCAGCGCCTCGCGCAGCTCGGCCGCTGTCTGGATCCGCGCCGCCGGATCTTTCTCGAGGAGCCGGCGCACGATCGCGGCGAGCGGCTCCGAGACGTAGTGGTTGAACGTGCGCGGATCGGGCGCGGGGTCACGCAGATGCGCTGCGATCAGTGGGCCGGCGCCCGCTTCGCTGATGAACGGCGGGCGGCCGCACAGCACGTGAAACAAGATGCAGCCGAGCGCGTAGAGGTCCGTGCGGTGATCGAGATCCGCGCGGCCCATGCACTGCTCCGGGCTCATGTACGCGGGCGTGCCGATCAGCGAGCCGGTCTGCGTCTTGAACGAGGCGCGATCGTCCGAGAGCTTCGCGATGCCGAAATCGAGGAGCTTTGCCTGCAGGCCGCCCGCCATCATCTCGTTCGCCACGAGGAAGATGTTGTCGGGCTTGAGGTCGCGATGCACGATGCCACGCGCGTGCGCGACTGCGAGCGCGCTCGCGACCTGGGCCACGATCGTCGCGCCTTCGATCGGTGCGAGTGGCTCGCGCGCGATTCGCTCCTGGAGCGTCTCGCCTTTGAGCAGCGCCATCACGATGTACGCGCGCCCGTCGGTGTGCTTGCCGAACTCGTAGATCTCGACGATGCCCGGATGATCGATCGCAGACGCCGCGCGCGCTTCGTTGAAGAACCGCTGCACGATCGCTTCGTCGCTCGAGAACTGCGGCAACAGCATCTTGAGCGCGGCCGGCCGCCCGAGCTGCGTGTGCTCGGCGACATAGACGACGCCCATGCCGCCCTGCCCCAGCTCGCGGATGAGCCGGTAGTTGCCGATCACCTGACCGATCACGGCGTCATCTTACCTTCGCGAATCCATCTCGCGCGACGCTCCGACCACGCTGCTTCGTCGTCGATGCCGAGCTCGCGCAAGACCTTCGCGAGCTCCTCCTCTCGCACCGCGGGATCGAAACTGACCGACGAGTGCAGCTTGCGCGTGCATACCGGGCAGAGATGCAGCGGGCGACGATCGGATTCTGCTTGGTTGTTGGAGCCCGCCTGCACGCACTCCCAGTACGTGCAGTGCGTGAGGCCGAACATGTGTCCGATCTCGTGCACGAGCGTCCACGTCGCGCGGCGGAGCGCGATTTTTTGCCAGTCGGCGCCACGCGCTTCGCCGAAGAACGCCGGGTCCTGACGCGCGAAGCTCTGCACGCCGACGCGCTCGCGCAGCGATGCCATCCCGAACACGAAGTTCCACGATGGCTCGGGATAGAGATCCTCCATCGTGATCGCCATGAGGCCGAACGCGTCGGCGGGCAAGCGCTTCGTCAGCCACGTGAGCACGTCGGGGGCGAGCAGTTGCCGTTTGTGAGTGTTGTCGTGGATCCGCGTCTTCGCCTGGACGTCCGTGACCTTCACCGCCGGCAGCGTGCGCACCTCGACCTGAAAAAAGGCATGCGTGATCGAGGCGAGCGCGGTGAGCTTCGGCGCGGTCTCCGGGAAGTCGCCGATCGGCAGCAGATAGAGGATGCGGCGCTCACCGGCGGGGACGTTGGTGGCCGCGTTCAAGAAGTCCGCGAACGACTGCCGCCGCTCCTTGTGCTCGGCGAGCCAATCGCCGGCCTGCGGCGGGCCCATCGGCGTGAAGTCTCCGTGTGGATCGAACGCGCGCTGCAGCTCCGGCGAGAGGTGTGACGTATCTCCGATCGCCGCGACCTCGACGGGCACCGCCTTGTCGACGGTGACCTTGACCGACGGCAACTTCGCGCGCGGGTGATCGTCGGTCCCGCACCCGAGGAACACCGCGATCATGATGCACAAAACGCGCACGGTCTGATCATGTGCGGTGGACTGCACGCTTGCACGAGGATTCGCCGCCAATAAATCGGGAACGGCCGCCCGAGCCGCGGTGTCGGATCGTTCGTGCGCACGCTGCTCGTGGTGTGTCTGCTCGCCGGGACCGCGACCGCCGACGAGCTCCCGACGATCGATACCGAGTTTCCGCCGGCGCTACGCATCACGTCCAAGGTGTGGAATGTGAAGCTCGAGCGAGTCGGGGTCGCGATCCACGCGGCGCCCGACGTCACGTTCGTGACGCTCGCGGTGACGGGCCGCGAGCAAGAGATCCAGCTCGACATCGACGTGCCGATCGGGACCAAGGCCGTCGGCCTCGGCTTCGAGGGCGTCGAGCGCAGCGCGTGGGGACGCCCGATGCCACGCGCGAACGCGGTCGATCGTCACCGAAGCGGCGCGCTGCTGGTGCGAGACAGCGCGAGCGCAGATCGAGAAAACCTGACGTTGCACGTGACGGTGCCCGCAACCGTCGAGATCGCGCTGCGCTTGCCACCGCTACCACGCCTCGCGATCGAGACCACGGCCAGCGCGCTCGTGGTCGAGGTCGCGGGCGAGAAGATCGCGAACAAGCAGAAGCGCGTCGTCGTCGAGCTCGAGGACATGGCGGGCACGACTGGTGAGCTCGAGATGCCGAGCGTGACCGAGACGATCGCGCTCGTCGCGTCGCCCGCTGCACCGACCGACTTCTTCCTGCCGATCCAGCACCACATGCGCGGCCCGCGCGATCTCGACAAGGCAATGATCCGCCGCCGCATGAAGTGGTACCGGCCTGGCCTTCGCGAATGCTTCATGCGCGAAGCGCAGTGGGGCAACAGCGTGCGGAGAGGCGGCGTCGTGCTGTCGTTCATGATCCTCGCGAGCGGCAGCGTCGAGTCGGCCAGCACGAGCGAGAGCGACCTGCCCGCGTCCGTGAACACGTGCCTCGTCGAGCAGCTGCTCACCTGGGAGTTCCCTGCCGCGGACGGCAACGTGCAGGTCAACTACCCGGTCACGTTCGGCCTCTACGGCGAATGAGCTATTCGTCGATCGGACGAAGGACGCTTGCCGGTGACCTTGCGCGCGACGAGCTCGACCCGCCGCGTGTTCGCGATCACCGACGGCCCGTAGTCGAGGCCGAGCATCGTGCGAGCGACCGCGAGCTCGGGCGCGACGACGCGCTCGCCGAACCGCTGGCCGAGATTGGCGGCTTGATCGATCCGCGCGCGATGCTTCGCCCCCATGACGGACCGCCACACGTGCGTCTGATCGTCGATGTCGAGCATCGCGAAGCCAGCCTGCTCGAGCGTCTTGACCCACGACGTCGCGCCGGGGTCCTCGTCGGAGACGTACACGTTGAAGAGCACGATGCCGCCCGTGATGAGGACGCGATGGACCTCGGCGAGCGCGGTCAGCGGACGTGACGACAGGTGGAGCGCGTCGATCGAGATCACCGCGTGCGCGAGCGACGGCTCGATCCAGGTGGCCTCGAACGAGGCGCAGTCGAACGTCGCATCTTGCGCGAGGATGAAGTTCTTCATGCTGCGCCGCGCGCGACCGATCGCGAGCGGGTCGGCATCGACGCCGTAGAGCCGCGCGCCAGTTCGCTCCGCGAGCCAGAGTGACGCCCCGGCGGAACCGCAGCCAAAATCGACCAGGAACGAATTCACGTCGATGCGGTGGCGCTGCAGCCGCGCGAGCAGTCGAGCGAGGATGTCCTCGGTCACGAAACCCGAAGCTCCGACGCGACGCACGATCGGCGAGCGGAGCTCGACCGGATCGAGGTCGCGCAGTACTTCATCGAGCTGGTCGCGGGTTTGCTCGTGACGCACGGAGATCGGCGTCGTCGGGATTGCTGCAGTTGCTACCATGTAGTCCCCAAGTGCAGCCGTCTTGCCACTGCGAGGTCGCTGCGATCGCGCGGGGTTATGTGCAAGGTCCGCACACGAGCTGCCTACCGCATCACTCGATATGACAACTAGGGTGCGCCGTCAGCGGGCACGTTCGCGGTATGCGAGCGGCGTCTTGCCGGTCCACTTGCGAAACGCGCGCGTGAAGTTCGGTAGCTCGCTGTAGCCGAGCCGCGTTGCCACTTCGCCGATCGAGAGCTCGCGATTATCGAGGAGCAGCAGGGCCCGCTGGCGCCTGAGATCGTCGCGAAGCTCGGAGAACGTGGTCCCGCGCTCGGCGAGCTTCCGCTTGATCGTGCGCGGCGAGATGCGCAACTGCTTCGCGACATCGTCGAGCGGGCGCGTGCCATCAGACTCGGCGAGCAACACGCGGATGCGGCCGGGCAAGCTCGCATCGACGACCTCCGCCAGCTCGCGCTCGCACTGCTCGCGGGCGAGCCGCGTGGCGACGGCGTCCGCGCTGCGCAGCGGCAGGTCGAGCACGCTCGACGGGAACACGAGCCGGTTCGCCGGACAGCCGAACCGAACGCGTCCGGCTGTTGGCAGCTTGCCAATATAGTCCGGCGCCGTGAACGCGCACTCGGCGGCACCGTCGATGGGCGCACCGGTCAGCGCCTGTCCCAGCTGCCAGATGCCGACGAACAAGGCGATCACGACGAACTCGCGGACGAGCGGCGTCAGGGGCGTGCGCTCCTCGATCACGAGCGACGCCGTCTTCCCCTCGACGTAGAGCGCGAGTCCGATCGCGCTGGTGCGTGTGCTGGCGAACCGGACCGCGAGATCGAGCGCCTCGCGCGCGGTGCTCGCGGTCATCGCGGCGAAGCCGAGGAAGCCATGCGTCGAGACCCGCATCTGCGTACCGACGTGCACCGCGAGTGCAGGCTCGTGGGTCAACTCGAGCGCGCGGCCGAGGATCGCCTCGCACACGCGCAGCGGGACCTTCGTCGTGGGCTCCGACAGCTTGGCGAAATCGATCGGCAGCCCCGCGAGCAGCGTGTCGGGGGCGATCTTCCAGCGCCCGACGAGCTCGACGAAGTCCTTGATGTACGCGCCGGGGAGGGATGACACGTGGCCCAAAATGATAACCGCGCGGCACGAGCTGACCTAGGGCTGATTGGCGATCGGTCGCATGCTGGCGACATGGACATCCCTCGTCGCGATCTCGAGCTTGCTCTCGATCCCATGACGGTCCCGCGCGATTGGTGTCACGCCGACGCGTACCACACGACGTTCATGAACGCGCTCTCGCTGCTGTTCCCGGAAGGCGAGAAGTTCTTCGTCGATGCAGTGAAGCAGCAGAAGTCGAAGATCACCGACCCCGCCCTGTTGAAGCAGGTCGCGGGCTTCATCGGCCAGGAGGCGATGCACGGCAAGGAGCACCGCGCGTTCAACGAGCTCCTCGTCGCGCACGGCTTCACGTCGGCGCCCGGTGTCGACCGCCGGCTGCGCGGCTTCTTGAAGCTCGTGCGTCGCACCCTCTCGCCGATGTCACAGCTCGCCGCCACCTGCGCGCTCGAACACTTCACCGCGATGCTCGCCGAGCAACTGCTCAGCGACGAGCGCGTTCGCGAGGAGCTTCACGTGTCGGTTCGCCCGCTCTGGCTGTGGCACGCGCTCGAAGAGAGCGAGCACAAGGCGGTCGCGTTCGACGTCTATCGCGCGGCGGGGGGCGGCTACGCGCGGCGGGTGGCGATCATGCTGCTGACCACGGTCGTGTTCTTCGCAGCGCAAGCGCTCGCGCACGGGCGCATGATGTCCGACCGCAAGATCGTGTGGAAGCCATGGACGTGGCTACGCGGCATGAGGCGCATGTGGATCTGGCCGGGCTACTTCATTCGCCTGTTGCCCGCGTACCTCTCGTATTTCCGCCCGGGATTTCATCCCGATGATCGCGACACGCGCACGTTGCTCGCGACCTGGCGCGAGGTCCTGTTCGGCGAACAAGGAGCGCTCCGCGATCGCGTGCGCTTGATTGCTTCGTAGACCGGACGCTGAACCGCCGGGCATCACTCGCATGTGCGGTTCATGCGATTCAACTGATCGTCCCCGATCAGCAAGAGCTCCGTGCCGTCGCTCGAGATCTCGACAGAGTGGGCCAACTGCACGCCGGGAGTCGCGACCTCCGCCTCGAACGCAAACGGTGCATCGAGTGATTCGCGGGATCGCTTGTTCAGCGTGAAGCCGCGCGAAAAGTAGAGCTCGAGCTCGCCGGCGCCGATGCTCGGCGCGGCTCCATCGATTCCGAGCGAGGTCGGGGCGCCAAATGGATCCTCACGTCTCGCGCGCCTCGCGACCCACAGCTCCGTTCCGCTCGCAAAGTACACGGCGCGTCCATCAGCGGTCAGGTCGAGGCTGAACACGGGCTTATTCTCGAGTCCAGGCAAGAGTCGCACCGTGGTGAAGGCGGCTGTCAGTGTTGGTCGAGACGCTTCGTAGGCACGGTCGGCTCCGGTGCGTTTCGAGATGAAGACAACGTAGAGTCCGTCGTCGGTCAGCGAAGGATCCACATCGTCAGTCCCGGGCTCGTTGAGCTCGACGATCTCGGTCGAGGACCCATAGTGGTCCGCGACGCTCGCTCGTCTCGAAACGCTGAGCTGGGCATTGAGTACGTTGCCGACGACCTCGTAACGGGCAAACAGCATCTCGAGTCGATCCGCACGCTGCGACGGTGTGCGTTCCCAAGGTCCCCCGGCGAACCCTTCGACCGGAGATGGCGAAGACCACGCGCCGGACACGCATGGCGGTAGCTCCGAGGAAGCATCCACCCTGCTCGTGTACGCGGGTGCGTCGAACCCGACACGCCCGCAACCGGCGAGGAGCACGCCGAGCAACACGCAACGCATCACTCCATGATAGTGCGATCGCGCAACCGTGTACGAGGTCACCGTGGGCGCACGTGTCGTCGTGTAGAGCACCTTGGCCGAGCGACATCTCGCTGCAAGTAGCGGCAAGCGCACGCGACGCTTCGCGGCCGGGTGCTACGCTGTCCTCGTGCGAGCGTTGTTGTGGCTCGTGATGCTGACCGGATGCGGGCGCGTGGGCTTCGACGCGCTCGTCGGTGACCGGCCGGACGATAGCGGCGTGGTGCCGTTCGACATCGCGTTCAATGTACCGCTCGCCTGCATTCCGGCGAGCACGTCACCGAACTGCACCACCGACGGCGGCGTCACCGCCATGAGCGCGAGCACGTTTCACACGTGCGCGATCCGCGCGGGCGGCATCTCGTGCTGGGGCGAGAACATGACGGGTGCGCTCGGCTTCTGCGCGGACACGCAGCAAGTCCTCGTGCCGACGCAGACGTTCGCATTCCCCGCCGCGCAGATCGCGGTCGGCGAGCTGCACACGTGCGCGCGGCTCGTCGACGGCCAGGTGTGGTGCTGGGGCTCGCGCTTTCAAGGCGAGACCGGCGATGGCATCAGCCAGGAGTGGAGCCCGATCCCGCGGCGCATCCCCGGTCAATTTCGCGACCTCGCGACGCGCCGCTATCACACGTGCGCCGTCGACACCGCGGGTGCGCTGTGGTGCTGGGGTAACAACCGTGAAGGCGCGCTCGGGCTCGGAGACCTCGTCGATCGCGGTACGCCACAGCGCGTCGGCACGTCGAACGCGTGGTCGCGCGTCGCCGTCGGCGGCGGGTTCACGTGCGCACTCGACAGCGCGGACGAGACCTATTGTTGGGGTGACAATACCAACGGAGCCGTCGGCGACGGGACGCGGATGATGCGCACGACACCGACGAAGATCGGGCTCAAGCTGAAGTCCGTGAGCGCCGGCAAGGAGCACGTCTGCGGCAATGACGCGGCCGGCCGGGCGTGGTGCTGGGGACGCGGCGTCGAAGGCGAGCTCGGCAACAACAAGGTCGGTCCGCCGGCGACCTCCGAGGTCCCGTTCCTCGTCGGCGCGTACGCACCGATCGTGGCTGCGTGGTTTTATACTTGTGGTCTGGACGCCAATGGCGCGCTGTTCTGCTGGGGCGACAACGCGCAGCGCACGATCTCGCCGATGAACCAGGACACGTTCTCGACGCCACTCGCGATCGCGGCCGGGCCATTCGTCGAGATCGCGGCCGGCGGCTACCAGACCTGCGTGCGCGACGCGGCCGGCCGCGTGAGCTGCTACGGCCTCAACGCGCAAGGCCAGGTCGGCGTCGGCGATAGGGTCCTACGCCAGACGCTGCAGCCGCTCTGCTTCTAGCTCGCACGCGACGCGGCGATCTCGTCAGGGAACCAGCACGACCTTGCCGAAGCTCCGCCGGCTCGCGACGAGATCGTGCGCCGCGCGCGCCTCGGCGAGCGGGAACGTGTGACCGACGGTGATCGCGAGCCGGCCCGCGACGACGTGCTCGATCAGCGTGCGCAGCGACGAAACCAGCAGCTCGCGCTGCGAGAAGATCGCGTCGAGGTGAAAGCCCATGACGGCGCGCGAGCCGAACAGGAGCTTCAGCGGATCGATCGGCTGCGCCTCTTTGGTCGCGATGCCGTAGAGCACCATGCGGCCGAGCGGGCGCAGGAGCGGCAGCGTCCTGCGGAACACATCGCCACCGACGGACTCGAGCACGACCGAGGCGCCGCCCGCATCGCGCACCGCCGCCTCGAAGCCGTCGTAGTCGACGGCGACGTCCGCGCCGAGCGCGCGCACGCGCGAACGCTTGTCCTCCGAAGACGCGGTCGCGATCACGCGCAGGCCGAGCAGCTTCGCGATCTGGACCGCCGCGGTTCCGACGCCGCCGCCCGCAGCGTGGATCAACACGACCTCGCCCGGCTGTGTGCGCGCGACGGTGACGAGCGCGTGATACGCGGTGAGAAACGTGATCGGAAACGCGGCGCCGTGCTGGAAGTCGATCGCATCGGGCAGCGGCACGCACTGCGCCGCACGCACCGCGATGCGCTCCGCGTAGCAGCCGCCCTTCGCCGTCAGCATCACACGAGAGCCCGCCGGCAACGCACCCGAGACGACGACACCCGCCGCTTCGCCACCGGGCACGAACGGCGGCTTCGGTCCGCCGAGGTACATGCCTTCGCGCTGCATGAGGTCGGCGTAGTTGAGGCCCGCGGCTTTCACCTCGACGACGACCTCCCCGCTCGGCTCCGGCGCGTCGACGAGCTTCAGCTTGGACGAGTCTCCGAACGCCTCGACGATGATCTGCTTCACGATGTCCTCGCGATCCTGGCGGCGACGTGTTCGGCGTCACTCACGATCCCACGTAGTGCGGATGACTTGACCGTGCGACCGAACCGCAGGCCAAGCAGATAGAGGTTCGGTGCGCGCGTGCTCGCCGAGTGCCGATCGACGATCGGATGCCCGTGGTTGTCGACCTCGACGAGCCCCGCGAGGTGCTCCGTCGCGTAGCGATAGCCGGTCGCCAGCACGAGCAGGTCCGGCTCGAGATGCGTGCCGTCAGCGAACGTCATGTCGTAGCTCGTGACTGCGGGCACGCGCGTGACCGCGCCGTCACGCAGCGAGCGCAGCACGCGCCGGCCAATGATGAGATCGCGCGACGGGCCGATGCGGCGGCCGAACAGCCGACCGGGCGCGAGCTCGGGTAGCGCGAGCCAGTAGTGAAGGTCGATGCCGAAGATCTTCTGCGGGGCGGCGACGATCGACTTTCGCGTCGAGAGCCAGGCGCGCGACCGCGGAGCGCGAACGTCGAGCCAGCGCTCGATCACCTCGGCCGCGGACATGCCGGCGCCGACGACGACGAGCTTGTCTGCGCGCGCGAGATCCTCGCTGCGCACGGTCAAGCTGTGCTGCCACGCGCCGGCGTAGCGCGTCCCGTCGAAGTCCGGCGGGAACACGGGATGGCCGATGATGCCCGTCGCGTTCACGACGTGCGTCGCCGCGATCCGCTCGCGACCGACACACACGACGAAGCCATCGCCGCTGCGCTCGATCTTGTCGACGCGCGCGTGCGTGCGCACGTCGAGCCGCCGCTCCGCACGCCACGCTTCGAACTGCTTCACGACCTCGCCGAACCGCTCGTAGTCGGCACCCTGCGTGGTCATGCCGGGCAGGCGCGAGAATCGTGGCGGCGTGAGGAGCTGCATCTCGGGATCGAGCGCGCGCAGCCCCGCGAACGGTCCCTCGCCACGCTCGAGGATCGTGAACGCCACGTCGCGCTCGGCGAGGCACGCCGCGGCCGAGAGACCCGCGGGCCCGCCACCAACGATCACCACGTGCGTCACGTGTCAGGCCTTGCGCTTCCAGACGCCGACGGCCGTGGGTCGATAGCAGTACACCGCCGATAGTTGACCCGCGCTCGCCAGCTCCTTCTCGAGCACCGCGATCTCGTCCGCGCTCGCCACGCCGTTGACGACGAGCTTGTCGCGGATCATCTCGAGCAGCAGCGTCAGGAACTCGTCGAGCTCGGCGATCGCGCGGATCAGGCCGATCACCTTGGTGCCGGATGGCTTCCCGATTCCGGCACGCTCGAACATGTGAGGCAGCTTGTGCCCGATCTGATTGTCGAGCCCGATCTTCACGTAGAGCGCGCGGATCCAGCCTTCGAGCCGCGCGTACGGCTCCCATTCGGGATACGTCGTCGTCGCGCGCTGATCCATGTCGAGCACCGCGAGCGTTCCGCCCGGCGCTGTCAGCTCCCACATGCGCGCGAGCGCGGCGACAGGGTCCGGCATGTGATGCAGGAGATAGCGCGAATACACGAGGTCGAACGGACCGCCGAGTGGCAGGCTCGTGTCGAACAGATCGCCGCTGACGAGCTCGACCTCGGCGAGCCGCCCGCGCGCCGGCGACGTATCGAGATCGAGCCCGACGATGCGTGTGCAGCGCGGGGCCACGCGCTTGATCGGCTCGAACGCATCGCCGGTCCCGCAGCCGATGTCGATGCAGCTCCGCGCGTCGCGAAGGTCGAGCGCACCGAGCAGCGTCTCCGTCGCCTCGGCGAGCATCTCGGCCTGGATCGCCAGTCGCCGCACTTCGCCGGCGTTACGCGGAAGCGCGTAGTCGGAGCTCGAGCGCATGCGCCGACGCTACTCGACTTTTGAATAACGCGCGACGGCAGCTGCCCCTAGGGCTTCGACCAGCGCCAGAGCCGCTCGTTGCGCTCGCGCACCGCAGCCTCGGTGCCGGGCGGCGACTCGACGAGCGCGAACACGAGCTCGCCGCGCAGGACGGTAATGTCGCCGTTCCACGCGGTCACGCGTGTGGTCACGATCTCGCGGGCGCGCCGCACGATCGTCGCCTCGATGTCGAGGCTTGCCGGCAGATCGACCGGTGCGAGGAGCTTCGCGCTCTGGACCATTGCGAGCACGGCCCAGCGATTCTGCTCCATCGTCTCCGCGAGCGGGCCGGCGATCTGCGCCGCGAGCTCGATCAGCCAGGTGCCGGGCAACAGCGGGCGGCCGGAAAAGTGATCGGCGAGCATCGGGTGCTCGAGCGGAACCTCGGCAGAGCCGTCGGCGCGGTCACCTTCTATGCGGATGGTACGGATGAGCTCGAACATTACGTTTGGAGGTGATCGACGAGCCGCGCGATCGCGGCGACGGTGCAATAGCGTGGGAGCGTCTGGAAGTGGATCTGATCCGGGAAGATCGACGTGGGCGAGTCGGAGAATAACGCCATGAGCCGCTCGCGTCCCAGCGGCGTGAGGAGCCCGCGGTCGGCGAACGCCCCGTCGTCGAGCTCGCCGCGCGCGAGGCCATACAGCGTGCCCTCCGGGATGGCGACGCCGAAGTGCTCCTCGACGCGATACAGCAGATCGAGCAGGTCGAGCGACGTGAACTGCAGGTCGTAGAACAGGAGCTGATCGCCGCGCACCGGCTCGTGGGGGCCGAGCGAGAGCGTGTCGCGCACGAGGACGATGACCGTCTCGAGCGTTGTCACGCGAACCTCTCCAGGATGATCGCCGCGTTCTGCCCACCCATCCCGAACGACGTGCTGATCACGCGGCTCGCATCACACGCGCGAGGGCGGCCGATCACGTGGTCGAGCGCGCACGCATCGTCGGGCTCGTCGAGGTTCGTGGTCGCCGGCACGATGCCGGTACGGCAGGTCTCGAGGGCGACGATCGCCTCGAGCGCGCCGGCCGCCGCCATCGTGTGGCCGATCGCGCCCTTGATGCTCGAGACCGGCACGCGGCCGAACACCGTGCGCAGGGCGGCGGCCTCGGCGATGTCACCCGCGAGCGTACCGGTGCCGTGCGCGTTGACGGCGTGGACGTCGCGCGGCGCGAGCTTCGCGTCGGCGAGCGCGCGCTCCATCGCGAGCTGCGCGCCCGCGCCGTCGGTGGGTGGCCGGTTGAGATCGAACGCGTCCTGCGATGCGCCGTAACCAACGAGCTCGGCGATCGGGGTGACGCCGCGACGCTCGGCGCTCGCGAGCGACTCGACGACGAGTGCGCCTGCACCGTTCGCGAGCGCGAAGCCACGACGCTTGCGATCAAACGGCTTGCACACGGTGCTCGCGGGCTCGCCCGCCACATCGACGGCGACGGCGCGCAGCGCGTGGAAGCCCATCACGTAGAACGGCCCGAGCATCACGCTGGATCCGCCGGCGACGCAGGCGTCGGCGCGACCCGCGCGCACGAGCCGAAACGCTTCGCCGATCGCGGCGGTGCCGGTCGCGCATGCGACGGCGATCATCCGGCGCGGTGATGCGAACCGCTGCGCGAGCGCGGAGAAGCAGCTGCCCGCCGAGCGATGCACGAGGCCGTTCGCGCGTTCGTACGTGTCGAGGCCCGTGCCCCAGATGAAGCCGGTGTCGTGTGCGTCGCGCTTGGCGGCGGCGAGCGCGGCATCGATCGCGTGATTCGCGACTCGACGGTCACCGTCGATCGCGACCGGTCCGCCGCTCGTGACCTCGCCCTGCACGTCGATCGTGCGGATGCCCGTGCGCCCTTCGAGCACGCCGTGCCAGAGCGCCTCGCGCGTCACGCCGAGCGGCGACAGCGCGCCGACGCCGGTGATCACGACGCGCGTCATCGCGCCCACCTGACGACGATGTCGTCGAAGCCGTCGCCGTGCGGTGCGGGCACGCGATAGGCATCACGCAGATCGGCGAGCATCGCGATCGCGCCGGCGGCCGCGTGCGGCGTCGGCTGCCCCTGCGCGCGCTGCCGCTCGACCGCGAGCAGCCGCGGACGATCCGCGTAGGGTTCGCGCGCGAACAGCATCGCGACGCCGACGGCGGGCGAGGCGTCGACGCCCGACACCTGATCGCCCGCGAGCACGATCACCTCGCGCTCGTCGCGCTCGAGCACGAGCTCGAGGGCCGTCCAGAACATACCGGCCGCGCCGCCGAGCGACATCGCCCACGCGCGGTTGCGCAGCGCGATCGAGAAGACGGAGAGCGCGAGGTTGTCGACGGCGTGGAGCGTGTGCGTCGGGTTGACCTTCACACTGCCGCCGCTCTCTGTGCTGATGTCGCGGATCCACTTGTGGAGCTCGGGCGATCCCGACTGACACGGCGCGAGCGAGATGAGCGCGGCCTCCGCCGGCACGACCGCATGGGTGGCCACCTCGTGCGCCGCGGCGACGGCGAGCTGGACCGGCGCGTTGAACCGTCGCACGTCACGCACGCGCTCGCGCGGCACCTCGGTCACCACCGAGGATGCGACTAACCACATACCGCCATCACGAAGTCCGGATAGTGGTGCAGCGTCGCGCGAATGTCGTCGCCGAGCCCGCGCACGACGAGCGCGTCGCCGTCGACGAGGATCGCGAGATCGCGATCGAGCACGCGTTCGATGCCGAGCCTGTGCAGCTTCAGCGCAGCCTCGAGCGCGGCGAACTGCTCGACCGGATCCGCATCGCAATCGATCGCGAGCCAGTCGAGGATGCGCGTCGCTCGCGCCGCGTGCGAGCGCAGGCAGAGATCGATCCCGATCGGCGCATCGCTGTACACCGCGACCGTCCACGCGCCGTCGTGCGAGATCGAGATGTGGCCCTCTCGATCGACCAGGCGTGGTGCACCGTCGGGATCGTGCGTGACCGTGCAGCCCAGCTGCGCGAGCGCCACCGCGCGCATCACCCGCCCTCGAAGTAGACGGGATGAACGCCGCGCCGCACCTTCGACCAGTACACGATGTTCTGCGCGAGGTTCACGAGCAGGTTGTTCGGGTCCTTGCGCAGCACGACCCGTCGCGCGATCGACCGCAGCGAGTAGAACTCCTCGAGCGCGCTCCACCAGCCATCGTGAAGCTGTCCCGGTGTCAGCTGCTGCGGCTCGAACACGACGTACGGCTCGCGCAGATGAGCGAGGCGCTCGTCGAACACGGTGCCACTCGCGTGCATCTTGTCGCCTTGCGGCGTGCCGGGATACGGCGTCAGGATGAAGAACTGCGCGATCGGCACTTTGAGTCGCTCGAGATAATCGACGGTGCGCTTGAACGTCTCGGAGTCATCCTCGGGCAACCCAAAGATGATCAACGCGTGCGGCGCGATGCCGGCGTCCATGATCGCGCGGAAGCCCTCCGCGTACTTGTCGACGGCGTGAAACGTCTTGTCGACCTCCTCGAGGTTGCGCGCGTTCAGCGTCTCGACGCCGAGCGCCATCAGCTGACAGCCGCTCTTGCGCGCGGCCGCGAGGACCTTCGGATGGCGCGCGACATTGATCGTCGTCTGCGTTCCCCAGCGGAGCTTCATGCCGTCGAGCGCGTCGAACAGCTTGACGATCCACTTCACGTCCTCGCAGAGGTTGTCGTCGCAGAAGTTGATGTCGCGGCTGCCGGTCGCCTCGATGTCGCGCACGATCTGATCGATCGGCCGCTTGCGATAGCCGCCCTTGAACACGGCCGCGATCGAGCAATACGTGCACGTGAACGGGCAGCCGCGCGTCGCCTGCACGGGATAGATGACGTGCCGCAGCTTCGCGTCGATCAGGTCGTAGCGCGGGACCGGCAGCTTCGTCAGATCGACGGGGCGCGTCGCCGTGTAGCGAGGCTTCAGCGCGCCGCGCTCGGCGTCGGCGATCGCCTGCGGCCACAGCTCGTCGCCTTCACCGACGACGATCGCGTCGAACAGGCCTTCGCACCGGTCGGGCAACATCGACGGCAAGTAGCCACCGATGATCGTGCGCTTGCCACGCTTGCGAAACTCGCGCGACAGATCGACCGCGCGATCGAACTGCATGATCTGCGCGCTGATGCCGATGACCTGGGCGTCGGTGTCGAGGTCGACGTCGCGGTGATACTCCTCGACGATGCGCACGTCGTGATGCGCCGGCGTCAGGCCTGCCATGAGCGGCGGGCCGAGGTGCGGCAGGTAGCCGTCGAGGCGGTGCCACCACGCCTTCGCTTGCACCAACGTCCCGTCGTTGCGGTAGTGCGCCGGATGAATGATGTCGATCTTCACCGCAACTCCTCGATCATCGTCGCGAGCTTCTCGAGTGTCACACCACCGGCGAGCGCACGCTGCAGATCCGCGCGGCGCACCGTGATGCCATAGCGATCTTCGACGGCGATCACCGTGCCGAGCACGATCACCGACGAAAACGGGATCAACCCGTCGAGCGGCTCGTCGGCGCGGCACGTGCGCACGGGCGCCGCCTGCGCCGGGTCAGGCGCACTCGTGATGATCAGCTCGCGCAGCTCGTCGACGATCACGGATCATCCAAGGACCGGCAGGCCGCGCTTGCCGTCGATGCGGACCGGCGCGGGCTCGACCGGCCCGGCGGTCGGGAAGAACCGAGCGTCCTTGTGGCGGTAGACGTTGTTGTACGAGCAGCCCGGCATCAGGCGGCCGTCGGGCATCACGTAATGCGTGCAGCATTTCTTCAGGCGCGCGACGTCGAGGTCCCACGCGTCCATGAACGCGTGGATGAAGATCGCCTTGCAGCGTGCCTCGGCGCGGCGCTCGATCTCGCCCGCCGACAGCGGATTGCGCGAGTTGAACGTGTCCTTGAGGAAGCCCTTGAGCGAGCCGAGGATCACGTCGCTGTCCTCGCCGACCTTCGTCGCCGACCACAGGCCCACGATCGCGTCCATGATCATCTTCTCGAGCGCGTCGTCGCTGCGGATCACCGCGCGGTTCGCCATCGCGTCGAGGTACTGCCGGATGTTGACGAACTCGGGCAGCGGAACGTGCCGCCCGTCGTCCATGCGGAACAGGTAGGTCGCCGTGTAGCAGCTCGGGTGCGAACACGGCACCGGGTGAAAGCTCGACTTCGTAAGCCAGCCGGTCTGCGCCTCGATGAGCTCGTGCATCTCGGGCATTGTCAGGCGGTGGCCCGCCGGCGTCGCGTGATAGCGATCGCCACCGTCGCCCGTGTGCGCCATCGGCTGCAGCACGATCGACGACACCTGCTTCCAGTTCACGCCGAAGTCGATCAGCGCGCCGAGCTCCTCGGAGTTGTCGCCGCGCGAGATCGTCGGAACGAGCACGACCGGAATGTCGAGCTCGCTGATGACCTCGACGCACTTCATCTTCATGTCGATCAGCTCGACGCCGCGCATCTTGGGATAGACGCCCGGCTTCAGCGTGTCGAACTGCAGCGACGCGTACATCCCGCCCGCCTTGAAGCGCTCGGCGAACTTTCGATCGTTCGCGATGCGGCGACCGTGCGTCGAGATCAACAGACGCTTGATCTTGCCCTCGTGCGGGCCTTTCAGGACGTAGTCGCAAAACTCGAAGAACTTCGGGTGCAGCGTCGGCTCTCCGCCGGAGAGCAACAGCAGCGGCAGCTCGCCCTCTTTCTCGACGAGCTTGTCGACGCCGCTCTTGAAGTCCTCGAACGACATCGTGTAGCGCTGCTGATTGCGCACGATGCAGACGGGGCACGTCAGGTCGCACTTGTCGTTGATCTCGAAGATCGGGGAGCACGTGTGCTGGAGGTGGTCCTCGCAGAGGCCGCAGTCATTCGGGCAGCCGTGCTCGACCTTCGTCGAGAACTCGAGCGGCAGCGTGCCCGGCTTCGTGTACGACAGCGATCGCATGTAGTAGTCGACGTCCGACGACGTCAGCACCTCGAAGCTGCCGTGCTGCGGGCACTTCTTCTGCATCCAGACTTTGCTGTTTTTTAGAACGATATGCGCGTCGATGACCTTGCGGCACTCGGGGCAGATCGATCGCGTGAAGGCGAGGAAGGCGGCGTCTCGATCTTGTTTTGCGACGACCGGATTGAACATCAGGACACCGTGCCTCCGTCGAGAAACAGGACTTCGCCGTTCATGTACGTGTTCTTCGGCGACGCGAGCCACACGACGAGCTCGCCGCACTCCGCCGGCGTGCCGACGCGCCGGAGCGCGCACGCGTCGATGTATCGCTTCTGATGGTGCTCGGGGATCGTCGAGCGTAGGCCGCCCTCGAAGATGCCCGCCGCGATCGCGTTGACGAGCACACCGTAGGGACCGACCTCGTGCGCGAGGCTGCGCGTCAGGCCGTCGAGCGCGCCCTTCGACGCCGCGTAGTGTGCGGGGCCGGGAATCGTGCGCGAGCCCGCGATGCTGCTGATGTTGACGATGCGCCCGTACTTGCGGCGGATCATCCCGCGCACCGCCGCGCGACACAGCCGGAACGGCGCCATCACGTTGAGCTCGAGGACGTCGCGCACCTCTGCATCTTCGAGGAGGATGAACGGCACGCTCTCGCTCACTGCCGCGTTGTTGACGAGGACATCGATGCCGCCCCACGCATCTTCGACGGCGGCGACGACGCGCGCCGCTGCGTCGAGCTCGCGCAGGTCCGCGCGAATCGCGATCGCGTCGGGTCCGATCACGTCCTTGGTCGCGTTCGCGCCGGCTTCGTTGCCGGTCCACGTGAACGCGACGCGTGCGCCTTCGCGCGCAGCGACGGCACAGATGCCCTGCCCGATTCCGCCGGACCCGCCGGTGACGAGGACACGCTGCCCGGCGAGCAAGCCTGTGCCGCTATGTCCCCCACTCGAAGTCACGTCCGTGGACGTGTAACACGAGGACTTCGCCGTGTACGTGTCGGATCGCGGCAAGCGTGGGCACCCAACCCTCGTCGCTCCCGCCGACGAGTGTGACAGCCGGGCCGCAAAATCCCCACACGCTCGAGACGAGCTGCGAGAGGAAGCCCGGCGTGATCTCGAGGACAACGCTCGGCAACAGCCGCGTTCCGATACGCGCATCCTCGGGCGGTGCGAGCGGCGCGTCGAGCCGCACGACGATCGCATCCGGCAACGTCGCCGGTCTCGGCAAGGCCGCGATGCGCCGCAGCAGAGGAAGCCGCATCGCCGGCGCGGGCTGCGGCTCGACCCAGCACGAACGCTGGCGGACATCGCCGTCACCGAGCTTCACCACGGCGCATGCACCGCCGAGCGCGCGGCACATCACGAGGACATCACCGCGCGCATCGCGAGGCACGCCGAGCGGGCGTCCATCCATCGCGGTCGCGACCGGCATCGCGAGCAGGTCTGCGCGCGCGCCGGTCGCGAGCGCGACCGACAGCAGTCCCGATGCGCCGATCGTGTGGCCGCAGCTCGCGAGCGCCGTTGCGATCGGAACATGCGGTGGCAACGCGGCGAGCTCGCGCGCATCAACGCTCGCGGGCCCGGTGCCCTGCCCGATCGCGAATGCGACGTGCTCGGTGCCGATACGAGTCACCAGCGCGGCGAGGTTGTCGTTGCCGAGCAGCGGACCGACAACGCCGGCGCCGCGCTGCAAGCGGATCGCGACCGCGGCCTCGCCTTCGCGAAATCCGCCGGACGTCGGCTGCCACGGCGCGGGCGTATCGTCGAGCACGCGCAGCGTCTCGAAGTTTCCGTGACTCGCGGGCGAGACGATGTCCGACGCGAGCACGATGACCTCGTCGCAGTCATGGGCAAGGCGTGCCTGCGCGACCCACAACGCGTGCAAGCCGGACGCGCACGCGGCGCTCGCGATGGGCAGGTTACCGAGCTCGGCGAACGCACGCGACCAGCTCGCCGCATCGAGCTCATCGGCGGCGCCGTTGCACGACCCGATGATGATCGGCGCATCGCTCGGGCCGAGCTCGGCGAGCGCCGCATCCGCGAGCGAACGCCAGCGCGCGAGGCCGGTGCCGGACGCCTGCATCGCGATCGCGACGCCGGCGATCTTCATGCGGCCTTCCGGCGCTCGAGGATCTGACGCGTTCCGCCGACGATGCCGAGATAGATGGTGCCGACGACGATGTGCAGATAGAACGTCAGCGCGCGAAACAGCAGCACGACGACCACCGCGTCGTGTGCCGACAGGATGCTGCCGTAGAACGCGGGACCGACCGCTTCCGAGATGCCGGCACCACCCGGCGTCGGCGCGACGTACGTGAACGCCGCGTACACCGTCGAGATCCCGATCGCGTGCGGGATCGAGGCCGCGCCGAACGAGTGCGCGAGCAGCGTCGCGATCGCGACGAGCACGCCCAGGTTGGCGAGGTGCGCGAGCAAGATCAACATCGGCGTGAGCTTGCCGCCCGTGCGCAGCTTCGCGAGCCGCTCGACCGCGCTTCGCAGACCCGCGCAGAACCGCACCGAGAGCTTGTGCCCGCGCTTCCGCCGCAGCAGCCACGCCTCGAGCCGCGCGATCAACCGCAGCGACGCCGCGGGCCAGATCGCGCCGACGATCGGCACGAGCAGCATCGCCGCGACGAATCCAATACCCGTCGTGAACACCGCGAGCGTGCCGCCATCTAGCTCAGGTCCAAGCCCGAGCGCCATCACCACGAACGCGAGCAGGATCAACACCGCCGTGCCCGTCAGCGACTTGCCGAACGCGATCAACGCCGCCGCATCCCACGGCACACCGCGCCGCCCGAGCATCACGATCGCGGCGGGCGCGCCGAGTGCGGCGCCTGGCGTGATCCACGAGAAGAAGAAGTTCGCGATCGTCGCATCGAGCGTCGCGCGCCACGGCACGTGCACGCCGACGGCGCGGCCGACGAACCGGTACCGGAACATGTCCGCGACATAGAACAGCACGCACAAGACGCCCAGCGCGACGAGCGTCGCCACGGGCAAGCGCCACAATGCGCCGACGTCGTCGAACGTGACGCCGCTCGACCGGACCCCGTACCAGATTCCGGCGCCCGCGAGCACGATGAACAGCGCGATGAACAGCGCGAGGCGTTTCACTGCTTTCCGAACAGCCGACGAAAGATTCCGGACTTCGTCGACTTTCGTGACAGCGCGGCGCGCATCGCAGCAGCGTCCGCGTAGCGCTTGTCGCGATCGAGCGCGAGTGCACGCGCGACGACCTGGTCGAGCCACTGCGGGACCGTGTCGCGCTTCGCGGCAGGATGACGCTCGAGATTTCCGAACATCACCTTCTGCAGCAGATCGCGCTTCGAGTCGTACGTGTACGGCCACTCACCGGTCAGCACCTCGAACATCACGACGCCGAGCGAGAACAAGTCCGCGCGTGCGTCGACCGTCGTCGGATCGATGTACTGCTCCGGCGAGATGTAGAACGGCGTGCCGAGCAGCGCGTTCGGCGACGTCAGCTTCAGATCGTCGGACGCCTTCGCGAACCCGAGGTCGAGCAGCTTCACGCGCTCTTCCACTCCCTCGATGTAGATGTTCGCGCTCTTCAGATCCCGATGGATCACGTTGCGGCGGTGGAGCACTTCGAGCGCGTCGAGGACCTGAATCGCGATCTTCACCGTGCGTTCGGGCGAGATCTGTTTCTCCGCCTTGCGGATCGTGTAGAGGTCGCGGCCCGCGAGCCGCTCCATCTCGATGAACGCGCAGCCGTCCTCGGTGATGCCGGCATCGTGCACGCCGACGAACGCGGGATGTCCCGTCGCGGCCGTCTCGCGCGCCTCGCGAACGAACCGCGAACCGAGCTCCTTGTCGACCGCGAAGCGCTTGTGCAGGACTTTCAGCGCGACGTCGCGACGCAGAACCGTATGCCGTGCCGCATAGACGGCCGCCATGCCGCCGAGCCCGAGCACCGGGCCGAGCTCGTATTTGCCGAGGATCGTCTCGCCTGTCCTCGTTTCAGGACAGTGCGTCGCCCACTTGGGGTGGACGGCGCCGCACATCTGGCAGTCGGCTGCCACTAGGCGACTAGCATACTGCCTAAATGATCGCGCTCGCCGCTGCGATGAGCGCGAAGGTAATCAGGAACGTCAGAAGCGCGCTCTGGCGGATCGCGACCCAGAGCAGCCAGCGCTCCCTCACTTCGGGAGGCGTCACGATCACGTACAGCTTCGGGCGGTCACCCTCGATCGGGAGGGTCAGGCGCCGCTGAACCGCCGTGTTACGAGCGACCGGCGGCAGGACGAGCTGCTTGATTTGGAGTGCTTCACTCTTGCCGCGGTCATCCATACTCCGAGGGGGAGTGCATTCGATGTGCCGCGCGGCATCGGGCGCCGAGCCACGATTCGACGCCGCGCCGTCGTGCTCTGGCGCTACACGTGTGTCAGTCGCGCAGACGCAACGTGGCTCTGGCGAGCACCTTCTTGCGGGAAACGAGGCGCACGGCGTACGTCTTGTTCGCTACGTATCCGGCGGCGGTCGTGAGCTTCGTCGAGGTGATCACCAGGCGCTTCTTTGCCGCGACCGGCAGCTTGTCGAGGTCGCCGATCTCGAGCGTCACGTCGGTCGCGTCCGCGGACAGGAACCCGACAAGGTGGATCTCCCACGGCGAACCCTTGATGGCTTCGTACGCGTCGTCCTTCGTCACGTTCGCCTTGATGTAGGCGGCGAGCTCGGTCGCGAGCGTCGGCGGCGCGTCGGGCGAGATCACGATCCGTCCCGCGTGATCCTTCACGATGTCCGCGCGGGCGATCGCCGCCACCGCGATGAACGCCACGAACACACTCGCGAGCCGCATACAGTGAATGTACGCTCCGCCGATGGAGATCCGGACAATTACCGACGACGAAGTGTTCGCGTACCGCGAATCACTCCTCCAGACGTTCGGCGGCGATCCGGAAGTTGACCCCGGCAGCGAAGAGCGCTTGAACGCGCTCGTGGACAGGTCGCAAACGTGGGCCGTGTTCGAGGGCAAGCAGATCGTGGGCACCGCCGCGTCATTCAAGCTCGACATCGGCGTGCCCGGCGGGAGCCTACCGATCGCCGGCCTCACGATGGTGACGGTGCGCCCGACGCATCGCCGCCGCGGCCTGCTGCGCGGGCTCATGCAGCGCCACCTCGATGACGCGAAGCAGCGCGACTACGCCGTGAGCGGCCTGTGGGCATCGGAGGCGTCGATCTACGGCCGCTTCGGCTACGGCGTCGCCGCCGAGCAGGACGAGGTCACGATCGAGGACACCCGCCACGTGCGCATCGCTCCGCGCGACTTCGACGAGCTCGAGTGGATCGACGAAGCGCGGGCGCGCGAAGTCTTGCCCGCCATCTATGCGCGCGCGACGGCGCAGCGGCCCGGGATCCTGCGGCGCTCCGCCGTGTGGTGGCACCAGCGCCGCTTCATGGAGACCCCATGGTCGCGCGAAGGCGCGAGCCTCCGGCGTCACGTCATCGTGCGGCGCGGTGACATGCACGTCGGTTACATCGTGTATCGCCAGCAGCGTGTCGAAGGACCGTCGCCCGGCGGCAAGGTCTCCGTGGTCGAGATGCATGGCGTCGATGCGCGCGCGGAGGCAACGCTCTGGCAGTTCCTTTTGAACGTCGACTTGTTTCATCGCGTCGGCTGGTGGAACGCGCCGACCGATGACGTGCTGCCGCTGATCGTCAACAACCCGCGGCTCGTCGCACGCGAGCGCAGCGACAGCCTGTGGCTCCGGATCGAAGACGCCCCTGCCGCCCTGCGTGCGCGTCGCTACACGAACGACGGCGTGCTGCGCTTCACATTCGGCGGCGGCACGTTCGAGCTCGTGGTCGAGGACGGTCGTGCGACCTGCGCGCCGACCACACGCAACGCGGAGCTCGACATCGATCGCGGCGCGCTCGGATCGCTATACCTGGGCGGCTTTACCGCGACGCGCCTCGCACGAGCCGGCCTCGTTCGCGGTGACGCCCGCGCGATCGCGACGGCCGAACGTTTATTCACCTCGCCGATCGCGCCGTGGTGCGCGGAAGTCTTCTGAGTCACTGCCGGATTCTGCCTGTTGCCGCCGCCCGATTTCTTCGCGATGATCGGCGGATGCGCAAAGTGCTCGTTGTTCTGGTCTTGGCCGCGGTCGCGTCGGGGTGTTACGCGCGCGGCGGCGTCCACGTTCGCGGTCCGAACTTGTTCTCCACGGTCGCGACTGCCGTCGCGGTCGGCGTGATCGTCGCTGCGGTCTCCACGCCGCCGCCGGTCGTCACCCACGTCGAGTATTACGACTACGGTCATCGCCCCGGTCAGATCTGGGTCAACGGTCGCTACACGTACGTGAACAACAACTGGCAGTGGAATGCCGGCTACTGGCAGCCCGAGCGCACGGGTTACTACTGGGTGCAGGGCGCATGGCAGCCGCGTGGCAACCAGTACGTCTGGGTCGACGGTCACTGGGCCGAGCCGCGCGCCGGCCACATCTATGTCGACGGCTACTGGGACTATCGCGATAGCGGCTACGTCTGGACGCCGGGCTACTGGGAGACGGATCGCGGCTCGGGCCACGTCTACGTCTCGGGCTCGTACACCGTCGTGAACGGCCGCCGCTCGTACAACCGTGGCCGCTGGGAAGTCGATGACGGCCGCCCCGATTACAACGTCCATCGCACGCGTTATCACCGCGTGAACGCGAGCGGCGGAACGACGGTTCGCGATCATCGCGGCAGCAGTCCGCCGCCGTCGAACGGTGGTGGACCGGTCATCCGCGATCACCGCCGGTAGATGCGCGCGCTGATCGCGATCGTCCCATCGATTCAGAAGTCCGCCTCGACCACCTCCTGCGGAGACATCGGCCTCTAGGCTAGACTCGTCGCGATGGCGCGCATCGCGATCGTGGGTGGTGGAGCGGCTGGGATGGGCGCCGCGAAGGTGCTCCTCGATGCCGGCCTCGAGGTGACGATGTTCGAGGAGCTGCAACGGCTCGGCGGACACTGCTTTGCGGTGCCGGTGCCGCACGGCAGATCGCACGTGCTCGTCGACGCCGGCGTCAGCGACTTCAATCGCACGACGTCGCACGAGGTCCGCAAGTTCATGGCGGAGCTCGATCTGAAGATCTTGCCCGTGCAGCAAGATCACACGTGCACCAGGCTCGACGGCTCGCCGGTGTGGACCACGCGCGGCGAGCGTCGCGTGATCGACGGGATCGACGACGAAGGCCGGTTCTTCGACGACATCGACATGTTCGAGCAGACGTGTCTCGAGGTCACCGCCGAGGCGCGATTCGCCGATTGGACCGCGCGGCAATATCTCGACGAGTACGACTACGGCCCGGAGTTTCGGCGCTGCTTCTTCAATCCGCGTGCGGGCGGATCGTTCCCGATGCCCGATCGCGATCCGGAATCCTTCTTCATCCGGCCGCTCGTCGCGTACTGGCAGATGGAAGGCAGCGTCGGCTGGGGGCCGGCGGAGCGCATGGTCGTCGAGCACGGCATGCACGCGTGGCCTGCAGCGTTTCACATCTGGTTCGAGCAGCGCGGCGGCAGGCTGCGCACGAGCACGCGCGTCGTCGGCATCTCGCGGCGACCGCGCGGCGTGAGAATCAGGCTCGAGAACAGCGACGGCTCGCACGAGTCGGCGTGGTTCGATCACGTCGTGCTCGCCGCGAGCCCGCACGCGATTCGCTCGATGATCGAGGATCCGAGCGTCGACGAAGGCACGGTGCTCGGTGCGTTCCAGTGGCAGCGCGCACGCGTCGCCGTGCACATGGATCACGAATACGTGTGCACCGATCCGTCGCTGATCGGCGCGTACAACTACGTCATCGGCGAAGGCGACCAACCGGAGACGCGCCCGACGGTGACGCTCTACCCGAAGCGGCTCGCCGGCATGGATCCGCACGGCCCCGACGTCTTCGTCACGATCAACCCGACGCGCGCACCGCGCGATTTGATCGCGAATCGGTTCTTCGTGCATCCGTCGCTCGGCCGGCCACACGACATCAGCATGCAGCGCCTCGCGCAGCTGCAGGGCAGCGCGAACACGTGGTTCGCAGGCGGCTGGATGCGCGTGCCGCACGTGCACGAGCAAGCACTCGCCTCGGGGCTCGAGGTCGGGCATGACCTTGTCGCGACGGTCGCGGGTCACTCTCGTCGTCGATCTGATCCGGCACGCCGCAACTACATCGACTCGCTTCGCAACTCGCCGATCTTCGCGACGCTCGACGCGTGTCTGCTCGAAGAGGTCCGCGTCACCGCACGCCCGTTCGACGCGCCGATGGGCGAAGTGCTCACGCGCGAGGACGAGCTGTCGGCTGGGATGATCCTCATCATCGAAGGCGAAGCGATCGGCAGCCGCAACGGACGGCACGTCACGCGCTCGGGGCCGGGCGCGCTGATCGGCGAGATGTCGATCCTCGATGGCGGGCCTTCGCCGGTCACGTTCGTCGCGCGCACCGCGATCAGCGGCTGGTTCTTCGATCGCGCGGGCATCGAGCAACTGCGCCGCGAGACGCACGCAGGCGCGTTCGCCGTTGTCGATCAGATCGCACGCAGCGAGATGAAGATCATGCGCGAGCTCCTCGAGCGGCGGTGGGGACCGGTCGTCGCCGCCGACGCCGCGGCATGGGACGGCGCGCACGTGATCGGTCCGGCAGCAGGCTTCCTCGAGCAACTCGACTTGCCCGAGGCGCATCGCCTGAAGGCGCTGCTCTGGGAGTTCCCCGCAGGCATGCACGTCGTGCGTGCGGGCGAGCCGAGTCATCGGTTCCTGATCGTCACGCAGGGCACGATCGACGTCACCGCCGCCGACGGGACGCCGCTCGTCGAAGCAGGACCGGGCGACATGCCGGGCGTGCTCGCGGTGATCGATGGTGGTCGTCAGCCGTTCAACTTCGTCACGCGCGAATCGACGATCGCCGCGGTGATCGATGCGGATCGGTTTCGCGAGCTGCGCTACGGCGGCTCGAACCTCGCGGCGAAGCTCGTGCCGCGCATCCACGCCTATCTCGTGGAGCGCTACCGCCCGTTGCTCGACAACGTGCTGCATAACGACGAGGAGACGCTCGTCGACATCACGCTTCAGTAGGTGACGCGATACACCTGGTTTTGCGTCTCGAACGTGTAGAACAGCGTCGTGCAGTCCGACGTGAAGTAGGGATGAGACACGCTCCCGGCCGCGGGCAGCTGACGCGCGGGACCCGCGAAGTCTTGCGCGAGCGATGTGCGCTCGAGGTAGAACGCACCGAAGAGCTGGCCCGCAACCTGACCTCGGAACACGAGCCGGCGTCCCTCGTTCGTCAGATGCGCTTGTCCTAGAAAGCTGACAGGCACGCTGTCGGCCCGCAGGTAGCTCTGAGCTGGTTGGGGGCGAACCACCGTCCACTGCTTACCGGCCATCGTCTCCTCGACCTCGATGAATCCCTGGCTATCGCGCGAGATGATCATCCGGCGTGGTGTGGTCGTCGTCGGTGGGCTCGGAGCATCCGCCGTCGTGAAGGTCATCCCGATGAAGGTCTGAGCGCTGAGCCCGCTCCACGTATCGGTTCCCGCGAGTCGGGTGTACCGACCGAGTGACGCGGTGCCCGCCGCGGTCAGCCGCGCACGCAGATAAAGCTCGCGCGCGTCGGGCGAGAGCCGCGGGGCGTCAAACGCCATGACCGCGTTGTCCTGCACGATCGTCACATATGCGGACGGGTCGGTGACATCACCGAGCGTGCCGCTCACAATCCCGACGTCGGCGTTCGTGGCTGGGAGCGTGTAGCGCACCGCGTAGGGATCGCTCCCGCCGTGCGCGATGAACCATGCGCCCGGCGCGATGACCGGCGTCTCGGAGATGATCGTCGTCTGTGGCGGGCAGAGCGGGACGATCGCATCGGGCGCGTCGATCGGAGCGGCATCGAGGATCGCCGCGTCGGTCGGGCACGTCCCGTTCGGCTCGACGCATCGGTTGTCGCGGCACTCGAGCCCCGGTGGACACGACGTGGTGCATTCGAGCGTGCACGGCGTCGCGGCGTTTGGCTGATAACAGGCGGCCAGACAGAAGAGACAGATCAGCCGCACCACCCCATCGTATCAGCGCGTCACGTCGGTGCGGGTGAGAGTACGCCGCCCGTGACCTGCGCCGGGATGAGCGTGATCACGCCCGCACCGCCGCCACCACCACCGCCGGTGGCGGCATCGGAACCCTTCGCACCCGCCCTCGTCGTTCCCGCCGAGCCGTTGCCACCGTCTCCGCCCGCGTTCGCGCTGCCGCCGAGCGCGGCGTTCGTCGCGGCGAACGGCTCGAGGCCGACCACACCGTTCGCGCCGCCCTCGCCTCCACCGCCGCCGTTCGCGAACACCGAGCCGGAGACATTGATGACCGGGGCCTGCAGATTGATCATCCCGCCGGATCCGCCGCCACCGCCGCCGTCGGCACCGCCCGAGCCGCCGCCACCCGCAGCGCCCGACGCGTTGAGCTTCTCGATGTCGATGTGCGTGCGCGAGATCAACGACAGCGCGCCACCACTCGCGCCACCCGTGCCGCCGTTCGTGCCCGCACCAGTCGCACCGCCGCAGCCGCCGCGGAACGCGGTGACCGAGACGACGAGTCCCGCCTCGGCGCTGTTGAGCCCGCCGACGCCACCGTCGCCACCGCGTCCACCGAACGTGCCGCCGGGTCCACCGCCGGCTTGCGATGGCGTCTGCGGCGGAATGCACGTCGGAGAATTCGCCGCGGGACCGAGACCGCCGGCCCGCTTGCTCGACGCGTCGAGGTTCTGCACGCGGATCGCGCCGGTCGAGACAAACACGGCGGGCTTCGTGCCCGTCACGCGCAGCGTGATGATCTGGATCTGACTTCCCGCGATCACGCACCAGCCTTGATCATCGATGCACCGCGGGTCGCTCGTCGTGTCGAGGTTGCCGTCGAGGATGAGCGGCATGGTGGGCGCTGCGGTGAGACAGGTGCGTGTGAGACCCGCACCGAAGCAGTTGCCGGCATCGACGGAGACGTCGTTCATGCTCGCGTCCGTGGACGACGAGCCGCTCGAGCCACATGCCGCGAGTGCTGCAACTGTGAGCCAGCCAACTTTCACGGCCGCACACTAACAGGCCGCGGGCCTCGCATGGTTCAATCGACGCATGCGGGGGCAAAGCAGTGGGCTCGGCACCGTGGACATGATCGTCCGTGCCGTCCTCGAAGAGTTCCCGAGCCTCGACAAGGAACGGGTGCGCGCGGCGGTCGAGCGCGGCAACGCGCGCGCGGCGAACGCTGCGCTCAACACCGAAGGTCACCGCATCATCGATCTGCAGCTCGCGCGTGTCGAAGCGACCGAGGAGAGCGCCGAGCGCGCCCGGATCCTGCGCGATCTCTCGGAGAGCCTCGAGGAAGCCGGCGATGCCGAGCGCGGGTTCGCGGTGCGGCTCGCAGCGTTCAGCGAAGCGGGCAACGCCGACGATGTCGATCCCATGTTGCGGCTCGCGCGGATCACCGATCGATGGACCGAGCTGCCACTCGAAGCGATGACTCCGCTGGTCAAGATCAACGATGACGCGAGCCGCCGGCTCACCGACATCGCCCACGGCTGGCAGAAGCTCGGCCGCGCGTACGACGCCGCGGACTGTCTCGAGCGCGTGCTCGCGATCGATCCGCTGCACGTGCCCGCGCACGAAGCGCTCGAGCTGTTCTATCGCAGCACGGCGGAGTGGCCGTCCCTGATCGAGCTCGTCAACCGGCGCGCCGTCAACGTCGAGGACGATGCAGAGCGCGCCGAGCTATATCGCGAGATGGGCGTGATCTACGACCAGTACCTCGCCGACGACGCGGGCGCGCTCGATGCGTATCGCGAGGCCGACAAGCTCGATCCGGATCGCCCCGAAGTCCTCGAGGCGATCGCGCGGCTCGGCGCGAAGGTCGGGATGCCCGGCGAAGAAGCGCTCGAGTCGCTGCAGCGCCTCGCCGGCACGATCGACGATCCGCTCGAGCGCGCGAAGGTGCTGACGAGAGCCGGCGAGGTCGCGAAGCTTCACGACTGGGCGCTCTCGCAAGACCTCTACGAGCGCGCGCGCAAGGACGACCCCGATCACGTGCCCGCCATCGACGGGCTCGCGGGCTTGCTGCGCGATCGCGGCGAGCTCGGGCGCTCGATCGATCTGCTGATCGAGGTCGCGGCACGGCCGTCGCTCGCGGCGGAGAAGTCGCGCTGGCTCGTCGACGCCGCGGACTTCTGCGTCGCGCAAGGCGAGACCGACCGCGCGAAGTCGCTGTATCGCGAGGCGCGTGTCGCGGATCCATCGAACCACAAGGCGGGCCTCGCGCTCGTGGAGCTGTGCTCCGACACCGGGTCGCTCGCCGAGCTCGCACCGATCCTCGACGAGCTCTGCCGGACCACGGAAGATCCGAGCCGGTTGCGCGGCTACTTGCTCCAGCGGGGCAAGGTCGCCGCAGAGCTCGGCGATCGCACGGGCGCACGCGTCGCGCTCTCGCGCGCGATCGAGATCGACCCGGCCGAGCAAGGGCCGCGGCAAGAGCTCGCGAACATGCTGTTCGACGCACAGCAATACGCGAAGGCGCGCCCGCTCCTCGAAGGTCTCCTCGAGGACGAGGACATGATGGAGCAGGCGATCGCAGTCGAGCTGCACTACCGCGTCGCGCGCTGCGCGATGGAGCTCGACGATCGTCCCGGCGCCGACAAGCACGCCGGCATCGTGCTCGCACAAGTGCCGAACCATCACGCGTCGTTGCTCCTGCGCAGCGAGCTCGACAGCGAGGATCCATTCGCGCATGCGGCGAGCCAGCTCGCGCTCGCGAACATCGCGCCGCCCGAGGAGAAGGCGACGCGCTTCGCGGCGCTCGGCGATCGCTACGTCGAGCTCGGCGATCCGGCGACCGCACGCGAGATGTATCGCGAGGCGCTCGGTCACCGCCCCGGCGATCACTTGCTGCTGACGAAGTTCTTGCACCTCGTCGCCGAGGACGGCGACTGGAGCTACGCGCTCGATCTCGTTCAGCGCCTCGTCGATACCGAAAAGGATCCGAAGGTGCGTGCGCGCTACCGGCACACCGCCGCGATGATCGCGCGCGACGAGCTGACCGACAACGACCTCGCGATGTCGCTCTACGAGCAATCGCTCGAGGACGATCCGAGCGCATTCGCCGTCGCCGACGAGCTCGAGGCATTGATCGCCGGCCTCAACGACTATGACGAGCTCGTGCGCTTCTACTACAAGCGCCTCGAGCACGTCCGCATGACCGAGGGCCGCGAAGGCGAGCGCCTCCGCCTGTGGGATCGCCTCGCGTCGCTGTGCATGGCACTCGACCGCACCGACGACGCACTCGCCGCGTACGAGGTCGGCCTGTCACTCGCGCCGGAGAGCGACAAGCTCAACCGTCACGTGCGGCTCGCCGAGATCTATCAGCAGGCGAACAACCTGGCGTCTGCGATCGTCCAGCACCAAGGCATCCTCAAGTACGACAAGCGTCGCATCGCGTCGTACGAGGCGCTGCGCGTCCTCTACTCGCGCACGAAGCAGGCCGAGAAGGCGAGCGCGTGCGCTGACGCGCTGACGGCGTTCGGCGAACATCCGATCAAGGACCGCATCCTCGCGCTGTTCAGCCAGCAGAACATCGAGTCGTCGAAGCCGACGCGCACCCTCTCGAACGACGACTGGATGACGCTGTCGCGCATCGACGTCGACTACCAGCTGTCCACGTTGTTCGCGCTCGTCTCACCGGCATTCGCGGCCGACCGCGCGCGCATGCGGCCGCCGCAAGGCTTGCCCGCGCGCGAGCAAGACGTGCCACCGAACATCGCGAAGGTGCTCGCGCAGGTCGTGAAGGTGTTCGGCGTGCAGTCGCCGCCGGTCTATCTCGATCGCGAGCAGATCGGCCCCGCGTCACTGACGATGCGCGCGCGCGCCGGCATGGTCGTGCCCGTGCTCGTGATCGGCCGCCCTGCCCTCGACGAGCAGATCGGCGACGCCGAGCTCGCGTTCGTGATCGGGCGACAGCTCGCCGACCTGCGCAACGACCGCATCGCGCGCCTCCTGTGCCCGCGTCCCGGCGAGCTCGCGCAGATCATCGAGCTCGCGACGTCGCAGGAAGCAAACCATTCGGCGAAGTGGCTCAGCTCCGCGCTTCACCCGGTCGAGCTCGATCAGACGAAGACGCTGGGCGTGCGCCTTCGCGAGCGCGGCGTCGTCCCGCTGCGTGCGGCGCAAGACTGGATGGCCGCCACCGAGCGCGCCGGCGATCGTGTCGGCTTCGTCGTCGTTGGCGATCTCTCCGCGTGCGTGCACGTGCTCGAGCGCGATCAGAGCGGCGACCGCGTCGCCGAGCTCGTGTGGGCGAGCGTGACGGAGGAAGTGCTCGCCGTCCGCGGCCGCGTCGAAGGCTGGAACTTGCCCTCGGAGCGCAAGACGCAGACGGCGATGCCCGCGATTCAGAGCGACTCGAGATAGGCGACGAGGTCGGCGAGCTGCGCAGCGTTGAGCTGCGAGGTCTTGCCGTGCGCATCGCCGCCGCCGCACACGCCGAACCGATCGAGCAGCGTGGACGCGCAGCCGTCGTGCATGAACGGCGCGCGTGCACCGACACCGAGGAGGCTCGGCACCTTGATGCGTCCCCTGCCGACGTCGAACAGCTGGTTGTTCGTGAGCTGCGCGCCGCTGTGGCAGGTCGCGCAGCCGACGTCGACGGCGTCGAACAGCTGCTGGCCGCGCGTGACGGCCGCAGGGTCGGTGATGACGCCCTTCGGTGCGGGGATGCGATCGAGCCACGGGCCGAGGGACGTGCGCGCACTCGTCGTCGACTGACCCGACATTCGCAGCGCGAACACTTCGGTCATGAGCTGGTCGAGGTTGGCCATGTCGCCATTCCAGTGGAACGGCGCGCGCGCGAGGATGCCGCCGGAGACGTTCTGCGTGCGGCGCGGACCGATGCTCGTGAAGTCCCAGACGAGACCGTCGTCGCGGGCTTCCGGGTGGCACGAGGCGCACGCGAGACCACTGACGGTCGCCGCGTGAAACATCGCGCGACCGGAGTCGTAGCCGACCTCGCCGGTGAGCTTGATGATCTCGGTGCCGACGACGAGCGCCGGCGACTCGGGGTAGTAGATGACGAGCGCGTCGTTCGGCGCGTATGCGATCGACGTCGGCGCACCGAGATCGAAGCCGACGGGGCGCAGCTCCTCGGGGCGACTGCCACAGTCGTCGTCCTCCTCGCGATCGGGACGCGAGAGGCTCGACATCGGTACTTCGTGGACGAGGCGCGAGCCCGCCATCGCGAACGCGACCTTGGTCCCGCTCGGGGCGACGGCGACGTCGACGGGCAACGCGCCGCTGATCAGGCGCTCCACCGCGAACGGCGGCTGACCCGCACGCATCACCGTGACCGCGTGCTCGACGGGACCGCCACCGCAGCCTTGGTCATAGCCGCCCGGCTCGGACTTCATCTCGCCTTTGACCTGGCGCTGGTGGGAGACGAGCATCGCGCCGTCGGGCAGCGCGACGGTGCGCCACGCGACCGCGGGGATCGCGTCGACGATCACGGGCATGCTGTCGGCACCACAGTTCAGACAGTCACTGCGCTGCGGGGACGTGGAGCGCTTCACGATCGGGGAGGCGTCGCGATCGATCACCGCGCCGCTCGCGTCGATCGTCAACAGCTCGGCGGTGCGGAACCGCGAGACCACGAGGTGGTCGCCGCGGACGAGCACGTCGCGCAGATCGCGCTCTAGTCGCAGGGTGCGCACGGCCTCGCCCGTCGCGGCGAACGAGACGAGCTCGCCGCCCGTGCACGCGACGTGGACGAGGTCGGTGGACGCTTGCCACGCGAGGCCACGCGGCTCGCCGCAGGCGGTGCGGCGCAGGCCGGTTGTCGCCGTCGGCGACGCCATCGTGAACAGCGCACCGCCGTGACGAAGCGCGACGTGGATGCGACCCGCGCCGTCCTCGACGAGGCGGCCCGGTTCGTCGCCGGGCTCGAGCGCGATCTCGCCGACGACGTCCTTCTTCGCGAGATCGACGGTGACGATGCGATCGCGATCCGGATCCGCGATGATCGCGAGCTTGCCGTCGCGCGAGATCATCATCGTGCCGCCGCTGATCGCCACGCCCCACGGAGGCGGCGGGGTCGGCGAAGGTCTCTCGACGTTACTGCTGCACGCGGCGAGAAGAAGTGCGAACAGTGTGCGCTTCACGAGAGGCCTCCCATCCAGAGCGAGTTGTAGGTGCGCGACAGCAGACCGTGGGCCTGCGCGGAATTCGGCAGGCCAAACGCGACGAGCGCGGCGACCTCGTTCCCTTCGAACAGTGCGCGTGCGGCCGCTTCGCGCGCGGCGAGCACGCGTGCGCGGCCCGCGTCGTCGAGGAGCGGTTGCACCCAGGCGTCGATCTCCCACGCGAGCGCGCAGTGCCGGATCTCGTCCTTCGCGATCGCGGCGAACGTCGCGCGCACCTCGGGGTCGGGCGAGACCTTCGCTTGCCAGAGCGCGATCACGGCGCCCCAGGTCTCGCGGACGCAGCCTTCCGCCGCGTTCTCGATCGCGAGCGCCTCGAGCGAGCGGGCGGCGGGCAACGTGACGTCGACGGGCGGCGGCACCGCGCCGTAGCGCTTCGCGAGGTGCTCGACCATCTGCGCATGCCGCACTTCGTCCTTTGCGGCGGCGAGCGCGAGCTTCACGAGCGCGCGCGGCGCGCCATGGCCGGCGAGCTCGGCGGCGAGGTGCACGAACGCGTGCACC
Source organism: Myxococcota bacterium (assembly GCA_030857175.1). Taxonomy (GTDB): domain Bacteria; phylum Myxococcota_A; class Polyangia; order Haliangiales; family Haliangiaceae; genus JABFXX01. The sequence continues at coordinate 245,187 of JALZOJ010000005.1, read as the reverse complement.
GATGCGGCCTCCATCCAGGCGGCCTGCGCGAGCCATGCACCCGCGGCGCTCTTCGCGGCGACTTCCGTCGGCAGGACGAGGCCCGCGGGCCTGCGCCCCTCGGTCGCGCAGTTGGGACCGTCGTGATAGACGGTGTACTGCACGACGGCGGTGACGCCTCCGTCGTCGAACGTCACGCTGCACGCCTGCACGCCCTCGTTGACGTTGGCGCGATCCATCATCTCGCCGCAGAGCTGTGTGCACGCGTCGACGTCGAGGCGGCAGCTGTCGATCTTCAGCTGGAGCACTGCGTCGGCCGGTTCGCTCGCGCGCAGGATGCGCGACTTCTCTTCGTAGGAGCACGGCTCGTGGCTATCGAGGACGTTGCACCCGCCTGCCGCGACGGGAAGTCCCGCGAGGACGATCGACTGGAGAAGCTGACGGAGCTCTCGAAATCTCATGGGCCGGCGAGGCTGCAACGGATGCGCCACGGCCAAGCTCGCGAACGTCTTGGGGTGGCGCGCTCTGACATCACAGAAAACTGATGCCGGCGACGTGACCGATGCGCGTGTGGCCGCCACACTAGACGGCCCATGAGCCTGGAGGCGGTCGAGACGGAGCTGCTCGCGGCGATCGCGGCGGATGCCGACGCGATCGAGCCGCGGCTCATCTATGCCGACTGGCTGCAAGCGCAGAACGATCCGCGCGGCGAGCTGATCGTGGTGCAAGCGGAGCGCATCGCGAAGCCGGATGACGTGCAGTTGCGCGAGCGCGAGCGCGAGCTGACGACCGAGCTGACGAACGGCCTCATCTTGCGTGCGGGTGCAAACACGTTGACGACGAGCTTCATCGTGCGCTGGCACCTCGGGTTCGTGGACGCGATCGATGTCGACGTCCGTGCGATCCGGTTGATGCGGACCACGCTGCGCGAGTGGTTCGCTCGCCCCGAGTTTGCCGTCGTGCGCGAGCTCGAGATCGACAGCAAGTACGCCCGCTACCTGCGCTTCATCAAGCACCTCGGGCTCACGAACACGGTGCGGCGTCTGACGTTCGGCGACAGGCGCGAGCAACTCGAGGAGCCGACGATCGCAGCGATCGCGTCGAAGTTACCGAAGCTGAAGGAGCTGGTGCTGCGAACGATCCACGTTCCACCGCTCACGGCACTGCGTCCGATCGGGCTGCGCGAGCTGTCGCTCCAGCTCAGCCAACTGGAGGACGAGGGCTTCCGCCGCATCGCCGAAGTTCCGTGGACGCTCGAGACGTTCGGGCTCGACACGTCGGCGTCGTTCGACGACGACCGCCTGCCGATGCTCGCGCAGCTCTACAACGGCGTCACGCTGGCGACCGTGAAGCACTTCATGCTCGGCGGCACGATGCCGGTGATCGACGTGATCGAGACGCTCGCGACGAGCAAGCGCACGGAGACGCTCGACAAGCTCACCGCCGACTTCTACCGCACGCCGTACGATCAGTTGCAGCGCGTCGAGCGGCATCGCGCAGCGCTCGCGAACGTGAAGTTTGCGCCGGCGCGCACTCACAGCCCGTACTACGACGTCGACAACTGCCAGAAGCTGGGCTCGATGCTGAACTACCGGCTCGACCGCCCGGCGGATGCCCTGCTGCTGTACGAGCAAGGGCTGCGCTTGCGGCCCGAGGACTCGACGCTGCGGCATCACCTCGGCGTCGCGCTGCGCAAGCTCAAACGCTTCGACGAGTCGCTGATCGCGTTCGACACCATCATCAACAACTCGAAGAACCCGACGGCGTCGATGTTCAACGGTCGGCACTACACGCTGTGCGAGCTCGGACGCCGCGACGAAGCGCGCGCGGATCTCGAGCGTGCGATCGCGATCGACCCGAACTTCGCGGATGCGTGGAACAACATCGGCGTAGAGCGCCAATACATCGGTGATGCGGAAGGTGCACTCGCCGCATTCCGCCGCTGCATGGAGCTCAACCCCGAGAACGCCTACGCGCTGCGGAACGAGGCGGACCTCTTGCTGGAGCTCGGGCTCGCGGGCGAGGCGCTGCCGATCTACCAGCGCTTGATCCCGACGAAGCCAACCGATCGCTCGCTGCACGCGATGATCGCGCACGCGCAGATCGAGATGCGCGACGCGGCGGGTGCGCGCGCGACGCTCGACGCGCGGTTCGCGGATCCGCAGCAGGACAAGCACCAGCGGCTCTACATCATGCGTGCCCTGGCGTTGCGCGAGCTTCGCGAGCCGGCCGCCGCCGATCTCGACGAGTGCGCGCGCTCGACCGATTGCCCTGCATGGTTCGCGATGACCGTGTTCGTGCGTGGGCTCGACGACCGCGCCACGTGGACGCGATGCGTTCCGGATGCCGCGATCGAGCCGCGCGCGATCGCGGATGCCGTGATCGCGTACGCGAAGATCGCGCGTCCGTCGAATGCGACCGAGATGCACGATGCAAGCGTCGACGATCAGCTCGATTGCGCGGAGCTGGCCGTCGCGGCTGCACTCCTCGCGCAGAATCGCGATCTCGCCGTTCAGCGTGCACGAGCCGCCGGAGCGCTCTACGCCGAGCAAGGGGCCCGCTACTTGCGGAAGTGGTGGCAGATGCTCGCGACGGTGGTCGCCGTCGCCGGCCGCGACCTCGACGACGACGCGCGCGCGATGCTCTCGCTCGTGATCCGTGCCGTGCGTGGTCGCGCGCGGATCGCAGATGTGATGGCACTGGTCGCCTGATACTGTGGCGCCATGCGTGTATTGGTGATCGCCGTCGCCCTGCTGGGTTGCAAGAAGTCCGACGAGAAGCCGGCACCGAAGCCGGCCGAACAACCGGCGAAGCCCGCCGAACCACCCGTCGCCGTGAAGCCGGTTGGCGCATGCGAGAACCTCGATCTCGTCCTCGCGTCGAAGATCCTCGGCGATGCCGCGCACCCGTGCCGCGCGCGGCTCGACGCCGTGTACGGCCGCATGATCTCGACCGGCCTCGCATTTAGCGGCACGCTCGTCTCCACCAAGCCGAAGCGCGGCGCCGGCTTCTTCATCACGTGCCAGCACTGCACCGGCGCGGATGGCGACGGCCTGCGCGAACCCGAGAAGGAAGAGCCGTCCGCGTTCAACGGGCTCGCGCCGGCGCAGCTCGCCGGCACGGCGGTGCGTAGCGGTCCGGAGAGCCGGCTCTACTTCATCCACCGCGTGTTCTCGCGCATGCCGCCGAAGTCGGCGTTCGATGCGAAGGGGCGGTTGACGAACATCAAGCCCGAGGACGACTTCGTCGTCGGGACGATCAGCGGCGAGCCCGTCGACGTCGTCGGCCACATCGGCGTGCTGCCGAGTGCGAAGGTCAGCGACAAGCGCCTCACCGTGCATGACCCGCGAGAGCTGCTGTCGCAGCAACCGTGGGCGGAGGCGAAGCCGGGCACGCAAGCGCTCCTCCTCGGTTTCCCGCGCGACATGCCGGCCATGACGTTCGGCGGCGAGCTGGTCGCGAGCGTCGGCGAGATCCTCGACGACACGCGCGCGAAGGAGATGCTCCTGCGTGCCGATGCCGACGAAGCCGCGATTCCGTACGACCCCAGCGTCGAGCTCGTGGTCGCCGCGCGCGCGTCGAGCGGTATGAGCGGCGGCGGCGCCTTCGACGAAGACGGTCGCTATCTGGGCGTCTCGGTGCGCGGCACGCTCAACCCCGTCGACGGCAAGTACCTCGTGCGGGTCGTGCGCGCACCGTACGTGATGAAGCAGCTCGCGGCCGCGCTCGCCGCGGCGCCCGCCCCGCTGCGCACGAAGCTAGAGCCGTTTCTCTTGCCGTAGCCGCTCGACGTAGCGCGCGATCAGCGCGTCGTCGATCCGCGGCCGGTGCACGTCGAGCGCCGCCAGCGTCACGACGCTCTTCGCGCACGGCCATGGTCCCATGCCGAGCGAGAACCGCTCGGGGAAGAATGCGGCGAGCGCGTGCAGCCGCGAGGTCTTGTGGGCGAGCAACGCGGCACGAAACGCGTCGTACGTCGCGGGCGCGGTCTTCACGCCTGCCGCGATGAGCGCACGCCCGAGCGCGGCGTACGTCATCGACTGGTCGACGTTCGCGAGGTGCAGCGTCTCGCCGGTCTGTTCGCGCGCGACGCAGGTCGCGATCGCGCGCGCGACGAAGTCGACCGGCGTCATGTCGATGATGGCGTCCTCGCGATCGATGTAGAGGCCGAGCTCCGCGCAGCCGACGAGGTAGCGGTTCAAGTAGTCCTCCGCGTTTCCGATGCCGCGCACGCTATCCGCCGCGATCATCGCCGGCCGATAGATCGAAACGGCATCGCCGGCTCGTCGCACCTGCTGTTCGGCGACCCACTTCGAGAGCGCGTACGGTGTCGACGCGACCGCTTGTTCGAACGAGAGCGACGAGGCCTCGTCGCCGTCGGGCGGTGCCGTGCTGATCGTCGACACGTGATGAAACGGCGCGCCACACCAGGCCGCGTACTCGAGCAGCTCACGTGTGCCGCGCACGTTCGGCGCGCGGAGCGCTTCGTACGACGCGAGCCAGCTCACCGTCGCGCCCGCATGCACGACCGCGTCGATCCCCTCGTCGATGGCGAGCTCGATATCGACGGCCGTCGACGGCGACGCCAGGTCGCCGACGATCGCGGTCGCACGGACGTCGATCGCGCGCTTCGCGAGCGCAGCGTCGAGCCGGCGTTGCGCATCGGCGGTGCTGTGCGCGCGAACCAGGCAGAGGCTGTGAATGTCGTGCGCGGCCAGTGCCTCGACGAGGAACGAGCCGAGGAAGCCGGTCGCGCCGGTCAACAGCACGAGACGCACCGGCCGCTTCGCCCTGCTCGCGATCTTCTGCGGTGGCAGCTCGAGGTCCGCGCGTGCGAGCGCCTCGTTCGCGCCAACGCCTGACGGCGACGCCTCATTTGCACCGACACCCGCCGTCGACGACGTCAAGCGCGCGGCGAGATCCGCCAGCGTGCGCGCCTCGAACCACCAGCCGAGCGGCACTTCGCGACCGAGGTCGTCGGAGATCGCCTCGAGGATCTCCGCCGCCGCGAGTGAATCGACGCCGATGCCCGCGCCGAGCGGCTCGTCGACCGCGATCGGGCGCTTCGCGATCCCGCTCGCGATCCGCGCGATGCGCGCCGCGAGCACGTCGGCGCCCAGCTCCCGGCTCGATAACTCCGCGATCGTCGGTCGCGTCGTGGCGCCGAGCCGCGCGCCGTACTTCGCGACGAGCGCAGCTCTCGCGAGCTTCCCACTCGCCGTGAGCAGCCCGTTCTCGACGGAGAATGGCTCCGTCTCGATCATGATCTCCGCGGGCACCTCGTACGCGGCGAGACCGGCGGCGCGTCCATGCGTGCGCAGCGCGGCGGCGAGGTCCACATCTGTCGCACGCGGCACGACGACCGCGGCGAGGTGCGGTGCTCCGTAGCTCGCATGTACGAAGATGCGATCGATCGCCGCGCAGCTCGCGAGGATCGCCTCCACGCGATCGATCGAGACGAACTCGCCCTGCGCGAGCTTGATCGTGTTGCGCACGCGGCCGACGATCCGCACGCGGCCGTCGACATCTCGCTCGCCGAGATCGCCGGTCGCGACGAAGCCCTCGGCATCGACGGTGGTCGTGGCTTCGCCGAGGTAACCGGCGATCGCATGCGGCGACTTCACCCAGATCTCGCCGCGCTCGACCTTGCTGCTCGGCGCCTCCGGCAAGGGGACGAGCTTCACCGCGACGTCCTGCGCGATCACGCCGTCGACGGCGATCGTGCCGAGCTCCGTCGTGCCGTAGCCCTCGGAGACCCAGACATCGGCGAAGCAGCGCCGCAGGAACGCGAGCACCTCGGCGCTGCAAGGCGCGCTGCCGACCGAGACTGCGAGCAGGCGCGTCCCGAGCTGCGCGCGCGTCTCTGCGAGGATGCGCGGTTCGTCATCGCCGGGATTCGTCGATGCGCGGACGCGGCGCGCGTACGTGGCGTGGAGAACCTCCCAGAGCCGCGGAACCGATCCGACCGTGGTGGGCTCGAGTATCGCGAGCTCCTCGAGGAGATGCGCGCCACCCTGCGAGAACGCGATGCAGCCGCCGTTGACGAGGATCGCCGGCATGTACATGCGCTCGGAGAGATGGGAGAGCGGCTGGAACGAGAGATGGCGCGGCGAGTGACCGATCGCGTAGCTCGTGATCATCGCGTTGAACGTGCGGTACGTCCGCATCGCGCCCTTCGGCATGCCCGTCGAGCCGCTCGTGAACAGCACCGCGTAGAGCTCGTCCTCGTTGCGCGCTGCCGGCGCCGGGGTGTCGTCGTCGGCCACGAGCGCGTCGAACGCGATCTGCTTGTCGCCTGCGGGCGCGCCGTCGAGGACAACCACCACCGTCGCGGTCGTGGCGAGCCGCGTGACCCGCTCCGCGTTGTGCGCCTCGACGACAACGCACGTCGGTTTCGCGAGTGCGAAGATCTGGGCGAGTCGATCGTCGGAGTCGTCGGGCGCGAGCGCGACCGAGACGTAGCCGCGCTCGAGGATCGCGAGGTCCGTCACGATCCACTCCGGTCGGTTGCGCGTCATCACGCCGACGACGATCCGTCCGTCTGACGGTTCGAGCCGAGCGGCCAAGCCACGCGAGAGCGCCGTGGCACGGGCCCACATGTCGCTGTACCGAAGGGCCGGCGCATAGCCTTCGACCGAGCGTGAGAGGCACAGCGTGCGATCGCCATGCAGCACGAACGCGCGGCGCATTGTCTTTGCGAACGTGTCGGCGTGGAGATCGGCCGCGTGGATCTCTGTCGCGGTGACCGCGAGCGTGATGGGATTGGCACCGGTGGGCGCCTGCGCGACGACACGGACGTAACGCGCTACGACAGATTCGTCGACGTGAACTACGTGTCCAGCGCGAGTACCGACTGCGTCACCCTCGATCGTGTCGGCGACCACGCTCCCGGCAGGCGGCACACCGGTCGGGGACGGATGGCCAAACGCGTGACACGTGATCCGCGTACCGGATGGTAACGGTGCGAGATCGATCCGCATCCAAGCGATGAACATCGGCTTCCCGAGATCGATCTCCCACCACGGCGCGACTTCAGGACGCGTCGGCGTCATCCACGGAACGACGATGGTCTCGTCGCGCGGCGGGTCCGCGATCGTCGATTGCCGCGTGTAGCGGTGAAACGCAGCATCGGCGAGGACGACGTTGTCCTCGCTGCGTTCTGCGACGAGCGAACGCCGGCGAACGCGCAACTTCGCGACGATAGGTCCGCGGCGCGCGTCGGAGATCGTGACGATGCCGCCGGGCTCGAGGAGCCACCGCTCGTCGGCGCGAATGATCTCGAGGAGCCAGCTGTCTCGCCAACGTTGCCCCGCCGGATCGCGCGCACCGAGCGCCAGTTCCGCAGCGTCGGCATCGAACGCGAGGCTGAGCGCCAGCGAGGCTTCGCTCGTGTGGAGCTCCGCACGAAACGGTCCGCGCTCCGTCGCCGCGTGCTCGATCCCGCCGATCTTCGCGACGAGCAGACGCTGCGCAAGCCCAGCCATGACCCACACTTCCTCGGGCGTCCAGCGAATCGTGGAGTCGGCAATCGACACGAGTCGGCCATGTTCGCCGACGTGCGCCCCGTTCGCCACGGTGTGGCGTCGGCGACCACCGTGCCGAGACAGAACGCACCGGCGCGAAATGCCCCACCGATGGCACGCAGGTCGCACGAGCCAAGCTCATGCAGCCCCTCGCCACCACGCAGACCAGACTCGCCCTACCCGCCGCCGCACCGTCGGGCGCTCTGTCGACGCGGACGCGCAACACGAGCCTCACGTACGTACGTGGTGCCGTCGGCAGTCCGGTCTGCGTCGCGTTCGCAGTGTTCGCGGCGTGCGTGGGACTCGGATACGCCGGGCTGATCGGCGCGTTCGTTGCGATGATGGTTGTCGTCGGGATGGGCATCGCCTCGACGCGATATCGGTTCGTTCGCCGCCACCTCGACCGCCAAGCGCAGATTCGCGAGCGCTGCAAGCGCGAGTCGGTTCGCCTTCGCCAGCTCCGTCCGACCGGCCCGGTTCGGCAGCAGCAGTACATCGAGCTGCGCGAGCTCGTCGAGCAGATCGAACGCACCGACCCGAAGGAGGCCTCGCGCTTCGATCTTCAGGATTTGCTCGAACACTTCGTGCGCCTCTCGACCTCACACCAGCGCTGCCTCGAAGCGCTCCGCCTCGCAGGCAGCCATGACCTCCCCCTCAACACACTCTCGCTCGAACGGTCCAAGCGCCGCCGCGACATCGTCGCCCGCCGCGTGAAGCACCGCGAAGAGTGCCTCCGCCGCGTCGAGCGTCTCGCCGACGAGCTCGAAGCAATCGACGAGCTCGTTCGCCTGGTCGCCCAGCGTGTCGCCTGCCCCGACCTGGACACCGACCTCGGCCGAGAGATCGAGCGTCGCCTGTGGGAGATCGACGAGGTCGACGCCGCGTACGACCAGCTCTCCGCCTGAACAGCGCGACGACCGAGGCCGCCCTGCCCGACGCACGTCCGGCAGGGTTTTTCGCGGCTTGTCCGGCTCTTGGCACCGTGACAACAGACTATTGACCGTTGTTTAATAGCGAGCTAGCTTCTGCCCATGACGCAAGAGCTCGCCGCAGTCATCGTCGGTGCCGGCTTCTCCGGCCTGTGTGCCGGGATCCAGCTGCGCAAGGCCGGCATCGAGAACTTCGTCATCCTCGAGAAGGCGCAGGGCGTCGGCGGCACCTGGCGAGACAACACGTACCCGGGCGCCGCGTGCGACGTTCCTTCGCACCTCTATTCATATTCGTTCGAGCCGAATCCGAGCTGGTCGCGCGCGTACGGTGGGCAGCCCGAGATCCTCGCGTACCTCGAGCACTGCGCGACGAAGTACGGGCTCCGGCCGCACCTCCAGTTCGGCGCGCGCGTTTCCAAGGCGGAGTACGACGAGGCAAGCGGGACGTGGTTCGTGTTCACGGACGACGATCGGATGTATCGCGCGCGATCGCTGATCCTCGGCAACGGCGCGCTGCACCTGCCGCAAATTCCAAATCTGCCGGGCCTCGCGAGCTTCCGCGGCAAGTCATTTCACTCCGCGCGGTGGGATCACGACTACGACGTCACGGACAAGCGCGTCGCGGTGATCGGAACCGGCGCGAGCGCGATCCAGTTCGTTCCGGAGATCGCACAGCGCGTGAAGCAGCTCGACCTCTATCAGCGGACGCCGCCGTGGATCGTGCCGAAGGCTGATCGCGCGATCTCGAATGTCGAGCGCTGGGCATTCGAGCACGTGCCCGGCGCGCACTGGCTCCGGCGAACCGGTCTCTACTGGTTGTTCGAGAGCCGCGTGCTCGGCTTCGCGTTCGCACCGAAGCTGAATGCCGTGCTCGAGAAGATCGTGCTCAAGCACCTCGAGCGCTCGGTGCCGGATCGCGAGCTACGCGAGAAGCTGACGCCCGCGTATCGCATGGGCTGCAAGCGCGTCTTGATCTCGAACGATTACTACCCCGCCCTCGCGCAGCACAACGTCGACTTGATCACGGACAACATCGAGCGCATCGAGGAGCACGGCATCCGCACGCGTGATGGCCAGCTGCGCGAGGTCGACGCGATCATCTTTGGCACCGGGTTTCGCGTGGTCGACTACGTGTCGTCGATGCGGATCATCGGGCGCCGCGGCGTCGATCTCAACGAGACCTGGCGCACGAGCGTTCGCAACTACCTCGGCATCAACGTTGCGGGCTTTCCGAACTTGTTCTTGTTGATGGGCCCGAACACGGGCCTCGGCCACAACTCGATGATCTTCATGATCGAGTCGCAGGTGCACTATGCGGTCGATGCGATCCGCGCGATGCATCGCAATGCGCTCGCGTCGCTCGACGTTCGCCCCGACGTCGAGCAGGCGTTCCGCGCGGAGATGACACGGAAGCTATCCAAGACCGTCTGGACCTCCGGCTGTAGCAGCTGGTACATGGCTCCGGATGGGGACGTGCTCCTTTGGCCAGGGTTCACCTTCGACTATTGGCGGCGAACACGGCGAGTTGACTTGCGGGCGTACGAGGCGCGCGCCCTCGCACATTCGTCAGCACCTAACGCACGCCTCACGCGTTCGGAGTCACTCGCGATCTAAAGTGCAAATGTCGTGAGCGACCCCGCGCCGACCGTCGAAGAGCTCCGCCTCGAGCTGGAGCACCTGCGGCGTTCGAACGAGGCGACCGAGCGGCGGCTGCGTGCGTCCCACTCGGTCGCGCGCGTGCTCTCGGACGCGACGTCGATCGACGATGCGATCCCGCGGGTCCTGAGTGCGCTCGGCGGTGCACTCGGCGCGACGCTCGGGACGTACTGGGTGCCGTCGGACGACGAGCTCTCCGTACACTCGGTGTGGACCGAGCACTCGCCGCGGCTCGACAGGTGGAACCAGGTCTCGCGCGCGCTGAGGCTCAAGCAAGGCGAGGGCGTCTCCGGCCGCGTCTGGAAGTCGCGCGGTCCTGTGTGGATCGAGGACATCCGCGCGGACGTGTTGCCGCGCGACGCACAGCTCGTCGCCAACGGGATCAAGTCGGGCATGGGCTTTCCGATCATGGCGGGCCACGACATGTGCGGCATCGTCGATCTGTTCACGCCCACGCAGGAAGCCGCCGACGACAACCTCGCCGAGGTGCTACGTGCGATCGGCGGGCACGTCGGTCAGTTCGTCCAGCACATCACCACGCAGGAGCGCCTCAGACGCGACGCGGAGGTGGCCAAGGCCACAGCAGAGGAGCTCGCGATCGAGCGCGAGACCCTCGGCAAGCTCAACGACGTCGGCCAGCGCATCGCCGCGGAGCTCGATCAACAAGCGCTCGTGCAAGCCGTCATCGACGCGGCCACGCAGGTGACCGGCGCACAGATGGGCGCGTTCTTCCACAACCTCAGCGAGACCGGCGACCGGTTCACGCTATTCGCGGTCGCCGGCGTGAAGCGCGAGCTGTTCGCGAAGCTGCCGCTGCCGCGGAACACCGCGCTGCTCGCGCCGACGTTCGCGAACAAGGTCGCCATCCGCAGCGACGACATCACGACGGACCCGCGCTACGGCCGAAACGCGCCCTATCGCGGCGTCCCCGAGGGACACCAGCCGATGAAGAGTTACCTCGCGATCCCGGTGATCGCGCGGAACGGCGCCACGCTCGGCGCGATGTTCTTCGGCCACGCCGACAAGGGCGTGTTCAGCGAACGCTCGCAGCGCCTCGCGATCACGCTCGCGGCGAGTGCAGCCACCGCGATGGACAACGCGCGCCTGTTCACCGAGCAGCAGCGCTTGATCCGCGAGCTCGAGAAGACGAACGACGAGCTCGACCAGTTTGCCTACGCCGCGTCACACGATCTGCGCGCGCCACTTCGCGGTATCTCGAACCTCGCGTCGTGGGTCGAGGAAGACCTCGGCATGTCGACGCCGAAGAAGGTCCGCGAGCACATCGCGCTGCTCAAGGGCCGCGCCGCGCGCATGGACAAGCTGATCAACGGTCTGCTCGAGCTCGCACGCGTCGGGCGCACGCGACAGAAGCCCGAGCGGGTCGATGTCACCGAGCTCTTGCACGAGACGATCGATCTACAGAGCGCGCCCGAGTCGTCGCGCATCCTGATCGTCGGCGCGATGCCGACGATGACCGCCGAGCGCTTCGCGCTCCAACAAGTCTTCTTGAATCTGATCGGCAACGCGATCCAGCACTCGGGCCGCAAGGATGTCACCGTTCGCATCATGTCGGTCGAGCGCGTCGAGGAGTACGAGTTCGCCGTATCCGATAACGGCGTCGGCATCCCACCCGAGCACCACGAGCGCGTGTGGCAGATCTTCCAGACGCTGCAGGCGCGCGATGTCGTCGAGTCCACGGGCATTGGCCTCACGATTGTTCGCAAGCAGGTCGAGACTCACGGAGGACGCGCGTGGATCGACCCGCAGACGCCCGGCGCGACCGTTCGCTTCACGTGGCCGAAGGCGTCGTCGAAACGCTGACCGCGACCTACATCGCCCGGGTACGCCCCGGGTACGGCGAGCACGTCTGCAAGAATGCCTGCGAGATCCGGTCGACCTAGTTGCGTAGGCCATGACTAACGCACGCCGCACGGCTTACGCCTACTCCTTCGCGCTGCTCGTCATGCCGCTCCTCCAGGCGTACGTGATGGTGACGTACGACGTCCTCGCGCCGCTCCTCTTCGTGCCGCTGATCCTGATCGCGACGCTGCTCGGCGGCACGTGGCCCGGCATGCTCGCCACCGCGATTCCGACCGGCGCACACCTCGCGTTCGCGCCGCTGTCGACGCTCAACGTCCTGCGCATCTTCGTGCTGCTCGCGATCGGCATCTCGGCGAGCTACATCGTGCGTCGATTCCAACAGATCTCGCGTGAAGCGGAGCAGAACCGCAGCGCGGAGCGCGAGCTCTCGCAGGCCGTGCTGCACACGCAAGCGAGCGCACGCGTCTCGGACGAGCGCTTCGCGCAGCTCGCGAGCGCGATCAGCGAAGTGTTCTGGATGACGAACGTGGAGAAGACCGAGGTCCTCTACGTCAGCCCGGCCTACGAGAGGATCTGGGGCATGAGCGCGAGCAAGCTCTACGCGGAGCCGCACACGTGGCTCGAAGGAATCCATCCATCCGATCGCGAGCGCGTCGCAGCCGCGTGGACGTCGAGCGGGGTGTTCAACATCGAGTATCGCGTCACCCGGCCCGACGGCTCGGTGCGCTGGATCCACGACAAGGCCTCACAGGTCTGTGACAACGACGGCAAGCTCATCGCGCTCGCCGGCATCGCCGAAGATGTCACCGAGCGCCGCGAGCTCGAGGAGCAGCTGCGGCAGACGCAGAAGCTCGAGTCGATGGGCCTGTTCGCCGGCGGCGTCGCGCACGACTTCAACAACCTCCTCGGCGTGATCACCGCAAACGCGAACATGATCTCGGAGGGCCTGCCGGAAGGTCACGCCGACCGCGAGCTCGTCGACGAAATCGACGCGGCCGTCATGCGCGCCGCCGCGTTGACACGCCAGCTCCTCGCGTTCTCGCGCAAGCAAGTCACCGAACCCGTCGTGCTCGACATCAACCGCTCCGTCGCGGATACCAGCAAGATGCTGCGCCGGCTCGTCGGCGAGGATATCGTCGTGCAGACGTCGCTCGACCCCGACCTCCTCCGCGTCCGCTTCGATCAGAGCTCGCTCGTGCAGGTGCTCATGAACCTCGCGGTCAACGCGCGCGACGCGATGCCCCAGGGCGGCACGCTCACGATCTCGACGCGCAACACCAACAACAAGATCGAGCTCTCCGTGAGTGACACCGGGTGCGGCATGTCGCGCGAAGTGCTGACCCGCGTGTTCGAGCCGTTCTTCACGACGAAGGAGCTCGGCAAGGGCACCGGTCTCGGGCTGCCGGTCGTGCACGGCATCGTGCAGCAAGCCGGCGGGACCATCGAGATCGAGTCCGAGGTCGGCGCGGGCACGGCGTTCCGGATCAAGCTGCCGTCGGTCGATCTGCCTGCCGACCCGGTGCTCGATCACATTGCAAACGCGTCGCGCGGTCACGAGAAGATCGTGCTCGTCGAGGATGACTGCTACGTGCGCGCCGCGGCCTCGCGCTCGCTGCGTGCCCGCGGGTACACGGTGCTCGAAGCGAGCGAAGGTCGCGCCGCGCTCCGCCTCCTGCGCGATCACAAGGCCGACGTCAGCCTGCTCGTCACCGACATCGTGATGCCGGGCATGAACGGCCGCGAGCTTGCCGAGCTTGCCACCGAACGCATGCCGGGTCTGCCGGTCCTGTTCATGAGCGGCTACGCCGACGACAACAACCTGCGCCAGAGCGTGCAGCGCGCCGACGTGCACTTCATCGAGAAGCCGTTCCGCATCCAGGCGTTCGCAGCGAAGGTGCGCCAGATCCTCGACGAAGCCGCAGTCGTCGACGCCTGCGCCGAATGGCTCGACTCGAGCGCGCACCTGACGCGGCCGCTGAACGAACGGGACGTCGATCAGGCCGCCGCGAAGCCGCAGCTCACCGCGCTCGTCTCGGCCGCGATCTGATAGGTTCGTCGTCGGAGAGGACGACGATGAACCAACCCGACCCGAAGCAGTTCCGCACCGACGCCGCCTGGCTCGACGCGCACTGGATGCCTTTCACGGGCAACCGTCAGTTCAAGGCGAACCCGCGCATGATCGTCGGCGCCGACGGCGCCTACTACACCGACTCGAACGGCAAGAAGATCTTCGACGGGCTCTCGGGCCTGTGGTGCTGCGGCCTCGGACACAACCGCCGCGAGATCGTCGAGGCCGTGCAGAAGCAGGTCGCCACGCTCGACTACGCACCGGCGTTTCAGTACGGGCATCCGTCGTCGTTCGCGCTCGCCAACAAGATCAAGGAGCTCACGCCCGCGGGTCTCGACTACGTCTTCTTCACGGGCTCGGGCTCCGAGTCCGCGGACACGTCGCTCAAGATGGCGCGCGCGTACTGGCGTGCGAAGGGCCAGGGCACCAAGACGCGACTGATCGGCCGCGAGCGCGGCTATCACGGCGTGAACTTCGGCGGCATCTCCGTCGGTGGCATCGTCGGAAATCGCAAGCTGTTCGGGCAAGGCGTCGAGGCCGACCACCTGCCGCACACGCAGGTCGGGCTCTACGACAAGGCCGCGACGTTCACGCGCGGTCAGCCGAAGGAAGGCGCGCACCTCGCCGAGGAACTGCTGCGGCTGATCGCGCTGCACGACGCCTCGAATATCGCCGCCGTGATCGTCGAGCCGTTTGCGGGCTCCGCCGGCGTCGTCATTCCGCCCGTCGGTTACCTCGAGCGCCTGCGCGACATCTGCACGGCGAACAACATCCTCCTCATCTTCGACGAGGTCATCACCGCGTTCGGCCGCTGCGGCGCACCGACGGGCGCGGCGGCCTTCGGCGTCACGCCCGACATCTTCAACTTCGCGAAGCAAGTCACGAACGGCGTGCAGCCGCTCGGCGGTGTCGTCGCCAAGAAAGACATCTACGAGACCTTCATGGCGCAGGGCGGCCCCGACTACCTGCTCGAGTTCCCGCACGGCTACACGTACTCGGCGCATCCCGTCGCGTGCGCGGCCGGCGTCGCGGCGCTCGAGCTACTGCAGCAGGAGCGCGCTATCGAGCGCGTCGCGGAGCTCGCGCCGTACTTCGAAAACGCGGTGCACGGTCTCAAGGGTCGCAAGCACGTCGTCGACATCCGCAACTTCGGGCTCGCGGCCGGCCTCACGATCGAGGCCATCCCGGGCGAGCCGGCGAAGCGGCCGTACGAGATCGCGATGAAGTGCCTCGACAAGGGCTTCTACGTTCGCTACGGCGGCGACACGATCCAGCTCGCGCCGCCGTTCATCTCCGAGAAGGCCGAGCTCGACAGCCTCGTCTCCGCGCTCGCCGATTCGCTCGACGCTACAGCGTGAGCGTGACCGCGCTCGTCAGCGCGCGCGTCCCGACGCCGAACACATTCGCGCACTCGGCGCTCACGCTGTGCGCGCCCGCCGTCGCGACCGGGTAATAGACGAAGCCGAGCTCCTCCTTGTATCCCCAGCCCGGCTTCGCGGTGGTGATCCGGAACAGCCGCAGCAGCTGCGTGCCGCCAACGGCGATCTTGGTCTCCCACTTCCGCGAATTGCGCGTGAAGTACGTCGAGATCTCCTTCTGCGCGATCGGCACCGCCTTCGCGGCGACGCGCTTGTTCGTCTCGTTGTTCGTGATCGCGAGCGTGCACTTCGTCTGCGTCTGGCGCGGCCAGCTCGCGAACCGATAGGTCTTCGGCTTCGCGCCGATGTTGCGCAGCACGACGGTCACATCGACTTCGTCCTCGTTCGCCGCCTTCGGCTCGAGCACGAGCATCGTCGCGACATCACCTTTGACGAGCCACGCCGAATGCGGATGACCCTTCGCGAGCGCGTCGCGCGCCTTCTGCTCGCTCGCCGCATCCAGCACGCCGCCATGCGTATCGATCACGTGATACGCGGTCAGCTGTCCGGCAGCTGCCCACAGGAGAAACACGTAGCGCTTGCCGACCTCGATCGGCGGACCGCCGCAACGATCCATCTCCGACGCGAGCGTCGCGCCGCGCAGCTGCACCTCGTTACCGGGCGCGCCCTTGAGCGCCTTCACCACCTTCACCGTCGCAACGCCATCGGCGATCGACATCACCTCCCCGCTCACGACAACATCCGCCACCGCGACGCCGACCTCGAGCGCCTCGAGCAGGCTCGGCGATCGATCGCACGCGTCCGCATCGTTTGTGTGCAAGACCACCATCGCTACAAGCGCGAGCGAGACGAGGCGCATCCTGCATTCTACGCACCGCTTCGATCGACGCTCTAACGCTCCTCTGCATACATGGGCGTTGGCGTCTCGCTGCTCGCCCTCCGTGACCGAGTGTGACCGAGCCGCTCGTTGATCGCGCTTCTCCTACTTCCGTTCACCCGACGCATCCCGCGAGGTTGCGCTGACGTTGCCGAGCACGCGAGATGCAGAAGCGTTCGCCGCCATGCAGGAGCGCGAAATCACTTCCCGGATCTGCCTTGACGAGCTTCAGGGTCTCCTCGACACCGAAGAGCCGGCCACGAAGCAACGCACGACGGCCGAGATGCCGGCGGTCACGCTCGAGGGGCTCCTCCAGCCCGAAGAGCCTCCGCCGGTTTCCGTCCAGGTCACGTTCCGCTCGAAGCGCGCGACAAGCGGGCACATCCTGCCACGGCCACCGACACCGTCGAGTGGCACCCCCACGCTCCCCGGTACCACGCGCCGCGCCGCCATGGGCACGCCACCCCCGATCTCGATCGCTGGTCTGGGCGCCACCGATGACTTCTCCGAAGAGGACGAGGCGAGCAGCCGCGACGGCCGCGAGACCGTCCGTCTCACGGGGCGTGACACCATCCGCATGGCCGCTGCGGGTGTGCTGGGTATCGTCAATGGCGTGCCGGTCACGGTTGCCGTGTCGGGCTACGACTCGGGCGCTGTCGTCGCCACCGGTAGCAACCCCGCGATCCGGCCGCCGTCGGGATCGATCGACGCTGTCATCGACGCCGCGGTCGATGCTGCGATCGATGCCGAGATCCACAATGCCGAGATCGACGCCGCCATCGATGCCGTCGTCTTTGCCCCTCCAACGATGATGACGAAGCAGCGCTACGGCATCGTCGCGATGAGCTTCGCGCTCTCGTTCGTGGCGGGCATCATCATCATGTTCATGCTCGGCTAGCGCGACGATCAGCTCGGCTCGAAGCGCGCGGCACCTGACGGCGGCGGCGCGGATACGTCGAGCACGAGGCGCCCGGCCTGCGGAGCGCCTCGGACCGGTTCGAACGTCGCTTTGCGTGTCTTGCCCAGCGTGACGAGATCACGCAATTGCGACGATGTGATTCGGCGTCCTGCCGTCTCGAACCAGATCACGAACCGGCAACCCTCGCGCCAGCGAGCGCAGCCCCAGCCGCGCGCGCCGGCGAGTAGCGTGCCCTGTCGACAGCACGGACACACGAGGTCGACGACGGTGCCGACCGGTATCGTCACCGCGGCGCCCAACTTTGCACCGCTGGTCGATGGCGGCGAACGGCGAGGCGCTTTGCGTGATGCCGATCGTGTCGGCGACGATGCCATGCCGTTCGCCCCCGCGCCGCCGTTCGACGACGCCGCGCCGCCGTTCGACGACGCCGCGCCATTCGACCCCGCGCCGTTCGACCACGAGGAGCGACCGCGCTTCGACGCGCCACCGCCATCGCGCGACGACCCCGAGCCGCCGTTGTTCGATGACGACGACGAGCTGCTTCGCTTGGACCACGACCCGCTGCCACGTTTGCCCGAGCGGCCGCCACGCTTGCCGTTCTTGCCCCATGACTGCTGTTGCGGCGGCGACGAGCCGGGCGGCGGCGCGGCGGGAGGCGGCGCAACGCGGATCGCATCGACCATCTCTGCGACGTAGCGCGCGATGTCGCCCATGAACTGCGCCCGCGAGTCCTCGCCACGCGCGATCTGCGCGAGCCGCGCTTCCCAGCTGCCGGTCAGCTCCGGGGACGCGAGGCTCGCGACCGGCAGCGACTCGATCAGCGCGATGCCCATCGGCGTTGGCGTCAGGTTTTGCTTCTCGCGCACGATGTACGAGCGGCGCAGCAGCGTCTCGATGATGGACGCGCGCGTTGCGGGCGTGCCGAGGCCGCGGTCTTTCATCGCGGCGCGCAGGGCCTCGTCATCGATCGATTTGCCCGCGGACTCCATCGCACCGAGGAGCGTTGCCTCGGAGTAGCGCGGCGGCGGCGTGGTTTGCTTGGCCGTGTGCGCGTAGGTGCCGGCCAGCTGCTGGCCTTCGACGAGCGGCGGCAACATGGGCGTCGATGCGCCGTCGGCGGATGCGTCGGCGCCGATGCCTGCGACGTCTTGCCAGCCCGCGACCATGCGCGCGCGACCGCGTGCGAGGTAGCGATCCGGTGGTGGTGGCAAAGCCTGAAGAATGTTGGGCTCGCGCGGCTCGGCGGGACCACCTTGCGAAGCTGGGCGCGGCGCCTCGTCGGGCCAGGGGATGACGACGACCGGCGTGGGCGCGCCCACCTTGATCCACGCCTCCATCACCGCGAACTCCGCGTCGGGGTAGAACGCACCGAGGAAGCGGCGCACGACCATGTCGTAGATGCGGGCTTCATCGCGATCGAGCGACTCGAGGCGGGCGGGCTTGGCGGTCGGGATGATCGCGTGGTGGTCGCCGACCTTGGTGTCATCGACGACGCGGCGCGACGGCGTGGGCGGATTGGTGACGAGCGGCGCGGCGAACGGCGCGTAGTCCGGAATAGATGCAAGTGACGCGAACAGCGGCGGGAGCTCGGCGACGTTGTCCGTGGTGAGGTGGCGCGAATCCGTGCGCGGATACGTCAGCACCTTGTGCCGCTCGTACAGCGCCTGCGCGATCTCGAGCGTGCGCTGCGCGGAGAAGTGATAGCGGCGGTTTGCCGTGCGCTGCAGCGACGTGAGATCGAACAGCAGCGGCGGCGCCTCGCGCACCGTGCGGGCCCGCGTGCGCTCGACCACCGCGCCTGCGGCCGCGCGATCGCGCGCGACGAGCTCGTTCGCGAGCGCCTCGGTCGCGAGACGCGTGTCCGCCCCGTGACGCCAGCCCGCCGTGAAGCGGGCGCCTTCGGCCGTCTTGAAGTCGCCGCGAGCTTCCCAGTACGGGCGCGGCACGAAGTTGCGGATCTGCTGCTCGCGCGCGACGAGCATCGCGAGCGTGGGCGTCTGGACGCGGCCGATCGAGTACAGCGCGTCGTGGCCGGCCTCGCGACCGCGCGCGGTGATGGCGCGCGTGGCGTTCATGCCGACGAGCCAGTCGGCCTCGGAGCGCGAGCGCGCGGCATCCGCGAGCGGATCGAGCTGGATGCCCGGCCGCAGCGCAGCGAAGCCGCGCCGGATGGCCTCGTCCGTGAGCGACGAGACCCACAGCCGCTGCATGGGCAGCGACGAGCCCGCGTATTGATAGACGTAGCGAAAGATCAGCTCGCCCTCACGACCCGCATCGCACGCATTGATGACGGAGCGAAAGCGGCGGTCGCGCAGCAGCGACCTGACCGCACGCAGCTGCGCCCGTGCATGGGAAGACGCGCGCAGCAGAAACTCCGTGGGCAACATCGGCAACAGATCGAGGCGCCACGCACGCCACCGCGGGTCGTACGCGGCGGGCTCCTCGAGCTCCACGAGGTGACCGATCGCCCACGTGATCACGCAACGCTCGCCCTCGAAGCAGTGCTCGCCACTCGCGCGCACGCCGAGCACGCGCGCGAGATCACGCGCGACGGACGGCTTTTCGGCGAGCACGAGTTGCACGAGCCGACGTTAGCCGGCGGGTCTGACGCCCAGCGGTTTCAGGCCGTTGCAGAAACCTTGCGACGACTCGGCGCCTGCCCGCTCCAGGACACATGACTTCCGCGCAATTGATCCGCGAGCTCGCGAACAAGGACTGGATCGATCCCGAAACCGCGGCGGAGGTGCTCGGCCTGCCGATCCTCGCGATCGATCGCGTCACCGTCTATCGCTGCGAGTACCAGCTCGGCTCGAACGAGCTATTCGTCGATGCCACCGCGGTCGTCGGCAGTCGCGACAGCCACTGGAGCATCATCGATCTCGTCCCGCGCGATCTCGAGCTCGACGCACTCGGCTTGCCGCCACATCAACAACGCCCGCTGCTGAAGCACACGAGTGAAGGAGCCGAGCTCGTCGGAATCGAGCATCACGTGAAGGTCCGCGCCGGCGAGCTGGTCGTGGTGACGGCCGGCACGAGCGAACGCATCGAGCGCGTGACGTTGATGGCCCGCTAGAGGCCAAACGTTCCGCGACGCACGAACTGCCCGCGGCCCTGCTTCTTCTTCGCGACCCACTGGTCGTTCTCGACGACGAGCTCGCCACGCGACAGCACGTGCGACGGCGTTCCGATCACCTTCTTGCCCTCGAACGGCGAGTAATCGACGCGCATGTGCAGCGTGTCCTTGCCGAGCACCTTCTCGCGGTTCGGATCCCACACGACGACGTCGGCATCCGCGCCGACCGCGAGCGTGCCCTTCTTGCCGTACATACCGAAGATCTTCGCCGGCGCCGTCGAGGTGATCTCGACGAAGCGGTTCATCGAGATCCTGCCCTCGCGCACGCCTTCCCAGAGGAGGTGCAGGCGCGTCTCGACGCCCGGCATGCCGTTCGGGATCTTCGAGAAGTCGCCGCGGCCGAGCTCCTTCTGGTCCTTCATGCAGAACGGGCAGTGGTCGGTCGCCACGACCTGGAGGTCGTAGTTCTTGAGGCCGCGCCACAGATGGTCGTGGTGATGCTTGGGACGGAGCGGCGGCGTGCAGACGTAGCCCGCGCCCTTCCACTCGTCGCCCGGATCGCCGCGCAGATCGTCCTCCGACAAAAACAGATACTGCGGACACGTCTCCGCGTATGCCGGCAAGCCGCGATCGCGCGCTTCCATCACGCGCTCGAGCGCGCGCTGCGCCGAGAGGTGCACCATGTACACCGGCACGCCGGCCATCTCGGCGAGTGCGATCGCGCGCTCGGTGCCCGTGGCTTCCGCCACCTCGGGCCGCGTGAGCGCGTGATAAACGGGCGCGGTGTGACCGGCCGCGAGCGCCTTCTTCACGAGCTCGTCGATCGGCAGGCCGATCTCCGCGTGCATCGTGATCAGCGCGCCGAGCTCGCCCGCGCGCTGCATCGCGCGAAAGATCTGCTGATCGTCGACGAGGAACACGCCCGGGTAGGCCATGAACATCTTGAACGACGTCACGCCCTCGCGAATCATCGCGCTCATCTCCTCGAGCGCCTGCGGATTCGCTTCCGTCATGATCATGTGGAAGCCGTAGTCGATCGCCGCCTTGCCCTCGGCCTTTGCGTGCCAGGTGTCGAGGCCGGCGCGCATCGCGCCACCCTTCGACTGGATCGCGAAGTCGACGATCGTCGTCGTGCCGCCGTGTGCGGCCGCGACCGTGCCGGTGTCGAAGTCATCCGACGCCGTGGTCCCGCCGAACGGCAGGTCCATGTGCGTGTGGCAGTCGATGCCGCCGGGGATGACGTATTGGCCCTTCGCATCGATCGTGACGTCCGCGGTCCCCGGAATCGTCCCGGGCGCCGCCATCGCGGCGATCTTGCCGTTGTCGATCCACACGTCGGCCGCGAACGTGTCGCTCGCGGTGATCACCGTGCCGTCTTTGATCAGCGTCCTCATCGCAGCTCCTCGCGAATCACGGGCGGTTCGAGCAGCAGGCTGGCCATCACGTCGAGCGTCCCGAACGAGATCTGGAACGCGTGGTCTTCGGCGTCGAGGCCGGCCGCGAAGCCGTCGAAGAACACCGCGCCGTCGAAGTCCTCGCCATCGATCATCGGCGTCGACGTCGTGACCTGCCTGCGCGAGACGACCGCACGCATGTCGATCGCCGCGACCATGTCGTCGGGCACGTCGGGCCGGCACACGTACCAGCGGTAGAGGTCACCCTCGACGGTCAGCACGACGGCATACGGAAACAGGCAGACGACCACGTGATCGAACGCGGACTCGAGGTCTTCGTGATCCAGCACCTCCGTCTCGCCTTCGCTCGTGCGGCCGACCGTGACGATGCGCGGCAGAACTTCACCGGCAACGAGCTTCGCGAGCGTCTGCACGAAGTGCACGCCCGCGATGTACCCGGTGAGAAACACGCTACCGATCCTCGGTGAGGTCCGTGTAGCTGTCGGGCCGACGGTCTCGGTAGAACTGCCAGGTGCGACGAACCTCTTCGATCATGTCGAGGTTCAGCTCGCTGACGACGAGCTCGTCTTGATCTTCCGAGCCGCACGCGAGGATCTGACCGCGCGGATCGACGAAGTACGAGTTGCCGTAGAACTTACCGATGTTCCACGGCGCCTCGGTGCCGACGCGGTTGATCGCGCCGACGAAGTAGCCGTTCGCGACCGCGTGTGCGGGCTGCTCGAGCTTCCACAGATACTGCGAGAGGCCGGCGACCGTCGCCGACGGGTTGTAGACGATCTCGGCGCCGTTCAAGCCGAGCGCGCGTGCGCCCTCCGGGAAGTGGCGGTCGTAGCAGATGTACACGCCGATCTTCGCGTAGCGCGTCTGGAACGTCGGGTAACCCATGTTGCCCGGACGGAAGAAGTACTTCTCCCAGAACCCGTTCGTCTGCGGGATGTGGTTCTTGCGGTACTTGCCGAGGTACGAGCCGTCGGCGTCGAGCACGCCCGCGGTGTTGTAGTAGACGCCGGCCGACTCGCGCTCGTAGAGCGGGACGACCATCGCCATCTTGTACTGCTTCGCGATCGGCTGGAGCTTCTCGATCGTCGGGCCGGGCACCGCCTCGGCGGCGTCGTACCAGCGCTTGTCCTGACCGGGACAGAAGTACGGGCCGTTGAAGATCTCTTGCAGGCAGAGGATCTGGACGCCCTTCTTGCCTGCCTCGTGAATCATCGGCAGGTGCTTCTCGAACATCGCCGCCTGGATCTCGGCGACGGTCTTGCTCTCGTCGTTGATGGGATTGCTGGCCTGGATCAGACCACTGAGAACGGTGCGAGCCATGTCCATGCTCCTTAGTTGGTGACCAGCGTGGAGGTTTCCTTCGCGATGTCGCCTTTCCAGGTCTCGACATCCATCGGATTCTTCTTGTTCGCGCGCGCCGCTTCCTTCGCATCACGCGCCGCCTTCTGGCGCTCGACGAGGTCATGGTGCGTGGTGAAGTACGGGAGGCTCTTGCCGACGAACTCACGAATGTTCGTGAACTTCGAGTCGGTCATGAACTTGCCGAGCTCTTCCTTGAGCTCGCTGATGATCTCGTAGCCGCGCAGCATGGCGCCCGTGCAGACCTGCACCGTCGACGCGCCGAGCAGCATGAACTGCGCCGCGTCCGTGCCGGTCTCGATGCCGCCGATGCCGCTGATCTCGACGCCGGGGTTCGCACGCGCGACCTCCATCACCTGCCGCAGCGCGATCGGGCGGACCGCCTGGCCCGAGTAACCACCGGGCACGCTGTGACCTTCGACGGTCGGCAGCGGGCGCAGGGTCTTGAGGTCGATGCCGGTGACCGAGAGGATCGTGTTGATCATCGCGATGCCGTCCGCGCCAGCGCGCAGCGCCGCGCCCGCGGGGACGGTCGGGTTGCCGACGTTCGGCGTCATCTTCGCCCACACGGGGATCTTCGAGACGCCCTTCACCCAGCTGACGACCTCCTCGACGATGTCGGGGTTCTCGCCCATCGCCATGCCCATCTTGCGCTCGGGCAGGCCGTGCGGGCACGAGAGGTTCAGCTCGAAGCCGTCGACGCCGGTCTCCTGGACCTCGCGGGTGATCCGCTGCCAGGTGTCCTTGTTGTACTCCTCCATGATCGAGGCGATCAGGATCTTGTTCGGATAGTTCTTCTTGAGCTGCTTGAGGTCGTCGAGCCAGTCCGAATACGGACGGTCCGAGATCAGCTCGATGTTCTGGAAGCCGATGACTTCATCGGTGCCGCGACCGCGATGCTTCGCGTAGCGCGGGGCCGTGTTGATGACCTTGCTCGCGTCGAGCGAGAACGTCTTGCAGACCATGCCGCCCCAACCGAGGTCGTAGCTGCGCGCGATGACCTTGCCGTTCGTTCCCGGCGGGCCCGAGCCCAGCACGAAGGGGTTGTCGAACTTCATGCCATTCACGGTGATGGACAGATCAACGGTCACGTTGGGCCTCCGCGGCTCGGGTCAGAACAAGGGAAACCGTGTGGCTAACACAGCCTCCGAGCGCCCTTCAACGGTTTTCGCCGCTGGTCAGGTCGCGCCGAGAGCGGAGTGCACGATCGAGTTCAAATCACCTGCAGTGAACGGCTTTCGGAGGAATCGCGAGTTCGCTGGGAGTGGCTTCCCGTTCAGCCCATCGCGCGCGTGTCCCGACATGAAGACCACGCGATCGATCGAGGGCCGCAGCTGTTCGTAGAGCATCGGTCCCGACATGCCGGGCAGCACCACGTCGGTCAGCAACAGATCGATCTTGTCGCCATAGCCCCGGACCACCGCGAGTGCCTGTTCGGCGTGTTCGGCCGTCAGGATCACGTGCCCATCGCTCGCGAGCACGCGCTGGACGAGCCGGCGGATCGGTGACTCGTCCTCGACGACGAGGACCGTGCTCGTCTGGGTATGGCGCACGCCATCGTGAATCGGGACTGGCGCGCTGAGCCGCTCGCGACGCGGCATGGTGATCGTGAAGCGCGTTCCGTGACCGAGCTGAGTCTCGACGGCGATCCGGCCCTGATGCTGTTCGACGATGCCGTGGACGGTCGCGAGCCCGAGCCCAGTCCCCCGTCCGAGCTCCTTCGTGGTGAAGAACGGGTCGAAGATCTGGGAGGCCGTCAGCTCGTCCATGCCCGTCCCGGTGTCTTCGACGCGCAGTGTGACGGTGTTCTCGTCATGGTTCGTGGTCGTGATCGTTATGGTGCCCCTGTCGGCCGTCGCGTCACATGCGTTGATGATGAGGTTGACGAGCACCTGATTCATCTGCGCCGCGTCGGCACGGACCAGCGCTCCTCCGTGGGCGAGTCGCAGGTCGATCCGGATCGAGGGCGGGATCAGCCGGGAGATCATGCGCACGGTCTTTGCGATGATCGTGTTGATGTCGACCGTCGTGAGCGACAGAACCTGCTTGCGACCGAAGGCCAGGAGCTGTCCGGTCAGCTCGCGCGCGGACTCTGCGGCGGTGAGGATGCTCGTCAGGTCCTCGTACAGCGGGGACTGCGAGTCGTGATCCTCGAGGAGCATCGACGAGGTGATCAGGATCGGCGTCATGATGTTGTTGAGGTCGTGGGCGATGCCACCGGCGAGGAGGCCGAGTGATTCGAGCTTCTGGACCTGGCGCAGGCTCGCCTCGAGCTTCAGCCGCTCTTCGGCGGCGCTGCGTGCGGCGGTGATATCGGTCGCGACACCGAGCACCAGGTTGGCGCTGCCGTTCGGCTCGACGATCGGCCGCTTCACCGTGCACATCCATCGTACCTCCCCGCGAGCGTTCGTCGCCTGCTCTGCGTCAACGACGTGCTCGCGCATGGTGTCGAGCACCTCGGTGTCGACCCGGCGAAACTGTGCGATCTGCTCGGCGTTGACGTTGAAGTCCTCGTCGCGCTTGCCGAGGAGCTCCGCGACGGTGGTGCCGTAGAACGTCGCGATGGCATCGTTGACGAGCATGTACCGGCCGTCGCGATCCTTCGCGAAGATCATGTTCGGGATGAGGTCGATCACCTGGCGGAGGAACGCGCGCTGGTGATCGAGCATCGCCTGGGTCTCGCGACGTTTTCGCGACTCGAACACGACGGCGACGAGATCGGTGACGGAACCGGCGAACGCGATCTCCTCGGCGGTCCACCGTCGCGGTGCGCCCGTGTGCTCGATGCACAGCACGGCGCGAAGCTCGTTGTCAGCGAACGCCCCGGAGTCGAGCATGGAGGTGATGCCGAGCGGGATGAGGTAACCGTCCGTGAACTCGCTCGTGCGTGGATCGGTGCGCGCATCGTGGGCGGCGATCGACCGTTCAGCATGGACGGCCGCGAAGTACATCGGATACGACGTCGCGAGGAGCTCGACGCCCGAGGAGTGGGTCCCGGTCTCCAGCTCGTAGAGGTCAACGCAGCGCATGCGATCGCTCTCGACACTCCACAAGCTGGCCCGTGCCGCCTCGAACGCGCGCCCACACGTCTCGGTGATGTGTTGCGACTGCGTCTGGGGATCGTTCCTGACGTGCCGCGCGAGCTCGCCTACGAGCGTGTTGAGATGCTCGAGTCGCGCGTTGCGCGCCTGAAGCTCGGCGTTCGGCCGCCCGAGCACGTCTGACATCACCGCGATCGAATGCGCGAGCCGATTCGAGCGCTCGTCCGCCTCGTCGTACGCCGCGCTGACTGCGTGAAGCAGCTCTGCAACGTTCTCGCTCCGGAACGCGCCGGTCCCGAAGTAGCGCTGCAACTGCGTGCGGAGGAGGGGATTCACCTCGGCACCGCGTACGGAAGACACCCCTGCGCGATCCTCATTGAACTACCGTATCGACCTCGAGCGATAGTTGTGGAGCGTTGGGCGAGTAACGGTCGGGTATCGCTCGAGAGTAGGTCAGGGTGTGCAGGTCGGCGGAAACCCTGCGCCGACCGCGCGTGTGTGTGGTACCCGTTTCGGTCCATGAAGACGATCGGACATTGGATCGACGGCAAGAACTACGAGCGCGCGGCAGAGCGCCACGGCGATGTCTTCAACCCGGCGACCGGCGAAATCCAGGCGCGGGTCGCGTTCGCGACGCCGTCAGTGGTCGACGAAGCGGTGGAGTCCGCCGCGAAGACGTTCCAGACCTGGCGCTCGGTCTCGATCGCCAAGCGTACGAAGATCCTGTTCGCGTACCGCCAGCTGATCGACAAGCACCAGCACGAGCTCGCGAAGCTGCTCACGCTGGAGCACGGCAAGGTGACCGGCGACGCGCTCGGTGAGGTCAACCGCGGCCTCGAGGTGATCGAGTTCGCGTGCGGCATCGCCGACCTCGCGAAGGGCGAATACTCGGAGAACGTCTCGACGGAGGTCGACAGCTACTCGATCCGTCAGCCGCTCGGTGTCGTGGTCGGCATCACGCCGTTCAACTTCCCCGCGATGGTTCCCATGTGGATGTACCCGCTCGCGATCGCGTGCGGCAACACGTTCGTCTTGAAGCCGAGCGAGCGCGATCCGTCGTGCGCGAACTTCTGCGCGCAGCTCCTCGCCGATGCCGGCCTCCCGCCCGGCGTGTTCAGCGTCGTGCACGGTGACAAGGTCGCCGTCGATCGCTTGCTCGAGCATCCCAAGGTCGCCGCGATCTCGTTCGTCGGCTCCACGCCAATCGCGCAGTACATCTACGAGACCGGCACCAAGCACGGCAAGCGCGTGCAGGCGCTCGGCGGCGCCAAGAACCACATGATCGTGCTGCCCGACGCCGACATGGAGCTCGCGGCCGATGCGGCCGTCTCCGCCGGCTACGGCTCCGCAGGCGAGCGCTGCATGGCGATCTCCGTCGTCGTGTGCGTCGGCAACGCCGCCGACAAGCTGGTGCCACTGATGAAGGAGCGCATCGGCAAGCTCAAGGTCGGCGATGGTCTCGAGCCGTCGAGCGAGATGGGCCCGCTGATCAACAAGGCACACCGCGACAAGGTCGCCGGCTACGTCGACAAGGGCGTCGCCGAGGGCGCCACGCTCGTCTCCGATGGCCGCGCGCTCTCGGTCGCGGGCCGCGAGAAGGGCTTCTTCCTCGGCCCGTGCCTGTTCGACAACGTCACGCCGAACATGACCGTCTACAAGGACGAGATCTTCGGGCCCGTGCTGTCGACGACGCGCGTCGCGACGTACGCCGACGCGATCGGGCTCGTGAACTCGAACCCGTATGCGAACGGCGTCGCGATCTTCACGAACGACGGCGGCGCGGCGCGCAAGTTCCAGCACGAGGTCGAGGTCGGCATGGTCGGCATCAACGTGCCGATTCCGGTGCCGATGGCGTACTACTCGTTCGGCGGGTGGAAGGCGTCGCTGTTCGGCGATCACCACATCTACGGTCGCGACGGCGTGCACTTCTACACGCGCACGAAGGCCGTGACGTCGCGCTGGCCGGACCCACGTCACCGCGGCGTCGACCTCGGCTTCCCGACGAACAAGTAGTCAGTCGCGGCGCGCCGGAGTGCAGACTTCGAGCTCGACTGTCCCGCATGCGACCTCAAGCTCCGAACCGCTGTTGAATGCGAGCTTGAGGCGAATAGGTGGTACGCGGATTCCGTGTCCACTCATCTCCTCGAGTCGCCGCGCGGTGCCGTTCGAGACGCCTTCCTCGAATGTCGAGACGGTGTCGGAATGAAACGTGTGACCAAGCAGTGTTAGCGCCGCGACAACCACGTCGCCGAGCGTGACCTCGACGATCCGTCCGTTGATTTCTTCGAGTCCGCAGTCGCTGTTTGCTCGAACCCGGATACGAATCGAGCGTACGGAAGACCGAGCGTTGTCCGACGTGGAGAACGAAAACTGAACAGCCTCGACGACGGCATCATGAAGATATCCGAGATTCTCGAGCGCTTCGCCTTGCAGCTTCGTCATGTGAACGCCCTCCGTCGAATCGCAACCCGAATCAAAAATCGTTCGGGTCGCTCCACTCAAAGTCCTCTGGGACTACGTGCTCTCGCTGTTGTAGCGCCCCCATGAACCACTTCAGAGCATCCTCGAGAGCTTCCAATTCGGTCTTTCCGAGACCCGCGATCCAGTCCTCAGACCCATCGCTCGCTTTCAAACAAACATTCGGTACTGCGAGGAAGTCTCCCCGACCGCGCTCCAAGACTTTGATCTTGAATTTGGTGCCAGGCACCTTCATCGAACCGATCTCGTAGACCCCGCAGATTCGCGAGATGTCGGTTGCTCCAAACAGATTTGCTGTTTTCCAATCCATGGCCCCTTTCACAGCGCAGCGACGATCGTCGATAGGCGTTGCTAGTCGCAGCGCGCGACGAAGTCCGGTGCCTTCAAGCACCAGAGCTCTTCGCCGACGACGAGCGTCACGCGGGTGCCGTCGGCGCCGGCTTTCGCGATCACGCCCGGCGCAGGTGTCGGCGACGCTGCGAGGCGCTTCGTCGCCTTCGCGCGGACCTTGAGCACGCGCGATGGCGAGGGCGTCGCGCCTTCGATCGCGTCGACGCGCAGGATCTGCTGGAAGCCGCGCGCATCGCGGATGAAGTTTGTCGCGTACGCGTCGTCGGCGTCACCGACGACGAAGTACTCCTGCTCGTCGGGCGCGATCGGCTCACTGCCGGGGAGGTTGCGCGCGACGAGGACCTCGTCGACCGTGATCTTCACGTTCGTGAGGATGACGGGCCCGTTCTCCTCGAAGTTGCCGCGATGCACGTTGCCCGCAAACGCGACGCGCTTGCCGAGCGTGAGATCGTCGAGCGAGAACTGCGTGGTCGGTCGGACCGAGTAGCCCTGATCGGAGAAGTCGTTCGTGACGTCCGCGCCTTGTGCAGTCTTGAGCGACACGCGCATGACGAGCTGCTCGTTGTGCGGGCGCGAGAACATCGGGATGTGCTCGAGGAAGTAATTCGCGCGGCCGAACAGGACCATGCCGTGGAGACCGCTGCGATCGCCATCGTGATGCGCGCCCGACATCTCGCGGCAGTGGCCGGAGGTCGCGGCCTGGTCGTCGGTCTTGCCGCCGGTGCCGCCGGGGTGTGACGGATCCTGGGGCTGGCTGTTGGTGCAGGCAGCCAGAACCAGCATCACCATCGCGCGCGTCTTCATGGGCGGCGATGCAGCAAGCTGCGTACCTCGATTTTGCGGTGCAACGCACGGATGTTGCGCAACCCGGCGACGCGTCGCCGCTAGCCGGCCACTCGAGTAGTCAGCGGCGGACGATCAATCCTGCTCGGCATCGGCCTGCGCGAGGCTCTCGTCAAACGCGGCCACGAGTGCGGGGGCGTGCGCGACGAGATACTCGCGGCACGCCTTCGCGTCGATCCCGCCTTTGATCATCTCGATGACGTCCACCTGGTCCTTGCGGCGAGGTGACTTGAGCTTCATGTAGACGAGTGGCGCGGCTTCCATCATCGAACCAGGCGGAGCCGCGAGCGTGGCTTCGAGGAAGTCCTCGTCCGCGTCCGGAGACAACAAATCCACGGCGACTCCGTTGACCTGAAACGGGATCTCCGGGCGCATCGTCACCACACCGTTCGCATGGTGGTGAAACGCTTCAGCGCCGACGAGCAAGTCCACGTCTTTGGTTGCACGAGGGTACCCATTGGCTCCGACCGCGAGCCCCCCAACGACGACGTGCCGCACGTTCGCGGCGATCAGCGCTTCCGATGCGAGCTTCAGCGCATCGAGTACCTTGGCGGCGACAACATCGACCAGGAGCGTCGGATCGGGTTTCGTCATACGACTCCTTCGTGGGCCGTTGATCGAGAGATGAGGCCGCGCCAGCACCTTCCCAGTATGGCAGGTCGATCGCCGATGTGGTTTGTCGATGGCGAGCTCATCCGGCTGTCCGACTGGTCCGACATGATTCCGCGATGCAGCGAGCTGCGTACCTCGAATTTGAGCCTCGGCGGATGGATCGTCAGCTGCTGCGGACCACGAAGTAGGCGAGGAACATGGTGGCGAGACCGAAGCACAACGCGAGGGCGACGAAGACCGGCGAGATCTCCGGGCCGCGTTGCGCGAGCTCGTCGATCGGATTGTCGAGCTCGTCGATCGGATTGGCGGGGATGGGCTTCGGCGTGGGCGGTGTGCTTGGCGGGCGCGCACGGCGTGGCGTGCTTGGCTCGCGGCGGCGCAGCTCGTCGATCTCACGTTCGAGCATCGCAACGCGTTGACGTTCGCGCTCCGACTTTGCACGAGCGTCGTCGCGCGTGTGCGCCAACTCGTGTTCGAGGGCCGCGATTCGGGAGATGGCTGCGTCGTGATCGTCGCGAAAGCTCAATGGCCAGAACGTGCGCACGGGCCCGCCGGGGCGCAAGCGCGCGCTCGGGGTGAGCGGCATGTCCGCTGCAACTTCCGAGGGTAGGAGCACCCCATGCTGTCGCGAATCACCTTGCTGTCCTTGCTGCTGTCCTCCGGCGTCGCGCTCGCGCAACGAGCACCCGCCCCTGCCGCATCCAAGGCGCCCAGTGCGCCGGCCGTCAACCTGCCGCCGATCAACCTCGACGAGGTACCGGAGCAGTGCAAGACGACCGCGAAGCAGGCCGGCGCGATCAGCGTGCAGGCCGCGCTGTCCGCGCGGATCTCGCTCGCCAACTGCATCGCGGATGCGAAGCTCGTGGCGCTGACGCTGCTCGATTGCGAGGACTCGGTGCTCGCGGTGGACGAGGCGGCGAAGATGAGCCGCGAGCTGCTCGATGGCGTGATCGCCGGCGCGATCGATGACTCGACGAAGATCGTCGCGGAGATGGCGAAGGCCGAGCTCTACAACCAGATGACCGTGCGCATGATGAAGACGTTGCCGGCGCACGACGGCACCGAGTCGTCGATCGCGATGCACAACGTTCGCAAGAGCCTCCTCGAAGGCTTGCTCGTGAAGTGGAAGGACGCGGCCGCCGTGTCGTTCGAGAACATCCTCGCGATCGTGAAGGCGAAGCCCGCGCTCGAGAAGAACCCGGTCGTCGCGAGCGCGATGCGAACCGCGAAGGATCGCCTCCGCCTCCACGTGGCCTCGGCCAAGCCGGCGCCCGCGCCCGCCGCCGACGACAAGGCTCCGACGACCGATACCGGCGAACAGCTCCGCTAACGAAGGTCGTCGAGGCCGCCGCCGTTGACGACCTGCGTGTAGCCGGCTGCCTCGAGCTCGCGCTTGGCCTTGCCGGCACGGTTACCGCTCGCGCAGTAGACGACGATCGGCTTCGACTTGTCGGTGCCGACCTCTGCCATCCGCGCGCCGAGCTCGTCGACGGGGATGTGCTTTGCGCCGGGGTATGAATCCGCTTGGTATTCGTCGAGCGTGCGGACGTCGAGGACGAGCGCGCCGCTCTCGATCTGTCGCTTGCCCGCGGCCGGATCCTTCGCGGACGCGGTGGGTGGAGGCGCCGACGGCTCCGACGTCTTCGAGCAGCTCGCGAGGGTGACGAGGACGAGCAGGATCAGGCGCATGCACCGTAGGTAGCAGACAACGGCTGCACGAGCGGTATGCTTGCGCGATGCGCGCGCTCTGCTTCGTCCTGCTCGTGGCTTGCTCGACACCCGCGCCACCACCGCCGCAGCCGGTCGTTGCGGCGCCGGCACCGAAGCAAGATGAGAGCGGGCCATCGTGGATCGGCGTCCGCGTCGATACGGAGCCGGTTCGCATCACGCAGGTGATCAGGGACGCGCCGGGTG
Source organism: Myxococcota bacterium (assembly GCA_030857175.1). Lineage (GTDB taxonomy): Bacteria > Myxococcota_A > Polyangia > Haliangiales > Haliangiaceae > JABFXX01. The sequence goes on along the minus strand of JALZOJ010000005.1, from coordinate 212,950 downwards.
ACAAGGCGGGCCTCCGGATCGGCGACGAGCTTCTGACCGTGAACGGCGAGGCGGTGCCGACCGGGCCCGCGTTCGTCGAGCGCATCAGGGGCACGAAGAACGGTGACACGCTCGCCGTCGTCGTCATGCGCGGTGGCGGCAAGATCACGTTGCAGATCAAGGTCGCGCCGCGGCCGGACTCGATCGCCGAGAACGCGCTGATCGGCAAGCCCGCGCCCGCGTTCGAGGCGGCGACGCTCGCCGGCCCGTTCTCCTCGAAGCTCGCCGACCTGCGCGGTCACGTCGTCATCCTCGACTTCTGGGCGACGTGGTGCGGCCCGTGCGCGATGACGATTCCGCGGCTCAAGCAGCTGCACGACAAGTATGCGCCGAACGGGCTGCGGATCGTCGGGCTGTCGAGCGAGGACCCGGCGCTGATCCGGGAGTTCGCCGGCCGCGCCGCGATGAACTACACGATCGCGCACGACGTCGAGGACAAGATCTCCGGGGCGTACCTGCGCGAGGGCATTCCGATGTTCGTCGTGATCGACAAGGCCGGCATCGTCCGACATGTGATCGTCGGCGCGAACATGGACGCCGTCGAAGAGGCAATCCCGGCACTGCTCTGATAGCCTGGATGGATGCGTGCGTTGTTGATGGTGGTGATTGCGGCGTGCACGCAGCCGCCCCTGGTCGAGGTCCCCACCGACGAAGCCGGCGAGCCGCTGCCGAGTGCGGGCACCGCGACGCTGCGCGCGGGGACGATCGTGTTGCCCGCGTCGATGACGCGGGACGCGGCGCTCGAGCTGACCGCGGTCGTGTTTCCGGCGGCCGGTAACGATGCGCTGTCCGATCTCGTGCGCGGCAACATCATCGTGTCGGGCACCGGCGATGGGTTCATCCGCCGGGTCTACGCGGTCGAAGCGGAGGGCGACACCATCCGCGTGGTCACCTCGCCCGCCACGCTCGCCGATGCGGTGACCGACGCGACGTTTCACATGACCGCGGCCGATCCGCTGTCGACGCCGGCGCACCTCGACGGCCGCGTCGAGGACCTGTCCGCGGCGATCGACGGCGCGCTGACGTTCGCGTCCGCGATCGAGCTCGCCTTCGCGCTCGACGCGGAGGGCCTGCGATCGTTTGACCTCCAGGTCACCGGCAGCGGGTTCGCGAGTGTCGAGGGCGCGATCGACTACACCGGCACGACGCACCGGGCGTGGGGCGAGGAGCGCGACTGGAAGACGCCGCTGTTCCGCCGCACCTACGCGCTCGGTCCGTTGCCGATCGTCGTCGTCGGTCGCGTGACCACCACACTCGCCGCGTCGGCGTTCGTCGAGGAGGCGGTCACGTTAACGAGCGGCGCGCAGGCCGAGCTCGCGATCGATGCATCATCGAGCTACGCACCGTCGACGGGCTGGACGATGACGGATGCGAGCGACGTCCGTGTCACGCAGCTCGGCCCGACGCACGGTGGGCAGGGTCGCGCGTCGCTCGCGGTCGGGATCGATCCGAAGCTCGAGCTCGCGTTCTACGGCGAGAGCGGCGCGACGCTCCACCTCGTGATGCAAGCGGGCGCGTTCGGCGCGTATTGCGGTCCGTCGCTGTTCACCGGCCTCCAGGCCGCGCTGCAAGGCTCGGTGACGTACGAGCTCGCGCCGCTCGTGAAGTCCGCGCGCACGGACGTCACGCTCTGGGACAAGCGGCAGATGCTCGACGAGCTCGAAGCCTGCGCGCCGTAGAACCCGCGGCCAACCGTGTGGCCGACGGGCGGCGAACCCGCAGCTGGCGCGTGCGACCCGTGGCCGGCGGGCCGCACGCCATCAGCGCGTGAGCCGATACAACATGGCGCGAACGCGATCGAGCGCTTCGTCGACGGGCGCGACGTCCTCGGCGCTGACATACTGCTTGGCGAGCGCGATGCGGAGCGCGACGGTGACCTCGCTCGCGCTGCCAGCTGCCATCTCGTAGTGGCGCCGTTGGTCGCCATCGCGCCGCGACCGACCCTCGCCCAGGTTCAGCGCGACGCTCTTCGACGCGTTCGCGAGCTGCTTCGCGAGTGAGGCGCTCTTGCGCCGAATGCGCACCTCGACCGGTGCCAACCTCTCGAGGACCTTTAAAGACATTTCGAGTGCATCGAACATCGTGACATCTCCTTTCGCCGAAAGGCCCGCGACGCACCACGCGGCCGGGCTCTCTCGCGCCAAGCGCCGCGTGCGCGTGGCCAGTGACGAGCGCCCACACGAGCGCGCGCGTTCAGTGCGACGCCGTGCTGCGGGGTGGCCGCCCGCGCGAGCACTGACGTTGCGGCGCTCGGCGCGGCCATGCGCAAGCGCGGCGCAGCGCGAGAGCCCGGCCGCAGTGGTGCGTAGGGCACAGAGGCGAAGGAGATGGAGACGATGGAGATGCACGCCGAATGTCGAGAAGGTCGGAGAGTTGGCCCCGGTCGAGGAGCATTGGCGCAAGCTGCGCGAGCGCGGCAGCGACGAAACGCATCGGACTTCGTGCGCGACCAGGGCGAGGGTGAGCGCGCGATGGCGCGGGCGCCGACGAGATTGCAGTAGAGCGCGAGTGAGCGCAGGAGCGCTCGCGCGCGAACGAGCGCAGGAGGATGTCGGCGAGTCGCGCCGGGCGGAGCGTGTCGAACGCAATCGCGCTGCGGTGCGGTGCGCGTTCGCTGACGCACGAGTTGGTCGCGTCGTTTGATTCCGGCAGTAAACCGGACGGGCACTTCGAATGTCCGACGAGCGTGCGGACTCAGGCGACGCTCGCAAGGATCGCGGAGTCGCGAGACGTTGATCTTGATTTACGGCACCGCAACGCGCCGACGGCGTGCGGACGGAGCGACGGAAAGCGGCGTCCGGACGGCGGCGTGCGGAGGCGGAAGGCGGAAAGCGGCGTGCGGAAAACGGCGCACGGAACGCGGCGCGCGGAACGCGGCGCGCGCAAAGGCGGCGTGCGGAAAGCGGGCATGCGGAAAGCGGCGTGCGGAAAGCGGCGTGCGGAAAGCGGCGTGCGGAAAGCGGCGTGCGGAAAGCGGCGTGCGGAAAGCGGCGTGCGGAAAGCGGCGTGCGGAAAGCGCGGAAAGCGGGCGTGCGGAAAGCGGCGTGCGGAAAGCGGCGTGCGGAAAGCGGCGTGCGGAAAGCGGCGCGCGGAAGGCGGCGTGCGGAAAGCGGCGTGCGGAAAGCGGCGTGCGGAAAGCGGCGCGCGGAAAGCGGCGTGCGGAAAGCGGCGTGCGGAAAGCGGCGTGCGGAAAGCGGCGCGCGGAAAGCGGCGTGCGGAGGCGGATGGCGGATGGCGGCGCGCGGAACGCGGCATGCGAAAAGTGGCGCGCGGAAAGCGGCGTGCGGAGGCGGATGGCGGATGGCGGATGGAAGTCGAAGTCTTCCGGATCGCCCTAGCCGATGCCGACGAGCTGGTCGTCGAGATCGACGAGCTCGACCTCGTCATCGATGTTGTCGAGCAGACGGATCGCTTGGGCGCGCACCTCGGCGGCATTCGGCTGCGCGAGGTCGGCCGACATGCGGTGGAGGAGCGCGCGGATCGGGTGCGGGCTCGTGCCGCTCATCGTCAGCGACATGATCGCGCCGAGCGCGCGGATGTCGTCGCCCGGGCTCGCGGCGACCTCGGAGACGCCCCAGCCCGTGATGTAGAACGCGTCTTCGTGCCGCGCGATCGACTCGGGATCGAGGTGCGCGTGCGCGACGCCGCGCGTGTGTGCGTGATGCAGGATCTCCGCGAGGTCGCGCAGGACGAGGAGCATCTCGCCTGGCGACCACGCGCGCTCGAGCATCATCTCTGCGAGTGTCGGGCCCTCGAGCGCCTCGTACGCGATCCACGGGCGATCGTCGAGCAGCCCGCACTCGTAGACGCGCGGGACGCCGGGATAGCGGATCGCCTCGAGCAAACACGCCTGACGCATGAGCTGCCTCGCCGCATCGTGTGACGCGATCCGGACGTGCGCGACGCGTGGGAGGAGCACGTGTTCGGCCTCGAATTCGAGGACATTGGCCGCCATCGCGGGGAGCGATCGCGTGAGCTCGTAGTCGCCGATCCGTGAGGACATCCCCGGCTGGATGACGTGCAGCCCACGTGCCTCCGTTAACCGCGTGTTCCGACTCACCACGCAAACCAGGACAACCGACCCGAGCGCGGCCGTTTGACTCCAGCTATTGTCGCGGCATGACGCCCTCGCGCCGTGTCGTGTTGCAGACTATCGGAGCTGGTTGCCTCGCGAGTGCGTGTGGTGGCGGAGGCGGCGACGGTCCGGCCGAAGGCGTCGCGACGATGTGCGGCACCGATCTCTGCATCAGCATCGCGGAGAATGCCGAGCTCGCGGAGGTCGGCGGCGGCCTGCTGTTCCTCCAGGCGCAGGCCCACAAGGTCTATGTGGTTCGCACCGCGAGCGGCTTCGTGTCGCTCTCCGCGGTCTGCACGCATGCCTTCTGTACGATCGAGTGGAACGGCTCGGCGGCGTTCGACTGTGGCTGCCACGGCTCGCGGTTCGCCAGCGACGGCAGCGTGCTCGGCGGACCCGCCACACGGCCGCTCAAGATCTATCCGAACACGCTCGTCGGCGACACACTAACGATCACGCTGACGTGACGTCCTCGATCTCGCCGGCGACGACGGCGTCGTCGTCGGAGGTCACGGCCGTGTACGTCGGCGTCCAGCGCGGGCGGCGAATGCGCGGCAACGTCGGCACCTCGGTGATCGGCGCGGCCGGCACGCCGTCGGTGTCGACGAGCACGATGTCCTCGATCGGCGCGACCGGCGCGGCGTCGGACGAGAGCGCGGCCGCGAGCCAGTCGAGATCGCCGCGGACCTCGGCGGCGGACGGGCGATCGTAGCGATCGTCCGCGAGCATCTGATCGATGATCGCGCAGAGCTCCGGTGGTGCGTCGGGCGCGATCTCTGCGGTGGGTGCGCGACCCGTGAGCGGCGACGTGTACGGATGCTTGCCGGTCAGCGCGAGGAACGCGATCACGCCGAGCGCGTAGATATCCGCGCGATCGTCGACGACGTCGCCGCGCACGAGCTCGGGCGCGACGTACTGGCGCGAGCCCGGCGAAGGCACGTGCGGGATCGCGTGCGCCGCATCGTGCGTGCGCGCGTCGCTCCAGTCGGGGATGCAGATCGGAAACCGGCGGTGCGGCGTGAGCACGATCCGATCGGGGCGCAGCCCGCGATGCACGAGGCCACGGCGGTGCGTGTGCTCGAGCACGGCTGCGATGTCGCGCACGAGCAACGAGGTCTCGAACGCGCTCATCGGACCTTGCACGATCCGCTCGACGAGCGTGACGCCATCGATCTGCTCGGCGCAGAACCACGGGCGGCGGTCTGCGAGCAGGCCCGACTCGTAGAGCTGCGGCGCGCCGGGGTGGCGAAGCGCCTCGAGGATGCAGGCCTCGCGAAGGAGCAGCTTCGCGAACGGCGGCAGCGCCGTGACCTTCAGCACCGCGCGCCGAGGCAAGACGACGTGGACGACCTGGTAGAGGGTTCCCGTGCTGGTCGAACCGAGCTCGCGCTCGACGTGGTAGTTGCCGATCTGGTCGTCTGGTGCGAAGCGCACGAGCGGCAAGGATTGCAACGCATGTGCCCCGGGTTTCCGACGACACATCGCGAGCTTGCCCACGTAGCGAGCCCAGGACAACCGGCCCCAGGCTACGACTGTCCTCGCCTATTTCGTGGGCGAGCGTGCAATACGGATCGAGAACGTCGACGAGGTCGCCGGGACCGATTCGTGGGTGTCGGGGTCGATGCCGTTCGGCGGGGTCCACCGCGGCTTGCCGATCTCGAACGGTTCGATCGACTCACTGATCGTGGTCGACAGCCAGCGCGCGCGCTCGCGAACCTCTTCGCTCGTCGGCCGCACGCGAGGATTCGCGTCGAGCATCACGTCGATCAGCGCGGTCAGCTCGGTCGGCGCCGACGGACACCACTCTGTCGCCGAGACCGACGGCGTGTGCAAGCAGCCGGTCAGTGCGCGAAACGCCACGACGCCGAGCGCGTAGACGTCGTCGCGGATGTCGAGCGCCTGCGTCGACTCGACGGTGCGCGCGCCGCTCCATCCGCGGAGGTACACCGCGAGCTGACGCTCGGGCGTGCGAACGATGGTGTCGGCGGAGAGCTTGGTGTGCACGACGCCGCGCGAATGCGTGTGCGTCAGGATGTCGGCAACATCGCGAAGCACGGCGACGAGATCCGCGACCGGCATCGGCCCGTCGCCGAGCGACGCCTGTAGCGAGAGTCCGTCGATGCGCTGGAACGCGACCCACGGCTTGCGATCGGGCAACACGCCGCACTCGTACACGCGTGGAATGCCCGGATGCTGGAGCGCCTCGAGCAGACATGCTTCGCGCAGAAGCTGGACCGCGAGCGGACGCGAAAACGCGCCCCCCATCACCTTCACGTGCGCCTGGCGAGGCAGCACCAGGTGGGTCGCCTGATAGACGACACCCGACTCTTCGGAAACGAGCTCGCGATCGATCGTGTAGTCGCCAACACGCTCGCCACTTTCGAAGTAATTTTCAGAGGCTGCAGACACCGTCACCCCGCGGGAGAGTGGTGCACGCGTTGTGCCTCACGGTTGCCTGACGGAGGTGCCCGACACTGCTCGGACGGCATCTTTTCGTCGGGGTCCGGGTGCCACAGATCGGCGCGCCGCGCGGGACAAACGGTCTCAGCGCGGATGTACGTGACCAGCGGCAGCTTGCGGTGATCGCAAGAGAATCTGACACAGGCTAATGTCTGCCGCGTCATGAGCCACGACCCACAGCTGTGGAACGAAGATCTCGCGCCGACGCCACCCGAGAAACGAACGTGGTCGCTGTGGCACGTCGCGGCGCTCTGGGTCGGGATGGCGGTCTGCATTCCGACCTACTTGCTCGCCGCGGACATGGTCAAGGCCGGCATGAGCGTGATGCAGGCGGTGCTCATCGTCGCGCTCGGGAACGTGATCGTGCTCGTGCCGATGGTGCTCAACGCGCACGCGGGCACGCGCTACGGCATTCCGTTCCCGGTGTTCGCGCGTGCGTCGTTCGGGGTGCGCGGCGCGAACATCGCGGCGCTCGCGCGTGCGCTCGTCGCATGCGGATGGTTCGGAATCCAGACGTGGATCGGCGGTGGCGCGATCTATCTCATCCTCGCGAAGCTCGGGATCGAGGGCGGCGGGCCGATCGCGGTCCTCGGCATCAATGGCCTGCAGCTGCTGTGCTTCGCCGTGTTCTGGCTGATCAACTTCTGGTTCATCCACACCGGCATCGATTCGATCAAGTGGCTGCAGACGCTGTCGGCGCCGTTCCTCCTCGTCGCCGGCATCGCGCTGCTCGCGTGGGCCTTCAACATGCACGGGTCGGCGGCGGTGTTCGACAAGCCGGGCCTCGAAGGCCCGGCGTTCTGGAAGCTGTTCGGACCGTTCCTCACCGGCATGGTCGGCTTCTGGGCGACGCTCGCACTCAACATCCCCGACTTCTCGCGCTACTGCAAAACGCAGCGCGATCAGATCATCGGGCAATCGATCGCGTTGCCGACGACGATGGCTCTGTTCTCGTTCATCGGTGCCGCCGTGTCGATGTCGACGGGCATGTGGGATCCGAATGCTGTCGTCGCTTCGTTCAGCTCGCCGGTCGTCGTGCTGATCGGCCTGCTCGCACTCGCGATCGCGACGCTGTCGACGAACATCGCCGCGAACGTCGTCTCGCCCGCGAACGACTTCTCGAACCTCGCACCGCGCTCGATCAGCTTCCGGACCGGCGGTTACATCACCGCCGGCATCGGCTTCGCGATCATGCCGTGGAAGCTGATGAACAACTACGTGTTCGCGTGGCTCAACGGCTACGGCGCACTGCTCGGTCCGATCGGCGGCATCCTCGTGGCGGACTACTGGATCGTGCGCAAGAAGGTGCTCGTCGTCGAGGATCTCTACCGGCGCGGTGGCGCGTACGAATACAGCAACGGCTTCAACTGGGTCGCGGTGATCGCGCTCGTGGTCGGTGTCGCGCCGAACGTGCCGGGCTTCCTGCATGCGGTCGGCATCGTCGACGAGATTCCTCCGTTCCTCGCAGACCTCTACGCATACACGTGGTTCGTCGGGTTCGGGATCGCAGCTGCCGTGTACGTGCTGGGGATGCAGACAAAGAAGTAGACCTGCGATACGACCGGCCCATGAAGCGAATCGTGGTGGTCGTGCTGTTGGTCGTCGCGTGCTCCAAGAAGAAGGAAGCGCCGCCGCCGACCGTGTCGTCGGGCTCGCCGGTCGCGGTCGCGGTCGTCGTCGATGCTGCGCCCGCACCACCGCCCGCGAAAGCCGAGCTGCTCGGCAAGCTCGGCGAGAAGGACGGCATCGTGATCGCCGAGAAGCCGGGCGAGCAGGTCACGGCGACCGTGAAGGGCCAGTCGGTGATGATTCCCGACGGGACCAAGGTCGAGGTCGTCGGCGAAGAGGAAGCGATGGCCGGCAGCGGCGAGGAGACGAGCGTCACGGTGAAGTTCGAGGGCAAGGACGTCGTGGTGAAGTCCGACCGCGTGCTGCGCGAAGGCCTCTTGCAGCGCTCCGCCGACGGCAAACACGCCGTGTTCACGGTCATCACGTCATGCGGCGATCTCTGCCACTCGGTGATCTATCTCCTGAGCGCGGACGGCAAGCGTACGAAGCTCGGTGAGTCCGGCCCGAACGACACGACGGTCGCGTGGCAGGCGGACAAGGTCGCCGTCGGGAACGGCAGCCTGTGGATCGCGACGCTCGCGGATCACAGCGTGAAGCCCATGGAGAACTTCACCTCACCGGCCTATTCGCCCGAAGGCGTGCTCTACGTGCGCAACCACGACGGCGCGGCCTTCGAGGTCAAAGGCGACAAGCCGACGCAGGTCTGGAAGCCGAAGAAGAAGAAGAAGCCGGCCGACGACGGCGAGGGCGACATGGTCGAAGAGGATCCGGCGCCCGTGAAGTTCGAGGGCGGCAAGCCGAAGTTCGATCTCTAGGGGCGAGCGCGCTACGCTTCGCGCGTGCGAAATCTGATCGTCTGCTTGCTGATCGGCTGTGGTGGCTCGACGCCCCCGCCGCAAACACCGCCGCCATCCAACGCGCTGCCCACGGGGCAGCAACCGCCGACACAGACCACAGCCACCGGGCTGACGCAGGACGTCTGCGCGCAGAAGAAGAACGACTTCGGTCCGGTCGAGCTGCGCGAGGATCAAGTCGCGCTTCGTCGCGGCACGGGTGTGCAGCGGCTCTCCGATCTCGCGTCGACGCGCGAGGCGCCGATCGAGGTCTGCAATCCCGCAGGGCAGCGCGAGTGGCTCACCGCCGTGACGTGCGCCGGCGGCGAGAAGCCGACGGGTGCGCAGCGATCCGGCAGCGTCGGGCCCGGTGGCACGTGCGGCTCGATCGTCGACCTCTACATGGTCGGCTGCCCGGAGAAGCAGTACGAGGTCTTCATGGACATGTACATGTGTCCACCGGGCAAAGGCTTCTGACCGGCGGATCCTTCAAAGAAGCTGCGCGCGTGGCAAACGCATCGGTTCCCAGACAAGAGGCCGCACCGACGATGCACGCGTGAGCGCGTACACGAACATCGGCCAGCCCACAGCGAGCGCCAGGGTCCACGCCGGCAGCTCGCCGAGATATGCGAGGAACAAGCAATCGAAGCCCGCGACCGTGAGGTACGCGATCAACGGGCCCCGACGATCGAAGCCCTCCCACTGCATGTGAAGACCGGCGCGGATCTGCAGCGCGGAGCGCAGGCCGCCGACCCACAGCAGCAGCACGTCACGCGTGCGTTCCCACGTCCAGCTCGCGGGCACCGTGCACGAGTCGTAGCCGCAGTGCCAGCCGCGTGTCGCGGCGAGAATCTCGTTGAGACTCAGGCAGAGGAGGAACGTCGTCGCGAGACCGACGGAGCCTGCGTAGATGAGGAGCGCACCGGTGCATTTGGGTGTTCGTGCGTCCACGTCCATGCGGGTTCGAACCGGCCCATGCCCAGGGCCATTCCCTACGGCCGCAGCTTTTGAATGGCGGCCCTGCGCGCGGCCGATGACGCACGTGGGTCGTAGTCGAGCTTCTTGCCGAGGATCTCCTCGACGGCGAACTGCGTCCACGTGCGGACGTATGGGCGCGCGTCGTCGAGGAGCGGCAGCAGATCGGCGAGCGCGTAGCGACCGAGCTTGCTCCGCGCATACGCCATCGCGGCCATCACGCGAATGTCGGGCTCCTTGCTCGCGAGCCACGCGGCGCCGACCGCATCATCGGGTTCGCCGTACGCATCGAGGTTGCCGACAGAGAGCTTCAGCTCGGCGAGTGTCCACTCGATCGAGCGATCGAGGTGGCAGAGGTTGCACGCATTCGGAGCCGCCGCCGCGAGCATCGTTCGATCGCTCGGCGACGAGATGCGATGCGATCGCACGTAGCGGTCGATGCCCATCGTGATCTTCGGCATGTGGCAGTCGAGGCAGGTGACGCCGTCGTGACCGTTGCCCGCGTGTGCGCGTGCGGCCTGCGGTTCGCCCAGCGCGCCGTGACACTCCGTGCACGCGGCGATCGCGCGTTCCTCGGACGAGCCACCGCGATGCGGATCGTGACAGTGCGTGCAACGCGCGGTCGTGCACGACGATGCCGCGAGGTCGATTGCCTCGCTCGAGTTGCGCGATGCGCTGCCGTCGGGAAACCGTGGCGACGGTCCCGAGTGACACTGCGCGCAGACGGTGTTTACGATCTCGGGATCGAGCCGCTCGACCGCAAACGCCGTCGGGGCGGGCGCATTGCCGCGCGGCTCGGCACCGAGCGGAACGAAGTGAATCGGCGCGCCGGCCGCATGCGCGCGCCCACCGAGATGACAGCTCTCGCAGCTGATGCCGGTCGTGACTTGCTGCGCGACCTCGAGTCGGGTGGTGCCCGCCGGTCCCGCGAAGAACTGCTCGAGCCCGTGGCCGAGCGAGCGCGGTCCCGACGCACGCGCGATGCGCTGCTCGAACGGATATGTGCTGTGACACCACGGGCAACGCTCGGCCCACGGCTCTTTCACCGGCGCGTAGATGTCGATGTCGTCCTCGTCGAGCCACGGATCGAAGAACGGCTGCGGATAGAATCCACCGAGGCGCGGCCACCAGCCGACGGGCAGCCGGACTTCTTCGGTCGTGCCGTCGACGACGCCGACGTATTCTTGCAGCGACTTCTTACCGATCGTGCGCGTGATGCGATAGCGCGTCGTCTGCGCGCCTCGCAAGAACGTCATCGCGTAGCCGCGCTCGTCGCGCTCCATGCGCACCGTGCCGCCGCCGTACGCGAGCGTCTTGTCGAGATCCGCGATCACGGCGTCGCCGTCCGCCTGCTGGTTCATCACGCGATGCAGGCTCTGCGACCACAACACGTGCTGCTCGGGATGACACTCGCCACACGCGGCCGGCCCGATGTAATCGCGTGCAGCGATCGTCGATTCGACCGGCGCTGGCTTCGGCGGCGGTGCGGGCGCGTCGCTCTTCGACGGCGAGCACGCGCCGACAGCGACGAGAATCACCAGGCCCCGCACGGGCCCTACTATGACAGACCGAGGCGTTTCATGCGGTCGAGCAACGTCACGCGAGAAAGCCCGAGGCGGCGCGCGGCCTCCGCGCGATTACCGCCCGCGGCGGTGAGCGCCTCGCCGATCAGCGCGCGCTCGAACGCCTGGACGCGATCCCGAAACGGCACACCGGCATCACTCGACGCCACGGCGATCGCGGGCCGTTCGCCGAGCACCTCGACCCCGAGCTCGCCGCCGTCACTCTCCGCGATCACGCGCGCGATCGTGTTCTCGAGCTCGCGCACGTTGCCCGGCCACGCACGTGCGGCGAGCGCATCGACGAGCGCGTCTCCGAGCCGCACGTCGACGTCCCACTGCGCCGCGAGCCGACCTGCGAACGCACGCGCGAGCGACGGAATATCCTCGCGCCGTTCGCGTAGCGGGGGCACGTCGAGCTCGACCACGGCGAGCCGGAACATCAAGTCTTCGCGGAACCGTCCCGCCCGCGCTTCATCGCGAAGGTCGCGATGCGTGCACGCGATGATCCGCACGTCGACCTTCTTCGGCACGCCACCGACGGGCTGGACCTCGCCGTCTTGCACCGCACGGAGCAGCTTTGCCTGGATCGCGAGCGGCAGCTCGCCGATCTCGTCGAGCACGAGCGTGCCGCCGTCGGCGCGGGCGAAGTAACCCGGTCGCGCTTCGACGGCGCCCGTGAACGCACCGCGCGCGTGGCCGAACAGCTCGGCGTCCGCAAGCTCGGCGGCGATCGCGGCGCAATTGAACCGTACGAGCGGGCGCCGCGCACGCGGACCGAGCGCGTGCAGCATCGACGCGACGAGCTCCTTACCCGTGCCGGTCTCGCCGCGCACGAGCACCGTGACGTCGCGCGGCGCGATGCGCTCGATGCGCGTGAGCAGCCCGCGCATCGCCGGGCCATCGCCAATCAGCGCACGTCCCGTCACACGCTCGGCCGCCGCGCGCGCGACATCGCGGCGGAGCTGCGCGGCATCCGCGGCGCGACGCACGGCGAGCGCGACTTCCTCGACGTCGAACGGCTTCGTCAGATAGTCCTCGGCGCCGGCCTTCATCGCCTCGACCGCGCTCTTCTCCGAGCCGCGCGCGGTCAGCACGATCACTGGCACGCCCGGCACGCGGCGGCGTGCTTCGCGCAAGAGGCCGAGGCCGTCGAGACCTGGCATCGCGAGATCGGTGAGCACGACGTCGACATCCGCGAGGAGCGAGAGCGCGCTCGCACCGTCCGGCGCCTCGACGACCTCGAAGCCGCGATCGCTCAGCATCTCGACGAGCGCGAACCGGATCGCCGGTTCGTCGTCGACGACGAGCACGCGCGCAGTCATGGCAGATCCTTTCGCAACGTCATCGTGGCGATGGTGCCGCCACCGGGGCGCGGCGCAAAGCCGAGCTCGCCACCGTGTTGTGCGACGACGCCGCGCGCGATCGGCAGGCCGAGGCCCGTGCCTTCGGCGTGCGTCGTCGTGAATGACGGCGCGTCGACGAGCGCCGCCGGCATGCCGCTGCCGGTATCGCTGACCGTCACGCGCGCGCCGCCTTCGATCGGCGTGGTCTCGATTGTCACGCTGCCGCCCGCGGGCGTGGCGGCGATCGCGTTCGTCGTCAGGTTGAACACGGCCTCGCGCAAGCGCCGCAGGTCGCCACGGATGCGCACGCGCGCGCCGCGCGCCTCGAGCGCGATCCGGCGCTGCGCGGCGCGATCCGCGAGCACGTTCGCGACATCGTCGGCGAGCGCCCGCAGCTCGACATCGCCGACTTCGAGCTCCGCGAGCGGCCGCGCGAACGTCAGGTACTCGCGCACGAGAACGTCCATTCGATCGACCTCGGCGAGCGCGACCTCGAGTCGCTTCGTCCCTTTCTCGTCGACGCGATCGCGCAGGATCTGCAGCAGCGCCTTGATCGCCGCGAGCGGGTTCTTGAGCTCGTGGGCGAGATTCGCGCGGATGTGCTGGCTCGCGCGCATGCGGCCTGCCGCTTCCTCGAGCGTCGCCGCGCGCATGTTCTCGAGGAGCTTGCCCGTTTGCACGTACGCCTCGACGAGACCGGCGACACCCGTGTACGCGAGGAGCAAGAGGCCGGCGAACGACGTGACCACCACACCGCGCGACCACGGATCCGGAATCGCGGGATAGACGGGCGGAATCACCGCGAGCAACGCGACGAGCACGAACGCGAGCGCACTCGTCGCGATCGTGCGCCAGCTCCGTCCGAACGCGGCCGCCGCAACAACAATCGGAGCGAGCACGAGCGGCAGCATCGGGCTCGCCGTGCCTCCCGAGAGCAGGCACGCGACCGACAGCATCGCCGCCGTGAGCACGAGCGAGCACGCGAGCCAGCGTTCGCCGACCACCGCGCGCGACAGCCACCAGCGCTCCGCCATGAACAGCACCAGCGCGCACAGGATCGCGATCGCGATCACCTGACCCTGCATCTTCGGGGCGCCACTGCTCGCCACGAACATGCCGTTGAGGGCCGCGATCGGCGCGACGATCAGCGGGCGGGCGCGCAAGAACGCGGTCCCGACGGAGCGCACCTGCTTCGCGCGAATCGCGTCGAACCGCCACCCCACGTCGGGATCCCGACGTCGGGATTCCGACGTAGGCGCGGCGTCGCTCACTGAACGATCCACGACTTGCAGCGCGCTCGCGCCGGCATGGTTCTTCGATAGCGAGCCACTCATGCTCGAAGCTACTACAAAGCCCGTACCTGACCCGCGGCTCCTCGTCGCAGCGTGGTACTCGATTGCTGTCCTCCTCGCGCTGGCCGGTGTGCTCACCTATGCACCGTCCGCCGGACCGGCAATGCTCGTCGTCTCGTGCGCGACATGGATCGTGCTCTACCGGCGGCGTGGCCACACGCGGCGCTGGCTCGACTCGATTCCGTTACGCCCGTTGATCGCGCTGCACGCGATTCGCCTCCCGATCGGTGCGGTGTTTCTCTTCGAGGCGTCGCACGGCCGGCTCGCACCGCTGTTCGCGTCGCGCGCAGGATGGGGTGACATCGCAACCGGCGCGCTCGCGATCGTTGTAGCCGGATTCGCGTGGAAGCGCCGCGGCGTGGTGCGTGCGTTCACGATCATCGGGCTCCTCGACATCCTGTTCGCGCTCGGCACGGGCATGTACCTGGCGTTCGGCGTGCGCGACCCGCTCATGCTCGATGCGATCGCCCGCCTGCCCTTTCCACTTTTGCCGCTTGCGATCGTGCCGACGGTGATCCTCACCCACTTGCTGGTGCTTGCACGGCTGCGGCGGACAACGCAGGCTTGAGCGATGGGGAAATCTTGGTTGTTACTCGTCCTATTGGCAGCGTGCCAACCGATGTACGGCGCCGCGCCGCAGAAGCTGCGGACGCCCGAGCCGATCAAGTCGCCGACGACGCTGACCGATGACCCGGCGCCGGTGGTCTACAACGAAGACTGCGATCTGCTCACGTCGCGCGTGGCGACGGTCAAGCGCGACAGCAAGCAGGCCGAGGTGCACACGCAGAACGGCGACCAGAAAGTCGCGGACTACGACGTCGCGCCGCCCGCCGCCAAGAAGGACCTCATGCTCGACGGCATCGACGAATACGTCGCCGCGCTCAAGAAGGATCCGTTCAACGCGAAGGCGACGCTCAAGCTCGCGGTCGCGTACGACAAGGCGCGCCGCAAAGGCTGCGCGCTGCGGCTCCTCGAGCGGCTCGATCAGCTCGCGCAGAATCCAAAGCTCGCGAATGAAGCGAACGAAGCGATCGACGAGCTGCTCGGCCGTCGCGGCTGGTTCAAGGACTATCGCCGCGAAGCGCTGCGCAAGGTCGGCCGCACGAATCCGTGATCACCAGGTCACGCCGCACAGCTTCTCGCTGAGCGACCACAACTTCTTCGCCTCGTCGTCGTCCCGCGCGCGCGTCGTCGGCTGCCTGATCCGGCACTTCGAGAAGTATTCGCCGGTCACGCCCTCGACGTCGGGCGAGCTCGCGAGATACACGCTCGTCCGCGCGCCCTCGACGCTCGTCAGCAGGAACGGCTTCGCGACCTTCGTGCCGATGCGGTAGACCCACGAGCCCGACGCGCCGAAGTTCGACGCGACCGCGCCGGGGTGCAGCGAGTTCGAGGTCACGCCGCGCTCGCGCATCTTGCGTGCGCACTCGCGCGCGAACCAGATGTTGCAGAGCTTCGAAGCACCGTAGACCATCGTCTCGCCGGGCCACTTCTTCATGTACGGCAGGTCGTCCCAGTCGAAGCGCGCGAAGCGATGGCCCATCGACGAGACGGTGACGATGCGCGAGGTGATCGCATCGCGGAGCTCGTACGTGAGGAGGAACGCCGCGAGGTGATTGAGCGCGAACGAGCGCTCGAAGCCGTCGACCGTCACCTCGCGCGTCGCGTGGATCAGGCCCGCGTTATTGACGAGCACGTCGACCTTGCCGATCCGCTCGCGAATCTCCGCGCCCGCGCGGCGCACCTCGGCGAGCGAATAGAGGTCCGCGAGCACGAGCTCGCCGGCGCCGATGCTCGCGATGGCCGCCTCGCCGCGCTCCTTGCTGCGCACGACCATCACGATGCGCGCTCCCTTGCTCGCGAGCGAACGCGCGGTCTCGAGGCCGATGCCAGAGCTCGCGCCGGTGATCACGACGGTCTTGCCCTGCATGCGCCGACTCTCGCACGACGCTAACCACGACATCGCTGCCCGGCATCTTTAGAAAGCCGTGTTCACGACGGTGTTATCTCGCGCAGATGCGTCGCCGCGTGATGGTCCGACCCTTGCTCGACGCACCGGCATGCGTTCCGTCTCGCTGCTGGTGCTCGCCGCTGCTTGCACGCCCGTGCCGACGTATCGCGTGCAGCGTGCCGCCCGTGTCCCGCGCCCGACCGTGCCGCTTCGTACCGGCCAACCGCTGGCGGGCCCGGTCGAGCTGACGCTCGGCGCGAGCAGCGTCGCGCACACGATGCGCCCGCGCGCAGGCAACGAGATGAAGGCGCTCGAGATCCCTGACCACCAGGTCCGCGGCGAGCTGCGCATCCGCCTGTTCGAGCGCGGCGAGCTCGCCGTCATCCACGAGCGCGCGATCGGCCGCGCCACCAAGATCGACGAGACGCAGGCCGACACCGACAGCGGCCAACCGTGGGGTGTGGGCGTTGCGTTCCGCGGCTCGATCGCTCCGGGTGGTCCGTGGTCGGTTGGTCTCGACTTCGAGGTCATGCGGTGGTCGATCCCTTACGCGGAAGAACGCGTGTGCATCTCGGAGTGCGATGGCGTCCCCACATATCAGTCGCTCCGCTCGACGTCGGGCGAGGCGACGTGGGGCGTCGGCATCACGCCCGCGTATCGGTTCGGCGACGTGACGCTGTTCGGCGGTGGCTTCCTCCGCAACCATCCGACGATCGTCCGCAAGGGCACCGAATACTCCGAGTACAACGACGAGGACACCGAGGCAGGTCCGATCAACGTGCTGCTGCACGCCGGCGCCGCAGTGCACATGGGCGCGTTCACGGCGATGCTCCTCGTGCACCAGAACCTCGATCGCGATCCGGTCGTGTATGGGCCAGGCATTGGCTTCGCACTGTCGGCGTCGTTCGATCCGGCGTCGGGCGGCACCATCACCGACCCGGATGAAAAGCTCGCGCAGACGCGCGCCCGCATGCGCCGCTCGCAAGCGCGCCGCGACGCGCGATAGAACCGGCCGCCGTGATCGGTCCCTGGCATCGCGTGGATAACGCTGTTATCAACCCGTGCATGCGACGCACCGTTCTCCTCGCTCTCTTGATCGCGGGATGCAGCAAAGGCGAATCGAAGCCGCAGCCTGCTGCGAAAGCTGAAGCGCCGCGCGCGGCGAACGCGAAGCCTAGCGCCGAGATCCCAGACTGGGCGCCGCTCGACGTCGCCGCCGGCCCGCCGGTAACGCCAGTCGCGTGGGTCGCGGATGCCAAGCCGACGCTCGCGGTGTTCTCCGCGTCGTGGTGCCCGGGCTGCACGGCAAGCGCGCTCGCGGATCGCGTGCTCGTGCGCGAGCACGGCAAGCACTACCAGATCGGTGTCGCGCTGCAGGATGAGTCCGACGAGGCGTTCTTGAAGTCGCGATACGCGCGCGCTCTCTCCGGCGTGCCGGTGTGGAGCGAAGCGAGCGTCGCGAAGCTGACGGCCGCGTGCCAACCGCGCGTCATCCCGTCCGCCTGCTTGTTCGAGAACGACAAGGCCGTGTGGAGCGGCGATCCCTCCGAGGCCGGCGCGGTCATCGACGCGCACAAGGCGAACGGGCTCGCACAGTGGCTTGCGAACGCCGAGAGCGCCGAGACCACCGCGCGGAGCCTCGCGCAAGAAGCGCTGAACGATCCATCGAAGATCGCCGCTGTGGTCGCCGCCACGCACGGCCGCGTGGGGTGGCAGAACAGCACGGCGTGGAGGCTCGTCGATCGCGACAGCCCGTCTCCCGGCGCGGTGGCGCTCGCGGTCGCGCTATCGCGTGATGCGGTCGCGTCCGATGGCGGCATTGACTTCGCGCACCTCGACACCTACGCGCTCGCGCTCGCGAAAGCGGGCCGCGTACAGGATGCCGCGTTCGTCGGTGCGCGCGTGATCGCCGTCTGCGATGCCGTCGAGGGCAACTGCAGCGAGGAGAAGCGCCGCGCGCAGGAATTCATCGCGCAGAGCGCGACGAACTAGTGAGCACGACGGGAACCATCGTTGTTCTGAACGGCCCGTCGAGCGCTGGCAAGACGACGCTGGCGCAAGCGGTGCGCGCGCGGGTCGGCATCGGCGCGACGGGGCAGGCCCGCGACCAGCACGCACGCGTGTTTCATGATGCGAGCTACGCGCTGCGGCTGGACACGTCGTAGCTCTCCGTCGAGGAATGTGTCGAGAAGGTGATCGTGCTGCTCGAGCTGCCACTCGTGAGCTGACGTGATCAGTGCGCTAGGCTACTCTCAGTGCATGATCGCGCGTGATACAAGCCAGGCCGCTGCCGATCGGCAGCTCGCGATCTATCGAGCGATGTCACCGGCACGTCGCGGAGAGCTCGCACTGGAGATGTCGGTTGCTGCGCGCGAGCTCGCGCTCGCAGGTGTTCGGCACCGTCACCCGCTCTACAGCACGGAAGAGCAACAGTTCGCGCTGTTCCGCTTGCTGCTCGGCGACGAGCTCTTCCGCCGCGCTTGGCCGCAGGCGCCGCTACTCGCGCCGTGAGCGTCGCCGAGCTCCTTCAGACGTTCGAGGCTGCCCTGCAGAACGCAGGGCTCACGCACATGGTCGTGGGCTCCTTCGCGAGCTCGGTACACGGTGTGCCGCGAACCACGCAGGACCTCGATATCGTGATCGATCCGGATCCGTCCAAGCTCGATGCGTTCGTGCAGGCACTCGATCCTGACAGCTACTACGTGGACATCGATGTCGCGCGTCAAGCGCTCCGTCGCAGATCGATGTTCAACGTGATCGAGATGCGAACTGCGTGGAAGGTCGATCTGATCATCCGGAAGGATCGTGCCTTCTCCATCGAGGAGCTCGATCGTCGGATCGAGCTACCGATCTTCGGAATCCTCGCCCCCGTGGCGACGGCGGAGGACACGATCATCTCGAAGCTCGAGTGGGCGCGCGCCGGGGAATCAGAGAGGCAGCTCGTGGATGTCGCTGGCATCTTGCGCGTCCGTGACGCGACCCTCGATCACCATTACATCGAACGCTGGATCTCCGCGTTTGAGCTCGCCGAGTTCTGGCAACGAGCCAAGGAGCTCGCGGGCGATTAGAACAGGCGGCCCTGCGCGCCGCCGCCCGTCGGCGCTTTCGCCGGCGGGGCCATCCCCATGTGGTGATAGCCGGCGGCGGTGGCGATGCGCCCGCGCGGCGTGCGCGCGATGAAGCCGACCTGCAGGAGGAATGGCTCGACGACCTCTTCGAGTGTGCCGCGCTCCTCCGAGAGCGAGGCGGCGACGGCCTCGATGCCGACCGGGCCACCGTCGAAGCGCTCGCAGATGACGGAGAGGTACGCGCGGTCGAGCGAGTCGAGGCCGGCATGATCGACGGCGAGGCGATCGAGCGAGGAGCCTGCGATGTCGCCGTCGATGGAGCCATCGCGCTCGACCGCGGCGAAGTCGCGGACGCGGCGGAGCAGGCGGTTCGCGATGCGTGGCGTGCCACGGGCGCGACGGGCGATCTCGTTCGCGCCGGCGGAATCGATCGGGACGCCGATCAGCGCGGCCGAGCGCTTCACGATCGCGATCATGTCGGCCTGCTCGTAGTAGCGGAGCTGCCAGTGGAAGCCGAAGCGATCGAGGAGCGGCGCGCTCAGGAGGCCCATGCGCGTGGTGGCGCCGAGCAGCGTGAAGCGCGGCAATTGCATCGTGACGGCCTTGGCGTGTGGGCCTTCGCCGATGAAGAGGTCGAAGCGGAAGTCCTCCATCGCCGGGTAGAGGTTCTCCTCGACGACGGGCGCGAGCCGATGGATCTCGTCGATGAAGAGCGCGTCGCCTTCGCCGAGCGAGGTGAGCAACGACGCGAGCATGCCCTTGTGATCGATGGCGGGGCCGGAGGACACGTGCAGGTTGACGCCGAGCTCGTTCGCGATCACGTGCGCGAGCGTGGTCTTGCCGAGACCCGGCGGGCCCGCGAACAGGAAGTGATCGAGCGGCCAGCCGTTCTCCTTCGCGGCGCGAACGGAGATCTTGAGGTTGTCGATCAAATCGCGCTGGCCGATGTACTCGTCGAACGTCCGCGGGCGGAGGGTGGCTTGCCACGCCTTCTCGCTACCCTTCTCGACGGGCGCGACCTCGCGCGGCTCTTCGCCGTCGATGCCGTCGCGCAGCGTGTCGATGTGTTTCTTTCTACTCATGGCGGCTCATCGCGGCATGCTCCGCAGCGCCTGACGCAGCAGCGCTTCGATCGTGGCGCCTTCCTCGAGGGGCAGCTCGCTGCACGCTTGCTCGGCCTCGGCCGGCTTCCAGCCCATGCCGACCAGCGCGCTCATCACCTCGGTCAACATCGGGTGACGCAGCGGCTTGTTCGCCTTGATCGTGCCCGCGTGCATCGCGACCGCGCGCAGGTTGCCGTCCGCGGTCCACGACATCACGAGCTGCTCGCACTTCTCGCGGAGCTCGACGACGAGCAGCTCCGCGGTCTTCTTGCCGATACCCTTGATCCGCGTGAGGCCGGCGACGTCCTCGCGCGCGATCAACGCGGCGATGTCGCGCGGGCTCGAGCCCGACAGGATCGCGACCGCCGTGCTCGGCCCGACGTTCTTGACCGTGATCAACAGATCGAACAGGCCACGCTCTTGCGGATCGACGAAGCCGTACAGCGAGATGTCCGTCTCGCGCACCTGCGTGTAGATCCGCAGCACGACCTTCTCGCCGTGCTTGGGCAACGACGCGAGCGTGTACGCGGAGCACGTGACCTCGTACCCGACGCCGCTGCAGTCGACGATCACCTGATCGTTCTCGCGCAGCAGGATGCCTTCGAGCCTCGCGATCATTTACGAACCTCGGTTGCCCTTACCACGGCACTCGCGATCCGTGCGGACGTGGGGCGCGCGGATTGTCCATGGGCGATCGCCACCGCGAGTGCATCCGTGGCGTCCGCGCGCGGCAGGCTGCGAAGTCCGATGAGCGCCTGCACCATCCGCGCGATCTGATCCTTGTCCGCGCGACCCGAGCCCGAGACCGCCTTCTTCACGCTGGCGGGCGGATACGACCAGACGCGCAGGCCCGCGAGCCCGCACACCGCGAGCACCATGCCGCGCGCTTGCGCGAGTGCGAGCGCGCTGCGGACGTTCTGGTGACTGAACACGTCCTCGACCGCTACGACCGCGGGCGCGAGCTCGCCGATCACCTCGCGCAGGCCGCGTGCGATCTCGCCGAGCCGCTCTTCCATGGCGCGATTTTCGGGCGCCGTGAGGATGCCGCACTCGACGTAACGCATCTCTCCACCCGCGAGATCGATCACCCCGTAGCCGCAGACGCGACTGCCGGGGTCGAGACCGAGGATGCGCACGTCGACGACCGTACAGGAGGGGTCCGACAGCCGCGAATTCTCGGCCTCGGAACCCCGAAAGCTCGCTGTTTTCAGGCTGCTCGCGCTGCGAGCTCGCGCGAGGCCCACGACGCTGCGATGCGGTCGTAGTTCACGCCCTGACGCAGGAACGCTCCGGTCGTCAGGTCGAGGATCGTCGACGCGAGCTGCCGCTCGTTGCGATACCACGCCGGCCCACGATCGATGACGAGGTCTGCACCGTCGCGCATCGAGGCCGGCACGTCCGCGAGCGTGTAGTTGTTTCCGGTCCCCGACAAGTTAGCCGACGAGCCGAGCACCACTCGCCCGTCGGCGAGCGCGCATTCTGCCAGCCGCTCGAGGATGCGCCCCGCCGAGAAGAACAGCGCGATCGTTCCCGCGTGTGTCGCCTGCCCTGCCACGTACGGCGTCATCGCCGCGACGAGCGGGTTCTCGACGAGCCGCGTGACGATCGCGAGCGGCGTGAGCCGCGCGGTCTCGGCGATCCACTCGCGCGTGTCCACCGGCACATGGGACACCCGCTGGAGGATCTCCGCGTTCCCGACGGTCACACACGGCTTGGCGGCCGGCCGGCCCTTGAGCTCGTAGATGCGGCGCACCGCCGACTCCTCGAGGGCGACGAGGCCGTAGCCGACATCGGTCGGGACCAGCGCGAGCCCGCCGGTACGAAGGGTTGCGTAGATCTGCTGGACGTCGACTTCTAGCTGCATGCCGAGGTGGAGTCGGCACCTGCGCCAGCGTCACCAAGTTTCTTGGGGGCCCAGGTAGGCTAACGTCGGCGCTTCGGCAGCTCGCGCGACTTCAACTTGCGGCCCACCGCCACGATCGCGCCGATCGCCGGGACCAGCTCCCGCCCGAGATCGGTGAGCTGATACTCGACGGACGGTGGGGCCGTCGGTGCGACGCTGCGCTCGACAACACCTTTGGCCTCGAGCTCGCGCAACCGCGCGCTCAGCACGCGCGCCGAGATCCGCGGGATGTCGATCCGGAGCTCGCCGAACCGGCGGGGCTGTTCGCTGAGGTACCAGATCACGTTCGGCGCCCACGCGCCGCGCAGCAACTGCATGCACTCGCTGAGTGGACACAGCGGCGGCGGTTCGACCTTGTTCTTTCGAACACGTAACGGCATCGCGGTTACTCGCAGGTTACCACGATATTCGGTAACTGATGGTTACCAAGTATCCAACCGTAACTGTCGGCGCTAGATTGCAGCGCATGACGGAAGCGATGCGGCGGCTCGGGATCGTGCACCCGATCGTGCAAGGCCCATTCGGCGGCGGACTATCGACGGAGCGTCTCGCGGCGACGGTCTCGAACCTCGGTGGGCTCGGCTCGTATGGCGCCCACAACCTCGCCCCCGACGACATCGGTCGCGTCGTGCGCGGGATCCGCGATCTGACGGCGAAGCCGTTCGCCATGAACCTGTGGGTCTCCGATCACGATCCGGGCGGCGAGACGATCACCCCCGACGACTACGAACGCGCCGCGCGCGCGCTCGAGCCGTACTTTCGCGAGCTCGGAGTCGAGCTGCCGCCTGCGCCGCCGGCGACCATTGGCTACCGCTTTGCCGATCAAGTCGAAGCGCTGCTCGCCGCCGCGCCGCCGGTGTTCAGCTTCGTGTTCGGCATCCCCGCGAAGCCGATCCTTGACGAGTGCCGCCGGCGCGACATCCGCACGATCGGCGCCGCGACATCGATCGCGGAAGCACGTGCGCTCGACGAAGCCGGCATCGATCTGATCGTCGCGAGCGGCTTCGAAGCCGGCGGTCACCGGCCCGCGTTCCTCGGCCGTGCGGAAGACTCGCTGATGGGAACGCTCGCGCTCGTGCCGCTCGTCGCGGATCGCGTCAAGGCGCCCGTGATCGCAGCGGGCGGCATCGCGGATCGCCGTGGTGTTGTCGCCGTGCAGGCGCTCGGCGCACAGGCCGCGCAGCTCGGCACCGCATTCCTGGCGTGCGAGGAGTCCGGCGCGCCGCACGTGCATCGCGAGCTGCTGTTCTCCGAGCGCTCGCAGGCGACCACGCTCACGCGTGCCTTCACCGGCCGCCTCGCGCGCGGGCTCACGAATCGCTGGACGCGCGAGGTCACCGCCCTCCTGCCGTTTCCGGCGCAGTCGTGGTTCATGGCCCAGTTGCGCCCTGCCGCGCTCGCCGCCAACGCGACGGATCTGATGTCGCTGTGGAGCGGTCAGATCGCACCCAATCTTCGCCACCGCAACGCCACGGCGTTGTTCGCCGCACTTGTCGATTAACCACGAGGACAACATGAAGCTCTATTTCTCTCCCGGTGCCTGCTCCCTGTCTCCCCACATCATCGCGCACGAGATCGGCCTCTCGCTCGCGCTCCAACGCGTCGACACGTCGACGAAGAAGACCGCCGACGGCCGCGATTTCTGGGCGATCAATCCCAAGGGCTACGTGCCCGCGCTCGAGCTCGAGGACGGCGCCCTCCTCACCGAGGGCCCGACGATCGTGCAGTACCTCGCCGATCTGCGACCCGAGGCCAAGCTCGTGCCGCCTGCCGGCACCATCGAGCGGTATCGCGTGCAAGAGATGCTCGGCTACATCAACTCCGAGGTTCACAAGACGTACTCGCCGCTGTTCAACCCGAAGACGTTGCCGGAGACGCGAGAGGATCGCCTGGCGTACCTCCGCAAGCGCTACGCACTGCTCGACAAGCAGCTCGCGAACGGGCCGTACCTGTTCGGCGAGCAGTTCACGGTCGCGGACGCGTATCTGTTCACCGTCACGCGATGGGCGGGCGCCGTGAAGCTCGACCTCGCCGACTTCCCGAACCTACGCGCGTTTCAAGATCGCGTCGCCGCGCGTCCCGCGGTGATCGCCGCGCTCGCCGCCGAAGGCACGGGCAAGAAGTGATCGGTCGCTGACGAGTCAGGCCGCGTCGCGTGCGCCGAAGATCGCGGTGCCGATGCGCACGTGCGTCGCGCCGCACGCGATCGCGACCTCGAAGTCGCCGCTCATGCCCATCGACAGGACGGGCAGTGGGTGGCCGGTCGCCTGCTGGATCTCGTCGCGTAGCGCGCGCAGCGCCTCGAAGGCCGAACGGCTCGTCTCGGGGTCGTCGCTCGGCGGCGGCATCGTCATCAGACCTTCGAGGCGAACGCCCGGGACCGCGACGAGGTCTCTTGCGAACGCGATCGCGGCGGCCGAGGAGACGCCGCCCTTGGACTCCTCGGCGCCGACGTTGACCGAGAGCAAGACCGGTTGCACCTCGCCCGCTGCGCGCTTGGCGAGCTCCCGCGCGAGCTCGACCGAGTCGACCGCGTGCACCAGCGCGACCTGCCCTGCGACGAGCTTCGCCTTGTTGCGCTGCAGGCGGCCGACGAAGTGCCAGCGCACGTCGGGCAACTCGGCGCGCTTGGTGACCAGCTCCTGCGCGTAGTTCTCGCCGAAATCGGTCGCGCCCGCGGCGGCGGCTTCGCGGACGGCCGATGCCGGGTGCGTCTTCGAGACCGCGACGATGGTGACGGTCTTCGGATCACGCGACGCGCGGGCGCACGCGTCGTCGACACGTGCGCGAGTTGCGAGCCAGCGTTCCGCGATGGTCGACATGGTCAGGCAGGTTTGCCGGCGGCGAGCTTGGGCTGCGGCGCGCCGACCTCGCGCAGCGCGGCGAGCACTTCTGCGAGCGGCAGGCCGACCACGTTCGTGACCGAGCCGTGCACTTCCTTGACGAGTGCGGCCGCGATGCCCTGCAGCGCGTACGCGCCGGCCTTGTCGCGCCACTCGCCGCTCGCGACGTAGTCGGCGATCGTGCCTGCATCGAGGTCGATCATGGTGACGCCCGTCGAGACGAGGCCCTCGCGAATGACGGTGCGCTGGTCGCGCTCGCCGATCAGCACGAACGCGGTAAGGACCTCGTGCGTCTTGCCCGAGAGCCAGCGCAGCATCTTCGCCGCTTCCTCCGGCGTCTCAGCCTTGCCGAGGATGACGCCGTCGAGCGTGACCGTCGTGTCGGCAGCGAGCACCCAGTGCTCGCTGCGCCGCGCGACCGTGATGGCCTTCGTCCGCGCGATCCGCGAGACGTAGGCTGCCGGGGACTCGCCCGGCTGCTCGCTCTCGTCGACGTTCGCCGGGTGCACCTCGATGGGCACGCCGACTCGTTCGAGCATCTCGCGACGCCGCGGCGACGCGGATGCGAGTAGAAGCGGGAGGGCCAAGGCCGCCTACGTGCGCGGTGGCTTGATCGCCTTGATCGCGGTGGTCTCGAAGTTCAGCTCGACGGAGATGCCGTCGACGAAGCGGAACTTCGTGCCCTTCATCGCCTCGGTGCACTGCATGTTGCCGGCGTCCGTGAACTCGGTGCCGTCGCCATCGATGCACTTGTCGACGACCTTGACCTCGTCGTCCGGGTTCGAGTCGCAGTAGGCCTCGAGGCCGTCCTGATCGACGTCGATGTCGGGCGTGCGGCAGCCAGGGTACTTCTCGCCGATGCTCGCCTTGGCCTTCGGCAGCGCGAGCAGCGGGCCGAGGAGGTTCGCGAACGTGGCGTCGAGGAGCGAGTTCTCCGGGAGGAGACCGATCTGCTCGACCGCGAGGCCGCGGATGGTGTCGGCCGTCTTGGAGTCGATGACGCCGCCGAGGCGGCCGTTCTTGAGGACGACCGCGCCGCCCTCGTTCACGACGTTCGCCTCGATCTGCGCACCGGTGATGCGGAGGTCGAGGCTGATGCCGTCGGTGACCGGGATGTTGACGCTGAAGATCGACGGGCCCGCCGTCAAGACGAGGTTCGCGCCCTTCTGCTCGATCACGCCTTCCTTGAACGTGATGACCGGCGATGCGCCGCTGAACGAGAGCGGGTCGAGCGGGATGTCCGCGGTGGTGACGAACGGGCTGCACGCGTTCGTGGTGCCCGTGCGATCGGCGACGCCGTCGCAGTCGTTGTCGAGGCCGTCACCGCAGACTTCGGTGGCGCCCTTCTTGATCGTCGCGCCCGCGGCGACCGAGTCGTCGCAGTCGCCCTGCGCGATGGTCTGGCCGTCGCCATCGCGATCGGCGGTGTCGGTCGACGGAACGTTCTGCAAGTCCTCGTCGGCGAGGCCATCGCAGTCGTCGTCGCGGAAGTTGCCGGCGACCTCGGGGTTGCCGGGCTTGATCGACATTTCCTTGTCGTTGCAGTCGCCCTTGTCGACGAACGGCTTCTTGCCGTCGTTGTCGAGATCGGGGACGTAGTCGCCGAGGTAGATGGCGAACTTGACGCAGGTGTCCTTCGCCGCCGCTTGCAGGTCGAAGAACTCGATCGGAATCACGATATCGAAGTTCGCGAGCGACTCGTCGATGGAGCTCTTCGCGATGCTGGCAACCGCTGCGAGCTTGTTGTCGGGCTTGCCGTCGCCGTCGAGGTCGAAGCCGTCGGCGGCCGCGCCGATCTCGAGCTTGTTGATGACCTGCGGGTTCGAGCCGGCGTAGGCCGTGATGCCTTCGCCGGTGCACTCCGGTTTCTCCTCGAACAGGTTCTCAGAGCCCCCGTCTCCGCCGCAGCCGAACGCGAGCGAAGCCGAAACGAAAAACGTCGCGGGTGTCCTCATCCTCATCGCGCGCACTGAAACACGGGGAATCCGACCAGGTCAACCGGATACCGACTTCCGGTCAACATCACTAGAATGCCGCCATGCGTCGGGTGCTGCTTCCGCTCGTGGTGATGATCACGTCGATCGCACACGCACACGTCTCGCCGTCGGTCGACGACAACAACCGCTACCTCAAGGTCTCCCCGCAGGCCGACCGCGTCAGAGTCGCTTATACCGTGTTCTTCGGCGAGGTTCCGGGCGCCGCGCTCCGCCCCACGCTCGACACGAACAAGGACGGCGCCATCTCCGACGCGGAGGCCCAGACGTTCGGCGATCGTATCGCGGCCGATGTTATCGCCACGCTCGACCTCAACCTCGACGGCCAACAGCTGCGAGTCCGGTGGAAGGCCGTGACCGTGGGAATGGGCTCACCCACCGTCGTAGCCGGCTCGTTCTCGATCGACATGATCGCGTACGTGTGCCTTGCCCGTGCGCGCGGCCGGCACGAGTTGCACATCAAGGACAGCTATCGCGTGCCCAAGCCCGGCGAGACCGAGGTCCGCGTCGAGGACGGCCCCGGCATCTCGGTCGAGCACGCGCGCATCGGCGGCTCGGACGCGCTCGCGAACGACTTCAAGTTCGTCGGCCCCGGTGGCCCGCTCTCCGACGACGGCCTGCGCGTCGCGTTCGTCGCGAGTGACAAGGCACCGCTCTCGAACGAGTGCGATGCGGCCGTCGAGGCGACGAGCGGTGCCCCCATCCCGTGGCTCGCGCTCGGGCTCGGCGCGCTCGCCGTCGTGCTCGGTGTGATCGTCGTGATCTACAAGCGACGGAAGTAGCCGAGGCTCGACGCGTTAGAGCTTGGGCAGGATCTCCGCATAGCGAGCGTCGGGCGCGAGCAGCTTCTTGAGCTTCTTGCAGTCGGCCTCGTAGTGTTTGGTGGTCCCGACCTCGATGAAGAATGTGTCGCGATCGGTGAACGGACGCCCGTCTGGTACTTCGCTGCTGCGCCGCTGCTCGAGGTGGACAGGGGTCCAGCGGCAGAGACCCGGTTCTCGCCAGACCTGGACCATCGGGTGATTCGAGGTTTGGCGCGAGTAGTGATACTTGCCGCCGCGGATCTCGTAGTCCATCCGGCCCCATT
Source organism: Myxococcota bacterium (assembly GCA_030857175.1). Taxonomy (GTDB): domain Bacteria; phylum Myxococcota_A; class Polyangia; order Haliangiales; family Haliangiaceae; genus JABFXX01. The sequence continues at coordinate 184,793 of JALZOJ010000005.1, read as the reverse complement.
CGGGAGCCGCGTTCCAGACCCAGAGCCGATTACGTTTGCTCATCTGGCCCGTGGACCCCCAGCCCGGCGGGTCCTCGATCTTGGGCGGGATATCCTTCTTGTCGTAGCCCTTGGCGGCGACGAACGCACCGACGGCAAGATGGCAGCCCGATAGCGCAACAGCTGTGATGGTCGCGATCGCGATTCGATGGAGCATGGTTGGCACCTCATCGAATACCGACGACAGCGCGCGTGCCCGCACCACAACTTTTCTATCGGGGGACGGTGGGGGCCTGGCGGAACCGCGCGGAAGTCATGGTTTAAGAGTATGATCTCGACGCTTCGTCATGAAGAAGTTCCCAGACTTCGTCGCTCCGACCAAGGTCGCGTATCTCCCCGACCGCGCACCTACGCTGCACCTGCGTCGTTGCACGCTGCAGTCGGTCGACGATCCGACGCAGGAGTGGACGTTCGAGAAGGAAGAGATTCGCCTCGGCTCGATGGAGGACAACGACGTCGTCCTCGGCGACGACACGGTCTCTCGCTACCACTGCCGGATCGTCCAGGAGGACACCGGCTACGTGCTCGTCGACCAGCGCTCCACGAACGGTACCTTCATCAACAAGGTCCGCGTTCGTGAGGCGTACATCAAGCCGGGATCGATCGTCTCGGTCGGCCAGTCGCAGCTGCGGTTCAACGCGCGCGAGGAAGAAGTCCAGATCGTCCCGTCGCGCAGCGACCGCTGCGCGGGGCTGATCGGCGGCAACGCGCGGATGCGCGAGATCTACACGATCATCGAGAAGATCGCGCCGACCGCGACGACGGTCGTCATCGACGGAGAGACCGGCACCGGCAAGGAGGTCGTCGCGCAGGCGATCCACTCGCTCTCGCCGCGCGTGCGCAACGATCTCGTCGTGTTCGACTGCGGCGCCGTGCCGCCGAACCTGATCGAGAGCGAGCTGTTCGGTCACGAGAAGGGCTCGTTCACCGGCGCGATGATGACGCGCCAGGGTCTGTTCGAGCAGGCGGATGGCGGCACGCTGTTCCTCGACGAGCTCGGCGAGCTGCCGATCGATCTGCAGCCAAAGCTGTTGCGCGCGCTCGAGCAGCGCGAGGTCCGGCGCGTCGGCTCGACGAAGGCCGCGAAGGTCGACGTCCGCATCATCGCCGCGACGAACCGCAACCTCGAGGACGAGGTGAAAGCGGGTCGGTTCCGGCAGGATCTGTTCTATCGCCTCTCGGTCGTGCGACTGCACCTGCCGTCGCTGCGCGAGCGCGCGGATGACATCCCGCTGCTCGTCACGCACTTCCTCGAGACCGGCAGCTACAACAAGCGCGGCGGCGATACGCCCAAGGTTCGCGGCGTGGTGCGCGAAGCGATGACGGCGCTGCAGAACTATCCGTGGCCCGGCAACGTGCGCGAGCTCGTGAACGTGATCGAGCGCGCGGTGTCGTTCTGCGATCACGAGCTGCTCGAGCTCTCGGATCTTCCCGACTACGTTCGCAGCGCGCGCCCGCCGACGAACGCGCCCGGTCGCGCGTCGACACACACCGGGAACACGCGCCGCGCGCCGACGTCCGGCACGGGCACGACCGGTGGCAATCCAACGGTGTCGATGGATCCGAACGCGCCTGCGCCGGTCCCGCCGAGCGAGCTGCTCGCGGAAGGCGTGACGTTCAAGGATGCGAAGGAGCGGTGGGTCGCTGCATTCGAGCGCGACTACATCCTCCAGCTCCTGCGCCGCAACAGCGGCAACATCTCGCACGCCGCACGCGCGGCCGACATCGACCGCAAGTACTTCCGCAAGCTGATGAAGAAGTACGACATCGAGGCTGCCGGTGTCGACGAAGCCGACGAAGAGTGACGACGACGACGAGCCGGAGCCGGAGATCGAGGCCGCGGTCGATGTCTTCACGCTGCCACCGGGCGCCGATCCATCGATCGACTGGGGCCTGACCTCGCATCTACATCCCGACGGCTCGCCGCGCATCATCGAGCGCCGGCTCGACGTACCGCCGGAGCTCGCGGGTCTGCGCCTCGATCACTTCATCAAGACGCAGATCCCGCGGCTGTCGCGCACGCGGATCCAGCACGTGATCGAGACGCAGCTCTCGCGCCTCGCGGGCACGGGCTCGCTGAAGTCCTCGACGAAGATCGCGGCGGGCGATCGCTTCGTGATCCGCAGGCCGGCGAAGCAGGAGCCGCCCTGCCCGCGCACGTTCACCATCGTCGCCGAGGATGCGCGGTTCATCGTCATCGACAAGCCTGCGCTGCTGCCGGTCCACGCGAGCGCGAAGTACTACTTCAACACGCTCACACGCGTGCTCGGCGAGCGATTTCCCGACGAGCCCGAGCTACAGATCTGTCACCGGCTCGATCGCGAGACGAGCGGCTGCCTCGTCGTGGCGCGCGATCGCGAGGCGGCTGCAACGCTCAAAGGTGCGTTCGCGACCAAGAGCAAAGTCAGGAAAGAGTACGTCGCGCTCGTGCACGGCCAGCCGCCGTGGGACGCAGAGAGCGTGATCGACATTCCGCTGCGCCTCGCGCTGCCGGGCGATCCGACGCGCTTGCCGCACGTGCGCATGTTGCCGGGGCCGGGTGGCTTGCCGTCGATCACGAAGGTGCGCGTCGAGCAGCGCCACGCGGACACCGCACTCGTGCGCTGCACGCTCGTGACGGGCCGGCAGCATCAGATCCGCGCGCACCTCGCCGCTGTCGGGTTTCCGATCGTCGGCGACAAGCTCTACACGCACGGCGACGACGCGTTCATCCGGTTCTGCGACGAGGGTCTCGTGCCCGAGCTCGCGAAGCTGTTCGTGCTGCCGCGGCAAGCGCTGCACGCGGCGCGCGTGACGTTTCCGCATCCGGCGACAGCGGCGCAGGTGACGGCGGAAGCGCCGATTCCGCCCGATATGCGTTAACGTCCGCGCATGAGGCTGATCATTCTCCTCTTGCTGCTGCTCCTCGCTGCATGCGCGAAGAAGAAGTCCGAGGACAAGAGTGCCGCGCCGCCAGCGTCGGCGCCGGCAACGACCGACCTGCCGAAAGTCGAGGGTGGCGGCGCCGTACCGACGACGGGTGGCGCGCCCGGCAGCGCCGACCCGGCCGCGAAGATGCCCTCCGACGACGGCGGCGAGGCGAAGACGCGCGCGAAGATGCCGTCGGACGACGGCGGCGAGCTCAAGAAGCCGATGCCTTCCGACGACGGCGGCGAGGCGACGAAGAAGGCGTGCACGCAGACCACCGACTGCGGCGCGAGCCACGACTGCTGCAACGGCTTCTGCTTCAAGCAGGGCTCGCCGAAGCACTCGATCGAATGCAAGCTGCCGGCCGGCAAGCTGTGAGGCGACTGCTGCTGTTCGCGCTCGTCGCGTGCAGCGCGCCGCAGAAGCCCGTCGTAGATCGCGACGAATTCGCGGCGCAGGTCGACCGGTTCTTCGACGGTCACCTCGCGTTTCGCCCGAACCTCGCGATCGATCTCGGGCTCCACGCGTACGACGGCAAGGTGCCCGATCGCACGAAGCCGGCGATCGAGGCGGAGATCACCCGGCTGCGCGCGGCGAAGCAGACGTTCGAGGCGATCACGCAGCTGTCGCCGCAGCAGCGCCTCGAGCGCGAGGTCGTGCTCGCCGAGATTCGCAAGGAGCTGTTCGAGCTCGACGTGCGGCGCCGGCCGTTTCGCGATCCGTTCTGGTACCTGTTCAAGTTTTCGCTGAACCCGTACATCGCGCGCGAGTACGCGCCGGCTCCCGAGCGTGCAGCCGCGATGCTACGTGCGTGCGAGGGCGCGCCCGCGTACTACCAGCAGGCGAACGCGAACCTCGAGGACAACCTACCGCGCGTCTGGATCCTGGGCGCGACGATGATGGCCAAAGGCCTCGTCGGCTTTGTCGCCGATGCGAAGCGCGCGTTCTCCGATCCGAAGCTCGACGGTTGCCTCGACGAGCTCGCGAAGTCGGTGCAGACGTTCATCGGTGCGCTCGAAGCGCGGATGCCCAAAGCGACGGATGACTTTCGCCTCGGCGCCGAAACCCTCGTCGCACTGCTGCGCGAGAGCGACGGCATCACCACCGATATCGCGACGCTCGAGCGGATCGCGAAGAGCGACCTCGCGGCGAACCGCGCGGCCCTCGTCGCGGCCGCGCGAGAGATCGATCCGAATCGCGAGACCGCAGCGGTCGTCGCCGAGGTCACCGCGGACAAGCCCGCGGATCTCGAAGCCGAGGTCATGAAGCAACTCGCCGAGACGCGCGCGCTGATCGTCGAGAAGGGTCTCGTCTCGCTGCCACGCCCCGACGTCGTCGAGTACCGGCAGAGCCCGTCGTTCATGCGCGGCAACTTCGCCGCGTTCAGCGGCGCGGGCCCGCTCGAGAAGACCGCGCTACCGAGCTACTACTACATCGCGCCGCCCGATCCTGCGTGGCCGCCCGAGCAGCAGAAGGCGTACACGATGTCGCGCGCGGATCTGTTGTTCACGACCGCGCACGAGGTGTATCCTGGTCACTTCGTGCAGGGCATGCACCAGCGTGCGAGCGGGTCGCGCGTGCTGCAGGCCTTCGAGACGTACACGGCGAGCGAGGGCTGGGCACACTACGTCGAGCAGATGATGTGGGAACAAGGCCTCGGCAATCGCGACCCCCGCGCGCACATCGGTCAGCTCAAGAACGCACTGCTCCGCGACGTGCGGTTCCTCGTCGCGCTCGGGTATCACGCGGGCACGATGACGCCGGAGGAAGCGACGAAGCTGTTCGTCGAGCAAGCGTTCGCCGACGCAGGTAACGCCAAGCAGCAGGCGCTGCGCGGTACGATCGATCCGATGTTCCTCGGCTACACGCTCGGCAAGCTCGTGATCCTCGAGCTGCGCGCGGATTGGCAGCGCGCGAATCCGGGCAAGTCACTCCGCGAATTTCACGACGAATTCCTTCGCCATGGCGAAGCGCCGTTGCCCGTCACGCGGCGCATGATGCTCGGTGACAGCGCGAAACCTCCACTGCAGTAGGTCGCACTCTGGCATGATCGGCATATGCGGTGGTTGTTGGTCTTTGTCGCCGCGTGCAGCTTCTCGACGAGCGTGAGCGTGACGCCGGGCGACGGCGACACCGAGGCGATCGACGCGCCGATGGAAGCGATCGATAGCGCACCGACGCCGTCGGGTTGCAAGGCCGCCGAGATCGAGTCGATGGCCGCGCAGACCTGCGTGCTGCGTAGCGACGGCGAGGTCTGGTGCTGGGGCCGCAACGAGGACGACGCGATCGGCGTACCTTCGGATCTGACGCCGTGCCCGAACGGCGACGACTGCGTGCGCGTGCCGAAGAAGGTCAACGTGCCTGCGGGCACCGTGCAGCTCGGAATGGGCGACCGTCACACGTGCGCGATGTCGCCGGCAAAGATGTACTGCTGGGGCGATAACGGGAACGGGCAATTCGGCGACAACTCGACGAACAGCGCGACCACGCCGCGCGAGATCCCGCTGCGTAACGGCTCGACGATCGCGCGCGGTGGCGAGCTCCACACGTGCGCGATCAAGGGCACCGCCGTGCAGTGCTCGGGACGCAACGAGTTCGGCGAGATCGGCGACATGAGCACCACCCAGCGCGAGACCCCAACCGCCGCCGGGCTCGCGGGCATTCCGAGCACGATCGGCGCGGGGTTTCACCACACGTGCGCGATCGTCGGCGGCGCGGTCTCGTGCTGGGGCCAGAACACGGGCCGACAGGTCGACAACAGCGGCAACACCCCGATCACCTCGCCGCGCCTGAGCGGCGTCACGGGTGCCGGCGCGGTCGCCGGCGGCATTGCGCATACGTGCGCGCGGCTCGTCAGCGGCGCGGTCCAGTGCTGGGGCGCGAACAACGCCGGCCAGCTCGGCGTCGGCAACACGAATACGCAGATGGGGCCGCAGATGCTCGGACTCACGCAGGTGAGCCAGATCGTCGCAGGTGCCGATCACACGTGCGCGCTGGTCGCGACCGGCGTGTGGTGCTGGGGCGAGGGCTACACGAGCGCGCCGACGCAGATCAACTTCGGCGGCATGGGCGCGATCGCGATCGCAGCCGGTAGCTATCACGACTGCGCGATCATGATGGACGGCACGGTGCGCTGCTGGGGCACGAACGCGTACGGCCAGCTCGGCAACAACTCGACGACGTCCTCTGCGACACCGGTGCAGGCGGTCGTTTGTCCGTAGTGTGGTAGACGTACCGCGTGTCGAAGGATCGCGCTGCGCCGTTCTCGCGCAAGCATCGTCGCTACTGGCTGCCCGTAACGGGCGGCATGATCCTGATCGGCGCGATCAACATCTTCATCGGTTTCATGTCGTACGACGAGCCGAAGGGAAAGCCCGAGAAGATCGAGTTCGACCTGCCGACGATCTATCGGGACGCAGGCGGCGACGCGGGCGTCGACGCACCCGTCGACGCGAGCAGCGACGCTACTCCGTCCAACTGAGATCGAACGGCAGGCGCGCCTGCGGCTTGCTCGGATCCGCGAGCACCGAGGCCGGCACGCCCTGCAAGAGCGAACGCAGCATCGGGAGCTCGGTGGGGAGCACGGTGCGCTCCTCGGCGCGTAGACCGATCAACCTGCCGAGCGTGCCGAACAAGCTCGACGGCAAGCTCGGCAATTCGTAGAGCTGCACGCGCGTGTCCTTGCTGATGCCCATGCGCACCTTTGCTTCGTCGATCGCGTCGCCGAGGCCGCCGAAGCGATCGACGAGCTTGACGTCCTTCGCCATCGTGCCGCTCCACACGTGACCGCGGCCGACGTTGTCGACCTCGTCCTTCTTCATGCCGCGACCTTCCGCGACCGCGCCGACGAAGCGGCCGTACATGTACTTGAGCTTGTCCATGAGGACGCCGCGCTCCTCGGCGGTGTACGGACGAAAGAAGCTCTCGACGTCGGCGCGCTTGCCGCGCTTGTACGTGTCGGTCGTGATGCCGACCTTCTTGAGCAGACCGGAGAGATCGAACTTGCCGTAGAAGATGCCGATCGAGCCGGTGATCGTCATCGGCTTCGCGAAGATCACGTCGCAGCCGGCGGCGATGAAGTAGCCGCCCGATGCGGCGAGGTCCGAGAACGAGCACAGGATCGGCTTCACGCCGCGCGTCGCGAAGACCTCGCGCGAGACGAGCTCGGATGCGAGCGCGCTACCGCCGGGTGAGTCGATGCGCAGGATGATCGCGCCGACGTCGGGATTCGCGCGTGCGGCCGTGAGCGCTTTGACGAGCGTCTCACCGCCCGCGAGGCGCTGGCCGACGAACGGGATCGACCGCGACTCGCCGTCGGTGATGTCACCGTCGACATAGATGATCGCGATGCCGGGACGCTTCCAGCGATCCGGTCGCTCGAACGCGGGGCCACCGACGCCGATCACTCTGCCGATGTCGGCCATCACGAGCTGGCTCACCTTGTCGGGCGCGGCGACGGCGTCGACGAGCTTCGTGTTGGCGGCGAGGTCGCCGGCCGAATACGGTCCGTTGTCGACGAGCGCGCGCACTTCATCTTTGGTCAGGTTGCGCGAGGCGGCCACCTGCGAGAGGAACTGATCCCACAGCGAATCGAACAGCTCGTTGTTCATCTTCGCGGCGGTCGGCGACGGAGCGGTCTCGGTGAACTGCTCCGGCGCGCTCTTGTACTCGGCGATCTTCTCGAACTGCGGTGACACGCCGATCTGATCGAACGCACCGCGGAAGAAGATCGTCGTGCCCGCCATGCCGACGAGTCGCACGCCACCGGCGGGGTCGATGTAGATCTTGTGCGCGACCGACGCGACGAAGTAGTCGCGACCGGTGCCCGAGACCATGTACGCGTAGACCTTCTTGTTCGCAGCCTTCACGGCGAGGATCTCGTCGCGCAGCTCTTGCAGCGTGGCCCAGCCCCCGGCGAGCCCGTCGAACGTGACGACGAGTGCCTTCACGGTGTCGTCACGCGCGATCGCACGCAAGCGCGCGACGATCGACGTCAGCTGGCGCAGGCCGACGGCGCCGCTGAGCTCGACGCGCTCGATGTGATCCGAGCGACCGAGCACGGACTTCGTCGCGATCGCCGACGAGCGAATCACGATCGATCCGCCGAGCAGGTGATTCGACGCGGTGTCGTCGCGCAGACCCGACGCGAGCGTGGTCACGCCGAAGGTGCCGAACGAGAGCTCGATCCCGACGGTGCCGCGCAGCTCGCGGCCGTTGTCCTCGATGCTGCCCGCCGCGGTGTCGACGAACGCGTAGGTCTCGCGGGTCTCGAACGCCGCATGCACGCTGAACCCGCGCGCGACGCGTGCGCTCAGGCGAGCCCAGCCGTCGACATCGAGCCGCGTCTCGCCGAGCCGCCCGCCGAGCGCGACCTCGACGACATCGCGGCCGAACGGTCGCGACATCAGCTCGAGCTCGTAGCGCCGCTGCACCGGCGTGCCGCCGATCGGCTTGGTCGCGATGTCACGCAGCGTCGCGCCGTACGCGAAGTGATTGCCCCATCGTCCCGACAGACCGAGGTCGAACGTGTTGCGACCCGACAGCGGACCCTCGGCGTGAAAGCGATGCCACGACACACCAAGCCCCGCATTCGGTCCCATCGCGGTCGCGAGCCCGAGCGTGAAACGAAACGGCTCGCCGGGATCCGGCTCGAGCTGCGAGCGCGACGGCCGCAGCCACTCGAGGCCGAGCCCGAGCCCGAACCGCGGCAACAGCCCGCCGCCGCCCGCATACGCCGCGTATGCACCGACGCCCTGCCCCGCGCTCGTCGCGACATCGGGATCCTCGACGCCAAGCACGAGCGCGAGCTCCGAGCCGCGCACGAGTGGCAGGCCGCCCGGGTTCATCGCGACGACGCGCCCATCGAGCTCGCCTCCCGCGAGCGGCGCCGTCGGCAGGGCCAGCCCGTCCGTCGGCTCCGCGGCGTAGCTGCGGTCGCTTGGCTGGCCGCGTGCTGCCGGGGTGACGAGCAGCAGCGCAGCGAGGACGACAACGATCCGCATCGACGCGACGGTACCAGGTTTCTGATAATACTAAGGCGCGTGCCGACCGCCCCCACACTGCTCGAGAAGCACCCGCTGCTCGTCAACCTCGAGGCCGAGCAGCTCGCGGGCCTCGCGCGTACCGGCGAGATCGAGAGCTACAATCCGGGCGAATCGATCGTCGTCGAAGGCTCGCTCGGCGATGCGCTGTTCCTGATCCTCAGCGGCCAGGTCGCGGTGCACAAAGGCGCTCAGACGTTCGCGACGCTCGCGGGCGGCGAGTTCTTCGGCGAGATGTCGCTCGTCGAGCCCGCGCCGCGCTCCGCGAGTGTCACGGCGATGAGCGCGACGTTTCTGTTTCGCCTCCCGCACGATTCGCTTCGCCAGCTGATCAGCGAGGACTCGGCGGCCGCATCGGTTCTGCTCGTGCAGGTCGTGAAGACACTGTCGGAGCGCCTGCGACGCGCGAACCAGATGCTGTCGTCCGTCGACCTGCTCGCCGATTGGCTCGCAGGCTCGATGGTCTAGTCCGAACACCGCGATCCGCTCGTGTTCCGGTCGTGTTCCGGTCGTGTCCCGCTCGTGTTCCCGAGTTACACAAAACGCACAGAGGCCACGGAGGCCACAAAGAGGAGATCAATTTCGGGGCGTTCGTGCTCGAGCGAACCCAGCTGTCGAGATCCTGTCGCCGTGCGTCTCGACTGAATTAGTCGCCCGCACGAAGCGTGCTTGCAACGGTCGAGGCGCGGCGCCACAAGATCTCGATCGTGGGTCGGCTGCGTCGCAGGTGCGCGCCGAAAACGATCTCCTCTTTGTGGCCTCCGTGGCCTCTGTGCGTTTTGTGTTAACTCCGGAACACGATCGAACGCGAGCGAACGCGACGAGCGGAACGCGAGGGCTCGAACGCACTAGTTCGGGATGCCGTCCATCTCGGGGAGCTTCAGCGCCTTGTTGCACGCGGCGATCTTCTTCGTCGCTGTCGACTTCATGTCGCCGGCGACCTTGCCGCGCAGCCCGATGTAGAGCTTCTTCGCGCGCGCGTAGTCGCCCTGGCGGAACACGGCATCGGCGAACAGGAACATCGCCTGCGTCTTGTTGCCGACGTTCGCCTCGATCGCTTGCTTCGCGAGCTGCTCGGCCGCGTGGTTGTCTTGCGCCTGGAACGCGGCCCACGCCTGCATGTAGAGCGCTTGCGCGCCGTAGCCTTTGATCTTGCCGAGCTTCATGTAGACGCCGCGCGCTTGCTCGAACTCGCCGGATTTCTCGAGCGACGCGCCGAGCTTGATCAGCGCCTTCGGATCCTTTTCCTCGGCGGCGGTCGCGATCTGCTTCCTCGGCGGCGGCTTCTTCGGGTTCTTCGGGTCGACCTTCTCGGGCTTCTCGGGCTTCTGGACCGTCGCGCTGCCGGCGCTGCCGGCACTGCCCGCGCTGCCCGCGCTGCCCGCACTGCCGTTCTTCGCCGCGGGCTGCGGCTTGTTGATGTTCGAGCCGGGCGTCTGCGGCGGCGGCGGTTGTGGCGGCGCGGCCTGGATCGCATCGTTCACGTTGGCCGCGGGCTGCGTCGTGGCGCGCTCACCGCGCTCGCCCATCGCGACGTAGATGATCGCGCCGATGCCGCCGAACAGGAGCGCCCCGAGGAGGAGCCAGCCGAGTGCGCCCGCGGCGCTGCGCTTGATGATGATCGGTTGCGACTGGAATTCGTTCGAGGGGTGTCGCCCGGAGGTGGCCGCGGACATCGGCCCGCTCGACGATGGCGCACGCGGCTCGCTGTGCGGGCGACCGGTGGCGTGGAACGAGCCGCTCGCGCCCGCGCTGTGCGGACCCGACAGCGAGCTCGGCATCTCCGTGATGCCGGAGTGCGTGCCGGCGCGCATGCCCTGGACCGGTGAGCTCGTGGAGGAGCGCGCGACGACGGCGCCGTCGTCGAGGTTGCGGACGGAGAGGCCGGCGTTGAGCGTCGCGACCACGGTCGGGTCGGTGGTCATGCCGAGGATCTGCGCGACGGCGACGCCGCGGCCCTCGAGGCACTTGTTGAGCTCGTACTCGAGCGTCTGCATCGTCTGGGGACGATCGTCGGGATTGCGCGCCATCGCGGCCATCACGAGATCGGAGACCGTGGGCGGAAGCGCGTGGCGGACCGTCGAGGGCGGCGGCGGATCCTGCGTCGCCTTCTTGGTCAGGATCTCCATGAAGTTGTCGCCGGAGTACGGCGGAATGCCCGTGACCATCTCGTAGCAGATCGCGCCGAGCGCGTAGACATCGCAGCGTGCGTCGGCGGCGCGGCCCGCGGCCTGCTCGGGCGCCATGTATTCCGGCGTGCCCATCGCCATGCCCGGGCTGGTCAGGCGGCGCTCGCGTGCGGCTTCGGCTTCGGTGGTTTTTGCGATGCCGAAGTCGAGGACCTTCACGACGTCGGCGGCGCCGTCACGCGTGATGAGGAAGACGTTCTCGGGCTTGAGGTCGCGGTGGACGATGCCCTGCGCGTGCGCGGCTGCGAGTGCGCGGCAGATCTGCGACGCGATCTTGAGAGCGCGCGAGACATCGAGGGCGCCTTCGCGCTCGATGATGCTGCCGAGCTCGACGCCCTCGAGGTACTCCATGACGAAGTACACGCTGCCGTCGCCGGTGGTTCCGGAGTCGGTGACGTCGACGATGTTCGGGTGACCGATCTTCGACGCGGCGCGCGCCTCGCGGCGGAACCGCTCGACGAGATCGGGCATGCGCGAGTAGCTCGGATGCAGAACTTTGAGCGCGACGCGCTTTCCGATCTCGACGTGCTCGGCGAGGTAGACCTTGCCCATGCCGCCCTCGCCGATCAGCTCGATCACGCGATAGCGACCATCGACCTCGATGCCGATCAGATCCGGCTCGGCTTCTTCATCCAGCTGCTGCGCGAGCGCGGCGGCCGAACCTTCCAGGCTGATGCGTTGTGCGGAGTTGCGGCGATCGTCGACGCGCCGTCGATCGTCACCGTCGTCGCCGCGATCCGTTGCGCGGCGACCGATCGAGCCCGGCTTGCGTACCGGCGTGTCGGTGATGTGCGCGACATCGTCGATCGAAACCTTGTCGCTCTTCTCGACCAGGCGCCGCAGCTCGTCGGTCGGCGGCATCGTGAGTGCACGCGTGCGGACGCGCGACATCAGCTCCACCCGCTCGGCGCGTTCACGCAGGATGTCCTCGGCGAACAGCTCCTGGAGGAACGACGACATGCGCGTGCCGTCGGTGGTGGGCGCGTTGACCGCGAGCCACGTCTGCAGCGCCATGCGCATCTCGTCGCAATCGGCGTAGCGATCCGCCCGGCTCGATGCGAGGGCGCGGAGGCAAATCTCGTCGAGCTCGACCGGCACGCGCGGCGCGCGCTTGCTCGGCCGCAGCGGTTCTGGATTCTTCGCGCGCGCGAGCAAGTCTTGCGGCTGATCTTTGCCCGGCGGAAACAGCTGGCGACCCGTGAGCAGCTCCCACAGGACGATCGCCGTCGCATACATATCGCTGCGACCGTCGAGCTTCTCGCCGCGCGCTTGCTCCGGCGACATGTACGCGACCTTGCCGTAGATGATGCCGGGCGCCGTCTTCTCGAGCTTCAGCGTCGACGACGCGAGGCCAAAGTCCGTGAGCTTCACTTCGCCGGTGTACGAGACGAGCACGTTCGGCGGCGAGATATCGCGGTGGACCAGGTTGAGGTCCGGGAACGAGTGCGCGTACGCGAGCCCGCGACACAGCTCCTTCACGATGTAGACGGCAACGTCGATCGGGAACGCGACCTGCTTTTTTGCGCAGCGGTTCCACACGGCACGCAGGTCGCGGCCTTCGACGAAGTCCATGGCGAGAAACATCTCGCCGCCGACCACGCCGGCATCGAAGACCGGGATGAGGTTGCCGTGCGACAGCTTCACGACAACCTTGGCTTCATCCCGGAATCGCGCGACGTATTCGGCGTCTGCGAGATGCGGCAGGACGGTCTTGATGACCATCAACCGTTCGAGCCCGCGATCACCCGTGACCGCGAGATAGAGCGCACCCATACCGCCCTGAGCAAGAGGACCCAGCAAGTGGTACTTGCCGAATTTCCTGGGGTAATGCTCCAGGTCTCCCTCGACGAGCGGCACGCATGACGAACGTACCATGGCGGTTTGGGCGCTTCCAAATCGCTCGGCCGTCCGATTGAAGCCCTGTTTCAGAGCCTTTAGTATGCGGATCCCCCGTGGCTGTGCCGCGGAGTGAGGGGTTAACCGACATGGCCGGCGAGCTGGTCCTCGTGATCGACGACAGTCCCACCATCACGAAGGTGGTCCAGCTGGTGCTGACGAAAGCCGGCTATCAGGTCAACACGGCTGTCGATGGAGAGGCGGGATTGGCGTCGGTGCGCGAGCAACGACCCGATCTGATCCTCCTCGACTTCGTCATGCCGCGCATGAACGGCTACCAGTTCTGTCGAGAGCTGGTGGCGGATCCGAAGCTGCGCGACATCCCCGTGGTCTTGATGTCCGCGAAGGGCGATCAAGTCGGCGAGCGGTTCGTGAAGGTGATGGGCATCGTCGACTACATCACCAAGCCGTTCTCGCCCGAGGCGATCACGGCGGTCGTGCAGCACACGATCGGCAAGTACTCGCCGACGAGCGCGAAGGATCCGAGCCCGTCGCTCGTCAGCGGCGAGGACCTCGCGGCGACCGACGACGCCGATCGCACCACGGCGCGCGGCTCGGCGCTCGCGCAGCTGCGCGCCGCGATCATCGAGCAGATCGATGCGCGCGTCGGTGCGCTGTTCGCGCTCGCCGAGAGCTCGAGCGGTGACGACGAGGTCGCGACCGATCGGCTCGCCGTCGTCGGTGCCGCGAAGAACGCGCTCGACGACGTCACGCTTCAGAAGCTGTTGACCTCCGTCGATCTCGGCCTGCTGGCGGAGGGCGCGCCGGGTCTGCGCGGTGACCTGCGCGTCGTTCCACTCGCCGAGGTGTTGCAGCTCCTCGACGTGCAAGAGCAGTCGGGCGTGCTCACCGTCGAGCGCACCGGTGCACGCGTCGACATCTACTTCCGGCGCGGCCGCGTCGATCAAGCGATGGCGAACGGCGTGCCCGAGGAGTTCCTGCTCGGGCGGTTCGTCCTCGATGCCGAGCTGATGCAGCGCCCGGACTTCGAGTCGTTCCTCGAGTCGCGCGGCGCCGCCGCGAAGCTGATCGGTCAGCAGCTCGTGAAGTTCGGGCACATCGCCGATGCGGATCTGAAGGCCTGCCTCACGCGCCAGTCGAGCGAGCTGATCTACGAGATCCTGCGCTGGCGCCACGGCCGGTTCCGGTTCGCCGCGGGCATCGAGCTGCCACCGTCGGTGATCGATGCGGCGCTCGGGCTCGATGTCGAAGCCGTCCTCATGGAGGGCTACCGCCGCGTCGACGAGTGGCACTTGATCGAGCGCGCGATCGATAACTTCGATGTCGTGTTCCTCAGGAACGAAGACTCCGTCGCGCAGATGGGCCGCGGCCGGCTCACCCGCGAGGAGCTCGCCGTGCTCGAGCTGGTGAACGGCAAGAACAGCGTCAAGGAGATCATCCGCAAATCACGGATGGGCTCGTTCGAGGTCAGCAAGATGCTGTATCGGCTTCTGAGCATCAAGCTCGTGCGGCGGCGCGTGTTGCCCGTTGCGGTGTGACCTGATCTGACGGACGATCGCACCGTTGCCACTGCCAGTTGGAATACAGCTCGGTCGGTACACGGTGCTCAAGCCGCTCGTCACCGGTGGCATGGCCGAGGTGCTGCTCGCGCGCGCGCAAGGCATGGGCGGCTTCCAGCACCACGTGGTGATCAAGGCGATCCGTTCGAACAAGTCGATGGAGCCGAGCTTCATCAAATCGTTCGTCGATGAAGCGCGGCTCGCTGCATCGCTGCATCACCATCACATCGTGCAGGTGCACGACGTCGGTCACCAAGGCGACGACTACTTCTTCGCGATGGAGTACGTGCACGGCGAGAACCTGCGCCGTCTGTTGACGAAGGTCGCCCGCGCGCACGAGGTCGTGCCGCTCGATCAGGTGATCACGATCATCCTCGCGGTCTCGGCCGGCCTGCACTACGCGCATCAACAGAACATCGTGCATCGCGATGTCACGCCGGCGAACATCCTTATCGGCTACGACGGCAATGTGAAGGTCACGGACTTCGGCATCGCGAAGGCGCTGCTCAAGTCGTCGGAGCTGACGAAGTCCGGAACGATGCGCGGCAAGGTCGCGTACATGGCACCCGAGCAATGTCTCGGCCGCCCGATCGATCGCCGCAGCGACATCTTCTCGCTCGGCATCGTGCTCTACGAGCTGTGCACGTCGCGCCGCCTGTTCAAGGGCGACACCGACTTCCTCGTGATGACGTCGATCGTGAACGGCAAGATTCCGAAGCCGACGCTGCATCGCAAGGACCTGCCGCTCGATCTCGAAGACGTGATCCTGAAGGCGCTCGCACCGAAGCCGGAGCTGCGGTTCGCGACGGCCGAGGACCTCGGCATGGCGCTCGAGAAGATCGCCGCCAATCACGGGATCCGGATCTCGTCGACGGCGCTCAGCGATTACATGCAGAAGCTGTTCGGGACCCGGCCCGAGCCGTGGCTCGTCGACGCGAAGCTCGAGACGGTCGACGTCGACTTCGACGGTGCAGGCACGGGCCTCGTCGAGATCGATGACGAGCCGAGCAATGCCGCAGTCGAGCGCGAGCTCCTCGAGTCGCCGATCCTCGCCGCCGCGTCCGCAGCGGCGCTGTCGCCACCGGATCGCAACGAGTTCGCCGACGACCAGAGGACCGAGATCGAGGATCACGACGACGACGAGCCGCCGACCTTGACCGGCGGTGTCAGCCGGCCGACGAGCGGTTTCGAAGCGAACGAGCAGACGCTGCTCGGCGATGAGGCCGACGTCAACATGCTCGTCAACATGAGCCGCATCGAAGGCCGGCGCGATGCGACGCCGGTGCCCCGCCGCGATGCGACGCCGGTGCCGCGCCGCGATGCGACGCCGGTGCCGCGCCGCGATCCGACGCCGACGCCGACAGCACCGGCGCGCCGCGACGCCACGCCGACACCGACCGTACCCATGCGCCGCGATGCGACGCCACTACCGCGCGACGACACGCCACTGCCCGCACCGCGCACGTACGACACGGGTCAGGGGGCGGCGCTCCCCGAGGCGCGCCCGCAATGGGCAACGTCACCGTCGGGGACCGGCACGCCGATGGCGTGGGCGCCCCAGGACGGCGAGGTCATCTCGCTGGCGCCGAAGGGCCGCCGCTTCATGCTGATCGCGGCCGTCTCGGTGCCGCTCGTCGTGCTCGGCGTCTTCGTGATCACGCGCGGCAGCGACGACAGCGGCCCATCTCGGTCGAAGTCGGTCGAGCCGGATGCGTTCGTCGAGACCATCGACGCGGCCGCCGCATCGATGACGCCCGACGCCGCGCTCCCGGACGCGGCGACGGCGGCCGTGACGCCCGACGCAGGCGCGCAGCCGGCGGTCCCGCCGAATTCGGCAAAGAAGCCGCCCGTCGCGCCGGTGAAGAAGTCACCGCCCACGAAGAAGCCCCCGCTCAAGCGCTGATCACGGCGCGCCGTTAAAGATCCAGTCGCGCACGAGCTGGATCTGATTCGCCGGGAGACTCTGCGCCGCCTTGGGCATCTTCGTGCCGATCAAGCACGGCCCGCTGCCCTGCAGCTTCATCACGAGATAGCTGCGCTCGGGGAAGCCGGGCTCGACGAGCTTGTACGCACCACACTGCCCGCTCGTCACGTTGATCAGCTCCACGCGTGATGCGGCCGCGGTGAGGTTGAGCCCCTCTGCCGACTGCGTCGCATCGTGACAGGCCATGCCCGTGCAGCTCGCCGTCCAGATCGGCTGCACCTGCGTCGCGTAGTCGACCGCCTGTGGCGGCGCGCTGACCGTGAACATCGCGGACAGGCCGAGCCCGGTCAGGTTGTTCTTGTCGGTGCACGATAGTTGTATTCGATACGTGCCGACCGCTGCACTCGAGAGTGCCCACGGCGTGCTCGTCATCGTGGCCGACGTCGTCGCGACGGCACTCGCGATCGGGATCGACGACGTCCCGAGCAGCGCGGCGACATCGCACGTGAAGCTCGGCGTGTCGTCGTCGGTTGCGACCCAGGTGACGGTCGCCGTCTGCGTCGGATAGAACGACTCGTTGAGCCGAGGTCCCATCACGACGACGCTCGGACTTCCGGGTGGACCACCAACGCCGGCGGCGTCGATGCCCGAAAGTCCGATGTCACTCCCACAACCACCGGCCATGACCAACGTCATCAGCAGTGCTCGCACTGCTGCATGATACCGCTCAGCGACGGCGTCGACGCAAGATGAGTCCGAGTGTGAGCAGCGTCAACGCGAGCGCACCTTTCGGTCCTCCACCCACGGAGCAGCACCCGGCGTCGTCGCTGCCTTCCTCTTCCTCTTCTTCGCCGGTCTCCATCTCGCACAGTGCGTTGCAGCCGTCGCCCGCGGTGACGTTGCCGTCGTCGCATGCTTCACCGGGATCGACCGCGCCGTTGCCGCAGTTCGGATCGCCCGGGCCTTGTGCGGGCACGACGACGCAGACGTCGTCGAGCGTCCAGCCGCCGAACTGCAGACCTTCATCGCTCGCGAGCTCGAAGCGCAGCTTCACCTTGCCGCTCGCCTGATGCGCGGCGAGATCGAAGTCGGCAAACCGCCATTCGCGATCGAGGTGGTTGACCTCGTCGGAGGCTTGCTGTGGCTCCGTCGGGCTCGTGAAGTTCTTCCAGAGCTCGGCGCCGTTGATCGACAGCTTCGCCTTGTCGTAGAAGCCGTCCTCGACGCCGAGCCAGCGCTGCATCTGCAGGCGCACGCCCGTCTTGCCTTGCAGATCGATCTCGGGCGACTCGGCGAACGACATGCCGCTCGCCGCGTACGTGCCGTCCTGCGATAGATCGGAGCCGAACACGTTCGTGCCGCCGGCCGCGGTCTTCGGATCGCCGCCGAGACCGAGCGCCGGACCGGCTTCCCAATCGGGCGACGTGGTCCAGTCACCCGCGCCGGTCTCGAAGCTCGCGCACCAGATCGGCGTGACGGGACCGACGTACATCTCGTAGTACGGATCGGCCGCGTTGTTCGGGTAGACGACCTTCTGCCCGTCCGAGAGCGTCAGCGTGACCTTGTACTGGACGACCGAGCCGTTCGGCTGCGATGGGATCGCGCCCTCGAACTTGTCGGCGACCATCGTCATCGGCACCTTCGCGTCGGTGCCGCCGCGCAGACGCCATGCGATCTCGCCGGCGGTGATCGCGGGGCTCGGACACGCGGAGCTGGTCTCACCGATCTGCGCCTTGACCGAGATGTTGAACCCCGTGCGCGTCGGCTTGTCGACGGTGCCCATCGGCGGGGCACCACTCACGAGGTTGTGCAGGGCGAACGCGGCGTGGATCGCGCACTTGTTCGGCGTGCCGTTCGCGAGATCGCCGTCGTCGTCATCGCCGAGCAGCGCTTCTGCGTAGCTCGTCGGGATGTCGCTCGCGCGCTGCATCGTCGTGTAGTAGATGTCGAGCGTCTTCTCGAACCCGGCGGCCTGACCGAGCTTCGCCTCGAGCGAGATCATCAGGTCCCAGAACGTCCCGCCGATGACCTCGCCGTCGTTGTGGACCTGGCCGGTCGTGTCGATGCCCCACTTCTTCTCCTTGTTCGGCGGGTTCAGCTCGCGCATCGGCGCGCCGGTGTTCGACAGGAAGAAGCCGCGCCCCATGCCGGAGTCGTGCGTGAGGAGCATCGCGAGGATGTCGCTCAGGCCTTCGGAGAGTGCGCCATCCCAGCTACCGACGCCCTCGATGATCGAGTTGTTGTGCAGCGAGTGACCGAACTCGTGATAGACGACGTCCGCGAGCCGCGCGGTGTTCTCGCACTGCGCGTTCTTGCGCAGGAAGTGGATGTCGTCGCCCGTCGAGAATGCGTTGCAACTGCCGCTCTCGTTCACGCTGACGGTCAGCGTCTGGGCGAGCCACGGCAGCGTCGGATTCAGCCGCGTCTTCGCGAACTGCTTCACGACGCCGGCGTGGATGAACGCGGCGAGCTGCGCGTCGCCGGTCTCGCTCGATGCGAGCGACCACGTCGCGGTGCCGCCGCTCGTGAGTTGCAGCGTGCTCGTCGCGGCCGTCGGCGACGTGACCGAGATCAGCGGGCCGGTCGCGCGCACGGTCGCCGAGCCGGCGCCGGTCCACATGACCGAGCCGCTGAGGTCGGTGGTCTTGGCCGTGCCGTCGATCGTCAGGTTCGCGAGCGCCGCGGCGTAGGCGCTGCGCATGCCCGCGGGATGACGCACGGGCACGTCGTACTTCACCGTGCCGGTGACGTAGTGAAGCGTGCTGCGCCGCTCGATCGGCTTCGCCGTCGTCGCGTCGATCCACACGTTCCACGCACCCGGTGACGTGGTTGCGGCGGCCGAGAGCTGCTCCGCGATGCGGTACGAGATGTCAGGCGTGGCGCCGACGCGCGGACGCACGATCGGCACGACGACGAGCTGCGTCTCTGGGGCGATCGTGACCTCGTGACCGTCGGTGCGCAGCCAGCGCTGCGCCGCCTCGGCGATCGTCGTCGCGGGGAGCCGCGTCTGCGGCGGCACGATCGAGACGTGTGGCAGCGCCGTCGAGCTCACGAGCGCGAGGCGATCCGCCTTGAACGCGAAGCCGATGTTGCCGCCGAGCACGCGCATGCCACCGACGCGCTGCACGAAGCCAACGCTGCGGATGTCGCCCTTCGGCGAGAGCACGTTCGCGGCGAGCTCGAAGTCACCCGGCTTCGCGCCGGGCGCGAGCAGCGCGAGGTGCGCGTGGAGGAATTGTCGCGCGGCCGCCTCGGCGACGGCCGCATTCGCGACGGAGCCGGGGATCGGAGACGTGCTGCCCCACAACCGCAAGGGAACGTCGGTGTCGCGATCCCACATCGCCGTCCAGCCGGGCAGCGTGGCGATCGACTTCCAGTCGACCGTACGGTGCACGCGTGGACCGCGCTCTGCAGAGACCACCGGTGCCTCGGCACCCTTCAGGTGGACGACGGCGTGACTGTCGTGGACCGCGGCTGCAGATAGCGCAGCGACGAGTCCGAGCGTTCGCATACGCATCGGCATTGCCTCCCTCTTCTGATGGCACTCTTCAACGAGGGAGATCCGGGCGCCAGTCGGCCGCCCTCACATCAACTTCGCAAGTGCGACCACAGTAGATACGCGAAAGCCGCTATTGACTCAGCGTCAACAGCGGCCTCGTGCACGCGCGTGCGCGAATCGTCTTTAGCGACGACGGCGACGGCGCACGAACAGCATTCCGAACGTGAACATCGAGAGCGCGATCGCGCCTTCGGGTCCCGTGCCGACCGAGCAGCAACCGCCACCGGGCGTTTCGTCGATACAGTTCGCGCTGCAGCCGTCACCGTCGATACGGTTTCCGTCGTCGCAGCTCTCTTCGTCATCGACCTTGCTGTTGCCGCACGTCAGGCCCGCACCGCGCGGCGCGACGATGCAGACGTCGTCGAGCGTCCAGCCCGCCATCTCGAGGCCCTCGTCCGCTGACAGCTCGAACTTGACCTTGACCTTGCCGCCGGCTGCCGCCGCGACGTCCTTGATGTCGATGTCATGGAATCGCCACTCGCGGTCGAGGTGCGCGACGCCGCCGGCCTGCGGGTCCTGCGGGCTCATATAGTTGGTCCAGACCTGCGTGCCGTTCACGAAGACCTTCGCCTTGTCGAAGAAGCCGTCCTCGACGCCGAGCCAGCGCTGGTACTGCAGGCGCAGGACCGTCTCGCCACTGGCGTCGATCTCCGGCGTCTCCGCGTACTGCGTCACGCGCGCCGAGTACATGCCGTCCTTCGCGAGATCGATCCCGAGGACGTTCGCGCCCGCGAACGCCGTCTTCGGATCGCCGCCGAGCCCCATCGGCGGGCCCGCGACCCACTCGTTGCGCGACACCACGCTCGCGCCGCTCTTCCACTCGCCGATGCCGGCCTCGAAGTCCGCACACCAGATCTTCTCGACCTCGCCGACGTAGAACTCGTAGAACGGGTCCGCGTCGTTCTTCGGGTACGCGATGCTCGAGCCGTCGCTGAGCGTCAGCGTGACCTTGTACTGCACGACCGAGCCGTCGGGTTGCGACGGGATGTCGCCGCTGTAAATGGCGCCCGCGGCCGTCAGCGGGATCATCGCGACGGTGCCGCCGCGTGCTTTCCACTCGAGCTTGCCACCCGTGACCGTCGGGCCCGGGCACGCGCTCGCCGACCCCGGCGTCGCCGTGATCGAGACCTTGAAGTTGTCGCGGATCGGGTTCTCGATGCCGAGCGTCAGCGTCGGATCGGCGAGCCCGTGGCGGCCGAACGCGGTGTTGATCTCGCACATGTTCGGCGTGCCGTTCGAGATGTCGCCGTCGTTGTCGTCGGCAACGAGCGCCTCGGCGTACGTCGACGGGATGTCGGTCGAGCGCTGGAGCGCGCCGTACCAGATGTCGATCGTCTTCTCGTAGCCGGCCGTCGCGCCGAGCTTCGCCTCGAGCGCCTCACCGAGGTGCCACATCGTGGCACCGATGATCTCGCCGTCGTCGTGAACCTGACCGACGACGTCGTCCGGCCACTTCTTGTTGTTCTCCAGATCGCGCAGCGGCGAGTCGCCGAAGAAGAAGCCACGGCCCATGCCGTGATCGCGCGTGATCAGCGCGGCGAACATGTCACTCATGCCCTCGGAGAGCGCGCCGTCGAACGCACCGACACCGTCGATGATCGCGTGGTTGTGCAGCGAGTGACCGAACTCGTGATAGACGACGTCGGCCAGGCGGGCGGTGTTCTCGCACTGCGACCCTTTGCGGAAGAAGTGGATGTCGTCGCCGGTCGAGTACGCGTTGCACGTCTGCGATTCGTTGACGACGACCGACAGCGTCTGAGCGAGCCACGGCATCGTCGGGTCGAGCTTCGCCTTCGCAAACTCCTTGGCGCGGTTCGCGTGGACGAACGCGTTGAGCTGCGCATCGGCCATTTCGTCGGCGGCCTTGGTCCACGACAGCGTGCCGTTCGGCGCGAGCGACATCGTGTCGGTGACGCGCGTGCCTGCCTTGTTCGTGATCGCGACGAACGGACCGGCGAGCGTGAGCGCGACGCTCGCGGTCGCGGTGCCGGCCCACGTGACCGACCCGTCGGCGAGCGACGTGTTCGCCACGCCGTTGACCGTGTGCGTGGCGATCGCGCCCTTGGCGCTGCGCGTGCCGCCCGGGTGACGATCGGCGGTGTCGAACAGCACCTTGCCGGTCGCGTAGTGGATCGTGCTCTTGCGGACGATCGGGCGCGCGTCGACGGCGTCGATCCAGACGTCCCACGCGCCGGGCTCGTCGACCGCGTCGAGCGCGACGTGCTCGGCGATGCGATACGCGATATCCGGCGTCGCGCCGAGGCGCGGGCGAACGATCGGAACGATCACGCGCTCCGTCGGTGCGAACGACGAGGCTGCGCGGAGACGAACGGACTTGCCCTCCTCGGAGAGCCACTGCGCTGCCTTGCTCGCGATCACGTTCGAGGGCAACCGCATCGCGGGGACCGCGACCGAGATGTTCGGTAGCGCCGTCGAGCTGATCATCATCAGCTTGTCGGCCTTGAACGCGAAGCCGATCGAGCCGCCGAGCACGCGAATGCCCGACGAGCGCTGGATGAAACCGATGTTGCGCGTGGTGCCCTTCTGCGAGAGCACGTTCGACACCAGCTCGAAGTCCGAGGCGGTCGAGCCGGGCGCGAGGGTCGCGATGTGTTGCGCGAGGAACTGGCGTGCAGCGGCTTCGGCGACCGCCGGGCTCGCGACGGAGCCGGCGACGAGCTGGCCCTTCCCCCACATGCGCAGCGGCACGTTCGTGTCGTGATCGATGATGGCCGTGAAGCCCGGCACGTTCGCAAACTTCGTCGTGCGATGCGTGCGGGGTCCCTGATCGGCGGACACGATCGGTGCCTCGGCGCCTTTGGGGCGAACGACGGCAGAGCTGGTTTGAACGAGGCCGGCCGAGACGGCAGCGGCGAGCCCGAGGCTGGTACGGATGCGCATGCGCCCGGATAAGACACTGCGCGACAGGGCTAACCAATCGGCACCCCATGACATTCGCCGTTCGCGGTGAGGCACGCGCGCGACGGTTAGCTGCTGCGCGGGGGTATCACTTGGAGATCCTTACGCGCGACGGCGATGTCATCGTGGATCTGCGCGATTAGTGCATCGACGGAATCGAACTTGAGCTCGTCGCGAATGCGCGACAAGAACGTCGCTCGAACGCGCTGATCGTAGAGATCACCGTCCCAGTCGAGGACGTGGACCTCGAGCACGAGGCCGCCCTGCTCGACGAAGGTCGGGTTTCGGCCGAGGCTCGCGACGGCTGGCATGGGCTGGCCGTTCGTGGTCGCGAGCGTGCACGCGTAGATCCCGGGAGCGAGCATGAGGTCGCTCTGCGGCTGGATGTTGGCCGTCGGGATCCCGATCGTGCGGCCGCGCTTCGCGCCGTGCACGACGACGCCATCGATGTCCCATGGCCGGCCGAGCAAGCGCGCCGCGGCGGCGACATCGCCCTCGCGGAGGTAACCGCGAATCTTGGTCGACGACGCGACCTCCCCGCCGATCTCGACGGCCGGCACGATCGCGACCTCGACGCCGGACTTCGCGCCGTGCGCGCGCAAGGCGTCTGTGGTGCCGGCGCGGCCCTGGCCGTACGTGAAGTCGTAGCCGACGACGATCGCGCGTGCGCGCAGCGCGAAAATCAAAATGTCGTCGACGAATGCGTGCGGGGCGAGGTTCGCGAGTGACATCGTGAACGGCTCGACGACGACGGCATCCAGCCCGGCGGCCTCGAGCGCTTCGAGGCGACGCTCGAGCGAGGACAACATCGGCGGGCAGCCGCGACCGACGACAGCGCTCGGGTGCGGATCGAACGTGAGCGCAACCGCGACGGCGCCGTTCGCGTCGGCGAGCGCGCGGGCGCGATCGATCAGCGCGCGATGGCCGAGGTGCACGCCGTCGAAGTTTCCGATCGCCACGGCGGCGCCGGCCCATGCGGGCGCGTTGCGATGGCCGTAGACGATCTGCACGCGCCGAGGTTAGCGCGAGATGACCGTCCACGCCGACGGCAGGAGCAGCATCATCGCGACGGTCGCGCCCGCGACGGCTTGCAGCGGCGGCATGCGGATCGTCTGCGCGAACCGGCCGATCGCGAGCGCGGCGGCGAGGCCGGCGATGCCGAGCGTGGCGGCGCCGGTGTGACCTGCGCGAAGATCGACGAGCAACGCACCGACTGCGCACGTCGCGATCGCGACCTCGGCGAGGCGCAGCTTCGCGATCAGCGCGAGCCCCGCGATCGCGGCGACGGCGGTGAGCGGGCCGAGCGAGCTCCCGAGGTTCGACGCGAGCGCCGGCGCATCGATCACGTGTGCGGGCCCGAACCAGCGCAGGCCGAGCGCACCCAACGAGCCGTCACTCGCACCGCCTGCGATGACCGCGAGCATGACGGCGAGGCCGCCCGCGATCGGCATCGCGATCGCCCAGCGCGGTCGGTTCCACGGTGCGGTGACGAGGCGCGCGCCGGCGATCATGAACAGCGCGACCGCGGCCGGGTCGAGGACCGCGGCGATCGCGGCGGGGAGCATCGCGACGAGCGGCGACTTCGTCGCGCGCGAGAGCTCGATGACGGTCCACGCGATCGCGGCGATCGAGAGGCACGGCGTCAGGGCGACGAGCTGGTGCTCCGCGAACGATGCGAGCACGAGCAGTGGCACGAGCGCGGCCGCGACGAGCGAAGCCGGCGCGTCACCCGACAGCGCACGGACGGCACCGGCGAGCGCGGCACCCGCGAGACCGGCGGCGCCGATCGCGAATGGGTCGCGTGTTACCGCGATCACGGCGGCGGCCGAAAGGACCCCCATCGCGGGGATCACGGTCCACGACTTCACTTCGCCACGTTATGGAGGCCGGTGCGGCGGCGCAAATTTCACACCTCGTGAACGACGACGTTTTGCACCCCGAAGCTCTGGCCGGTTTCGCACCCTTATCGAAGCGGCCCGGGGCTTGCTGAATAGGCTTGCCATGCTTCGTTTGCTTCCTGTGGTTCTGCTCCTCTCTGGTTGCTCGATGTTCATGAGCTCGATCGAGAAGCCGAAGGCCGAGGTTCGTAACGTCAGCGTCTCGTCGGCCGGGTTCACCGGCGTGACCGGCGAGCTGCGGCTCGACGTCATGAACCCGAACAGCTTCGGCGTGCCGCTCGCCGGGATCGAGTGGCAGCTGTCGATCGGTGGCGCACGCGCGGTCACCGGCACGGTGCAGCTCCAGCAGACGATCCCCGCGAAGGGCGTCGCGCCGGTGACGACGCAGCTGACGATCAGCGCCCTCGATGCCGCGATCGTCGCGAACCAGCTCGCGGGCGGCGCGCGTGACTACCGGATCCACGCGAGGCTGAAGTTCTCGACCCAGGTCGGCGAGGTCGCGGTCGACCTCGACCACGCGGGTCAGCTCGGCGCGGGTGGCGGCTTGTCCCTGCCGCGCGTGCTCGGCTCGCTGTAGTACGCGAGGGCGATGCCCGGCAGCGCGACGAGCGACGTCACGACGAAGAAGCCATGCCAGCCGACCGCGCCGACGACATCGTCGGCGAGCGGGCCGAAGACCCGCTGACCGACCGACGACAGCGACGTCAGGATCGCGAACTGCGTCGCGCTCACGGCCGGCGAGCACTTGCTCATCAGCACCGCGATGAACGCGGCCGTGCCCATCGCGCCGGCGGTGTTGTCGACGAACACCGCGATGCAGAACACCTCGAGCGACTTCGTCTCGGCGAGCCAGACGTAGAGGAGGTTCGTGAGTGCCTGCACCGCGCCGAACACGACGAGCATGCGCCGCATGCCGTAGCGCGGGACGAGCACGCCGGCGGCCAGCCCACCGAGTGCGATACCTGCGAAGCCGAGCACCTTGTACACGGCGGCGATCTCGGTGAATTCGAAGCCGGCCGCGCGATTGAAGAACGGGATGATCAGCGACTGCGCGAAGTAGTCGCCGAACCGGTAGAACACGGTGAACCCGACGACGAGCGCGAGCCCGCGTAGGCCGAGCCGCTGGAACAGCTCGCGCAGCGGCATCACGAGCGCCTCGTCGAGCGAGCCCGGGCGATCCGGTGGCGTGGGCGGCTCGGTCGCGATCAGCGTCGCGATGACACCGACGACGAGCGTCGCGGCGAGCAGCGCGTAGATGACCGACCACGGCAGGTGGTCCGCCATCACGAACGCGAGCGTGCCGGCGACGACGAGCGCGATGCGATATCCGATCAGATAGACCGATGCGCCGGCCGCACGCTCCTCGGCCGGCAGGACGTCGACCTTGTACGCGTCGATCACGATGTCCTGCGATGCGCCGAGCACGGCCACGACGGTGGCCATGACAAACAACAGCTCCGGTGTCGCGACCGGATCGAGCTGGCCCATCGTGACGATCGCGGCCGCGAGCGCGAGCTGCGTCGCGAGCAGCCAGCCGCGCCGCCGCCCGAGAAATGGCAGCGCATAGCGGTCGAGCAGCGGTGCCCAGAGAAACTTGAACGTGTATGCAAGGCCGACCGTCGAGAGCGCGGCGAGCTGGTCGAGGGAGGCGCCCGAGCCCGTCATCCACGCCTGCAGCGTCTGGCTCGTCAGCAGCAGCGGTAGGCCGCCCGAGAAGCCGAGCAGAAACACGACGACCATCCGCTTCGATCGGAAGACGTCGGACCAGGGCACGCTAGAGAGGTTGGTACGTGCATGCGGGGGCGGTACAATTTTTTGTCCAAGGTGCCTGACCGACTCAAAAGCGCCGCGCGATGGCTGGCGCCAAGCGCGGCATGCGCCTGTGCCGGCGCCCTCGCGGCCGGGCTGACCGAAGCGACCGGAGCCGAAGACGTGGTCGGCGCAGCGGCGGCGATCGGGTTTCTCGCGCTGATCGTGTTTCCCGCGCTGTTCGTGCTGAGCGCGATCGCGCGCGGCATCTATGCGGCGTGGCAGCCCGACACGCTCGGGCTCGTCGAGGACGATGGCGGTGCGCCGCGGCTCGTCGGCTGGATCGTCGTCGTGCTGCTCGGATGCCTGTTGCTCGCGTGGGCGCTGTTTCAGGGCACCTGGGTGCTGAACGCCTGGACGGCTTTCAAGCCGCTGACGCTGTCGTTCATGGAACCGATCATCGCGATCACGGCGGCGCTGCTCGCGGTCGCCGGCTCGCGGCCCGCGGCGCGCTTGTTCACGTTCCTCGCGCGTAAGGCCGATCGCAAGGTCCGACGCGGCCCGCGATCGATCCTGCGGCCGCGGAACGTGATCGTCGGCGGCGCAGTCATCGCGCTCGCGACGGTCTACACGCTGTGGCGGCTGACCGTGAAGCCGAGGATCGGGCCGCTCGACATCAGCGTCCTCTACGCGCCGGCACTGGCGATCGTGGTGCTGCTGCTCGCGCACGCGGTCTGGCGCCAGTTGCCGAAGAAGCCGATCGTCGGCGGTGCGCTCGGCGCGCTGACCGCCGCGACGATCGCGGCCGCGCTCGTCGCCGTGCATACGCGGCCGTCGCTGACACTCGAGATCTGGGGCGAGCAGCCGCTCGCGGGCGTAGCGATCGAGAAGCTGTTCGACCTCGACGCGATCCGGGCGCGGATCTCGCTCGCGGAGTTTCGCCCCGTCGACAAACCGGGCTCGCCGCACCCCGACATCATTTTGATCACGATCGACACGGTACGCGCCGATCACACGCCTCCGTACGGCGGCGAAGCCGACATGCCGATCCTCAAGGAGCTCGGCGCGCGCGGCACGGTGTTCCTCTACGCGTTCGCGCCGAGCAACGTCACGCGCCGCTCCATCCCGTCGCTCGTGACCGGCCTGCAACCGAATCACGTGCGCGGCCGCGTCGTCGGCTGGGCGCTGCGGATCGATCCGCGGCACGTCCTGCTCGCGGAGCGCCTGCGCGCCGGCGGCTACGAGACCGCAGGCTTCATGTGCTGCAAGGGCTTCTGGGGCCCCGAAGCGCGCACCGGGCTGTCGCGCGGGCTCGAGGTCGTCCACATCGAGCAGAACGGGCAGCGCCTCGCGAAGGCTGCGCGCGCATGGCTCGATCAACGCGAGCGATCGAAGACCAAGAAACCACTCTTCCTGTGGATGCACATCCTCGAGCCGCACAACTGGACCGGCGGTGTCACCGAGCCGACAACGCTCGCGGATCGCCACCGCATGTACGACCGCTCGCTGACCGCTGCAGACGGCATGATGCGCGAAGTGGTCGGCGCGTTCGTCGAGCGCGCACCCGAGCTCGCGCCGATCGTCGTCGTCACGGCCGACCACGGCGAAGGCCTCGGCGATCACGGCGCGCCGTATCACTCGACGGATCTCTACAACTCGCAGATCCGCGTGCCGTTCGTGATCACGGGCCCGGGCATCAAGCCTGGCAATCGTGTCGCCGAGACCGTCAGCCTGACCGACATCACGCCCACACTCGTCGAGCTCGCGGGCTTCGTGCCGCCGACCGACAAGCTCGACGGTCGTTCCGTCGCGGACCTCGCGAGCGGCGCGCGGCTCGGCAGTCCCGAGGAAGGCGTGGCGTTCGCCGCGATGATCAAGGACCGCTCGAACCCCGGCGGCGTCACCGCGGTCGTGCGCGGCAACTGGAAGCTGATCGACAACGGCGTCTCGTACGAGCTCTACGACGTGAAGAGCGATCCGTTCGAGGCGCAGAACCTCTACATGCAGAAGCCCGCCGTCGCTGCCGAGCTGAAGAAGCTGCTCGCCGAGCGGGCCGCCGATCGCGATCCGTTCTAGGCCGGCGAGGCGGCCCCGAGATGGAGCGGCCGGGATTTACTCCCGGCCGCGGGAGATCGCCTCGAGCTCCTGCCAGCGCGCGAACAGCCGCTCGACGTCCGCGCGCGCCGTCTCGAGCCGCTCGACCATCAGCGGCACTTCGCCCGGTCGATCCTTGAACACGTTCGGATCGGACAGCGCGCCCTCGAGCTCTTTCACGCGCGCTTCCGCCATCGCGATCGCATCCTCGATGCCCTCGAGCTCGCGCGCTTCCTTGAACGTCAGCTTGCGCGCCGCGGCAACCGGCTTCGCGCGCGTGTCTGCCTTGCGATCCGCCTTCGCGACCGCATCGGGCTTCGCGCGGCGCTCGACGTAGAACGAGTAGCTGCCCTCGTAGAACGTGACCTTGCCCTGCCCTTCGAACGCCAGGATGCCGGTCGCGACGCGATCGAGGAACCAGCGATCGTGCGAGACGATCAGCGCGCAGCCCGGGAAGTGCGTGAGCCCGTCCTCGAGCGCGCCGAGCGTCGGCAGGTCGAGATCGTTCGTCGGCTCGTCGAGCACGAGCAGGTTGCCGCCGCGACGCAAGAGCCGCGCGAGCTGCACGCGGTTGCGCTCGCCACCCGACAGCTTGCCGATCTTGGTGTCGCCGATCGAATCCGGGAACGCCATCATCCGCAGAAAGCCGCGCACGTGGACCTTGCCGTCCGGCAGGTCGACGTAGTCGTAGCCTTCGCCGACTTCCTCGATCACCGTGAGCTCGTCGCGGAGCTCGGTCCGACCTTGCTCCAGATACGCGGGGCGCGTGTTCGCACCGACCACGACCTGGCCGGCATCCGGCGGCTCGAGGCCGAGGATGGTCTTGATGAGCGTTGTCTTGCCGACGCCGTTCGGCCCGACGATGCCGATCCGATCGCCGGGCTTCATCACGAGCGTGAGGTCCTTGAACAGGAGCTTGCCGCCGAGCGACTTCGTGACCTTCTTCAGCTCGACGATCGAACCACCGAGGCGCGGTCCCGTCGGCAAGCGGAGCGCGAGCTTCGAGGGCTGCTGGTCGTCGGTGCCCGGCGCCGCAGCGACGGCGGCATCGAACCGATCGATACGTGCCTTCGCCTTCGTGCGTCGCGCCTCGGGCTTGCGACGAATCCAGTCGATCTCGCGGCGGATGAACGACACGCGCTGGTACTCGGCTTCCGCTTCGGTCGAGAGGCGCTCGGCCTGGATGAGCAGAAACTCCTCGTAGTTGCCCTCGTACGTGTACGTCTTGCCGCGATCGACCTCGACGATGCGCGTCGCGACGCGATCGAGGAAGTAGCGATCGTGCGTGACGACGATCAGCGCGCCGGGCCACGCGGCGAGGCGCGTCTCGAGCCACTCGACCGTCGTCGCGTCGAGGTGGTTCGTGGGCTCGTCGAGAACGAGCACGTCGGGGCGACCGAGCAACGCGTGTGCGAGCGCGACGCGCCGGCGCTCGCCACCCGACAGCACGCCGATCGTGCGGTCGCCCGGCGGCAGCAGCAGCGCGTTCGAGACCGTCCCGACCTCGTGCGGCTGGACGCCTTCGCGCCCGAGGATCGACGCGATCGTCGCGTCCGGATCGAGCTCCGGCTCCTGCGCGACATACTCGAGCTTGAGGTCGCGCCGCCACGTGATGACGCCGTCGTCGGGGACGAGCATCGCGTCGTCGATGCCCATGGCGCGCGCGACGAGCATCTTCAGCAGCGTGGTCTTGCCCGCGCCGTTCGCGCCGATCATGCCGATGCGGTCGCGCTCGTGCACGGCGAACGACGCGCCCGCGAGCACCTTGCGCGTGCCGTACCGCTTCTCGAGCCCTTGCACCGTGAGGATCGCGGCCATTACGACAATCGAGCGTGATCGGTCTGCACGAGCAGGAACGTCAAACGCAGCAAGTTGAGGCGCGCCTCCGGCGAGCGCACGCGCGCGGCCAGGTCGCCGAGATGTGTGCGACCGTCGAGCAGGCTGTACACGCGCGGCAGCGCTTCACCGAGTCCGAACAGCGCGAGCTCGCCATCATTGACGGGCTCCGCGACAATGAAAAACTTTCCGTTCTCTTTCATCCAGTCGTCGATCATCGTCTCCGCGAGCTGCGCCGCACCCGCGCCGATCACGCGATGCGCGTCGAGGTGCAGCGAGCGCGCCTTCCACGGATTCGGCGCGCGAGGCGACCACGTGTAGCGGCCCTTCTGCCAGGAGAACGCTTCCATGAGCTTCGCGGCGACCTGCTTCGCGAGCATGCGGTACGCCTCGAGCGGGTCGAGGATGTCGAGACCGACGAGCGTGTCGGCGAGCCGCCCGCCGAAGTGATGCATGACGCCGAGCGCGCGCTGCAGTGACTGCTGGTTGAGCACGCCCTGCTGGATCAAGAAGTTGCCGAACCGCTCCGTCTCGACGTTCGAGTTCACGAACTGCGGCTGGCCCTCGAGGAAGTAGACCTCCTTGAGCACGCCGGCGCGGCCTTCGAGCGAGAGCATGCCGGTCACGCGATTCTTCGCGAGCCGATACACGACGCGCATCACCGGCTGCTCCTTGAGATCGCCGGACTCGCGAGGCTCGAGCGTGCCGCCGATCTCGGGCGCCTGATCGTCCTCGGGTTCGTGCACCGAGATCACACCGCTCGACTCGCTGCTCTCGTGCTCGCCCGATGGCACCGCTTCGCCGGAGATGTACGCGGCGCGCGCGCGGGCCGCCTCGGCCTCCGCCCTCGCGATGCTCATGCGCGTGAGCGGGCCCGAGAGCGAGTCGTCGTTCTGATCGCTGACGACGCCGTCGAGGTCGGCGGTCGGCGCATTGATCACCTTGCCGAGCAAGCCGCCGAGCTCGCGGGAACCGACGCGCGTCGTGCGGCGCAGCCATTCGTCGAGCGCATCGCGAAACTGCGCGGCGGTCTGCCAACGATCCTCGGGACGCCGCTGTAGTGCACGCACCGTGAGCACGCGCAGCTCGATGGGAAATTCGCTCGCGTACTTGTGCAGACGGTCGAGGCGCGCGTCGCGGACCATCAGCAAGATATCGAGGTCGTTCGTCGACGTGAACAGCCGGCGCGCCATCACCATCTCGGCGAGCAAGATGCCGACCGAGAACAGATCGCTGCGTTGATCGATCTCGCCGCCCGAGACCTGCTCGGGAGACATGTAGCCGTATTTGCCCTTGAGCGTGCCCGCTTCGGTCTTGTGCCGCCGCTCGGCCGCGCGCGCGATGCCGAAGTCGGTGAGCTTGACGTCGCCGCGCCACGAGAGCAGCACGTTGCCCGGCGAGATATCGCGATGGACGATCTTGAGTGGCGCGCCGTTCACGTCGACCGCGTTGTGCGCGTAGTCGAGCGCATCAAGGACGTCGCGCGCGATCACCGCCGCGAGATCCGGCGGCAACCGGACCTGTGCGCGCGCGCATTCGCGAAGGAGCGCGAGCACGTCGACGCCATCGACGAACTGCATCGCGATGTACGGCGTATCCGCATCAGTGCCGAGCTCGAACACCTGGACGATGTGCCGGTGATCGAGCTGCGCCGTGAGCCGCGCCTCGTCGATGAACATCTCGACGAACTGCTGGTCGTTCGCGAGGTGCGGCAGGATCTTCTTGATCGCGACCAGCTTGGCGAAGCCGTGGTCGCCCTGGAGGTGCGCCTTGAAGAGCTCGGCCATGCCCCCGACCGCTACCCGATCCACGATCTGGTATCTCCCGATCGATTTGGGAACGGTCCCGTTCACGTCGCCACTATAGGATGGCCCGCTGCGGACCCACCTGCCAATCTGGCAGCTTTCGCGGGCAATCGCTGCGTCTGAGTGACGCGCGCACCGCACACCGTGCCGCAAGTCTGCCTAGTTGGGGGCGCGATCTCGCGTGGCACGTCGCGTGGAGATGCCTCGCTCGTGCGCAACATCGTCGACCTCGTCACGCGGACTTGGTTCATCAGCGTCGTGACGGTGATCATCTGTGCGTACTTTCTGGCGAACGCCACGAGCTCGATCATCGAGGCCGAGGCGCTGCAGGATGCGCCGGTCTCGAACGTGCCCGTGATCGCGCAGCAAAGGCCGATCCTGGCCGAACGCACGAAGCTCGACGGCTCGAAGATCGACCGCAACATCTTCTGCTCGAGCTGCGAGCCCGTGGTCGTCGCGGGCGACGGCGTCAAGGTGTACACGGGCGAGCCGGCGGTCCTGATCGCGACGATGCTCGGCCCCGATCCGCGCGCGACGGTGCGCGTCCTCGCGAGCGAAGCCCAAGGCAGCTGGGGCGTCGGCGAGCGCATCCCGGGCGTCGGCACGATCGATCGCATCGGCTCGACCTCGATCGACGTCGTCGACGTCGCCGGTCATCGCGGCACGATCTCTCTCCTCGATTCCCAGGCGGCGGGCCAGCCCAAGAAGTCGACCGACGCGGCAACGTCGGCGCCGGGCGCCCCCGCCGACCCGTTTGCGGACAAGGTCCGCAAGATCGCCGAGAACGACTACGAGGTCGATCGCCAGCTCGTGCGTGACCTCGTGACCGGCACGTCCAAGCCGGGCGGCGTGCGGCCCGTGCCGCAGATGAAGGGCAACGAGGTGCAAGGCATCAAGATGCTCGGCGTTCGCCCGGGCTCGGTCGCCGCGGCGCTCGGTCTCAAGTCCAACGACGTGATTGCGGCGATCGACGGCGAGCAGATCAAGAACGTGCAGCAGCTCCTCGACCTCTACGCGAAGCTCGACAACATCCCCACCGTCGAGCTCTCGGGCACGCGCGCCGGCAAGCCGCTGACGCTGACGCTGCGCCTCCGCTAAGGAGATCCTGCGCAGAAGCTGCCGAGCCTGGTTCGGGCGGGAATTCGTGCCACATCGCGGCCGTTGGTGATAATCGGCTGCCGATGCCCGACGAAGATGTCCCCCCGCCGCAGCCGCGCCCCCGTGGCGGCGGTGCGGTCGCGGTCGCCGCGGGCATCTTTCTGTCGCGCATCGCCGGGCTCGTTCGCGAGCGCGTGATCGCGCACTACCTCGGGCTCTCGCCCGCGGCTGCGGCGTTTCGCGCCGCGATGCGCATCCCGAACCTGCTGCAGAACCTGTTCGGCGAGGGCGTGCTGTCGGCGTCGTTCATTCCGGTCTATGCGCGGCTGCGCGCGGAGGGGCGTGACGAGGAGGCGGCCAAGGTCGCGCGCGTGATCGGCACGCTGCTCGCGCTCGTCGCGGGCTCGCTCGCGGCGCTGGGCGTGCTCGCATCGGGCGGGCTCGTCGACCTGCTCGCGCCCGGCTTCGACGAGTCGACGCGCGAGCTGACCGTGCGGCTCGTGCAGATCATGTTTCCAGGCATCGCGCTGCTCGTGATGAGCGCGTGGTGCCTCGGGGTGCTCAACAGCCACAACCGGTTCTTCCTGACGTACGTGTCGCCAGTGCTCTGGAACGCGGCGATCATCACGACCGCGATCCTCGCGGGGCGGCGGTTTACAGGCCACGACGACGACATCGCGATCTGGCTCGCGTGGGGCACCGTGATCGGCGCCGCCGCGCAGTTCCTCGTGCAGCTGCCGACGGTGATCGCGCTGCTACGCGGCCTCACGCCATCGCTGTCGATGACCGACGGCGTCCGCAGCACGCTGAAAAACTTTGTCCCGATCGTGATCGGCCGCGGCAGCGTGCAGATCTCGGCGTACGTCGATCAGGTGCTCGCGAGCTTTCTCGGCGAGGCGATCGTCGCTGCGATGTTCAACGCGCAGACGCTCTACATGCTGCCGGTGAGCTTGTTCGGCATGGCGATCAGCGCCGCCGAGCTGCCCGCGATGTCGGGCACCGCCGGCGACGACGAGGCGCGCAAGACGCACGTCCGCGATCGCCTGCGCAATTCGCTCCGGCGCGTCGTGTTCCTCGTGATTCCGTCGTCGGTCGCGTTCGTCGCGATCGGCGGCTCGATCGTCTCGCTCTTGTTCGAGACCGGGCGGTTCGGCGCGCGCGACACCGAGATCGTGTGGATCGTCCTCGCTGGCTCCGCGCTCGGCCTCGCCGCGAGCACGCTAGGGCGTCTCCTCGCATCGTCGCTGTACGCGCTCGGCAATCCACGCGCGCCGCTCTACGCCGCGCTCGTGCGCGTCGGCATCGGCATCACCGCCGGATACATCGTCGTCATGCCGATGCGCGAGTCGCTCGGCTACAGCGCAGCGTGGGGCGCGTTCGGTCTCACCGCGGCCGCGAGCCTCGCCGCCTGGATCGAGTTTGGACTCCTGCTCCACTGGACGAAGCAGCGCCTCGGCAGCGTCGGCTTGCCGGTGAAGCTCGCCATCGGCGCACTCGCCGCCGCGATCGTCGCCGGCGCTGCCGGCTATGGCGCGGCCCTGTTCACCGACGAGCTCGGCGCACGCCGATGGATGAGTGCGCTCGTCGCGTGCGGCGTGTTCGGCGTCGTGTACCTCGTCGCGATGGCCGCGGCGAAGGTGCCGGAAGCGCGCGCGTTCACGCGCAAGCTGCGGCGTTAGCCCATCGCGTAGAAGAACACCTCGCGAACGATCTTGTCGTCCTTGACGGTGTAGAGCGCCATCTCTTCCATCGTGAAGCGCTTGCTCGTCGCCTTCTGCGTGATGTCGTAGACGAACTTGACGACGAACTGATCGCCGTTCGGATACGGACCATCCACCGACGCCGAGTGGACCTCGTGGTTCTCGCCCCACCACTTGCTCTTCGCCTGCACGCCCGCGAGACCGCGCGTCTCTGGGTCCTGGCCCGGCGGTCCGCCTGCCTCGACGCTCACGACCTCCGCTGCGTACAGCGTGTCCAGCGCGACGTCGTTCTTGCCCTGCTTGCAGAGCTCCACCAGCTTCTTGCCTACTTCGAGAGTCGTCATCGTTGCCTCCTGCGCCATACATCGCACGCAGGCGCGCGGTGGCAACGCAGCCCACGTGACAAACCTGACAACGTCCTGCCTAGAAAGCGCCGCTGAAGACGACTCCCGCCGAGTCGGTGCCGATCGACGGAGCGATCGCGACGCCCCGCTTCACCGACGGTGCGGTCACGATGAACACGATGCCCGTCACGACCGCGGCGCCACCGGCGATCATCGCGACCGTCGAGATGTTACCGGCCGAGCGCGCGGAATCGATCTTGTCCTGTGCGTCGCCGATCCGCGCCGGATCGCAGGCATCGATGTTACCGCCGCAGATGTCCTTCGCGTCGTTGTTCCGGCCGCGCGCGATCACGCCGAACACGCCGCCGGTGATCACGAGCGCACCGCCGACACCGACCATCGCGAACCCGATCTTCTTGCGGCTGCTTTTGGGCGTCGGCTTCTCGTCGACGACGATCGGCTTCGGTCGCGTCGGCTCCTTCACGAGGAGCGGCTCCATCGCCGGAATCGTGATCTCCTCGGTCTTGCCCTCGACCGCCGTGAATTCGCGCTTCCAGCCCGCATAGCCGTCGGCGTTCGCCTCGAGCACGTACGTGCCCGGATCGATCGGCACCGCGATGCCGGGCTTGTCGCCGGTCGCCGCGCCATCGATCGTGATCGAAACTTGCGGCACACCCGGCCCGAGCTTCAGCATGTACTTCGGCAGCCGGGGCTCGAGCTTCGTCGCGTTCGCCGCCGCATCCGCACGCAGGTTCTTCGGCGCTGTCGTCGACAGGTCGACCCACAGCGTCCACGCCGACGCGACCTTGCCCTGCTTCTCGTAGCACCGCGCGAGGCTGCCGCGCGTACCGCTATCGGCATGCAGCTCGTTGCTCTTCTTCAGCGACGCGCAGGCTTTCTCGAAGTTGCCCGCCTTCAGCTCCTTGAGGCCTTCCTGGAACAGCGCGACCGCATCCGACTTGTTATCGGCGAGCGCCGGCGCGGCGAGCAGCACGAGCACCAACAGCGACCTCACTTGTTCTCCTCGTCTTTCTTCTCGCCCGGCTTGTCGTCGAGCATCTTGCCCCACTTGTCTTCCTCGTCGGGGACGCCCGCATCCGGCGGCGCCGGATCGGTCGCAGAGCCTTGCGTCAGGTCCTTCGGATCCTTCTTCTTCTTTTTCTTCTTCGGATCCTCGACGGGCGGATCCTCGCCGATCGGTGCTGTGTCGACGACGACGGGCGGAGGCGGCGGCTTGGTGTCCTCGATCGGCACGACCGTCGGCGGTGCGACGGCTGGCGTCGGTGACGTCGGGCTCGCGGCCGGCTGCTTGGTCTCGTTCGCCGCGTTTCGCCGCATCACCATGACAACGATCACGACGATCATGGCGAACGTACCGCCGAGCACACCGATCGCACCGAGCGGCAGCCGCCGGCGCGGGAGCGCGAGCGACTCGCCCGCACTCGATGCGAGCGTCGTGCTGCCCGGGCCCATCGGCGGTGGCGAGGAGTTGCCGGCCCGCCTCATCATCGGCGTGTCGGTCGCGGTCGGAATCACCGGCATGCTGCCGAGCAGCGTCGGCATCACGTCGGCGCTGCCGTTCGCGAGCTCCTCGGCCGTCGGTGGCAATGTCTGCGGCGTGGCGCGGCCGCGCAGCAGCGAACGCACGCGCGTGACGGCACCGATCGCCGTCGCGCCGCCGAACGGCGCGATCGCCTGCGCGAAGTCGCTGACGTCGCGGTAGCGGCGATCGCGATCCTTCTCGAGACACTTGAGCACCGCGTCGGCGAGCGGCGGCGGGAGGTCCGCACGCAGCGTCGTGAGATTCTTCGGCGGGTCGTTCAGCACCGCCATGCAGAGCTGCGGCAGCGTCTCGCCGTAGAACGCCATCTTTCCGCACAGCAGCTGGTGCAGCACGACGCCGAGCGACCAGATGTCCGCGCGCGCGTCGACATCCTTCGACGACTGCATCTGCTCGGGCGCCATGTACGCCGGCGAGCCGAGCACGTCGCCCGTCTTCGTTGCGAGCCCGGTCACCGCGGTCTTCGAGATCCCGAAGTCGAGCACCTTGATGATCTTCGTGCTGTCGACGCGCGTCGCGAGGAACAAGTTATCGGGCTTGAGATCGCGATGCACGATGCCGAGCGCGTGCGCCTCGGCCATGCCCTCGCACGCCTGCAGCATGTAGTCGATCGCCTCGGAGATCGGCAGCGGCCCGCGACGCTTGAGCAGCGTCATCAGATCGTAGCCGTCCATGTACTCCATGACGATGTACGGGGCGCCGCCAGGGAACTTACCGACGTCCATCACGCGGCAGATGTGCTCGCCGGTCAGCTTGCCCGCCGCGCGCGCCTCGCGAAGAAACCGCGCGGCAGCTTCGGGCGACTCGAGCGCCTGCGGCAGCATGAACTTGAGCGCGACCTTCTGATCGAGGTCGAGGTTGATCGCCTGCACGACCATGCCCATGCCGCCGATACCGAGGATCTTGTCGACGCGGTACTTGCCCGCGAGCACTTCCCCGACGTTGGCGAGCCCCTTCATCATCGCAGGCGCACCTTGATGTTGGTGCCGTCGATCCGCACGAGGTCGGGCTTGGTGTCGCCGTTCACGTCGACGAGCTTCGCGGGCCCACCCGCGCTCAGCGGTTCGACCTGCGTGAACACGCCAGCGCCACCGGCGACGGCCGGCGCGCACTGCAAGATCGCGGCGGTCGGCGTGATGATGTCATCGCGTCCGTCGTCGTTCGCGTCACCGACGAGCATCGGCGTCGCCGACTGCACCGGCGAGATCATGCCGTGCATCGTGAACATGCCCGGCGTCATCTGCCGGAACAGCACGAGTCCCATCGACGTCGAGACCACGAGGTCTGGGAGCGCGTCGCCGTCGAACTTGCCGAACGCGATGCCCTTGCTGTTCGCGCCGTTCGCGATGTTGACCGGATTCGAGAAGCTCGACGTGTGGAGCGAGAGGTTCACCATGGTGCCGTTCACGAACACGGCGTCGGCGCGCTGCAGGCCGTCGATCTGGCGCACGACGAGGAGCTCGTCCGCACCGGTCCCGACGAGGTTGTTGTCGCGGGAGAACGTACCCGGCACGCCCAGGTTCGACGTGTACACGCGACTGCCGGCCGCCGTGTCGTAGACGATCACGTCGGGGCGGAGGTTTCCGTCGAGCTGCTCCTGGAACACGCGCGTCACGTTCGTGAACGGCCCGGTCAGCGGCTGCTCCGCCTCGACGGGCGGATCGAGCGCGCGATTGAGGCGGCGCATGGTCACCGTGGTCGGTGTCCACATCACGAGGTCGTCATCGCCTTCGCTGTCGAAGTCTTCGACGACGAGGTCGACCGCGGCGGTCGCGATCATCGGCTTCAGGCCATTGCCGCCGAAGGTCCCGGCGCCATCGCCGTGCATGATGACGACGTTCGTGCCGGTCGCGATCGCGATGTCCGCGTTCAGGTTGCCGAGATCGAAGCGGCCGATCGCGAAGCCCGTGCCGGTCGCGCCGATCGCGCTCGTCTGCTCGGCCTTGAACGTGACCGCCG
The DNA here is from genome assembly GCA_030857175.1 of Myxococcota bacterium. Lineage (GTDB taxonomy): Bacteria > Myxococcota_A > Polyangia > Haliangiales > Haliangiaceae > JABFXX01. Next base: position 145,755 of record JALZOJ010000005.1, on the reverse strand, counting down.
GCGCGCACGGCGGCGGCGCATCGATGCTGCTGTCGATCGAGGAATCGGGCCCGCCGTCACCGGGCGTCGCGGGGGTCGGATCCGAGATGCCGAGCAAGCTCGTGCACGCCGACGACAACATCGACACTGCGATCAACGCCCTCACGCCGGCCGATGGTAGCCCGTTCAGAGCGGCCGGACCACTACCGTCAAGCGGCCTTCCCCTTTGCCAGGCGGTCGGCCTGGGCCGGCGAGATCAGCCAGGCGAGCCGGGCGCGCATGGCCTCGTAGTCACTCCAAGAATACCGCTCGTTGATGGCGACCATCGCCGCGCGCAGGGCACCCCCCACGACCTGTGTCTTGCCATAGTGCTCGAGCTGCGTGGTCAGGTGCTTCACCGAGAAGTCAGACCGGTGGACGACCACGTGGGCGAGCTTTGTGAGTGTTGCTTCGGTGAGTGGCAGCTTGCCGCGGATCAGGCGATCGATCGCCTTGCCGAGCGACACCATCTGCGTGAACTCGTACTTGAAGTTCCACGCGCAGGGCCGGATGTCTTCCCAGTCCGGCAGCGCACGCATGGCATCGAGCGCGCTCGCGAGCTCGGCAACGATGTCCGCGCGCTCCGCGTCGGGCCGCGCGAGCCACTTCTTCACGCATGGCTTCGCCGCGACATCGACCGTGTTGATGTTGCGGGGCTTGCCGATCGCCTTGAAGAGGACCTCCGCCGCGCCGGCCGCCTTCTTCTTCGCCTTCGGCTTCGCCATGCGCCGAAGTTATGTCGTGCGCGTGACACCCGACAAGCGCGACGTGCGTGCGCCCGTGCGCGAGCGAGCCGCACGCCGCGGTGGTGAACACCTGACAGCCTCATGGACGCTCGAGCATTACGATCGGATCGGTCCGGATGGCACGCATGGTGAAACTCGACTGCGTCATGTTCAAAAAGCTTGGCTTCATGTCCGTGTTCACGCTCTCCGTGATGATGGCGTTCACCGGTCCCGGCTGCGATAACGCCGCAGACCGCGCGTACGACTGCGATGAGATCTGCGACAAGTACAAGGCGTGTGTCGACCCCAACTACGACGACGGTGCCTGCGGCTCTCGTTGTCGTGACAAGACCGGCAACAGCGCAGCGGCCGAGGACAAGGCGGACGCCTGCCAGGACTGCATCGATGACCGCTCCTGCGCCGGGGCGGTGTTCGGCTGCGGGATCGAGTGCGCCGAGTTCGTGCCCTGATCAGGTCGTGCGCGTGACGCCCGATAAGCTCACGAGATAGTCGTGCTGGCTGCCGTCCTTCACGAAGTCTTGGATCGCGCGCGCGAGCGTCGCGCCGACGAGCCCGATCATCGGCAGGTGCTCGCCGCCCTCGCACGTCGCCTGCCCGACCGCGTCCTCGCGATCGGCCGTGAAGCGCTCGTCCCAGCGCACCATGCCGAACGTGCCGTCCGCGGCGAGCGCGCCGTGCAAGAGCGGTAGCTTCCGCGCGCGGCATGCTTCGGACAGCACGATGCGCGAGTCTGCGTTGTCGAAGCAGTCGACCGCGAGGTCCGCACCCGCGAGCAGCTGCTCGGTGTTGTTCGCGCCGAGGCGCACGCCGATGGCTTCGGCCTTGCCGCCGTAGAAGTTCGCGAGCTGCAGGCGGATCGACTCTGCCTTGTTCTTGCCGACCGACTGCTTGACGAACCACTGCGCCGCGAGGTTCTTCGACTCGACGCGATCGAAGTCGATCAGCCGCAGCTCCGCATCCAGGTTACGGATGAAGAGCACGGCCGTCGATCCGAGCGCGCCGACGCCGCAGATTACGATTCGCATCCGGCCCGCGCGGGCTGAGCGCCGAAAGGCACCTTGGGGCGCAGATAGATCTTCGGCTCGCCGTTCTGCCCCGTCAGGCGATCGACGACGAAGCCGGTGAACGCATCTTCCGCGAGGTTCGGCAGGTGCAAGCCGCGCACACCTCCCGAGCGCACGAGCTCGACGGCGATGCGACGGATGTCCGCGTCGCTCGCTGCGTAGTCGAGTGCGAGATCGTAATCGGCCGACTGGCCCTGGTACGTGATGTTCAAGATCGTCATGTCAGTCCTCTTTCACTTCATCCCCGACGCGAGCCGGAGTAGCCCGGCCCACCATGGCTCGGGATTCAATTCGAACGTTTCGTCTTCAGCGCGCACGATCATGGTCTTCGGCGCGACGACCGAGTAGCGAAGCTTGCGACCGAGCGCGGCATCGAGCGCGGCCATCGTCGAGGTGTCCTCGGCGGAGAATGCCGATGGCCCGACCGGGTGGGAGTGCGCGATCTCCGCGAGCTCGTCCCGGAGCTGCCAGATCGCCTCCCAGCGATCGCGCGAGTCCGGGAGCGCGACCGGACTGTTAGACGCATCAGCCCACAGGATCGATCCATCGAATCCGATCAAGAAGCAGACTTCCTGGCTCATCCGTGTCTCGTGATGTTGAGGTGGTCGGCATCGATGGCCTCTTTGATCACCGACGGCAAGCTGTCGAGCGTCAGCTCCTCGTCGGCGCCGGCAAGGCAGATGCCGCTGTCGTAGACGTGCAGCGTCTCGGGGTCGACCGTCGCGATGATGCGAACGCCCTCGTACACGAACGTGACCTCGAGCTCGTTCGCGCCCGCGCGCCGCGCCGAGATCATGCGCGCGCCCGCCGCCTCGAGTGCTGCATCCGCGCGCTCGACGGGCGAGCCGCCGCGACGCTGGCGATACGACTTCTCGGCGATCTCGCGCATCTTCGCGCGATCGCGATTGACCGCTTCGACCAACGCGCGCGCCCGCATGGCGGCTTCCGCCTCGATCCGGCGCGTGACGATGCGCTGGATCGCGCCGCGCGCCGCATCGTGTCCACGCTCCGCGATCGCGAGCACGTCGCCCGCAAGCTCGCGCAGCGTCGCGGGCACGCGCTCCTCGCGCGCCGTCGCCATGCCGAGCGCGTATCCGAACGCAGCGCGCAGCGACGGCACGATGCCGCGCACGTCGCCGATCCCGCGCTTTTCCTCGAGGGCGCTGCGTGCGGACAGCTCCGCGTCGTCCTCGAACTCGATCGAATCGAGCAGCACGTCGCCGGAGTACCAGCGACGTGCCGTGATCTTCGCGAGTGCGGCCGGCTCCTCGGCAGGCGGGATCACGATCGGCGCGAGCTCGCGACCCGAGACGACGATGTAGCCCGCCACCCAGTGACCGCGCATGGCAGGAAGCGCTCCGAGATCGACGGGGTCCGCACGGTCTTTCGGCACCGCCTTTCGCCCTTCGATCGCGAACCGCCACCAACCAGGCTCGATCTCGGCGTCGACCTTGAAGCGTCGATCGGCCGCGTCGACCCGCGTGCCGCCGAAGTACGGCAGCACGACGGGCTCGGTCGGCTTCAAGAACGCGCGAAAGTCAGGCATTGATCACGTTCCGGCTTACGTTCCGGCAACCTCGAGCAGCTTCGTCGACATGACCTTCTCGACGAGACCCGGTGCCGGCGCCGACGTGCTGATCGGTGCTTCGAGCAGCGCACGAAGCACACGCGTGACGTGGTACGGGTCGTCGAACTGGTCGACCGTGACTTCGCTGTACGGAACGCGCAGCGTCTTCGCGCAGTCGCGCACCGTCTGGCCGCGGTGCGGCGATGCGAGCAAGAGCGCCATCGCATCGACGCGGTACGCGAGCTGCTGGAACGTCTGCGCGAGCTGCGCACCCGGCTCGCCTGCTTCGTCACCGACGACGATCACGATCAGCTTCGCCTCGATCGGGATGCGCACACCATCGCGGTGAAGCGCGGTGAGCCCTGCACCGTGGATCGTGCCGCCGTCCGCGCGGATCGGCGCCAGCATGTGCTGGACCGCGACGCGCGACGCCGCCTTCGGACGCAGGACCTGACCCATCGTGTCGAAGGTCGCGACGTGCAGCTTGTCGAGCGGGAAGCCCGCCAACATCTTCACGAGCACTTCCTTCGCCGCCTCGATCGCACCCTGCATCGAGCCCGACTTGTCGACGAGGAACATCACGCGCAAGTCGATGTCACCGCTCGCAGCAGCGACGGCCTTCTTCGCGGCGTTGTCCGCCGACTCCTCGAGCTTTTCCTTGAGACCCTGGTCGCGCACGTTCTTCGCGATGTTCAGGCCGCGCTGATCCGTCGCCTCGGCGATCGCCTTCTCCCAACGTCCGCGGATCTCGGGCACCGACAGAAGCCCGAGCTCCTCGAGCGTCGGCGTCAGCTGGCGAAGATCGCGATCCGACAGCGTCGGCAACAGCGCGACCATGATCGCGGGCGTGAGGCCGATGTCCGCAGGCAACCGACCGACGGCGTCCTTGTAGCGGAGCCGCTGCGTGACGATGGTCTCGCAGATCTCCGCCTCCGACAGTCCGTCGAAGCGCTCCGACTTCGTCAGCTCGAGGTTGTCGAGACCGATCTCGCGGTGTCCCTCCTCCGCCTGCGACTGCTTCCAGCCGAGGGTCGCGAAGAATGCCGACGATGCCGGCTTGTAGCCAACCTTGCGCGCGAGCGCCTTGATCGTCTGCTTGTAGCCAGCGCGCACGAGTCCCTGCAGCATCGGCGCGTTCGCTTCACGAACCGCCAGCCACTTCGTCGCCGCCTTCGTCCAGCGACCGACCGGCGCGCGCTTCGATGCCGGATCACCAAAGCCCGCCGCGCGGTTCAGCGCGACGATCTCCGGCGTCTCGAGCAGCTCCGCCACGCGCAGCACGGCCTTCGGCGTCAACATGCGTGCCGACTTCTTCTGGTACCAGAGGACCATCGCCTCGCCGATGCGCCGGTAGTCGTCGTCGTAAAACGCGACCGTGCCGTCGTCATCCTTCACGGGCTCGCCGTGACGCGACTGCACGAGCATGAGCGCCGCACACGCAACCTTGAAATCACGCCAGTCCGTCTCGACGAGCGCATAGCTCGCCAAGTGCGCCATGAGATCCGCGTTCAGCTTGTGGATCTCGAGCAGCTTGCCGTAGAGCGCGACGGCCGCGGGCACGAAGAGACCGGGCTCGACCTTGATGCCCTTGGTGTCCTTGTTCCCCTTCGCCGGCTTCCACACACCGTTCGCGTTGATGCCCGGGCGGTTGTGCCAGAGGTGAGCCGACGAGCTGAGGACCACGTCGAGCAAGCGCTCGGCGGGACCCATCTGCGACTCCGGCAACGGCGTCTGCGTCTGCGACATGATTCACCTCCAGACTAGTAGAAAAGATCCGCGGCCCGAGTGAGCAGAGCACGAGTTGTGGAACGGGAATCGAACCCGCTGCCTCCAGCTTATCAAGCTAGCGCTCTACCAGATGAGCTATCCCATGCGTGTTGGCTCTCGCTCGAGCGGGCCGCGGAAAGCGGTTGTTTCGGCGCCATGAGCCCAATCGGGCAATCACGACAAGCGCGAACGAGCCGTCACTATAAGGATCGCGATCGATCGCGCAAGGCGTTTTTTCGGAGCGCGCGGTTCCGGCTGGAGCCAGCGGGACTTGCCCGGTGCGACAGAATGCGACGCCGAACCGTCGTGCGATGCTCCGCGCATGCGTTGGTCCCTCCTGCTCCTGCTTGCCGCGTGTTCCTCGAGCTCGACGTCGCCGGCGCGGCCCGCGCCACCACCATCGCCGGAGCCTGCACCGGCAACGCCGGCGCCGCAGACCGCCGTCGTCACGCCGCTGCCAGCTGCGGAGCGCATCGAGACGGGAAAGCCCGTCGAGAAAACGGTCAAGGCCGGCGAGTCGCATCGCTACCGCGTCGAGCTACTCGCCGGTCACGTCGTCACCGGCGTGGTCATGCAGAACGGCATCGACGTCGAGGTCATCACGTATGACACGACCGGCAAGCAACTCGGCATGGTCGACAGTCCGAACGGCGACAAGGGCCCCGAGCCGTTTGTCATCGAGGCCACGGTCGCGGGCAGCTACGACTTCGTGGTGCGTCCGTTCGTGCAGCCGACCGATACCGGCGCTGCCACGACCGCGGGTGTCGTGCCGCCGTTGCCGACGGAGGGCCGTTACGAGGCGCGCGTCGAGATCCTCACGCCCGATGCGTACGCGGAGCTGCAAGCGAAGCAGCGCTTCGCGAGCACGCGCATCCGCGAGCTGTGGGCGGCCGTGCGCACGCATCGCAAGGACGCGATCGAGAAGTTCTGGAAAGATCTCGACGGCAAGTCGCCGATCGTCGAGCCGTATCCCGGCGATCCGAAGGACGTGCTCGTCACGTTCGTGTATCGCTCGAAGGGGCCGTACGTCGGGATGTTCGGCGGCGACGGCTTCCGCGAGCAGCCACTCGTGCGCCTCGGTGACTCCGATCTGTGGACGCTCTCGATGCGCGTGCCTGCTGACTCGCGCTTAGACTACGCCTTCGTCGTCGCCAACAGTCCGCCCGACGCGCACCGGCCGTTCACCAAGGGCTTCGCGCCCGATCCGCGCTTCATGGGGAGGCAACTCGATCCGAACAACAAGACACAGCGCTTCGGACTGTCGCGCGCGAACTTGCCGGGCGCGGCGCCGCAGCCGTGGATCGAACCGAAGGCCGACGTCGCGAAGGGCAAGATCACGCCGCTCAAGATCGCGAGCAAGCTGCTCGAGGAAGATCGCAACATCGGCGTCTACACGCCGCCCGGCTACGATCCGAAGAAGCGCTACCCGCTCGTTATCGCGTTCGATGGCGAGGTGTACGGGCTCGACGCGAGCACGCAAATCCCGCTGCCGACGATTCTCGACAACCTGATCGCCGCGAAGAAGATCCCGCCGGTCGTTGCCGCGCTCGTCGCGAACCAGGGCACACGCGTGCGCGACCTACCGGGCTCCGCGCCGTTCTCGGCGTTCCTCGCGACCGAGCTCGTACCGAAGATGCGCGCGGACTATCGCGCCGGCATGACCGCGGCCGACACGATCGTGACCGGCTCGAGCTTCGGCGGCTTGTGCTCGGCGTACACCGCGCTCCACCACTCGAACGTGATCGGCAACGTGCTCTCGCAGTCGGGCTCGTATCAGTACAAGCTCGGCGAGATCGAGAACGACATCTCGCCGTCCGTCGAAGGCGGCTGGCTGATCCGCGACTACGCCACGTCGAAGAAGCTCCCGATCCGCTTCTACCTCGACGCCGGCCGCTTCGAGGAGGATCTGACGACGAGCAACCGGCACATGCGCGACGTGCTCGTCGCGAAGGGCTATCCCGTCACCTACGCGGAGTTCAGCGGCGGTCACGACTACTGGATGTGGCGCCACACGATCGCCGACGGGCTCGTCGCGCTACTAAAAAAGCCGTAGTCAGCGGCGCAGCGTACGGCGCGTCGTCGTCTGGTTCCCACTCGGGTCCCACACGGTCACGCGCACGTTGATCGACTTCGCGTTCGCCGCGAGCTCGATGAAGCCGTCGGCATCCTTCTTCGCGGTGCATCGGCCATCGACGACGGCGAGCTGCGTGAGGGCGTAGCGGAACGTGCGGTTCGGATTACCGAGGTCCGACTGCGGCCACGAGTTATCGCGCTGCGCGGCGGCATTGCCGAAGTCGATGAACGAGAGCACGCCCGACGAGTAGCCCTCCGTCGTCACCCGCTCGTACAGGTGATCGAGCTCGCACTTCGGTGACGTGAGCGCGGTGACGCCGTCGATGGTGATCGTGTACGAGAGCGCGTTGATCTCGAAGTTGCGCGCGGAGAAGTCGTCGCGATCCGAGACCTCGATGACGACGTCGAGCTTGCCCGTCGAGAGCTTGCTCGACTTCTTCGCGGTCGCGTCGAGGACGTAGACCTCGCCGAACTTCGGCGCGACGTGATCTGCGTATGGGAGGTAGCGCGACGGATCGAGCGCGCGCTTCGCGGCGCCGTCGACGATATCGACATGCGTGTGGCGAAAGCCTTCGGCTTCGGGCGTGCCGAGCGGCGGCAGCGCGAGCTTACCGATGACCTGGCCCCGCGTGACCTCGATCGAATTCGAGCCGGCGGCGATGAGCTCGGGCGACGGCTCGACGTGCATGAGCTGGAACACGAGCTTGGATTTCGGATCCCAGATCCCGACGACAGCCGCGTAAGGATCGCCGTGATAGCCGACGTTGCCGTACCAATCGAACATGAAGGCGGTGCCGGCGACCGGTGCGAGCACGTCGGTCGAGTCGGTCGGCAGCGGACGGTTGATATCGAGCGCGGTGTGGATGTAGCCGTAGCTCGCGAGCTGGATCGGCGTACCGAACCTCGACAACGCAGTGCTCTGCATCGGCGTCGGCCACACTGCGTCGAGTTGCTTGACGTCGGCACGCAGATCGAGCTGCTTGCCCTCGAAGAACTTGATGATCGCGTGGTACCCGGCGCCATCGTACGGGCGATCCCAGACGGCGCCGTTCGGCAGATCGAACTTGCCGTCGGGAGGAGGCGCGCTGCAGACGCCCTCGAACATCACCTCGCCGAGTGGACACCCCACGTCGTCATCGGGAGCGTCGGTGCACGCCACAAGGCATGTCATGGCAAGGTAAGCGGTTCGCATGGCTGACTCGCCGTGTCAGCAGGATGGGTGCCATCGTATCTCGCGGGAATCGTGCACGCTCGTGCACGGCGGCTACTGCACAAGCCGGCAACTTGAGCCATGAACGACGACGAGCGAGCGAAGTTACGGCTCGATCGTGATCGCCTGGACGCCTTCGCGGGTCATGTAGCCTTCGGCCGATAGTCCCGCGCATGCGATCGGATTGATCGCGTCTTCATGAATCGAGAACACGAGCTCGTACGCGCCTGGCGCGAGCGTGCTCGGAAGCGTGAACGCGACGATGTCGCTCTCGCGCGTCGACTCGAGGAGCTTGTCGCTGGTCGAGCCGGCGGGCCTCACGAACGCGGCAAATCGATAGCGCGTCAAGTCGGTGGCCGGCGACCAACGGATGCGCACGTGCTCGCCCGCGCTGAAGCTCCAGCTGCCGCCGGAGACGAGGGCCGGCTGGCGCGGCGCGAGCGCGTCACCGAGGTTGCACCGGATGTCGCCCGTGCCGTCCGACAACACGAGCTCGGCATTCGCGAGCGTCGGCGGTGCCTTCGTGATGTACGTCGGCTCGACGCACTCTCGATCGTCGTTGATGCGACCACGCTCCTCGACGGTCAGCGAGATGTCGCCGATCTTCGCGGTGAAGTCGTCCCGAACTCGAATGCAGTGGTCGAGGTTGATCGACGGGTAGTCGATCGTGACGCTGATCTCGTCGCCATAGAGGATGCCGAGGCTGCCCTGCACCTCGGGAAGCTCGGCAACTCCGATCTCCTCGACATCATCGCTGCCAACGCATGCGGCAAAGCACAGCAAACCAAGACACCAAGCTCTCTGTTTCATGACGACGCGATGCAGCAAACCGCGTGCCCCGGCGGGCAAGCAGGTTCGTTGCGGTTCATCGCATCGTCAGCGGCGGAAACTGAACGAACGAAGGTTCAGCGCGGGAAACCTGACAAGTCAGGCGGTCACGACTATTGGATGTGGCGCCACACGATCGCCGACGGACTCGTCGCGCTGCTGCGTGGCTCGAGCTTGCCGATGAATCCTCGCGGGCAACGGTGATAGGGTCGGCGCATGGCAAAGGCGCCGGAGAAGAAGCTGCGGTGGGGTCGCGTGATCTTGGTGTTGCTCGTGCTCGCGCTTGGCGTGCTTGCGGTCGGAGCGTACTTCGGCCTCGGGGCCGGCTGGTCGCCCAACTGATCGTCACCAGGGCGCGGGCTTGTAGTCTTTCAAGAACAAGCCCCACAGGTGCTTGCCCGTGGTGATGCCGTCGAACACCGGGTCGACGATGCGCGCCGCACCGTCGACGATGTCGAGCGGCGGATGGAAGTTGTGGACCGCTTGCTTGCGCACCGCGTGGTGCTGCGGATCCTCGTCGGTGACCCAGCCGGTATCGACGCTGTTCATGTGGATGCCGTCGCGCACGTAATCGATCGCGCTGGTCCGCGTCATCATGTTGAGCGCGGCCTTTGCCATGTTCGTGTGCGGATGTTTGTCGGTCTTCCACCGGCGATAGAACTGCCCCTCCATCGCGCTGACGTTGACGACGTGCGCGTCGTTCGTCGGAACGGCGGCGAGGAGCGGCCGCAAGCGCGCGTTGAGCACGAACGGCGCGACCGCGTTCACGAGGTGAACCTCGAGGAGCTCGGCGGTCGGGACCTCGGCGAGCGTCATGCGCCAGCTGTTGAAGTCGCGCATGTCGACCTGCTGCAGATCCTGATCGAGACGGCCCTCGGGATAGAGCGACTCGCTGCGCTCGAGATCCTCGGCGAGCAGCGGGACCTGCGAGAGCACGGCGGACTTCCAGATGCCGGCGCCGCGAACCGCGAGTGCGTCACCGGTGCCGAGGTGGAGCGAGCGCTCGCGCTCCATGAAGCCGGACTCGAGCTTCGAGAGCGGCTCGCCTTCGGTGCCGAGCACGTGATCGTACCAACCCGACGGGCGGCGCACGGTCTGGCACGCGTTGTTGATGAGCGCGTCGAGGCGCGTCTGCGTCGCGAGCAGGTGCTGGCAGAGCATCTCGACGCTCGGCGTGTGCCGCAGATCGATGCCGTAGACGTGCAGGCGGTCGCGCCAGTCGGTCGCGTCGGCTTCGCGGCCGAACCGGCGCGCGGCGTCACGCGGGAAGCGCGTCAGCACGATCACCTCGGCGCCTGCGCGGAGCAGCTTGATCGCGGCCTGATAGCCGATCTTCACGCGCGCGCCGGTGACGAGCATGACGCGGCCGCGGAGATCAGCGCTCGCTTCGCGCTTCTGCCAGTTGAGCTCGGCGCACGCGAGACACATCTGATCGTAGAAGTGATGCAGGTCGTGAAAGTGCGTCTTGCAGACGTAGCAGAGGCGAGCATCGGTGACGCGCGCACCCTCTTCACGTCGCGCTTCGGCCTGGGCCCACTCGTCTTCGGCTTCGTCGTCGCCGCGGCCGTCGAGCTGGAGGTCCGGGCGCGGCAGCGGCGTGCGGAACACGGGCTCGCGACGGAGTGTGCGGATGCCGGTCTGATCGAGGACGGCGCGGTCGGCGTCGCGCTTGGCCTGGATGCGTGCGCGCGCGAGCGCCTTACCGAGCGCTTTCTTGCTGTAGCGGTCGGGGCGCGCGAGCTGGCCGGCCGCCGAGACCAGGCGAATGCGGGTCGGCTCGTCGAGGTCCGCGAGCTGGCGCAGGTCCGCACCGATTGCCTCGAGTAGCTCGATTGCCTCTCGGAGCTTGGCTTCGTCCACGGCAGCGTTTATTAACCCGCAGGATGATCATCGCCAAGCGACTCAAGGGGAAAGCCATCGCGGCGTGGCTCGGACCGACCGGGGACGCCGCGCGCCGGGTCGCCGGCCTCGTTCGTCAGAAGATCACCAGCGCGCCCCGCAAGCTGGAGCTCTACTTCGACATTACAGACCCCTGGAGCTACCTGGCGGCCCAGGCGGTCTCGCGGCTCGTGCAGGCGTACCCGGTCGAGCTGGCGTTCCACACCGTGACGCCGCCGGCCTCCGACGTCGACCCGGCCCCGACGCTGCGCCCCAGACACGCCGTGCGCGACGCGCAGCACCTCGCCGAGTACTGGGACATCGACTTTCCCGGGAAGAAGGAGCCGGACCCGAACATCGTGCGCGACTTCGGCACCGTGCTCGTTCGCGAGCGGCCGGCCGCGGACCAGCTGCGTGCGGCGATCGAGTGCGGCGGCGCGCTGTGGCAGAACGACAAGAAGAAGATGGCGACCCTGCTCGGTCAGTGGGGCAGCGAATCGCACGGCAACGTGTTGCCGATCCTCAACGAGGCGTACGCGCGGCTCCGCGAGGCCGGGCACTACCAGGGCGGCATGATCCGCTACGGCAGCGAGTGGTACTGGGGCATCGATCGCTTGCCGTATCTCGAGGCGGCGCTCGCGAAGGATCTCGGCACCGACATCGCGCACGTCGTGTCGCCGCGCCCGCAGAGCGATCGCGGTCCGTTGAAGCTCTCGGACAAGCCGCTCACGTGCGAGCTGTGGTTCTCGTTTCGCTCGCCGTATTCGTACCTCGCGCTCGAGCAGATCGAGGACATCCTCGCGCCGTACGACATCCCGCTCGTGCTGCGCCCGATCGCGCCGATGGTCACGCGTGGACTTCAAGTTCCCGCGATCAAGCGCTTCTACATCGTGCGTGACGCGAAGCGCGAAGCCGATCGCCTCGGCATCAACTTCGGCGAGCTGTGTGATCCGCTCGGCACGGGCGTCGACAACTGCCTCGCGATCGTCCACTGGGCGATCCAGCAAGGCAAAGGCACCGCGTTCGCGAAGTCCGCGATGCGCGGCATCTGGACCGAAGCGCGCGATGTCGGCGAATACGTCGACCTGCGCGTCGTCGTCGAGCGTGCCGGCCTCGATTGGAATGCGGCGCGCACCGCGCTCGAGCCCGCGCGCCTCGCCGAAGCAATGAAGCAAGCGACGACCTACGCCGCGGACCTCGCCGTGATCGGCCTGTGGGGTGTCCCATCGTTTCGCGTCGGTGACTTCGTGGCCTGGGGAAATGACCGACTGCCGCTCCTCACCGACCGCTTGCGACGTCACGCCCTCGCCGCGTCTGCGCCTGATACCATCGGCGCGTGAGCGAGGAGCCGGAGGCGTTCGGGCCATACCTCATCCACGAGGAGCTCGGCGTCGGGGGGATGGCGCAAGTACATCGTGCCGAGGTGATCGGCATCGAGGGCTTCAAGCGCTCGGTCGCGCTCAAGCGCATGCTCGAGCATGTCGCGATGAACGACGACCTGGTCGCGGCGTTCGTGCGCGAAGCGCGGCTCGCGAGCCACATGCGCCATCGCAACATTCCGCAGACGTACGAGCTCGGGAAGGTCGGCGAGATCTACTTCATCGCCATGGAGCTGATCACGGGCTTCACGCTGCGTGAAGTGCTGAAGCACTGCGGCCAGACGACGGGCCCGATGCCGGTGTCGGTCGCGCTCAACATCTTGAACCAGATCTGCGACGCGCTCGATTACGCGCACAACCTCGCGGACGACAGCGGCCAGCAGCTCGGCATCATCCATCGCGACGTCTCGCCGTCGAACATCATCGTCGCCGAGGGCGGCTGCGTGAAGCTGATCGACTTCGGCATCGCGAAGGCGTCTGCCGTGGGCATGCAGACGATGAGCGGCACCATCAAGGGCAAGTTCGGCTACATGGCGCCCGAGTACATCGGTGGATCGATCGATGCGCGCGCGGACCTGTTCGCGGTCGGCGTGATCGCGCACGAGCTGCTCACGAATCGTCCGCTGTTCTCCGGTCCCGACGACATGGACACGCTGAACCGCGTGATGAAGATGGAGCTCCTTCCGCCGTCGCACTCGAACCCGAACGTGCCGCCGGAGATCGACGAGATCGTGATGACCGCGCTCGAACGCGATCCCGAGAAGCGCTGGCAACACGCGACCGCACTGCGTAGCGCGCTGACCACCCTGACGAAGCGGCTCGGCCTCGTCGTTCAAGACAGGCACGTGATCGAGTGGGTGACGTGGGCGCTCGAGCAGACAAAACCGCGCCAGCCGAGCTTGCGCACCCTGCGGGTCCCGACCCCGCACAGCTCGCTCAGCATGTCGGACATCATGACGCCGCAGACGGAGATCGTCGCTGCCGAGAGCATGACCACGATCCTCGACGGCCGACCGCTCGAGCCGGAGCTGCTGACGCCGCCGACCGGCACGCCATCGCACATGGTCGCGCAGCCTCGGCTCGACACCGCGTCGGAGACCATGCAGGTCGACGAGCACGTACCCACCCTGGTTCGCGCGCCCTCGGTGCCGAGAATCGAGGAGGTGCCGCGGCCCCCGCCGCAGCGGCTCGCACCGCCGGCACCGGCTCCGGTCGCGAAGCAGACAAGTCCGGTCGTGGCCGTGCTATTGGTGCTGCTCGCCGCGGCCATCGCAGGCACGGTCGTGTACCTGGCACTATGAAACGACGTATCGCGCTGATCTCGACGGGCGGAACCATCGAGAAGACCTACGACGAGCTCTCCGGCGTGCTCGCGAATCACATCTCCGTCCTCGACGTGATGCTGGTCTCGCTCGAGCTCCGCGGGATCGACGTGCAGCGCGTGCAGCTCATGAACAAGGACAGCCTCGACATGACGGCGGAGGACCACACGCTGATCGCCGAGACGGCGACGCGCATGGCCGAGGCGATGTCGGGTGTCGTCGTCGTGCATGGAACGGATCGCCTCGCCCAATCCGGCGCTCGCGTCGTCCAGATGGTGGGCACGCCGAAGTCACCGATCGTGTTCACCGGCGCGATGCGGCCGTACGAGCTGCGCTCGACCGATGCGCTGCAGAACCTGACCGAGGCGCTGCTCGCGGTGCAGCTCGTTCCACCTGGCGTCTACGTCGCGATGCACAACCAGGTCTTGCGGTTCCCGGGCGTGCGGAAGGACAAGGACAAGGGGACGTTTGTGAGGGACGGGGATGAAACGGATCTCGGATAAGGAGCACCTGATCCTGCCGGCGCTGCTCGACGCGCTCGGCTACACCGGGACGGGCGTGATGATGCTGATGGACCGTGGCGACGGTCTCGAACGAATCTGGGCCAGCGAGGCGGCCGCCCAGATGCTCGGCTACACCCTCGAAGAGTTCAATGCGATCGCGCCGCTCGAGAAGATCGCGCCCGAGCAGCGCGGCCTGGTGAACCAGCTGTCGACGAGCTTTCGTGAAGGTGCGCCGGTGCCGCCCGCGCTCGAGCTCACCGCGCTCGCGAAGGATGGCACCCACGTCGCGGTCGAGCTCGCGATGGGACACTTCCGGATCCCCGACGGCGTCGCGTACGTGATGGTGATGCGCTTGATGAGTCCGTCGTCGCAGCTGACGATGCTCGAGGCGGATCGCATCGGTCTCGTCGGCGCGCTTGCGGCGGGCTTCGCGCACGAGATCAACAACCCACTGACATCGGTGCTGCTGAATCTTCGCTCGCTCCGCAAGCAGCTCTGCGCGAACCTCCCGGAGCAAGCACAGCCGCAGGCGCTGCGCTGCCTCGACGACGTCAACGCCGGCGCCGAGCGGATCGCGGGCAACGTGCGCGCGCTTCAGACGCTCGCAACACGCAGCGAGACCAAGCCCATCGATCTCGCGGCCGTGGTCTCCGCATCGCTGCGGCTCGCGGCGCCCACGCTCGAGCCGCGCGCGCACGTGATCCGCCAGATCTTCCCGGTGCCGCCGGTCTCAGGCGAGGAGTCGCGCATCGGCCAGGCGGTGCTCGCGATGATGCTGTTCTCGAGCTCCGGCTTCGCCGACGAGATGACGACGGGGACCGCGAACCGCATCGTCGTCTGCGTCGAAGAGCGCACCGGCTCGGTCATCGTCGAGGTCAGCGACAACGGACGCGACCTCACGAGCGAAGAAGCACGCCGCGCCTTCGACCCGTTCTTCCGTTCGCCGTCGCGCGGTGCCGGCGTCGGCGTCGGGCTCGGCGTCGCACGTTCGGTCGCGGCAGCACTCGGTGGCGAGGTCACGCTCGCGCCGCGTACCGGCGGCGGTGCGGTGATCACGATGAGCCTTCCGACAGCGACCGGCCTATGACCGACGGCGTGCCCACGCGTCCGAGTGGGGCGCGGCCGGGTCGTGCGATCCGGCGATTTCGCGTGACCGTCGTGGCCGGCACGGCCGCGGGCGCGACCTGGCAAGCCGCTGCCGAACGCTGCGCGATCGGCTCGCATCCGTCGAACGACCTCGCGATCGACGACCCGACGGTCTCGCGGTTTCACTGCGAGCTCGCGATCGCCGGCAGCGTCGTGCACGTGCGCGACCTCGGCAGCCGCAACGGCACGTCGTGCGGCGGCATCGGCATCGTCGACGGCACGGTGCCGGGCGGCACGGTGCTCGTGCTCGGTCACACGCAGGTGCGGCTCGACGTCGAGACCGTGGAGGTCGAGCTCGTCACCTCGCAGCGCACGGCCTTCGGCGCGGTCGTCGGCAGCTCGCCGCCGATGCGCGAGCTGTTCACGCAGCTCGAGAAGGTCGTGGCGAGCGACGCGCACGTCTTGATCGAAGGCGAGACCGGAACCGGCAAGGAAGCCGTCGCGGAAGCGATCCACGACGCGAGCTCGCGTGCGCAGACGCCGTTCGTCATCGTCGACGGAGAACCGTTCGAGCTCGCGGGTGGCACGCTGTTCTTCGACGAGGTTGGCGACCTCCCGATCAACGCGCAGCAGGCGCTCCTCCGCGCGATCGAGAAGCAGCCCGAGGTGCGGATCATCGCCGCGACGAGCCGCGATCTGCGCGGTGAGGTCAATCGCGGGTCGTTCCGCGCGGATCTATATTTTCGCCTCGCGGTCGTGAAGATCGAGGTGCCGCCGCTACGCGCGCGAACCGGCGACATGCAGATGCTCGTCGAGCACCTGCTGCGCGCGATCGGCGCGTCACCCGCAACCTACGCCGCGCTCACCGACGCCGCGTTCGTCGCTGCGCTCGCCGCTGCACCGTGGCCCGGCAACGTGCGCGAGCTGCAGAACCATCTGCAGCAGTGCGTCGTCTTCGACGAGAAGCGGCTCCCCGGCTCGCCGGAAGTGCCGCACCCTGCCGCGCAGGTCGATGCGAGCCTGCCGTACGAGGTCGCCCGGAAGCAGGCGATCGACAGCTTCGAGCGCGCGTACGTCACCGGGCTGCTCGCGCGCAACGACGACAACGTCGCCGCCGCGGCGCGCGACGCCGGCGTAAATCGCGCGTATCTGCACCGCCTGTTGCGGCGCCACGGCCTCCGCTGACTAGGCCTTCGTCGGCTCGGTCGCCCACTCGGTCATCGCCTGCTTGCCTGGACGATCGATGTGCACCTTGTCATCGACCGACGTCACCCACTCCAGGGGGATGTAGTGGTGCTGACCGGTCTTGTCCTTCGTCAGCTTGATCTGGTCGGTCCCCTCGAGGTGATCGACCGTCGCGAACTGCCCGTCCTCCGAACAAACGACTGGCATATCGGGCTTGATGAGATTCGACGCTGTTTGGCTATCCAACATGGCCGTACATGCACGCATCACGCGTGCCAAGTGAGCTCAGCCTCCTTCGCTCAGCTAACTAGCCATGCTTGACGAGAAAGATGGCGTGAGCGGTCGCCACAGGCGTCCCGCGATCGGTCTGCCATGCCTCCATGCGCACGTTCGTTACGCGGCGACCGTGCCGCGTGACGATTCCGCGCGCATGCGTGTCGACGGGCGCTCCCGAACGCAAATAATCAACGGTGATCGTGATCGTCTTCGGCAATACGATCGTCTCCGCGCGCCACAGCATCTCGAAGATCGCCGCGGACTCGAGCAGCGCGCCGAGCGTCCCGCCGTGAAGCGCGGGCAGCGCTGGGTTGCCGATCAGGTGAGCGCCGTAGCGCATCGTGGTGACGAGCTCGCCCTCGACCATGCCGCCCGAGAGGCCGAGAAACTGCGCATACGGGATCGCGTCCATGAACGCCTGGAAGTCACCGCGGCTGCGCGCTTCGGCAAGTCGGTCGATCAGCCCGGTCACTTGATGCTCCCGGTCTTCGTCGAGATCATGAACGTGCCGACGCTGTGCGCGATCGGGTTCGATTCGTCGTCGTGGTACGCGACGGCGCGCGTGAACGCGACGTTCCTCGCCATCTTGTAACAGTGCGCGCGCGCGAGCACGTCGCGGTTTGGCTCCGCGGGCCGCAGGTAATCGATGCGGAGATCGAGCGTCGCGATCGGGACGAACTCCTCGAGCGAGGCGAACACCGCGGCGCCCGAGGCGCCATCGAGGAGCGCGGTGATGGCGCCGCCGTGGAGCACGCCCGTATCGGGGTTGCCGACGAGCTTGGCGCTGTACGGCAGCCGGAACAGCGACATCTTCGGCTGCATGTCCTCGATCCACATCCCCAGCGCCTTGTTGTGGGGGACATTGATCGAAAAGCCGCGCACGAGCTTCAGGCGAAGGTCCTCGCGCTCGTCATCTCCGGGCATGGCGCGACTCTACCGTGATAGGAATCTGAGCATGGGCCGCGAGCCGATTCCCACGTATTACTTCGCGCTTGTCGTCGTTCGGCGCGGACACCGCTTCCTGATGGTGCAGGAGCGGAAGTACGGATCCACGTGGTCGATCCCCGGTGGGCGCGTCGAGCCCGGCGAGCCGCTCGCTGCGGCCGCGGTGCGCGAGGTCTTCGAGGAGACCGGCGTGCCGGTCGCCCTCGATGGCGTCTTGCGCGTGGAGCACACGCCCGGCGATCACGCGCGGTTTCGCATCATTTTCACGGGATATTCGATCGACGACACGCCGCCGAAGCAGTCCGCAGATGACGAGTCGCTGCGCGCGGCCTATTTCACGATCGCCGAGATCCGCGAGCTGGCGCTGCGCGGCGCGGAGGTCGGCGTGTTGCTCGAGAGCGTGCTCGGCGGGCGTGCCGTCTACCCGCTCGACTTGCTCGGTCACGAGCTGTCGGTGTGAGCACGCTCGCGCAGCTCGGCTGGGACGATCGATGGGAAGCCGCGCGCGCGGAGCTCGAGGGCACGCCGGTGCGGATCGTCGCCGAACATCGCGGCGCGTATCACGCGATCGGCGAGGAGATGGAGACCGCGTGGGTCGAGCTGACGGGCAAGGCGTTTCACGACGCGAAGGACAAGCGCGCGCTGCCGACCGTCGGTGACTGGGTCCTCGTCGATCGCTGGTCGGATGCGCTCGCGAAGCAAGGCGCCGCCGTGATCCGTCACGTGTTGCCGCGACGCACGTTCTTCGTGCGGAAGGCGGCGGGTGAAGCCGAGACGCCGCAGCCGCTCGCCGCGAACGTCGACGTCGGCATCGTGATGACGTCGGCGAATACGGACCTCTCCCCTGCCCGGCTCGATCGCTATCTCGGCCTCTTGCGCGACGGCGGCATCGAGCCGGTGATCGCGGTCTCGAAGATCGATCTCGCGAGCGACGTCGCATCGATCGTCGAGAGCGCGCGGAAGGTCGGCGCCAAGGTGCTCGCCGTGTCGAGCGTGACCGGCGCCGGGCTCGCGGACATCCGCGCGCTGTCGGGCCTCGGTCGCACGTGCATCCTCCTCGGCAGCTCCGGCGTCGGCAAGTCGTCGCTGCTCAACGCGCTGATCGGTACGATGCAGGAGATTCGCGAGATCCGCGCCGACGACCGCGGCCGCCACACGACCACGCGCCGCGAGCTGTTCCTCGCGCCCGATGGCAGCTCGTGGATCGATACGCCCGGCATGCGCGAGCTCGCGCAGTGGATCGACGAGGATGACGAGGCCGCATTCGACGACATCACGGTGATCGGCGCCAACTGCAAGTTCCGCGATTGCCGCCACCGCGACGAGCCCGGCTGTGCCGTACGCGAGGCGATCCCACCGGAACGCCTCGCCAGCTTTCACAAGCTCGCCGACGAGCGACGCGTGGCCGGCGCCCGGCGCGACGCCGCTGCGAAGCTTGCCGAGTCCCGCCGCTCCAAAGGGAACAAGAAGCGGCTCAAGCCCGGCGATCGCTGATCTGGTATACATCGCGACCCGTGATCGCGTTCAGCTCGGTCAGCAAGCAGTACGGCGGCCAGATCCTGTTCGTCGAGGCGTCGTTTCAGATCAACCCCGGCGAGAAGGTCGGGCTTGTCGGGCCCAATGGCGCCGGCAAGAGCACCGTGTTCCGGCTGATCGCCGGCGAGGAGCAGCCCGACGACGGTCAGATCGAGCGCCCCAAGAAGCTGACGCTCGGCTATTTCCGGCAGGACGTCGGTGACCTGCGCGGCCGCTCGATCCTCGCCGAGATCTGCGCCGGTGCGGGCGAGGTCTCGACGCTCGCCGACGAGCTGGCGAAGCTCACCGTCCGCCTCGAAGCCGCCGGCGACGATCTCGACGATGTCGTGATGCGCTTCGGCGAGGTGCAGGCGCGCTATCAGGACCTCGGCGGCTACGAGCTCGAAGCGCGCGCGCAGTCGATCCTGCACGGCCTCGGCTTCGCCGACGAGCAGATGCAGAACGATGTCGGGACGCTCTCCGGCGGCTGGAAGATGCGCGTCGCGCTCGGGCAGATCCTGCTCGCGCGGCCCGACGTCCTGCTCCTCGACGAGCCCACGAACTACCTCGACCTCGAGTCAATCCTCTGGCTCGAGGCGTTCCTGCGCGACTACCCGGGCGCCGTCATCATGACGTGCCACGACCGCGAGATCATGAACCGCGTCGTCGGCAAGATCGTCGAGATCGACGGTGGCGAGCTCCGCACGTACTCCGGCAACTACGACTTCTACGAGGGCGCACGCGCGATCGAAGCCACGCGCCGCGAGGCCGAATATTCGCGCCAGCAAGCGATGCTCGCGAAGGAGAGCAAGTTCATCGAGCGCTTCAAGGCACAGGCCGCGAAAGCGAACCTCGTGCAGAGCCGCATCAAGAAGCTCGACAAGATCGAGAAGATCGAGGAGCCGCGCCGCATCGTCGAGAAGTCGTTCGAGTTCCGCGTGCCGTCGCGCTCCGGCGACGACGTCGTCAAGCTCGACAAGGTCCGCAAGGCCTACGGCACGCGCGTCGTGCACGACGGCGTCACGATGATCTTTCACCGCAAGGAGCGCTGGGCGGTGATGGGCGAAAACGGTGCCGGCAAGTCGACGCTGCTCAAGATGATCGCCGGCGCGCTCAAGCCGGACTCGGGCTCCGCCACGATCGGCGCCTCCGTCACGATGGGCTACTACGCGCAGCACGTGATGGAGGGACTGTCCGGAGACTTGACCGTGCTCGAAGAGCTGCAGGCTCACGCACCGAACGCGAACCAGGGCACGCTGCGCAGCCTCGCCGGCGCGTTTGGCTTTCACGACGACGACGTGTTCAAGCCCGTGCGCGTCCTCTCGGGCGGCGAGCGCGCACGCATCGCCCTCGCGAAGCTGCTCTACGACGCGCCGAACCTGCTCGTCCTCGACGAGCCGACGAACCACCTCGACATCGCGACGAAGCGCGCACTCGTCAAGGCACTCGCCGATTACGAAGGCACGCTGATCTTCGTCTCGCACGATCGCCAGTTCCTGCGCGCACTCGCGAACCGCGTGCTCGAGCTGTCGCTCGCCGGACCGCGCCTCTACGGCGGCTCGTACGAGGAGTACGTCTCGTCGACGGGCCGCGAGGCGCCCGGCATGCGCGCGGTGAGTTAGTCGATCCGAGAGTTCGAAGTTCTCGGGTCCGCTTCCCTATTCACTATTTCTCAGGGCATGCGTGCACCGGGATCGTATCCGGGATCCCTCCGAATTTGCGCTCCACCCGCCGCGACGCAATCGTCCACACTTCAATAGGGAATAGGGAAGCGGAACCGCGAACGAGAACGGCGCGTTCTCGGACTCAAGGGCAGTCGCCCGGACAGCTCGCCGCGCTCTCGCCTGCCTCGCACACGAAGTTGCCGCACGACGCGCCGCAGACGCAGTCCATCGCGCAGGTCGTGCACGACTCCGTGATCGGATCGCACGTGCCGTCGCCGCAGCCGCGCGTCGCCATACACGACATGCCCGGCGCGCAGTTGGGCTTGCAGACGCGCCAGCAGTCGCCGTCGGCGCAACCCGCGAGCGCGTCGCCGTCGTGGTCGGTCGCCTGGCAGAGCTCCTCGACCGCATCGTTGTCCCAGTGCAGCCAGAGCAGATCGCTGAAGCTCGTCGCGCTCTCGCCACTGCCGCCGAACGAGAGCACGCCGCCTTCGCTGAGCGCCGAGACCATCACGTGGTTCGCGCGCGGCTTCACCGAATTCAGCGTCGGCAACTGCTTCCAGGTCTGGCCGTCCCACTCCCACTGATCGTTGAGCGTGTTGGACTGTCCCGCACCGCCGAACAGCACGATCCGCTTGCGCGCGGTGTCCCACGCCATGCCGGCCGACGAGCGCGCCGGCGGTCCCGGGACGAGGCGCGGCGTCCACGTGGTCCCGTCCCACTCCCAGGTATCCGCGAACGGAACGAAGCTGGTGTCGAGCCCGCCGAACAAGACGACGACCTTGCGAATCGGATCGTACGCGGCCGACGCGGACTCGCGCGCGGTCGGCTTCGACGCCGGCGCCGCGAGCGTCCACTGCGCGCCGTCCCAGAGCCAGGTGTCGTCGAAGCCGGTGCCGCCGAACAGCACGCTGCGGTCGCGTGCGACGTCGTAGACGAGCACGTGCCCGAGGCGCGGTGCGGGCAGCGGTGAGGCGGGCAGCTTCTTCGCCCACGCGCTGTCGTGAACCCAGGTCTCGTTCGTGAGGGCGTTCGTGGTGGTGTTAAACCCACCGAAGTGGACGAACTGTCGGCGAACGGCGTCGTACGTCATCGCGGCGTTCTGCACGCGGCCCGGGCTCGAGTCCACGACGCCGTTCGTCAGCCGCTGCCAGCTGCCTGACCAGAACATCGACGAGGCGGTCGTCGTGTTGGTTTCGATGCCACCGTGGACGAGCATCCGACGGCCCGCGAGATCGACCGCGCCCGAGGCGGAGAACCGCGGCGCGACGAGCGGCGTGCCGTCCTCGTGCAGCGTCCAGCCGGCATTCCAGCGAAACGTCCTGCCGCGATCGAGCGCGACGACGTAGCCCTCGCGTTGCGCGGTCGTCATCACGAATCCGATCGACAGTGGCGGACCCGCGATCGGATGAAGCGCCCAGTCGGTGCCGTTCCACAGCCAGGTGTCGGTGCGCACGCCTCCGCCCGCGCCGCCGTGCATCACGATCTGCTTCGCGCGCGGATCCCACGCCATGCCCGCGGAGTTGCGCGGCGGCGGGACATTCGTCGGCATCGCGCGGGTCCACGTGGAGCCCGCGAGCTCCCAGGTCTGATCGTCGTTCGTCCCGTTCGAAGTCCCTCCGCCGTTGAGCACGACGAGGTCGCGCACCGGGTCGTACGCGAGTGCCGGGCTGCGCCGTGGCGACGGTGCGTCGGCCGACTGCAGTTGCGTCCAGTTGGCGCCGTCCCACGCCCAGGTGTCGCCGAGCAGCGTGAGTGCGGCGTTCTGGCCGCCGAACATCACGATGCGCTTGCGTCGCGCGTCGGTGACCATGACGTGGTCGCTGCGACCGGGCGGCGACGTGGCAGGCGTGCGTAGTGTCCACGTCGTGCCGTCCCACTGCCAGGTGTCGTTCGCCCCGCGCCCACCGAACATCACGACGACCTCGTTCACCGGGTCGTACGCCATCGCGTGGCTGACGCGCGGGACCGGGCTCACGCGTGGCAGGCGCATCTGCCAGCGCGCGCCGTCCCACTCCCAGGTCTGCGCGCCGTTGACGTCGCCGAACAGTACGAGCCGGTCACGCTTCGCGTCATAGGCGAACGCGCCGTCGGAGATCAGCGCGAGCGGCGGCACGGTTTGCCACACCGCGGTCTCGATCGTGCAGTTGCTCGCGCAGCCGTCGTGCGAGAGCGGACGCGCGACCGCGCCGTCGTCACACTCCTCGCGCTTCACGAAGTCGACGACGCCGTTGCCACACGTCTCGTCGGAGAGGCAGTCGGCGGAGCAGCCGTCGTTCGGCACGGTGTTCTTGTCGTCGCAGGCTTCGTCGGGGTCGACGCGGCCGTTGCCGCAACCCGCCGCGAGGCAAACGCCGTCGTAGCAGCGCTGGTTCGTGCCGCAGGCGTCGAGCTCTAGCTTGCCGTCGCAACTCGCGATCTGGTCCGGCAGGACGCACAAGGTCTCGTCGTCGACGGTCGCGCACGCGGTGCCGTCGGGACACACGCTGCCGTCCGGACAGCGGACGCTGCTCGAGTCGACACAGCTCGCGAACACGAGCGAGAAGACGGCCCAGCGTCTCGACACACGGGAAGTATATGACGATGGCCTTGCGTCCCGTGGCAACGAGACGCATGTTCACGAGCAATGGACATGCGAAACGTCGGTGGCACGCCGGGTGGAACGCGCACGTTCCTCCTCGGCATCGTCATGATCATCATCGGCGGGTACCTGTTGTTCGATCACGTCCAGGTCCACGGAGGCTTCTGGAACTGGCGCGGCATCGGCGGCTACGGGCAGAGCTTTGGCATCGTATTGATTCCGATGCTGCTCGGCGTCGCCATCCTGTTCGTCAACGGCAAATCGCTCGCCGGCCGCATTCTGACGGGGGGCGGCCTCCTGCTCATCCTCGTCGGCATCATCGCGAACTTGAACATCCACTTTCGAGGCACGTCGCTGTTCAACACGCTCGTGATGCTGGTGCTCCTCGTCGGTGGCATCGGTCTGGTCGTGCGCTCGGTGCTGCCGATGGGCGAGCAGCCCCTACCCGAGCCCCGCGACCCGCGCGAGCCCCCAACCTGAATAGACCGCGTGTTACGCTGGTCGAGGTGCCTGACGACCGGGGCAACAAGCCTGACGTAAGGACGCGGCTGGGAACGCCGATTCCGATCGTGAAGCCCGCGGTCAGGATCCTGACGCCGCCGCCCTTGCCGACGGTCCTGACCGAACAGCCGACGTTCGATGTCGAGTCGACGCTCGATCACGAAGCGCCTCCGCTCGATCCCACGGTCTTCCCCGCGGGCACGCGCATCAAGCAGTACGAGCTGATCCGCGAGCTCGGTCGCGGTGGCATGGGCATCGTGTATGCCGCGCGTGACCTCAAGCTCGGCCGCCGCGTCGCCATGAAGTTTCTGCGCGCCGGCACGCGCGAGGTCGTCGATCGGTTCCTGATCGAGGCCCGCGCGACCGCACAGTGCAATCACGACAACATCGTCATCATCTACGAGGTCGACGAATACGAGGGCGTGCCGTTCATGGTGCTCGAGTACCTCGAGGGTCAGCAGCTGCGCGACCTCATGGGCGGGTTCTCGAGCGGCAACAAGCTGCCGCCGTCGCGCGTCGTCGAGCTCGCGCTGCCGATCGCACGCGCACTCGAGCGTGCACACGCGCTCGGTGTCGCGCACCGCGATCTCAAACCGGAGAACGTGATCGTGACCTCCGGAGGTCAGGTCAAGGTGCTCGACTTCGGCATCGCGAAGGCGATGCGCGGCGAGAACGAGCGACCGAGCCGACAAGATCTGTCGCTGGCCGCGCAGGGTGCGATGACGCTCACGCGCGAGGGTGCGTTCGTCGGAACGCTGCCGTACATGTCCCCGGAGCAGGCCGGCGTCGACGACGTCGACCACCGGACGGACCTGTGGGCGCTCGGCGTGATCATGTTCGAGATGCTGACCGGCAAGCATCCCGTGCAGCCGCTCCGCAACGACGTCATCATTCACAACTTGCTCACGCCTGGTGAGATGCCGTCGGTGCGCGAGCTCGCGCCCGATGCGCCCGACCTGCTCGCGGAAGTCATCGATCACTGTCTCCGCAAGCTGAAGGAAGAGCGCATCGCGAGTGCGAGCGCGGTGATCGCCGCGCTCGAGGAGCTGTTGCCCGGCCGCCACGGCCGCACACTCCGCGACGGCGAGAGTCCGTTCCCGGGCCTCGCAGCGTTTCAGGAGACCGACGCGAACCGGTTCTACGGGCGCAGCCGCGAGATCACGCGAATGGTCGCCCGCGTCCGCGAACAGCCGCTGACGGCGGTGATCGGTGCGTCGGGCAGCGGCAAGTCGTCGTTCATCCGTGCCGGCGTCGGGCCCGCGCTCAAGCAGTCGGGCGATCGATGGGACATCGTCACGTTGCGCCCGGGACGCCAACCGATGGTCACGCTCGCGAGCGTGGTGCAGCGGCTCAGCATGTTGACCTCGAACAACGAGCCTCGGTCTCCGACGGATCACGACTGGCTGATCCATCGGCTCGAGAAAGAGCCCGGCTACCTCGGCGTGCTGTTGCGCGAGCGCGCGCACGCGATCAACGGGCAGCTGCTGCTGTTCGTCGATCAGTTCGAGGAGCTCTACACGCTCGTTCCCGACCCGGCGACGCGCCGCGCGTTCACCGCCGCACTCTCGGGCGTCGCCGACGACGCCGGCGCGCCTCTCCGCGTCGTGGTCTCGATGCGCGCCGACTTCCTCGACCGCGTCCCCGAGGACAAGCGGTTCAGCGAGGAACTGACACGCGGCCTGTTCTTCCTCGCGCAGCCCGACCGCGACTCGCTTCGCGAAGCACTCGAGCAGCCGATCGAGATGGTGGGGTACCGCTTCGAGACGAGCGCGATGACCGGCGAGATGATCGATGCGCTCGCGGGCATGCCCGGCGCGTTGCCGCTCCTGCAGTTCGCCGCCGCGAAGCTGTGGGACCAGCGCGATCGCCGGCAGCGCTTGCTGACGACCGCGAGCTATCACGCGATCGGCGGGATCAGCGGCGCGCTCGCCACGCACGCCGATGAGGTGATCGCGTCGATGAATGCGAGCGCGCAGCGGCTCGCGCAGCGCGTGTTCCGCAAGCTCGTCACGCCGGAGCGCACGCGCGCGATCGTCGAGCTGAGCGAGCTGACAGAGCTCGGCGGCGGCGACGAGATCACGCGCGTGATCGATCAGCTCGTCGCGGCGCGCCTGCTCGTCGTGCAGACGCGCGCCGATACCGGCGGCTCGGTCGAGCTCGTGCACGAATCGCTGATCGAGCGCTGGCCGATGCTGCGGCGCTGGCTCGACGAGGATCAAGAAGACGCCGCGTACCTGGCGCAGGTCTCCGCGGCCGCGAAGCAATGGGACCAGAAGGGCCGCGCCGCGGGTCTGCTCTGGCGCGGCGCCACGATGACCGAGGCGAAGCGGTGGTACGAGCAACGGCCGCGCACGGTCGGTTCGCGCGAGCAGGCATTCCTCGATGCAGTGTTCGCGCTCGAGCGTCGCAAGAAGCGGCTGCGACTCGCATCGCTCGTGACGATCATCGCCGTGCTCGCGATCATCGCCGGCGGCGCCTCGATCGCGTACGTCAGCGTGCGCAGCGCCGAAGCGCGTGCCCAGGCGCAGGCCGATCGCGCGCAGGACGCACTCGCGAAGAAGCTCGACGAGGAGCGGCGGCGCAGCGAAGCGGAGCGCGCACGTATCGA
Source organism: Myxococcota bacterium (assembly GCA_030857175.1). Taxonomy (GTDB): domain Bacteria; phylum Myxococcota_A; class Polyangia; order Haliangiales; family Haliangiaceae; genus JABFXX01. The sequence goes on along the minus strand of JALZOJ010000005.1, from coordinate 119,039 downwards.
AGCGGAGCGCGCACGTACCGAAGCCGAACGCGCGCGCACCGAAGCCGAGCTGCGCGCGGCGGGGCTCGAAGGCGACGCGGCGCGGCTCGAGATCGAGCGGCGCGAGGCCGAGGCGGCGAAGCTCTCCGCCGAGGAGGAAGCGCGTCGCGCCGAGGAATCGAAGCGGCTAGCCGAGCAAGAAGCGTCCGCGCGTCGCAAGGAAGTGAAGCTGACCGCCGAGGAGCTCGCGGTCGTGAATGCCGAGCTCGAGCGCAAGGTTCTCGAGGCGAAGACGGCACGCGACAAGGCGACCGCGGCGGCGGCCGAGACCAAGAAGCTCTACGCCGAGCTACAGAACGTGCACGGCGAGCTGCAGAAGGCGCTCGCCGTCGAGCGCGCCCGCGTGAAGCAGCTCGAAGAAGAGAAGAAGAAGCTGACGACGACGCTCAAGCAGTGAGCGGCTGACCTCGTGCAACTCGCGCGCGCTGGAGAACGCGTGAAGTTGGCGTCAGCTGCGCGACTTGCGTCGCTTGGGCCTCTTGGAGCCACCAACACGCTTGCGTACCTGACGCATTTGGCGCGCGACGAATCTCGCGAAGGGTCGAATGTCGGTGTTCACGCTCGCAGCTTCGAGTGCGGCCAAGTACTCAGACCGATCTTCGACTCGAATGACGGTCCAGGAGTATCCGGCATCGACCAACAGCGCGTTCATGAGAAATCGCGCGATACGTCCATTGCCGTCGGGGAATGGATGCACGTAACCGAAGAGCCAGTGACCGAGCACCGCGCGAACGACGGCCGAAGGTTCAGCCTCGATCAGATCGAACAGCGCCGGCATCGCGACACGCAGAACCTCAGCGCGGGGAGGAATGTGCCGGGAACCACGCATGAAGACGGCCTGTGTCCGGTACCCAGCGAGCATGGAAGCTTTGATGAGCCCCGCGCTGACGTGCGGAGCGAACAGATTTCTGTACCACTCACGATGCGCTGTTCGGAGAACCTCGAGCTGAGCCGTGTCTTGGAGTAGCTCGGCGATCACGCTCCGCACTCCTTGAAATGCGAGCCAATATCCGCGAGCGGCGAGGGCATCTTTGAGCTCATCATCTGCGCGCACATTTTCTGAATCCCAAGCGCCGCTCGCCACTCGCTCGATCAGATCCGAAGTCACGACGTACCCTTCGATAGAAAGTGAGTGGTACGCGTCGAGCTTGTAGACCTCGTCAATCGCAGCGAGCTGGCTCTTGGCACCGGAACGCTTCGAAGGCATCGCGCCGAGCTCGTCTAGGACGACTTGCCTGCTCGACTCCCACAGTGTTGTCAGTCGTCCGACGAAGGGTGAGACGGCGCGAATGTCCGGCGCGCGGGCGACGCCTTCATCGAATGGGTCGGACTCACGAACCGAGTGACCCGCGGATTTCATGGCGCCGACAATCTCGTCAGCCACTGCGACACGATCCATTCGGCGGAACGCGCCGGCGAGTCTTCCTGCGATCGTCGTATGCCCACCGTCTAGCAGACGCGCAAGCAGACCTGATGGCTCGACGATTCCGAGGAGCGCGACCTGCGCTTCGATCGGGTTCCGGCGAAAAAACTCCTCCGTGACGCGAACCAATGCTGACTCCGCCGAGTAGAGGCGAAGCCCATCGCGAAGGATCAAATCCGATTGAGCCGGCATCTCCTTCTTGAACGCGAACAACGACGTACCGTGCGCGAGCGCGACTCTCTTGTTGTTCGCGCCGGGGCTGCTAACGATGACCTGCTTCGGTACGGCCGTCTTTTCCGCGTGGAGCAGGAGCGACTCTTCGGGCGAAAGAAACCAGTCCTCGCCAAACCGCTGCTCGCAGTAACGGCGAAGGAACTCCCAGAATGAAGAAAACCACGGGGTCGTATCGCCGGCCCTTGCCGAGGGGTCCGCTGAGACAAACCACCCTTTGAACACTTCTTGGAGAAACCCGTTCTCCGACAAGCGCTCCCTCGCAGTGCGCGACAGTTGATCCGAAGCGAACACACGGGAGCCGTCCGATTGAAGTTGGCGAAGCTCCTCGAGTGATGCGACGAGCTTTTCTTGGGATGTGGCCATCGGCAACTCATGGCTTGGCTTGCGAGCCAACACACCCGAGCCCGCTTGTAGTAACACAATCCTTTGCCGCTGCACAGGTTCAATCCTTTGCTGCTGCATCACTTCAATCCTTTAGCGCCGCACAGGTTCAATCCTTTGCTGCTGCACAGGTTTGCCGCGTCTCGACCCCTGCTCGGAGCTCGAGCTTCAGCGCGACTTGAGGACGTTGCGCACGATCTGCGTCTCGAGCTGAAGCGCCGACAGATACGACTTCGAGCGGCCTGCTTCGATCACGACGTCGAGCTTGTCGACACACGCAGCGCACTTCGCGGGCGCGAGCTTCGGCAGCGCGATCAGGAGCGCCTCGCGGATCGGCCGGTCCTCGCTCGCGATCGCGTCGAGCACGGCGTCGAGCTTCGCGCCGGCCTTGCGCCTGCCGAGCTCGAGCGCGGCGCGATCCACATAGGCCTGGACGAGGCCCTGCTTCTGCTCGTCGGTCCACTGGGCGACGTCGGGGATCGAGGCGCGCAGCTGGAGCACGGCGTCGCTCGGCGTCGTGCGCAGCGCGGTCGCGTAGCAGTCGACATTGTCCGCACAGCGCGCCGCGAGCTCGACGCGCGCGACGTGCGTCTGGAACATGCGCGCGTAGCCGACGTACGCAGTCGCAGCAGAGTCGTGCATCGTGAACGTCGAGGTCTTCTCGCGGTGCTTCTTGCGCGCGGCCTTGAAGTCGGCCTCGGCTTTCTTCGTCACCTCGGTCTGCGCGCGGATCTGCTCGGCCGTCGTGCTCGGGTCCTGCGTGGTCGCGAGGAGCTTCGCGCGGGCGGCATCGAACGCATCGCGGATCTTTTGCAGCTCGCCGTCGGCGGCCAGCTTTGCGGGTGCGAGCTTGTCGCCGTCGGCACGCTTCTTCGCCGACGCGTCCGTGTACTTCTTTGCCATCGCGAGGATCCCCGCGATCTGCTTCTTGTCGCGAGCGAGCCGCGCATACGCGGTCGCCGCCTCGACGCGAAGCTCGTCGGGTGCCGCGTTGTCGGCGGCGATCTTCCAGAGCTCCTCGGCACCGGTCCCGTCGGGCACCGTGAACGCGTACGCACCCATCGCGCCGATCCGGATCTCCTTGTCCACCTTTGGATTGGTCCAGATCGCCTTCAGCTTCGGCGCGGCCTCGGGCGCACCGATCTTGCGAAGTGCGTCGAACACCGCGGTGTGCCCGGTGTTCGGTGCGGCGACTCCGTCGACGTAGTAGGGCGGCAGCGCCGGCTTGTCGAGCGCCGCGAGCAGGTCGGGGACCGCGCTCGCATCGCGGAGATCTCCGAGCACGATCGCCGCGTAGAACTCGCGCGCGGAGACCGGCTCGCACTTCTGTGCGTCGCCGCGATCGCCGCAGTACTTGTCGAGCATGCGATCGCGAAACAGCGCCTCGACGCCCACGTGCTCGCGCCGCATCACCTTGCGAAACTCGGTCGCGGCAATCGCGCCGCTGCCGGCGATCGCGCGGCGCAGCTGCATCATCAGCTCGGGCGCGCGATAGACGACGGGCACCAGCAGCGCGCCCGCACTCGGCTCCTCGAGCTCCGCGATCGCGTTGATCGCGGCGCCGAGGGTGGCGAGGTACAACGCGTGGTCGCCATCCGCGGTGGCGTTCGGACGCGCCGGCAGGTCTCGTTCGATCACCTTCGCGAGCACGCCGAGCGCGCCGCGCTTGTCCGTCGACATCCTCCCGAGCGCGCGCAGCGCCGTGACCTGTGCGCCGACGAGCTGCTTCGTCGGCGGCCGCGCGGCCAGCCCACCGAGCTCGCCGATCGCCGCCGCGTGCCGCGCCTGACCGAGGACGTCCGCCGCCTTCTGCGCGCGATCCACCGCGCGCGGATTCGCCTCATCGACGTCGACGAGCGCGCGCCGGTATTCGCCCATCTCGTCGTGATTCACGACCGCGGGCTTGCTCTCGATCATCGGCGTCGGCGACGGCGGCGTGGGCGTGCTCGTTCGCGTCGACGTGGAACCACTACAAGCTGCCAGCACCACGAACGCGAATCGCATGCCGCACGCTAACAGCTTAGAAGCGGCCGTTCAGCATCAGTGCGGCGCCGCCCGTCGTAGGGACAACTCTCGGTGAGAGATTTTCTCCGTACACCGGGCGGCCGCGGTTCAGGTAGAGCATCACGCCACCGGCCGCGACCGTCGCCGCGCCGACGACCATCACGCCGACCGCGATGTTGGACTTCATCTCGGCGTCATCCTTGAGGTGAGTCGGCAAGTCGGCGTCGTTGCACGCCATCATCGAGCACTGCTGCTTCACGATGCGGTCGTAGCTGTCCATGTCCGCGGCCGCGGAGAGATCGAGCAGCGCACCCGCGCCGATCACGGCGAACCCCGAGCCGAACACGACCCACGGGATCCACGTCGACCAGCGATGCTCGATGCGTGCGTTCGCGGTCAGCGGCTCGAGCGCGACGCTCACCGTCTCGCGCGCACCGCCGACGACGACGATCTCGAACGTCTTCGTGAGAAAGCCGTCCTTCACACCGACGACCTGGTGCGGGCCGGGTGCGACGCGCTTGGTCTCGTGTACCGGGCACGTGCCGAGCGACTGACCGTCGAGCGTGAGCCTGACGCCGCTCTGCGCGCAGTCGATCGCGACCTCGCCGATCTGCTTCGCGAGCAGCTTCTCGTACGCGAGCGCCTCGGTGTGGAGGCCTTCCTCGAACGGCGCCGCGCCATACTTCAGCGCGATCTTGAGGTTGTCGAACGCCTCGACGGGGCGGTCGAGCTGGATCAAGCAGCGCACGACGTTGAAGCGGATCGCGGGGTGGTCCCACGCCCCGATCGCGGTCTGATACTGCGCGAGCGCCTCGCTGTACTTCTTCTCGAGGAACAGCGCGTTGCCCGCGTCGAGCGCGGTCTTCGCCTGGGACTTCTGCGACTCGGTCACGCCGACGGTCCACGGCGAATCTGCGGATGCCGTCTGACACAGCAACAGCAGAACGAGCAGCGCTTTCATTCGTCGTCCGCCGCCTTCTTCTTCTTCTTTTTCTTCTTCTTCTTTTTCTTCGGCTCGTCCTTCTTCGCCTCGACCTTGGGCTCTTCGGGCGGCTTTTCCTCGACGAGCGCCGGCGGCAGGATCTTCTTGAACGACGCGCCCGTCCCCGGTGCATCGATCGCGAGCGACTCCTGCAGCGCGATCATCTTCCAGTTGCCTTCGACCTTCTCGAACACGGCGAACGCGCGCAGCGGGAGCGGGTCTTGCTCCTCCGCGACGCGCGTGATCGGCGCGCTCACCCACGCGATCTCACCGTCGGCGGTCACCATCGACGTGACCTCGCCGGAGACTGCGGCGCGCGTCTTTGCCTCGACGCGCTTCTTCCACAGCTTCTTGATCTCTTTCTTGCCGCGCACGACCTCGCCGACCGTCGGCCCGACGAAGATCGCGTCGCTCCGCGCGCCGAGCTCCTCGCCGACCATCTCCTGATCGAGGAGGCCCTTCTTGAAGCGATCGACCGCGTCCTCGGCGCCGTTCCGCTTCGGTCCCGCTGCACCCGGTGGCACGACGGCGTCTTTCTTCGACTCTTCCTTGACCGTGCCCTTCGACGGCGTGTGTGCGACCGAGACGACGTCGACGAGCCAGATGTCGTCGGAGTTTGTCAGGATCGCCATCACCGCGTGCGGCTCGCCATTGATGTTGACGGTGTCGTACGCCCACGCGCTGCGGCCGCCTGCGGATGCGACGACCTCGAGCGAGCTCGATCGCATCGCCAGCTTCTTGCCGGCTTTCGGATCGACGACCTGCTCCAGCGCGACGAGCACGTCGGCGCGCACGGCGAACACGTCGGCCTTGCGCGGACCGAACACGGTCAGCTCCTTCGTGAGCAGCGTGAACAAGCTGTCCTTGTTTCCGCGCCCGAGCGTGTCGTAGATCTCCTCGACGAGACCGGCCGCATCTTTCTGCGCGGTCTTCTCGTCGACCTTCGGGCCAACCTTCGCCTGCTGCTTCGCGGGCGCACCGCCGCCGCCACACGCGGCGACAAAGACGAGCGCGACTAGCGCGCGAAGCGCTTGGTGATGCTGGGGAGCGAAACGGTGGCGGCGATCGGCGGCAGGCCCGGAATCGTTCGCTCGTTGTCCTCGGGCGCCCAATCGTTCGGCTCGGCCGCACGAATCGGCGGTGGTGGTGCGACGCAGGCCACGGCGATCTCGGACGGGCGTGGTGTGCCGATCACCGGACCCGTGCCTTTCGCCAAGCGCGTGCGCGACGGGCGCGACGACGACACGACGGGCTGGATCTGCAGCGTGCGATCCTTGATCGACGGCAGCCTGGGAATCGGAATGATCGTCGCCGGCGAGGTGCCAGGACGCGGCAACGGCAGCGGCGCCGGCGGCTTGACGACGACGGGCAGCTGTTGCGTCGGATGCTTCGGCGGAATCTTCAGCACCGCGAGCTTTTGGGTGGGTGGTGGAATCGTATCGAGGCGAGCACGTGGAGCACGAACCGACGCTGCCGCCTGCTCCGACTCCTCTGCCGCCACGCGAGCGTGTGCGAGGGCGATCTCCCATTCCCAGTCATCTTCGTCGACTTGGGCCGCCTGTGCCACTACCGGTGCCGGAACCACCAAAACGGGGACCGGAGCCGCGATCGGGGGCGGTTTCGGTAGCGGGATCGGGGGTGGCGTGATGGCAAGTCGAGTTGCCACGGCAGGCTTCGGCGCCGGCCGCGCGGGCTCCCATTTCTGCAGCTCCATCGCCGCCAGGTCACCCTCTGGCCAACCGACGATTCGCCCACCCAGCCCGTCATCGAGGACGGCCGGACGTAGCGACATGATTCGACCTTCGGCCGTCAGCACGAGCCCGTAACGGCTGAGCTGAACGAAGCCGAAGCGCTTCATTAGGTGGGCGAGGGCTGGCATGAGCCGGCTTCTGTGCATCAGCCGATCCAGGCAAAAAACGTATCGGACGTGACTAACGCCCGACGTACTTCGGCGGCCGCCCCTCGGCGAACGCGGCGAGACCCTCGTCACGATCTTCGCTGAACAGCGTCAGATCGTAGAGCTGTCGCTCGAGGTCGAGCGCGTCGGTGACCGGCTTGCCGTAACCCTGCTCGATCGACGACTTTGCCTGCATCACGGACATCGGTGCGCAGCCGGCGAGCTCGCCGAGCATCGCCTCGACGGTGGACACCAGCTTGTCGCGCGGCACGACGTAGTTCACGAGCCCGTACTCGCCGGCCTTCGCCGCGGTGACCCGCCGCCCGAGGAGGATCATCTCCTTCGCGCGTGCTTCTCCGACCAGGCGCGGCAGCCGCACCGTTCCTCCGGCACCCGGCATGATGCCGAGCCGCACTTCGGTCAGGCCGACCTCGCTGCCCTCGACGAGGATGCGGAAGTCACACGCCATCGCGAGCTCGAGTCCGCCGCCGTACGCCGAGCCGTTCATCAGCGCGATCGTCGGCTTGCGGATCTCGGCCCAGCCGTTGATCGCGCTCGCGATCGCGTTGATGTACGGGCCCGCCTCCGAGGCCGGCACGCCCTTGCGCTCCTTGAGATCCGCGCCCGCGCAGAACGCCTTGTCACCAACGCCCGTGATCACGACCGCACGTACGTCGTCGTCGGCTTCGAGCTCGTGCGCGAGATCGGAGAGCCGCAAGTTCACCGCGAGCGAGAGCGCGTTGCGAACGTCGGCGCGATTCAAGGTCACCCACGCGGTCGCGCCGCGCTTCTCGACGAGCACTTCGGACGTCACGTTCATGCGCGGAACGTATCAGCTACCGCCGAGCTCTGCTCGACGACGCGCACGCGCCTGCTTGCCGAGGTGCGCCTTCAAATACTTCGACGGCAGCTCGTGCCCGACGAACGACGCGGCGGTGCGCGATGCTTCGGCGAGCTTGTCGAGATCGATGCCGGTCTTGATCTTCATGCTGTGCAGCATCGCGACGACATCCTCGGTCGCGAGGTTGCCGGCGGCGCCGGGCGCGTACGGGCAACCGCCGAGCCCGCCCGCCGAGGCATCGATCGTCGTGATGCCCATCGTCAGCGAGACGAGGCAGTTCGCGAGCGCGGTGCCCTGCGTGTCGTGGAAGTGCACGGCGATGCCTTCCGGACTGTGCTTCGCCAAGACACGCGTGAGGACATCTTCCGTCTGCTGTGGATTCGCGACGCCGATCGTGTCGCCGAGCGAGACCTCGTAGACGCCCATGTCGCGCAGCTGACCGACGAGCTGCACCGCGCGCTCGGGGTCGACGTCGCCTTCGTAAGGACAGCCGAACACCGTCGACACGTACGCGCGGACCTTCAGCCCGGCGGCGAGCGCGTGCGGCAGGACATCGTCGAACGCTGTCAACGTCTCGGCGATCGTCTTGTTCACGTTCTTCTTGTTGTGCATCTCCGACGCCGACAAGAAGACGGCGATCTCTTTCATGCCCGACGCCGTCGCGGTCTCGAGGCCACGGCGATTCGGCACGAGCGCGGACATGCGCACGCCCGCCGGCCTCGCGACGCCGCGTGCGACCTCGGCCGCGTCGGCGAGCTGCGGGATCCACTTGGGCGAGACGAAGCTCGTGATCTCGATGTTGCGGATCCCCGCCGCGACGAGCGCGTCGATGAAACGGATCTTGTCCGCCGTCGGGACCTGACGAGCCTCGTTCTGGAGGCCGTCACGGGGACCGACCTCGTAGATCGTGACCTCGGCGGGAAGCTTCACCGGCTGGCTCCTAAGCCCTGACCATAGACCGCATACAGCTCCTCGACCAGCGACGGCGTGAACGCCTCGAGCGTGTCGATCACGTGGTGGGCCCCCGACTGGTCCCAGCCGCCGAAGTTCCCTGCCCGAACGGCCACCACCAGACACCCGGCCGCCCGCCCCGCGGCGATTCCGTTCACCGAATCCTCGACGACGACGCACTCGTGCGGTAGCAGCCCGAGCGCGCCCATCGCGGCCTGATACCCGTCGGGGTGCGGCTTGCTCCGCGCGACATCCTCGGACGCGAAGACCACGTCGAACCGGGCCATCGGGCCGATCAGCGGGAGGACCTGCGTGGCCTCGACCCGCGAGCTCCCCGTCACGACAGCGCGCGGCTTGCCCTGCGTCCACTCGAGCACGGCACGCGCCCCGGGCAACACGGTCACGCCGATCTCTGCGAACACCTCGTCGCGAAGCATCGCGGTCTGCGCGATCGTCTCCGCGCGGCTCCACGTCATCTCGGGGTGGCGCGACCGCAGGCTCTCGTAGATCGCCATCCACGACCGGCCGATGATGAAGTCGCGGTCGTACTGATCGAGCGTGATGCCCTGGCCGCGCTGAAACGCGCGCGCCATCGCTTCGGCGGACTCGCGCTCGGAGTCGACGAGCGTGCCGTCGAGATCGAACAGAAACCCGCGAATCACTGCGGCGGTTGTATCACTGACGGGGTGGTCGTGGCGGCGCTGGCCCGGGCCGTTGAGCACCGCGGCGCGCTTCGCGTGCACATCGCGCGTCTTGCTTATCCCTCAGGGTCGCGTGATCGTCCTCGGCGATGAGGAACTCACTACTACTCGTGGTGTTGCTGTCGGGCTGTACGTCGTCGGCAGAAACGAGTGAGCACGTCGATCTCGTATCGACGCCTTACACGCTTCAGCCGGGCGAAGAAAAATACTTCTGCTACACGATGCGCCTGCCCGCGGATCGCGACGTGGCGATGACGAAGTTCACGCCGACGTACGGCAAGGGAACCCACCACATCCTCGTGTCACAGACGATCGCCACGGAGCCCGAGGGGTTCTCCGAATGCAACGTCCTGATCAAGACGACGTGGATCCCGCTCTACACGGGCGGGCTCAACTCCGGCGTGCTCGCGATGCCAGACGGCATCGGGTTCCGGCCGCTCGAGCGCGGGCAGCAGATCCTGATGCAGCTGCACCTGCAGAATGCGACGGACGCGCCGATCACCGACGTCTCGAAGCTGCGCATCGACTTCGTCGACCAGACGCCGGAGATCCAGCCGGCGAGCATCTACGGCCTCGACAACCGCAAGATCGCCGTTCCGCCGCGCTCGAACGCGACGACGTCGATGGCCTGCACCGCGAGCAAGGACCTCGAGGTGTTCGCCGTGCTCGGCCACATGCACAAGGCCGGCGTGTTCCTCGACGTCTCGCGCGGCGCGACCGCCGGCACCGAGATGCTCTACGAGGAGCAGTGGAAGTTCGAGGATCAGCCCGTCACGCTCAAGTCGTTCCACGTGACCAAGGGCGAGAACCTCCACCTGCGCTGCACGCACAAGAACGACAGTGACAAGGTCCTGACGTACGGCGAGAGCAGCGATACGGAGATGTGCGCGTTCGTGATGTACTACGCGCCGGCGGTCGGGCTCGACGGCTGCATCAGCGAGTAGTCACCGCGGCCAGTTGCCGTCGGTGCAGTTGATCTCCTGCGTCAACGGATAGGCGTACTGCCAGGCGACGCACATCTCGGCGGGGAATGGCAGCGGCGCCCCCGTCGTGTTGTTGTACGTGCAGTCGATCTTGATCTTGTCGCCGGCGGCGAGCTTGAACGGCGCCGTCGTCGGGTAGTTGTTGCGCGGCGGATCGAAGACGTCCTCTTCGGTCCAGCCGTGGTCGTAGATCATCTTGCCGGCGCCGCCCGCAGGCGTATGCGTGATCGACGCGTGCGTGCCCCAATAGTGCATGTGCGCGCCCATCGTGAACACGTTCATCGCCTGGCCGACGGTGCACTCCGTCGAGGTCTTGTGGCCGTTGCCGACCGGGACCTCGAACAACGTGTCGACGACCGTGAACAGCTGCGCTGTCTGATGTTCGGGCTTCGGCGACGTGACCTTCAAGTTGAAGGCACCCTGCCCGTCGATGGGTTTGTCGGTCGCGTTGATCCAGTGCGTCTGCACCATGAGCTGCGTGTTCGCCGGAATGCGGAACACGACACCGGGTGGCAGCTCCGCCGGCGGCGAATCGGCGCCGCTGCCCGCGATGTAGCGCGCGTTGATCATGTCGTCCTCGGTGCACTCGTGCGCGTTCGCAGCTTGCTGCTGCGCGACCGAGTAGAGGATGACGTGATGACCACCAAGGACGCTCTGGTAGCCGTGATACGCGATGACGTCGGTGTCGACATCGACGCGCGTGTCGATGTACGCGCACATCGTGATGTCCGTGCCGGGCGCGACGTTTCGCACCGCGGGCGCGACGATCTGCATCTCGTCTGATTTCGGCGCAGGCGGATCGAAGCCGTCGATGAACGGCGACTCGCTCTCCGATGCGCAGCCGGCAACGAGCAACGACCCCATCAAGAATTTCTTCATCGCCCTCTCCTCAGTTGCCGAGACACGAGTTGGGTGTACAGCCGCACTGATTGTTCGCGTTGCACACGCACATCGTCGCGGTGCCGCACTGATCGGTCGATCCCATCGGGCAGGTCTTCGTACAGAAGTGCGTCGTGGGATCACCGATCGACGAGCACAGCTTCGCCGACGTCGTACTGCTGCAGTCCGAGAGGCTCGCGCAGAACTTGCCGATACCGAGCTCGTTGCCCGTGTCACCGGGCTTACCGCAGGTCGAGTTGAATGCGTCCGGTGCTGCATCGGGCTTCGCCTCTCCACCGCCTCCGCCACAAGCCGCGAGCATCACCACCAACGTGGCGAACAGTTGTCCCCTCATCGCGGCGAACAATCCTCCACGCTCCAGGAGGGGTCAACAGAAGTCTCGCTTGGTCCCCCGAATTCCGCACGCGTCACGAGTGGTTACGTCCTTCATGCGCACGCCACGTAACCAATCGTGCAAAGCCGTCCACTGTCTGTGTGTCATGCTCGCAGGAGTTTTCATGCGCCGCGTTTTGCTGTGTGGAATCTTGACCCTCGCCTCGTGCGCGAACCGCACCGGGCCTTCCGTCGCTCTCTATGAAAAGGGCGACTACGCCGGCGCTGCTGCCGACGCGGACAAGCGTCTCGCCTCGCATCCCGACGACGACGGGCTCTGGCAGATGCGCATCCGCGCAGCGCTGGCGCTCGGCGACGGCGAAGGCATCGCGAAGTCCTACGCGACGTATCGCGAGCGGCGCGGCAGCGATGATGCCGAGCTCTTGCGCGACCTCGCGATCGCGACGCTCGGCCAGGCGCTCGGCTCGCCCTCGCAGCGGATGAAGATCATCGCGATCGAGGCGGTGCAGGCGGCGGAGATCCAGCAGCTCGCCGAGCAGGTCGCCGAGCGCATGGGCGACGACGACGATCGCGTCGCGGCGACCGCTGCGATCGCGGTGCTGCGCGGCTATCCGCAGGCGCCGCAGATCGCGAGCGAGATGATGCGGTCCGAGGATCCCGAAGCGCGGCGGATCGCCGTCGACGGCATCGGGCGAAAGGTCGGCTCGCTCGCCGCGGTCGATCTGCACAAGGCCGCGGCCGATCCGGATCCGCGCGTGCGCCGCGCGGCGTTCCGCTGGCTCGCACAGCTCAAGGACAAGGAAGCGCCCGCCGTGTTCGAGCGCAACCTGCGCCACACCGACGAGAGTGTCCGCGCGGCGGCCGCGAGTGGCCTCGCGCGCATCGGGCTCGGCGATCTGCAGGCGTTCGCGAAGAAGGCGCTCGCCGACAAGTCACTCGCGGTGCGGCTCGCGGGTGTCGAGCTACTCGTCACCGCGAAGCGCACCGACGAGCTGACGCAGATCGCGCAGAGCGATCCGGATCCGATGGTCGCGGCGGAAGCTGCGATCGCGGTCAAGCGCAAGGACCTCGCGCAAGCCGCACTCGACAAGGCCGCGACGGCCGAGCGCTGGACGATCCGCGCGGGCGCCGCGAACACCGCGGTGCGCGCCCTCGACAAGTCCGCGTCCGTCGCGTTCGCACGCAAGCTGATGACGGACACCGAAGTCGGCGTGCGCCTCGCCGCTGCACGCGCGCTGATGGCGTCGGGCGACAAGGCCGCCGCGATGGCGATCTTCGAGCAAGCGCTCACGACCGACTCGGCGGTCTCGGCCGCGACCGATCTCGCACGCGCTGGCGACAAGCGCGGTCTCGACGCACTCTCGAACGCGACGCGCGATGCGAAGGCGACGCCCGATCAGCGCGCGCAAGCCGCCGCCGCGCACTCGACCGCACGGCGCGTGACGCCGGGCCTCGTCGCCGCGCTCGCCGATGCAAACGGCGTCGTGCGGGCGGAAGCCGCCGCCGTCCTCGTCGCGCTCGCCAAAGAACCGCGCTAACGGCGGCGCTGCTTCGCCTTTGCGATCGGCGCGAGCAGGGTTCGAAAGTCGGTTGGTTTCACCAAGAACTCGTCGTAGCCGGATTCGAGCCACTTCGCTCGATCCTCGGCGCGGGTCGAGCCGGTCAGCGCGACCAGGTAGACGTGTGGGTCCTCTAGCCTCAGCGCGCGCGCGACATCGTGCCCGCTCATGTCGGGGAGGTAGAGGTCGATGATCGCGACGTGCGGCCGGTGCTCGCGTGCCAGCGCGAGGCCCGAGGTTCCGTCGCAGGCGGTTCGACAGGAGTGCCCGAGGCGTTCGAGGTGCATGCACAACAGCTCGGACGAGTCCGAGTGGTCTTCCACCACCAGCACACGCTGCACCTCGTCCATCACCCACACGAGAACACGCGAGGCAGCACGCGGCTACGTACGAAGGGGATCCTCGACGCTTAGCGGAAGCTGAGCTGACCGAGAAAGTCGCGCTTACCGACGTCGACGCCGCTGTTCCGCAAGATCGCGTATGCGGTCGTGAGGTGGAAGAAGAAGTTCGGCATCGCGTGCTGCAACAGATAGTCGGTCGACGACATCTTCTTGCCTTCCCACCGCGGCGTCGTGACCGTCTTGTCGTCGACGCCCTCGAAGTCGGCCTTCGAATACGTGTCGAGGTACGCGAGCACCGACGCGATGCGTGTGCGCAGCTCGTCGACCGTTTGCTCGGTGTCCGGATGCGGCGGCACCTCCTTGCCGGTGGTGCGCGCCACCGCGTACTTCGCCTGGTCGCACGCAGCCTGGAGCTGGCGCACGAGCGGGAACTGATCGGGCGCGAGCCGCGCCTGCAGCAGCGCGTTGACGTCGAACTTCTTCGCGGTCGCGTGGGCGGTCGCCTTGTCGAGCCAGCTGGGAACCTGACCGAGGAGCTTCTTGATCTCGAGAACGATGTCGTAGTGCATCGCGGCGACACTAGCCGATCAGCGTCGAAACGGGTCAGCTGCTTTCACTAATCCCCCACGGTGCTCGGGCACTGCGCGCCGCCGCCACCGCCACCGCCGCCACCACCACCGCCGATGTCGACGATCGTGCCGCTCGCCGTCGCGTTCGTGAGGTTCGTGACGCAGCCGTTCTGCACCTTGACGTTCGACGCGTTGACCTCTGCGAACGTCGCGTTCGTGATCTTCGCCGAGAGCGTCGTGCCGGCCAAGCCGACGGCCGTGACCTCGACGGTGCCACTCGTCGCGAAGTACGTCTTCGCATTCGCGGTGCCCTTGTCACCGGCCGCGCGCAAGCAGACGCCGCACGTGTTGTACGCGAGCTCCGCACCGGTGATCTGGAACGTGCCCGTGCGGACCACGCCGCCCGCGAAGGCGCCCTGCCCGTCCCACAGCTCGAGTTGCACGATGTCGGTTGGCGCGCCCGGCAGCGTCGCCGAGAGCCGGTACCACTTCTTGGTGCCCATCGTGCCCGGCACGCTGCAGCGCTGCGACTTGAGCGGGGACAGCGCGCCCGCATCACCCATCGCCGCCGCCAACGGACAGGTCGCCGTCGGGTTGGGGTCGGGCATCGGCATCGACGCATCGGGCGTCGTGTTCATTCCGTCGTCGCCGCCACCGCCATCGGCCGGTGCAGCACAACCTACGAGCACGAGAGCGAGAAGTGCTTTGCGCATGATGCTTCTCGACGAGCAACCGCCGTGCCTCGTGCAAGTCCGACGCTGTCGATGACACGCGTGTAACGCAGCGTGAAACACGGGGCATATCCACCCATGACAGCTCCCACAACGGATCTGACATTGCGCAGCGCGTTCATTCCCACATGCCCTGGAACACGACGCTGATCGTGCGACCGGGCATGTGATAGCCGGCGCGCATCTCCGGCCGCACATCGAGCGCGTCCTCGATCTTCAGCACGCCGAGGTACTCCCTGCCGATGCGCGCGGTCACCGTGCCTTCAAGCAGCACGTTCGCCTCGGTCGGCATCTCGCGGTCGATCGCCTCGCCGGTGTAGCGCGCGCGGACGAGCGCGCTGATTGCCGCGACGGGCGTGACCTTGACCCAACCGTCCGCGCGATGATGCGGCAGACGATCGAGCGGGTCGTCGCTGAGGTCGCTGATCGCGCGGATGTAGCTGTATGCGCCGCCGACCTCGACCTGCTTCACGACGCTGACCTTCGCCTGCGCGTCGATGCCGTAGATGTCGAGCTGCCCGAGGTTCACGAGCTTGCCCATGTCCATCGGATCCGTCGACGCGCGAATCGTTCCCATCGTCTGGCGGTAGAACGGCGCGAGCTCGACGCGCAGGCCATCACGCTCGACGGCGCCGCGAAGCTCGCCGTGCCACGCTCGCTCGGGACCGAGGTCGGGATTGCCGTTCGCGAGGTCGAAGCGCTCGCGCAGGCTCGGGACGCGACCCTTGAAGCCGGTGGTCGCGGTGAGCTCGACGGACTTCGCCGGCTTGTACTTCGCCGCGACCTTGCCCTCGGGCCACGGATCGGCGCCGATGTTTTTTGGGATTGCGACGCCCGCGGCCGCGTCGATGCGAACCTTCTTGCGCTCGTACTGACCGTCGACCGCGAGGTTCATGATCGTGACGTCGCCCCGCATCGTGCCGTTCGTCGATGTCGTGACCGTCGCTTGCTCGTGATCGACCGCGGCCGACGCGGCCCATCGAAAGTCCTTGAGGAACGGCTTCGTCGCGAGCGCCATGCCGCCGAACCGCGTCGCCGAGAGATCCTCGAGCTGCGACTGCGTCTCGAGCGTGGCGTCGGAGAACAGCCGCGAGCGGCGATCGAGCGAGTGCGCCCAACCTTGGGCCTGCAGCTGGAGCTTGCCGATCTTGTCGTCGACCTTCGATGACAGCCGCAGCGTCGTCTCGCGATCGATCATCAGGATCGAGCCCGCCTTGTTCGTGTCGCTCGGCGGCGCGATGTAGTGGCGGTCGTCGAGGAAGCCATCCGCAACGACGCGGCGGTCACCCTTGCGATACTCGATGCGCGCCGAGCCCGTGCTCGCGCGGCGCGCCTCGCCGATCGACGCGTTGTTCGGCAGCTCCATGTCACGCGCGCCCGCAGTTCCCGACGCTGAGATCCGCAGCGCGAGGTGCTTCGCGAGTGCGACGCGCGCCGTGCCGGCCACGCCGAACGTCGGCAGCGAGTCACCGGTGAGCCGCGCGATCACGACTTGTGGACCGATCGCATCGCGCGTGATCACCTCGATCACGCCGCCCGGTCCGCCGATGCCGTCGATCGGCGACTTCGGCGTCGGCGAGACGCGGATCTGCACGATGTCCGTGATCGGAATCGTCGAGACGTCGAACGTGCCGTAGTACGGGTCGCTGACGCTGACGCCATCGACGAGGATACTGACCGCACCCTTGCGGCCGCCGCGGATGTCGACGTTGAAGCCGCCGCGTCCCGCATCACGCACCGTCACTTCCGGAATCAGCGCGAGGGCGCTGCCGAGATCCGTCGCGCCACGCGCGGCCAGCTCCTCGCCGGTCATTCGCACCTGCGTGTCGCGATCGAACGGCTTGTCGGGACGCTCGTCGAAGATCTCGATCGCCTCCGCCATCTCCAGCAGCTCTTCATCGGACAGCTCGGTCGTCGCGGACGCGGACCCATCCGGCCCCGGGGCCTCGACTTCCTCCGCGCGGGCATCGACTCCCCACAGCGCGACGAGTCCCACCACTCCGATCAACGGCTTGCGCATGCACCCTGATCGAAGAGCAAGAACCGGGACCGAGCGATGACATCGGCCTGTTACGATGCGCGTCATGCGCAAGCTCGCGTTGCTCACCCTGTTCGTGGCGGCATGCAGCAGCGGCGACGGCGACGACAAGCCACCGATCGACGCGAGGATCGATGCACCGGCCGGCGTCATGTGCACCGGCGCGGTCTACGACCCGTGCACCGCGAACACGCAGTGCACCTCGATGAACTGCCGCCTGTTCATGGGCGATGGCATCCAAGTCTGCACCCAGACCTGCACGGCCGGCACCGCGTGTCCGATGGCCGGCTCGACCGCGGTCACGTGCAACAACATGGGCGTCTGCAAGCCGCCCGCAGCGAACAACTGCACGCGCGCTGTCACAACGCTGTAGCTTCGTCAGAAAAAACTGAGGCATGTGGTGGGGTTTGATTCACCGCCTTGATCGCGGGATGTCATCCGCGTGTAACCGGATCAGCGGCGCGTAACTCGTCTGTAACCAAAAGGAGCGACTTCCTGTTACACGGTTGCATCGCGCGTATGGCGGCATCCGCCTTGCTGAACGGGATCAACTCAATGCGAACCTCCTTCCTGGTGGTGCTGACCACCGTGCAGCTCGCTCACGCCCAGCCAGAGCCGCCGCCACCCGATGTTCCGGTGGTCGCGCCCACGCCGGTCCAAGACGAGCAGCTGACGGTCACCTACGACCGCGGGCTGACGTTCGCGTCGCGCGACGGAAAGTTCGGCCTGAGGATCCAGTTTCGCAACCAGCTGCGCTTCGAGACCACACGTCCGACCGAGGACAACAGCCAGTTCGCGTCGCACTTCTTGATCCCGCGCGCGCGGCTCACCGTCGACGGTCACGTGTTCGGCAAGACCACGCGCTACCGCCTCGAGTCCACGTTCGGCGATACCGGCAGCTTCTCGTTCATCCGCGACCTGTTCGTCGATCAGCAGCTGTCGCCCGCGAAGGTATGGCTGCGCGCCGGCGTGTGGAAGCGGCCGTTCAACCGGCAAGAGCTCGTCTCCGACTTCGCGAGCGAGTTCAACGAGCGCGCGATCACCGCGACGTTTGCCGGCGGTGGCCGCGACCTCGGGCTCGCGATTCACAACGACTACGAGAAGTCGCCGGAAGGGCTCGAGTGGGTCATCGGCGTGTTCAACGCGTTCAACGGCGGCGAGGACCGCCCGGATATCGGCGGATGCACGACGAACGCGATGACAGGTACGACCGCGTGCCCACCGCCGACAAACTTTCCGGTGGACTTCGGCCCGACGATCGTCGCGCACGCCGGCTGGAACAGCGGCGACATCAAGGGCTACTCCGAGGGTGACCTCGAGGGTGGTCCGCTCCGCTGGGCTGCTGGCGCCGCGTACAAGATCGATCTCGCGAACCTCGGCGAGGGCGACGAAGAATCGGTCTCCGACAACCTCAGCCACGGCTTGCAGGTCGACGGGATGCTCAAGGCCTCGGGCGTCAGCGTCGAGGTCGGCGCCTACATGATGAAGATTAAAAGCGCTGACGCGGGCTTCGGTGCGTTCGGCCAGCTCGGATACATGCTCGTGCTCAAACGCGTTCAGGCCGCGGGTCGGTTCGCGCTCGCGCCCGATCCGCGGAACGCCGACCGCGATCTGATCGAGGCGCGCGTGGCCGTCAACTTGTTCTGGCAAGGCCACGCGTGGAAATGGGCGACCGACGCGGGTGTGTTGAAGACGACAGGCGAAGACCCGATGACGATGGAGTCCGACAAGCCCGACTTCGTCCTGCGCTCGATGCTGCAACTCACGCTCTAGGAGATGTTCATGCCGATCAGGGTCCTGTTCCTCGCCGTGCTCGTCGCAGTCGCCGGTTGCGGCAAGAGGGAAGCGTCGTCGTCGGATCCGATCAAGGTCGCAGCCGCATCGGACCTCGCGTTCGCGTTCAGGGAGGTCGGCGCCGCGTTCGAGAAGAAGACGGGCAAGAAGGTCACGTTCACGTTCGGCTCGACCGGCCAGCTTGCGAAGCAGATCAGCGAAGGCGCGCCATACGACGTGTTCGCCGCCGCGAACGTCTCGTTTGTCGACGAGGTCGTGAAGGAACAGGCGTGCGACGGCGCGACGAAGGCAATGTACGCGCGCGGCCGCATCGTGGTGTGGACGAAGCGGGGTGGCGCGCCGGTCACCGCGTTGACCGACCTCACTGATGCGCGGTTCGTGAAGATCGCGATCGCGAACCCCGAGCACGCGCCATATGGCAAGGCCGCGAAGCAAGCGTTCGAGACGGCCGGGATCTGGGACACCGTGAAGCCGAAGATCGTCTACGGCGAGAACGTCAGCCAGACGCTGCAGTTCGCACAGACCGGCAACGTCGAGGCCGCGATCGCGGCACTGTCACTCGCCAAGGCGAGCGATGACGGCGAATACATGGTCATCGACGAAAACCTGCACAAGCCGATCGATCAGGCACTCGTGGTCTGCAAGCGCGGCGTGAACCAAGCCGTCGCAAAAGAGTTCGCAGCGTTCGTGAATTCCGACGAGGGACGAGCCATCATGAAGCGGTTCGGCTTCTTGCTGCCGGGTGAGTCTGCTTAGTGGAATGGGACCCGCTTCTTCTCTCGTTCAAGGTCGCGGCGATCTCCACGATCGCGGCGACGATCATCGGTGTCGCCTTCGCGACGCTGCTGACGAAGCGATTCCCCGGTCGCGACATCCTCGACGTCCTGCTCACGACCCCGATGGTCTTGCCACCGACGGTGCTCGGCTACTACGTGCTCGTCGTGCTCGGCCGGCGCAGCTGGATCGGCGAGACCTACGAGGACATCTTCGGGTCGTCGATCGTGTTCACGCAGAAAGGTGCGGTGATCGCAGCTGCGATCGGCGCGTTGCCGCTGATCGTCAAGGCCGCGCGTGCCGCGCTCGAGGGCGTGGATCCGACGCTGCTCCGCGCGGCGCGAACGCTCGGTGCGAGCAAGTCCCGCGCGTACTTCACCGTGGCGCTGCCACTCGCCGCGCCCGGCGTGCTCGCCGGCGTGATGCTCGGCTTCGCGCGTGCGCTCGGCGACTTCGGCGTGACGCTGATGGTCGCCGGCGACATTCCCGGCGAGACGCAGACCGCGTCGCTCGCCATCTACGACGCCATCCAAGGGAATCGACAGTCCGATGCAGCGGGCATGATCGCCGTGCTTTCTGCGTTCGCGATTGTCACGCTGTACGTGGTGAACAAGCTGACGAGGAAGCCCCATGAAGACTAGCGCGCTTGTCCTGCTGTTCGCGATCGCCTGCGGGAAGAGCGAGCCCGCCAACGAGGGCAAGCGCATGCCGGCGCCGCCGCCGGCGAAACGCGAGATCCCCGCCGACGTGAACATCACCGTCGTCGTCGACGGGCAAGCGCGGCCGGCGATCACGCGTGACGTGCTTGTCGCCACACCGCCCGACTGGGAGGACAAGGATCAGCGAAAGGCGTGGCGGGTCTCGCGGCTCGCCGGCGTCGAGGAAGCGCTGGACCGCTCGTTCGCGATCACCGGCACGACGAACAACATCACGATCGAGTTTCCCGCGAAGTCGGCCGCCAACACGCTCGTGGTGGCGCTCGCCCTCAGCCAGCGCGGCACGATGGTGGTCGAGCTCGTCGATCCCGCGGATCCGTTTCCGCGCTTTCACGGCGAAGGCGGCCGGCTCGGCCGATCGCCCGAGTCCGAGCCGCGCGTTGCAGGCGTCACCAAGATCGAAGCGCGCAAGCGCGCGCCGTGATCGCCGTCGCGTGACGGTTGCACGCGGCAAGACTTCGCTGTCGCGTCGCGATGAATTTTTGAGGCGCGGGCTCTTCGAAGCGTCGAAAATTGGTGCGGCACGACGTGGCACGCCTGGTGCTCGCGCAGTCGCGCGTGGTCGTCACGCCTCGCCGTCTCGTGATCGCATCGCTCGTCGTATGGATCGTGTGTCTGGTGCTGAGCCTCGTGGCCGCTGCACCACTGACGCACGACGAGGCCGCGTATGCACTGCTCGCCCGTGATGGACACGAGCAGTGGCTCTACCGTCCGATCGGGCTCGTCGCGCTCGGCAAGGTCGGGCTCGCGTTCGGCGGCAGCGACCTCGCGATGCGTGCGGCGAGCGCCCTGCTCTCCCTCACTCTGATCGGTGCGGTCGCGGCGCTCGGCCAGCGGTTCGGAGCGTGGACCGGCGCATGGGCGGCGGCGCTGATCGCCGGCACGCATTGCTTCGTGATGCGCGGGTTCCAGCTGCTCAATGACGTCCCAGCGACGGTGTGTCTGCTCGGCGCGGCGGTGATCTTGATCGACGAGCTCGACCGTGACGGCGGTCCGAGCTTCCGGCTGGTGACTTGTGCGCCCCTCTTGGCGCTCGCGCTGTACCTGCGCTACGGCAGCGTGCTCACGATCGGCATCCTCGGCATCACCGCGGCCGTGTTGTGGTGGCGCGCGCTCCGTCAGCGCCCCGGCCCCGTCCTCCTCGCGATCGCGGTGTTCGTGATCCTGCTCGCGCCGTTCTTCGCATTTTCTGAGCGCACGACCGGCAGTGCACTCGGCATCCTCGCGCTGTCTCGCGAGGTCGCCACGTATCCCGTCGGGTACGGCCTCGCGCGGTTCGTGCTGTCGAACCCGTTCGCGCTCTATGGCGTGCTTGTCCCACCGATGATGCTCGCCGGGCTCGCCGGCCTGCTGCGGCCGCCGCCCCGCGCACGCCGGCACGTGTTCCTCGCGCTCGTCGCGGTCGCGCAGATCGTCTCGCTCGGGCTGTTCAGCGCCGGTGACGCACGCTTCATCTTCCTCGCGATCGTGTTCCTCGTCGTGCTCGGCGTCGATGCCTTCACCCGGCTGCTCGCCGAGCGCCGGCGGCTCGTCCGCCTCGCGGGCGGCATCGTCGTGCTCGCGTGGCTCGGCATGATCGCGGCCGCGATTCCGATCCAGCGCCGCCTCGCGGCCACGCTCGTCGACATGACCGCCGCGAGTCGATCGATCCGCACCGACGCCGCGGGTCGCCCGTGTGTGGTCCTCGCCTACGCCGTCACGCAGCTCATGTGGTACTCGGGCTGCGGCGGTCTGCAGCCGCACACCGCGAAGGAGCGCGCTCCGCCGAATGCGCGCCTCTACACCGCACCGATGCCGCACCGCCCGATCGATGCGACTCAGCTCGCGAGCGAGCTCGACGCCGATCTCGTCTCGCTCTCCGGCGGCGCGTGGTACCTGCGGCCGCGCACGCCCTGATCGATCTTCTTCGCGATGCCCGTGTAGCCGAGCTTCGTCGACGGCGTGAACGTGAACGCGAAGTCGTCGCCGACGCGGCCGGTCAGCAGCATGCGCCACAGCGGCCAGCGAAATCGCGGGCGCGAGCCGAGCAGCTCGACGACATCGAGGCCGCGCGCATTCAGCATCGCGGTGAGCTCTTGCGGCGTGATGAACAAGCGCAGGACGTGGAGGTCCTCCGGCGTGTTCCTCACGAACTGTGAGACGCCCTTGATCACGATCAAGTTCGAGAGCCAGTTGCGATTGAACGTGTGGAAGAAGAACGTGCCGCCGGGCCGCAACACGCGGCTCGCCTCCGCGATCAAGCGATGCGGCTCCTCGACGTGCTCGAGCAAGTCCATGGCGCACACGACATCGAAGCTGGCGTCCGGAAACGGCAGCTCGCACGCATCGCCCTTCTGGTACGCGACGAGCCGCGTCTCGTCGTGCAGCTTCGCGACGATCAGGTTCTCCGTCGTCGTGTCGATGCCGGTGACGTGGTGGCCTTGCGTCGCGAGGTAGTTCGAGAGAAAGCCTGCGCCGCAGCCGAGGTCGAGCACGTCGCGCGGCGTCTCGCCGATCGCGCTCGCGATCCACGGATTGCGATGTCGCGACTCCGCGCGGAGGAGCGCGATCGGCGTGTCGTCGGCGGCATACCAGCGCGCGCCGAGATCCGCGTACCACTCGTTGTTGACGGTGCGCGTCTCGCGCCGCACGAAGCCCCAGTACACGATCTGATACGTCATGAACGCGGTCGTCACGACGAGCTGTCCGACGAGCGGACTCTCGACGCCGGCCCACCACAGGCTGCCGAACGCGAACAGCACGATCGGATGCAGCACGAACAGCACGGAATGGAGCCACTGCTCGCCGCCGCTGCACAGCTTCGTGTGGATGAATTCGTCCTTCGTGACGAACAGGCACGAGAACGCCGCGAGCGCGATGTACACGCCGAGGTTCGTGGACGATGGCTCGCTCGCGAGCAAGAACACGAGACACGCGACGATGGTCAGCGTGTCGAGCGGATGACCGATGCGCTCCCAGCGCGGCAGCCCACGCCGGCGGTGAAACACCGCTTCGTCGACGACCATCGCGGCACCCTGCAGCCCCACGGCCACGATGAACAAGCTCAGCATCAGCGCTTCTCCAAGAGAGCACCGGTCACGGTGAGACCGGGACCGAACGCGAACGTCGGGATCAGCGTGCCCGCGGGCACACGCGGGTCCTCCGCGAGCCGCATCCAGATGTGCGGCAGCGTCGCCGACGACATGTTGCCGTAGTCGAAGAGCACGCGACGGCTCTCGGCGACCTGCGCTTCGTCGAGCTCGAGCACCTCGCGCACGCGGTCGATGATCTTCGGGCCGCCGGGATGGACGGCGACGATCGCGCGTTTGAGATCGCCGACGTCGCGCCCCGCCTTGCGCAACAGCTCGGTGACGAACCCGCGCAGCGACGACGCGATGCGATCGGGAACGTCGCGCGACAGCGTCATCTGCATGCCGTGATCACCGACGGTCCACGTCATCGCCTCCGAAGAATCCGGCAACACGCGCTCGTGCAGCGCGAGCACCGCGAGCCCGCGCGTGCCCTGGTCCTTCACCGCGCAGTAGCGAATCATGCCGTCGGCGAACAGGCTCTGTACGACGAGCTGCTCGAGGCTGTGATCGCCGGGACGAAAGTGCAGCGAGCACAGCTCGGTGTGCACGAGGTCGACGCGCGCCTGCCCAACAGCGACGAAGCCTTGCGCGATCCGCAGTGCGGGCAGCGCCGCGTAGCAGCCCATGTGATACGCGGCGGTCACGCGCGTCGTCGACCAGCCGCGCCGCGAGACCAGCTTCTGCGCGCCGTTTGGCGACGCGTAGCCGGTGCACGTCACGTGAACGATGTCATCGGGCGCAACCGGCTCCTCGGCGTACGCGCCTTCGAAGTACGCATCGACGACCTCGCAGAACCGCCGCATGCGCGCCGCCGTCCCGCCGAAGACCTCGTGCGTCGCGCCGATGCGATCCATCTCGCCGAGGGACTGCCCTCGATTCGCGATCCGATCGGGACCACACGCGACACGACGGAGAGCGCGCTCGATGCGCTCGCGCTTCGCTCCCGCTTCGGCGTGAACGTCCGCGAGCCACTCGAGGCTACGCGCTTGCGAGATCTCGAAACGGGGTCGCGTCGCGACGAAACGGGTCAACAGCACGCGCGCGCGATGTGCAACATCTGCTCCGCGCACGACCCACACGCATCACGGCGTTGACGACATCCCGTGTGTCGTGAATGCGGTTACGGGCGCAGACGCACGATGACGATCACTTCGGATACTCGTTCTTCGTGTCCCACTTACCGTTGAACATCGGACCCGGCGGGCCGCTCGTGTCGTCGATGTTGCCGACCTCGCCCCAGCGACCGCCGTACTTCGCCCAGGTCTGACCGTTCAAGATGTGGCCGACCTGTCCGAGGTTCGCGAAGTTCTCCCACGTCCGCCACACCGGTCCGCCCGCGTACGTATGATCGCTGATGCCCGGCACACCCGTCGGTTGCTCGCCGATCGTCGGAAACGTCGCGTGGCTACCGTCCGCGACGTAGCCGATCGGATGCGTGCCGCTCCATTCGATCGCGAGCGGATCGTCGACGCGCAGCCCGTTGTTGTGCGTCGCGTAGAACGCCGACACGAACGTCTCGTCCAGGGCGATCGAGATCGTGACGTGCTCCCAGTCCGCTTCGTGATTCGCGGATGCGACGAAGTCGTTGTACGGGAAGAATGTCCAGACCTGGAGGTCCCACGCGGCGGCCTTGCCATCCGCGCGCACGTAGCTGCTCTTGCGAACCTGCGTGTAGACCCGCCACTCGCTCGCGCGTGACGGCGGAATGCCGGGATGAACCGCGGCGTCGTCGGTCGGCTGCAGAAAGAACTCGAGGTGCTTCTTGCTCGACTCGAGGATCTCGCTCGTGTGCTGACACAACCCGGTGCCACCAGCCTTCGTCGCGTGTGACTGCGCGCTGATGTTCTCGAACGTCACCTTGCCGAGACCGATCACGCCGTCATCGGGACAGCCCGGGTGATCGAAGCGCATGTGCACGAGCGGCAGATACCAGTCGACGTTCGCGGGTCGCGTCCAGTCCTGCGCGTCGGGCGGCAGGTGCAGCTCCGGCCCGAAGCGCCGCATCAAGTGATCTTCGAGCTGCTCGGGGATCCCGTCGACATCGTCGTCCGTCGGGTCGGTGACCTCGAACGGCGGGTCATCGACGGGCGGCGCATCGTCACCCGCCGGCGCGCTCGTCCCGCAGGCGGCGAGTATCAGGATGGCGAAGCGCATCACGCAGGTATGAGCACGCGTCGCGCCATGCGCCGGCGCAGTCATCACGCGCACTTGACGCACGGCGCCTGGGGGCCAAACCCCAGCCGCAAACACCTAGCGGCGGTGGTCGCGGATGACCGGGCCCGAGGGCTGGCTATCACGCGTGCCCCAGCGGCCATCGATCCAGACGTAGTAGTTGCCCTGCAGCTCCCAGCGACCCGGGATCCACATCTGGCTCGCGCGCTCGCGCTCCCAGTGACCATCGACCCACGCCCATTGACCACCGCGCCAGTCCCAGCGACCGGTGACCCAGACGAAGCCCGACTTCGAGCCGTAGCTCTCGCTGCGCGGCGGCGGCGGTGCGGCGGTCGGATACGTGCCCGCGCCCGTCGTGACCGTGGTGCCACCGGGGCGGTTCGACGTGTCGACGACAACGCCGCCGCCGGCATGACCGTGACCGTGACCGTGACCGTGGCCGGGGCGACCCGCGCCGTCCGTGACGACCGTGCCGCCCGACGAGCCCGACGTGTCGATGACGGCGCCACCGCCCGACGACCACGTGCCCTCGACCCAGTACCAGCCGTTACCGCGACGCTCCCAGCGGCCTTCGGCCCATGCATAACCGGCGCGCTCGCGCTCCCAGTGACCGCCGATCCATTGCCACTGACCACCACGCCAGTCCCAACGGCCGCGGACCCAAACAAAGCCGGGTCGCGCGCTGACCGTCTCGACCTGCGGTGCAGGCGGCTCTTGATAGACGACCGCCGAGCCACCACCAGCCATCGTGGCGCGGCCCTGAACATGGCAGGCACCGGTGCCGATACCGAGCGCGAGTACGAACAGCAGAGTGCGTGAGCGATTCATTCGAGTCTCCTTTGATCCTTAGGTGGCGATTTGACGGCCAACGCCCTGGATTTCTTCAGGGGGAGTATTTCGAAGGGTTTGCCCCGAGTCAACGCGCGTGCCCGCCCTCACTGACAGGTGATGCGCGCCACGCTCGTATGGTTAGGAATTCCGAGGCATCCCGCGTTTCGCGCGGTGCGGCAATCGAGTCAGATGCATGCACATGCATCGCGCCCTGCTGTTGGTGCTCCTCGGATGTGGTGGCAACAGCGGCACTACGCCCGACGCCACGCCACCAGATGCGGAGATCGATGCGGCGATCGCACCCGTGTTTCGCAACCCGGTGAACCTTGCTGACGCGGAGCTCGCGCAACGCGCGCTGCAGATCATGGGTGCACCGGTCGAAGGCGCGACCAAGAACTGCAACAGCTGCCACGGCCTGACGCGGCAGAGCTTGCGCTACTGGCGCGGGCTCTCCGATACGTCGATGGCGAATTGCTTCACGGATCTCTCGGTCGCGACCGCCGACTCCGCGCAGCGCATGATCGATTGCCTGCGATCGATGCCGACGATCGCGGGCTCTGATTTCTCGACGAAGAAGCTCGGCATCTTCTCGACCGCGACGAACCTGCCGTGGTTTCAGTTCGTGTTCTGGCGCGCGTATGGCGATGCCGGCGCGCAGAAGCTCGCCGAGCTGCAGACGATGTCGGGCATGCCGAAGGGCGGCACGTCGTTCACGCAAGCGGAGTTCGACATCGTTGCGGAGTGGTACATGCGCGGCCTGCCGATGCTCGAGCAGACGCTGCCGATCGATCCGCCGCCGAGCACGTGCAACACGGTGGTGTCCGCGGATGTCGCGACGCACGTCACCGCGATGAAGACGCAGGGGTGGCGCGCGCAGAACGAGATCGCGATGATGGCGATGCACGGCTGCGGCGCGGCGACGGATCCGAAGCTTTGCCTCGCCGACGTGCCGCTCGGCGCAGATCAGACGTTCGGCGTGGGTTGGGACTTGCCGGGCAAGGGCCAGATGCGCGTGCTCGCCGATGTCGACTATCAGTCCTCGTACTGGACGCGCAGCTCGCCGGATGGCCGGTTCCTCGGGCACGGCGTGAAGAACGTCGCGGGATCGTACGTGATCGATCTGCAGCGGCAGTCGATGCTCGTGCCGATCAACACGCAATACGATCCGAACTGGTTCCCCGATAACTCGGGCTTCGTGTTTCAAGGCGGGCCGCGCAACGTGTGCGGGCAGAGCGTGTTGACGTCGAACCCGGCGTCGATCTCGATGACCGAAGCCGCGTGCTCGAGCATCCAGACGATCGGGCTCTACGAGCACGTCGGCCGCGCGCTCGCCGGCGACTACTTCGCGATCGACAGCGAGTTCGTCTCCGACGACGGCGGCCACGACGCGACGCTGCGCGATCCGTACGCGAGCTTCGGGTCGAACGCGTATCTGTCGTTCATCCCGATGCTCTGGTCGGGCACGAAGTACACGTCGAAGCCCCAGGTCACGATCAAGACGCCGTTCGAAGGCGACACCGTGATGGCGCCGTCCGCGAAGCTCGTGATCACGCGCGTCTCTGGCCCGGATGACAAGCAGCTCGGGTTCGTGCTGCGCAAGGTCGTCGCGACGCCGTCGGGCGCGAGCTACTCGATCACCGCGCCCGAGATCGCGCGCTACTGCGTGTCGGGCGGCAAGCCGGGTTTCTCGTACGACGAGCGCTGGATCGTCTATCACCACTACGTGACGGCGGCGGACGCTGTCGCGCTCGGCTTCACGGGCCCGACGGATCCCGCGTTCGCGCCCTACCTCACCCAGGGCGCTGCGAATTTGTACTTGATGGACGTTCGCGACGGGACGCCGGTGCGGATCACGAACATGCCCCCCGGCCAATACGCGCTGTTTCCGCACTTCCGCTCCGACGGCTGGATCTATGCCGCGATTCGCGACACCAACGCAGGTCGCGAGTACATGGTCGCGAGTGACGCGGCGCTGCTCGCCGAGTAAGCTGGTTCCAGGCGGCTCTGGAGGTGCTTACTTCGGTGGCGCATCCGCTCCCCGCCCGTTATGGATCCGATCGCGACGCTTCTCCTTGCGCGCACGCACACGGTCGTTCTCGATGCCGATCGCGTTGCGAGCGCGGCGACGCGACCCGCGCGTGACGACGACATCGATCGCTTCGAGGCCGTGCTCACCAAACGCGGCTTCTTGCTCAGCCTCGACCTCGCGATGACGCTGCGGCGCATGCCGCACGACGCACTCTCGCAGCTGCAGCGCTGGATGCTCGACACGCTGCCGCACCACACGCCACCGCCGACCACCGAGCACCCGTGTCCGTGGTGCGCGCGGATCACGACGATCAACGCGCTCGATCCGTGTGGGCACTTCGTATGCGCCGCGTGCTGGCGTGCCGGTGCGTTCGCCGGGTGCCCGATCTGTCATCACCGGGTCTCGCCGAACGCGCCGTTCATGCCCGCGCGCGAACGCCCCGCGCTCCAGCTCCTGCACCTCGCGTTCGATCTCTCCGCCGTCGCACGAGCGCGGTTCGAGCGCCTGGTCGCGCGCACCACGACGCTCTTGCCGGCCGAGCGCGAAGAGCTCGAGCGGATGATCGACACGATGGGACCCAAGGCGGCGATGTGGCTGCCGAAGCACATCGCCGTGCGCGAGACGATGGCGATCGCACTCGCGCGGCTGTGGATGGTCGCGCCCGATCGCACCGCGATGATGAAGGCGACGCACGGGCATCTCGCGAGCGCGACCGACGTGCTGCGTATCGCGGCCGTGCTGATGGGCGCGAGTCCCGACCTCGTCGAGCCGCTGCGCCTCGCATCGATCCCGCGCAACATGCGGCGCGCCGTGCTCGAAGCGCTCGAGCACTTGCCCGACATCACCAGTGAGATGCGCCGGTGTCGCGGACTCTGGAAGCGCGTCGGCGAGCGGCTGCACCCGGGCGAATCGACGCTGCCGAACGTGACCGCTGCCTTCGCCGCGCTGCGCGGAAACGCGAAGCTCCCGACCTGGGCCGGCCGCGTCGAGGCGGCCCTCGCCGCGAAGGATGCAGAGGCCGCGGCCACACTCCTCGCGGAGCGCCCCGACGAGCTGGTGCGTCGCGTGGGTCACCTCGCGCGCCTCGGCTACGATCCGGTGCCCGTCTTGAAGCGCGCCGCGCCGAGCGCATCGCCGGTCGCGTTGTTGCGACTCGCGGCGTACGCGCGCACACGGTTGCCGGCGGTCGAGACCGCCGTGATCGAAGCACTGCTCGCACGTGCCGCGGCCAGACGGAACTACGCACGCGCGGTGATCGATCGCGGTCTCGCCGAGTGGGACCTCGCCGCGATCCACGCCGCCGCGCGCGCGAACACGATCTACGTGCGTGATGGCGCCGCGATCGCGAGCTACAAGCGCCGCGACGGCGAACCACACCTCGCACGCCTCGCGCGGCTGCACGCGGGCGAGCACGACGGCGTCTCGAAGCTTCCGCCGGCGAACGCGCCGACGTGGTTTGCACTCGAACGCGAGGACGTCGCGCTGCCCAAAGGCAGCGAAGGCTACGCGCGCGAGCGTGGCACCGCCGACGGCATCACGCGTCTGGCCCCCGACGACCTCGTGACGGGCCTCGGATGACCTGGCGCATGCCGCCGTACGACGCCGCGGCGCTCGAGATCGAGCGTCACGTGCGCGCGACCTACCAGATCCACGGCATGGTGATCGCGGGCTCGATCGTGCGCGGTGAAGCCGGACCGATGTCGGACCTCGACGTGTTCATCGTGCACGCGGAACCGTGGCGGCTGCGCGATCAGCGGCGCTTCTGCGGCGTGCCCGCGGAGCTGTTCGTCAATCCGCCCGATCGTATCCGCGGCTACTTCAAATCCGAGCACGAGGAGGGCCGGCCTGGCACCGCGCACATGCTGACCACGGGCGAATTGCTCGCAGGTGCCGATGAAGTCGCGCTCACGCTCGTGCGCGAGGCCCACGACTGGATGGTGCGCCCACTCGAGGTCACCGACGCCATGCTGACGAGCAAGCGCTACATGATCGTCGACGGGCTCGACGACGCGCGCGATGCCATGCCCCACGATCCGGCCGCGGCGATGCTCCTGCTCGCGACCTGCGTTCGCCAGACCGTCGGGTACGCGTTCTGGCAGCGTGGCCTGCAGCAGCCCAGACGAAAAGATCTGACCCGCTCGCTCGCGGCGATCGACCCCGCCGCCGCGGAGCTCCTGCGCAAATTCGCGACGACGAGCGGAGATGCCGCGTTGCGAATCGCCATCGCTTTCGCGCGCCACACGCTCGGTGTCGACAGCTTCTTCGAATGGACGTCGGAACGTAGCTAGGCACGCGGTTCGCATCGCAGATACGATCGTGGATGCTCCAGGTGAGGTGACGCGCTTCATCGCGGATCACCGAGCGGAAATCACAGGTCTGTGGATCAAGCGCGTCGCGACGATTCCCGAGATCGCGAACCTGCCGCCCGCGGCGCTCGTCGATCACATGCCCGAGTTTCTGTTCGAGCTCGGGCGCTGGGTCGACGGTGAACGCGAGGCGCGCGAGCGCGCGTATCTCTTTCTCGCGCAGGGTCACGCCCTCCAGCGGCTGGGTCACGGTGTCGACCTCGGATCGATCCTCGTCGAGTACCAGCTCCTGCGCGAAGTGCTCCTGACCGAGATCCTCGCGAACGTGCGCGTGGACGAGGTCGGCATTGTCGGCGTCAACCGCGCGCTCGATCTCGCGATCTCCGAAGCCGTGAAACGCTTCGCGATCCATCGCGAGGAGATCCGCGACCGGTTCGTCAGCATCCTCGGTCACGACCTGCGTAACCCGCTCATGGCGCTAACGCTCGCGGCGGAGACGATCCTCGCGACGCCGAACTGCACGCAGGCCGCGCACCCACGCCTCGCCGCGGCGATTCGTAGGGGCGGCGAGCGCATGAGCCGGATGATCGGCGACCTCGTGGACTTCGCGCTCGGCCAGCTCGGCGGCGGCATCCCCGCAGTCCCGCGAGCGTGCGACATGGGCGAGATCTGCCGCGAGGCCGTCGACGAATTACACGCCACACACCCGGGTCGCGAAGTCGCGCTCGAAAAGCAGGGTGACTTGCGTGGCTCGTTCGATCGCGATCGCGTCATGCAAGTGATCTCGAACCTCGTCGCGAACGCGCTCCTGCACGGCCACGATCCGATCGTCACGCGCGCATCCGAGTCCGATGATCGTCAGTTCCTGATCACCGAGGTGAGCAACGCGGGCCCACCCATTCCCGCCGAGATGCTCGTAGGTATCTTCGATCCGTTCCGCCGCGGCGCGAAGGCGAAGCGTGGCGGGCTCGGGCTTGGCCTGTACATCGTGCAGCAGATCACGCTCGCACACGGTGCCAGCTGCACCGTCGACTCCAACGAACGAGCAACGACGTTTCGCATCCGGTGGCCACGCGCGCCGCTCGACGAAGTGCCGCGCCCCTGATCAACGAGGGCTCAAGGCGACCAGGCGTGCGCGGGATCGGGCATGAACGTCAGCCCCACGCCGACGCCGACGCCGTGACCGACACCCTTGCCGCCGAGCAACGTGTTGCCCGCTTCGACGCTCGACATCGTCGCGGAGTACGCGCGCACGAGCCAGCCGCCCGGCACGCGCGCACGCTCGACGCGATTGAGCGTGCACATGTCCTTGTCGGGCTCGAGGGTCAGGTCCTCGAGCACTTCCCAGTCGAGCTTCGACGTCATCGCGGGACGCTCTCACGATTTCGGATGACGCAGCCTGACGCCGCGCGTTAGACTGCCCGCGTCATCGGGGAGAAGCCTTACGTGTCAACGCTGTACGACGGGTCATATCGCGATGCGTGTGGGACCGGCTTCGTGGCGAACATCGCCGGAGTCAAGTCCCGCGAGATCGTCGAAGACGGTCTCGAAGTCCTGCGCCGCCTCTCGCATCGCGCGGCGTGCGGTGCGGATCCAGACACCGGCGATGGCGCCGGGATTCTGATCCAGTTGCCCGATCGCTTCTTTCGTGCGGAAGCGGCGCGGCTCGGCATCGAGCTAGCGGCCGGCCGGCGGTTCGCGATCGGCCAGGTGTTCCTTCCGCCGGACGAGAAGGAGCGCGCGGCGTGCGAGCAGATCCTGCACGACGTGATCGCCGAAGAAGGCCAGCGCATCCTCGGCTGGCGCGACGTCCCGACAGATCACGCGCACGTCGGACGCGTCGCGAAAGACGTGATGCCGGTGTTCCGTCAGATCTTCGTGCGCATGCGACGCGTGCCGCCGAGCGCGTGGGAGCGCACGCTGTTCGTGATCCGCAAGCTCGTCGAGAACCGCATCCGCGAGCGCGGTGTGGATCCGAGCGGCTACTTTCACGTCGCGTCGCTGTCGACGGAGACCGTCGTCTACAAGGGACTGCTCCTGCCGCGGCAGCTGTCGGACTTCTATCCGGACCTGCGCTCGCCCGACATGCACTCGGCGATCGCGGTCGTGCACTCGCGGTTCTCGACGAACACGTTCCCGACGTGGGACCTCGCGCAGCCGTTCCGCTACATCGCGCACAACGGCGAGATCAACACGCTGCGCGGCAACGGCAACTGGATGCAGGCGCGGCGCAGTCAGCTGAAGAGCGCGAAGTTTCACGGCGGCCTCGAGCGGCTGCATCCGATCATCGTGCCCGGTAAGAGTGACTCGGCGCAGTTCGACAACATGGTCGAGCTCCTGACGCTCGGCGGCCGCACGCTGCCGCACGCGATGATGATGATGATCCCCGAGGCGTGGGAGGGCAACGCGGCGATGAGCGAGGAACGCAAGGCGTTCTATCGCTACGCGGCGTCGCTCGTCGAGCCGTGGGACGGACCGGCCGCGATCGTGTTCTCCGACGGGCAGCTCGTCGGCGCGACGCTCGATCGCAATGGCCTGCGGCCCGCGCGCTGGACCATCACGACCGAGGGCAAGGTGATCCTCGCGTCGGAGACCGGCGTGATCGACGTGCCGCCCGAGCGCGTGAAGGCGAAGGGCCGCTTGCAGCCCGGCATGATGTTCGTCGTCGATACGTCGGAAGGGCGCATCGTCGACGACGCCGAGCTCAAGCACGACGTCGCGGGACGGTTTCCGTATCGCAAGTGGCTCGACAAGAATGTGTTCGAGCCCGAGGAGCTCGAGTCCGCGGCGCCGCCCGAGCGGATCACGGGCGAGGCGTTGGCGCGGCTGCAGCGCGCGCACGGCTACACCGACGAAGATCTCGGGACGATCGTCGAGCCGATGGCGACGACTGGCAAGGAGCCAATCGGCTCGATGGGCACGGACACGCCACTCGCGGTGCTGTCGGAGCGCGCGCCGAATCTGTCGGCGTACTTTCACCAGCTGTTCGCGCAGGTCACGAACCCGCCGATCGATCCGATCCGCGAAGCACTCGTGATGTCGCTCGAGACCACGATGGGTCCGGACGGCAACACGTTCGACGAGACGCCCGAGCAGTGTCACCAGCTGCGCCTGCGTGGTCCAACGATCGACAACACCGACCTCGCGAAGATCCGCGCGACGCGCGAAGGCGTGTTCGAGCCGATCACGCTCACGCTCGTGTATCCGATCGCCGACGGCGACGAAGGGCTCGCGCACGCGATCGCGCGGCTGCGTCGCGCCGCCGAGCTCGCGATCGACGACGGCCACAACGTGTTGATCCTCTCGGACCGCGGAGTCGACGCCGCGCACGTCGCGATCCCGTCGCTGCTCGCGCTTTCGGCGGTGCAGCAGCACCTCGTGCGCGAAGGCACGCGCATGCAAGCGGGCTTGGTCGTCGAGGCCGCGGACATCCGCGAGGTCCACGACATCGCGCTGCTCATCGGCTACGGCGCCGCCGCGGTCAATCCGTATCTCGCGCTCGACTCGGTCGCCGCGCTCGTCGAAGTGGGCCGCGTGCCCGGGCCTGTCGAGGCTGCGATCGATCGCTACATCCACGCGCTCGACGACGGCCTGCTCAAGGTGATGTCGAAGATGGGCATCTCGACGATCCAGAGCTACCGCGGCGCGCAGCAGTTCGAGATCGTGGGGCTCGACGCGATGCTCGTCGAGCGTCACTTCACCGGCACGCCGTCGCGCATCGGCGGCATCGGGCTCACCGAGCTCGGCCACGAGGCACTCGCACGGCACGACCGCGGCTTCGGCTTGCAGGCGCAAGCGCTCGGCGGTGACGAGCTGCCCGTCGGTGGCCTGTACCAGTGGCGGCGGCGCGGCGAGCCGCACAAGTGGGATCCCGCCACGATCGCGGCGCTGCAGGCCGCGGTGCGCCTCGAGGATCGCGCGAAGTTCGTCGAGTTCGAGAACCTGTGCGACGACGAGGAGCAAGCGCTCGTCACGCTGCGCTCGCTGTTCGAGATCGTAGAAGGTCCCGCGATTCCGCTCGACGACGTCGAGCCGGTGTCGTCGATCGTGAAGCGGTTCGTCACCGGCGCGATGTCGTTCGGCTCGATCAGCGCAGAGGCGCACGAGACGCTCGCGATCGCGATGAACCGGATCGGCGCGAAGTCGAACTCCGGCGAAGGCGGCGAGGAGTCGCATCGGTACGAGCCCGACGAGAACGGCGATCTGCGCCGCTCGGCGATCAAGCAGATCGCTTCGGGCCGGTTCGGCGTCACCACGCACTACCTGGTCAACGCGGAGGATCTGCAGATCAAGATCGCGCAGGGTGCGAAGCCCGGCGAAGGCGGGCAGCTGCCCGGCAACAAGATCGACGAGCGCATCGCCCGCGCGCGCAACTCCACGCCGGGCGTCACGCTGATCTCGCCGCCGCCGCACCACGACATCTACTCGATCGAAGATCTCGCGCAGCTCATCTACGACCTGACGTGCGTGAATCCGAGCGCGCGCGTGTCCGTGAAGCTCGTGAGCGAGGTCGGCGTCGGCACGATCGCGGCGGGCGTCGCGAAGGCGCGTGCGGGCGCGGTCGTGATCGCGGGGACCGAGGGCGGCACTGGGGCGGCGCCGCTCTCGAGCCTCAAGCACGCGGGCTTGCCGTGGGAGATCGGGCTCGCCGAGACGCAACAAGTCCTCGTCGCGAATCAGCTGCGCGATCGCGTGCGCGTGCAGGTCGACGGTGGCCTGCGCACGTCGCGCGACGTGATCGTCGGCGCCTTGCTCGGCGCCGAAGAGTTCGGCATGGCGACGGCGTCGCTCGTCGCGACCGGCTGCATCATGCTGCGCAAGTGCCACCTCAACACGTGCTCGGTCGGCATCGCGACGCAAGACCCGAAGCTGCGCGAGAAATACATCGGTCGTCCCGAAGACGTCATCACGTACTTCACCTACGTCGCCGAGCGCGTCCGGTGGTGGCTCGCCCGCCTCGGCGCGAAGACGCTCGATGACATCGTCGGTGCCGTCGAGAAGCTCCAGCCGCGCGCGACCTCACACTGGAAGGCCAAGCTGCTCGATCTCACGGCCGTGCTCGCGCCGCCGGTCGCAGGACCGCGCCGGTTCGCGAAGGCGATGCCGTGGTCGCTCGACGATCACGTCGATCACGATCTGATCCGGCGCGCCGAGCCCGCGATGCTCGGGAAGTCAGTCGAGCTCGCGTTGCCGATCGACAACTCGAAGCGCGCCGTCGGCACGCTGCTCTCCGGTGAGATCGCCCGGCGCTTCGGCGCGCGTGGCCTCACCGACAACTCCATCCGCGTGCGCTTCACCGGCTCGGCCGGGCAGAGCTTCGGTGCGTTCCTCGCGCCCGGCGTCACGCAGGAGCTGTGCGGCGACGCGAACGACTACGTCGGCAAGGGCCTCTCGGGTGGACGCATCGTCGTCTATCCCCCGGCATCGTCGCGGTTCCAGCCGGAACAGAACGTCATCATCGGCAACGTCGCGCTCTACGGTGCAACCGCGGGCGATCTGTTCGCGTGTGGTCTCGCCGGCGAGCGGTTCGCCGTCCGCAACAGCGGTGCGCGCGCCGTCATCGAGGGCGTCGGCGATCACGGCTGCGAATACATGACCGGCGGCGTCGTCGTCGTGCTCGGTCCGGTCGGACGCAACTTCGCCGCGGGCATGAGTGGCGGCACGGCGTACGTGTTCGATCAAGCGCAGACCCTGCGCGCCAAGACGAACCTCGAGATGGTCGACCTCGAGTCCGTCGTCGACGAGAGCGACCTCTGGTTGCTCTACGGGCTCGTCGAGGATCACGTGCGGTTCACGGGCTCGCCGCTCGGCCGCCGCGTGCTCGACAACTGGGAGCACCTGGTCGCGCGGTTCGTGAAGGTGATGCCGATCGACTACAAGCGCGTGCTGCAAGCGCGTCGGGCGGCGTCGCGGCCGCGCCCAGGTCAGCTCTCCGTCGTGAAAGGACCACACTGATGGGCAAACCCACCGGCTTCATCGAGTGGTCGCGCCTCTTGCCAAAGAAGCGCGCGGTCGGCGAGCGCGTGCGCGACTGGCGCGAGGTCGAGGGCGAGTCCGGTCTCCTCGAAGCCGACGCGATTCGCCCGCAAGCGGGCCGCTGCATGGACTGCGGCGTGCCGTTCTGCACGCAGGGTTGTCCGCTCGGCAATCCGATCCCCGACTTCGCGGATCTCGTCTGGAAGGACCGCTGGCACGACGCGCATCGCCGGCTCGCGGCCACGAACGACTTCCCGGAATTCACGGGGCGCCTCTGCCCTGCTCCGTGTGAAGGCGCGTGCGTGCTCGCGATCGACGGAGCGCCGGTCACGATCGAAGCGATCGAGAAGGCGATCGCCGATCGCGCGTTCGCCGAGGGCTGGATCACGCCGCAGCCGCCACGCGTGCGTACGGGCCGGCGCGTCGCGATCGTCGGCAGCGGACCCGCGGGCCTCGCCGCCGCAAACCAGCTCAATCGCGCGGGACACACCGCGATCGTGTACGAGGCCGCGGCCAAGCCGGGCGGCCTGCTCCGCTACGGTATCCCGGACTTCAAGCTCGAGAAGCACACGATCGATCGCCGGCTCGCGATCCTCGAGGCCGAGGGCGTCGAGCTCCGGTGCGGCGTCACCGTCGACGATTGGGCCCGCCTGCGTGCCGAGCACGACGCGGTCGTGATCGCGATCGGCGCGATGCGCGCGCGTGATCTGGACGTGCCCGGCAGGGAGCTCGGCGGGATCATTCTCGCGATGGACTACCTGACGGAGCAGAACCAGATCGTCGGCGGCGAGCGCACCGACTCTCCTTGGAATGCTGCGGGCAAGCGCGTGATCATCCTCGGCGGCGGCGACACGGGCTCGGACTGCCTCGGCACGGCACACCGCCAGGGCGCCGCGCATGTCACGCAGATCGAGCTGATGCCGGCGCCGCCCACTTCGCGCGCCGAACTGAACCCGTGGCCGCAGTGGCCCATGACGTTTCGCACGTCGAGCTCGCAAGAAGAAGGCGGCGATCGCACGTTCGCGTTTCGCACGACGAAGCTCGCCGGTAACGGGCGGCTTGAAGCGCTGGTCGGCGAGAAGCTCGACGACGGCACCGAGGTCACCATGCCCGTCGACACGCTCATCCTCGCGCTCGGCTTCACCGGCCCCGACACGTCGGCCATCACCGCGCAGCTCGGCGTCACGCTCGACGCGCGCGGCAACATCGCCACCGACAAGCGCGGCGCTACGAACGTGCCCGGCGTGTACTGCGCCGGCGATGCACATCGCGGCGCCTCGCTGATCGTGTGGGCGATCGCCGAAGGCCGCGAGGTCGCGCGTGCCGTCGACGCGGCGCTACGCGAGAGCCCGTCGGTTGTCCCCGCGCGCGGCCAGGACCGCGCCTTCGACCGTCGCTGACCGCGCGTCTTCGCGCGCAGCATCCGGCAAAAGGGTTAGCTGTTACGGCGCTCGTCGAACGATTCCCTCACCGACACGCAGCGTGCGTCTCTCGATGCGCGGGACCTCGGTTTCGTCGTTTCGATCCGTCCACACACGGCAGGTCGCGACGATGTCGCCAGCACAGCCGTCGGCACGGTCCACGGTGCAGTTGTCCGCTCCGAGCGGCTCCGAACCGCAGACCTCGCGGCCCGACAGCTGGACGACGTAGCCCGCGACTTCTAGACCCTCGTCCGGCGGCTCGTTCTCGGGATCGAGCGTCGGTTCTTCACGGTGGAGCGTCAGGATCGCCGAGGTCGTCCCGTAACAAGAACCAAACTTCTTCCTGATGTGCATGCAGCCCCAAAGAGGCTCACACTCCGCAGCCCGCGCCAGAATCCCGCAGGTGAAGGGTGCGGGAAGGGGAACGGGAAGGTTCGAGGCACCAATCGTTGCGGTCCTTGCATCGGGCGTTCGGATGTCCGGCGAGTTGCCATGCGGGCCCGTGCACCCAAGGAAGCATACGAGAGCCAGCCGATACATGAGACCGTAACGCTGCCCGCGGCGTGTGCATTCCGGAATCGAGTGGCGGAGCTGGGGTCGGCACTAGCGACGCTTCACAGCGACGCGCACGCCGTCGCGCGGCAGTGGGCCGAGCCCGCCGCCGCCGGGCGTCACATCTTGCTCGCGGTACTCGAGGTCGTACCGCCTCGTGAACCAGCCGAGGAACGCCGGCATGATCGTCTGGATCAGCGACTCGCCCGGGCAGCGATGACCCTCGGGCGGACCGCCACCCTGCGGGACAAACGCGTTACTCGGCAGCGCGCCGAGTGCGTCGTCTCCGAGGCGGTCGCCGCGGAAGCTCGTCGGGTCGCGAAACGTCGAGCCGTCTTGCAGCGTCGCCCAGATCGCGCCCGCGCCCTTCCAGCCGGCGCGGATGTGAAAGCCGTCGAGCTCGAGGTCCTTCTTTGCGACGCCGAGGAACGTGACGGGTGCGATCGGATACGCGCGCAGCACCTCGCGCGAGACCGCGCGGGCTGCGCCGAGCTGTTGGATCTGCGCGATGGTCGGCGCGCCATCGCCGAGCACGGCGTCGGCTTCGGTGCGCAGGCGCGCGGCGAGATCCGGATGCTGGCCGAGGACGACGAGGAGCCACGCGATCGCGGCGGTGAGCCCGCCGTGCGCGGCGAAGTAGAAGTGCAAGAGCTCGATCGCGAGCTCGTCGGTCGAGAGTGCCTCGCCGTTCGGGCCACGCGCGGCCTTGAGGACACCGAGCGCGGTGCCCTTGCCGTCGCGGGTTTCGAGCTGCTCGCGGATGTAGATGCGCAGGCGATCGCGCGCCTTGATCGCCTTGCCGTACGCCGTGAACGGCAGGTTGAGCGGCGGCGCGAACGCGCCCCTGTTCATGCGCGCGAAGTCGGCGGCGCCTTGCGTGTTGCTCTGCATCGGATCGCTCGCGGCGAACAGGTAGTCCGCGATGTCGAAGCCGAGCTGCGAGAGATCGGCGGCGATGGGCCGCTCGGTCGTCCACGTCGCGGCGAACCGCTCGACGGCCTGGAATACGCCGGGCAAGTAGCTGCCGATCGCGTCGTTCGTGAACGCGGCGAGCAGGAGGCGCTTGCGTGTCTTGTGGCGATCGCCGTCGAGGAATGGGACGGCGTCGGGATGCAGCAGCTCCTGCATGAACTTCGGCGAGCCGTTCTGGCGCGTGAAGTGCTCCGGGTCCATGAAGAACGAGAACGCCTTCGGCCCGGCGAAGAACACGACGGTGTCGCCGAGGATGCGGGTCTTCCAGATGTTGCCGTGCTGGCGCGTGCGCGTGAGCGTGAACGCGAACGGGTCCTTCAGAAACTTGAGCGCTTCACCGACGAACGGCGCGCCCATGGACCCGGGTGGCGGCTGAGTCATCACCCACCATCGTACGACCGAACACGCCGCCTGGATCGCCGCAGCATCAACAATGCGAGCGCGGCACCGAGGCCACCGCCACCCGCTGCGCAGCCGCCGCCGCCTTCGAGTCGGCTCGTCGGGACGCTGTTCGCATCGTTCGGATTGCTGCCGGCCGCGACTTCCTCTGCGTCGGTGAAGCCGTCCATGTCGGTATCGACGTCGGGATCGCCGGTCGTCGGATCCGAGATGATCACGTCGAGCACGGGCTCGCCGGTCGCGCCGTCGTGACAGGCGAAGTCGCCGTCGAGCGCGTTCGATGCCGTCGACGATGCAGCCCACACGCGGATCGGCGTCGTGCGGCCGAAGCCGAGCGGCGTCAGCGTGCTCCACGGCACCGCGAGCTCGAGCCAGAAGTCGTTACCGCCGCCGAACTGCGAGCCCTGCGCGCTGCGCTTCTGGGCGTGCGTCGAGATCGGGAACGTCATCACCGACATCTCTGCCGGGTCGGTCGGATCGTTTGGCGTGACCGTCATCGTGTTGCGGTACACGACGACGTTCTGCTGTGGCCCCGTGCCGTCGACGAGCAGCAGGATCTCGTAGTTGCGCAGGTCGGTGTCGAGGTTGACGGCAAAGCCCCACGAGGCCGTCGCGACCGTTGGCGGCGTCGGAATCGGATCCTGATCGAGCCGCATCCGCAGATAGAGGAAGCTCGCGTCGGCTGCATACATCGCGGCCGGCGCATCGCGGTTGCCGACGATGTCGCGCTCGGCGGTCGCACCCGCTTCGTCCTGAAACCGATCGATCATCACGATCTGATCGCAGAACAGCGGATCCCACTGCGCGTCGACGGGAAATGACTGGGCCGCCGCATCGGTCGCGGCGAGCACGAGCGCGAGCGTGACGAGAGCCTTCATCAGTTACCTCCCACGATGATGAATTCGACGCGACGATTCTTCTGCCGCCCACCCGGTGTGTCGTTCGGTGCGATCGGGCGAGTCTCGCCGAGGCCGGCGGTCTCGAGGCGATCCTCGTCGACACCGCGCTTCTGCAGCGCAGCGCGCACGGCCTTCGCGCGGCCCTCGCTGAGCTTCATGTTCGTGCCGTCGTCGCCGACGTTGTCGGTGTGGCCCTCGATGCGGAGCTTCTTCACCGACGAGTTGCCCTCGAGCGCCTGCGCGATCTGATCGAGCAGCTGCTCGCTGTTGCTGTCGATCTCGTCCGAGCCAGTGCGGAACTGCACCTTGCCGATGACGAGGAGCTTGCCGTCCTCGATCTTCACGAACGTGCGCTTCGGGCAGCCGCGGCGATCCGCTTCGCCCGCGAGCTCGGGACACTCGTCGTCGCCATCCATGATGCCGTCGTGATCGTTGTCGGGCTCGGGCTCACCGTCCTCATCCTTGAAGCCGTCCTTGTCCTCGGGCTCCGTCGGTGCGAGGTCGTCCTTGTCGAGTACGCCGTCGCCGTCGGTGTCGCGATAGCCCTGATCCTGCGGGACGCCCTTGCGGTAGCGCACGCCGAAGATGATGCGGAAGTCCGGATCGCCGATGCCGTCGGTGAGGCCGAGCGTCGCGCCGCCGTAGAGCGCGAGCTCGCCGGTGTCGTATTCGATGCCGCCGAGCACTTCCATCGGGAAGTCCGCGCCGTCGACGTCGCTGCCGACGTGCTTCGCCGCGAGCAACTCCGCGCGGATCGCCAGCGTGTCGGTGACGCCGAACGACAGCCACGGTCCGAGCGTGATCTCGTTCGCCCACGGCAACGTCTGTGGATGCTGGCTCCGCCACTTGTAGCCGACATCGAAGCCGAGCCCGAGCTTGCCGAGGTGCGCCGCGAACAACAGCCGCGGATGCACGGTCACGCCGCCGCTGCCGCGAAACTCTTCTTCGTTGCCCGTCGGGAACGAGATGGGCAGCGCGAATCCGAGGAGAAAGTGCTTCGCGAGGTCACCTGTCGACAGGATCTGCACCTTCGGCACGAACCGCAGATCGCCGAGCCCCGCGCCCGCCTCGAGCGTGGTGCCGCCGGTCGCGTACGGATCGCCGTCGTAATAGAGGTGCACGGGGATGTGCAGGCCGAGCTCCACCCGCCGCCACAGCCCGATCGACGCGAGCAAGTCCGCAGACACCGCCGTGTCGACGACCTTGCTGAGGTCATCGCCGCCCGCCGTCTTCTCGACGACCGGATCGTCCGCGAAGTTCAGGAACAGCCCGAGGCCCCAGCCCAGGTGATGCGGCACCATCGGGTGCTCTTGCGCGAAGCCGCCCTCCGCACTGACGGCCGGGACAAACCGCTCTGCATCGAGCCCTTCGGCGTTCGCGCTCCCCGCGGCCACCGCGCACACGAGCCCCGAGATCGCGAGTCGTCGCGTCACACCCATGAATAGATCATAGACAGCTCAGCGCTCGAACCGAAATAGAACGAGGCCGAGCAATGCAAAGCCAGTCCCGAACCCCAGCAGCATACCGACATTCGGCGCGACATCCGCAAGCGACGTCCCCTCGCGCACCAACACCGCGTAGTAGCCCTCAAGTGCCCACGAGTGCGGCACGGCCATCCCGAGCGACTTCATGAAGGCCGGCATCACGAGGCGCGGCACCATGCACCCGCCCAGCATGCCCATCACGAGCAGCACGACACTCCCCACCCCGCCGAGCTGCTTCTCGCTCCCACCGATCGCGGCGAACAACAGCCCCAGCGACACCGCACAGTAGACGACCGACAACGACAGCACGACGAGCGCTGCGATCGATCCGGCGATCTGCATTCCGAACAGCCCGGCACCCACCCCAAAAAGAAATGCAAGCTGGCACACGCCGACGAGAAAATACGGCACCAGCGTCGACAGCAGCGCCTTCCACCGCGGCACCGGCGCCGCGAGCAACCGCCGCCACGTCCCCGTCTTGCGCTCTCCGCCAAACGCCAACGCGGTCGTGAGCGAGATGAAAAATCCGAACAGCACAGCGTTGCCCGGCACCGTCACCTGAAAGCTCGAGATCCCAGCGAGCGGCTTCGTGATCCCCGGCGGCGATCGCGCCTCCACCATCTGCGGCATCGCATCGAGCGGGACCGGAGCCATCGCGCGCATCACGATGCCGGTCAGTGCGCCTTGCAGTGGGCCGCGCGCCTGGAGCGGAGCGCCGAGATCGATCACGAGCTCGACCTGCTCGGGCGCGGCGGGCACGACGAGGCCGGCCTTCACGTCCTCGTCGGCGACGAGCTTGCGGACTGCGTCGGCGGTGGTGACGCGCCTGGCGGTGAAGCCTTCCGCTTGATCGACGCTCGAGGCGATCAGCTCACCGCGCGCGTCGCCGGGTGCGTGCCAGATGGCGATCTCCTGGGGTTTGCCGGCACTGGGTCCAAATCGAAACATGGATCCGAAGGCCAGCATGAAGACGACGGGAAGTACGAAGAGGCTGATCAATGCGCCGCGGTCGCGCAGCAACAACTGGGCGTCCTTGCGAATCGCCGCTCCGATCATGCGTGCTCCATGCTCATGCGGGGATGGGTCACAGAGCGATCTTCTTCATGAAGCATCCCGGAGTGTCTTGCCCGTGAGCGCGAGGAACGCAGTTTCCAGGTTCGCTTCCCGTGACTCGATGCGCGCGATCGTCGCTCCGGTTGCTTCGATCGCCGAGATCAGCGGTGCGAGTGCGCCGCGCGGGATGACGCGTAGCGATCGATCGATCCTCTCGGCGTCTCCGTGTTGTGAGGCAGCCGCCAGCGCCGCATCGATGTCCCCCACGATCTCGATCGTCAGGCCTTTCCCGGCATGCTGCGCGACCAGCGACGCGATGGAGCCCGTTGCCACGATCGCGCCGCCATCGATGATCGCCACTCGATCACACAGCGCCTCCACTTCCTCCATGTAGTGCGACGTATAGATCACCGTCATCCCGCGCTGCTTGAGCGCTCGCACCGTCTCGAAGATGTGATTGCGCGACTGCGGATCGACACCAACCGTCGGCTCGTCGAGCACGAGCAGCTCGGGCTGGTGAAGCAGGCCCGCGGCCATGTTGAGCCGGCGCTTCATTCCACCGGAGTACTTCTTGACGACATCGCGAGCGCGATCGGCGAGACCGACGACCTCGAGCGCCCACGCGATGCGCTCGTCGAGCTTCCTGGGGGAGAGCGCGTAGAGCGCACCGAAGTAGCGGAGGTTCTGCAGACCGGAGAGCTCCTCGTAGAGCGCGAGCTCCTGCGGCACGAGGCCGAGCTTCGCCTTCGCAGCGAGTGGGTCGGAGCGGAGATCGATGCCGCCGATCGAGACGGTGCCGCGCGTTGGCGTGGTGACGCCGCAGGCCATCGAGATGGTCGTGGTCTTGCCCGCGCCGTTCGGACCGAGGAGGCCGAGGCACTCGCCGCGGATCACGTCGAGATCGATCGCGTGGACGGCGGTGCGCGTGCCGTAGTCCTTGCCGAGACCTCGCAGGGCGAGCGCGGTCTCGCTCATGGCTCGAGGACGACCTTGCCGAACGCGGCACGATCTTCGAGGACGCGGTGGGCGTCGGCAGCTTGCGCGAGCGGGAGGACGCGATCGACGACGGGCTCGAGGCGACCGGCGGCGACATGTGCGAGCACGGCGAGCAGGTCGGCCTTGCTGCCCATCGTGGAGCCGAGGATCTCGATCTGCCGGAAGAAGATGTGGCGCAGATCGATCGCGGGGTGGAAGCCGGCGGTCGCGCCGCACGTGACGATGCGGCCGCCGTTGCGCACGGCCTTGATGCTGCCGACGAACGTGTCGCCGCCGACGTGCTCGATGACGGCGTCGACGCCGCGCTTGCCGGTGAGCGCGCGAGCGGCGGCGGCGAAGTCGCCGGTCGTGTAGTTGATGACGTCGTCGGCGCCGAGCTCCTTCGCGCGTGCGAGCTTCGCGTCGGTCGACGCCGTCGCGATCACGCGCGCGCCGTAGAGCTTCGCGATCTGGATCGCGGCAACACCGATGCCCGAACCAGCGCCCTGCACGAGGACGACCTCGCCCGGCGTGACGCGCGCCTTGTGCACGACCATCTGCCACGCGGTGAGGAACGTGAGGATCGAGGCGGCAGCATGCGGGAAGTCGAGGCGCTCGGGATACGGCGCGAGGTTGA
The DNA here is from genome assembly GCA_030857175.1 of Myxococcota bacterium. Taxonomy (GTDB): domain Bacteria; phylum Myxococcota_A; class Polyangia; order Haliangiales; family Haliangiaceae; genus JABFXX01. The sequence continues at coordinate 74,071 of JALZOJ010000005.1, read as the reverse complement.
CCTCGGGGACGACGATGTACTCGCCGTAACCGCCCTGCGTGTTCTCCCCGAGGATCTTGTAGTAGCGGCACAGGTTGTCGTGACCGCCGAGGCACGCGACGCACTTGCCGCACGAGAGTCCGGGCTGGACGACGACCTTGGTGCCTGCGGACGTGGTCGCTCCAGGGCCCACGGCATCGACGACACCGGCGATGTCAGAACCGAGCCGATGCGGATACTCGAGATGGAACGCGGGGCCGCCGCGGCGGACCCAGAGATCGAGGTGATTGAGCGCGATCGCGCGAATGCGCACGCGGACCTGTCCAGGCCCCGGCTCCGGAACCGGGAGCTGTTCGAGGCGGAGCACCTCGGGCCCACCGTGTTCGCGCAGCACGATCGCCTGCATCATCGGCCCGACGGTAGTACGTTCCGGCCATGCGCGTCGTTGCCGTACCGTGCCTCAAAGACAACTTTGCCTACCTCGTGATCGACGGGCAGACCGCCGCCGTGGTCGATCCGGGCGAAGCCGCGCCGATCGAGGCCGCGCTCGCGCGTGAGGGCGTCGTGCTCGCGCAGATCTGGTGCACGCACCACCACCCCGATCATGTCGGTGGTGTGCCCGATCTGCTGAAGCGAAGTCCGGCGGTCGCGATCGTTGCAAGCGAGATCGACGGGGAAAAGTTTTCCGGCGTCACGATGATCGTTGCCGACGGCAGCAGCTTCCAGTTCGGCCCGCTGAGCGTTCGCGTGATCCTCAACCCCGGCCACACGCTCGGCGCGGTGAGCTTTCACGTCGAGGACTCCGTGTTCACCGGCGACACGCTGTTCGGCGGTGGCTGCGGCCGCGTGTTCGAAGGCGACGCCGCGATGATGCACGCCTCGCTCATGAAGCTCGCGGCGCTGCCGCCCGAGACCAAGGTCTACTTCGGTCACGAGTACACCGCTTCGAACCTCAAGTTCGCCGCGGCGGTCGAGCCCGACAACGTCGACATCGCGAAGCGCGCCGCGGAGCTGACCACACCGTCGACGCCCTCGACGATCGAGATCGAGCGCGCGACGAATCCGTTCTTGCGCAGCGCCGCACCCGACGTCGTGATCGCCGCGATGAACCGCGGCGTCGCCGGCGATCCGGTCAGCGTGTTCGGCGCGATTCGCTCGTGGAAGGATCAGTTCCGCGGATGAAGCGGCAGCGCATCTCATCGGGCTCGCAATACGAGCAGCCCATCGGCATGTCGCGCGCCGTTCGCACCGGTCCGTTTATTGCCGTCGGTGGCACCGCGCCGATCGCGCAGGACGGCACGAACGCGCATCCCGGTGACGTCTACGAGCAGACCAAGCTCTGCCTCGAGATCATGCTGCGCGCCGTCGAAGATGCGGGCGGCTCGAAGCACGACGTGATCCGCACGCGCATCATGCTCGTCGACATCGCGACATGGAAAGACGCGGCCCGCGCGCACGGCGAGGTGTTCGACGTGATCCGACCCGCGTGCACGTTCGTCGAGATCGGCCGGTTCATCGATGCCGCGTGGCTCGTCGAGACCGAGGCCGACTGCTACATCAACGAGCGATGAACAGCGCCAGCGAGCGTGCGACCACGTCGTAGCGCGACTGGTTCATCCGGTATTCGGCGCCGGGCGCCGCGATGTTTGCCTGCGGCTCCATCCACGCACCGGTATCCGCGACGCGATACCACGCGAGCCCCGACGGTGGCGGCGGCAGCGTGACAGCCGCCGTCGCGAGCCCGCGGTTGTACGCGACGTACAGCGCAGACGAAACATCGCCGAGCGCGGCACCATCGAGCCGCCACGCGAGCACGGGCTTCGACGCGTCGTCCATGTACGCGGCACCAACTACGTTGCCCGTCGCATCGCGCCACGAGATCTGCGCCGGCTCGATCCATGCTGCCGGCCGGAACGCGGCGTGCGCATTCCGGAACTGCATCATGCGGCGCGCGAACGTCGTGAACGCCGGCTCGGGCTGATCCCAGTCGAGCCACGTCACCGGCGAGTCGAGGTTGTACGGATTGTTGTTGCAGCGCTGCGAGCGAAGCCGCTCGTCGCCGCCGGTGATCATCGGCACGCCTTGCGAGAGCATGAGCAGCGCGAAGCCGGTGCGCGCGGCCTGACGCTGCGCCGCCGCGTCGCCGTTGTGCGACCACGACTTGTTGTCGGCCGAGCCGCCATCCGACGGGCCGTAGGGCCACGCCTGGCCGTTGTTGGGCGTGTCGCATGCGTAGAGGTCGAACAGCGTGAAGCCGTCGTGCGCAACCACGAAGTTCACGCTCGCGCTCGGCGGCCGGCCATCGGAGCGAAACAGCTCCGACGAGCCGTGAATGCGCGCGGCGAGCCAGCCCGGTGTCACGAGGGCGGCGCCGACTTGATTCTGATCCTGCCGGATCAGATCGCGATAGCGATCGTTCCACTCCGACCAGCCGACCGGAAAGTTGCCGACCTGATAGCTGCCCGCGACGACGCCCCACGGCTCGGCGATCAAGTCGCCACCGATCTGCGTCGCGATCGTGGCGAGCACGTCGGGCTTGTACTTGAAGCCGGACGGCGTCTCGTTGCCGAGGATCGGAGCGAGGTCGAAGCGAAAGCCGTCGATGCCGAGCTCGTCGCGCCAGTAGCGAAGTGAATCGAGCACGAGCGCCTGCGCGAGTGGCTTTTGCCCGGCGATGTCCGCGCCGACGCCATTCGAATTCGTGAAGCCCGTGCCGGTCTTGTCGAGCTGGTAGTACCCCGCGTTGTCGACGCCACGGAGCGAGAGCAGCGCGCCGCCGCTGCCTTCCGACGTGTGGTTGTAGACGACGTCGACGTAGACCTTGATCCCGCGCTCGTGAAACGCGCGGACCATCGCGCGGAGCTCGCGCGTCGGACCGCCCGGCGAGCGATCGCACGCGTAGCGCCGGTCGGGTGCGAAGTACGCGAGCGTCGAGTAGCCCCAGAAGTTGTCGCCCTTCGCAGATGCCGGATCGACGTCGTTGCGATCGTTCGGCGTCTCCTGGATCGGCAGAAACTCGACCGCCGTCACGCCGAGCTCGGCGAGATATTGCGCGCGCGTCGCGGCGCCCGCATATGTGCCCGCGCACTCGACGCCCGCCTCCATCGTGAAGCCGCGCAGGTGCACCTCGTAGATGATCTCGTTCTCGAAACCTCGCGCCGGCTTCGCAGCTTCGAACGGTTCGTCGCGCAGCACGATGCCCTTCGGTGCGACGGGACCGGAATCTTTCAGCCGGTTCTGGCCCGTGCCGTAGAACGAGCCGTCGGGCTGCTCGGGCGTCGTCGGATCGTGCGAGAGCTCGCGCGCGTACGGATCGAACACGAGCTTGTTCGGATTCATCCGATTGCCGCCCGTGTCGACATCGGTGACAAAGCCCGCCATCGAGCCCGGTGCCCACGCCTCGTCGAACGTCCAGTTGGGGCCCCACACGCGATAGCCGTAGTAGATGGTCTCGGGCAGTTCGCCGGCCGCAACGCGCGCACGCCAGACGTCGCGGGCCTCACGCTCCATCACGACACGCGCGCGCTCGGCACCCATCGGCGCGTCGTAGATCCACAGCTCGACGCGTGTGGCCCGACTCGACGCGATCCGGAACACGACGCCCGACCCGTCGGGGTCGTAGTGCGCTCCGATCGGCGGCTCCCACGGAACGATCGGATCGTCATCGCCATCAGGCCCCGGAGACTGGCTCCCGGTACACGCGACGAGCCACACGACGAGCAGGCCCCGCTTCATCGCAGCATGCGTACTGCAACGGTCGGGCCTCACGAACGTCGCGACATCACAGCACCGCAACACGGCCGCGTTGCGAATGGCAACGCGCCTGGGGTGTCGTTACCCGGCTAGGCCTTGGCGAGGCGCAGCACGAACGTCGCGCCGTTGCCTTCGCGATAGGCGAGATCGCCGTTCATCGCCTGCGCCAGTGACTTCGAGAGCGCGAGACCGAGGCCGAGGCCCGCCGGTCCGTCGTTGTCAACGCCGCGCGAGAATGCACGGAACAACTTCGCGCGCGCTTCCTCGGAGATGCCCGGCCCGTGGTCGCGGACCGTGACCTCGACGGCATCCTGCGTCTCACGCGCCGCGAGCTCGATCGTTCGGTCGTCGGCGCCGCGGCCGTACTTCTCCGCGTTGTCGAGCAGGTTGCCGACGATGCGAAACACCGCGTCGCGATCGAAGCGCGCTTGTAGATCGGGCGAGGCGTCGAGCGCGAGCGTCGCACCGGCGCGATCGAGCGCGGGCTCCGCGCGTTCGGCCAGCTCCTTCAAGACTTCGCCGAGTGGGCCCGTCTTGACCTCGACGGAGAGGTTGCCGCGCTCGAGCTGCGAGAACCCGAGCACGTTCGAGACCACACGCCCGAGCCGCGATGCCTCTTCGCTCATGCGACGCGCGTAGTCGCGGAGCTTCGTCGGATCGCCGAGACCGTCGGCGAGCATGTCGCCGTAGAGCTGGAGGCCGGCGAGCGGCGTGCGCAGCTCGTGCGCGGCCGCGGCGGCAAACTGACTGCGCTCCCGTGCGAGCTGCTCGGCGCGCGCGACCATCATCACGACGAGCATCGCGGCGATCGCGGCGATCACGCCGATGATCACGAACCGCATGAGGAACGACGACGCGACGCGCGCGGCCGTTGCCCCCGACGCCGCGAGCGTGCGCGGATTCGCCGCGACGGTGAGCTGCCAGCCCGGCGCGACTTCGTTCGGCCCACCCTCGTCGTGAATGCCGAGCTCGGCGACCGATTCGCCCGCGCGGCTCGCGAGCCAGCTCGTCAGCGTCGAGCGATCGACGACGAAGCCCTGCGCGAGCGTGCCGTCGGGCGTCGACACCTGACGAACCGCGACGAGCGCTGGCTGACCAGCGAACGGAAACGTGTGCCACTCGAACGGCGAGATCGTGATCGTGACGGGCTTCGCGTTCGCGCCGCCTTCGGCAACGACCGTCTCTTGCTGCTTCGGGATCGTGCGCTGCTTGGGCAGCGACTTCGGCACCGTGATGCTCTCTTGCGCCTGCTGGCCCGGGTTGTTGCCCATGTAGTTGTCCCAGTAGACGCGCGTGGACGCGTTGTTCTGCGCGTAGCTCTGGGGATCGAGCTGCACGACCTTGGACTCCTGCTGCACGTCCTCTTCGGTCGCGTTCTTGATCTTCTTTGTCTTCCCCGGCGACGGATTCGGCTTCGTCGTCGGCTTGACGACCGTGGCATCCGCGACGAGCTCGCCCGGCGCCGACTTGAGCTGTGCGCTGAAGCTGCGCACGACCTCGTCTCGAAACCGGCGGTTCTCGGGAAGCCGCGTCTGCTCGGAGAGATGTGGCGCTTCGTCGTTGATCGTCGGCGTGGTCAGCTGACCGCCGCCGTTCAGGTGGAAGTAGCCGAGCACGAGCTGATCTTGTGGACCTGTCGCGAGCGGCGATGTCGAGACGTAGTAGCTCGGGCCCGTGCGCGGATCGTGGAACAGGTTCTGGTAGTGGAAGTACGGGCGCTCTGCTTCGCGTGCGAGCAGGCGCGAGAGCTCGAGGCGCATCTCGCTCGCGAGACCGCTCGCCTTGGCTTCCGCGGCGCGCGTCGGCTCGGCGCGAAGCTCGCGCTGCTGCGCGCGGACGTCGGCCCAGCCCGAGAAGAACCACGCGACGAGCGGCGCCGCGAGCACGCCGACGAGCAACAGCGCCGCGTACACCGTCCGCGAGCGCGGCTTTCCTAGCGCGCGAGTCGCCACGCGTAGCCCGCGCCTTTCACCGAGATGATCACCGTCGGCTTGTCGGGATTCGGCTCGACCTTCTTGCGCAGCACCGCGATCGCCATGTCGACGGCGCGCGTCTGCAGATCACCGCGCTGACCGAACACCTGCTCGAGCAGCTCGGCGCGCGACACCACCCGATCTTGATGACGGTACAGCCAGCGCAGGATGCCGACCTCGCGCGGCGTCAGCGCGGTGCGCGCCTCGCCACGCACGACGACCATGCGCGCGAGATCGATGACCGTGTCGTCGACTTGCAGCTCGTCGAGCGATTCGCCCACCGGTGCGCGCCGGCCGAGCACGCGCACGCGCGCGAGCAATTCGCGAGCAGAGAACGGCTTCGTGACGTAGTCGTCGGCGCCTTCCATGAGGCCGCGGACCTTGTCGTCCTCGGAGCCACGCGCGGTCAACATCAGGATCGGCATGCCGGGCCGTGCACTGCGCAGGCGGCGGCAGACCTCCATGCCGTCGAGGCGCGGCAGCATGAGATCGAGCACGACGAGGTCGAACGGGTCGCGCAGGCCTGCTTCGACCCCCGCGACGCCGTCGCCGACCGCGATCACCTGGTGGCCGTCGCCGGTGAGCAAGTCCACGATGCCATCGCGGAGGCTCTGTTCGTCTTCGACCACGAGGACACGCACTTCGCCATTGTGCCACGTGGCGTGTAAGGCGGACGTAAAGGGTGGCTTTACCGAGGCCTGACCGTCCGCGCGCGTCGCATCGCGCATCTTCGTTTCATGCCCAACCCGGTTCGCGTGCTCGGTGTCGCCGCCTCTGTCGGCTTTCTCGCGATGCTCTCGCTCTCGCCCGAAGCGCCCGCCGCGAAGCAGCGCCCGGCGGGCCCCGAGAAGCTCGCCGCGATGCTCGCGCGCTACGACGCGATGTCGCCCGGCGACGCACGCGAGTCGTTCGCACGCGAGATCGACAAATTCGCCGGTCAGCGCTACGCGACGACCTCGCGCCTCTACTGGCACACGACCCTCGAGGATGCGAAGGCCGCGGCCGCCGCGCAGCACCAGCCGATCTTGCACCTGCGCATGCTCGGCCGGCTCGACGAGGACTTGTCGTGCGCGAACAGCCGCTTCTTCCGCACGACGCTCTACGCGAATGTCGAGACCTCGAAGTTTCTGCGCGACAACTTCGTCCTCTACTGGTCGAGCGAGCGTGCGGTGCCGCGGGTCACGATCGATTTCGGCGACGGCCGCAAGCTCGAGCGCACGACGACCGGCAACAGCGCGCACTACGTGATGGACGAGCGCGGCAACGTGCTCGACGTCTTGCCCGGCCTCTACGCGCCCGTCGTGTTCCGCTCGGAGCTCCAGAAGAGCGTCAAGCTCGCGAAGGCGATCCAGCAGCTCGCCGACAGCGAGGTCCTCGGCGCCGTGCTCGCGTTTCACGAGACCGAGCTGCGCACGTCGCAGACCACGTTCGCCGGCATGGCGGGCACCGACTACGTGCGCCGTCGCGGCCGGCTGATCGGCGCGGCCGAGATCGGGACCGCTGCGGTCGAGCGTGCGCAGCGCTCGACGTACGCGAAGATGGCCGTCGAGGTCGTCGACCTCCAGCAGATCGGCATCGATGCGGGCGCGATCGATCGCGCCGATGTCGCGCAGTGGGCCACGATCGGACAGAAGGCATGGAACATCGGGCTCGCGCCTCGGGCCGTACCGGCCCCGATGCTCCTCGACGCGCAGAGCATCGCCCTGATCGAGAAGGTCCGCGCCGGCAACCCGCTGGCGATGAAGTCGGACGCCCTGCTCGCGCGGCTCGAGCAGAACATCCTCGCCGACACGGCCCTCAATCAGTTCCGCCTCCGCGCGCAGATTCGCTACGAGCTGCTGCGCCGGAAAAGCCTCGACTTCGCCGGCCTCAACGACGCGATCTATGCCTCGGTGTTCCACACGCCCAAGGACGACGCCTGGATCGGCCTCCTCGATCAAACCGACTTCACGGGCCTACCTGCGGACGGTGTAGTGACACCGTGATACGTTCGGTTTCGTGCTTCGATCGAGCGTCGTGATCGCGCTGCTGTTCGCGCCGTCGCTCGTGCGCGCGGACGGCACCCAGATCGGTGGATTCGTCGGGCCGCGCATCTTCGCGAGCGACGCGATGCTCGGCTACCTGCCCGACGCTCCCGCACATCCCTCGCTCGGCTCGTCGGTGATGTTCGGCGGCCGCATCGCGCACCCGCTGTTCGAGTACGTCATCCCTGAATTCGAGCTCGCGCTCTCGCCCACGACGACGAACTCCATCGGTGGCGCCGACTCCGCGAGCGTGTTCTGGATCGACCCGCGCCTCCACATTCGCTTCCAGTTCATGTCGGGCCGGCGCCTGATGCCGTTCGTCGTCGTCGGCGGCGGCTCTCCGATCGCCATCTCGTCCGCACGCCAGACGTTCGACTCGGGCATCGTCGGCGCGGGCTACGCGGGTGGTGGCGTCCGCTTCGACACCAACAAAGGCTTCATCCTGCGCTTCGATGCGCGCATCGTCGTCGTGCCCGGCAAGAAGTGGGTCGACAACAACGACGAGGGCACGTATCTCCGGCCCGAGGTCGACATCGGCCTCGGCATCGAGTTCCAGCTCGGCAAGCGCAAGCGGGCCAAGCTCAAGGAAGGCCCGCCACCCGATGCCGACGACGACAAGGACGGCATCGCGAACGCGAAGGACACCTGTATCGATCGCCCCGAGGACGCCGATGGCTTCGACGATCTCGACGGCTGTCCCGACATCGACAACGACACCGATCGCGTCCTCGACATCGCGGACAAGTGTTCGACCGTCGCCGAAACCTATAACGGCTTCCAGGACGACGACGGCTGCCCCGACTCGCTCCCCGCCGAGGTCGACGCGCTCCGCGGCACGATCGAGGGCCTGATCTACGCCGAGGCGGAGACCGTCGTGCGCGACTCCGCGATCTCGAACATCAGGAAGATCGCGGCGACGATGACGACGCACCCGTCGATCCGCGTCGTGCTGATCGGCTACACGGACGACCGCGAGGCGAAGCAGTTCGCGAACGCCGCATCGCCCGATCAAGACATCGCGGAGCTCGCGGTCGACCTCTCGCGCGCTCGCGCCGAGGCCGTGCGCCAGGTCCTCGTCGCGAACGGCATCCCCGAGGGCCGGATCGTCGTCGAGGGACGCGGCACCGAGGAGCCGGTCAGCGACAACGACCGCCCGAAGGGCCGGCTCGCGAACCGGCGCGTCGAGATCAAGCTGTTCGTCCCGCCGCGCTGACAGGTGCGACCTGTATTTTTTCGATTACAGGTCGCACCTGTGCCGAAACGAAAGCCGGGTGAGCGCTCTCCGCGCCCACCCGTGCACGTCACCCGTCGTGGCTAGCAGCCCGCTGGAACCGCGAACGACTCGATGATCGTGACCGGCGCGCTCGTGGTGCCGTCGGCACCGACGCCGATCCCGGTCGCCGCGAAGCCGCGCCAGATCAAGCAGGCGCGATCAGCGCCGGCTGCCTGCAGCATGCCGTCACGCATGTCTTCCATCGCCGGCGTCGCGGGCGTGAAGTTCATGCCGCCGATGAAGTCGTCGAGCACGTCGCTCGCGCTCAGGCCCGCCCCGAGATAGTTCTGCAGCACGCGCCACATCGCAGCGGCGTAGATCTCGCCGTCGTTGTGAACCTGCCCGCCGCCTTGGGCTGCATTGCCCACGGCCGAGTACGTGCGCGGATAACCCTGATAGCGGTTACGGCGGATGCCGTCCGGGTCGGAGGCCGAGTACTCCGCCACTGCGTCGTCGCCGTTGACGAGGAACGCGAGCGTGTCGCTCGCGCCTTCACCGATCGCGCCGGCCATCGGACCGCTCATGCCGCCGATCATGCGCCACGTGAGGCCGTGACCGAACTCGTGATAGACGATGTCCGCGTCGAGGCTCGCATCGATCATCAACGGGCTCGGCAAGCCCTTCGCGTTCGCGGAGGCGCCAACGACCGCCTTGAGCGCATTGCCCGCATTGAAGCTGACCATCATCGACGAGGTCTTGACCCGCCGCTCGGTGCCGCCGGCCGCGAAGTAACTGTTCGGATTCGCCGTGTCGTTGTTCGCGATCACGACGGCGATAGCGCCGGCCGCCTGCGCGTTCATGACCTTCACGGTGAAGTCGCAGCTTCCGCGATCGACGATCGCGACTTTTCCAGTCAACGACGTGGTGTTCGCTTCGCAGCCGTCGGAGGAGGTCCCGACGCCGTCGCTGACCAGCGCGAGCGCGCCGGTCTTGCCCGCCGCCGTCAGCGCGGGTCCGAACGACGACTGCTTGCCGTCGTGCGTCGCGCCGCTGGCGGTGACTTGTGCGTTCGGCCCGGCGCCGCTCCACAAAAACATCTGCATGCGCGGGCTCTGGCCGTCAGTCGGTGTCGAGAAGTTCGCGTTGTCGGTGCCGCTACCGTCTTGCGCTTCCGCGTTGACGGGGTCATTACCGGCGCCGCCGAGCCCGAAGTTGTTTGCCTGGAAGTTGCCGGCCGCTTCGTCGAAGCCGTGGCGGTAGGTGATGTCGTGGATGACGCTGTTCAAGTAGAACAAGTTCTGAACGGCGACGGCGCGGTTGCCCGTGGTCGTCGGCGCCGCAGCGAGGTCCACCACCTGAAGGAAATTGCCGCCGGTGACGGCGGTGCCGCCACGATCGGGGCGGTTGTTCTTGTCGACGTCGAGGTACGCGTGCGCGTTGTTACCGCTGATGTTCGTGTTGAGCTGCGCGCTCGCATCGAGCCATCCTGACGGTGACTCCGCGTTACCTGCACCCGGACCCGCCGTGACGGTCTGCGCTCCCTTGAGCGGATCCTCGGTGAACACGTTGTAGCTGTCGTTCTGCGTGCGGCGCTCGGTGTAGACGATCGACCCGTTGCCGCTGACGAGCGTGTGATCGAGCTGGTTGTTGCCGAACGACCAGGTCTCGACGAGGTAGCCCTGCTTGAGCGCGCCGTTCTGGTGATACGCGACCTTCTCCACGCTCGGGTCACGATAGAACTCGCTGCCCTTGTCGAAGCCTTTCTTGTTGCCGGCCGTGGACGTCTCTGCCGGCGTCGCGAAGTCGAAGCCGTGTTGCGCCATCGCAACCGCGAGCGCGTCCTTGTGCTTGATCGAAGCTGCGCGCGCGAGTCCCGTGACCGGCGCGAGGTTCTCGATCACCTGGACGAGCTCGCCCTTGTCGGTGATCGCTGCACGAACGTATGCGCCGTAGACGCGCAGGCCGCCGACGATCTGCTCGTAGCGCACGTGCGAGATGCCGCCCACCGGCGTGCTCTGCGAGACCAGCGACATCTGATCGGCCGCGCTGTCGACGTGGCCGAGCAGGTACTCGCGCACGACATCGTTGACCGCTGCACGCGACGACGCCGTCAAGCGGCCCGATTCAGCGCGGTGAATGCGAGAACCATCGCCACCGATCGTGGTCGAGCCTGCGGGTTGCTGGTTGGGTTGATCGGCGCACGCGGAAGCGAGCGCGAGACCAAGGAGGGATAGACGCAGAAGGCCTTTTCGCACGTGCATTCATACGAGGTGTGGTGCGACGTCGCACCAACTAAAATGTGAACACGTGCGACGCGTCGTAGAAACTGTGAGGCTTATGCCGAGCGCTACGGCACATGGCTAATGGAGTAGCCAGTCAGCGCGGCGTTACGCTGCCACTTCCGGCACCAACGGGCTCGAGCACGCGTTTTCCTGCGACGAATTTCTCCGAGCGCCACACCGCGCCGTCGGCGCGCCAGTACGTCCACTCGCCATCGCGCTTGCCGGCGACGTATGCACCTTGCGTCGCGCGCGCGCCGTTCGGGTGATAGCTCGTCCACGTTCCCGACGGTGCGCCGTCGGTGTACTCGCCCTCTTCCTTGGTCTGTCCGCCCGGGTAGCTGTACTTCCAGGGGCCGGTCTTCTTGCCCGTGGCATAGCGGCCGACCGAGGCGACCGAGCCGTCCGCGTGGCGCGTCGCCCACTCCCCGTCTTCCGCGCCCGCGACGTATTGGCCCTCGAAGCGCTTCTTGCCGTCGCGGTAGTAGCCGAGGGAGAGGCCGGTTTCCTTGTCGTCGGCGAACGTGTTCTCGAGCATGAGCTGGCTGTTGTCGAACCACGACTGCCAGCGGCCGGTGCGCGCGCCGAGCTTGAACGCCCCCTGCTTCTCGACGGCGGCGTTCGCATGCCACCACGTCCACAGGCCATCCTTGAGCTGATTGACGGGCCCCTGGTCGGTCTCGGTTGCCGAGCGGCAGACCTGGCAACCGATCGCGCGCTCGTTGACGTCGGCGATCCACATGCCGCCGATCGCGAGGCACGCGCGCGCGGCCTCGCTGTCGTCGACGTCGTTCGCGTATTCGACGCGCCGCCAGAACTTGCCCGACGGCCACCACTCGAACCACGTGCCCTGCTTCTTGCCGAACGTGTACGTGCCGATGCCCGCGAGCACGCCGGTCTCGTGGAACAAGGTCCAGATACCGTCGCGCTTGTTGTTCTTCATCGTGCCGAAGCCGGCCGACGAGCCATCGAAGTTGCCGACGAACCAGATGCCGGTCTGCCGTCCACTCGGGTCGTAGCGACCCGACCAGACGAGCTTGCCGTTCATGTAATACGCGCTCCATTGCGCCGCGCGGATGTCGCGGAGGTACGTGCCCGCGATCTTGATCTCGCCCGTCGGGTAGTGCTCGCGGTACGGCCCGTTGCGCACGCCGGCTTCCCACGTGGTCTCGTCGAGGAGCGCGCCCTTGCGATGGAACGTGTGCCACGTGCCGTCGCGCGTCCCGCCCTTGTACTGGCCTTCTTCCGAGACAACACCGTCGGCGAAGAACGCCTTCCACACGCCGGTACCGCCCTCGATCGTGTTCGTGCCGTAGACCTGCCCGGACGCGCCGCGGAACTCGTGCACGCCGATCGGGTTGCCGTTCTCGATGCGACCCTTGCGGAGGATCTTCCCGTCCGGGTGGTAGTCGATGCGCTCGCCGTGCTCGACGCCTTTCACGTAGTCGCTGCGCCACTCGAGCTTGCCCTCCGGCGCGTAGCCGAGCCACGCGCCGTCGCGCTGGTCGTCGACGATGCAGCCCTCGGTGCGTGCCTTGTAGTCGACATCGAACGCGCCACCGCGCGCAGTGCACGCGACTGCCTCGGGCGACGTGTGCAGCCCGTCTTTCATCTCGACCTTGCGCCACGTGACGCCCGTCGTGAAGCGCTCGGTGAACGTGCCGGTCGCGGCGTCGGCGACCATCGGCCCCTCGATCACCGCGGCGTCGTCGATGAAGAACTTCCAGAGGCCGTCGCGCAGGTCGTCCTTGAACGGACCCTCCGCCTGACGCTGGCCGTTGTCGAACCACGTCGACCACGTGCCCTGCTTCTTGCCGCCGCTGTACTGGCCCTTCTCGGCCATCATGCAGGTGTCGTGGAACGACGCGGTCGCGCCGTCGAGCTCGCCATCGACGTAGAGCGCCTTGGTGAGCAGCTGGCCTGTCGGCGAGCGCAGCTCCCAGACGCCCTGCTTCTTGCCCTTGACGGTGCAGCCCGAGCCGGCGAGATCCGACGTCCACTTGCCGCCGCCCTTCTCGCACTCGGGACGATCCGCGAGGGCAAGCGAGGGAACCAGGAGGAGCCCGAACAAGAAGACCGCCCTCATTTCTTGTCCAGCAGCCCTTCTAGCACTTCGTCCGCGCTCCTCGACGATGTGCTGCCGTCGAGGCTCGAGAGGTCGGCCTGCGTCATCGCGACCTTCGGCGAGAACGCCGCCGCGTGAAATGCGTCGAGCACCTCGGCGGTCTCGCCTTCGCTCGAGCCGCACGCGAACTGGAGGCCGTTGCGATCGGTGAGGCACGCGGTCACCGACTTGCCCGTCGTGGTCACGTGGACTTTGAACCCGCGCGACGACGACTTGAACCGCGGCGAGTCGGTGACGCTATCGGCGACCTCTTCGGCGCGCTCGCTCTTGTCGTGCGTGACCTCGACGGGAATCGCGACGTCGAGGATGCGCACGGTGCTGGGCAGCTTCTGCAGCACCTCGTGATACGCGGTCAGCGCGCGGTCGTATTCACCTTCGCGCCACAGCGCATCCGCCTGCCACGTCATCACGTACCAGCGGATCAGCCCGTCGGCCGTCGGAATGCCCGCGAGCGCCTTCTCCGCGAAGCCGAGCGCCTCGTCGAGATCGCCGCCGCGATACGCGATCTCGCCCGACAGTGCGTCGAGGTACGGCGCCGCTTCGGGATACGCCTTGTCGAGCTCGCGTGCGGTCGCGACCGCCGTCGTCAACACGCCCGGCCCGAGGATCTCGGCGAGCGCACCGACGGTCCACCGTGCGACGTGGACGTCGGACAGGTTCGGTCGCGTGATCGTGATCAGCGCGTCTTTGTCGACGGAGAGCTGGAACAGCGCGCGCCGCACTTCCCAGCGCGCCATCGCGATCTTCGCGCGCGTCGGGCCGCGTGCGCCGATGTGCCGATACGACGCGCGCTCTTCCTCGAGGTTCGCGCGCGCGTCGAGTGCGAGCCAGTAGCGCAGCGTGCGCGTGAGCCGCGCGAAGGCCGCCGAGTTGCTCGTCTGACCGACGCGCTCCGGCTGCTCGTAGACTTCCTGCGCGAGCCGCTCCGCGTCGTCGACCTTGCCGAGCACGTAGACGAGATCCGCGAGCAGCGCGCGGCGCAGCAGGCCCTGATACGCGCGGTCCTTGCGGCGCACGGGGATCGTGTTCGACTTCTTCAGCGCCTCGACGGCCTGGTTGATCTGCCCGCCGAGCAAGTAGTGCCACGCGAGATCCGCGTACGGCGAACCGCCGCAATCGAAGTCGGTCGCGGTGGCGCCGCGCAAGAGCCACTCCTCGGCGAGCTGCGGCTTGAAGCGCTCCCACGCGATCACGCCGCCGTTGCGGTGCAGGATGCAGCTGTTCGGGAAGCGCTCGACCGCGGTCTTGCCCGCCTGGAACGCGGTCTCGCGGTTTCGCTGCTCTTCCTCGACAGTGAGCAGGCCGTTGAGCGCGGTCACGCGCTCGTTCGGATCCTCCGAGGTCGCGAGCGACTCGCCGAGCGCCTTCGCCTCCGCGTAGCGCTTCTGCTTGATCAGCGGCCAGATCTTTCGCGCCGGCGTGCCCGGCGGATAGAGCCGCGCGAGGCGATCGAGCGTGGTGATCTGCTCGGCCGTGCGATCCATCTCGCCGAGCGTCTCGGCCCTCTGCTTCAGCACCTTCGCGTGCCACTGCGGATCGAGGCCCTGCGCCTGCAGCAATTCCTCCGCGCGCGTGATGTGAAACAGCGAGCGCGCGTAGTTGCCCTCTTCTTCGTGATGCACGAGCGCCATGCCCCACGTCGCGACGAACGAGCGCGGGTTCTTGGCGATGATCTTCTGCGCGAGCTCGCGCGCCTTGATGTACTTCTCGCGATCGAGCTCGCCGAGCAGCTCGCGCTCCTCCGCGGTGACGGTGAGGTTGCCTTCCGTCGACCACGGATCCTTTTGCGCGCGCACGATCCCCACCGCCACGATGCCGAGCACCGCGGCGCATGCGAATCCAAAGGCGAGCGCGATGCGCTTCATCTGGCCAGCGTTGCCCTCGACAACGTCTCGATCGGTTTTGCGATCGCCTCGGAGATCACGCGCTCGACGGGATCCGTGCCCGGCACGAGCTCGAGGCGGTGCGCGAACAGCGGCACCGCGAGGTGCTCGAGGTCGGCGCTCGACACGTAGTCGCGGCCGCGCAGGAGCGCGAGCGTCTGCAGCGCGGGGATCGCCTGGACGAGGCAACGTGTCGAGACGCCTTGCCGGATGCGCCGGTCGTCGCGCAGTCGCTGCGCGATATCGACGAGGCACTCCTGGATCGCCGTCGCGACCGTGATGCCGTGCCGCAGCAGGCGCCGCGACGCGACGACGTCACCGCGGTTGACGCGCGGCAATTGCTGCACCTCGCGCGGCTTGCCCCACGCACGCAGCACCTCGAGCTCGCTCTCGCGATCGATGTGCCGCATGCGGATCTTGAACAGGAAGCGATCGAGCTGCGCCATCGGCAGCGGATACGTGCCGACGGAGTCAAGCGGGTTCTGCGTGGCGAGCACGTAGAACAGATCGTCGAGCTTGTGGCAGATGTTGTCGACGGTGACCTGCTTCTCGGCCATCGCCTCGAGCAGCGCGGACTGGACCTTCGGCGAGGCGCGGTTGATCTCGTCGACGAGCACCACGTATGCGAACACCGGACCGCGCCGGAACTCGAACGTCGACGTGTTCGTGTCGAACACCATCACGCCGGTGACGTCGGATGGCAGGAGGTCGGGCGTGAACTGGATGCGGCGAAAGTCCGGAATCTCGTCCTTCGGGAGATCGTCGATGATCGCGTGGCCGAGCGACTTCGCGAGCGTGGTCTTGCCGGAGCCCGGATAATCCTCGAGCAGCACGTGGCCGTCGGCGAACAGCGAGACCAACACGAGCTCGATCACGTCGTCGCGACCCATGACGTTCTGCCGCATGTGCGCCTGGATCCGCTTCGCGCAGTCGCGTGCGTCGTCGAGCGTCGCGATGGGGTGTTGGATGACGGCGGCTTCGACCATGGAATCTCCTAACGAGTGAACAGCCATCCGAGGGGATGGAGAACAGCGAGGATACGGCGCGGCAGCTTCACGTTCTTCGAGAGCTCTGCACGGGCTTCGCGCGCGAGGCGGGCGTGCTCCTCGCGATCGCTCGCCGCGGGACGACCGAGCGCGGTCTTGAGGTGCGCGTTCGTGAGGCTGACGAAGCTCGGTGCGATCCGAGCGACGCGTTCGGCGTGGCGTTCGCGACTCTCGCCGTCGCGGCGACGCTCGCCGAGATCCGAAAGCTTGTCGAGGAACGCGCGGTACACGTGGATCGCGGTCGCGCCGCGCAGGCGACGCCCGAGCTTCATCAGATACGCGAGAAACAGCATGGCGGCGAGCGCCGCTGCCATCGAGCCACCGATCAGCTCCCACGGGACGTACCAGCCCGCGCCCGGATCCGCGGATCGGCCGCCCGTCGGGTCCTTGCGTGCGAGCTCGCCGAGCAGCTGCTCGAGCTCGGCGTCGATCGGCGGCGGGCGCGGCTCGTCCGAGCGCTCGGGGTAGACGTCGAACGTCATCCAGCCGACGCCGTCGATGTAGATCTCCGGCCACGCGTGCGCCATGTTGCCCGCGATCAGGATCGCGCTGCCGCTGCCACGCGTTCGCGTCTGCACCGCGTAGCCGAGCGCGACGCGCGACGGGATGCCCTGGCTGCGGAACAAGTACGCAGCCGCATGCGCGAAGTGCACGCAGTAGCCCTTCATCTCGCCGAACAAGAACTTCGCGACCGGGTCGGTGCCGACGAGCTCCTTCTGCGCGAGGCTGTAGAAGCCTTCCACTTCGAGGAAGCGCTTGATCGCGTACGCGGTCATCACCGGGTCGTTGATGTAGCGAGGATCGAGCTCGCGCGTGATCTGCTGCGCGAGTGCCGCGTAGCGCGGGTCGTCGGGCAACTCGAGGTAGTGCTTCTTCTCCTCGTCGGTCCACGTGATCGGAACGGCGAGGCGGCCGAGCAAGCGGCCCGGCTCCGCGATCGCGACGAGCGAGTCGACGCCGTACGCCGCGACGAACCGTCGAGGGTCGGGATTGTCGAGCGGCGAATAGCCGAGCGGATGACCGAGCCCGATCGGCTGCGGATGCGAGACCATCAAGAACATCGACGTCGGCACGCGCGCGTGAAACGCCATCGACTGCGTCTCGCGCGCCTGCACCGGCGCGCCCGCCGGATACTTCACGATCACGTCCTGATCGAACTTGCCGGTCTGATCCTCGACGAGCCGCTCGCCCGCGAGCCGCGAACGAACCGTCTGCCGGAAGTACATGATGTCGAGATCGATCTCGAGATCGTCGTGCAAGAGCGCGATCGCGACCGGGTCGGGCTTGCGGCTGTTGCTGCTCGACGCACCGCCACCTTGCGACTCGCCGGTGAGGCCGAGGCCGTTGGTGTCGGGCTTGATCGCGATGTGACGATCCGCAACGAACACGTAGGCCACGATCCCGACGAGCAACAGCAAGAGCGCGGAGAGGAGCAGCTTCGCGAGGCGCTGGCCGCGCAGCAGCATGAACAGCGACACGACGATCGCGCCGATGCCGACACCACCGAGCACCGTCTGCGGATCGATGCCGTTCGTCCACGCCCAGTCCGACAGGAACCGCGGCTGGTGAATGCGCTGGTGCCGGTGATCCGCGAACGTGTGCGCGACCGAGGCGATCACGACCGCGACCTCGAGGATGGCGAACGCACGCACGCGTTCACGCAGCACGCGAATCGCGAACAGCACGCCGGCGCAACCGAGGCCGAGGTACACGCAGTCGCCGAAGACGATCGTGGTCGTCGTCGACGAGAAGTCCTGGGCGAGGATCACGCGCGCGCCGACGTGACCGATGATGACGAGCGCCGCCGCGATCGCCATGCCGGCGAGGAAGCGCAGCTCGACGCGCGCGGCCATGTACGCCGCGACATACGCACCGACGGTCGAGACCAACGCGACGACGAGACCCGGCCCGGTCGCGAGCGGCTGCAGGAACAGCCACACGGCCGCGGCCATGATCAGGCTCTGCGCGAGCACGAGCGGCAAGCTCGGATGTTCTCGTCGGGGCTCGGTCACTGCAGCACCTGCCCGGTCTCGCGATGCAACACTTTCACTTGCATCCCGCCGGCCTCGAGCTTCGCGCGCACGCGCAAGAGCTCCGGGTTCATGTGCGCGCGCGTCTGCCTCCGATTGACGAGCCAGCGCGCGAGCCGTCCGCGCGCGGGTGCGGTCGCGCTGCCCTCGACGCCGATGATGATCGTCGCGGGTTGCGGCAACGCGCGCGAGAACGCGGCGACCCGATCGCACCACGCGCCGTCACTCGGCGGCGCGAACACGATGCAGCGCCCGAGCCGCACGGGCTCGACGTTCTGGCGAAACACCTCGAGCGTGCCGCCGCCATTCTCGCGCTCGCGCACGCTCTCGATGATCTGCTCGACCGCTTCGCCGGGCTCGCTCGTCGGCGCCGCCGCACCATCGGCTGCGAACACGAAGTCCGCGCCGAGGAGACCGGTCTCGACATAGAGCCGCGCCGCTGCCGCCGCTGCTTCGTCATCCGCGCCGGCGACGAGGAACGCGCTCGTCGTCGGCATCGGCGATACCGCGCGCTCGGGCATGCGCACGAGCAAGCGCCGCGTGCGCGCGAAGGTCTTCCACAACACGTGCCGCATCGGATCGCCGTGCCCGTAGCGCCGCATCTCGATCAGGTCGCCTTCTGCGCGCCCGAGCGGATGCGAAAACGCATCACCCGATGCGTGGCCGACGATCACCTCCGGCCCTTGCGCGCAGCGCGCCGGCACGACGCGCAGCTGGCGGACGTACGTCTTGCGCACCGTCATGCCCGTCAGCCCGAAGATGTCCTCGACGACGAACCGCCGCGTGATGGCCTCGTGCCGTCCGCGCTCGTGCGCGATCACGATCTCTTCGTACGCGCGTCCGACGGCATCGACGTTGACCTCGATCCCCGGCGGCGATTCCCACGTCATCTTCACTTCCACGAGCGGCCACAGCGCCAGCCGCGTGAACCGAAACCCGGTCCGCACGATGTGCGTTGTCTCGATCAGCTCGGGCATCGACTCGACCGCGCCGCTCGCGTTCGCCTTGCGCAGCGACAGCCGCAACGCGACCGAGGCGAGCACGGTGCAGACGGCGCACAGCGCGAGTAGCGCGAGCCCGACGAGCGCCGCGGGGAACAACAGATAATCTGCGTGCGTGTTGGAGAACCACAGCACGAACACGGCGGCGCCCACGAACAGGAGGCCCGGCACGCGCAACGGAACGTGTCCCGTCACGCGACGCACGCGCGTCGTGATTCGACGCAATCGTGATCGGACACGCCCCATGCGCAAGTGTTGATGGTTGCACACGAACGATTCCGGTCAACCCTGGCGCCGCGCGAATCAGCGAACCTTGCGACGTGCGGAGAATCGTTAGCGGCGAACGGCGCGCAAGTTGACCGCCGTCGACGTGTCATCGTTTGCGGCGGGGCGCGAATTCGTGCCGCGCGCCATGCGGCGTGGCGACGACGGCGCGTGATAGGCGTCGAGGATCAGGCGCGGATCGATCGCCGGCGGCAGCGACGGCACCGGAATGATCGTGCGCGGCGTATTCGCAGACGCGGTCGCGAGCACTGTCACCGTCGAGTGAATCTGCGCGCGCCGTTGCTCCTTCGCGAACGGGGTGACCGGCGCCGCGCCGACCGGGGTCTCGTCGTCTGACTGCGCGCGCGCTTTCGCGATCTGCCACTCCCACTCGTCTTCCTTCACGAAGTCGTCGTCGCCGCTCGGCACGTTCGTTACGAAGGTGGGCACGTCCACGATCTCGGTCGCTGCGAACTGCGACGAGATGGACTTCGATGCGGTGTTCGAGGCCGGGTACGCGACCGTGTTCGACGTGAAGGGGTTCGCCACGACGGGCGCGGAGCTCGCCGGCGTCACGAGAGGTTTTGGCACCGGCATCGCTGCGGTCACGACGCCGAGCTTCGTCGGAATTGGCGGCGGTGGCGGTGGCAGCTGACGGAACGCGACGTTCGAGACGTTCGAGACGTTCGAGACGTTCGAGACGTTCGAGCTACCGCTCGTCGCCGCGCGTCGCTTCTGCAGCTCGGTCGCGGCGAGGTCGCTGTCTTCCCAGCCGACGACCGTCGCGCCGTATCCATCATCGAGAACGTCCCGCGTCGTGACGATGCGGCGGTCCGGCGTCAAGAGCAGGCCAAAGTCACGCAGGCGAACAAAACCCAAGCGCTCGAGAAACGAGTTAAGCCCCATGGGATCACGAGCAGCAAACTACGTGCCCCACCTAACAACCTGGATTCGCGATCAGCCCATGTGCACGGACGGTACAGTCTGTACCGAACGGTTCAGCCGGCGGTTCAGGTGCCTTTTTTGCGACCGAACAGGCCGCTCTTCTTTTCCTTGACGTTTTCGCCGAGCTCGTCGGCGAGCTCGCGCAAGAGCTCTTCCTGACGGGCGTTGAGCTTCTTCGGGATGTCGACCTTGAACTGCACGACGTGATCGCCGCGGCCGGCCTCGCCGACGCGCGGGATGCCTTGGCCGCGACGGACGAGCACGTCGCCGGGCTGTGTACCGGGCTCGAGCTTGATCGTGGCGCTGCCGGTGCAGTTGTCCTCGAGCGTGTAGATCTCGACCTCGCCGCCGAGCGCGGCCTTCACGAACGAGACGTTGACCTCGGTGAGGATGTCTTCGTTGTCGCGCTTGAAGCGCTCGTCGCCTTGCACGTGCAGCACGACGTAGAGATGACCGGCGGCGCCACCCGGAGCGACCTCGCCTTTGCCCGCGAGGCGGAGCGTCTGGCCGTCGTCGACGCCGGCGGGGACGGAGACTTGAAGGACGGACTGCTCTGCGCGCGTGCCCTTACCGCGGCACTCGTCGCACACATCCTTGACCATCTTGCCGCTGCCGCGGCAGTGCGGACACGTGGTCTGCACCATGAAGAAGCCCTGCGCGTGCACGACCTGACCTTTGCCTTTGCACGTACCGCAGGTCTCGATCTTCGAGCCGGGCATCGCGCCCGAGCCGCTGCACTTCGCGCACGCGATGTCGCGCGAGACCTTCACTTCTTTCGTCGTGCCCCACACGGCCTCGGCGAACGTCAGACCGAGATCGACGCGGAGGTCCGCGCCGCGCGCCTGGCGACGACCGCCGCTCGTGCGACCGCCGAAGAAATCACCGAACAGATCACCAAACGCGGAGAAGATGTCCTCGACGTTCGAGAAGCCGGCGCCGCCCGCCGACGGTGAGCCGCGCAGACCGTCGAAGCCGAAGCGATCATAACGCGCGCGCTGATCATCGTCGGAGAGGACCTGGTACGCGTTCGACGCTTCCTTGAACTTGTCCTCGGCGTCCTTGTCGTTCGGGTTGTGGTCCGGGTGATATTGCTTTGCGAGCTTGTAGTAGGCCTTCTTTAGATCAGCAGCGCTCGCTTGCCGATCACACCCGAGGACTTCGTACAAATCTCGCATAAACCAATGGCCGAAGAATCAAGGCCTTGGGTAATGCGGCAGCGCTGCGCTGTCAAGGTAACGTCGGGCCTGTGATCCGGCCGAGCGACCTGGCGATCGGCGCGCCCGACCCGGCAGATGCGCTCCGCCGCGCCGAGCGGTTGTTCGAGGTCGCAGGGCAAAGCAGCCTGGATCTCACCGGGTTGGACTCCCTCGGCGTCCAGGTCGCCACCCTGGTCTGCCAGGCCGCGCCATATCTCGCCACGCTCGTGACCCGCGATCCTCATCGATTGGTGAGGGTCGCGGCCGACCCCTATCTGCAGCACGAAAAGCCGAGGGAAGTGCTGGTGGCCGAGGTCGCAGCCCACGTGCGCGAGGTCACGACCCCCGACGCGCTCCGCCGCGTGTTGCGCCGCATTCGTGCCGACGAGCTCGTGCGTCTCGGCGTTCGCGAGCTCGAGCTCGGGCTCGACACCGAGGTCGGCCGCGAGCTCGCGCGGCTCGCCGATGTCTGCTTCGACGCCGCGATCGCATTTCACGATGGCCGTCTGCGCGCGCAGTACGGTCCGCCTCGCTACACCGACGACGACGGTGCCGAGCGCGATGCGCGGCTCGCGGTGATCGGCATGGGCAAGCTCGGCGGTGAGGAGCTCAACTTCTCGTCCGACGTCGACGTGATCTACGTGTACTCGTCGGATCAAGGCAGCGCGGGCACGCTGACCCTCCACGAGTACTTCGCGAAGCTCTGCGTGCACGTCACCTCCGCGATGTCCGAGGTCACCGAGGACGACGTCGTGTTTCGCGTCGACCTTCGCCTCCGGCCCGAAGGCGCGAAAGGCGCGATCGCGAGCTCGCTCGATTCACTCGAGCGCTACTACGAGACGTTTGGCCGGCCGTGGGAGCGGCAGGCGTGGATCAAGGCGCGGTGCTGCGCCGGCGACGTGGCGCTCGGGGCCGAGACGCTGGCGATGCTGCGGCCGTTCGTGTTCCCGCGCATCGTCTCGTCGACGGTGCTCGACGAGGTGCGCGACCTCAATCGCCGCATCAAGCGCGAGCTCGTGAAGCCGCGCGGTCACGGCTTCGATCTCAAGAACGGCGAAGGCGGCATTCGCGAGATCGAGTTCTTCGTGCAGGCACTGCAGCTGATCCATGCGGGCAAGCGGCCGCACCTGCGGCATCGCGGCACCCTCGCGGCGCTCGATTCGCTGCTGTTCGCGGGGCTCGTCTCGGAGCGCGAGCACTTCGAGCTGTTCCGCGCGTATCGCTGGCTGCGCCACGCAGAGCACGTGCTGCAGCTCGAGGCGGGACTGCAGACGCAGATCGTCCCCGACGACGACATCATGCGCGAGATCCTGGCCAAGCGACTCGGCTACGAGAGCGACGTCGCGTTCGCGCTCGACCTCTCCAAGCACACGCAGAATGTCGCGCGGAACTTCGCATCCCTCGGCGATGTCGAGGACGAACACCCCGACGCCGACGCGCTGCTCTCCGGCGAGCTCGACGAGGAACAAGAGATGACGCTGCTCGCGCGGCTCGGCTTCGTCGACGTCACGGCCGCCGCCGCGGACCTCGAGCGAATCCGCGAGCGCCGCGCGAGGATCAGCGCGGCCCTGCTCGCCGAGATCGCGGCGTCGACGGATCCGGATCAAGCGCTGCGCTACTTCGCGGATCTGATCTCGAAGCGCGGCGAGACCTGGTCGATCTGGCGCCTCCTCGACGAGAACCCGGCGCTCATGCGCCTGCTCGCGTCGCTGCTCGGCGCGAGCGCGTACCTCGCGCGCACGCTCGTCGACACGCCCGAGCTGATCGATCTGCTCGTGCAGCTCGGCCTGACCTCGCCGATCCGCGATGTCTCGCAGGTTGCCGGTGATCTCATGAACCGGCTCGCCACGGCCGATGCGACCGATCCAGAGGCATTGTGGTCCGCGGTCGCCGAGATCAAGAACGGACACGTGCTGCGCGTCGGGCTCGCGGACTTCGGCGGCGCGCTCGACCCGCTCGCGGTGTGCAACGAGCTGACGTCGATCGCCGAGGCGTGTCTGCAGCAGTCACTCGAGATCGTCGAGCGCCAGCTGACGGAGCGCCACGGCCCCACACCCGGCAAGCTCGCCGTGCTCGCCATGGGCAAGCTCGGCGGCCGCGAGCTTGGCTACGCCGCGGACCTCGACGTCGTGTTCGTGTACACCGCCGAGGACGAAGGCGCGGTCGAGCACTTCTCGCGCTGGGCGCAGCGCCTGCTCGGGGCACTTCGCCAGCGCACCGCGCGTGGCCGGCTCTACGAGGTCGATACGCGCCTGCGGCCGTCGGGCTCGCAGGGCTTGCTCGTCTCGTCGCTGCCGGCGTGGCGCCGGTATCACGCCGAGAGCGCCGCGCTGTGGGAGCGTCAGGCGCTGACGAAGCTGCGGCCCGTCGCCGGAGACGCACAGCTGGGTGCGGAGGTCGCGCGGCTCGTCGAGGAGACGGTCTACGGCACGCCACCCGACTCGCTGCGCGTGATCGCCGACGAGATCCAGCGGATGCGCCAGCGCATCGAGCGCGAGCTCGGAGGGGACGGCGATCTCAAGGCCGGCGCCGGCGGTGTCATCGACGTCGAGTTCGCGGCACAGTATCTCCAGCTCGCCCACGGTCACGCACACCCGGAGCTGCGCACGACATCGACGGTCGCGGCACTGCGCGCTGCCGCACGGGCTGGTGTCGCGCCCGCGCGTGAGCTGGAGCTACTCGATCAAGGCTATCGGTTCCTGCGTGGCATCGAGAACCGCTTGCGCGTCGTGAACGATCAGCCCGTGCATCGCTTGCCAGACACCAAAGAGGAGCTCGACAAGCTCGCGCGGCGATCCGGTTTTCCCGACGGCGCGCTCCTGCGCGAGCACGTCGAGCGCTGGCAGCGGGAGATCCGCGTGACGTTCCTCGCGCTCCTCGGTGCGTAGGCGCGTGCGCAGCCGCGGCGCGTCATGCGTATCGGTAGATCGCCACTTCTGTACGCCTTGTGATCGATGCGTTGCATTGGTACGAAGCGGATATGGGCATCAAGAAGCTCGACACGATCTGGGTCGACGGTCAGCTGGTTCCTTGGGACCAGGCCCAAGATCACATGCTCGCGCACACGATGCACTACGGGGTCGGGGCCTTCGAAGGCATCCGCGCGTATCAACGAGCCGACGGCAGGACCGCGATCTTCAGGCTCCGCGAGCACGTCGAGCGGCTGCTCGATTCGGCCGCGATCTGCACGCTCGATGTCCCGTACACGCGCGACCAGCTCATGGCCGCGTGCGCGGAGGTCGTGAAGGCGAACAAGATGACGTCGGCGTATCTGCGGCCGCTCGTCTATCTCGGCTACGGCGCGCTCGGCCTCGGCTCGTTCGAGCCACCCGTGCGCACCATGGTCGCTTGCTACGAGTGGGGTGCCTATCTCGGAGACGAGGGTCTCAAGAAGGGCATCAAGTGCATGATCTCCGGGTTCACGCGTGCGAACGGCAACGCGGTCATGAACAAGGGCAAGATCTGCGGCCAGTACGTGACCTCGGTCCTCGCGAAGCGCATGGCGATCAAGAGCGGCTTCGAGGAGGCGCTGATGCTCGATGCGCAGGGCTACGTCGCGGAAGGCACCGGCGAGAACATCTTCGTGGTGAAGAAGGACGTCGTGCGCACGCCGCCGACCGCCGCATCGATCCTCTCGGGCATCACGCGTGACACCTCGATCCAGCTCTTGCGCGAGCAAGGCGTCGACGTGCGCGAAGAGATGGTCGCGCGCGACGAGCTCTACACCGCGGATGAAGTGTTCCTGACCGGCACCGCCGCCGAGATCACGCCGGTGCGCGACATCGATCACCGCAAGGTCGGCCGCGGTGAAGCAGGGCCGATCACGCGTCGCCTCCAGGAATCGTTCTTCTCGATCGTGAAGGGCAACGACACGAAGCACGATCACTGGCTCTCCTACCTGTGAAACGCGCCGATCCGGGGCATGTGCGAGAAAGTCACCCCCGGAATGCCTGACGTAAGCTGGTAACATCGGCATCGTGGAGCTCGGTCCCGGGTCTGTTCTGCTGGGCAAGTACCGCGTGGACGAAGTCCTCGGTACGGGCGGCATGGGCAAGGTCCTCCGGGCGTCCCACCTGTATCTGCAGCAGTGTTACGCGATCAAGGTGCTGCTGCCGCACATGGCCGACAGCGCCTCGACGGTCTCCCGCTTTCTCCGCGAAGCGCAGGCGACGGTCGCGCTGAAGAGCGAGCACATCGCGAAGGTCTGGGACGTCGGCACGATGCCGGGCTCGGGCGACACCCCGCCGACGCCGTTCATCGTCATGGAGTACCTCGACGGGAACGACCTCAACCAGGTCCTCCGTCATCACGGTCCGCAGACGCCACCGGTGGTCTGCGAGCTGATGCTGCAGGCGTGCGAAGGCCTCGCCGAAGCGCACGCGATGGGCATCGTCCATCGCGACATCAAGCCGTCGAACTTCTTCATCACGCGTCGCTCCGACGGATCGATGCTGCTCAAGATCCTCGACTTCGGAATCTCGAAGACGAACATCGGGGTCACCGACCTCACCGGCACGCAGACCGTCCTCGGAACGCCGACGTACATGGCGCCCGAGCAGATGAAGACGAGCAAGGGCGCCGAGGCGCGCAGCGACATCTGGTCGCTCGGCGTCGTCATGTACCAGCTCATCACCGGCCGCCCTCCGTTCTCCGGCGAGTCGTACGCCGAGCTCGTCCTCAAGGTGAACGGCGAGCAGCCCGCGCCGATCATGGTGCCGCTACCGCCCGGTCTCGGCGAGGTCATCATGCGATGCCTCGAGAAGGACCCGAACGATCGCCCGCAGAACGTCGGCGAGCTCGCGCGCCAGCTCGCGCCCTACTCTTCCGATCCGATCAGCGCCGCGCAGTCGTCGGGCCGCTCGACACGCATTCTCCAGCAGCGCACCGCGACCAAGGGCATGCAGGGTTCCCCGCTCACCGCGAGCGGCGGTCGCTCGTCGCCGATACCGATCCAGCCCGCGCAGCTCACGCCGCGCAGCTGGCCACCGACGTCGAACGGCTCCTCGCTCTCGCAGGGCAAGGGCCAGGTCACGCACCGTGTGCGCAGTGGACGCGGCTGGCTGATCGCCGGCGTCGCCGCGCTCGTCATGCTCGCCGGCGCGGGCGGCTTCGCCGCGAGTCAGATGATGGGCAACGACGCGCCGGTGCCCGCTGCATCGCCCCCCGCGCCACCGCCGGCCTCCGTCGAGGCCCCACCACCACCTCCTCCTCCGGCGGCGAGCGAGGTCGGCGTGACGACACCACCGCCCGCGGCACCGACCTTGCCGCCGCCGACGCCGACACTCGCGAAGACCGAGCCCGACGTCGAAAAGATCGAGCCGAAGCCGAAGCTGGTCGAGCCGAAGCCGAAGTCGACCGCGACGGCGAAGCCGAAGCCCAAGACCAAGCCCAAGACGACGAAGCCCAAGACGACGACGAAGCCCAAGTCCGACGATCTGTTCGATACGCGGAAGTAGTCGAACCCGTCTCGGCGCGCGTCGCATCGAAAGAGAACCATGCTGTGGATCATCCGCAATCGGCTCGGTGGTCGAGAAGAAGTACAGCAACGACATCGACTACGCGCGCGAGATCCTCGCGGCTGACACGCGCGCGTTCTTCGCGTTCGGGAAGATCCTCGCGATCGGGAACTACCGAAAGGACGTCCCGAAGAACATCTACTGGTCGGCAAAGCTCGTCGGCACCGTGTCCGAGGACTGCGGGCCGTGCACGCAGCTCCTCGTCGCTATGGCGCTCGAGGATGGCGTTGACAGGAGCGTCATCTCCGCGGTGCTCGCCGGCAACGACGCCGCGCTGCCCGCAGACGTGCTCCTCGGCGTGAAGTTCGCGCGGGCCGCGCTCGCGCATGCGCCCGAGGCCGACGAGTATCGCGAGCAGATCGCCAAGCTGCACGGCCCGCGGGCCGTGCTGAGCCTTGCGTTCGCGATCTGCGTCGCGCGGTTCTATCCGACGCTCAAGTACGCGCTCGGTCACGGCAAGGCGTGTCAGCGCGTGACCGTCGCGGGCGAGAACATCGTCGTCGCGCGCGCGAGCTGACCTAGTCGGGCGGAAGTGGATCGTCTTTGTCTCGGAACAGACGCATCCGCACGCGCTCGTGCTGGCGTGCCTTGTAGGCCTCGTGGCTCGACGCGCCTGATTCGTTGCGCATCGCCGTCTGCTTGTCGGCGATCTGGAACTCCGTCAGCACGAACACGACGTGGCCGCCGTTCGGCGGCAGCTCGTTCTTTGGCAGCAAGCGGTCGATGCGCAGCGGCAGGTCGGCGACGAAGTTGACGATGCGGTACTCGGGACCGGAGAACTCGTTGTACGGGCCGACCGTCGACGCGCGCTTGACGTTGACCGCGCCGTTCGCGGCCGCGGCCTGTTGCTCCTCGAAGATGCGCAGCATGTCTTCGACATCGACGAGCTGGTTCACCGACTCGCCGGGCACGACGTAGTTGAACGGGATGAGCTGGCGCGTGAGACACGCGATCATCGGGACGAGGTCCTCGTGGCGCGGGACGATCAGGCGGAAGCGCAGCTTGTCGTAGATCGATGCGGCGAGCGAGGAGCGCTTGGCGAGGAGCTTCGTGATCTGCGAGTCGCGCGGTTTGCGGCTCCACTCGAACTCGGCGATCGGGGCTCCGGCGGCGCGCAGCTGCTCGACGACGTGCATCACCTTGAGCTCGATCTCGCGGAAGATGATCTCGTCCGAGACCGACATCTTCAGCAGCGCGGCGCGGCCGTTGATGTGGTGGATGATGTGCATCACCTTGAGCACGACGCACGCCCACTTTTGATGCGGGCCGTGCGAGGACGCGACCAGGAACAGGTCGCGCGAGGGCAGATCGGCCGCGACCTCGTCGGGGATCGCCATCGCATAGGCGCGCGAGAGGTAGTCGACCGCGTCTTCGCGAAGCTCGTCGAGCCGGCCCATCTCGTCGTCCGACTCGGGGTCGAACTCGTTCAGGCGCAGGAAGCGGTCGACCTCGGCGTGGTCCGCGAAGCCGAGTCGGTGCCAGTCGATGATCGACTCACCGCGGAGGAGCAGACGCACCGCCTCGACGTCGGCGAGCTCGAGCTCGGTCGCGGCGGGCGGCCGCGCGACTCGCGGCAGGACGGAACTGACCACCCTTCGAGTCTATACGTCTTACGAACGCTTGCGCGGCTTTGTGAGGTGCAACGTGGCGGTGAACAGACCGAGGACGAAGCCTCCAGCGAGCACGTTTCCAATTACAGCGAGCATCGATTAACTACCTTCTTGTCCGGTCAACGCGCGAACGCTGACGTTGAGCTCGCGATCATTGCCTGCACGCGGTGTGCGCATCAACTTTTGAACTGTACTCCCGCGAGAGATCGCCTCACGTGTCGGCTCACGTGTGGGTTTATGATGGTGCACGGCATGACGGGTGTGGCCTCGGAGCGCGTCGCCTCCACGACGTATTCATGTAATCAGTGCGGCGCGAGCCTCGCATTCGAGGGCGTACGCACGGCGACATGTCCGTATTGCGCGAGCCCGAACTTCGTCGAGCGTCCACCGTCGGTGAGCCAGCCCGATCCGACGTTCTGCTTGCCCTTCATCGGCGACGCGAAGTGGGCGCAGGCGCGCTTCGAACGCTGGCTCGGAAGCCGGACGATGTTCGCGGACTCCGCGCTGAGGCGCGCCACCGTCGAGGATATGCGCGGCGTCTACTTGCCGGCGTACCTGTACTCGGCCGTCGCGCGCACCGATTACACGGCGCAGATTGGCGAGCACTACACCGAGACCGAGACGTACACGACAACCGATTCGCAGGGGAATACGAAGACCGAGACGCGGACCGTGACGCGCACCGAGTACCGGTCGCTCTCGGGCAAGCACATCGGTTACGTGACCGACGTGGTGGTCAGCGCGAGTGCGGGCCTGCCGAACGACGAGTTGCAGCGGGTGGAACCGTTTGACCTCAAACAGTTGCGCCGGTTCTCGCACGAGTTTGTCTCCGGCTGGATCCACGAGGAGTTCTCGCGGACACCCGAGGACTGCAAGGTGATGAGCCGCAACGAGGCCGTCGACGATGTCGGCGCGCGCCTGCGTCGATTCATGCCGGGCGACAGCTACAGCGACCTCGCGTGGCGCACGACCGTGGAGTGGGAGGCGCTCGACCCGATGCTCGTCCCGGTGTGGGTGTTCGCCGTGCGCTACCGCCCGGAGAAGCCGGCGCTCCGCGTCGTGATCAACGGGCAGACCGGGCAGATCGGCGGCAAGGTCCCGCTCGCGTGGTGGAAGATCGCGCTCGCGATCACGCTCGCGGTCGCCGCGATCGTCGCGATCATCATCATCATGCAGGGGCAACAGCCGTGAGCGCCTGCACCCGCTGCGAGGCCGCGATCGAAGACGGCGACCTCCGCTGTCCGATCTGCGCGTTCGTCGTCGTGGTGGCCAGGGGCTCGTTGAAGCGCGCCCACGCCCAGATCCTGCGGTGCAGCGACTGCGCGGCGGCCATCGCGTACTCCGCCGAGAAACAGGCGCCGGCCTGCGCGTTCTGCGGCGCGACGATGAAGGTCGAGGTCCCGATCGATCCGATCGAGGTCGCGCAGCTGCGCATCCCGTTCAAGGTCGGGCGCGAGGACGCGACATCCGCACTGCGCGGCTGGCTCGGCAAGCGCGGCTGGTTCGCGCCGAAGACGCTCAAGGACGAGGCCGTCCTCGAGTCACTGCAGCCGCTCTGCTGGGCCGGCTGGCTCGTCAACGCGACCGCGAGCGTCGCGTGGGCCGCCGACTCCGACGCGGACTCGCATCGCTCGGCGTGGGCGCCGCATGCGGGGCAGGTCTCGATGTCGTTCAACAACATCGTGGTGCCGGCGTCGCGCGGCCTCGACCACGAGGAGTGCCGCCTGCTGATCCCGTACTACGATCTGCGGGACGTCGTGCACGTCGATCGCCCCGACAGCGTCGAGTCGACCGTCGAGAGCTTCGACGCGCAGCGCTCGGCCGCGCGCCGTCAGGTGCAAGAGGCCATCGAGCTGACCGCGAAGGTCCGCGTCGAGGAGCACATCCCCGGTCGGCGCTACCGGAATGTCCACGTCGCGTGTCTGCTCGAGGGGCAGAAGACAGATCGCGTCGCGTTGCCGGCGTGGGTGATGGCGTACCGCTATCGAGATACGCCGTACCGCGCGATCGTGCATGGCCAGCGCGGCGAGGTCGTGTTCGGGACGTCGCCGAAGGACTGGGTCAAGATCATGACCGTCGTCATCCTCGGGCTCGTCGTGGTCGCCGCGATCGCGGCGCTCCTCGGGTACCTGAACCGCTAAGAAACGCGGCGGCGGCGCGGACGTAGAATTTCATCGATCGCGCGCTTGGTCGCGGCGGCGGCAGCTTCCTGGTCATGGAGCTCGCGCTCGAACTTGGTGTAAAGCGCCTCGACGAGCTGGCCGATCGTTGTCATGGGCTTGCGGTGGTGCACGGGCAAGGCCAGCGCAACCGCGTGAATGTCTCTGCACGAGCGAGCGCCGCCGGGCCAGTGCGCGCCTAGCGACGACGCAAAAGGTTCCGCGACGACCACCACGACCAGACCAGCAGGACACCGGCGACCCGGGCCGTCCACCAGCCCCACTCGGCGCGCTCGTATTCGTTCCGACCCTCGAGGATGATCGCGAACGACGCTCCCGAGATCCCGACGAGCGCGAAGATGACCTGATGTCCGAGCCGGTACATCAGCTGCGCCGGCGCTTCGAGGTTCTTGAACTTCAGCTGCAGCTCGCCCGCGTGCGCCGCCCGCATGAACTTGCGGATGTCGGCCGGGAGCGCCGTGATGGACATGACGAGGTCCTTCGACGTCTCGACGAGCAGCTGCGACCAGTCGCCTTCGTCGCCGAGCACGAAGCGCTCGAGGTAGGGGCGGATCACGGTCATCGGATTGAGCGTCGGATCGAGCTCGGTGCACAGGCCCATCAGGAGTAGCAGCGTGCGCTCGAGGATGATGATCTCTTTGGGGACGTGAAAGTTCGCCGACAGCTCGCGCAGCGAGATGTCCATGCGGCGGAGATCGGCGACCGACTCGAGGCCCTTCTGCGGATCGAACTTGATGTCCTTCAAGTTCAGCGACTCGAGCGAGATGTTCTCCTGGAAGCGCTCGTGGAAGTATTCGATCACCTGCTCGAACATCTGCTCGTTCGCGCCGCGCGCGACGAAGCCCATCTGCTTCATCGCGTTCACGATGCGCCGCGTGTCGCGCATGAGCGCGCCCTGGATCAGCTCGACGATGCCCGCGCGGACGTTGCTTGGAATCTCCGCGACCGCGCCGAAATCGAGGAACACGATCGTCGGCGGCGCGCCCTCGTTCGCGCGGACCAGCAAGTTCCCCGGGTGCGGGTCCGCGTGATAGACGCCGTCGGTGAAGATCTGCTGGCAGTAGATCTCGACGACCTGGCGCGCGAGCTCTCCACGATCCAGCCCGAGCTGCTTCACCGCCGCACGGTCCGTGATCTTGCAGCCGGCCTCGAAGTGCGTCACGAGCACCCGATGCGTCGACAGCTCCTCGACGACCGTCGGAAACGCGACGTCCGTGCGGCCGCCCTCGAAGTTCGCCGCGACGCGCTTCGAGTTCTGCGCCTCCTCGCGGTAGTCGAGCTCCTCCATGATGATCGACCGGATCTCGCGATAGAGCTCCTCGAGGCCCTGGTACGGGACGAACCAGCCGACGATCCGGAAGATGCGGCGGAGCGTGTGGAGATCGCGCCGCACGACTTCTTCGATGTCCGGGTACTGCACCTTGACCGCGACCTTGGTGCCGTCCTGGAGGCGCGCGAGGTGGACCTGCCCGATCGACGCCGAGGCGATCGGGCGCGGCTCGAAGTACGAGAACGTCTCCGTCGGCGGCTTGCCGTGCTCTTCGATCAGGCGCGATTCGATGTCCTTGTATGGACGCGGCGGCACCGCGTCTTGCAGTCCCTCGAGCTCGCGGCGGAACTCCTCGGGGAGGAAGTTCGTCATGATCGAGATCAACTGCCCGACCTTGATGAACAGGCCCTGCAGCTCGATGATCGTCTTCTCGATGCGGCGGGCGTTGCGAAGATTCACGCGGCGCATGCGGTCGTCGACCCAGACGTCGGTGTGAAACCGCGCGCGAAACTTCAGCCACAAGTAGCTCGCGATCACCACGAACGTCGTCCAGTACGCGCGCAGGCTGCGCACGCGCAGCGGCGGCCGCTTGCCATCACCGGCGACGCGATAGCGACGGGACTCGTGCGCGAGCTCGATGACCGAGTCGATCGGAATCGGCGGGGGCGGTGACTCCGTCCCGTTGGGTTCCTTCCTCCCCGGCGCTGGCTCCGCCATACGTGACAGGGTACCAGGTCAGGGTCGCGTAATCGTGGTACCCCAACTGTATGTCTGACGACGCAGACGCCCCACGCGAGCGTCCCGAGCCGCCGCCGCCGCCGCCGCGCAGCGAGCGTGACGAGGTGCCGGATCGGATCGCCGAAACGATTCGCCAGAAGCTGGAGCAGCTCGTCCCCGATCTCGTGAAGAAGACGTTCGCCGCCGGCATGGGCGCGGTGTTCACGACGGAGGAAGGGATCCGCCGAGTCGTTGGTGGTGCGCGCGACAGCCTGCCGGAAGTTGCGGGCTATCTGGCGTCGTCCGCCGATGGGGCGAAGGACAAGGTCTTCGAGATCGTCGCGCGCGAGACCCGCGAGTTCCTGTCGAACCTGAACCTGACCGAGGAGATCGCGAAGATCCTCACGACGCTGTCGTTCGAGATCAAGACCGAGATTCGCTTCATCCCGAACAGCGAGCGTGTGATGGGCGCCGAGCCCGATGTCAAAGCGAGCGTCCGCCTCAAGAAGAACGACGCGCAGGTCGGCGTGGGTCAAGAGAAGAAAGACGACGACGTCGCGGGCCGCGAGAGCCGGTCGCGGCTGCGATTCTGGCGCCGTGACGAGGGTGGGCCGCCCGAGAGTGACGAGGACGACAGCCCCGAGAAGTAGTTAACGCGCGCGGCACCCGCCTGCGGTGATACGCTTTTCTCGATGTACCGCTGGGGTCTCTTCCTGCTGGCGGGCTGTGCGCAGCTCGCGGGGATCGACAACACGTCGAAGGGCACCGATGCGGCGCCTGCGGTCGTCACGAGCCTGCAGCTCGAGCGGCTGTCGATCGGCAAGACGGTGGTGAAGGGCCCCGAGAACCTGACGCCGCTCAACGCGAGCTTCCTCGTGCCCGACGCCGCGGCGCCGGGTGGCCTCCGCAAGGTGACGGCGGCGCGCGAGGGCGTCGACAAGTGGACCGCCGACACCGGCGGTGTCGCGGTGCCGGTGATGTACGAGTCGCCCGATCTGCCGCAACTGAACCTGCGCATCATCGACTTGCCGTCGACGACGCTGAAGACCGCGATCCCGATCCTCGAGCGCCAGGTGTTCGAGCCCCCGCCCGTGGGGTCGACGATCAACGTGAACGTCTCGCTGCCCACGGCACAGGCCGGCCAGAGCTATCAGCTGTTCACCGTCGGTGCATGGTCGGTGATCGGGCTCGCGGCGCCCGCCGACCTCGGAACGCAGCTCGCGCCCGGTCCGGTCGCGCTGACCGCGGGGAACAGCCCGATCCGCCGCCTCGACAAGATCACGACCGACGATGTCGTGATGGTGCTGCGCTACGGAGGCAACCAGCTCGTCTCGCACCTCATCACGTCGTTCGATCAGATGGCGACGAACAACATCACGGGCGCGATGATCCAGACGCCGCTGAACCAGACGCTCGATCTACGCGTCAACCAGAACGCGACCGTCGCGCGACTCTCGACGGTGCGGCCCGCGGTCGGCGCCGCGTCGTTCGTGTGGCGCGTGCACGCTGCGCCCGGGCTCGACTACAGCGTGATCAACGGACCGCAGCTGCACGCCGCCGGTGTCGCCGCGCCGACAACACCCGACCCGCAGACGCTGACCGCGATGTACGGCAATCCGTTCCCGTTCAAGGCCGTCGCGCAGTGGGACGTGCGCGCGAACCGCACGTACGTGGGGCCGACAGGGCTGGCGACCACGCTCTCCGCGGGCATGACCCAGCGCGCGGAGCCGACGGCCGCGCTCGCACTGACGACGCCGGCGGGCCTGCCCGATCGCATCACCGCGAACGCGACGCTGCTCACCGTCGACAACGCGATGGTCCCGGCGCCGGCTGACAAGCCGGTCGAGGTCTCGTTCATCTCCGACGCGGCAACAAACGCGGTGAACTCGGCGTACCTGCTCGAGCTGTTCGAGCTCGCGCCGCCGATGGCGACCATGACGTACACGCTGACGCGCGTCGTGCACATCACGATGGCGACGCCGAGCACGAAGATCCCGCGCGAGCTGTTCAAGGCGGGCTCGCTGTACATGCTGCGCGCGTTTTCGTTCTCGGGTTGCTACACGGCCGTCGCGAGCGGTGACCTCTCCCAGATGTCGCTGCCGTGCGGGTTCTCGTTCGCGGACAGTGGCGTGTTCCAGGTGACGCCGTGAAGCTCGTCGCGATCGCGATCGTGCTCGCGTGCGCGACGCCCGCGCTCGCCGACAAGAAGTCGGAAGCCGACGCGCTGTTCAAGAAAGCGAAGAAGCTGCACGGCGACAAGAAGTACGCCGAAGCCTGCCCGATGTTCGAGAAGTCAGACGCGCTCGATCCGGGCATCGGCGCGAAGCTGAACGTCGCGAAGTGCTACGAGGACTGGGGCATGCTCGCGCGCGCGCATCGCTGGTACACCGACGCCGAAGCGATGGCAGCATCGGCGAACGACAAGCGCGCAGACAAGATCAGGGAGCTCATCACCGCGATCGACAGCGACGTCCCGCGTCTGACGCTGAAGCTCCCCGAGGGTGCCGACGCCGCGACAGCCGAGGTCAAGCTCGATGGCAAGTCGGCGGCGCTCGGCAAGGAACAGCGCGTCGATCCCGGCCCGCACGAGATCACGTGGCGCGTCGAGGGCAAGACGAAGAGCAAGACGATCCCGATGGAGCGCGGTGGCGCGCGCGAGCTGACGCTCGACATGCGGTCGGTAGGTGGCAGTGGTGGCAGTAGCGATGGCGACGTGAGCGCCCCGGTCGACAAGGCCGTCGTCGTCGACTCGCCGCCGGCGCCTGGCCGCACGCGCCGGATCATCGGAATCTCCGTCGGCGCAGCCGGCCTCGTCGGCATGGGCGTCGCCACGTACCTCACGCTCGATGCGCGCTCGAAGTACAACGGCGCGATCGACACGCACTGCATGGGCTCGAAGGACATGTGCTCCGACGAGGGCCTGTCGATCACGAGCGACGCGCGGAGCCAGGCGAACATCGCCACGGTCGTGACGATCGTCTCGCTCGCCGCGATCGGCGGCGGTATCGTGCTCTACCTGACGGCGCCGAAGGGCGAGGCGCGCGAGTCGAACAAGAGCGCGCTCTATGTCTCGCCCGTCGTGAGCGGCGACATGGGTGGGTTCGTCTTCGGCGGCGGCTTCTAGCTCGACCCATTCTCGAGCGCCCGTGGTTCACGGGATGGAGCTAGGCCGTCGCACGGGCGGCCGGCAGCAGCTGCTCGAGCATCCACGACTGTCCTTCGACCTTCCGCTGTGCCTCGCGCCGCGCGCGCGCGAGCGAGCGCACGACGAGGCCGACGACGACGATCGTCGCGACGTGGCAGGCGCACAGCAGCAGCGGCGTGCTCGTCGGGCCGAGCGTGACCACGGATGAACGGATCGTGATCGCGCCCTCGGCGAACGTGACCGTCGGCGGCAGGAAGCCGGTCATCTCGAGGACGAGCGGGAGGACAGCGCCGGCGGACATCACGGCGAAGACGGTGACGGCGCGGAGATGCGGGAACGAGGACAGCGCGGCGACGGTCGCCACTGCGAGTGCGGGGCCGAGGATGAGCGGGCTGAACATGCGGGCGAGGAACAGCAGCAGGACCGCGTTGCCGAACACGGCCCAGGCGATGCGCGGGAGGCGTTGGCGCATGATGACGAGTGCGCCGGCCATCATGACGACGACGAGTGCGGCGGCGAGGCCGAGGATGCGCCAGTCCTTCACCCCGATCCACGCGAGGATGGGGACGAACGCGAGGTAGCCGGCGAGCGCAGTCGCGGCGTAGCGGCCCTGGCGCGCGATGTCGTCGAGGTCGGCTGCTTCGAAGCGCTTCGCGAGGACGGGCGGTGGTGGGTCGGGGGGCTGGAGCATGAGCTGCGTGACGAGCGCGGCGGCCTCGCGCGATTCGGGATGGAGGGCGAGCCCGCGGCCCGCGAACCGCATCGCATCGACGCGGTCGCCCGCGGTGAAGGCTTCCTGGGCTTCCGCGAGGTGAAAGGCGGCGAGCGCGTGGCGGCGTTCGACATCGCGATCGCCGTCGAGGTAGCGCTGGACTGCGTCGGCGAGCTCGCGCGCGCTCCAGCGCTCGCCCGGCGCGACGACGAGCGCGGCGGCACACGCGGCATCGAGCTCGGGCGCGAAGTTGCGGTCGGGCTTGCGGCTCGCCGGGGTGAAGATCGTGTCGGACATCGTGCTGGCCATCGCGGCACCGCGCGGATGGAGGGGCTCGCCGACGAGGATCTCGAACAGGATCGCGCCGAGCGCGTAGATGTCGGTCGCCGGCGTGATCTCGTCGCCGCGCATCTGCTCGGGAGACATGTAGCCCGGCGTGCCGAGAACGGCGCCTTGCTGTGTCTCGCCTTCGAGCGAATCGATCGCGACGCCCGCGAGCTCCGCATCGCCGATCACGCGCGCGACGCCCCAGTCGAGCACGTAGACCTCGCCGTAGTGACCGAGCATGATGTTCGACGGCTTGAGGTCGCGATGCACGATGCCGCGCTGGTGCGCGAACTCGATCGCGAGGCAGACATCGACGAACGCGCGGAGGAGCTTTTGCGGTGTGGCCTTGCCTTCCTTCAGGACCGTGTGGAGCGTGACGCCGGCGAGTCGTTTCATCGTGAAGTAGGGGCGGCCGTCCTTGTCGTGACCGAGCTCGTGGACCGGCACGATCGCGGGATGATCGAGGCGGGCCTGGATGTGCGCCTCGCGAAGGAAGCGCGCGACGGCGTCGGGTGTTGGTGTCGCCGCGCGCATGCGCTTGATCGCGACACGCCGGCCGATCGTCTTGTCCTCGGCGAGCACGACTTCGCCCATCCCGCCGCGCCCGAGGATCTCGCCAACTTCGTACTTCTCCGGCGGCTCCGCCGGCGCGGAGTCACGTAGCGGGGCGCCCGGCCGACTCGCGTCGTGCGTGTCTTCGTTGCCGAGGTCATGCTCCAACGTCGGCTCGAGCGACCCGTCGTGCGTCCGCTTCATGCCTTGCATCGTAACCCGCAGGGCATCGGCGGGCGGGTCGATCAGTTCGGCGGCGGCGGCGGCGAATAGTGATCTAATGGAGGGATGAAGCCCTCCGAACCGGGAACGGAGCCGACGCTGCTCCAGGCCGCGTCCGATTCGAAGTCGATGACCCTGCGCGACGAGGCGTCACCGCCGGAGCGGCGATCCGTACCCGACGGCTACGAGCTCGGCGTCTTGCTCGGGCGCGGCGGGATGGGCGAGGTCATGCTGGCGACCGATTCGGAGATCGGGCGGCAGGTCGCCATCAAGCGGATTCGCGGCGACCTCGGGACAATGGCCGAGGCGCGGTTTCTTCGCGAGGCGCAGATCCAGGCGCGGCTCGATCATCCCGCGATCGTGCCGGTGCATCAGATCGGACGTGACCCCGACGGCCGGCCGTTCTTCACCATGAAGCGCGTGACCGGCACGACGCTCGAATCGACCATCCAGAACGCGTCGCCGCAGCAGCTGTTGCGGACGTTCGTCGACGTCTGCCTCGCGATCGACTTCGCACACTCGCGCGGGATCGTGCATCGCGACCTCAAGCCCGCGAACATCATGCTCGGCGATTTCGGCGAGGTCTACGTCCTCGATTGGGGCCTCGCGCGTGTGCTCGACGAGGCCGAGGACACGCAGACGGCGTTCGCGAAGGTGCCCACCGATTCGGGTCAGACCGAGGTCGGGTCGCTGCTCGGAACCCCGGGCTACATGTCTCCCGAGCAGGTGCGTGGCGAGAGCGTCGGAGCAGCGACCGACGTGTACGCGCTCGGCTCGATCTTGTTCGAGCTCTTGACCCACGAGGCGTTGCATCCACGCGGTGCGGCAGCGATCAGCGCGACGCTGCAGCGCCCGACGGTGGCGCCCTCCGAGCGCAAGCGCGACGTCCCGCCCGAGCTCTGCATCGCGACGCAAGATGCACTCGCCGACGTGCCCGGCGAGCGGCCGACCGCGCGTGTGCTCGCGGACCGCGTACAGAAGTACCTCGACGGCGATCGCGATCTCGAGCGCCGCCGCGTGCTCGCCGCTGCACAGCTCGCCGCCGCACGCGAGGCACTCGATGCGGACGATCGTGGGCTTGCGATGCAGACGGCCGGACGCGCGCTCGCGCTCGATCCCGAGTCGCACGATGCCGCGCAGATCCTGACATCGCTGACGCTCGAGCCACCGGTGAAGAATCCGCCGGAGCTCGCGGCGCACCTCGCCGCGGAAGACCTGATCGTCTCGCGGCGGCAGTGGCGACAGGTCGCGCTCGCGTGGATCGCGTTCTACGTGCCATTGCCGCTGATGCTCGTCGCCGGCGTTCGCGATCCGCTCCAGCTCGTCGCGTTCTACACGCCCGTGACGGTGAGCTTCCTGCTGGCTTGCTACTGGACCAAGTACGGACGGCCGCGACACGTGGTGAGCATGATCTGCGCGATCGCATCGATGGTCGCGCTCTCGCGCCTGCTCGGACCATTCATCCTCGTTCCCACGATCCTCGGGGTGATGGCGAACGGCTTCCTGTCGTATCCGACGCATATCCGGCGACCCGCGGTTCCGATCGCGCTGCTGGTCGGCGGCTTTCTGCTGATCGTGGGCCTCGAGGAGATCGGCGTGCTCGCGCGAACGTGGACGCTCGTCGGTAACGCGCTCGTCTCGCAATCGGCCTTTATCAACTTCGAAGGTACGATCGGCAGTGTGATCCTGATCGGTGCAAACGCGCTGGTGATCCTCGTCTGCGCGCTGTTCGCCCGCTCGATCGCGGCGTCGCGTTGGGAAGCGAATCGCAAGCTCGAGATTCAGGCGTGGCACCTGAGGAAGCTCGTGCCTGCGTGAACTGGCGTGATAGCGTTAGCGCATGCCCAGGGTGCCCGAGAAGAAGATGCGGTGGGATCGCGTGATTCTGTTCTTGCTCCTCCTCGCCGGTCTCGGCGTGGGCGGTTATCTGCTCATGACTCGTTGATCGTTCTTCAAGCCGCGCGCGTCGTCGCCCACGGACGCTTCGCACCGGACGTGTCCTGTGGAATCAGTTGCCGCAGGTGCCACTCGCGCACGAACAGCTCGCGCTGTGTTGCCTGACGCTTGAGCGAGAAGGCGAGCGCCACAGAACCGACGACGAGCGTGAACACGGTGTTCGCGACGACGAGCGAGATGGCCTCGACGCGCGAGCCGACCGACTCGAACATGCCCGACTCCACGATGGTCGCGCCCTTGACCGTCGCCCACGTCTGCGGCAAGACGCCGACCCACTCGAGGATGATCGGTAAGAGCACGGCGGTCAGGGTCCACGCGACGACGAGCCCGCGCTGTGTATTGATGCGCCGGATCGAGGTGATCCCGACGAGCATGCAGCAGATCGCGAGCGGCGTCAGGATGAACGGCCCGAGCACACGCGTGAACACCACCGCGAGCGCGAGGTTGACGATCAAGATCGAGACCACCGACGGACGACCGTGACGCGCCGCATCGAGCGCGACGAGGACGCACACGACGATCGCGCCGAAGAAGGCTGCGACGAGCGACCAGTTCCGCACCTCGAGGAACAGCATCATCGGTGCGAGCGCGACGATCGAGAGGTACGCCCAGACCGCGCGCCAGCTCCGATGCTGCGAGAGCTTGCGCTCGTACTCCTCGATGCTCTGCTCGAGCTCGAGCGGCATCGGCGACGGCGGCTCGAGCAACAGCGAAGAGACCAGCTCCGCGGCGTCGTTCGATTCGGGGTCGAGTGCGAGTGCACGTCCCGCGCGACGCATCGCGGTCGAGCGTGCGTCCGCGGCGTCGCTCGCGAGTGCATCTCGTGCATCGGCGAGCTGTTCGGCGGCGAGCCTGCGGCGGCGCTCGACGTCGCGATCGCCATCGAGATAGCTCTGCACGGCTTCGGCGAGCTCGTGCGCGTTCGGGCGCGCGGTCGGATCCTCCGAGAGCGCGGCCATGCACAAGCGGTCGAGCTCCGGTGGAACCTTGTCCCCTCTCCTCTGCATCGGAGACGCCTGCGGGCGCGCGAGCGTCGAGCCGACGGCCGCTTCGCCGCGCGGGTGCAGCGGCTCGCCGGCGAGGATCTCGAACAGGATCGAACCGAGCGCGTAGATGTCCGCGGCGGTCGTCGGCGTCATGCCGCGCAGCTGCTCGGGTGCCATGTAGCCGGGCGTGCCGAGCAGCCCGCCGGTCTTCGTCTCGTCGAAGGTCTGGATGTCGTGGGTCGCGAGTGTCGACGGGAGATCTTCGCGCTCGGGATGCGTGAGCACGCGTGCGACGCCCCAGTCGAGGATGTAGACCTCGCCGAAGTCGCCGAGCATGATGTTCGAGGGCTTGAGGTCGCGGTGGATCACACCGCGCGAGTGCGCGAGCTCGATCGCGAGGCAGACGTCCGTGAACGCGCGCAGGATGCGGTTCAGCGCACCGCCATCCGCGAGCCGATGCTGGAGCGTGCGGCCCGTGACGCGCTTCATCGTGAAGTACGGGCGACCTTCCTCGTCGATGTCGAGCGCGTGCACCGGCACGATCGACGGGTGATCGAGCCGCGCCTGGATGCGCGCTTCTCGCAAGAACCGCATCAGCGCCTCGCCGACCGGCTGCGTCCGCATGCGCTTGACCGCGACCTCGCGCACGAGGCGCTGATCCTCGGCGGCGAACACCTCGCCCATCCCACCGCGGCCGATCAGGTTGCCGTACTTGTAGCCGGCGGGAGGTAAGAAGATCGGTGTCTCGACGTCCGTCGGCGACGAGCGCGTGGTCGTCTCGCCGGCGCCGGGTTGGGTTGTCGCATAGGCCTCGGTCTCGGGCTTGTCGACCATCCGCCCATTCTACCGCGACGGCATGATCTGGCGGAGGTGCCACGCCTGCAGCTCGAGCTTTCGGGTCGCGTCGCGCTGGCTCTTCGAGAGCCCGCGGGACAGGACGCCGACGACGGTCGTCAGGATCACGAGCAAGAGCGCGAACGCGATCTGCACCGGCTGCGAGCTCAGCTCGATCACCGGCGATGTGAGCACGAGCGTCCCGTCGACGAAGTGATACGTCGGCGAGACCACGCCGGCGATCTCGAGGCACCACGGCACGACGACGCCCATCGACAGGATCAGCGCGACGACGTGCATCCGCCCGAGCTGCGGATGCGCGGCGTACCCGACCATCGTCGTCGTCACGAGCGTCGGCGCGATGATGAAGGGCCCGACGATGCGGCACACGATGCCGATCAACACGGCGTTGATGCACGCGTTGAGATAGATGCCCGCCGGATGGATGCGCTCCTTGTACGTGAGCGCGAAGACCTGAACGCCCGAGAGGATCGCGACCAGGGCGAAGATCGGGATCCAGGTGACGTCGCGAATCCCGGTCCACATCATGATCGGGACAAACGCGAGGTAGCTGATCATCGCGAGCGCGGCGAGCCGGCCCTGCGTGCGCCCGGTCGCGATGTCGCGAGACGCGAGCGCTTCCGCGACCTCGACCGGTACTTGCTTCGGAGGCTCGAGCATCAGGCGCGTGACCAGCTCGCCGGCTTCACTCGCCGTCGGATCGAGTGCGAGCGCGCGACCGGCCGCACTCATCGCGGCGCGACGGTGCTCCTCGGCTTCACCCTTCGCGAGGTGCGATCGGGCCTGCTCCACGTGCTGCTGCGCGAGCTTCTTGCGCGCCGCTGTGTCGCGATCTCCGTCGAGGAATGACTGTACGGCGTTGCCGAGCGACCGCGCGGTCTCGTAGCGCGTGCTCGCTTCGATCTCGCACGCACGCGCGCAGATCGCGTCGAGCTCCGGCGGCGAGTCCGCGCGCCGGCTCGACGGCTTGCAGTCGACCTCGGAGAGCGCCTCGCCGATCGTTCGCATCCGCGCGTGGAGCGGACCGCCCGCTGCGATCTCGAACAGGATGCAGCCGAGTGCATAGATGTCGGCTGCCGGCCCCGCGCGATCGCCCGCGAGCTGCTCCGGGGACATGTACGCGGGCGTGCCGAGCACCGTGCCCTGCCGCGTGTCGCCGGTCGCGAGCTTGAGATCGTGCTGACCGCTCGGCGGCGTGCCCGTGTCGTCGGGCTCGGTCACCGCGCGCGCGATGCCCCAGTCGATCACGTACACCTCGCCGAAGTCGCCGAGCATGATGTTCGCCGGCTTGAGATCGCGATGAATGATGCCCTTGGAGTGCGCGAACTCGACGGCGAGACAGACCTCGACGAACGCGCGCAACAGCCGCCGCCGCGTCACGCTCTCGTCGAAATCATCGCCCGCGCGCAGCCTCTGCAGCACGTCCGACATCGGCTCGCCCGCGAGCCGCTTCATCACGAAGTACGGCCGTCCCGTCGGATCGATCGCGAGATCGTGCACCGGCACGACCGCGGGATGTTCGAGCCGGCCTTGCACGCGCGCCTCGCGCACGAACCGCGACAGCTCCTCGCCGCTCGGATTCGCGTTGCGCGTGCGCTTGACCGCGACCTCGCGGCCGATGCGCTCGTCGATCGCGAGCAGCACCTCGCCCATCCCGCCCTCGCCGATCAGTTGCCCGATCGCGTAGCGCGAACCGTCGAGCGAGAGCGTCGAGTCGGTCGCGCGCGCGAACGGCTGCGTCGTGGCGAAGCTCGGCGTCGGCGGCGGTGGTAGCGGGCCCACCGACGGGGCCTGGGTCTCCGCGCTACCAACATCCTCGTGGCCCGTCCCGAT
Source organism: Myxococcota bacterium (assembly GCA_030857175.1). GTDB lineage: Bacteria > Myxococcota_A > Polyangia > Haliangiales > Haliangiaceae > JABFXX01. The sequence continues at coordinate 30,479 of JALZOJ010000005.1, read as the reverse complement.
CAGCGTGGCGTGCTGTCTCACGGTCTCGTCGCGATCGTCGACCATGTCCCATCGTACACGCCGCCTTCACAGCCGCGCGCCGATGCCGAAGCCGAGGAATGGTGCGACGCCACCTTCGCCCGCGGCGACGCCCAGCGACGTGCGCACGACGAGCCGCCACGGCCGCCACTCCCAGCCGAGCGTCGCTTGCCCACCCGCGCCGCTGTCGCTCATGCCATCCCACTCGGGGACCGGCGACGGAATGCGCGAGTGAACAAAGATGATGCCGAAGTCGCCGTACATCGAGTGGCGCTTGCCGCGGATCAGGTCCGCGTGGACATACGGCGCGACCGTCGTCAGCTGCTGATCGCTGATGACCGCATACGATGCAGCGACTCCGAGCGCGAGCCGCGGCGTGATGCCGCGCTCGTAGCCGAGGCCATACAGTCCCGCTTTGCCCATCGCCTCGGCGTAGACGGTGTCTGCTCGCGCGATCGCAGGACATGCGATCGCCAACACCACTGCTGCCAGCCGCATGTGGCGAGCAGTGTAGCGAGCGCACCGGCGATCAAAGCCGGCAAACGTCGTCAGTTGTCGGCGGGCGCCGGCTCGGACTCGATCTCGATCTTGCCGTCTTTGACGTCGACGTGAACGGTGCCACCGTTCGCCAGCTTGCCGAACAGGATCTCGTTCGCGAGCGGCGCCTTCAGCGTCGACTGGACGAGGCGCGCCATCGGCCGCGCGCCCATCGCCTTGTCGTAGCCGTGCTCGACGAACCAGTCGATCGCCGCCGGGCTGACCTCGAGATGGACCTTCTTCTCCGCGAGCTGGCCGTCGAGCTCGTCGAGGAACTTGCGCGCGACCTTGCGGATGACCTCCACGGGGAGCGCGCCGAAGAACACGGTCGCGTCGAGGCGGTTGCGGAACTCGGGCGTGAACACGCGCTCGATCGCCTTCTTACCGTCCTTGCCGTCGGCGATCGAATCGCCGAAGCCAATCTTACCGAGTGCCATCTCGCGCGATCCCGCGTTCGACGACATGATCAAGATGACGTTCCTGAAGTCGCTCTTGCGGCCGTTGTTGTCCGTGAGCGTCGCGTGGTCCATGACCTGGAGGAGGATGTTGTAGATGTCCGGGTGCGCCTTCTCGATCTCGTCGAGGAGCACGACCGAATACGGGTGCTTGTTGATCGCATCCGTGAGCTGGCCGCCCTGGTCGAAGCCGACGTAGCCCGGAGGCGCGCCGATCAAGCGCGAGACTGTGTGCTTCTCCATGTACTCGGACATGTCGAAGCGAATGAACTCGACGCCGAGCACGGACGCGAGCTGTTTCGCGAGCTCCGTCTTGCCGACGCCCGTGGGACCGGCGAACAGGAAGCTGCCCGTCGGCTTGTTCGGATTGCCGAGGCCCGCGCGGGACAACTTGATCACCGTCGCGAGCTGATCAATCGCGGCCTCCTGGCCGAAGATGAGGCGCTTGAGCTCGACGTCGAGCTCCTGCAGCTTCTTCTTGTCGGCTGTGTTCACGCTGCGCGTCGGGATGCGCGCGATCTTCGCGACGACTTCCTCGATCTCGGCCGGGCGAATCATGTCAGGACGGTCCGCTGGGGCCATCAGGCGCACGCGCGCGCCCGCTTCGTCGATCACGTCGATCGCCTTGTCGGGCAACTGCGAGCCGCTGATGTGCCGGGCCGACAGCTCGACCGCGGACTCGATCGCCGCGTCGGTGAACTTCACGCCGTGATGCTCTTCGTAGACAGGCTTGAGGCCCTTCAGGATCTCGATCGCCTCGGGGATCGTGGGCTCGCCGATGTCGATGCGCTGGAACCGGCGTGCCAGCGCGCGATCGCGCTCGAACGCCTGGCGGTAGTCCTTGAACGTCGTCGAGCCGATGCAGCGCAGCTCGCCGTTCGACAGGGGTGGCTTGAGGATGTTCGCCGCATCCATCGTGCCCCCGCTCGTCGCGCCGGCGCCGATGATGTTGTGGATCTCGTCGATGAACAGGATCGACTTCTTGTCGCCGATCAGGACCTTCATCACGGCCTTCAGGCGCTCCTCGAAGTCACCGCGATAACGCGTGCCCGCGAGCACCGCGGTCATGTCGAGTGAATACAAGGTGCAGTCGAGCAGTGGCTCGGGCACTTCCTTCGCGACGATGCGCAGCGCGAGGCCCTCGGCGAGCGCCGTCTTGCCGACGCCCGGCTCGCCGATCAGCAGCGGGTTGTTCTTTCGCCGGCGCGCGAGCACCTGGATCATGCGCTCGAGCTCGACCGCGCGGCCGATCAACGGATCGATCTTGCCGTCACGCGCCCGCTGGGTCAGGTCAACGCAGAACGCCTCGAGCGGGTTCGCGACCTTCTGATCTTCTGCGCCGTCGTCCTCGACGCCACGCGTCCGCGGGACGACCGGACCACCGCCGGTGTCGACCTTCGACACGCCGTGCGAGATGTAGTTGATGACATCGAAGCGCGAGACGCCTTGCTTCTCGAGCAGGTACACCGCGTGCGAGTCGCGCTCGCGAAACATCGACGCGATCACGTTGCCCGTCGTCATCTGCTGGCGACCGGCGGCTTGCACGTGCATGGCCGCGCGCTGCAGCACGCGCTGGAACGCGAGCGTCTGATCGGGCCCCGACTCTTCGCCGTCGGGCAGCTCGTCGACTTGCTCGTCGAGAAACCGCTCGAGCTCGCCGCGCAGGTTCTCGACGTCACCGCCGCACTTCGTGACGATGTCAGCGCCGCTCGGATCGTCGAGGATCGAGAGCAACAGGTGCTCGAGGGTCAAATACTCGTGCCTGCGCCCACGCACGTCGTCGACGGCGCGCTGCAGGGTGGATTGAAGCTCTGGGGACAGCATGAAGACCTCCGAATCAGACGCTCATTCCGTCGGCTCGATCGAGAGCTGCAGTGGGAATTGCTGCGCCTTTGCAAGGTGTAGCGTCTTCGTCACTTTTGTCTCGGCCACCTCGAAGGTGTAGACGCCCGCGACGCCGATCCCGTTGTTGTGCACGTGGCTCATGATCGCCACGGCGTCGCTCTCGTTCTTGTGAAACACCGTCTGCAGGACCCACACGACGAACTCGCGCGTCGTGTAGTCATCGTTGTGAAGCAGGACCTTGTACATCGGAGGCTTCTTCGTGCGCGTGCGTTCCTCGAGCACGAGCCCGGTCTGTCGATCACCTTCGCGCTTGGGCGCGGGAGGTTTCTTTTCGTCAGACAGGCGAATCACCATGGCTCCAATTCTACGAGACCTGAGACCCGTGTGTAGCGCTTGCAAGCGTGCATCGATACCCGGGATTTCGGGCAGTCCCCTGGCGTTAGAATGCGCGTCGTGGATCTCGATGGACTGTACCGCGAGCACGCGCCCGCGATCATTGCATCGCTGATTCGCTCCAAGGGGCCACACGGCTCGATCTCGTCGAGATGGCGGTCCAGGAGGCATTTCTCGCAGCCATCGAGCAGTGGGGTGAGACGCCGCCGGAGCGGCCCGGGGCCTGGCTCCAGACGACCGCCCGGCGCCGGGTGATCGACGCGCTCCGGCGGGCCGCCTGGTTCGTCCCGACCGAGATCGACGACGCTTTCGAGGCACCCGTGGCGGCCCGCGCCGGCGACGACGACCTCCTGAAGATGATGCTCGTCTGCTGCCATCCGGCGCTCGGGCTCGAAGCGCAGCTCGTCCTCGCACTGCGCACGTTGTGTGGCCTTCCCATCCCGGCGCTCGCGCGTGCGCTGCTCGCCGACGAAGCCGCGATCGAGAAGCGCCTCGTGCGCGCGCGCCAGACGCTGCGCGACGAGCAGGTCGAGCTCGAGGTCGGCGCCGATGCCGGCGAGCGTGTCGAGGCGGTGTTGCGCATGCTCTACGTGCTGTTCTTCGAGGGCTACAGCGCGCACGCCGGCGCCGCGCAGATCGACGACGACCTGTGCCGCACCGCGATCCGGCTCGACGACCTCCTGATGACCGGCTTCGCGCGACCGTCCGCGCACGCGCTGCAGGCTTTGTTCTGTCTGCAGGCGTCGCGGTTCGCGGCGCGCGTCGACGAGCGCGGCGAGATCGTGCCGCTGCACCAGCACGCTGGGACCGCGCGATGATCGAGCGCGGCATGTCGCGCCGAGCCAGTCGGGCTGATTCGATTCGCGGATGCAGGTCATCGCGACGCGCCGCTCGTCCGCACTGTCGAGATGGAACGTCGCCTCCCGCACGTGGCCCGCATCCTTCTCGAAGCGAAACGTCGCGTCGTGCTTCTCGCAGTCGCTCTCGACGTCGGTCGTCCACCAGCCGCGGATGCCGGCCTTCGTGGTGAGTGCCTCGAGGATGCGGGCCGGGGTCGCGTGGATGAGGGTGCTGTCCTTAATCGTGTGCATGGTCATTGTCCTTTCACGGGGACGTCGAATGGCCGACGCGATTCCGGACAACGATCGGCAAGCTACCGAGATGGCTCGCGAAGCGATCAGGGGTATGGTCCGCGCATGCCCGTCGCAGACAACACCACCAAGTGGGTCGATGACCTGTTCTCCGAGTCGATCGTTCCGACGCTCGTCGAGTACATCAAGATTCCGAACAAGTCGGCGATGTTCGATCCCGACTGGAAGAAGAACGGCCACATGGACAAGGCCGTCGCCTTGCTTGCCGGCTGGGCGAAGAAGCAGCTCCCCGAGGGCGCGACGCTCGAGGTCGTACAGCTCCAGGACGGTGGCAAAGATCGGACGCCGGTCATCTTCATCGATATTCCGGGGACGGGCGGGCGCGCCGGCGACACGGTCATGTTGTACGGCCACCTCGACAAGCAGCCGGAGATGGCGGGCTGGCGTGACGGCCTCGGGCCGTGGGTGCCGGTGATCGAGGGCGACAAGCTCTACGGACGCGGCGGCGCCGACGACGGCTACGCGATCTTCTCGTCGCTCACCGCGATCAACGCGCTTCGCAAGGACAAGGTCCCGCACGCTCGCTGCGTCATCTTGATCGAGGCCTGCGAGGAATCGGGCAGCTACGACCTGCCGGCGTACATCGATCATCTCGCGCCGCGCATCGGCGACCTCTCGCTCGTCGTCTGCCTCGACTCGGGCTGCGCGAACTACGACCAGCTGTGGTCGACCACGTCGCTGCGCGGCCTCGTCATCGGCAACCTCGAGGTCTCGCTCCTCACCGAAGGCGTGCACTCGGGCGATGGCACCGGCGTGATCGCCGCGAGCGAGCGCGTCGCGCGCATCCTCCTCGATCGCATCGATGACGCGCTGACCGGCGTCGTCAAGCTGCCGCAGCTCGCGACACAGATCCCGAAGCAGCGCGTGATGCAGGCCGAGCGCACGGCGCAGGTCATCGGCGACGAGGTCTTCAACAAGTTCCCGCTGCAGCCGGGCGTCGAGCCGGTCGCCAAGAACAACGTCGAGCTGATCCTCAACCGCACGTGGCGTCCAGGTCTCGCGATCACGGGCGCCGACGGCTGGCCCACGATCCAGAACGCGGGCAACGTGCTCCGTCCGTTCACCAAGCTGAAGCTCTCGATCCGCATCCCGCCGCGCGTCGACCCGGCCGCCGCGCAGAAGGCGGTCAAGGAAGTGCTCGAGAAGGATCCGCCGTACGGCGCGAAGGTCACGTTCGAAAGCGGCACCGCATCCGCGGGCTGGGACGCGCCGGAGCTCTCGCCGTGGCTCGAGAAGGCGCTCGACGCGGCGTCGCAGCGGCACTTCGGCAAGCCCGCGATGTACATGGGCGAAGGCGGGACCATCCCGTTCATGTACATGCTCGGCGAGAAGTTCCCGAAGGCGCAGTTCTGCATCACGGGCGTCCTCGGCCCGGGCTCGAACGCGCACGGTCCGAACGAGTTCCTGCACATCCCGACGGCGAAGCGGCTCACGCTCTGCGTCGCGGACGTGCTCGCGACGCACGCGCAACAGTAGTAGCGTCCGGCGGATGAAGCTCGTCCTCCCGCTCGTCCTCGTCGGTTCGGTTGGCTGCGCAAAGGAGAAGACCGCGGAGAATTGCGGCGCGCTATCCGTCACCATCGACGGTCAGCTGCTCGCCGCGACGCCACACGGCCTCGCTCGCCGGCTTATGGACACGCGGGCGTTCGAGGTCCAGATGTTCAACCACGACAAGTCGACGTGCGAGGAGTTCATCGATCGCGGCGGCCGCTTCATGGTCGACAAAGAAGTCAGCGTGCGCGCCTTCGCGGGCGGCGATGGCCGCATGGACAAGGGCGTGGGTCTCGAAGCGACCACACAAGCAGGCGGCGACGTCACGGTGGTGACCTGGCCGAAGGTTGTCGGCGATCCAGTCGCGATCTGCGCCGACAGCGTCTCGTTCACGGCGAACGAGGGTGCGCACAAGGGCAAGAAGATCGAGATCAAGGGCCTGTTCACCGGCAAGTACTGCGGTGAATTCACAGTGAACTAGAACGACGGCTTCGTGCGTCGCTCGGGCATCGGCGAGATGCGCGCACGCGCGAGGAACGGCGCCGGATCGACGTACTCCGTCTCCGCGTGATCGCCGCGGACGCCCGGGCGATCCGGGATCTCGAGCGCGAAGTGCAGGTGCGGCGGCGCGCTATAGACCGCGGTCGCGCCGAGCGTGCCGACGTATTGGCCCGCATCGACGCGATCGCCAGTCGCGAGCTCGGACGCGACATCGTCGAGGTGCATGTACGCGGTGAGCGTGCCGTCGTCGTGCTCGATGCGGACGTAGCGGCCGCTCTTGCCGTCGGAGCCGAGCTCGCTGCGCTCGACGCGGACGAGCGTGCCTGCCGCGACCGCGAGGATCGGGCGACCGCGCGGGCCATCGAGGTCGACGCCGCAGTGGCCGGCGCCGCACTCGCTACGCTCGATGCCGACGCGCACCGAACCGAAGCGACGCGACTTGAGCTCGGGGACGCGCTCGCTCGTCGCGGAAACCGGGTGGATCCAGCCACGCAGCGACGGGTAGATGCGATCGAGCGGCACCGCATCGATCGTCGGGATCAGAAAGCCGTCGCTGCGGATCACGCGCGGTGGAACGATCTCGTGCGCCGCGCTCGTGCCGCGAATCCCGATCGACTCCGAGACCGTGACGTCGATGTTCGCGACCGAGGACGAGGGCGTGCCCGCGGTTGCCCAACCGACGCAGACCACCGCGATCAGCGCGACGGCAGACGACGCACCGACGAGACGCGCGCGCGATGGAACGACCGTCGACGCACGCGCGTAGCGCACCGGCGGTGGTTCGAGCGTCGTCGTGATCGGCAGCGGTTGATCGCGCACGTCGAAACACGTGCGATGCCAGAGCTCGACCGCGCCGGACGCGGTGACCGATGGCCGACCATCGTGAAGTGAGACCACGCTGCCGCAGCGCGGACACCCGGAATTCCCCATCGGAAGAGGCTACTCGACCGGCGAGATCGATCTGGTTCACTGCGACGGCAAAATGTTTGCTCCGTCGTGTGCCGATGCGGCCTACATCAGGCCTTCTTGCGCATGATGACGAGGTGGTTCGCGCCCTTCTTGTCGTAATAGCCGAAGCGGAACGGAATCTGCCGCTTGGGTTGTGACTTGAACTCTTCTTCCCAGTTCTTGGAGATCTGATTACCCGCGCCGATGTGTGGGCCCGTGAACTGACCATACGTCTCGTACTCGAAGCCCGCGGGTTTTCCCCACTTCGGGCCGATGCCCGTCGCGTCGGAGATCATCCACACGACGTTCTTGATCATGTACTCGCGCATGGTCTTGAAGCTCTCCCACGAGAGCAGATACGAGGCGGCCTTCGTCATGCCCGCGATCGGGCCCTTCGCCTCGAGGTGGCGCAGCACGCGCGGGTCCTTCTTGAGGTGAAGGTCGTCGAGGTTGACCTGGATGTGGCGATAGATCTGGATGCGGCCGCCCGGCTTTCGGAAGCGCAGCTCGGCGTTCGCGAAGATGCGATTGCGAGAGTCCGCCTTGCCGACGCCGACCGCGGGCGCGTTCTTCACGTCCGCTTCTGCGAGGTACGCGATGACGCCTTGCTCGTCGAGCTTGAAGTAGTGGAGCGAGACGACCTCGTAGCCGTGCACCTTCATCGCGCTGAGGCCGAAGATGAGCTGTGTCGGCAACGCGCCGCCGCGCATCGCATCGATCATGTTCATCGTGTTCGAGAAGTTCACGCGATAGAGAAAGTCGAGCTCGTAGCGCACGGTGGCGAGCGCCTTGGTGAGCGTCTGCGGCGCGACCGGCTTCGCCTTCGACGGCTTTCCCTTCGGCGTGTTGAGCGCATCGAGCGTGCGCGGATCACCCGCGGGCTCGAGCGAGAGCGTCGTGATCTCGTCGGCGTCCGGATACACCGTGAGCGCGGTCGAGAGGTCACCGCCTGCGAATGGATAGACGACCTTCTTCGGCAGCCCCTTCGGCACGCGCTCGGCGATGAACGGCCTCGCCGTGTCGAGCCAGCTCTTCGCGTAGTCGGCCTGCGTCTTCTTCACCTCTTCGCAGTGCGACTTGATGAGGCTCTCGGAGAAGCCATCTGGAATCGGCCCATCGCCGCACGCACCGACGACGAGCAGCGCCTGCGCCGTTGGCGTGAAGTCGTAGCCATCGGGCACGCCAGGATCACGCGTCGGCGGTGGTGGCGCTGGCTCGGCCTGCGCGACCGCCGCATCGATCGGTGCTGACGCTTGCGCCGCATCCGACACGACCGGCGGTGGCGTCGGTGCTTCTTTCTTCGCTTCCTTGCCACCGCACGCAGCAGCGAGGAACAACAGCGCGGCAAAGCTCATCCGCATAGCGCGCGAATATACTAGTGCTCGATGATCTCGATCGTCCCGAAGCGCTGCAAACGCGACACGAGCAGCTCGATCCGCGTTCCTGGCGCCTTGAGATACAACGCGACGTGGATGACCTCGGTCACGCGCTTGCCGTCGATCGCGACCAGCGTGTCTCCGCTCGCGAGGCCAAACGTCGGCAGGTCATCGCGGAGCCGCACGCCCTCGACACGGCCGTTGGCGATCACGACTTCCTTGCGTGCAGCGAGCAGCTCGTCGACCGTTGCGTTCACCGAGTAGACCTCGAGCTTCGTGCGCTCTTGCTCGCCCGCGACGCAGCTGATCACCGGTGGTGCGATCGGCGAGGGACACGGAAACGCGCGCGCGATCACGGCTGGACGCGAGAGCACGTCGCGCAGCACGGCGGCGAGATCCGCGTTGGTCGCCCCGAGACGCGCGACGATCTGCGAGCCCGTCCGCTCCACGACGATCGGCACGCTGACGCCTGCAAGCCGCGCCTCGAGCGTCGCCGCGACGGCCTTCGCGTCTTCGAGAGATCGCGCATCGAATGCGGCCCACGCGGCGAGCGGCTCCGGCGCCGCGGTCGCGAGCAGGCGCACCTTGCCGAGCGTGGTCGCGAGCGCGATCGGCGCATCACGCAGAAACGGCCGCGCCCGTGGCTGCTCGCTCACCGCGCGCTCCCCCTCGGCCGGCGCGCCCGCACCGAGCGTCGCGATCCAGAGTCCGTCCTCGACCTGACCGAGCGCTGCGCACGCAACCGGTGCGCGCGACGCGAGCGCGACCGTGACATCCCCGCTCGGTCCCACGCCCGCCGCGATCTGCTCGCCCGCGAGCGCCGCATCGACCACGCAATCAAATCCCGCAGGCACCTCGCTGCGCAGCACGTCCACGAGCGGTCGGAACCGGGCATGGGAGAGCGCACGCCCGTCGGCGACGGCAATCGAGGTCACACCCGCCGGGATCTTGTCGAGCACGCGCGACCTGGCCGATGGGGCATCTCCGCCACACCCCGCGGCAAGGAGCACCCACACGGCCCGTGAGATCATCCTTCAGTTCCTAGCAGACGCTCGCCGGGATTTCGCTTGGTAATGTTTTGCATGGCTCCGATCAACGACGCTCGCATCCGCGAGATCTTGACGACGTCGCCCACCATCGCCGTCCTCGGCGCGCACCACGAGCCCGAGAAGGCCGCGTTCTACGTCCCCGAGTATCTGCACGACGAGGGATATCGAATCCTCTCCGTCAATCCGAGGTTCACGGACCAGACGCTGTTCGGCGAGAAAGTTCGCGCCACGCTCGCCGAGCTGAAGGAGCCCGTCGATATCGTCGACGTGTTTCGCAAGGCGACCGACATTCCGGGGCACGTCGAAGACATCCTCGCGATGAGGCCGCGGCCCAAGGTCGTCTGGTTCCAGCTCGGCATCAAGAACGACGACGCTGCGAAGATCCTCGAAGCAGCGGGCATCGTCGTCGTCCAGAACCGGTGCACGCTCGCAGACCATCAGCGCCTCGGTCTGGGCGCCCCCGCACGGCCGTAGAGCCGCGCGACAAGGATTCCGCCACGTTCGAGACTGGCACGCGCGCTGCTCTACCTCTGGTCGTGAGCGCAATCCTGAATCTCGAAATTCGAAACAGCACCGACGCGACGCGCGGGCAGCCGCTTGCGGCGCGCGTGCTGGCTCGTAAAGACGAGCTGGAAGACGCCCTCGCGAACCTCGGGCCACACGATGTCCTCATGCGCCAGGCGGTCGAGACTGCTCTCGCCACGGTCTACGCACTGATGACCGGTGATCTCGCGCATCCCGGCGATATGGTCGCCCGCGATCTCAATCGCTGGCTCGAGCGTAACAAGCATCTCGCGCAAGACGTCACCCGCGTGCGCCGTCGTTAGCCAACGTCAAAACGACGCACGCACGTCGAGCCCCGCTGTCGCCGCTTCGTCCCCTTTTGTTTCGTCTTTACGAAGCGGCGGCAGCGGGGGAGGACTGATGCCCTCGGTAAGAGGTATGAACGCGGCGTGCGCCTCCTGATCCAGCACCGCAGCCGCTACAGCTGGATCTCGCAGTGAACGAGAACGACCTCGACGCATCGCTCGCGATGCACGACGAGCTCCTCGCGCGTCGCAACGTCGAGATCTGGGTCGGGGCCGAGCCGACGTTCACGCGCGCCGACTCGCTCGACGCGCCGTGGCTGTCTGCGGCGGAAGGCAGTGACAAGCTCGAGCGGGCGCACGCGGTCGCGACGAATCTGGCCGACACGTTTGGTGCGAGCGTGTCGCGCATCGTCGGGCGACAATTTCCCGAGGAGACCACGCCGCGCTTCGCGTTCGGCGTGCGCTGGCCCGCCGACGCCGCACGCGTCGCCGTCGACGCGCCGGCCGTCCCGCCACCGTCGGAGCTCGGCGATGATGCGTGGCTGACCGTGACGCCGGATCCGGGCGTCGTCGAGGTCAACATGGCGCCCGAAGCGGGCGTGCTCCCGTTCGCGATGCAAGCGCGCGGCGTGTGGGACGCGGCGAAACGCGCCGGCCTCTCTCCGACACGCGCGCGCTTCAATGGCGATGTCGCAGACTCGGGCGGCGGCGGCCAGATCTCGCTCGGTGGTCGCACGCCGGAGGCGAGCCCGTTCGTGCGCTACCCGCACGTGCTCCCCGCGCTGGTCCGCTACTTCAACAATCATCCGTCGCTGTCGTACTGGTTCGCGAACGAGTGCGTCGGCTCGGCGTCGCAAGGGCCGCGGCCCGACGAGGGTACGCGCGAGCGCTGGGACGAGCTCTCCGTCGCGCTCGCGTGGGCCGAGCGCCTCGCGGATCGTGGCGAGCTTCCACCCGAGCAACTCTGGGCCACGCTTGCCCCGTTGCTCGTCGATGCATCGGGCAACGGCCACCGCGCCGAGCTCAACGTCGAGAAGCTGTGGAACCCTCACATCACCGCGCACGGTGCGCGACACGGGCGCATGGGCATCGTCGAGCTGCGCGCGGTCCGCATGCCCGAGCGGTCTTCGATGCTCGCGGCCGTCGCCGTGCTGTTCCGTTCGATCGTCGCGCGGCTCGTCGTCTCGCACTATCGCGAGCCGCTCGTCGACTGGCACGACGACCTCCACGATCGCTTCGCGCTCCCCGCCGCGCTCGCACGCGATCTCCGCCTCGTGCTCGGCGATCTCGACCAGCACGGACTCGGCATTCCCGCGGAGCTGCGCCGCGAGCTCGATGCGTGGCGCGCACCCGGCATCACGGGCCGGCTCGGTGACGCGACGCTGACGGTGCGCCCTGCCCTCGAGTTCTGGCCGCTCGTCGGTGACGTCGCATCGCAGGAACGCGCCGGCGCGCGCGTCGTCGACGCATCCTCGACGCGCGTCGAGCTCTCGATCGATGGGTCTGGCCCCGAACGCGTCGTGGTCGCGGGCCGGTGGGCGCACCTGCATGCGATCGGCGACGGCATCCGCGCTGTCGGCGTGCGACGCCGCATCTATCAGCCATCGCCGGTACTCCATCCCGGTCTTCCGTCGATCGATCCGCTCGTGATCGAGTGGGCGTGGGGCGGACGCGCGCAACGTATCGAGCTCTACTCGTGGAAGCCCGGCGGCGGCGCGTATCCCGGCCTCCCCGCCGACGACACCGATGCGTTCACGCGGCGCCAGGACCGCATCAAGATCACGACGCGCGACGGCGATGTCATGGCAACAGGTCACTGGCGCGAAGCGCGCGCGTTCACGATCGATCTCCGATCGGAACCGTAGTGCTCGGCGCCGAGCTCGAATTGTCACATTCGCGGTTCGCTCTCTAGCCTGGCAACTCGAGTTGCCGGTGCGGCACAAGCCAAGTCCGCGCGCCAACATGACGCGTGGCGGTACGCAAGTTGCTCGATGCGCGGGCATGCGGAAGTTGTTCGTTCTGGCAGTGCTCGCGGCGGGTTGCATGGAGGACGGGAAAGGTCCTGAAGAAGAGCTGCTCGAGGAAGGGAAAGACGACTCGCAGCGCAAGCCAACGGACCACGGCGCGATCGCGTTCGACACCAAGACGGCGTCCGCACTGACTGCAGCCGAGCGCTATCACGCGTGGACGTTCGAGCTCACGGGCGACGCGCACCTCGAGATGGTGACGAGCTACGCCGTGCTCGGCCAGCGACGAACCGATACCGTGCTCTATCTCTACAAGGAAGGCCCGACCGGGTGGGGCTCGTACATCGCTCGCAACGACGACTACGGCAACACCACGTACTCGAAGCTCGTGCGCGATCTCGGCGCGGGCCGCTATCGCGTGCTGGTGAAGGGTCACTCGGCGAGCACGTTCGGCAAGTTCGCAATCAACGTCGGATGCGACGGTGATGGCTGCGCGCCCGCGGCGACCTGCTTGTTCGGCTACACGTACAACGACATCGAGACGAACCCCGCGCTGCAGATCATCAACACGAACAAGATCTACCCGTCGACGCTCTCGACGCTCTCCGCCTCGGATCAAGACAAGCTGATGCGCGCGGTGCAGCAGTCGTCGCACACCGACGTCACGACGCCGCTCGAGGCGATCCAGCGCGTCGACCAGGAAGAGGTCAACGTCACGTGGATCTCCGAGCCAGCGGCACGCCGCATGTTCATCGCGTTCGAGTACGGCGCGGGTGACAACTCGTACGGCGCGATCTTCGAGCGCCGCGGCGACGCGATGGTCTCGGCGATCCACGACGGCGATCTCGCCATGTGTACCGTCGAGCGCGAGACCTGCCTCCTCTCCGAGGACTGGTTGGCGATGCGCAGCGACCCCGCGTTCCTGCGCACCGCGACGAGGACCGTCACCGCCGCGAGCCAGTTGAACGCGCTCGAGGCGCAGCAAGCCGTGAGTGCATTCCGCGACTCCTACGACGACGTCACCACGGCCGCCGATGGCCTCTCGCGCATCGACAACGGCGAGCTCGGCGTCCACACGTATCGCCACGGCGCGACGGGCCGCGACCTCACCGTCGTCGAATACGGCGCCGGCGACACGTCGGTCGGCGCGATCTACTACGCCGGCACGACGAACCGCGCAGGCTCGATCAACGACTTGTTCATCGAATCCTGCACGTTCTTCGCGGACTGAACAAACGCCCTTTCTGCTACCGGCTGAGCCCTCGGCGTCGCCTTTTTTGCGAAAGCGGTCGATGCAGCCGGTATGACCGTGAGACGCACGATCGCTGCGACACGAGAACTACTCGCAGCTCACGGAATTACCTACGCTCACTTCGGCGCGATCAGGACCCGCTAGGCCTGATGTCAACGCGCCCCGCCAGGAAGCCGTCCTCGATCAAGCGGCTGCGCGCGATGTTCATGATCGCGCTGGCGGTCGGACTGTCGTTGTTCACCGGCGTGATGTTCACGCTGGTGGACAACCTGTCGGAGCGCTTCGGGCCTGAGGTGCGCGAGGATCTAGAGTGGCGTGCATTGCGCGGCGCGCACGAGCTCGCGAGGGCCGCCGATCTCGGACTCGCCATCGGCGATCGCGCGATGGTCACGCAGTCCTTCGGTGTCTACGCCCACTCGCCCGACGTCGCGGCGATCCACGCGATCGACTCTCTCGGCACGGTGGTCGCTCACCACGGAGAGAGCGCCGCGAGTGAGTCTCTGTTCACCGGTGCACCGGACACACTCACCCGCGGCAAGAATCAACTGGTGAGCTGGATGCCCTCAGTCATCGAGGGTCACGAGGTCGGCAAGGTCGCGATTGTCGTATCCACCCGACGTCTGAGCGAGGCCCAGGCCAAGCTGTCCAACGTCGCGTGGATCACGCTCGCCGCTGGATGCGTAGGCCTGCTGCTCGGAGGCTTCGCGATCATGTTCTTCACGCGCGCGATGGCGAGTCGCGACAAGCAGCTCAACCACTACGCGAGCAACCTCGAACAGATGGTCGTGCTCCGGACCGCCGAGCTCGACGAGCGCAACGGCGAGATGCGGCTCGTGCTCGACAGCGTTGCACAGGGGTTTGTCATGGTCGACGTGAGAGGGATGATGGCGAGCGAACGATCGGCGATCGTCGACGTGTGGTTCGGTACGCCTTCGCCGGGGACGACGTTCGGCTCGTACATCGAACCTCATGCGGCCGAGTTCGCCGCGTGGTTCGAGCTCGCGCTCAGTACGCTGCGCGATGCTTTCATGCCGGTCGACCTGTGCCTCGCGCAGATGCCGAAGCGATTTGCGGTCGGCGGCCGAGCATTCGAAGTCAGCTACCGCACGATCATGGAAGGCGAGCGACTCGACCGAGTCCTGATCATCATCAGCGATGTCACCGCGGAGATCGTGCGCGCACGCAGCGAGCGCGAGCAACGGGAGCTCCTCGTGATGTTCCAACGGATCACGACCGACGGCGCGGGCGTCGACGGCTTGCTCGTCGAGGTCAAGGAGCTGCTCGCGATCCTCGCGAGCCCCTGTGACGTCGTCGTCGAACGACGCATCCTGCACACCCTCAAGGGCAACTGCGCGCTGTTCGGGCTCGAGCTGTACAGCGAGCTGTGTCACTCGATCGAGAGCGAGCTCGCCGATAGTTTGCAGCCGATCTCCGGGGCACAGCGCGAGGCGCTCCTCGATGGGTGGCAGACTGTCGCGAGCTGGATCGGCCGACTCCGCGGAGCTCCGCGTGACAACATCGTCGAGATCGAGATCGCCGAGCTGGCGCAGGTCATCGAGCGCGCGGCGCACGGCATCTCGAGCCACGAGATCGCCGCAGTTCTACTGTCGTGGACACTGGAACCCGTGGCGCGTCGACTCGAACGGCTCGCGCAGCACGCGCGCGGCCTCGCACGTCGGCTCGGAAAAGGCGAGCTCGAGGTCATCATTCAGGACGGCGGCGTGCGCCTCGATGGCGCCCACTGGGCGTCGTTCTGGTCGGCCGCGGTCCACGCGATTCGCAACTCGATCGATCACGGGCTGGAGCACACCGACGAACGCGTGGCGCTCGGCAAGCCTGCGGCGGGATGCTTGACCTTCGTGGCCGAGCAGGCCGCGGGATGGACCACGGTCACGTTCGGTGACGATGGGCGGGGTATCGACTGGGATGCGATCGCCGTGCGAGCGCGCGCGGCCGGCATGCCGTTCGCGAGCCATGCAGATCTGGTTGCGGCGCTGTTTGCCGACGGCGTGACGAGCCGCGAAGAAGTCTCCGAGACCTCGGGACGCGGAATCGGAATGGCCGCGCTGCAGCACGCGGTGACTGACCTCGGTGGGACGATCGACATCGTCACGACTCGAGGCACCGGCACACGCATCAGCTGTCGGTTCCCGGAGATCACCACCGACATGCCACGCGTACGAAGCATCACGAGCGTCGCGAAGAGCCCCACGTACACCTCGAAGATTCCGTGCATCGTTCCGACGGCATCACCATGACTCACGTTCCTGCCAAAGCGGTCGATTCAGAAAGCAAGACAATGCCCACTGCTATGATTGTCGACGACTCACCGATCATGCGTGCACAGCTACGCCGCGCAGTGAGCGCCGCTGGATACACGATCGTCGCCGAAGCCGGTACGGCGAACGAGTTGCTCGCACTGTACGAACAGCATCGCCCGGACTTGATCACACTCGACATCGTGATGCCCGGGCGTGACGGCGCGAGCGCCGCCGCCGAGCTCCTCGGAAAACACCCGCAAGTGGTGGTGGTGATGTGCACGTCGCTCACCGCGCGCGACAAGATCCTGACGTGTCAGAAGGCCGGCGTCAGCTACTTCCTGTTGAAGCCGTTCGACCCCACAAACGCGACGGCGATCTTTCGCAGCATTCTCGCTCGCCCTCGTGCCGTGCAGGCGCCATCGTGATCGCCTGCTCGGCGTGTCACCGGCCCAATCGGTTGAACCGTGGATATTGCGGCCAATGTGGCATCGCGCTCCAGCCCGTGTGTCGTGGCTGCCGATTCGTCAACGAGGGACACGACAAGTTCTGCGGTGGCTGTGGCAGCGGGCTCGTCGAGCACACGCTGGAAACCAAGCCCGTTGGTGCACCCAAGCTGTCCATCACCTTCGCTCCTCCGCCCGAGGCCGATGCGGCGGGGAGCGAGATCAACGAGCTGTTCGCGCCGGTCGCGGTCACGGCCGACGATAGCTTGCCGTCGGCGAACATCACCCAGGCGGATCTCGACCGCCTGTTTGGAGTGGGCTCGTGACGACGACCTCGGCCGCCGCACCGGCTCGTCACATCCCGGCCGAGATATTACGAGACCGCGCGATGTCCGTCGCAACACTCGCGCGCGTCGGGTGCACGACGATCGAACAGCTGGCCGATGTCATCGCGACGCAGTACAAGCTCCCACGGCTCGAGCTCGACGCTGTCGATCTGTCGCGAGACCTCGTCCCGTTGCTCTCGCGAGCGCGTGCCGAACAGCATCGCATCGTCCCCGTGTTCGCCAGCCCCCAAGAGCTCACGCTCGCGGTGTGCGACCCGACGACGGTCGCGCTCTTCGATTGGCTCGCGCACGACATCAAGCGATCCGTGCTCATCGTCATCTCCACCCCAGGCGAGATCCAGCGCGCCCAGCGCCGCCTCTACGAGACGCGTGTCGCGAGCCCCGAGGCCGATGCCGACGTAGACGTGAGCCAAGAAGCGCTTGCCGAGGCGTCGACCATCGTCAGCAGGATCTTCGGGACGGCGATCGCACAGCGAGCGAGCGACATCCACTTCGAAGCCACCGATCGGCTAACGCTGGTGCGCTTCCGCGTCGATGGCGTGCTTCGCCAGGTCGAAACGCGGCCGATCGAGCTCCATCCGGCGATCGTGTCGCGCATCAAGGTGCTTGCCCAGCTCGATATCTCGATCCGTCAGCTCCCGCAAGATGGCCGCATCCGGTTGACGACCGGAGCCAGCGTCGATCTCCGCGTGTCGATTCTGCCGACCTACTTCGGAGAGAAGGTCGTGTGCCGGCTCCTCGACAACTCGCGAGCGGCGATGCCGCTCGATGCGCTCGGCTTCGAGCCGGGCCACGAGCGCGACTTGCGACACATGCTGCAGTCTCCGTATGGCCTCGTGCTCGTCACCGGCCCGACGGGCTCTGGCAAGAGCACGACGCTATACGCGGCGCTCAACGCGGTGAGAACACCCGACGTCAACGTCGTCACCGTCGAGGATCCGGTCGAGTACCAGATTCCCGGCATCAACCAGGTTCCGATCAATCCTCGCCGCGGGCTCACGTTTGCGGGCGCGCTGCGATCGATCTTGCGCCAGGATCCCGACGTGATCCTCGTCGGCGAGATCCGCGATCAGGAGACCGGAGTGCTCGCCGCCGAGGCCGCGTTGACCGGTCACCTCGTGCTGAGCTCGCTCCACACGAACGACGCCATCGGCGCGGTGCTTCGCTTATCGGAGATGGGCGTTGCACCGTATCTGATCTCGCCGACGCTGCTCGGCGTCGTGTCGCAGCGCCTCCTGCGCAAGGTCTGCACGACCTGCGTCGAGCGCTACCAGCCGGACGCCGGCGAGCTCGCAGCGGTCGGCTTGCCATCGGTCCCGGCCGGAACAGAGGTCGCGCGTGGGCGCGGTTGCTCGGCATGTCACGGCAGCGGACTGTTCGGACGGACCGCCGTTCGGGAGGTGCTGACCATCGACGACACGATGCGAACGATGATCTCTCGGGACGCCACAGCAGACGAGCTCCGGATCCACGCCGCGAAGATCGGGTTCCGCACCATGCGCTTCAGCGCGCTTCGATTGTGGCTGGCCGGTGTGACCTCGACGCGTGAAGTCGTTCGGGTGACCCGATCATGAGCGATCCAATGGAGCCCGACGTCGTCCGCGGATTTCTGGCCATCGTCGTGCGCTGCTTGCGCACGACCGTCGGCATCGAAGCCGTCGTCGCTGCGGCCGGAGAATCCGGCGCTCGGGTGGCGCCGACGATCGCGGTTGCCCTCGATTTGCAGGGTGATGTTCGCGGTCCCGTGACCTGGATGTTTCCGCCTGCGATCGCCCTCGAGCTCGTGCGCCGCTTGCTCGATGACCCGGATCCGGCGCCAGAGACCGTCGCCGACGGTGCCACCGAGCTCGCCAACATTCTGACCGGTCGCGCGAACGAGGCCCTGCAGGCGCACGGCTTCCGTTGCGAGATCGGCGCGCCGCGCGTCCATGTCGGTCCGCCGCCGACGGGCCTCATGACGCGAATCATCACGGCGGATGGTCCCATCGACGTCGTGCTCTCGTTGTCGTCGTCTCCGACCGCCAGTTGAGCCCTAATAACGGACCTTCTTCGCGAGCTTCGCGACGCGCTGCTTGCCGGCCTTCGAGAGCAAGTTGTTCTCGAGGTCGAGATGCTCGAGGTGGCGAAGTCGCGCGGCGTGCTCGACGAGCAGCTCGACGCGCGCATCGGTGATCGAGCTGCCGGCGAGCGAGAGCGTGCGCAGCTTCGCGAGCGTCTTGCCGGTGAACAGCGCGACGAGGTCGTCGTGCGACAGCTCGATCCACTTCACGGCGAGGTGCTCCAGCGACGGAAACCGCCCGTTGAACAGGCCGCCCATCGCCACGTCGTCTTGACCGAGATCGAGCGAGAGTCGTT
Organism: Myxococcota bacterium; assembly: GCA_030857175.1. Taxonomy (GTDB): domain Bacteria; phylum Myxococcota_A; class Polyangia; order Haliangiales; family Haliangiaceae; genus JABFXX01. The sequence continues at coordinate 11,281 of JALZOJ010000005.1, read as the reverse complement.
CGAGCTTCGGCAGCTTCGCTTTCACGAGCGCGGCGATCACGGGCGCGACGGGCACGTCGGTGCGAATCGCGAGCTCGCGCAGGTTCGCGTGCTGGACCGTGCCGAGCTCGACGCGATTGCCGTACAAGCGCAACCGCTCGAGCTTCGGGAACGCCTTGTACAGCGGCGAGACGTTCCCGACGTAGGACCACTCGACCTGCCAGTCCTCGTCGGCAAAGTCGCCGAAGTCGAGGCCACGCAGATGTGGCCAGCGCTGCTTCACGAGCTGCTTGATGATCGGCTCGTACTGGACCTGACGGCGGCCGTGGGTTCGTCCGAACGAGAGGTGGCGCAAGAGCTTCGCCGACGGATGTCGCGCGAGCTTGCGCAGCACCGCCTTCGTATCGTCGACGATCCGCACTGACTTCCAGAAACCGAGGTGCCACTCGACGACGACGTCCTCGAGGAGGAACAGCGAGGGGTGCCGCGCGAGCAGCTCTGCCTCGGCCTTCTTCGCCTTCGGGGTGCGCGCGTGTTGCAGCGCGATCAGCTCGCCACGCGGATCGCCCTCGCCCTGCAGCCAGTCGCCGTAGACGAGGTACGCGTCGGTGTCATCGACATTGGCCGCGATCGCGGCCTCGAGCTTGTTCACGCGAGGCGAGCTTAGCAGCCGAAAGCGGGCCCCACATCGGCGTCGCAGTTGATGAGGAGTGCTGCGACGCCGATGCGAGTGCCCAAACCGATCCGTGCGTCAGTACGCGAAGTCCGTCCACTCACGGACGACTCGTTTGTAAACATTTGGTGGATGACTCGCGGGCTTGTACGGCGCGACGAGTCCCGCCGCTTTCATGTCCGCGCGGATCACGCGGTTGTCGTGGTTGAAGTTGACGACCTTGCCCTGCGCGTCGACGAAGTTCGCGAGCGTGAACGGATGCCACGTGAAGATCTCGTCGTTTCCCCAGAGCTCGCCGTACGCGAGGATGTTCGCGTACCAGCTCTCGAACGGACGACCCGCGTCGCGATGGCAGACGTCGCACGATGCTTCGCTGACCTCGACAGCCGCGGCGTTGTAGCCCTTCGGCACGATCGTGCCGCGACCCGCCGCGCCGGCCGCGTGCGCGACCCGGCCGCTCGCTTCCTTCCACGGGATGCCGCGCGCCGAGCGAAACGGCGTCGTCATCATCAACGTGTGGATCAGCTCCGCGTCCGTGCCCGTCATCGCGGGTAGCGTGTCCATGCCGGCATCGCGCGTCGGAAAGGCGCCCGGGAAGTTCGTGTTCTTCAGCTGGAACGCCGCGAGCGTCGTGCCGCGCAGCTGGGCGACGAGCGCATCGAGCGTCGCCGACGTGGCCCACTCGGGCCTCTCGCCGCGGCGCTTCTCGATCGCATCGGCCAGCTCGGTCGCGCGCGCGAACGGCCGGTAGATGTCGTTGACCCAGCCGCCTGTGCCGCGCGTGCGCGTGCGGATCTCGAATGGATAGAGCGTGCCCGACTCGTCGAGGAACAGCGCCTCGCCGAACACCGTGCCCGCGGGGAACATCCACTCCACGCGATGCGTGTAGCTGTTCGGATCGCGCTGCCAGTGCACGACAGGCAGCGGCGCGCCATTCGCGTCGCGACCGGGGCGCCAGAAGTTCACGACCTTCACGTTGTCGACCGGGCCGATCGGCGCGCCGAACGGAAAGTGGAAGACTCCGAACGACTGAAAGATCTGCGCATGCCCGCCCGGAACCGCGAGGTTGATGAGGCCCGGATCGATCGTGTTGGGTCGAAACCCGATCGGCGTCTGGATGTTGTCGCCGAACGAGTCCTGATAGCCCGGCGTCAGCGAGTGCTTGTCGTACCAGAACGTCTGCACCGACTCGACGGTCTCGCGCAGCACGCCTGCGACGAGGCACGGCGCGCGACTCGCGATCTCGCCGAGCTTTGCCTGCGGCATCAGATCGAACGGCCGACCGGCGAGCGGAATCGCGACGGGCGTCGCGCACGGATCGGTGACCGCCGGATCCATCGTCGCGTCGGGAAGGGCGGCATCGTCACCACCGGGCGGCGCCGTGCTCGCACCATCACAACCGAGAACGAACAACAGCGCGATCCCTGCTCGCTTCATTTCGTTTCTCCCGCATCCAAAGACCACACTGTTGAGACAGAGTCAACTAGCACGCGCGTGCACGCCAAGCGCACGCGCAAGCTACTGAGAAACGGTCAACAATTGGCGGCTGAAATCGATTCGGTGTTCGTCGTTGTATCGTGCGTGCGCTCGCGCTACGTCTCCATCGATGGCCCGCCCGGCTCCCAAGCGCATCGTTCGCAAGAAGAAGAAGCTCGTCCGGCTCGACAACGACGAGCGCCGCGCGCAGCTATTGGCGATGGGACGTCAGGCGTTCTCGACCAACTCGTACGACGAGGTCTCGATCGACGACCTCGCGAAGAAGGCAAAGCTGTCGAAGGGCCTCTTTTATTACTACTTCCCGACCAAGCGAGACCTCTACATCGCCGGCCTCAAGGAGACCGCGCAGGATCTCGTCTCGAAGCTCGTCGGCACCGTGCCCCATGACCTGCCGCCCCGCGAGCGCGCGCTGATCTCGGTCGACGCGTACCTCGAGCACGTCGCGAAGCAAGGCTCGGGCTTCGTCGCGCTCATGCGCGGCGGCATCGGCTCCGATCCAGAAGTCTCGGCCGTCCTCGAGAAGGTGCGCGGAGGCATCGTCGACGAGTTTCTCTCCGGTGCACCGATCAGCGCCGTGCTCCGCCAGCGCCCGATGTCACGGATCGCGATCCGCGGCTGGATCGGCATGGTCGAGGCCGTCAGCATCGAGTGGCTCTCGAACCCTCAGCTCGAGCGCTCTGCCGTGCGCGACCTGCTCGTCGACATGCTGTTCGACCTCTTGATGCGCGTCCTCGATCCGAAGGACGCCGCGAAGTACAAGCCGGCTAAGTGAGCCGCGCGCGCACGGCCGCGACGAACGTGGCCCAGTCGCCGACGAGCGGGATCGCGTGGCGCGCGCACACGACCTCGATGTTGCCCTTGCGCCAGTAGCCGTCGGGGCAGCCGACGATCAACCGCCCGCCGCGTGCGTGGAGGCCGAGCTCGAGCAACGTGATCGGCGACTTCGTCTCGGGGACGAACCACATCGCGATCACGTCCGCGCGATCGAGGTTGTCGAGCTCCCACTCGACTTGCTCGCGAAACCGCGGCTCGTCGATCGACTGCCGCCAGCTCGCGTCCCACTCGTCGCGGCGCGGATTCAGGATCGCGACGTCCTCGCCGAGCTCGTTCGTGATCTGCGTCTGCCAGTCGGTCGCGACGCCCATCTCGATCGAGCCCGCGAGAAACACAGAACGCATACCGGCCGGCACGGAGGCGGGCGCCGGCGGCTTGAAGACGCGCCGCACGGCTCCAGTCTATCCGAGAACGCCGGCGACCAGGACGCGATCCGTTCTCGGCAGCTGGAGCGTCCGCGCGAGCGCACGCTCGTAGAATCCGCCGAGCGGCACCGTGCGCACATCACACGCGACCGAGGCGAGGCAGAGGTTCTGCATGAGGTGCCCGGCTTCGAGCAGCAAGAAGCGGTCGGCGCGGGTCGTGTAGCGCGCACGAACGCGCTCGTGATCGCCGATGACGATCCACGCGAGCGCGCCACCGGTGAGCGGGACAAGCGCGGGGATGACCGCCGCGCAGGCGTCGCGCGATGCGCCGTCGACGATGCGCGCGAGCACGTGTCCTGCGCGATCGTAGTGATACCAGCCCGCGGGCAGCCAGCCCGGCGACCACGCCGCGAGGAACAGCTCGATCGACTGCAGCCCGCCGGCGGACGGCGTCGGCCCGCGCGCGTGGTCCGCGGTGATGCCGTGTGCGAGCGCGAGGATCCTGCCGAGCGTGGCGTCGTCGGGGAGCGCGGTGTCGAGGGTGCTCGCGCTGCGGCGCTGCGCGAGCGCGCGCTCGAGCGACATCGCGAATCGCCGCGGCTTGTGTGCGGGCAGCGCGACGCGCGGGTACCCCGGATACGAGCGCGGCTGCACATCCACGCTCTCGTGCGCGGCGACCGCGTCGCGCCACGCGGGGAACGTCGTCTCGTCGAGCTCGTCGGTCATGCGAAGGGATGAGGAGGCATCGTGGCCCAGTCGGCGAGTGGACGATTCCACAAGCCGCCGAGAAACGGCAACCGGTGATCGCCGTGCAGCGGTTGCAGCTCGGGGACGATCACGCGCATCACGACGTAGCCGTGATCGACGAGCGCGGGCGGCGTCGCGTGGCGAAACGCGGCCTTTGGGAGCCGCGCGATGATCGATGCGAGTGACTCGGGCGCGTCGCCGGTAGCGTGCGACGCGCGCGACGCGTTCGCGAGGACGGTATCGGCGAGGCGTTTCGGATGGCGGCTATAGAACGCGGCATGCTCCGCGAACGACGTCGGTGGGTCGACATCGCTCGTCGTGGTCAGCAAGTACCGCACGTAGTGCCGCCCCTGCACGGCTTCGAGCGCCGCCTTCGCGAAGCTCGCGCGCCGGTCGAGCCGGCATGCCGAGCCGATCGAGAACACGTAGCCCTCGCGGTCCTCGCCCTCGACGGTCACGATCGTGACGTGAGCCGCACGCGGCGTGAGGACGCGATACCAGCGATAACGCAGGTTCTTGCGCGCGAGGCGCTCCGGATCGATGCGCGGGTCGTCGACCTCGACGAGCCGATAGCTGCCCCACCACGCACCGACGAGCGCATCGCGTTCGATCACCTCGAGGATCGCGGACTCGAGCGCGGCCTGTGCGGTCGCGTGCGCCGACCAACCCGTCGAGATCGTCGGGCCGAAGCGCGGCGCATGGCCCGGTCGCAGATCGAGGAACACGAGGTCCGCGGGCGCCCAGATCGGCGTTCCTTCGCCGAGCACGCGGCACGCGATCCAATCGACCTCGGTCGTCTCGGAGAGCCGCTCGTAAGGAATCGGCTGCTCGGGGTGGAACCGCACGAAGCGGCGGGGATCGATCGCGGGCTCGTCGAGCGACCAGCGATCGAACGACGCGCGCACGAGGCGATCGCTTGGCAGCGGGTGCGTCTGCCAGCGCTCGACCGCTTCACCGACGCAGGCCCTCTCCGCCAGCTCCGCGCTCCATCCCGCGCCACCGACCGAGTCCTGCGCGGGCCAGGGACGATTCGCCGGGATGCCGGCCCATACCGCGACGTCCGGATCGTGGGCACGCGGTGGCGTCTCGCCGAGCATGCGAAACAAGCCCGTGTAGCGGCTGCCTACCGGCATTCGGTGCACTCGAGATCCGCGAGCGGCGCATGCGAGGTGATCGTCAGATCGCCGACGTCGATCACGTGCAGCGCGTACAGCGCGGGCGCCATCACGTTCGCGATCAGCGACAGCTTCCAGCGTGCGAGCGCAGCGACCGTCTCGATCGCAGCGTCGGGAAATGGCGACGGTGCGATCGGACCATCGTGCTTCATCACGACGTCGTAGAGCTCGGGCACCGGCGATAGCCGCTTGAAGTGCACGAGCAAGCACGCCGCGCACGGTCCCGCATCGGGGACGAACAACGGCCCGACGTACGCGCGTCCACCCGGGCCCGTCGTGATCCACATCCAGCGCCGGCGCGCCGCGAGCGCACGCTTGTTGTGCGCGAGCAGCGCCGCGTGATCGAGGCTCGTCTGCACGAGCACCTCGACGTCGCCGGCAGATCCCCGCAGCGCATCTGCGACGGGGCCCGTACCGGTGACGCGATATCCCGGCGCCGCCGCGACGTGGGCTTGCGACGCCGCGCCGTCGACGAGCACGCGCTCCTCGTAGAGTCGCTCGATCGTCTGTCGCGCATCCGCATGCGTCGCCAGCTCGTCGATCGTGCGCGATCCATCACAACGCGCGAGCATGTCGGCGAGCCACGACGGATCCGCGAGCCGCAGCCGGTAGCGCACGTCTTCGCCGGCGACGAGCCACAGCGAGTCACCGTCGATCATCGCGGTGAAGCCGGGCACGAGCCGCGGGCGGCGCATCAACGGATAAAGACGGTGCCGAGGACCACCATCACGAGGACGCCGATCATGCCGCCGACGAACGCCCGCCCCGTGATCGCACCGAGGTGCTGCATGCGCTCGCGTTGACCCGGTCGCTTGGAGAACTGGTTGCGCACGACGACGACGAGCGACGCGAGCAGCTGGATCCCCGGCAAGAACATCGCCCAGATCAGCAGCCAGGACGGCATGTCGAAGTCTTCGGTGCCTGCGCCCTGCGAGAACGCAAACAGCGGCAGCCCGACCGTGCAGAGGACGAGCACTGTCGCCCAGTACTCCTTCGTCACACGGAAGTTGGGATCCGCGCGGTCGCTACCGACGACGGCCGTCGGCACGACCTCGGGCGGCGTGGGCGTCTTGGCCGTCAGCGCACCGACCAGCGACCCGATGGTGTGGAGGCAGCAGCAACAACAGCAGCAGCAGCTTCCGGCCGACGCGGCGGAAGGTGCAGTAATTCGCCGCTCCGGCGGTAACCGCTCGAACGTCACACCCGACATGTCCCGCAATATTGCCACGACATGAAACGGCGGGAGCGACTGGTCTCCGGCAAAACGTGGCGCGTTACGATGCGTACGTGCCGAGCCAGTCGCTCGGCCTGCTGCGCTCGACGATGCTGCACGACGAGCCGCTCGACTTCATCTGGCTCGGCGTGTTGCTCGAGCGCGTGAGCCAGACCGCGCGCACGACGTGCTTCGAAGCGTTCCCGCGCTCGATCCGCTACTACCCACGAGCTCCCCGGCGGTCGCTCTCTCGAGCGGCTGCGCGTGCTCGATACGTGGGTTGCCGCACGTGAACGGCCGGTCGCGAACATCCACGACCCCTTGATGTATGTCGTCGACGAGGTTCACGAAATCTGCGGGACCCTGGGAAAAGAGCTTCTGGGCGGCGACTAACCAGGTAGATTCATCATGATGTTACTTCGCTCGTCTTGCGTGCTGCTCGGGCTTGCAGCGTGCAGCTTCTCGACGACGATCGGTGGCGGGGATGACGACGACGCGCCGACGCTGACGCTCGTCGACGACGATCTCGCCGACGGCGTTGCGCGAGACGGCGTGGTCGTCGCGGGTCGCCTCGAGCCGGATGGCTTCGTGCTCGGCGGGCTGCACGCGCGCGCGTTTCAGTCGGCGCTCGTCGATAGCGGTGAAGACTTCGCGAAGGTGCTCGCAGATGCCGCGACCGCGACCCAGACCGGCACCGGCTATGCGCAGCTCCCGGCCAACTGGGGTGGTGCGCGGCCCAAGGGTCTCGGGCTCAGGCTCGACGGCGGCTTCACGGTCATCTACGACGGCGAGATCCTGCTGCCGAAAGGCGAGACGTCGCTCGAGATCGATGCCGACGATCGCGCGCTCGTCGAGGTGCTCGGCACGGTCGCCGTGGTCGCCGTGAGCTCGCAGACGATCACGTTCACCGCGCCGGAAGCCGGCTGGTATCCCATCCGCGCCGCGATCTCCGAGGACGCCGGCAACGCGAGGCTCGTGATGACGATCGTGCAGGGGCCGGTGCGCACCGCCGTCGATGCAACGCGCCTGCGCGCGCGGGTCACGAACGCGCCCGGTTTGTTGGTCTACGCGTTCGATGGGCAGGGCTTCGTCGGCGCGCGCGGACACACGGCGCGCCCGACGATCGACGAATCGTTCGGCGTGTTCGCGCCGCCCTACGATCTCACCACGTCGAGTGATCGGTTCTCGCTGCGGTTCGCGGGGCAGCTGCGCATCGAGACGCAAGGCATGTACATGTTCAGTGCGGCGCTCGGCGTCGACACGAACGATAGCTGGCGGCTCTGGATCGATGGCGAGCTCGTCGCGCATCGGTGGCTCGGTCATCCCGTCATCGCGGTCGGCGCCGTCGACCTCGCGCCGGGCTGGCACTCGATCCTCGTCGACTATGCCGACGAGGCGGGCAACGCCGAGATCGAGGTCAACATGACCGGACCCGATGCGCCGAGCGGCGGCCCGATCGATCCCGCGCGCTTGCGTCCCGTCGTCGTGTTCGGCAATACGTTCACGTTCGTATCGAACGGGGTGACGCCGATCGTCGACGTCGACTCGTCGTTCGTCACACTACCGCTCGCCGGCGAACCGACCGAGCTGATCGACTCGGTCGACTACGCGTTCCGCGTGGACAACCAGGACATGTCGACGCTGCAGGTGACGCTGTTCGATTGCACGAGCCAGGGCAAGACGCTCCAGATCAACGCCGCGCCGAGCTATCACTACTTCCCCGCGGACAAGACGTGCGCCGGGAAGCTGACGAATCCCGTCGTCGATTGGCAGCTGCGCTTCAGCGACGGCGCCGCCGGCAACAACGGCTTCATCGGCGTTGGCCAGGTTCGCGAATACGGTCTCACCGCGCTCTATCACGGCGGTCCGAAGATGCCGTTCGCGCCGGCCGTCATCTACACGTCCGGGGCGCGGTCGATCGCCGGCGCGAAGCGCATCGCAACGGTGCGCGCCATCGGCAGCCTCGACGGCGCCGACATCGCGATCGAAGTGCGAGCAGCCGCGGACGCGGCGAGCCTCGAGACCACACCGTTCGAGCTCGTGCGTGAAGGCGAGCCGCTGGACACGGTGGGGGAAGTCGCTCAGTACCGAATCACGATCACGACGAACGGCTGGCAGTTTCCCGTTCTCGACAAGGTCGAGATCGACTACGTCGTCGCCGAGTAGCTAGTAGAGTGCCGCCGTGCCGAACCTGCTCGCGAACTGCTCGAACCCGAACCCAACGGTCTCCTCACGCAGACGGATCACGTCCGCACCGCCGTCGGTCGCACCTATCTCGATGCCACTCCGACGAGCGGCACGATCTTCGTGGGCGGCGGCGGTGAGACGCTCTCGGTCGAGGTGAAGGTCGAGCCCTACGGCGACGACCGCACGGGCTGATCGTCGCGCGTTCCGTCCCGCTCCTCGCCGTCACCTTCTTGCGAGGACAACGGCTTTTGATCCGTCGTGCTCGTTCGCGGGGAGAGCGGCGTCAGCGGGGCCGTCGATTTCTTGAGTCGCCTGCGATTTACAAAGCTGTATTGCACCTTCACGCCTCCGACAAAACCAACACCGTCATAGCAACGGGACGTACGCCGCTCAACCCTGTTTTGGTGGCTAGGGGAGTAGCCGCCACGGAAGCCCGCGCAATTCCGCACGGTCGCCTCGCGTGCCGTGCACTTTCGCTCGGCCGAACGACACAAATCCCTGACCTTCCCCGCGCTCCGGTGGCATGGCCGTCGCACCAGGCACGGTGCTCATGCGGATCCTCGTCTCGATCGTGTGTGTCTGCGTGTTGCTCGGCGTCGTGCACGTTGCCGCGCCGATCGTCATCCCCTTCCTGCTCGCCCTGGCCCTCGCCACCGCGTTCCAGCCGATCGCACAACGCATCTCGCGTCGTGGCTGGCCGCCGTTCGTGGCGGCGATCGTCTCGATCGTCTCGGTGTTGATCCTCGTCACCGCGGCGGGCGCGATCGTCTACCTCGCAGCGACGGACCTCGCCGCCGGGCTGCCGGAATACGCGAAGCGCCTCCAGGAGCTCCAGGCCCAGCTCGCCGGCTGGCTCGACGAACGTGCGATGTCGGGCGCGGCGCAGTCCGTCCGTGCCTTCGACATCGAAGGCCCACTCGCGAGCGGCGCGCAGGCCCTCGTGCTCGGCCTCGGCGGCTATCTCCAGACGCTGTTCTTCGTCCTCGTGATCACCGCGTTCATCCAGCTCGAAGCGCGCCACTACCGGCGCAAGTTGATCAAGACATTCGAAGGCCCCGCACCGGTGCGCAGCATCATGTCGGGCCTCCGCGAGGTCCAGCGCTACATGCTCGTCAAGGTCGTGGTCAGCGCGGCGAACGGCGTGTTTCTCGGCCTGTGGTGCTGGGCGTGGGGCGTCGATAGCCCGCTGATGTGGGGCGTGCTCGCGTTCGCGCTCAACTTCATCCCGGTGATCGGAAGCATCATCGCCGCCATCCCGCCGATCGGCATCGGTCTCCTCACCGCGGGCGTCGGCAACGCGATCGGGGTCTCGATCGGCTACATCATCGTCAACCTGGTCGTCGACAACATCCTCGAGCCCCGCATCATGGGCAAAGCGGTCGGTCTCTCGCCGCTCATCGTTCTGCTCGCCATGTTGATCTGGGGCTTCGTGCTCGGACCCGTCGGCGCGATCATGGCGGTGCCGCTGACGATGGCGATCAAGATCATCTTCGAGCACGACCCGGAGCTCGCGCCGATCGCGTTCGTGATGGGCGAAGGCTCCACGCCTGTTCCGAGCCCGGGACCCGGGGAGTAGCCACGACGCAGCTCAAACCCGAAGCAGCGAAGCGAACCTGGACCGGAACCTGTCAAGGTCAAGGTCAAGGTTCAACCAGAGCGTGTCAGGAGCTCCGAACGAATTGAGCACGAGCACGAACCAGTTCCGCCCTGCTGAAGCCTAGGCTTCGTGGTCGCTGGTCTCGGCGAGCGCGTACGGCCACGACTCGACGGCCGCCGTGATCGGCGCCGCAACCATCGTCGGCGGAATGGTCTGACGGCGCGCCGGCCGCGGCTCCACGATCTTGGGCTGCTCGAGACCGCAGCGCGCGAGCACGAACTCGACCGCGCGCACGCGCTCCTGCATCGAGACGCTCTCGATCGGCAGGTAGCTGATGCGGTGCTGCTCGAGCATCAGCTTGACCATGCCGTCGATGCGCAGCACCGAGTCCCACGACACGCCGGCGCGAACGCCGTCGTCCTTCAACAGCGACTGATGCGGGCGCAGGAAGAACACGATGCCGTCGCGCACCCACTTCATGTAGTCGTGGAAGCGTTGGTCGTTCATCATCGCCGCGGCGTTCGTGGTGTGCTCGGCGACGTACGCGAGGTTGTCGAACGCGCGGTCCGAGACGAAGCGACCCTCGTGCATGCGCTCGACCGCGACCTGGCGCGCGAACACGCGCTCCTGATATTCGGCGACGAGGTCCATGTCGGTGCGCAGCGCATCGAGCCCGGTCTCCATCTCGGCGAGGATGGCGCGGGCGACCTCGCTGATCATCGGCAGGCCATAGCGGCGGCTGACGTAGCGGCAGAGCGTGGTCTTTCCGGTGGCGTGGCTGCCCACGAAGTAGATGCGCATCGCCGGACTTGATACCGGACAGCTCTGACATCAGGGCCGGACATAGGTGCTGCGGGCCTTCTGGCACCGGCGACACCGGGCGTGCACGACGAGGAGATCGTGGCCGTCGTACGTGACGTGGTCGTCGGCGAGCGCGTCGGTCTCGCCGCGGCACGCGTCGCACTTCTTGCGGCGCAGCTTCTCGAGCTCGCCGGCCGAGACGTCGATCGCGGT
>JALZOJ010000046.1 GCA_030857175.1 Myxococcota bacterium | reverse complement strand
AGCCGCAGAGCCACAGAGAAGAGATCTTTCTGAGAACGGTTTGCACGTGTGCTCGAAGCACGGGCGTGACCGGGCGAAGCCCCAAAAAACTTCCGCTCTGTGGCTCTGTGGCTCTGTGACCAAATCAGGCGCGGACGTGCGCTGGTGCGGCGGAGTGCCGGTGCGGCGGCGTTTCGGTGCGGCGGAGCGCCGGCACGCGTTCGACGCTACTGGCAGGTCGCGCCGTCGGAATAACCGTCCGCGTAGCCCGCGTCGTAGCCGCTGGGCCAGCCGTCATCCCAGCCGTCGTCGTATGCATTTTCGTACGCGTTCGAGTACGCGCTCGAATAGCAACCGTCGTAGACCGCCGCGTAGCCGTTGTCGTAGCCGGCGACATAGCCGTCGTTCCAGCCGTCGCTGTAACCGGCCGATAGACCATCGACGCGGCCGCGTTCGAAGTTGGGGGGGAACGTCGACGTGTAGCCGGCCTGGTAGTCGGGGTTCTGGCGCTTGCCCTCGGCGAGACCGCGGTCGTACGCGAAGTGGTCTTCGACTTCCTTGTAGCCGCGGCGATAGCACGTCCTCGCGTCGCCGGAGAGCTCGGCCTCGTCGGGCGCGGCGGGGCTGTTCGTGCGCGCGGCGCTGCTGCACGTGGAGGCGCCATCGGCGAAGCCGATCGGATAGCCGGCTTCGAAGCCGTCGGCGTGCGCGTCGTCGAAGCCGGCGTTGTAGCCATCGATGTCACCATCGTCGAAGCCGTCGGCGGAGCCGGAGGAGCATGCGGTTGGATCCGCGAAGCCGTCGGAGTTGCCGCGGCTGTAGCCGGCCTCGTAGCCATCGGGGAAGCTGCGCTCGTAGCCGGCGCGATAGCCCGTGTCGTAGCCCTCGATCGCGCCTTCGCGCGCACCGTCTTCCTTGGTGAGGGAGAGGCCGACCGCGAGGCCGCTGTCGAAGGCGGCGGCGTTCGCGGCGAGCGCGGCCTGTTCGCCATCGCGGTAGGCGGTCTCGAGCTCGCCGTTGTCGAAGCAGTCGACGTCGCACCCGGTCGAGAGGGTCAGGAGGAGGACGGCGAACAGGGCCGACAACGCGCGCACGCGTGCGGGAGATGCAAGGCGAGTTCCTCGGGGGCCGGGCGCAACTCCGCGACGGCCGGTCAGCAAGGGCGGGGTGGTGTGGTGCTGGTGCGTCAGTCGGCTGCGGGAACCGCAGATCTGAACTGCGCGTGACTGCGAATGGCGAGCTCCAGCTCCCGGTGCTGCTCGACCGGGATGTCAGCGGCGAACGGCGCGGTCGAGCGTGCGCGGCGTTCGAGCCAGGCGTGGCCGAGGAGCGGGTGCTTCGCGAACGCGGGCGTGACGCGGGTGAGCGCGATCGTGGTCTCGGACTTGGGCCCCGACGGGACGCCACGCGCGACGTGGAAGCCCGCGGCGAGGAGGGAGGAGCGCACGGCCGTCGAGGCCGAATACGTGAACAGCTCGACCGGCTTCTCGAGGAACGCGAACAGCGCGCGGAACAGCTCGAGCGACCATAGCTGCGCGTCGGTCTTCGTCGAGAACGGATCGTAGAAGATGACGTCGGGCTGCGGCGATGCGCGGAAGGTGTCGCGGAAGTCGCCCTCGTGCAGCGTCCACGTGAAGTGCTCGCGCGTGAACTGCTTGCGATGCGCGAGGACGTGCGGCGCGGCGTGACGCACGTGCGTGAAGTGCTTCGTGTTCGCGAGCGTGAGCTGAAATGCGTCGAGATCGAGCTCGAAGCTCTCGAGCGCCACGGTGGCGTGCGTGGCGTCGTCGAGCGCGGTGATCAGCGCCATCGCGTTGTGCGCGGCGCCAAGGCCGACGTCCCAGACGCAGATGTCACGCTTGCCGGCGAGCGCGTCGGCGATCGCGACCGACTGTTCGACGTAGATGCGGCGGGCTTCGTCGTCGGGATCGTTGACCGAGTGCATGATCTCGCCAGACGGGACGTGGCGAATGCTCGTGAAGTCTTCGGTCTCGTGGAGCGCGAAGTTGCCGCGCGTGGCGGGCGGGGTGACGCGCGGCTTCGGCCTCGGGCCCGGTGGGTTGTCGCGATCGGCGACGCCCAACAGCTCGCGTTGCTCGCGGTAGAACGCGGCGAACGTGCCGGCGAGAATGTGCGCCCGCATCGTGCGGGCGAGCGAGAGATAGAACGTGAGGTTGTGATTCGCGAGCAGCTGCCAGCCCAGCGGCTCGCCGCACTTGATGAGGTGATGCACGTACGAGCGCGAGTGCCGCGCGCACCCGTCGCACGCGCACGCGGCGTCGAGCGGCTGGTCGGCGAGCCGATGCACGCCGCGCTTCAGGTAGATCTTGCCGTGCGAGGTGTAACAGGTGCCGTGCTGCGCGACCGCCGTCGGCAGGATGCAGTCGAACATGTCGACGCCGCGGTGCACCGCCTCGAGGAGATCGAGCGGCGTGCCGACGCCCATCAGGTAGCGGGGACGATCCGCCGGGAGCAGCGACGCTGTCAGCTCGGTGATGTCCTCGCGCTCCTGCTTTGTCTCGCCGACGGCGAGCCCGCCGATCGCGTAGCCATCGAAGCCGAGGTCGACGATCTGCGCCGCGCTCTCGCGACGAAGGTCCGCGTACGCCGCGCCTTGCACGATGCCGAACAGCGCCTGCGTCGAGTCCCCGCGCGCGGCCTTCGAGCGCAGCGCCCATTCGCGCGTGACGTCGACCGCCGCCTTTGCCTGCGCGTGCGACGACGTCGAGGCGATGCAGCGATCGAGCACCATCATGATGTCGCTGCCGAGCGCGCGCTGCACCTCGATCGAGCGCTCCGGCGTCAGCAGCTCCGGCTGGCCGAGCGAGTACATCTGAAACCCGCCCGAGTCCGTCAGGATCGCGCGCGACCAGCCCATCCAGCGATGCAGCCCGCCCATGCGCTCGAACAGCTCGGGACCGGGCCGCACCATCAGGTGCCACGTGTTGCCGAGGATGATTTGCGCGCCGATTCCCTCGAGCTGCGCGATCGTCTGCGTGCGCACGCTCGCACGCGTGCCGACCGGCATGAAGATCGGCGTCTCGATCGTGCCGTGTGCGGTCGTCAGCGTCGCGGCGCGCGCGCGTCCGTCGGTCGCATCGAGCTCGAACACCCCACGGTTATAGCGGACACGGCGACGTCACAGGCGCGGGCGCCGCGACCGTCGGCACGCCATCGCGCAGGAACGTCTGCAAGAAGCACCCATACTGATAGCGAACCTCTTCGCGCTGGCGATGGATGTAGTGCGCGTCGAGGATGCCGCCGTCGGTGTACTGCACGACGACGCCGGTCGTGCCGCGATTGCCGCGCACCGGGTACTGCATCATGCCGTCGAGCGCGTTCGCACGCAGCGCCTCTTGCGTGCCCGGCCACACCTGCTCGCCCGCCTGCTCGTTGCCGTACGCGAGCGCGGCCGCGTCGAACACGGCGTTCGCGAAGAACTGATCGTCGAGGCCGATCGGCTGATAGACGTGGCGCGGCGCAAAGCCGGGCAGGGGCCGGTGCGCGATGCGCGACATCGATGCGCCCGGTTCCGCGATCTCCCAGCCGAGCCCGATGAGGCCGAGCGCGGGATGCATGAACGTCAGGTGCTCGCTGTCGACGCCGAGCACGCCCGCGAGGAGATCGCGCGAGCCGTTGATGATCGCGGTGTCGAGGATCATCATCGGCCAGAAGCCGCCCGCACCGAACGGCGTGATCGCGCCGTAGCGCGGCTCGATCGCGGCGATCATGTTCGTGTACATGCCGCCCATCGAGTGACCGCCGGCGGTGACCTTCTGCGCGTCGAAGCGCGCGGTGGCCGTGCCGCAGCCGGGCAGCTGCGCGGCGAGCAGCGCGTCGAGGAGCATGCGCTGCTCGAACGCGCCTTGCTGGAACGTGAACGGGAACGCGCCGAGGTTGTTGAGGTTGAGATAGGCGTAGTTGCTCGCATTCGGCAAGCGCTCGGGGTTGAGCGGCAAGGCCGCCGCGATCGCCGCGATCCCGCGCCGCGCGACGACGGCGCCCGGACCCTCGCCCGCGATCGGGTCGCCGCCGGCCGCGAGCACGGGGCCGTCGTCGACGAGATCGAACGACGCCCCACCCGAGCCGTGAAAGAACTGCCAGAGCGGCCAGCCGCTCGCCGGCATCGTGCCCTTCGGGATCGTGATCACGAGCGGCACCGTCATCGTGCCCTGGGGGATCGGAATCCCGTCCGCGTCGAGCGCGAAGCGGCCATTCTGATCATATGGCTGCGCGCCCTGCTGATACTGCGGCAGCGTGACGGTGCCGCGCAGCTCGCAGTAGTCCGCGTGCGTCTTCGCGATCGTGATCGCACCGAGCTGCGCCTTCTGCGTCAGCGCCTCTGATCGCTCGCGCAACAGCGCGACCTCGTCGCCGGTCGTGAACACCGTCGCCACGAGCGGCTCGACGCCGAGCTCGGCGAGCACCGGCCACAGCGGCGCGTACAGCGCCTTCGCCGCCGCACCACGCGCACCCGACGGCGTGCCGCCACGCGCGAGCGTCGCGAACGCGCTCGGCACCTCGGTGTCGATGTCGCGTGTCAGCACGAACGCGTAGCGCGTGCTCGCACGCAGCACGATGCCCGGCACCGGCGCGACCGCGACGAGCCCCTTCCCGAAGGCATCGTCGACGAGCGACTGCACGACCACCGGATACTGCGTCCCGCGCTCCGGCGACCCGTCGTCGATATCGACGAGCAGCGCGGCGCTCGCAGCGACGGCGGTCGGCTCGCGGAACCGGAACCACGCCGTGGGCATCACGGGGTAGCCGCGTCGATCCTTCGCGGTCGACAGGAGATCCACCACGACGGGCAGGGTGCGCGGATTCGGGAAGCCCGTCAGATCCGGCCGGCCATCGGCGAGCCGCAGGTCCGACGGAAACGGCAGGTCCCAGAACGTGTCATTCGCGAGCGGGCCTTCGAGATCGAAGGCGACCGCGCTCGTCGACGATGGGTCTGCACAACCCACAACGAGCACGCAGGTGAGCAAGCGAAGCGAAGTCATGGTGCTTCGTATCGCGGCACCGCCGGCACGCTCGCCCCATAGATCCGGACGCACCCCCGATAATTCCGGTCACAGCGTGATCGAGAAGCAACGCTCCATACACGGCGGCGCATCGGGCCCGCGGTCGGTCCGTGGGTCAGGACCTTCTGACAAAAGCTCGACCTCGCAGTTGTCGTAGAGCGCGCGCAGCTCGCCTTCCTCGACCGAGAACGGCGGGCCCGCCATCTTCGACTGCTCGTACTCGAACGTCACGCACAAGACGCGCGCCGGTGCGAGCGCGCGCAGATGATCGACGTAGCGGCGGCGGAGGTCATCCGGAAGTGCGACGAGCGCGGCGCGATCCCAGATCGCATCGATCTGCCCGACCACGTCGCGCTTCGCGCGAAAGACGTCGCCGACGAAGATCGTGATCTGCGGCGCCCGGTACTCCGCAAACACGGCGTGCTCGACGACCACGGGCACGAGTCCGTGCTCGGCGAAGAACGCCTTCACCGCATCTTCGACGAGCTCCACGCCGACGACCTCGTGACCGCGCGCGGCGAGGAACGCGAGGTCCTCTGCCTTTCCGCACATCGGCACGAGCACGCGCGGGTAGATCGCGAGCTTGTCGTGATGACGCTCGAGATAACTGTTGGGCTTCCCCTCATGAAACCCGATCTTCCCCTCCGCCCATCTAGACTTCCAGAAGGCAGGATCCATACCGCCGCCACGTTACCAGGAATCAGTCCGATAACGTCTCGAGGACGGTGTCTTGTGTCAGGTCCGTGTCGGTCTCGAAGTCCGGTCTCTGCGCCGTTACCTGGGATGAAAACGGGACCGGCGGCACGAGCATGTCGCGCATCGACAGCTCCATGTGCGTCGTGTCCTCGATTGTGTGCACCTCGGGGATCAGCGAGCGCTTCCACTCGATGATGTCGCTCGGTCCCTGCTTGAACTTTCGTCGCAAGCTACCGAGCGCGGTGCGCATGACATTCGCGGAGGGCCAGCGTTCGTTGCGATCGTTCGCCAGCGCGTGCATCACGATCTCGTCGAGCTCGGGCGTGGACGCGGCGTTGTACGTCGACGGGGGCACCTGCGCGCCCGTCCGAATGTGCGAGATGATCTCGTACTCGTTCTGCCCCCGGAACAGCCGGCGTCCCGTGATCAGCTCCCACATCACCACGCCGAGCGAGAAGATGTCCGCGCGGCAGTCGAGCGGCGCGCCGGTCAGCACCTCGGAGCTCATGTACGAGAGCTTGCCTTTGACCATGCCGGTGTTCGTCATGAACTTGCCCGACAGTCCCTTCGCGACACCAAAGTCGATGATCTTTGGGTGACCGTCGTCGGTGATGATCAAGTTCGACGGCGAGAGATCGCGGTGCACGAGCTGCATCGGCTCGCCTTCGCTATCGACGGCGCCGCTCGCGTAATCGAGTGCGTCGAGCAGCTCTGCGAAGATCGCGACGACGATCCCGATCGGTGTCACGCGGCGCGCGGACCACGAGAGCTTCATGAGCTGGAGCAGCGAGTGCCCGACGACGAGCTCCATCGCGATGAAGTAGGTGGTGTTGTTTCGCCCGAGCTCGAGGATGCGGACGATGTTCGGGTGGTTGAGGTTCGCGGCGAGCTTCGCTTCGCGCACGAAGTCCTCGACGAACTTCTTGTCATTCGCGAGCTGCGGCAACAGTCGCTTGAGCGCGACCTCGCGCACGACCCCGCCGCCGATATCGATCGTGGCGCGATGCACCGACGCCATACCGCCGGCCCCCAGACGCTCGTGCACCCGATAAGCGCCGAAGCGCTCGTATCCCTTGTCGCCCCCCACACCCCATGTTCACGCCGCGGGCGCTCCGATTCAATCGCCTTGGTGTAGGACGATCAGAACCGTGCAACCCACAGTAGGCCGGTCCCTGCGAGGACGCCGCCCCCGATCGCGACCCCAATTCCAGCGGGCCTGGAATCGCGGTACGTCGGCTGGGTTCCATCGTCGGTCTCGCTCGTGAAGTAGAGCGTCGCGCCGCCGATGATCGCGGCCGCGCCGAGCCCGATCGCGAACCACGGCAGGACCCTGCGCTTCGACTTCACCTGCTCGGTGCGGCGGCGTTCCCTCTCGGCAAGCGCCTCGGCCTCGCGCGCCTTGCGGAGCTGCTCGGCGCGCTCGGTGCCCAGCCGTTCGGACTCTCGGCGGTCGACGGCCTCGAGCGCCGCCCTGGACTCGGCGATCAGATCCTCGACGAGCGCCTTGTTCTCCGCGTCGGGCACGCCGACGAGATAGGACTGGTACATCGTGATCGCGTCCTTGTGCTTGCCGAGCTTGCGGTGGCACTGCGCCATGTTGAACAGGAACTCGACCAGTGGCTTGATCTGATACGCGCGCTTGTAGAGGACGAGCGCCTCGGCGAGCTCGCCGAGGTTGTAGTGCTGGTTCCCTTGCGCGAACAGCTCCTTCGCACGCTCGACCGGCGCCTCGTCGAGGAACTTCATCACGAGCGGTCCGAGCTGCTCGAGCTTCCGCGCAGGTAGGGAGAGCGCGCGCCTTGCGATGAGCTCGCGCGCGCCGACGTCGACGAGCACGAGCTCGATCACGACCGTCTTGCCGTCGACATCGAGCGAGATTGACAGCGCGCGCTTCGCGTCGCCCGCGCTCGTGACGAGACAGGCCGTATCGACGGCACACGTGGGATCGACTCCGACCGTGCTGCGCGCGAGCTTGACCTGCTTGATCGCGGTGACGACGTCGTCGGTGACGGCTTGCGGGACGCGGTTCGACTTCGCGGGCCCGATCACGACGAGGTCGCTCTCCGCACGTGCCGTGACGGCCGTCATCACGAGGATCGCGATCGCGAGCAGCCGCATGAAGCAGCGATAGGTTACCCTGTTCGCGACGAGATGGTTCGCCTGCTGATCGTCTTCGCGCTCGTGGCGTGCACGCGCACGAGCGAGAAGTACTGCGGGTTGCATCCCGAGGATCTCGCGAACTGCCCGCAGCAGGATGCAGGTCTGTTGTCGTGCGCGTCGGATCCCGAGTGTCCCGGCGAAAAACCACGCTGCCTGCTGGAGGGCGGGACGGGGCGATGTGTCGGTTGCATCGACAACGTCGATTGCACGCTGCCCGGCCGACAATCGTGCGATGCCGAGACGCGCACGTGCCGCAGCTGCATCGAGCACGCGGACTGCACCGCGACGAACGTGTGCCTCCCCGAGGGTACGTGCGGCGACAGCAGCCGGGTAATCTACGTCGACGGAACGAACGGCACCGACGCCGGCGACTGCGCGTTCGCGGCGCCGTGCAAGACGATCACATTCGCGCTCGACCTGGTCACCGACACGCGCTTCTTCATGAAGCTCTCCGGCGAGCTGCGCGAATCGGTCGTGGTCAACTCGCAGTACGTCGTGATCCTCGCGGGTCCAGGTACGAAGCTCGTCGGCGTCGGCGATCCGGCGTTCAAGGTACAAAAGGCGACGGTCAATCTCTACGATCTCGAGATCGCGTGCGAGTCCACGATCAGCGGCTTCAAGTCGGAGATGGTCAGCACGAGCGTGCTCCGCGGTGTGTTCGTCCACGGCTGCGAGAAGGGGATCGAGAGCAAGAGCGGGTTCTTGAACGTCTCGCGCTCGCGCATCGGCGAGAACACGGGCAGCGGCATCCTCATGGATTCGGCCACGCAGTTCTCCATCACGAACAGCGTCATCTACCGGAACGGCAACGTGGGCGCCGTGAGCGGGGGCGTCCTGATCGGATCGACGGTCACCGGCATGAATCGCTTCGAGCACAACACCGTCGTCGACAACCTGTCGAAGCCGCCGGCCGCCGGCGGGGTGGTGTGTCCGCTCGCGAACAAGATGGAGCTCGCGTACAACATCATCGCCGGCAACGCGGTCGCGGATACGTCCGGCTGCCTCCCGATGAAATCGATGACGGGCGACCCGACACCGTTCGCGTTCAAGTCGACGACGGCGCCGTACGACTACCACCTCACCGCGGGAAGCAGCGCGATCGATCAGATCGACTTCTCGAACGTCAACGACGACATCGATGGTCAGTTCCGCCCGCTCGGTCTACGCCGCGATGTCGGCGCCGACGAGTACAAGCCCTAAGGCCAGACGCCGAACGCCGGCGAGATCTTCGCGCCCGTCACCACCGGCGCGGGGCAATTGACCGCGATGAAGCCGGCACCGCCGCCGCCGCCACCACCACCGCCGGTTCGCACGTCGTTCGTGTCCTCGCCGGCGAGCGCCGCGGCCGCCGCGCCATCGCCACCGTTGCCGCCATTGCTATCACCGCCGGTTCCGCCATCGGCGGGCGTCGCGCTCGGCTGACCGTCTTCGCCGTCCTCGCCGCTCGTGTTGCCTTCCCCGCCGCCGCCGCCGTTCGCGGCGAGCACGCCTTGCACGGTGACCTGCGCGGACTCGAGGAGGATCATGCCCCCGGAGCCCCCGCCGGAGCCACCGCGGTTGCTGCCGTTGCCTTTCTGACCGGCGCCGCCGCCGACGTTGATCACGCCGGTGCCGCTGATCGTGATCGAGCCGCCGGCCGCGATCAGGATCGCGCCACCGCCATCGCCGGCGACCGGGCCGTTGCCTTGCGCTTCGCCGCCGTTGCCGCCGTCGCAGCCGCCCATGATGCCGGTGGGCCGCGCCGCGATCTTCGTGCCGCCGGGACCACCGGCGTTCTGCGTGCCGTCGCTGTTGCCGTTGCTGCCATCGCCGCCGTCGCCTTGAAACGCGCCGCCACCACCGCCGCCGGCGCCCTGGTTCGAGTTTGCGCCCTTCGTGCCGGTCGATGCGAGGCAGATCGCGTCGGTGCGCGAGCCTGCGGCAGGACCGACGAGCGAGATCGTGCCTGCGATCTCCACGGTGCCGCTCGCCGCGATCGCAAACGGCAACGGGCCGATCGCGCGCAGCGTCGCGCCCGCCGCGAGCGAGAACGAGCTGACATAGATGACGTCGATCGTGCCGGTCGAGGTCGACACCGTCGCGTACGCAACCGGGATGGTCTGGCCGCTCTTCGTGAGCGTGTGATTCTCGGTGTTGTACGTGTTGTTGCCGGTGAGCGTGAGCGGCATGTTGCCGTTCGTCGGCAGGATGCAGGTGTTCAGCTGCGTCGAGAACGTGGTGCACGAGTCGATCGTCGTGGTCATGACGTCGATCAGCGACGCGTCGATCAACGGGTCGTCGATCACCAGCGGCGTCGCGGTCGAGAAAGTACAGCCCGCGACGACAGACAACAGCACGACTCGCACGAGCTGATTGTATTACGATGCGCCCGTGCCCGACATCCTCGCCATCGTCAGTAAGGCGATCTTCGAGCGTGACGCACGCATCGCAGGCGCGCTGGTGGAGCCTGGCGACGTGTGGCCTGTCGACCGATACACGAGCACCAACAAGGCGCTGTCGAGCCTCGCGAACGGAGGTCGCATCTTTCTCGTCACGGTGCGACCGCCAAACGAGCAGCTGTGGTTCCTCGGCGTCGTGAACGCGCCGTCATTCTCGGGCACCGCGTGGATCGCGAAGAAGGCGAACACGCTCGCGGTCACGAACATCAGCACGCTGCGCGCGACGATCGAGTTCGAGTCCGGTAAGGGCATCTCGCAGGACGCCGGCACGCTCGGGATGAGCTTGCAGGCGCCGCGCGCGCTGACCTCGAACGACGTCGAGCAGATCATGGCGCTCGTCGAGGAGCGCCCGCCGCACGCGGCCGCGCAGACGAGACCCGCGAAGCGCATCGCGCCCACCAAACCCGCGCGCGTGATCGGCGGCAAATACGAGATCGTGCGCGAGCTCGGCCGCGGTGGCATGGGCGTCGTGTACGAGGCGAAACACGGCACGACCGGCCGTCGCGTCGCGATCAAGGAGATCGTGGGCGACGCCGCGAAGAAGGACAAGAAGCTGCTCGAGCGCTTTCAGCGCGAAGCACGCGCGACCGGCGCGATCGAGTCGCAATACATCGCGCCCGTGATCGACGCAGGCAGCGATCCGGCAACGAGCCATCCCTACATCGTGATGGAGCTCCTGGAGGGCACCGACCTCGAGAACCTGATCGAGCGCGCGGGCCCGCTGCCGGAATCGATCGCGGTGCGCGTGGTCGCGCAAGCGTGCGCCGGCCTCGTGCAGGCGCATGCAGCGGGTGTCGTGCATCGCGACATCAAGCCGGCGAACCTGTTCCTCGCGCGGCGGGACAGTTGCGTCGTCGTCAAGGTGCTCGACTTCGGCGTCGCACGCATGAAGGACAACCTGGGCGCCGAGGCGCCGCACAAGCTGACGTCGACGGGCGTGATGCTCGGGACCCCGCTCTACATGTCGCCCGAGCAGGTGCAGGGCGCGAGGGATCTCGATCACCGCACGGACCTGTGGGCGCTCGGCATCGTGCTCTACGAAGCGCTGACCGGGACCACGCCGCACTCGGACGCCGAGACGCTCGGCGCGCTCGTCGTCGCGATCTGCGCGAAGCCGGCGAAGCCGCTGAAGAAGCAGTGGCCGCACGTCAGCGATGCGGTCGCGAAGATCGTCGACAAGGCGATCCTGCTCGACCCGGCCGCGCGCTATGCGACCGCCGAAGAGATGTTCGCGGACCTCGCCGCGCTCGCACCGGATCTCGCGATCGAGCGCAGCATCATCGATGCGCTGCCGAACGATTGGTCCGACGCCGTCGACAAGGACTCGAGCATCGGGCACGACCCGACGAGCGTCTCGACCTAGTTCGATGGCCGCACGCTTTGTTCCGTGCGTGTTCCGTCCGTGCGCCCGGATCGGGTCACAGAGCCACAGAGCCGAGATCCTTTTCTCGTTCGCACGTGTTCCGCACGCGGATTGATGGACGCGGAGACGCGAAGCAGAATTGTTTTTGGCGCGAAGCGCCGGAAAAATTCTTCTCTGCTCTGTGTCTCTGTGTCTCTGTGACAAAAACTTCGGGAACACGCAATGGCCGTGCGGCTCGCATCCTACGCGAATCGAATCGACCGCCGACCTGGTCGCATCTCAGCGACGCGACGAGCGGAACGCGCGACAGCTCGAACGCACTAGTCAGCGTCGCAGTCGGCGCTCGCTGCGATCTGGCCCGAGCGCTTCACGAGATCGTCGAGCTCGCCCATCGCCTGGTCCTTGCCGAGCACGCGCTGGCGCTTCACGTATTCGACGACGTATGCGGCCGGCAGCGGCGCGAGGCGATCGAACAGCGCGCCGTCGTTGTCGATCAGCTTGCGCAGCACGTCCGGATCGAGGCGCTCGACCCTGACGATGTCGTCGAAGCGGCCGGGGCGCAGCGCGGCGCCCATCATCTTGTCGATGGAGTTCGCCGACGCGATCACGACCTTGCACGTCTTCTGCGCGAGCTCGAGGAACGCGAGCAGTGCCGCGGTCACCGCGACCCGATCGAGATCGTCGAGGATCATCGCGCGCGGGCGGAGCAGGCGCAGCAGGGTCTCGAGGCTCGTGGCCAGGTTCGGCGAGTGCGTGCCGTGCAAGCGTGCGAGCACTGCGAGATCGATACGCACGGAGGACAGGCCGAGATCCTCGACGAGCCAGCGGATCGCCATGCTCTTGCCCGTGCCCGGCGGGCCGGCGAGTAGATAGCTGCGCGAGACGTCGGCGGCGAGGAACGCCTTCATGCGCGTGCGGAGGTCGCGCATCTGCGCGGTCGCGATCACGCCGTCGCCGATGAACGGATCGCCGACGAGACCGGTCATGCCGTAGAGCGCGTGATTGGAGCCGATGCGACGCCACAGCCGATCGCCGAGCGAGCGATAGGTCTCGACCTGGCGCGCCGTCAGGACGTACGGACCGTCGGCGATGTTTTGCCCTTCGCCGATCCAGGCGACGAGCTCGTCTCCGATCAGACCCTTGCAGATGAAGGCGCTGTGCTCGTCGCCGTCCCAGAACTTGTCGTCGATCGTGGCGTCCGTCACGTGCTCCATCACGAGTCGCCGAAACTCCTCGGGGACCTCGGTCCACTCCACGCCTTCGATATCGGAGAAGAACTTCCACGGATCGCCGGCTTCGGCGCGGCGCCGCTCGTCGCGGATCGTCATGCCGAGCCCGACGACGCGCATCGCGACGGCAATCCAATCGAGGCGGCTGGGCTTGTCGCGCAAGCTCATCGCGATCGTTCCGGCGTCACCGGCGATCTTCAGGAACCGTCCCCACTTCCTCTCGCGGGACGTTTTGTTGTTGCGTGGTTTCATGAACGTCGCGGACACGAGGTCCGCGGGCGGAAACGCTGGGCGCCGACAGTCGGCACACCGGTCTCCGTGGCGGACGATTATGGGAATCGCGCGGCCAGGTGCAAGCACTTCTTATCGCGCGAGCGATTCCGTGGCCTTAGAAACGGGCCAGCGCTACACTGCCCGAGCAAATGCGTCGCGCTCTGGTGGTCTTGCTCCTGTGTGTCCTCGGCGGCAGCGCGCTCGCGCAACCAGGCCCCGACACCAACAAGGTCCCGCTCAAGGAAGTGATGGCGCGCTGGCGCCAGGCGGTCGCGACGCATCCCAAGCCGGTCGTCACGCTCGTGACGATGGGCATCGGCTCGCTGATGTGGGAGCGACACGGTCACATCGCGCTCTGCATCAACTTCGAAAATCCCACCGACGACGTTTGCTACAACTACGGCATCGGTGACTTCCAGCACGCCGGCAAGATGGCGTGGGGCTTCTTCCGCGGCACGAACAGCTTCTGGGTCGGTCGCCAGGATCCGCGCGAGATGTTGTGGGTCTATCACCACGCG
Organism: Myxococcota bacterium; assembly: GCA_030857175.1. Taxonomy (GTDB): domain Bacteria; phylum Myxococcota_A; class Polyangia; order Haliangiales; family Haliangiaceae; genus JABFXX01. The sequence goes on along the minus strand of JALZOJ010000046.1, from coordinate 44,220 downwards.
GATCGCACGATCTGGGTGCAACCACTGCCGCTCTCGAAGGACGAGGTCGCGAAGGTCATCGACAAGCTCGAGACCGACGTGCTGGAGGACAACAAGTACTACTCGTACGATCACTTCTGGGACAACTGCACGACACGCGTCCGCGACGTCCTCGATAACGCGACCGGCGGCTCGCTGCGCGCGATGAAGGACACCGTTCCCGATCGCACGTATCGAGATCTCGCGCGCGATGGCTTCTACGGCACGAGCCGCGGGATCCTCTTGATCACGGACATGTTCATGGGCCGCGTCACCGATCGCGTCCCGTCGTACTGGGAGCGCATGTTCCTGCCGGACTACATGCGCGACGCGGCGGCGACGCGCTGGGGCGTGAAGCCGATCCCCGTCTACGATCGCGTCGGCCCGCCGGCGCCCGGCGATGGCCCGAGCGGTCGCATCGTGCTCGCGCTCATCGTGCTGCTGCTCACCGCGCCCGCGTGGGCGTCGCGGCTGTGGGGACGCTTTCAGCGCCTGGGCATCGCCATTCCCGTGGTGCCCGCCGTGCTCGTCGGCACCATCGCGTGGTTCCTCGCGATCATCAGCCCGCTGCCGTACGTGCGGTGGAACGAGACGTGTCTCATCCTGATGCCGTTCGATCTGTTGCTGCTCCTGCTCCCCGAGCCGAAGCGCCGGCTCTACGCGCGCGGGCGTGTCGTGATGCTCTGCATCGTCGGATTCCTGCTCGTCATCAACGTCCTCACGGCACCGCTGCTCTCGATCTTGCTGTTGCCGCTGATCCCGGCCGCCGTCGTCGGGTTTTGGCCGACGAAGCCGAAGCAGGCCGAGGCAAAGCCAATCGACCAGCCGAAAGCCGAGAAGAAGAAGTCGGCATGATATTTCGGCGCGAGCCGCTGGCGGAGATCATTCAATACCTCCGTCGCGCGCGCGCACCCGTCGCGATCCAGGTGCTCGATCCCGATCGCGGCCGTGGCCGGTACGCGGGCGAGCTCGTCGACGATCACGTCCATCGTCCGTTTCGTACGTGGGTCGATCTCGCGGACCGCCTCGACTTGCGGCTGCTGACGCCGCGCGCTGTCGACGCGCCGTACGTCGAGCTCGTGTTCGAGCCGCTCTCGCCCGAAGCTCGCTGGGATCGCGAGCCCGAGAAGTACGGCGCGGAGTCGGCGTATCAGCGGATCACGAAGCTCGAAGATCCATGCTTCGTGATCGACTTCCTCGAGGCGCTCGATCGAGTGCAGCTCGATCGCCCGCGCGTGCTCAGCCTCGGCGTCAACACCGGCGACGAGCTCGCGTTGATCCGCACGCGTTACCCCGACGCGTCGATCGTCGGCGTCGATCGCGATGCATCGTCGCTCGCGATCGCACGCACGCGATATCCCGATGCGACGTTCCTCGAGGCTGACATCGGCCAGCCGATGAATGTCGGCGTGTTCGACCTCGTCGTCTCGATCGGAACGCTCCAGAGCGCGAACCTCGACGATCGGGATCTGCTCCGGCGCATCGTGCAGGATCACCTCGACCCGCGCGGCGCCGTGATCCTCGGCGTGCCGAACTGCCGCTACCTCGACGGCGAGCAGCGGTTCGGCGCGCGCATGAAGAACTTCAGCCAGCCCGAGCTCGGGCTCCTCGTGAAAGACGTGGCGTTCTACCGGAAGTATCTGCAGCAGCACGACCGGCAGGTCTGGGTCACGGGCAAGAGCTATATCCTCGTGACCGGCGGCGTCATTGGTGGGGGCTCCGCCCCCTGACCTGTCGGAGGCACGCCGTTCTGGGCGAGCTTGTCCATCACGACCTCGCCGTTCGCACGCTGGACACGGCGGTAGGTCTTCGATGGACCGTCGGCGAAGCGCTCGCCGTTCCACACGCGGTTGTAGACCGTGAGCGTCTCGCCGTCGATGACGAGCCGGTTGTAGCTGTTCGACTCGCCGCGTAGGCGTGTCGAGATCGCGGTGCCGGCGGCGACGCAGATGATCTTGTGATCGTCGCTGCGGAAACCGGCGGCGTCGCTCGCATGCGAGACGTGCAGGTGACCGGTGAGGATCACGTCGACGCCGCACTTCTCGAACTGCGGCAGCGCGAAGTCCGCGCCCTTGACCGCAGGCTCGTCGACGGCGTGTGGGATCACAAACGGGTGATGTGCGACGAGGATCTTCCACGGCGCGGACGAGGGCGAGAGCGTGGAGCAGACCTTGTTCGCCATCTCCTTCGTGACGCGGCCGTGCTTGGTCGTGAAACCGTGGGCGGTCGTGATGCCCATGACGGCGAGGTCGTCCTGCATGTAGACCGGCGTCAGATCGTCGGTGATGTACTGCTTGTACAGATCGAACGGCTTGAAGAACCGCCGGAACAAGTCATAGAGCGGGATGTCGTGGTTGCCAGCCACGACGATGTACGGGACCAGCAGCTTGTCGAGGAAGTGCCGCGCGGCGTGGAACTGCTTCGCGCGTGCACGCTGCGTGAGGTCGCCGGAGATCACGACGAGCGACGACCTCGGTGACGACACACCGTCGAGGTCTGAGAGCAGGCCTTCGAGGACCTTATTGTCCTCGGTTCCGAAGTGCAGGTCCGAGAGATGAACGATCGACTTCATCGTGCGCCTCCAGCAGCAATGGGCTCGTCGGCAGCGACGGCGACCGGCTCGCGCCGTGGACGGCGGACGATCAACGCGCCGGGACGGATCCGGTAGGAGAGCGGCGACGTCATGCGGAGCACCTCGCCGTCGAGCGCGACGTGGAGGTGCCGCTTCGTGCACCGAACAGTCGCCTCGGTGACGGACTGCGCCTCGAAGTTGCGGACCTCTTCGGGCGTGCCGAGCAGCGCGCGCACCATGAGCCAGAACATCTTCGCGCGGCTCTTCGCGCGTACCGTGTGGATGCACAGCGTGCCCTTATCGAGCGCTTCGCGTTTGCCGAGTGAGAACAGCGAGGTCGTATATTCGTTATTGCCAAAGAACACGAACGGCGTCTTTGTCACCACCGTGCTCTCGGGCGTCTGGACGACGACCCCGAGGAGAGGGAACCGCCACAGCACGCGCGCGCACGCCAGCAGCATCGCGGGGAACTTGCCCCAGCCGCGCCGCTTGCGCTGGTCGTCGCGGACGACGACAGCTTGGGGATACAGCCCGATCGACGAGTTGTTGATGAACACGCGGCCGTTCAGCTCGCCGACATCGATCGGCTGGTTCTCGCCCTCGGCGATCGCGCGTACGGCGTCGTCGAGCTCTTGGGGCATCGCGAGGTCCTTCGCGAAGTGGTTGAGCGTACCGAGCGGGATCACGGCGAGGGGCATCTCCGTACCGGCGAGCCCGCCTGCCACGGCGCTCACGGTGCCGTCACCGCCGCCTGCGACGACGGCGTCGAAGCGTTTGGAGGCGAGCTGCTGTGCGGTCCTGGTCAGCCGTGCGGGCTCGCACAGGAAGACCTCGCTCTCGACGGAGTGCTTCGTGAAGGCATCCTGAATTTGTTGCGCTCTCTCCTCACACACCGCGCGATCGAGCTTACCGGCCTTGGAGTTCAACAGGATGGCTACACGCATTTAGCTCGCAGTAGAGCAAGCACCGTGCCCGGCGCGTTACGTTCGGAGGCATGCCGGCGAAGCGCTACTTCGAATTTCGTGAGGGTTCGTCGAACAAGTTCTGGGAGGTTTGGTGTGTTGGCGCGGAGGTGTTCACGCGCTACGGCAAGATCGGCGCGAGCGGTCAGGTGACCGTGAAGAAGCTGGCGTCGAAGGACGCGGCGCAGAAGCAGCACGACCAGCTCGTGAAGGAGAAGACGAGCAAGGGTTATCGCGAGAAGGCCGCGACGAAGATGGCGGAGCCCGCGAGCGATCCAGATCAGCCGCGCTACGTCGACGTGCCGGAAGGGACGGTCCACCTCGAAGCAGTCGTCAAGAAGAAGCTCATGTTCTGGCAGTCGCGTCTCGACAAGCGGACGGTGCACGTCACGATGGGCGAGGTCGGCACGCCGGGGAAGTCGAAGAAGAAGACACACAAGGACGAATGGCGCGCGCTACGACCAGCGGGACCAACAGAACGAATACTTGAAGAAGGGCTACGGCTACGTGCTGCGCGGCAAGCCGCCGAAGCAGCCGGGCGCCGCGGCGACGAACGCGCAGCTCGAAGCGCAGCTGAAGAGAGATCCCAACGACGAAGCACTCGCCGTGTACGCGGACTGGTTGCAAGAGCAAGGTGACGTGCGCGGCGAGCTCGCGGCGCTGCAGCTCCGCGCGGCGGCGAACCCGAAGGACAAGAAGCTCGCGAACGCGGCGAGCAAGCTGCTCTGGGAGCAGCGCGCTTATTTCTACGGCCCGCTGGCGCCGTTCGTGAACGAGGAAGACCGCGATCACCCCATGATCGCGACGTGGCGCGCGGGCTGGATGGAGGGGCTGGAGCTCGGCGCCGCGCAGAGCCGCTTGTCCCCGAGCGTGAGCAAGGTCGAGGAGCTGATCCCGATCGTGTCGCGTGTTGCGTCGGCGCGGTTCCTGCGCGACCTCGTGATCTCTCGCGCGCGGTCCGACGATCAATACGAGTTCGGTGCCGCGATCGGCGAGCTGATCTCGCTGATGCCATCGCTACCGACGCTGCGCCGGCTCACGATCGGCAAGTTCACCTCCGACGAGAACGAGCTGTCGTGGTCGCACCTCGGCTCGGCGGCGAAGTTGTGGAAGGTCGCGGGCAACCTGGAGTACGTGAAGTTTCGTGCGGGCTCGATGTCGCTCGGCAACATCGCGCTACCTGCGTGTCGCGAGTTTCGCATCGAGACCGGCGGGCTCGACAAGGGCAGCCTCAAATCGATCACGAGTGCCGCGTGGCCGAAGCTCGAGACGCTCAGCCTGTGGTTCGGGAAGGATGATTACGGCTGCACGTGCACGGTGAAGGAAGTGCAGCCCATCCTCGAAGCGAAGGGCTTCGGTCATGTGAGGCACCTCGGCCTCAAGAACTCGCAGTTCGGCGACGAGATCGCCGCCGCGATCGTGAAGTCGAAGATCATCCGGCAGCTCGAGACGCTCGACCTCTCGATGAGCCACATCACGACCGAGGTGCTCGAGCGCGAGCTGCTTCCGCACAAGGCCGCGTTCGCGAAGCTCCAGCACCTCGACCTCTCGCGCTGCCTGCTCGACGACAAGGGCCAGAAGCTCGCCAAGCAGCTCGCGAAGACCGTCAACCTCGATCGCCAGCGCGACTGGACCAATTACTCCGATGATCCGGAGTATCGGTACGCCGCCGTCGGCGAGTAGTAGGATCGGCGGATGTGGACCCGCATCGTGGTGATGGCCCTGCTGGTGGCCTGCGGCTCGAAGAAGGGCGCGAAGTCGACGCCGGACCCCAAGGTCGTGCAGCTCGAGAAGGAGCTCGCCGATACGAAGACCGCGCTCGCGACCGAGAAGGCCGCGGCGGACGAGTTGCGCAAGGCGGAGACCGAGCTCAAGGGCAAAGCAGATGAAGCCGCGCAGCTGCAGGCGAAGCTCGCCGAGGTCGTCGGCAAGTACGGCGAGGTGACGACGGCGGATGGCGCCGTGAGGCTCGAGCTCGTCGATCAGATCCTGTTTCCGACGGGCGAGGCCGACCTGACCGACAACGGCAAGCAAGTGCTCTCGAAGGTCGGCGCGGCGCTCAAGGACATCGACAAGCAGGTCTGGGTGCAAGGCCACACCGACGACCAGCCGATCTTCGTGCGCAAGCCGAAGCCGAAGGCGCCCGAGCCGAAGCCGGTGAAGGGCGCGAAGCCGGCGAAGGGCGCGAAGCCGGTGAAGCCCGAGGTGCCGAAGCCCGAGGCGCCCGATGCGTTGCTGCCATTCATCACGAACTGGGAGCTGTCGGCGGCGCGCTCGCTCACCGTCGTGCACTACCTGCAAGACGAGGCGAAGATCGATCCGACGCGGCTCGCAGCTGTCGCGTTCGGCCAGTACCGCCCGGTGAGCAAGACGAAGTCGAAGAACCGGCGCATCGAGATCGTGCTCTACCCGAAGGCGAAGATCGCGCCGAAATGAAGCTGCTGCCCCTCCTCGCGGTCGTTGGCTTGGCTGCCAGCCATGGCGCCGCATGTCGCACGCCGCGCGAGGAGCGGGTCGCCGTCGATGCCGCGCCCACGCTGCGCGTCGCGACGTTCAACGTCCGCCGCATGTTCGACACCGTCTGCGAGTCGGGCACGTGCGAGTCCGACGACTACGAAGCGCAGCCGTCGCCCGCGTTTTTCGAACAGCGCGCAACGCAGATCGCGACCGCGATCCGCGCCCTCGATGCCGACGTGATCTCGCTGCAAGAGATCGAGACGCAAGCCTGCCTCGACGCGCTGCTCGCTCGCCTCGACGGCATCCACGGCGTGCTCGGCGAGATCTCGACCGTCGCGAGCGTCGACGTCGCCGTGCTCGCAAAGGCCCCGATCGACCTCGTCGTTCGCCACCGCGCGGACGAGCCGCTCGTCCTCCCCGACGGAACAACGACGACCTTCAGCCGCGAGCTCCTCGAGGTTCACGCCGGCGGCGTGATCGTCTTCGCGGCGCACTTCAAGGCAAAGTCCTCCGACGACCCGCCGCGCCGGCTCGCCGAGGCGCAGGTCTCGCGCCGCATCGCGATGGAGACGGCAGCGCGGTCGCCAGACGCGATCGTGCTGCTCGCAGGCGATCTCAACGACACGCCGGGCTCGCCGCCGCTCGACGCGCTGACGAATGATGGCGGCCTGATCCGACTCGCCGACGATCTGCCGCTCTCCGCGCAGTCGACCTACTACTTCCAGGGCAGCGGCCAGGCGATCGATCACCTGCTACTCGCGCCGAACGCCGCCGCTCGTCGCGTGTCGCGGTCATCGCGCGTCTGGCGCGATGGCGGCACCGGCTGGGGCGGCAGCGATCACGCCGCGCTCTCGTCCGAGCTCACGCGTTGATGGTGCGAGACCTGTCATCATCCAAATACAGGTGCGACCTGTAATGATTCAAATACGGGTGCGACCTGTAATGATCGAAGTACAGGTGCGACCTGTAGCTGTGTCCGATGTTCGGACAGTCGGCTACGCGAACGTGATGCCCTGCGCGAGTGGCAGGTCGCGCGAGTAGTTCACGGTGTTCGTCGCGCGGCGCATGTAGCTCCGCCACGAGTCGCTGCCGGACTCGCGGCCGCCGCCGGTTTCTTTTTCGCCGCCGAACGCGCCGCCGATCTCGGCGCCCGAGGGGCCGATGTTGACGTTTGCGATCCCGCAGTCGCTGCCCGACGCGGAGAGGAAGCGCTCGGCTTCGCGGAGGTCGTTCGTGAAGATGCACGACGACAGGCCCTGCGGGACGTCGTTCTGTGCGGCGATGGCTTCCTCGAGCTCGCGGTAGCCGAAGGCGTAGAGGATCGGCGCGAAGGTCTCTTCGCGGACGATGTCGGTCTGCGTCGGCATGCGAACGAGTGCGGGGCGCGCGTAGTAGCCACCGTCGACGACCTCGACGCGCGAGCCGCCGGTGAGCTCGCCGCGGTCGGCCTTCGCGCGGGTGAGGGCGGTCTGCATCGCATCGAAGGCGGCGCGATCGATCAGCGGGCCGACGAGCGTCTTTGCGTCGCGTGGGTCGCCGACGGGAATCTGGGCGTAGGCGCGCTCGACGCGCGCGAGCAGGTCCATGCGAATGGACTCGTGCACGATCAGGCGGCGCAGCGACGTGCAGCGTTGACCCGCGGTGCCCGCGGCGGAGAACAGGATCGCGCGCGTTGCGAGATCCAGGTCCGCGGTCGGCGCGACGATCATCGCGTTGTTGCCGCCGAGCTCGAGCAGCGTGCGGCCGAAGCGCGCTGCGACGCGTGGGGCCACGGCGCGGCCCATGCGCGTCGAGCCGGTGGCGCTGACGAGCGCGACGCGGCGATCGTCGACGAGCGCCTCGCCGACGGCGGCGCCGCCCTGGATGATCTCGCACAGACCGTCGGGCGCTGCGCCGAACTTCGCGAGCGCGCGGCGGAAGATTGCGCCGCATGCGACGGCGGTCAGCGGCGTCTTCTCGGATGGCTTCCACACGACGGCGTTGCCGCACACGATCGCGAGCGCTGCGTTCCACGCCCAGACCGCGACGGGAAAGTTGAACGCGCTGATCACACCGACGACGCCGAGCGGATGCCAGGTCTCGCTCATGCGATGGCCGGGGCGCTCCGACGCGATCGTCAGGCCGTAGAGCTGGCGCGACAGCCCGACCGCGAAGTCGCAGATGTCGATCATCTCCTGCACCTCGCCGCGCGCTTCCGCCGTGATCTTGCCGGCCTCGATCGTGACGAGCGCGGCGAGCGCGTCTTTGGACGCACGCAGCTCTTCGCCGAACAACCGGATCAGCTCACCACGCCGCGGCCCAGGCACGTCGCGCCAGACGAGGTACGCCGCGTGTGCACGCCCGATCGCCGCCGTGACGCCCTTGCCGTCCAGGCTCTGAAGGCGCCCGGTCACCGAGCCATCGATCGGGGTTCGCGCGACGAGGTCACCGTCGGGCAAGCTGGTCACACCGAGGGCATGGAGCTGAGAAGCGATGTCCATGGCGCGTTCCATACCATGTTGATAGCTTCGGGCCGATGACCAAGGTGGCGGTCAAGCTCGAGCACGGACCCGTCTTCGACACGCAGACTCTCGAGAGCCTTCCGCAGAACCAGACACACTGGTGGCTGCGCAAGGACAGCGACTTCATCCGATTGCCGAGACGCGTGCGCGGTGACGAGGCGCTCGACCTCGTGGTGCAGCTCGACCCGGGCAAGTACGTGCTCGGCGTCGGCCCGCCACGGATCGGGGTGCGGCAAGACATCGAGGTCGAGGCGGTGCTCGCGAAGGGCACACAAGAGACGAGGGCACCCGCGCCAACCGGTGGGAGAGCGATCGACGTCAAAGGAAAGTCGATCGTGATCACCGGCGATCTCGACACGCTCGAGCGCGACGCCGCGAAGGCCTGGCTCGTCTCGCTCGGCGCGAAGGTCACGAGCGCGGTGAGCGGCAAGACGGACTATCTCCTCGTCGGCCGCGAGCCCGGCGCGAAGAAGCTCGAGAAAGCAGCGGAGCTCGGCACCGCGATCATCAGCGAAGCCGACCTGCGCGCCTCGCTCGGCGAAGCGCCCGCACCAGCGCCGGCACCGGTCGCGAAGACGGCGCCACAGGCGACGGGCCCCGCCGCGAAAGTGAAGAAGCTCGTCAACAGCTTCGTCTCGACGGTGGTGCCTCCGAAGGTCGAGAAGCTCGTCGGACCGGCGCACTTTGCTGACCTCGGGATCGTCGACAACGAGCTGTGGGGCATCGCGATCGGTTCGCGCGGCGGACACCACACCGTGCACATCAACCTGAACGATCGGCCGAAGTACGCGATCAAGTGCAGCTGCCGAGAGACCAACCCGTGCCAGCACGGTTACGCGCTGTTGCTCACGGCGGATCGGCACTTCGTACCGCCGGTGCCCGCACCGGAAGGCCACGAGGAAGCGTCGCGCTACGTACCCAATTGGGAGTGACGTACGCGCAGCGACGGCCGCAGCTCTCCCAGCTTCTCGACCGACGCTGATCTCACGTTCGTACTGCGCACATCGATCTCGACGAGGTGCTTGAACTGCGCGAACGGCACGACGTCGGAGATGTCCGTATGCGACAGCGTGAGCTTCTTCAGAAACGTGAACGGCTCCGGGTTGTCGAGGATCAGCTTCACGAGCCACCCGACCGCGCGCAGGTGCGTGACGCGCTCGTTGCCCGCGTAGCCGAACACGGTGATGAAGCCGCGGTGCCACACGACCTCGCCGTAGCCCGACGCGACGAACTTCGCGAACGTCTCGCCGAGGATCGCGGCGCCATATCTCGCGAGCAAGTCCACGCGCGCGGCCTCGAGCTCGGCCTTGCGCTCGGTCGCCGTCTCGAGCGCGATATCGAGCGCGATCAATTCACCGCGCGGCTCACCGTGCTGCTGCAGCCAGTCCGCGTAGAGCAGCCACGCATTTTCGTCCGCCGGAGTATCGGCGATTATTTGTAAGAGATCGTCGCGCGTGACGCTCACTTCTCCCCCCTCGCGAGCGTCGTTGCAAGATCGCCGCGCTGGGCGACGACGACATGCTCGAGCTTCATCCAGTCCGCCATCGCGCGCAGCTCGCGCATCAGCGCCGGTGCGACGAGCTTCGCCTTCTGCTTCGGCTCGAGGTGCGCCGCCTGCACGCGCAGTGTCTGCGCCGCGCGATCCGCCTTGAGATCGACGCGCGCGACGAGGGCATCGCCGAGGAGGAACGGCAGCACGTAGTAACCATGCACGCGCTTGGGCGCCGGCGTGTAGACCTCGAGCCGGAACTTCATGCCGAACATCCGTTCCGTGCGCTCGCGCGTCCAGATCAGCGAGTCGAACGGCGAGAGCAGCGCGTGCGCATCCACCGTGTGCGGCGGCTCTACATCGCGATGCACGAACGCCGGCTTCGCCCAGCCCTCGACGCTGGCGCGCACGAGCGTGCCGCTGCTGGCGAGCTCCGCGACGGCAGCCCTCGACGACGCGAGCGGTAGTCGGTAGTAGTCGCGCAGGTCCGCCTCGGTCGCGACGCCGAGCGCCTTCGACGCACGCTCGACGAGCAAGCGATGCGCGTCATGCTCCTCGATCATGGGCGCACCAACGATCGCAGCGGGCAACACGCGCTCCGGCAAGTCATAGAGCCGTTCGAACTGCCGGCGCGATGCAGCCGTGACCTGCCCGCTCCAGAACAGCCACTCGATCGCCGTCTTCGCCTCGGACCACGCCCACCAGCCACGCTCGCTCTTCGGCTTCGTGGCAACCTCGATCTCGCCGGCGCGCACCGGCCCCTTCTCCGCGATCGCCGCCAGCACCTTGCCGACGAGCTTCCGCTTCTTCGCGATCGCGCGCATCCGGCCCCACGCATCGTGCTTCGCGTTCGCCATCCGCCAGCGCAGCGCGGGCTGCAGCTCGACCGGCAGGAGTGACGCCTCGTGCCCCCAGTACTCGAACACGTCGCGCGGCGCCTCGTGACTCAGCCGGTCAAACGCGGCCGGGTCATACGCGCCGAGCCGCGCGAACGCGACCAGATAGTGCGACCGCGCGAGGACATTGACCGAGTCGAGCTGGACGACGCCAAGCTGCCGGACCATGGCCAGGAGGCCTTCGGGTCGCTCCGCGAGGCCTTGGGCGGCGATCGCGAGCCGGCGCGCTTCGGCGGCGGACAGTTCCATGGGGTGGCGACTCTAACGCGTGCGCGTGCGGGACAATTGACACGGCTGCTGTGGCTGGCGGAGACAACAGTCCGGGGTAGGGGTCACGGAATTCCAGAAACTTGCTCACGGCGCGCGAGTTGCTCTAAGTCAATTCATGGCTGCCTTTCTCCAGAGCGCGCTCGGCTTCGCGATCATCGTGTTGCCGATCCTGCACGTGCTGGCAGTTCGCGACGAGCCTGCGCGCTGACACGAAAGTCATGCTTCGCGGCTTTCTCGCGAGCTCGTGACCTCCAACGCGACGGAACCCCACGCCGTTCTCACGGCACGCCGGATGCGATGCGTCCCGCGCGGAGGTTTCGATGCGTGCTCTTCTGTTCGTCGCGCTGACCGCGTGTGGTGGCGGTCTCGCGGACCAAGCCATCGGTGAAGGCCCCGACGCCGGCATCGGGACCGGCTGCCTGTCGTCGAGCGAGTGCCCGACCGGGCAAGTCTGCAACGACTTCGGCCGCTGCGAGCTGCCGCCGCCGATGGGCGACGCGGGCACGCCGGGGCCCGGCGAGGTCGAGTACGAGTACGGCCCGCCGATCTCGAGCGAGCGCTACGTCTACGTCGCGATGACCGCGCAAGACGAGCTCGCACGCATCGACGGCCGCACGCTCGTCGTCAAGGCGACGCCCGTCGGCGAGTCGCCGCGCGTCGTCAGCTCGATCCCGGGCACCGACGGCGCGATCTCGCTCGACTCGGTGAACGGCACCGTCACGATCGTGCGCCCGAACGGCGACACCGATACGAAGAAGGTGCTGGCGACGCTGCCAAACCTGAATCGCCTCGACGTCGATCCCACCGGCCGCTACGCCGTGATCTGGTTCGATCTGCAGAAGGCGCTCGCCGAGGGCGGCATCGGCGGGATCGGTAGCTTTCAGGACGTCACGGTCTTGAACCTGACGCCCGGGGTCGAGCGCGCCGTGAACCTCACCGTCGGGTTTCGACCGCGCGACGTGCAGTTCGACGCGGCCGGCACACGCGGCTACGTGATCACGCAAGACGGCGTCTCGGTCGTCGACCTCGGCTACTCGACGACACACCCGCCGTCGATCGTCCCACCGATTCCTGTCGCCGATCCGCTCGTGCCGCCGGCGGACCTCGAAGTCGGCATCGTCGCGACCGGTCAATACGCCGCGGTGCGGATCGCCGGCCAGTCGACGCTGCGGATCGTCGACGTCGCGGGCCCGCAACCCGGCCGCATCTTCGATCTTCCGCTCGCGTCACCGGCGACGGATCTCGACCTCGCACCCGACGGTGCGCGCGTCTACGTCGTGCAGCGCACCGCGCAGGCGCTATCGATCGTCGACGTGCCCGGCGATGCGTTCAACCCCTCGGGCATCGAGACCATCGCGCTACCCGGCTCGAGCCTCGGCTCGCTCGCCCTCTCGCGCGACGGCCGCCGCGCGCTGCTGTTCACGAATGCGACGCTCGACGAGCGCATCACGATGGTGAAGCTCGACGAGCCGAGCTATCCCCGCGTGACCTGGCCGCTCAAGAAGTCCGTCCGCTCCATCGCGCTCGCGCCCGCGGGTGACAGCGCGATCGTGATCCACGCGAAGGCCGCCGGCGATCCCGCAACCGCGAGCACCGTCGACGAGTACATCGATCGCAGCTACGGCTACTCGCTCGTCGACATGGCGACCGGGTTCGCGAAGCTGCAGCTCACGCCCGTCGATCCCGGCGCGTTCGCGTATGGCCCGAACGGCGCGAAGGCCTACGTCGCGCTCGACGGCGGCGACGCCATCAACGCCACGCGCCAGCTGCAGATCGTCACCGTGCAGACCGGCGTGGTGACGACCAAGCAGCTCGGCTCGCCACCGTCGCAGGTCGGCATCTTGCCCGTCGCCGGCGAAGCGTTCGTCGCGCAGCGCCATCCACTCGGTCGCGTCACGTTCGTCAGCCTCGCGAGCGACGGGCTGCGCACCATCACCGGCTTCGATCTCAACTCCGACATCGTGCAGTAGGAGAATCATGCGTTTCTTCCTTCCCCTCATTCTGATCGCCGGCTGCAGCTGGGAGGACGATCGACCGATCGTCTGGGAGCGCGACCGCGCCGTGCTCGGCCCGATCCCGCTCAAGACCCAGGTCGCGTACGTCGACTCCGCGCTCGACAAGATCACGCTCGTCGATCTCGCCGGCGAGCAGCCTGTCCTCGGCGCGCGCCATATTGGTCGGCGTGCGATCCATGCGATGCCGAGCAACGACCGCCACTTCCTGTTCGTGATCACGCGTGGCGAGGAGGCGATCAAGCACGGTCAGATCGACGAGCCGCCGCAGTTCTGGGTCGTCGATACGCAGAACGATGACGTGAGGTCGACGGCGTATTCGATCGGCTCGCCGTTCGATCGCATCGCGGTCTCGCCCGACAACACGATCGCGATCGCGTACTTCTCCGCCGCCGGCCCCGACGCCGCCGGGTTCTTTCGCAATCCGAACGAGCTCGCGATCATCGATCTCAAAGCGCCGCCGGGACCGGCGAACCCGACGCTGCGCAACATTCGCTCGTTCGGCTCGGTGCCCGAGGGCATCTCGCTGTCGCCGCCGATGACCGTGCCGGGCACCCACGGTGCGCGCACGTTCGCGTTCATCCTCTCGTCGAACAACCTGACGATCCTCGACGCGAATCACCCGACGCGCAGGGAGATCAGCGTTCGCCTCGACCTCGGCGGTCCTGCCGTGATCCCACGCGAGGTCGTGTTCGCACCGAACACCGCGAGCGCGTATGTCCGCAGCGATCACGCACGCGACGTGCTGCAAGTCGTGCTCGAGGCCACGCCGCAAGCGAGCCCCGACACGAACGACTTCCGCCCGAACCTCGCCGAGCTCGGCGCCGGCGGCGGCCCGACAGACATCGCGGTCTACGACGACGCGAAGGGCAAGCGCTACATCCTCGCGACCACGCCGAACACCGGCGAGATCGTCGTGATCGACGCCGACACCGCACAGTTCCGCTCGGTGCCGCTCAACGAGCCGCTCGATCGCATCTTGCTGTTCCCCTCGAACGAGGCGCCGAACAAGGCCCTGTTCGCCGCGATCGGCCCGAAGTCACCGCGCGTCCACGTGCTCGACCTCGACACGATCAACGATCCGCTCACGCAAGCGAGCCTGCGCAAGATCACGCTCGACAAACCCGTGCGCGATGTCGTGCCCGTCCCCGGCCGCGATCTGGCGTTGCTCGTCCACGACGACGCGCGCACCGTGCTCGGCCTCCTCGACATGAACACCGAGTCGACGTCGCCGCTGCTCGGTGTCGGCAAGCTCGACTCGTACGACTTCTCGCCGAACGGCTCGTTCTTGATCGGCGCGACGCCGAGCGTGCCGCGTGTCGGCTTCATCGCGCTCGACAACCTGCATCCGACAGACTTTCGCCTCGACGATCCGCCGGTGCGCGTACTGTCGGCGGCGAACGCGAAGATCTTCGTCGACCACGGCGACCCGCTCGGCCACGCGACGGTGATCCCGTCGCCGACCTCACTGCGCGCCGACGCGATCGTGCTCGAAGGCTTCCTCACCCACGACCTCCTCGATGAAGGGCCCTGACATGCGCGCCTTGGTGATTCTCATTATCCTGATCACGAGCACCGCTAGCGCCGACGTCAACCACGAGGCGTTCCTCGGCTCGCACATCCGCGCGCTGCGCTCGAGCTCCGCGAACGCGCTCACCGACGACAGCATCGCGGGCCCGGTGTTCGGCTACGCGTATCGCTTGCCGCTCGACACCACGCCGAAGCTCGAGCTGTGGGGCACGGGCATGTTCACGCTCGGCTTCGTCGATGGCCAGATGTTCCAGACGCTGACGACGCACACGACGTCGCTGCAGATGTCGGCCGGCGTTCGCGCGCGCTACTCGCTGTTCCGCCAGTTCGTCGTCGCGAACGCGCGCCTCGATCTCGGCGCGCAGCGCGCGACCGTCTCGCTCGAGGACATGGAAGGTCACGACGCGCGCGATGCCGGCTGGGGCGCGGTCTCGACGGCGGCGCTCGGCCTCGAGATCAATCCACTCTCGCTGCGCTCGGTCTCCGTCGGGTTTCGCGCCGAGCTCGGCTACGTCGCGGCGCAGGGCATCGGCCTCACCGCGAAGTCGAAGGGCGCGCCCGAGGACACGATCGAGCTCGACCGCATGGCGGCATCGATCGGCCACCTCGACATCGGCGGCCGCTACTTCTCGTTCACACTCCAGGCTCGCTTTTGAGTCGGCGTTGCGGCGCGGTCTTCGTGCGCGCCTTCAACGTCTCGGGCCAGCTGACGTCGGGCGGCGGGAACGCGGGCCGCGCGAGCAAGTAGCCCTGACCGAACCGCGCGCCCGAGGCGATCACGGCCTCGAGCTCGGTCTGGGTCTCGATTCCTTCGGCGACGACCATCGCGTCGAGCTCGCGGCACAAGACGCAGATCGCGGACACGAGCTTGAACAAGCGGGTACCGATCTGGAGTCCCGCGATCAGCTCGCGGTCGAGCTTGACGATGCGCGGCTGGAGGTCGGCGATGTACTTGAGGTTCGAATACCCGGCTCCGAGATCGTCGACGACGAGGTAGATGCCGCGGCCTTGGACCTCGCGAAGGATCTGCTGGCAGAGATGAAAGTGCGAGAGCGGCACGCCTTCGGTGATCTCGATGAAGACGTCACGATCGTGCTGGAAGATCGGATCGGTCGGCTGCACGAGATACTTCTCGTTGAGCTCGGCTGGGTGAATGTTCAAGAACAGCGGGTGATCGGGGCAGCCGATGACCGAGAGCTCGCGGATCATGCGACCGAGCTCGCCGGTGCAGGAGTGCGCGACCGCGGCGGCGAACAGCGCGGGGGGACTCTCGAACGTCGGGTCCTTGGAGCGGACCAGCGCCTCGTACGCGTAGACCTTCTTCGTGTTGAGGTCGACGACCGGCTGATACACCACGCGAACGTTGCGCTCATCGATGAGACGACGGATCGCTGCAGCGGCGGCCGCGACAGGCGGAAGAGTTGGGTGTGGCACGCGTAGAGAAAATATTACTCCCCGGCGGGCGCGCCTGGGTTAGCGGTGGGGGACGAACCGCTGTCAGACCCACACTTCCCGCGTTCGGACCCCGCTATCTGCGGGTAGCGCTGACCACGGGCACGACCCACAGCGCGTAGCCGTCTGGATCGCGGACGCATTCGATCGTCGCGTCGAAGTAATCGCGAATCTCCGCCTCGGTCTTCGACAGATACTTCGCGCAGGTCTCCGCGAAGCCGTCGCGCCACGCGGTGAAGATGCCGGCGAACGTCTCGCGTGGAACGCGCAGCGTGTCGACGTGCACGTAGTCGTAGCGAATGTCGTCGACGGGCAGCGCTCTGAGCAGATGGAACGCCTTGCGGCCGATGTGGAGATCGCAGCCGATCGACGGCCCGTACGCGCGCGGCCCCGCGTGCCAGAACCAGCTGACATCGATCCGCGTCGGTGCCGCGTGGATCATGTCGTAGTCCTCGGGAACCAGGTGCAACACGCCGCCGGGCCGCGTGACGCGCACGAGCTGCGCGAGCACGCGCTCGGGCGTCGGGATCGCCTGCAGCACGTGACGACAGACGACGAGATCGAACGACGCCTCGTCGAACGGGAGCTCGAAGGCGTCCGCGACTTGGAACTGCACGCGGTCCGCCAGCTGTGCACAGCGCGAGCGTGCGAGATCGAGGTGCGCTTCGATGATGTCGACGCCGACGATCGTCGCGCGCGGAAACAGCGCGGCGAGCCGCATCACGATCTCGCCGGTGCCGCAGCCGACATCGAGGATGCGTGGCGCCTCGGGCAAGCGGTGCGCGCGGAACACGGCCTGCTCCTGCGGCCAGATCGCGTCGGCCTGCGCCGCGAGGTTGCGCACCATCGACTCGTCGGCCATCTCCCGGGCCTGCGGGTTCCGATCCATGGCCGAGCTATGTCACGAAACCGAAGCTGCGGCGAACGGCGCGCATCTGATCTGTCAGGTCGCCGTCCTTCTGTCGAACGTAGAACGGCTCCTCGATCACGAGCGTCCCGGCGCGCCTCGCGGCGAACAGCGTGAACAGCGGCGCGAGCGAGTCGCGCGGCACGACGTCCTGATATGTGACCGCGCAGAGTCCCGCACCCGCGATCGCGGCGAGCGCGCGCTCGCGTTGCGGCGTCGGAAAGCAGAAGACGAACGTGCCGTCGTCGGTGAGGTGCAGCGCCGCGGCGCGTGCGTAGTCGGAGACATCGCCGCGGACCTCGAAGCGGGCCGCGACCTTCTGCGGATCGTCGGGCAAGACGCCGCTGCCGAGCGGGAAGTACGGCGGACTGCCGGTGATCAAGCGAAAGCGCCGCGCGTCGACGAAGTCACGCAGGTCGCCGACCTTCGCCTCGACGCGCTCCTCGACCCCGTTGCCCTCGATGTTCGCGAGGAGCAGCCGGAAGCTCATCGCCTGCGCCTCGACACCGACAAGCCGCGCGGTTGCCGAGAGCTGCGAGAGCACCATCAGCCCGACCGTTCCGATGCCGGTGCCGAGATCGAGCACCAGCTCGGCGTCGGGCACGAGGCGAAGTGCGTAGTGTGCGGTCAACACGTCGTCGGAGGAGTGCCGGTGTCCCGCCACGCGCTGCGCGATCTTCCACGCACCGGTGAGCGAGTCGATCGAGATCGCCTCGCCGAGATCCGCCTCGAGGCGGCGGTGGATGCGCTCCCAATCCGTCATACCGCCGTCATCTCGGTGTGCGCAGCTGGGAGTTTCTCTGCGACGGGCGCTGCCTGCTTGCTGTCGCACGCCTGACTCAGCGTGACGCACGCGATCAGCAAGCATCGGTGGAGCGCCATCGCGGTGACCATATGCCAGCTAGGGCACATGGTGCGCGCGACTTCGTGCGCTAGTGTCCGCCTCCATGAAGCGAATGTTGTTGTTGCTCTCGTTGCTGGCGGCGGTGCCGGCTGCCGCCGAGGAGCCCAAGATCGCGTACCAGAAGTTCGAGCTCGCGAACGGTTTGAAGGTCTACGTGATCGAAGATCACAAGCAGCCCGTCGTTCACGAGGTCCTCTGGTTCAAGGTCGGCTCGAAAGACGAAATCGTGAAGCGCACCGGCTTCGCGCACCTGTTCGAGCACCTGATGTTCAAGGGCTCGACACACCTGCCCGACGGGCTCATGGATCGCTTGCTCGAGGCCGCGGGTGGAAACTCCAACGGGTTCACCGGCGGCGACATGACCGTCTACCTGAACCAGGCGGGCTCGAACTTTCTCGAGCAGATGCTCTGGATCGAGGCCGATCGCTGCGTCGGCCTGCTCGATACGTTCGATCAGCCGAAGCTCGACAACCAGCGCGACGTCGTGCTCAACGAGCGCCGCCAACGTTACGAGAACCAGCCGTACGGCATGGCAGGCATCCTGATCGCCGAGGCGCTGTGGCCCAAGGATCACGGCTATCACTGGTCGACGATCGGCTACGTCTCCGACCTCAAGGCAGCCGCGAAGGACGATGTCGCGGCGTTCTTCAAGAAGTACTACGTGCCGAACAACGCGACGATGGTGATCGCGGGTGACGTGAAGTTCGACGAGGTGAAGAAGCTCGTCGAGAAATACTTCGCGTTCATCCCGAAGGCGCCCGAGCCGGCTCGCCCGCAGTACAAGGCGCCGCCGCCGATCACGAAGGAGATCGTGCTCGCGACGACCGACGACGTGCAGGTCCCACGCGTCTACCTCACCTGGCGCGGCCCGGCGAAGTACACCACCGAGGAGCCGGCGCTTATCACGCTCGCTGCGATCCTCGGCGACGGCAAATCGAGCCGGCTCTACAAGCGCCTCGTCTACGACGAGAAGATCGCGCAGGACGTGCGCGCCA
Organism: Myxococcota bacterium; assembly: GCA_030857175.1. Classification (GTDB taxonomy): domain Bacteria; phylum Myxococcota_A; class Polyangia; order Haliangiales; family Haliangiaceae; genus JABFXX01. Next base: position 25,255 of record JALZOJ010000046.1, on the reverse strand, counting down.
CGTTCGAGGGCGAGCAGCTCGCCGGCTCGTTCCAGATCATCGTGACCGCGAAGCCGGGTGTCGATCCTCAGCGCCTGATCAAGGAGATCACCGAAGAGGTGGCGAAGATCGCGGCGACGGCGCCGGATCCGAAAGAGCTCGAGCGCGCGACGAACTCGCGCGAAGCCGCGTTCCTCGCGGGCCTCGAGTCCGTGCAATCGCGCGCGATCCAGCTCGCGGGCTACGACGTCGAGGCGAAGGACCCCGACTACTTCGGCAAGGACCTCGCGCGCCGTCGCGCCGTCACGCCGGCGCAGGTGAAGGACGCCGCGGCGAAGCACCTCAAGCAATCGGCTCGCGTCACGCTCACCATTCGCCCCGGCAAGAAGTCGACGGAGAAGAACTAATGCGTCTCGTACTCCTCGCAGTTCTCGTCGCGACGCCCGCGTTCGCGCAGCCCAAGACCGATCCCATGTTCGCGAAGTCGGGCATCGCCGACTGGTCGAAGCCGCCGGCGCCGACGAAGGAGCCGACGTTCAAGCCGCCGACGGTGAAGCGCTTGAGGCTCAAGAACGGCATGGCGCTGCTCGTCTCGACCAACAAGGCGCTGCCGATCGTCTCGATGTCGCTCGTCATCCCGGGCGCGGGCGCCGCGAACGATCTGGCCGGCAAGGGTGGCATCGCCGCGTTCACCGCGGACCTCCTCGACGAAGGCACCGCCGGCTTGTCCGCGCTCGCGATCGCCGAAGAGCTCGACCGGCTCGGTGCGAGCTTCGGCGCGGGCGTCGCGTACGACGCGGCCGAGGTCTCGATGTCGACGCTGTCGAAGACGCTCGACTCGTCGATCGATCTGTTCACGAAGATCGTCACCGCACCCGCCTTCGAAGACAAGGAAGTCGATCGCGTCAAGGGTGACCGCGCCACGTCGCTCGAGCTTCGCCGCGATCGTCCGCGCGAGGTCGCGCAGATCATGCTGGCGGCCGCGCTCTATGGTTCGAGCACGGCGTACGGCCACCCGACGTCGGGCACGCGAGAAGAGTTCAAGTCCATCACCGTCGCCGACGCGAAGCAGTTCTACGCCGAGCGCTGGAACCCGGCGACGATGACGCTCGTGGTCGCGGGCGATGTCGACGCGACCGCGCTCAAGACCAAGCTCGATGCCGGCCTCGGCGCATGGAAGCCGACCGGCGTGAAGAAGGCGGCCAAGCCGACGACCACGCCCGCGAAGCCCGGCGCACGCCTGCTCGTCGCCGATCGTCCCGCCTCGGCACAGGCCGACGTCCGCATCGGCCTCGTCGGTCTCGGTCGCAAGGACCCGCGCTTCTACAAGTTCGAAGTCTTCCGCACGGTCCTCGGCGACGGCTTCACGAGCCGCCTGGTGCAGCGCCTGCGCGAGTCGATGGGCATCACGTACGGCATCGCCGCGTCCCAGGATTGGCGCACCGCGACCGGTCCGTTCATCATCGGAAGCGCGATCGTCACCCCCGAGACCGGCAAGGGCCTCGCCGAGGTGATGAAGATCCTCGACGATCTCGCGACGGTCGACGTGCCCGCCGAGGAGCTCGACAAGGCGAAGCAGAACATGATCCGCGCGCTGCCCGGCATGTTCGAAGGCAACTCGGCGACCGTCGACGCATACACGAACCTCGTGCTGCACAACCTGCCCGACAACTGGTACGCGTCGTATGCCGACAACGTCCGCAAGGTGAAAGCGGCGGACGTGAAGGCGGTCGCGAAGACAGTCGTGCCGACGAAGAAGCTCGTGATCTCCGTCGTCGGCGACATGTCGAAGATCAAGGCGGACCTCGACAAGCTCGGGCTTGGCGAGGCCGCACATCACGACCTCTACGGCGTTCCGCTGAAGAAGTGATCAGCGCGTTGCTTCGGTGACGTCGTTCTCGAGCTGGTCCCAGGCGTCCGAGACATCGCGCTTGAACACCTGCCAGTTCTCCTTCGTGCTCGTACCGAGCTCCCGCATCTTCGCGCGCGCTTGATCGCGCTTCGCGCGGAGCGTCGCCGACATCTCCTTGGACTTCGCGTCGCCCTTGCGCTCGAGCTCGTCGATGCGCGCGTCGAGCTTGGTGGCGCGCTCGTCGATCGAGCGCGAGAGTGCCGAGCGTTCGGCCTCGAGATCGATCGTCGTCGTCTCCGTGGTCGTCGTGGTCGTCGTGGTCGTGGGCGCCGGGGCCGTCGGGTTCGTGGTCTCGACCGGCTTCTGCACCTCGACGGTGGTCTTCTTCTCACGGTCGCAGCCGCCGATCACGCCGAGCGCGAGCAGCGATGAAAACAGGATCGTTCGCATGACATTTCCTCCGACGGGAGGAGCTGCAACGCGAGTGCCGTCAGAGAATGACGGGCGCGCACGTCGAGACGCCCGCGCCCACGATCGTGCGCCCACTGGTCTGCATCATCGACTTGAGCGCGCCGGTGTTCGAATCGTATTGGTAGACCGTCGTCGACGACTCGAGGCCCTTCATCAGAAACACCCAGAAATCGCCGCCCCAGAACGCGAATGCCCACGCGGTGGGCATGCCGGCGATCGAGAGCGGATAGGTCTTGAGCGCGGTTCCGTTTGTTTTGTCGAGCTTGGCGATGCGCGGCGACGAGGCATCCGGAAAGAAACCCCAGAGCTCTGCGTTTCCGGTCCCGGTCAGCTCCGGCCAGCCCGTGACGGTGCCGACGGGCTGGGCCTGGAAGTTGGCGGTCGAGAGCTTTGCGAGCTGCGAGGTCGGCTGAGTCGGGCCCGAACCACCGGCGATGAAGAGTGTATCGACGCTGCCACCCGCTGCATCCGTCGAAAAACCCATGCCGAACTGCTGGAGGCCGGCCTGGGGCGACCACGTGGACTTCGTGCAGTTGAGGGATGTGGTGTCGACGCGGAACAGCTCACCCGAGCTGTAGAGCACCCACGCGAGTGCGGTTCGGTCGATGCCCATCGAGAACGGTGTGGCACCGAAGCTCGACGGGCAGTTGAGCTTGCCGAGATCCATGAACGTCTTCGTCGGTGGGCTGAACCGCGAGAGCGTGTTGTTTTGATCGACGACGTAGACGGCCTTGGCTTCGTCCGAGCAGCCGTCGCCGCTCGACCCGTTGCCCTCGCCACCGGTGTTGTTGCCGCTGTCCGGCGGGCGGTCACTCGGACCACCACACGCGACGAGCAACGCACAGACGAAATACTTCATGCCCCTCATCGTCGCGACCGTAACACCGCGGGCCGGGGCAGCGGACGACAAACTGCTGCGCGAGTTGTGCAACTCAGCGCTGTTGCGCGCCGGCGGACGCACTGACCTGCGCGCTCACTTCGATCGAGACCGAGAACCGCGCCTGGATCTTCGTGGTGGCGGCGACGACGGCCGCGAGCTGGCCACCGACGCAGACGGCCCTCTCGCCGAGCTCGCCGACGAGCTGCCCGGAAGACTTCACGAGCGATGCACCCGTGCTGGCCCACAGGACGAGCGCTTTGCCCGCGCGCTCGAGCTTGACGCCGGCCTTCACGATCGTCGGCATGCCCGCGTTGATCGCGGCCATCGCCTTCTGGAACTTCGAATCGTCGACGATGGTCACGTTCTCGCGCACGACCTCGACCTTCGCCTCGGTGCATTCGGTGTGCGTGACGGCGCGAACCTCGGCGGACGCCTTGCACTCGGCCGACGCATCGACGTTCACGTAGCCATCGCAACCGCCGCTGCACCGGCCGCGACACGTGCCCTGACATTGACCGTTGCACTGACCGCCCGCGGCGCCGCCGGCGCACTGGCCGTCACACGTTCCGTTGCACGTGCCGCCGCAGCGACCGGTGCACTGCAACTTCACGTCGGCAGCGGCGCTGGCCTCGCAGCTCGCGACGAAGCCGGCGGTGAGCTCGATGCTCGTCGTGCAGACCGGAGGAACCGTACGCGTGACGAGGCGCGACTCGCTCTTCACGCTGACCTTGAGGTTCGCGTCGAGCTCGGTCGCTGCGCGCGTGCAGACTTCCTTGATGTTTCCGGCCGGCGAGACGCCGAGCTCGACGGCCATGCGCTTGCACGCGTCGTGAACCGAGCGCTCGAGCTCGAGGCTCGCGCGATCGAGCTCCGCCGACGCGACGAGGAATGCGTAGAGCTTGCGGCCGACCGACGTCGTATCGATCTTGCCGCACGAATCGGGGCTGATGCCGACGCGGCCACCACCGCCGCCGCCGCCGCCTTGCGGGCCTGGACAAGCAGCGAGCGCGAGAACCAGAACCACCCCGAAGCTTCGCAGCATGCGCGGATGATGCTGCCGACCGTGGCGGACGAGCAATCGAGGTAGGGTGTCAAACGTGCGAGAGGTTCATCACGGCGACGGCATCGCGTTTCTCGAACGCGGTCCGCTTCCGGACGACCACGCGATCATCACGTCGCTGCCGGATCACAGCGAGCTGCCGAAGCTCGGCGTCGACGGCTGGCGTCGCTGGTTCGTCGAGACCGTCGCGCTCGTCTGCAAGACCGTCGATGTCGCCGTGTTCTATCAGACCGACGTGAAGCACGACGGCCGCTGGATCGACAAGGGCCACCTCGTGATGTGCGGCGCCGATGCGGCCGGCAGTCACGTGCTCGTGCACAAGATCGTGTGCCGCGTGCCGCCGGGCACGACGACGTTCGGTCGTCCTGCGTACGCGCATCTGATCGCGCTCAGTCGCACGCAGCGGCTGTCGCCCGGCGCGTCGACGCCCGACGTGTTGCCGTCGCTCGGCACCATGACGTGGTCGCGCGCGATGGGGGCCGCGGCGTGTGAGGTCGCGGTCAAGCTCGTCGCGTCGCTCGGCGCAAAGGTCGTCGTCGATCCGTTCTGCGGCCTGGGCAGCGCACTCGCGGCTGCGAATGCGCACGGGCTCGAAGCGATCGGCGTCGAGCTATCGCGGCGGCGGGCCGCCGGCGCTCGCAAGGCGACGCACGTGCTCGACGATGTGCGCCAGCGCCGCGAGACGTGAGCCCGCGCGACCTTCACCGAGCGGTGCGCGGGGCTCGCCGAGCTGCGCCGCGAACTGCTCGATGCCGCCGAGCTTCTTGTTCGTCAGCCGCTGCGCGACGCTGCGCACATCGACGCGCTCGCCGAGCACGCCGCCCGAGCTGGTGAACAGATTCGTCGAGTAGTGGCCCCACGCGCCGATGACGTCGGTCGGGCGCACGAACGCCGCGAACGCGTCGAACAGCGCCGCCCGCTCGCCGACCAGCCGCTCCGGCGCGAGCCGCGTGTGAAACGCGGTGCTCGGCGACAGCGCACCGGACGGCGCGGCGAACTGCTCGAATGTCTCGCCCGTGCTCGGCCGCAGCGCGACCCAGTGCACGAGCTCGTCCGCTCGCGAATCGCGCGGCGCAATCTGCTTGCCGTTCGCGTCGCGATCGTACGGCCACGCGTTCGCTTCACCGACGACGAGCACGAGATCGTCGAACCGCTCCGCGAGCGCGGCGGGCAAGCGCTGCACGATCGGCTTGCGATGGCGCTGCACGCGAACGCGCCGTGATGGACGCGCGGCTTGCGCGGCGAGCTGCGCATCGACCATCGCGTGAAATGGCGCGAGCAGCGCGCGAAACGCATCGGGCTTGCCTTCGAGCACGCCGAGCACGTGCATCAGCGCCTCGATCGTCGAGCAGTACTCGGCGCGCGGCTCCTTGCGAATGCGGTAGTGCGAGGGCTCGGGCGTCGCGAACGCGTAGCGCGGCAGCGCGTGGAGGATCGGGTTGTCACGCACGACGGACTTCGCCTGCGCCCACGTGCCGTCGACGACAACGAGCGTCACCGGCCCGGTCGGCGGATCGGTCAGGATGTCGCGCGCGCCCGGACCGGGATACAAGAGGATCGCGGGGCGCGACGGATCCGCGAGTGCGGCACGCAGCGGTGCGTGATTCGCCCAGCGAACGCCGACGTGAAGCTCCGAGTGCGGCAAGCACAGGCTCGCCATGCGCGCGGTGCCGATCGGCATGTCGCGCTCGCGCGAGTGCTGGAGGATCACGACACGCGTCGCGGTCGGCAGCGTCGAGATCGCCGCGCAGTAGCAGACGCTCGTCGGCCGGCGACAGCGAGTGCAGCGCGATCTGGGTACAGCAACGACGCTCATCGCCTTCAGCGCTCAGCTCGCCTTGATCGACTTCTCGCGCCGCTCCCAGCGCGCCTTTGCCTTTTCCTTCTCGCCTTCGCGCGTGCGTGGCTCGCCGCGCTCCGGCAGCGAATCGAGCAGCGCGGTGGTCACCTTCGTGATCTGCGTGATCGCCTTCTCGAACGCGGCCTCGACGTCCTTCGACGGCTTCTGGATCCCGCTGATCTTGCGGACGTACTGGAGCGCGGCCGCTGCGACCTCGTCGGGCGTCGTCGGCGGCCTGAAGTGATGGAGGACTCGGATGTTGCGGCACATGGCGCTTGGCGAGGTGTAGCCGATCTCGGTGCTGATGTCGGCCTGATGTCGGCCTCCGCTCGGCGGCGTTCGTAGGATGAGACGCCCGTCCATTTAAAGGAGCCGAGATGATTCGCCTCATTTGTTTGCTTGTTCTGGTGTTCGCGGCAGCTTGCGGCGGTGGTGGCAGTGGCGTGTGCGATGGCAAGGACTGCGTCTGCACCGGCGCGTCCTGCGACGTCGGGTGCGCCAACGGCGACTGCAACCAGCAATGTGCCGACGGCAACTGCACGTTCTCGTGCGCCGGCGGCAGTTGCGATCAGGACTGCCAGGGCGACCGCTGCAATTTCTCGTGCGCCGGCGGCAACTGTGATCAGGCCTGCGCACTCGGCTCGATCTGCACGTTCTCGTGCGACGGTGGCGGCTGCGATCAATTCTGCGGCGGCAACCCGAACTGCACCGCGACGTGCAGTGGCCCGGGCTGCACGCGCCTCTAAGGCGTGAAGCTGTAGTTGTCGTAGTGGCAGAGCGTCTCGAAGCCGAGGCGCTCGAGGATCGGTGCCGACGTATCCGCGCGCGCGTGTGAGGTCGCGAGTGAAACGCCGCGCTCGCGCGCGAACGCGAGGCGCGCGGATACGAGCGCGCGATAGAGCCCGCGTCCGCGAAACGCTTCGAGCGTGACGCCGCCGATCAGATAGATCGAGCGCGCGAAGATCGCCGCGCCTGCGGTCGCCGCCGGCTCGCCATCCCAGCGCGCGAGAAACAAGTTGTGCCGCGCGGGCTGTGGCAGGCGCGCGACGAGCTCGTTCGCCACGGCGATCGGACCCGGATCCATGTCCCATCCCGCCGCCATCGTGCGCGTGTAGATGTCGACGCTGTCCGCATCGACCCGCTCGATCGTGATGCGCGGATCGATCGCGACGTCCATCTGGGTCGATCGGGCCATCCCATCGCTGCGCGTATAGGGCAGGCCGCGCGCCGCGAGTCGCGCGCCGAGGTGCGGCGAGCTGTCGGGTCCGAGCCGCCACACGAACTTGCAGCCGTGCGCGCGATACTGCGCGATCGTCTCGTCGATCACGCGCTCGGCGTCCACCTCTGCCACCTGCGCGAACGACACCTCGTTGAGACCGCCGCGCTTGATCGACGGCGTCAAGAGTTGCCGCCAGCCCGGCCTGACGACCACCTGCATGTCGGGCAGCAGTACGAAGGCCTCGCGCGGACACTCGATGATCTCCGCGAGGATCTCGTCGCGAGTCATCGCCGGCAGCATGGCGGCAGGCTACACCAAACGCCGTGAAAGACGCTTCGCAGACACCGTACGAGCTCGTCGGCGGCAGCGCCGCCGTGAAGACGCTCGTCGAGCGGTTCTACGACATCATGAGTGACAGCGAGCCCGCACTCGCGCGTCTGCATCCGTGCACGCCCGACGGGCGGGTCGCACGCGAGCCGCGCGATCGGTTCGCGATGTTCCTGATCGGGTGGCTCGGCGGCCCCGAGGACTACGTGCAGCAGCACGGTCATCCGCGACTGCGCATGCGGCACGCGCGCGTCGAGGTCAACGTCGCGATGCGCGATGCGTGGATGCGCTGCATGAACGCGGCGATGACCGAGCGCGGGATCACCGGCGACGTGCGCACGTTCCTCGACGCGCGGTTCGCCGAGGTCGCCGACTTCATGCGCAACGTAGAAGGCTAACCAGCGGCGGTCATCGCCTCGGTCATGATCACCGTCGCGAGCGAGTCATACGTGCAGAGGATCACCTTCGCCGGTACCGCGTGCGTCGCGAGCCACTCGCTCACGGTCGCGATCGCGACGTCCGCGGCCTCGCGCTGCGGATAGCCGTAGACGCCCGTCGAGATGCCCGGGAACGCGATCGACTGGATGCCGTGCTCCTGCGCGAGCTCGAGGCTCTTGCGGTAACACGACGCGAGCAGCGCGCGGACGCCACCGCCGCTGCGATACACGGGACCGACCGCGTGGATGACGTACTTCGCGGGCAGCTTGTAGCCCTTCGTCAGCTTCGCGCTGCCGGTCTCGCAACGGCCGAGCGTGCGGCACTCCGCGAGCAGCTCGCGTCCCGCCCGCCGATGGATCGCACCGTCGACACCGCCGCCACCGAGCAGGCTGGTGTTCGCGGCGTTGACGATCGCGTCGACCTCGAGGGTCGTGATGTCGGCTTCGACGATCTCGATGCGGGCTCGCACGTCCGGCGTCATCGTGTATGCATAACACTAACCGTGCGCAGGAGCGAAAACCAAAATCGCAACGTGTCCCGACTGATGTCCTCGCATCGCGATCACGATTGATAGGGCGCATGCGAATGCACTTCGGTGGGCGACGCCGCAGTAATTACGACCTCGTGTGCGAACTGACGTCGGCAGTGGTGCCCTAACGAGGTCTCACCGCATTTTGCCGACGAGCGACTTGAAGTTTTTGCTTTCGGATCTTCGAGCCTCTCTGTAGGGTCCGCCGTCCTTTCCAGCCAGGACTCGTTTTCTTACAGAGGTGATCATGCGCTTCGGCTCTCTTTTTATTCTTGCTCTTCCCTTGGTCGTCGCGTGTGGCGGCGGCGGTCCTGACGAATCCGTCAGCGGCGTGTTCCCGTCGTCTGCTTTCCTCGGCCGCCAGGTGCGCGTCGAGATCTCCGGTGATGTCACCGAGTGGAAAGCGGGCGCGAGCGTCAACTTCGGCGCCGGCGTGACGGTTCAGAACGTCGCGGTCGCGAGCCCCACGGCGCTGTTCGCCGACATCACGGTGATGGACGACGCGGCCCCCGGCCTGCGCGACGTCACCGTCGAGTCGAACGGCAAGTCGCTCGTCCTCAAGGAAGCGTTCCAGCTCGAGAGCGCGATCTCGCTCAAGTTCCGCGGCACGGTCGCGCAGGGCTCGATCGCGACGTTCGCGATCAACAACCACGACTTCAACACCCCGTTCGACACCACGTCGACCGGCGACGGCTTCTTCACGCCGATCGTCTACACGGGCACGAACATCGAGGCGCCCGCGGGCGTCACGCTGCAGGTCGAGGAAGTCACGCCGTACGGCGTCACCGGCCTCGCGTTCTTCGACCTCGACGCCGTCGCGGGTCCGCTCGTCGTTTCGAGCGGCTTCGGCGAGGACGTCACCACGTCGAACCTCGGTACGAACCTCGACGTCAAGGCACGCACCGCGACGGTGCTCGCGGCGGGCACGCCGGCATCGGGCATGGTCGAAGCGACCTGGGCCTCGGCGCTCTACGAGTTCACCCCGACCGCCAACCCGTCGCTGACCACCCTCGCGACGTCGTCGACGAGCACGGCCGCGAAGCCGGGCGTCGCGATCCTCGGGTCGAGCGGCCGCTTCGAGGACATGATCGGTTACAGCCTCAAGCGCACGCTCGTTCAGCTCGCGCCGAGCAAGCTCTACGCCGTGTACGTCGATACGAGCGGCACGTTCGGCTACACGTTCAGCGTCCGTGGCGCCAGCCAGATGCTCACGCAGCTCGCCGAAGTGGCGGAGCCGGGCAACGACACGCCGGCGAACGCGCAGGCGCTCACGGCGATGCCGTCGCTCGTCACCGGCGCGACGCTGATGACGATCGCGGATGTCGACTGGATCTCGATCACCGCCACGGCGGCTGACGTCGGCAAGAAGATCCGCGTCCTCACGACGGGCAGCGACCCGCAGACCGACACGGTTGTCGAAGTGCTCCGCGCGAACGGCGCCACCCCGGTGGCGTTCGGCGGCCCGTCGAACGACCAGGGCTTCCACGAGGACCACACGTCGCCCGCGATCACCGTCGCCGGCAAGTACTGGGTCAAGGTCACGGCCTCGCAGGACTACTTCGTCCAGGCGCACAACACGTACGCCGCGGCCGTCTGGATCGAGTAACTGCGACACTGCGTGCGGCGTAAGCCGCGCGCAGTGTGACGGGGCGTAACTGCCCCGGGATATCCCCATGATTCGTCGGTTGCTACCGATGAGCCATGGGGATGTCTCATTCTACGGGTCCGCAGATCAACGTCACGCCGCTGATCGACGTGCTCCTGGTTCTGCTCGTGATCTTTCTCGTCATCATCCCCGTGATGATCAAGGTCGAGACGGTCCACTTGCCGCCGAACGAGCCAGGGGATCCCGTGCGTGCGCCGGTCGTCATCAAGCTGCGCGCGGACTCGACGGTCACGATCGATGAAGGCGCACCGATCATGACCTCCGATCTGTGGTCGAGGCTGAGGCCGCGTGTCGTCGTCGGATCGACCGTGTTCGTCGACTTCGAGGACGGCGTGCCGTGGGGCGACGTCGTCGGCACCGTCGACGGCGTGCGCGGGTTGATCGCAGATCCCGAGAGCATCGCGGTCGCTGTTCGCATTCGCGAATAGGTGTGAGATCGGCCCCACCGCCGGGCCGCCGTGCTACGCCGCGCGCATGCGGAAGCTGTGGCCTCTCGTCGGGCTAATGATCGTGGCGTCAGCGGTCGTCTGGTACTTCGTGCTGCGCGAGAAGCCGGCGAGCAAGCCGGCCGCGGTCGCGAAGGGCTCGGCGGTCGTGCTGCCGAAGCCGGGCGACAAGCCGCAACAGCGCGACGGCAACGTCGAGGCGCCGCAGCGATTCTTGATCGACGACGATCCAAGAGGCGAGCTCCGGCTCGAAGGCCAGGTGATCGACGAGAGCGACGCACCGGTCGCCGGCGTGACGGTGGTGCTGTCGTCGAATCCGCCGCGCACGACGACGAGCGAAGCCGACGGCGGGTTCGCGTTCGACGCACTCGTCGCGCGACCGTACACGCTCGTCGCGCGCGGGCAGGGCAAGATCGCCGGACCGGTCACCGCACAGCTCACTGCGAAGTCCGACCCGGTCGTGCTGAAGCTGCGCAAGGGACCGAAGCTCACGGTGCTCGTCGCGGGCGCCGATGGCAAGGCGATCGATGGCGCGACCGTCGAGCTGCGCGGCATCGATGATCAACAAGCGACGACGAAGGGCGGCGGCAAGGCCGTGTTCGACGGCGTCGTGCCGGGCGGCTATCAGATCGCGGGATGGGCGACAGGCATGGCACGCACGTTTCAATGGATCCAGATCGGGCCCGGTGACGCCGACGCGAAGCTCACGCTCGCCGCGGGTGCGCTGGTCAGCGGACGCGTCGTCGACGACAAGGGCACCGGCGTGGAGGGCGCACGCGTGCGCTTCAGCGGCGCATCGGACTGGAGCCAGCAGGCGAACGATCGCCGCGACGCCGCCGTCACCACGAAGGACGGCAAGTTCGAGCTGCCCGCGATGCCGGCGGGGACGTTCCGCTTCGTCGCGACGCACGAGGAGCACGCGCCCGGCACGTCGGAGCTCGTCACGCTCGACGGCAAGTCGCCGCGCACCGACGTCACGATCAAGCTCGCACAGGGCGCGGTCGTGCGAGGCCGCGTCGTCGACACGCAGAAGCAAGGCGTCGCCTCCGCGCGCGTGCGCATCGGCGTGGTCGCGGTCAATCGCCGTGCGATGATCTTCGAAGCGCCGCGCCAGGCGTTCACGAACACCAGCGGCGAGTTCGAGATCAAAGGCCTCCCGCGCCGCGCGCTGTCGGTCGTCGCGCTGCACGAGACCGGCTCGTCGCAGACCGTCGACGTCGACACGTCGAACGGCGACGTCAAAGACGTCGTGCTCGCGCTCGATGTCACCGGCACGATCGCCGGCATCGTCGTCGATCCGCAGGGCCAACCGATCGAGGGCGCGCAGGTCACCGCGGGTCCGAGCTTCGCGGACAACCGCACGCAGATCGACTTCAGCGCGTTCCGCCTGCGCGGCTTTCCGCAAGCGCTCAGCGATGCGAGCGGCGCCTGGAAGCTCGTCGGCCTCGCACCCGGCACGTACAACGTCTCGGCCTCGCGGCCCGGCGCGCAGCGCAACTTCATCGGCAACGAAGGCGTCCCCGCGACGACCGGCGACGCGAACATCAAGATCGTGCTGCCACCGACGGGCGGCGTCAAAGGCAAGGTGCAGACCGCCGATGGCAGCACGCCGCCGTTCTTCACCGTCTCGATCGGCATGACCTCGCAGCCGGGCAACAGCGACGGCACGTTCCTGTTCGACGGTCTGCCGCCGCAGAAGTACGAGCTCTCCGTGCGCGGCCCGACGTTTCAGACGCGCGCACTCGAGGTCACGATCGAACCGGCGAAGACGACCGACGCCGGCACGATCACCGTCGAAAAAGGCCGGCTGATCTCCGGCCACGTGGTGATGGATGGCAAGCCGGTCCCCGGCGCGACCGTCTACGCGGGCCGCTTCGTGTTCGGTAACGGCACGTCCTCGAGCGCCCAGTTCGGCCCGATGGGGCAGGGGACGAAGAAGGACGTGACCGATGCCGAGGGCGCGTTCAAGCTCTCCGGCTTCCCCGCCGGCGATATCGCGATCGTCGCCGAACACGAGACGCTCGGTCGCTCGCGCGGCATGCGCCTCCCGACGATGCTCCCCGGCCAGACCGAGCTGACGCTCAACCTCGAGAAGTTCAGCGCGCTCACCGGCGTGCTCCGTCAAGGCGGCAAGCCGGCCGAAGGCGTGTTCGTGTCCGCGCAATCGACGACGCTGCCAAACGCGATCTACTCGGTCGCGTCCGGCCCCGACGGCACGTATCGCTTCGATCGCCTCGCGCCCGACTCGTACAAGGTCAGCGCGACCGTCGGCATGCCGATGACGGGCATGAAGTTCTACTCGAAGCAGATCGACGTCCCCGCGGGCAAGACGATCACGATCGATCTCGCGGTCGAGCCGGGCGCGGTCACCATCGACGTCACGCTCAAACCGAAGAGCGGCACGCTCGGAGTCGCGCAGGTCTTCATCGCGAGCGGCAACATCACCGCGGCGACGGCGAACGAGCTCGGCCTCAAGATGGCCGCCGCAGGTCCCGGCGCATCGCAGTTCGTGATCGTTCGGCGCGGCGAGCCCGCACGGTTCTCCGAGGTCGTGCCCGGCAACTACAGCGTCTGCTCGATCCCGTACCCGTCCGAGGTCAAAGGCATGGCCGCGATGACGTACGCGGATCGCCACGGCGACTCGCTCCTCGCGTTCTGCCGGGCGATCAACGTGAACCCCGCGCCCGAGACGCAAACGATCACGCTGCCCGTCGAGCTGCCGCCGTACATCGCGGACACGCCGCCGCCCGCGGGCCCGGGCTCAGGGTCCGGCGGCTAGTTCGCGGGGCCGCCGCGCGACGCGAGGATTGTCTGCGCCGCGCGCGTTCACTCGTGTTCCGTACGCTGCGTACGTGTTCCCGAGTTACCGAGCGCGCCAAGCACTCGCAGAGCACGCAAAGGATTTGGTGGTTCCGGAGGTCGCGCGCGGGCACCGGGCGTCCGTGTTCGGGTCCGATCGATCTCTGGCTTTGCGGTCTTTGCGAGTACTTTGCGCGCTCTGCGTTAAGATCTGAGCACGAACGCATCACGGCGCGAATCAGTCGACGCGCAAATCGTGTTTGGAGATGCGCACTCGTCGCGCGTGGCAAAGTTCGGCGCGATCGGTGAGGTCCACGATGCACGTGTCACGATGATCGCGTGATGAAGCTCCTCGCGATCGTCGCGCTGCTCGTGCCGGTGACCGCGCACGCGGATGCGGGCGATCGCTGGGACGGCGAGATGGTGCTCGGGCAAACCGCTGCGGGACTCGGACTCGGCGCCGTCGGGTGCGGGCTGCTGTCGTTCGGTGGCGCGACGCTGTTCTCGGCGGCGGCATCGAAGGACCGATGGGGCGCGGAGCTCGCGGGTGCGTTGCTCGGCGGCAGCCTCGGCGCTGCCACGGGGATCACGGTCGGCGTGAAGCTCGCGGGCGACGCGAGCGGTGGAAACGGCACGTGGTCCGCGACGATCGGAGGGTCCGTGACCGGCGTGCTTCTCACGTTCGTGAGCGTACGGAGCTACATCGAAGAGGTGCCGCCCTACATCGCCGGCGCATTCATGACGATCACGCTGCTCGCGCCACCGATCGTCGCGTATCACCTCAGCACCGAGGAGAATCACGACGTCGAGAAACGCGTCACAGTGCCGTTGATCCTCGGTTTCTTTTAAGGCCCGCGATTCGCTTGAGATCGCAGGATGCGCCTACTCGCAACTTTGCTTGTCGTTCTTGCAGCTGCATGTGGCGGTGGTGGAACCGACCCCCGTGTGATTCCCGGCGGGGGCATCGGAGACGGTGACATCGACGGCAAGGTGTTCGTCCACGTCATCGACACGTCGACCGACCTGCCCGTCGTGAGCGCGACCGTCGCGATCGGCGGCGTCGAGAAGCCGACCGACGCGAAGGGCTTTGTCGAGTTCGAGGATGTCGATGGGCCGCAGACGATCGCGGTGAAGATGCAGGGCTATCGCCCGACCGTGTGGGCACTCGCGAACGGCAAGAACGTGACGATTCCGATCTCGAAGACCGCCGCGTCACAGATGGCGACGCTCTCGGGCTCGATCACCGGCTGGGATCCGAACGGGCTCGGCGCTGGCCACATCAAGGGCGCCGCGGTGCTGTACTCGCAGAACGATCGGCTCGGCGACGAAGCGAACAACATCACGACGCCGGCCAACATGAATGTCTGCACCGGCGCGCAGTGCAACTGGACCGTGAACGTTCGATCGGGGACGGTGACACTCGTCGCCGCGATCGTGGACTTCGATTCGAAGGGCACGGTGACCCAGGCCGACGACACGATCAAGGTCATCGGCTGGGCGACGAAGACGGGCATCGTCGTCGAGGCAGGCGTGAACCAGAGCGGGCTCGCGCTCTCGATCGTCGAGGCCGGCAATCTGGAGGACATCACGATCGACTACGGCTCGCCGCCGGCATCGCTGACGTCGAAGGCGTCGCTGATCGGCATCGAGATCGGCGACGACGAGGTCGTGCAGCTGCCGCAGCTCGATCCGATGGCGACGACGCTGCTCGCGCCAAAGCCGTCGGTGTTCGGCCCGTCGGCGGGCTTGCGACTCACGGCGGTCGCGCAGTCGGCGATGGGTGACCTCGGTCCGCAGAGCATCGTGATCCGTCGCAGTCTCACCGGCACCACGCTCGCGGCGGGCGCGTGGCTCACGCCGCCGGTCGGCGTCACCGCGACGCGCACGTCGGCATCGTGGCAGCTCGTCTCGGGCGCGGCGCTGCATCAGGTGCAGTATCGCGACACGCTGAACACGACCCTGCTCGAGATCACGGTGTTCGACGACAATGCGACGACGGTCGAGGTTCCGCCGCTCGTCGCGCTGCCGGCCTCGGGCAGTCTCTCGGCGCGCGTGTCGGGCATCGGCGCCGACATCGACGTGCAGGACTTCAGCCTCGAGGAAGACGAGGAGCTCCTGTTCGCGATCGCCGCGCAGCCCGTCGCGATTCCGTGAGCTAGAGCTTCAGGTTCAAGCCGACGATCGTCGACAGGACGATGATCAGCACACCCATCAGGCTCTCGCCGGCGATCAGACCCGACGCGACCGGCACGACGACGTTCTCCTGCTGGCGGCGGCGCATGATCTCCGCGATCGCCGAGCCGACGAACATCGCGATGCAGTTCGATCCCGGGATCACCATCGCGATGCCGACGCCGTTCGCCGACGGGATGTATGGCTTCACGTTCTTCGGCGCGAGCTTCTCCCAGACCGTGAGTGCGACGCCGATCAAGAGGCCGATCGCGATCGCCCACTTCGTCGTGTAGTGCATGCCGCCGATGCCGTTCGAGAACGCTTCCGACACGCCGGCCCACACGAGGCACGACGGCGCGGGCCACTCCTCGGTGCCGAGCACGGTCCGGACGCCGGCTGCCATCTGCTCCGCCGTCGGCTCGGGGATGATCAGCAGAAAAGCGGGCACGACGATCGCGGCGCCCGCGACCACACCGAACAGCTGCGCGTAGAGCTGGTGCCGCGGCTTCGCGCCGAGGAGCCAGCCGGTCTTGAGCGTCGTCAAGAGATCCGCGCTGTGGAGGCCGATGCCGCCGGTGACGTTCGCCGACATGATGTTGCCCGTCATGTTGCCGGGCGTGATCACGCCGTAGATCATCTGCGTGACGGGGCCGAGCGCCTTCGTCGGAGTCACGTCGGTCTCGCCGGTCACGCGCGAGGCGATGAAGCCCATGATCACGGCGAGCGGCACCGCGATCAGTGCGGCCCACGCCGGAATCTCGAACAACATCACCATCAGGAAGATGATGACGGGCGACAGGCAGAGCACCGCGACCGGAAACCACCAGTCGGGCGACTCGACCGCCGCGATGCCGGCCTCCTCGCGCTTCTTGCCACCGAACGCACTGCCGAGGCCCTGGAACGAACGGGCGAGGCTCTTCCAGTCGAGGGCGAACGACGTGAGGCCCGCACCGACGAGGATCGCGGCACCCGGCCACAACGTCCAGCCGACGACGGCCTTGTAGTACGAGGCGCCCTTGACGACGATGAGGCCGCGCTCGGCGAGCATCGGACCGATGATCGCGTAGGTCGCGAGGCCGCCAAGGAGCAGTGACCAGCCGGTGCGGAATGACATCAGTGCACCCGCGCCAAGGAGGATCAGCTCGGTCTTGATCGTGATGGTCCACTTTGCCGCGGTGGTGCCGAACGCCGCGACCGACCCAGGCACGAGCGCCCACGCATCACGGACCCACGCGAGGACCGCACCGACGAGCGCGGCGATGCCGAGCCAGGCCGCTTGGCTGAGCCCACGCCCCTTGGTGTCGGCGCCCTCGTGGATCGCGCGGATCGTGACGGCGGTCGCCGTGCCGGTGGGAAATGCGAGGCCCTCTTTGTTGATGAGCTGGCGCTTGATCGGAATCGCGACGAACACGCCGAGCGCGGCGATCACGCCGAACCAGGCGATCATCGGTGCGGCGCTCGGGGTCTGGAGCATGAGCTGCGGCGACGACGCGATCACCATGACGAGCGCACCGTAGGCGGCCATGTTGCCGCCGCCGGTCATGTAGCCCGCGCCCGAGGCGACGGTCGTGAGCGCGTTGTTCTCGAGGACGCTCAGCGGCTTCTTCGTGATGCCGACGCGTTTTGCCGCCTCGAACAGCGCGTACGCGATGATGCAGGCGGTGAGCGTCACGCCCATGCTCCAACCCGTCTTGAAGAAGACGTAGAGGTTGGAGATGCACATGAGCCCGCCGAGGAGCATGCCGACGATGACGGCGCGGACTGTCAGGTTGGGCTCGTTTGGCTTGTAGACCTCCCGCAGCCAGACGGCTTCAGGGTCCTGTTTGGCGGCCTTTTCGAGTTCGGTCGTCATCGGGAACGCGAACTTAGGTGATTTCAGATCAAATAGTCGCCGGCAGATCTCGCGAACAACATTCAGGCATCATGGCTAACTTGCTGGAATATGATGATGAGGCTGTACGACCGAGTCCCTCGCAGCTCCGTGAGGCCCAAATTTCGCGTTTCAGGCCACCCACTTAGATAACGAAGTTGCAGTTGTCAGAGGGACGGGGCAAGGTCCTCCACCTTATGGAGACCAACACCAACACCGAGAACCACACCGAGTCGACCAGCGCGAACCCCCCGCGCTACGCCGAGCTGCAAGCCCTCGTGGCCAGCATGGCGGCCGACTTCCAGAAGTTCTACCAGGACGGCAACAAGGCCGCTGGTACCCGCGTCCGCAATGCAATGCAGGAGCTCAAGACCCTCGCGCAGACCATCCGCACCGAGGTCCAGGCCATCAAGAATGGTGGCGCGGGTGGCGAGAGCGGCGAGTCTGACTCCGAAGCGTCCTGATTTTTCGTCGTTCGTGAGCCAGCGCGGGTGACCGCCGTCCTACAGTGAGGAAGTGCGTTTCCTCGCTGCGGTGGTGGTCCTCGTGGCCTGTGGTGGCGGTGGCGACAGTGGTCGCGACGCTCCCGGCCGTGACGCTCCCGAACCGGCTGTCGACTTCGACACGCGGGTTCGCGCGTGCGCGATCATCGGCGCGTGCATCGGGTACAGCGCGACCCAGTGCATGGCCTTGCTCGATGCCAATGCCACGGTCGACCAGATCAACTGCGCGCTGAACGCGACCGCCGCTGACTGCGTCGCCGTGCGGGCCTGCTTCGGGCAGCGCCTGATGCCGGATCCTGCCTGCGCGCCCGGGTGCAGCGACGGCGACACCCTGGTCCGCTGCGTCGAGGGGCTGCGCTTCGAACAGGACTGCCCGAAGGCCCTCGAGTCGGTCGGATCCGCGTGCATCACGAATGGTCGTAGCGATTGCGGCGGCACCACGTGCACGACCGACGGCGAGCTCACGTGCAATGGCACGACCTCGATCGCCTGCGACTCGGGGGTCACCGAGGTGATCGACTGCGGCAAGATCGGGCTCGCGTGCAGCACGAACAGTCCGCGCTGCGCCGGTGCATTGCAGTCGGAGACCTGCACGCTCGGTGCGCCGCCGAGCTGCGATGGCGACACGCTGGTGACCTGCGACGGCAACGTGCGCCGGCACGACTGCAAGCAGTTCGGCGGGCGGACCTGCGTGAACGGCGCGTGCGCGTTCGGCTCCGAGTGCACGCCGACGCCGCAGAACACGTGCAATGGCACGGTGCTCGAGATGTGCGTCGCCGGTCTGCGCCGCTCGATCGAATGCACCACGATCGGCGCGACGAGCTGCGTCGGCGATCGCTGCCGTTAGGGCGTCTTCGTCGTGAGCGAATCGACCGCGTGCACCGGCGGCTGCGCGCCGTTGATCAGGTGCTTGATCGCGGACAGCACGAGGCGCTGGCTCTCGAGCATGCTCTTGCCTTCGAACACGGTCGACACGACCTCGATGCGGTAGTGCCCGCCGCTGCCGCTCGCCTCGACCTTCGCATCCGGAATCTTCGCGACGATGCCTTCGCGGATCGCTTGCACGACATCGCCCTTGAAGTCAGTCGGGTGGTCACTCATCGCGGGCAAGCTAGCATGCGTGCGTGCGGGTATTGGCGCTTGGCCGCGAGCATCGCGCGTGAGGACGGTCGACGGGCTTACCGTGACGACGCTGGAACCCTGGTACTTGTTCAACAGCCCTGCTGCGTGATCGCAGATTTCCAGGTCGGCACCGTCGAGCATTACAGTTTGTTACCGAGCGTGAAAATCGCAAACGACGTGGCCATGATCTAGATGTGGAGCCCTCCGAGACGCGACAGATGGCGCAACGCCTCACGACCGAGGCGCGCGAGGCCCAGATCTCGGCGCTCCAGTTCGCGATCGCGCTGGGCGTCGTAGTGACGGGGCTGGTCCTGTTCGCTTGCGCCCTGATGCTGATGTGATCGATGTTCGGCCGATGGGCCGACACGACGCTGACATCGATATGCGCGAAGTCGCACGCCGCGTGCTGCTCGACAACGGATTTCGCATCGACCTGCCGGAAGGCGTCGAGGTTCCGCGGCCGCGCCTCAAGGCGGAGGACCTGCGTGCGTTGCCGTGGTCGTCGATCGACAACGAGACCTCGCAAGATCTCGATCAGCTCGAGGTCGGAGAGCGGCTCGAAGACGGATCGATTCGCTTGCGCATCGCGATCGCGGACGTCGATGGCTTCCTCCCGAAGGGCTCGCCACTCGACGAATACGCCGCGAACAACACGATGTCGCTCTACACGGGCGTCCAGACGTTCCCGATGCTGCCGCGCACGCTGTCCGAGGGCGAGACCTCGCTGCTCGAGGGCGAGGTGCGGCTCGCGATGGTGACCGAGCTGGTCGTGCGCATGGACGGCACCGTCGACGAAGCGCAGACGCGGATCTATCAGGCGTTCGTAGAGAACAAGGCGAAGCTCATCTACGAGGAGATCGGCGCGTGGCTCGAGAGCGGTGGCGACCCGCCGAGTGATCGCGTGATCCAGGACCAAGTGCTGCTACACGACGAGGCAGCGCAGCGCCTGCGCGCGCGGCGGTTCGATCGCGGCGCGCTCGAGCTCGAGACCATCGAGGCGCGCACGATCGCGAAGGGCGGGCGCATCGTCGATCTCGAGGTGCAGCACAAGAGCCGTGCGCGCGAGCTCGTCGAGGACTTGATGATCGCGGCGAACGGCGCGACGGCGCGGTTCCTCGAGATGCGCGGCTACTCGTCGATTCGCCGCGTGGTGCGCGCACCGAAGCGATGGGATCGCATCGTCGAGCTCGCGGCCGAGCTCGGGGTCACGTTGCCGCCGCAGCCGGACCGCCGCGCGCTGTCGGACTTCGTCGCGGCGCGGCGCAAGGCAGACCCGCTGCGGTTCGCGGATCTGTCGCTGTCGATCGTGAAGCTGCTCGGCCCGGGCGAATACGTCTTGCAGCGGTCGGCGGATCCCGACATCGGGCACTTCGGCCTCGCGGTCGACGACTACGCGCACTCGACGGCGCCGAATCGCCGCTATCCGGACCTCATCACGCAGCGGCTCTTGAAGGCAGCGTCTAAGGACGAGCCGTCGCCATACTCCGACGACGAATTGCTCGCGCTCGCCGCGCACTGCACCGAGCGCGAGAATGCGGCCCGCAAGGTCGAGCGCACGATGCGCAAGGTCGCGGCCGCGGTGCTGCTGTCCTCGCGGATCGGCGAGACGTTCGACGGGATCGTCACCGGCGTGACCCCGAAGGGCACGTTCGCGCGGTTGTTCCGCCCGCCGGCCGAGGGTCTCGTCGTCAAGGGCGAGAAGGGGCTCGACGTCGGTGACCTCGTGAAGGTGAAGCTCGTCGACACCGAGCCGACGCGCGGTTTCATCGATTTCGTCGCGGTCGGTCGCAACACTCGTCGGTGATCGCCGCGTCAGTCGGCTGGGTAGATGTCGCTCTCGAACGCAAATCCGAGCAGCAGGTACGGGAACGCGCGGCTGCGAAAGTCGTTGGTGTTGAAGTCGCCGGAGATATCCGGCTCCATCACGTCGGGCCGACCCGTGCGCCAGCGATGCGTCAGGTACCACGACGCGATCAAGATCACCGTCGGCTTGTTGAACGCGACCTGCGGCGTGTCACGCAACGTGTACGCGGCGAACAGGCCGATGCGCTGGTGCGCGTTGTCGTCGTTGTACTGCTCCTCGTCGGTGACGTCGACGAAGTGGTCGCTCGTGTAGAGCGGCTTGACCCACGTGTGGCGCACCCCGATCGCGAGGCCGGGCCGTCCCACGAACAGCACGTCGGTGTCGGCCGAGACCGTCCAGCCGTTGTCGGGCAGGAGCGTGTCGAGCGTGGCCTCGTACGCGACGGTGTCCCCGTCACGCACCTTCATGGCCCAGTAGTCGAGCTGGAACAGCGTGCGGATCGCGACCGGCCCGAGCTTGAGCTGGAGCAGCGGCGCGAGCCCCGCGTGATAGACCGTCGACGTCTGCTCGCTGCCGCGCAGATCTTTCAGCCGCTCGTCGGAGAAGTTCGCCGACGCCGTGCGGAACGACTGCAGATACCCGAGCGTGCCGAAATACTTCTGCACCTCGACGAACGCCTTGAGGTTGAAGATCGACGCCGGCTGGATCTCTCCGCCGAGCGCGAGGTGACCGCTGACCGGATTGAGCTTCGGGTACACGCCGAGGAACCGGAAGTTGTTCGACGTGAGCGCCTTCTCCGAGTAGTAGAGGCGCTTCTGGATGCCGAACCGCGCGCGCGTCTCGAGCCCGAGCGGGTTCAAGCGGAACACCGTCAGGTCCGAGAACATCAGCCGGTCCTCTTTCGGCGGCGGCGGCGGGTCCTCCTTCTTGTCCGCATACGCGAGCGAAGAGATGCACACCGCGGCAAGCACACCGAGCACACGACCCATGCGCGGCATCCTATGACATTGCGAGGCGGGCGCTCGTGGCCTCCTCAGGGTATTTCTCCGACACCGAGGAAAACCAACCTCGGAGTCTCGACCGCCGCGAGCGGTGTTAGCATCACGACGAGTGGACGCGTTGGACCTCTCGAACGATCCCGATCTCGCGGGACCTCCGAGTGACGAGCTTCCGTCGCGCGACGAGTTTCTGCGCATCGTCGGCGCATTCGACGGCCGCGTCGCGGGCCTCCTGCGCGTGCTCCTCGCGAAGTGCCGCCCCGACGCGCCGCTGCCGGACCAGCTCGTCCTCGTCGAGCAACTCGGGCGCTTCGTCGTCGCTGGGCCGAACCTCCCCGCACCCGGCTCGCATCCGGCGATCGCGCGGCTCGAGCTCCTCGTCCTCGCACTCGAACGCATCCCGGCCGCCAAGCGCCGGTTCCAGTCGACGCTGCACGCGGTCCTCCAGTCCACGCGCGGCGTGAAGCTGTTCGGCGAGGTCGGCCTGCCAAACAACCGCGGCCTGCTCGCCGAGACCACCGATCGTCTCGCTCGCAAATTCTTGCCCGAGCCTCCCGCGCTGCAAGAGCTGTGGATGCTCGCGAGCAAGATCATCCGCGCTGTCGAGGATCTCGCGTGGCTCGGCCCCGCCGCCGATCCGCTCCTCCATCGCCTGGCCGCCGCGGGTGGAGACGCGTGGGAACCGCTGCGCATCTCGATCGAAGACGCGATCGGCCTCATCACCACGCGCATCGCGGCGCTCGGCATGGCCGAAGCATTTCGCCAGCGCACCGCGCTCGGCGCGATCCGCGAATCCCCGCTCTATCTCCTGACGCGCGCGCAGCCGCAGGAGATGCCCGCGCTCATCGAGGCCGCACGCAAGCACCTCGACATCGTGCGCGAGGCCCTCGAAGATCGCGGCGTCTCGATCGACGTCGTGTACTCGCTCGACTCGATCGAGCGCGGCCTCTCGCGCATCGAGATCCTCCTCCCGTTCATCGACGGCGACGACGACATCGAACCGACCTACGAGATCCGCGCCGTGATCGCCGCCGTCGGCCGCGGCCTCGCCGGCGGCCGCAGCTTCATGCAGCTCATGCACGACAACTTGCGCATGCTCGCGCGCAAGGTGATCGAGCGCGCGGGTCGCACGGGCGAGCACTACGTCACCTCCTCCAAGCGCGAGTACTGGGGCATGCTCGCGTCCGCCGCCGGCGGTGGCGTCCTCACGTGCGGCACCGCGATGGGCAAGTTCCTCATCAAGTGGGGACACTGGCCACTCTTCATCGACGGCGTGCTCTCCGCCATCCTCTACGCGGGCAGCTTCATCGTGATGCAGCTGCTCGGCTTCACGCTGGCAACCAAGCAGCCCTCGATGACGGCCGCCGCGCTCGCCGGCACCATTCGCGATCGCTCCGGCCCCGGCCGCCTCGACGAGCTCGTGCGCCTGATCGCCCGCATCTCCCGCTCCCAGTTCGCCGCCGCGATAGGCAACGTCGGCGCCGTCATCGTCACCTCACTCGCCGTCGACCTCATCTACACGGCGGCCACAGGCCACTCATTCCTGACCGAAGCCGACTCCAAGAAAGTGGTCGCGTCCTTCGATCCCTTGGGCTCGGGAACGATCTTCTTCGCCGCACTCACCGGCGTCTTCCTCTGGATCTCCTCCCTCTTCGCCGGCTGGTTCGAGAACTGGGTCGTCTACCGCCGACTCCCCGAAGCGATCGAGCACCACCGCTGGGGCAAACGCCTCGGCAAGAAACGCATGGCCCGCTGGGCCCGCTTCCTCGAGAACCAGGCCGCAGGCTTCGGCGGCTCGATCGCCCTCGGCACCATGCTCGGAATGGCGCCCGTGTTCGGCAAGTTCTTCGGGCTTCCCCTCGACGTACGCCACGTCACGCTCTCGACCGGCTCGCTGACGCTCGCGCTCAACTCCGCCACGGTCGAAGGCGTCGGCTACACCGCGTTCATCCTCGGGTGCGTCGGCATCGTGTTCATCGGTCTCCTCAACTTCGGCGTCTCCTTCACGCTCGCACTCGTCGTCGCCCTGCGCGCTCGCGACGTGCCGCGCGGCGAGCGCCGCACGCTCCCGGGCGCCGTGCTCCGCCGGTTCTTCCGCAAGCCGACCGAGTTCTTCTATCCGCCGAAGGACAACGCGAACGACGCGAGCGGCGTCCACACGCCGCATCATTGAAGCGCGCCTCGTCGGGCGCGAGCTCTTCGCGCGGCGGTTCGCGCATGCGTGTGTGCCCGATTTCGGTCACAGAGCCACAGAGCCACAGAGGGGAACTTTCGGCGCGCTTCGCGCGGCGGCACACACCGAACATGCCGTGCGAACGAACCGTGCGCGAAGCGCGTATCTCGATCCTTGGCGGTCTTGGCGGCTTGGCGGTGGAGCGCTGGCGGACGCATGCGCCGTGCGAAATGCGCCGCGCGAACTGCACGCGCGAAGCGCGTCCGAAATCTCTGCTCTGTGGCTCTGTGGCTCTGTGACAAAAAATCCGGCACACGTGTGCCGCGCGAAGTGCGCCGCGCGAAGAGCGCCAGCGCGGAGTGAGCCGCTGAGCCGCGAACGACCTCGCAGCCAACGCTAACGCTTCGGCTTCGTCCCGCGCGCCATCTTCTGCTCGAGGACGCGCACCTCACTCGCCGCTTCGCGGTGATTCGGCTCGTCGAGCAGCACTTCCTGGAAGTGGTTCATCGCCTCGCGATCGTGCCCGACCATGCGCTCGACCCGCCCGAGATAGAACCGCGCCGCGACCGGCTTCTCGCCACGATGGATCGCGCGCTCGAGCGTCTTGCGTGTCTCGACGTAAATCTTTTGCTTGTCCTGCGCGGCGCAGAACTGCGCCCACGCGAACATCGCCGTGTACTCGAGGTTCGACGGCGCGAGCGTGCAGGCACGGCCGAGCTCGTCGACGGCGCGCGGGATGTCGTCGCGCTTGAGCGCGACTTCGCCCGCCTGGAACGCCTCGGCGGCGAGCTCGGTCTTGTCGAGGTCACCGCTGCGCGCGCGTGGCGCGATCGGCGTCGGGTCGCCGCGCCGGATCGCATTGATGTAATCGCGGCGCTTGTTCGGATCGGTGAGGACCAGGAACGCGGCGTTGACCTGCGCGAGGACGCGCTGCGCGGCCTTGTCGTCGTCGGCGATGCCGACCTGCACGAGCGAGTCGGGGTTGAGGCGGCGCGAGGTCTCGACGTAGTTGTTGCGCACGGTATCGAGCGGCGCCTCGAACGGGAGGCCGAGGATCGCGAAGTAGTCCGCGCCGGCTTCGAGCTTCGCGAGGCGCGTCTCGATCAG